>NZ_JBIVYJ010000001.1:0-1966567 GCF_044772185.1 Pandoraea sp. NPDC090278 | reverse complement strand
CTCAGGCGAGCGAAGCCGGTGATGACCCCTTGTACGCGCCGCTCAGGCGGTGGTGCCGACCAAGCATTCTCGCGAGGCGGCCGGATGACAAAACTAGCCGGCTTGTTGACGAAGTCCAGGCGCGAGAGCTCGTGATCGACATGGGTAAAGCGGACGACGTAGCGCGTAGGCTCGCCAAATGCATGGGTGCCTTCGAACGACAGCACGTCAGCAAGCGTGGCGCTTGGAGTTTGGGGTATTTCGAGGGAGTAGAACTGGTGGACGTTGGATGCTGAACGTGCTGGGGCTTCGGAAGCAAGCATGCGCGATTCGGTCGAGGGGGAGTCCCGTTCCATGTGGTGGAGTCCACGCAGACTTTAGGCCAATCTCCTGCAACCAGATATGGGAATCCCCCCAATTCCTCTCGACAAAGCTACGCAATGCACGTTACACAACGCTTTTCGGCAAGTCACTGTTCCGCTGGGTTCGAAACAAAAAGCGAGGCCGGTTCATTGGCCTCGCTTTTTTTACGACACTTCAGACATCCAGCCGCTTACCAGCTGTACTTCGCCGTCCCGAGAATCGTGCGACGCGCACCGTAGGCGCACTGAGAAGTCGTCACACACACGACATAGGTCTTGTCGAAGATGTTGCTGCCGTCGAGCTGGAAGCGCCAGTGCTTGTCCAACTGGTAGTGCAGGCCCAGATCGACCAGCGTGCGCGACGGCGCTTGTCCGGCGGTGTTGGTCGCATCGATGAAAGTCGGTCCGACGTAACGAATGCCACCGTTAAAGCCGAAGCCCTTGAGCACACCGGCGTGGAACGTGTAGTCGGCCCACAGGGCGGCGGCCGTACGCGGTTGCTGCGGCGGTACCTTGCCCAGCAGCGTCGGGTCGGTGGTCTTCGAGTTGGTGATGTTCGTGTTCGTGTACGAGCCGATCACCTTCAGGTTGTCGGTGACTTCGCCGACCGCCTCGAGTTCGAAGCCCTTCGAGTGCTGCTCGCCCGTCGTGATCGAGAACGCCGTGTTGGCCGGATCGGGCGTCAGCACGTTCGTCATGCGGATGTCGAACAACGACAGCGTGACGAAGCTGTTGTAGCCCTTCGGCTGGTACTTCACGCCGACTTCATACTGCTTGCCTTTCGACGGGTTGAACTGGTTGCCGAAGCGATCCACACCGACGTTCGGCTGGAACGACTCGGAGTAGCTGAAGTACGGCGCCAGCCCCATGTCGAACAGATACGTCAGGCCAGCACGATAGGTCGCCTGCTGGTCCGCCTGATTCGACGAACGGTTCGTCAGGCGGTTGTAGACGTTCTGTGCTACCCAGTCCTGACGCACGCCCAGCGTGAGCAACCACTTCTCGTACTTGATCTGGTCCTGGAAGTAGAGGCCGCCTTGCGTGAAGCGCGAGTCCGAGTCCGCTGCCTGACGCGTCAGTCCGAACACCGCCGCGCCGTAGTTGGGCGAGAAGATGTCGAGCTGGTTCGACGCACTCGCCACGCCCTGACGCATGCTGCGATGTTCGTTGTAGTAGTAATAGTCGAAGCCGAACAGCGCCACGTGCGAGAGCGGACCCGTGGTGAATTTCGTCTGCAACTGGTTATCGATGGTGAGCACGTCCGTCTGACGATAGTCGGCGAACGGCAACCGGTTGATCAGACGCGTGCTGCCCGGCGCGAAGCCCAGACCGTAAGCGTCCGTGTCAACCTTGTAGTCGAAGTACGAATAGCGTGCGGCCTGCTTGAACGACACCTGATCGTTGAAGCGGTGTTCGATCTGATAACCGGCGAAGACCTGCTCGCGCTTGATGTTGTCGTAGTTCGGGTCGCCCACAAAGCGGCCGACCGGAATCTGGCCGTTCGGATTCGGCAGCACCGTGCCGGAGGCGGGCAGGAACTGGCCGAAGCCGAGCTTGTCGCGCTGGTAGCTGGCTTCGAACGTGATCGTGGTCTTGTCCGTGGCCTTCCACGTGAGCGACGGCGCGATGTAAATGCGGTCGTTCGGCGTGTAATCGACTTGCGTGTTGCTGTCGCGGAACAGGCCGACGAGGCGATAGAGGACTTTGCCGTCGGCGTCGAGTGGTCCGCTGAAGTCGAAGGCGGCCTGCTTGTTCTTGAACGAGCCGACCGAGAGCTGGATTTCGTGAAGCGGCGTTTCCAGCGGCTTCTTCGTCACCATGTTGATCAGGCCGCCGGGCGTGTTCTGCCCGTAAAGCACCGACGACGGTCCGCGCAGGATTTCGATGCGCTCAAGGCCGTACGGATCCAGCTGGAATTCGGTCGCCGATTGCAGACGTGTGCCGTCCATGAAGAGGCCCAGCGTGGACGCCGAGAAGCCGCGAATGTTGATCCAGTCGAAACGCGTCTCGAAGCCTGCGTTGTCCGGCAGTACACCTGCGCTGTAACGCATGGCCTGACTGACCGACTGCGCACCCAGATCCTGAATCATCTCTTTCGGAATGACCGACACTGACTGCGGATTCTCGAGGAGCGGGGTATCCGTCTTCGTGCCCGTGGTACTGCGCTTGGCGACGATGCCGTCGACCGGCCCTGCGCCGTTCTCCGGCGAGCGCTCGGCGTTCACCTGCGTGGGCGAGAGCGCGACGTCGCCTTGCTGGCCGGTGGTCTGCGCCCACGCGCCGTGGGAGAAGACCAGCGGTGCGAAGACGAGGCTTGCTGCCAGTGCGATGTGACGGTGGATTGGGTGGATCGGGCGATGGATCGATTGCAGGCGACTGGCCCCCCGGCCACGTGCGCTCCCGTAGTGCTTCATCTAAGACTCCTAGGTTTTTATCGAAGACTGAGGCGACGTGCGCACTCGAATCCCCGGGCGACGGCACCTATCGAGTAGTGGACGAACCAACTTGCCGGATATTTAGGGGGCCAACATCAACCTGTCATGCAGAGGGCCTCATTGCGACAAATGCAGGACGCTGACGGTGGCCGCCGTAACGTCGGCCTCGGTGAACGGGGCGACCTGCCAGCGTTTGTCGGCCCACGCTTGCAGGGCGGTCGCGTTGCGCGGATCGTCGCGGTCGTCTGAGGGGCCGGAGGCGTCGAGGGCGGCGGCGGCGACGCGTCGCGCCGGATCGTCCGGGAACGAGACGACCTGCAGATATGTGTCGCCGCGCGGTGCCGCGTCCATGCCATAGCGGTCGGTGCCCATGCGGGCGTCGGCGCACATGATCGAGAAGTAGCCCGCGATGTCGCAGCCGCCCGACAGGCCGATGCGACGTCCGCCGCGCGTGGCGAAGAGCGCTTCGTCGCGTCGGCTGTCGAGCGCCAGTCCCATGCGCTGCATCTCCAGCACGGCCGCGCCCAGCACTTGTGCGAGCGACGCGCTGTCCCCGGCGAGTCCGGCGGGCGACGCGACAGGGTGCGTCGCATCGAACGGCTCGGCAAACGCCCGGCGTCCCGTGGCATCGACGCCTGCGAGCCGGATCCAGACGGCATCCCACAAGTTCGCGCCCCGGGCGCTGCGCTCGCCCGTGCCATCCCAAGCGGCCAGCACGCGGCAGGCGGGCGCGAGATCGACAGTCTGTGGTGCCTTCAGCGGTTTGCCGTCGATGGGGTCTTGCGTGATTCGCACGTCGAAGCGTTTGTCTTTGCGATCGGCCGCTGACGGGCACACCTGCGCGAGGAAAGACTTGCGAGTGAGATCGGCGGACAAGGGATCGGCGCGCAGCACGGACTCGCGTACGGCCTGCGTCGAGACCGGACCTGCGGCGCGCAAGGTGGCGATGCGTTGCAGGCCCGCGCGACTGCGCAGCGAAAGCGGCGCGTTGCTTTGGCCGAGCACACTGCTGAGAGTTGCGAGGGGGGCATCCGGCGCGGCCTGCCACGCGCTGTCGTTCATGTTGGCGACGACCGTGTCGCTCATGATGTCCGGCATCTCTCGGCGTCCGAGCGTGCCGGGTAACGGGCTGTCTGGCGTGGTTTGCCATGCGCAGGCGCTGCGGCTGCCGTCGAGCACCGGCAGGCCCGGCGCAGCCTTCGCGAAGGCCAGTCCTGCGGGCTTTGCGGTGCAAGCGGCCGACAGCGTGTCCGGCACGCCCGGCACCGGGCCAATGTCGCCGAACCACACGCGCGGGTCGCGTCGGCCGATGGCCACGGTGTTGACCCACGGATTGGCCGCGTCGGTGCGCATGCCGGACGCGAACGCATCGAGCGAGTCGGCCTGCGCCATGCGCAGATAGTGGTCGAGCAGACCGAAGTTGTTTGCATTGGCGTCGCGCAGTACCAACGCCTGTCGTGTCGTCCAGCCGAGCGCCGGGGACATGGCCGAGAGGTTGACGACCGGCCCGTCGGCCGTGCGATACAGCGTTCGCGAGACGGTCGACGTCTTGCCTTGCGCGTCGCGCACCGGGACGGTCACGGACACGCGTTGCATGGCTTCGGTGCGGCCGTCGATCCGGTATCGGGTCGGGTCGGCCGGATCGAGCGTGAGGGCCGTGAGACCAAAGCGTCGCGCACTCGAGACCGTATGCGTCCACGCGACGTCTTGCGTGAAGCCGATCATGATGAACGGCGCGCCGAGCATGCCGACGCCGGAGACGTCGAGCTGGCCGGGGATCGTGAGATGCGCAGGGTAGAGCCGGTCGGGGCCTTCCCAGTACCAGTGCGGGCTGCCGTACAGGATCGGCTGACCGTCGGCACTCAGCGACGCCCCGAAGGCAAACGCGTTGCTGCCAACGCCCGCATCGTTGATCGATGCCAGCGATGTCAGGGGCACTTCGGCGGGCAACGATGTTGCGACCTTGCGCGTCGGGCGTGATCGTCCATTGACCGCCGCACTGGCCGAAGGCGGCCGGGCGGTGGCGATGGCGGTGATCTGCGTGGCGGCGCTCGCGGCGAGTGTGGCGGCGTAGAGGCGGCGGTAGACGTCGTCCTCCGTCACTGTGCCTAGCTGGCGCACCCAGTCGGCATTGCGGCAGGCGGTGTGCTGAGCGGCGTCTGTGCCCGCGCGCATGTCTCGCAGATAGCGCGTCACACCGGCCGCGAAGCCTTGCGCCAGCTCACGTCCGCGCGGCGACTGGGCGGCGCGATACCGGTCGAGAGTGGCGGCGTCGAACGTCAGACGAAAGAAGACGTCCGCATCGAGGTTGTTCGGCTGGCCGAAAGTCGCGCGCCGGGCCACCCGGCCGTCCGCCCCGAAGGCCAGCGAGCGTTCGCCGCGAAAGGTCACGACGCTCTCGGCGAGTGTGCAGAGATTGTCTTGCGCCTGCGCGTAACCGAAGCCATAACCGAGGCCGCCCCAGTTGTCCGCGCGGACATGGGCGGTGCCGTCGGTCGTGCGACGCACGTCGGCTTTGTAATGCGCGGTAATTGACGAGACGTGGGATTCCGGGGTTTTGGGCGCTTCGGAGACCTGATGCGTCGGAGGCGTGGGTGACGTGCATCCTGCAAGGCACAGGGCGACGACGACCAGTCCGGTCCGCACGGACCTTGGCGACATCGGTTGGGAAGGCAGATCGGGTAAGGCGGGACGGGCAGGGCGGGCAAGCATCAGGCGCGACGGCTGGGGCGATCGGGACATGGGTAAATATGCCGGTTGGTGATACGTCTTTTGAGCGACGAACCACCACTTCCGGAGTTTAGGCGGCGCGCGCTTATGCCAGCCGTCGAGACGACTGGTGCCCGATACCCGTATTTCCACCGGTCCAGCAGCCGCCAGACCGGCATTCAACATGACCGAATCTCTGACGCCTGCCGCAGGCGCGTCGTTGCGCGCGGAAGGCCTTAATGTTGCTGTGGGTGCACGCAACGTCCTCACTCAGGTCGATGTGACCTTCGCCGCGGGCCGTGTGAGCGCGCTGTGCGGCCCGAACGGCTGCGGCAAGAGCACGCTGTTGCGCACGCTGGGCGGCCTGCTCAAACCTGTGTCCGGCCGCGTATGGCTCGACGACACGCCGCTCGACTCGCTGCGTGCGCGTCGCATCGCGCTCCTCGCGCAAACCCCCGGCATGCCGTTCGGCATGACCGTCGCCGAACTCGTCGCTTGCGGCCGCTACAGCCACACCGGCATGGGCGGACGCCTCGGCGAGCGCGACAACCTCGCCATCGAGCGCGCTCTGCATCTCATGGAACTGGACACGTTGTGCACGCGCGATGTCACGGCGTTGTCCGGCGGCGAGCGTCAGCGCGCGTTCATCGCGATGGCGCTGGCGCAGGAAGGCAACGTGCTGTTGCTCGACGAGCCGACGACGTATCTCGATGTGCGCCACCAGATCGACATTCTTGCGCGCATTCGCGAACTCAATCGCGAGACGGGGATGACGGTCGTATGGGTGCTGCACGACCTCAATCAGGCCGCCGCCTTCTCCGACGCCATGCTGCTCATGCGCGACGGCAAGCTTGTCTTCTCCGGCACGCCCGACGAGACGATGGACCCGGACCGTCTGATGGCGGTGTTCTCCACGCCGATGCAACGCATCGACTTTCAGGGCCTGCCGATGTGCTTGCCGGTGCTGGGCGGGCAAGCGGGACGTAGTGACGTCCGCGAGTCGGTTGAGGTCGGTGGGGCGAATGTCTCGGATGGACTGAACGGTGGCCGACATGGCGGCTGAGCGCACGGTGGGGACTTTGCACCTCGCGCGACGCCTCACGGTGCCCGCGCACGCCGCGCCGCGCCAGTATGCGCGCCGCACACGCGCGTTGTGGGGGGGATGGCTGGCCCTCGCGCTCGCCATCGTCGTTCATGCGCTCGCGAACGACGCGTGGCCGGGCGCGGGCACGGTCGCTCAGGCGATGCAAGGCGGTCTGAGCAGCATGAACAGCGACACCACGCTCGGCTGGTTGCTGTTTGTGGATGCATGGATGCCGCAGATTCGCGCGGGGCTTGCTGCTGGCGCATGCCTTGGACTCGCCGGTGCGCTGCTCCAGACCATCACCCAGAATCCGCTGGCGTCCGGCGAATTGCTCGGGGTGTCGGCGGGCGCGCAGATGGGGTTGATCGTCGCATTGCTCGTGCCGGGCCTCGCCGTCCTGCCGATGATGCTGGCGGGCGGCGTGCTGGCGGCGATGTTCACGTTCGCGCTCGCGGGCGGCACGCGCACAACGCCGCTGCGTCTCACATTGGCTGGGGCGGCGAATGCGCTTGCGCTCTCGGCGTTGTGCATGGTTGCGCTGACGTTGTACACGCGTGCGGCCGTGGGCGTCGTGCAATGGAGTACGGGGTCGTTGCAGCAGTTCGGCAAACGCGGGGCGGACGAAGCGATGTGGTTGCTGCTCCCGGCGGGCGTGGCCTTGCTGGCGTTGCTGCATCCGCTTGGACTGGCGCGCTTCGGCGAAGCACAGGCGTCGGCGTTGGGACAGCGTGTCGGCGCAGTGCGTGTGGGGACGATTCTGCTCGCTGCTGCGCTTTCCGCGATTGCGATTGCACTGGCGGGGCCGGTCGGCTTCGTCGGGCTGGCCGCACCGAATCTGGTGCGGCTGATGGGCGTTCACCGGCCCGCGTGGCTGATTCCGCTCTCCGCGTTGTGGGGCGGCGCAATGCTCATCGTCACCGATGCCATTGCGCGCGCGCTGGTGACGTTCGGTGCGCTGCCGGTCGGCGTGATGAGTGCCGTCATTGGCGCGCCCGTGCTGTTGCTATTGCTTCGCTACGGCCTGCCCGCGAGCACTGCGGAGATGACCGCCCCGATGGCGGCTGGGCATCGTGCGTCGAACCGGCGTCCGATGGCGCTTATCGCAGCGCTGGTCGTCGTCGCGCTGATCGCCGTCACCGGACTGACGCTGACGATGGGCGTGCTGTCGTGGCCGTCGGCATGGCAATGGCGCGACGTTTTCGATCCGCACACGGCGGCAGGCATGCTGGTGGACCTGCGTCTGCCGCGCAGTCTGATCGCGATGGGCGCTGGCGCATTGTTGGCGGGCAGCGGCGTGTTGCTTCAGGGGGCGTGCCGGAACCCGCTGGCCGGGCCGGAATTGCTCGGTGTGAATCAGGCGGCAGGGCTGGCGGTGCTTGCGCTGCTGCTGGTGTCGCCGGATGCCGCCGCACGCTGGTCGATGCCCGCCGCGTGGGCGGCAAGCGCCGGGGTGCTGGCGATTGTGCTCGGCGTGAACGCGCGCTGGGGTCTTGTGCCGATGCGGGTGATCCTGACGGGCATGGCGCTGGCCGGTCTGCTCGCGGCGTTGGCGAACCTGCTAGTGCTGCAATTCCATGTGCATGCCACGCAGGCGCTGGTGTGGCTCGTCGGCAGCAGTTACGGGCAATCGTGGCACGGTGTTCGGGCGTTGTTGCCCTGGCTGGCGATCTGTCTGCCGCTCGCAGTGTATGCCGGGCGATGGCTCGACCTGCTGAGTCTCGGCGACGAGACGGCCGAGGCGCTGGGCGTACCCGTCGTGCGTGCCCGTCTCGGATTGCTGGTGCTCGCCAGTGCAATGGCTGCGGCTGCGGTGGCGACTGTCGGCCCGGTGGCTTACGTCGGATTGATCGTCCCGAATGCGCTGAGATCGCTGCCGCTGACCGGTACCCGCGACCGCATCGTCACGGCAGCGCTGGCGGGGGCGCTGTTGCTTGGCGTAGCCGACTTGTTCGGTCGGACGTTGTTCGCCCCGCTCGATTTGCCGCTGGGCATCGTCACCGCTGCCGTCGGCACGCCGCTCTTCCTTTGGCTGCTTTCCCGCACTTTCCTGAGGTCGCATGCGCATGCTGGCTAAATCCTATGGCGGCGTGCCCGTGCCGATGTCGCGTCGGCGCTGCCTGAAGTACCTCGTCGCTGGCACGGCCGCGATGACGGGCGCGGTGGCGCTCGACGCTCAGGCGCAGAACTATCGCGGCTTGTTCAACCGCGCGTCGCTCGTCTTGCCGACAAGCGCCCGCCGGGTCATCTCGCTGGAGTTCCTGTTTACCGAGTCGTTGCTGGCGCTCGACGTCACGCCGGTCGGGGTGGCCGATCCGCGCGGCTACACGCAGTGGGTCAAATATCGTGCGGACCGGTTGAGCGCAGACAGTTCTGTTGGCACGCGTGAGCAACCAAATCTCGAAGCGATTGCGGCGTTGCGTCCCGATCTGATCATCGCGTACGCGTATCGGCATGAGCGGTTGTTCGACGCACTGGCGCGTATCGCACCGACCGTCGTCTTCAACGTCCAGCCCGCCGAAGGCGAGGGCGACGCACTCGACCGGATGCTGGCCGTCTTCCGATCCCTTGGCGGCATGACGGGGCGCGCCGATGCGGCGACGCAAATCATCGCCGATAGCGAAGCGCGCATTGCCGAGGCGCGTGCGAGTGCGTTGCGCGACGGTTTTCGCGATGCACCGATTGCGCTGCTCAACGCCAACGCGGGCGGCGGCAACTTCTGGGCTTACGACAACAAGGACATGATCGGTGCGCTGATCGGACATCTGGGTGCGCGCAACGCGCTTGGGTGGCTCGACGAGCGTCAGTCGATGGTCAATCTGTCGCTGGGCGATCTGGCCCGGCATCCCGAATGGTCCCTGATCGTCGTCGACAACGGCGCTGCGCCCGCGTACCAACTGCCGGTCTGGCGGGCTTTGCCTGCCGTGCGCGACGGACGTGTTGCGTTTCTGCCGCCGTCGTGGGGCTTTGGCGGACCCGTGTCACTCGACCGCATTACCGGTCTCGTCGGCACGGCATTCGCATCGATGGCGCCCGCTATGCGTGCGAGGGCCGCTTCCGGTGTATGAGCGGCGTATGGACGACGTCTGAATTCTGACGGATGCCGTGGCGGCGTCCGGCTTGGCTGAGAGGAGATCGAATCGTGTCAATTGCAATGACTGCCCCTGTTGAACCGTCCGCTGCGCATGACGGGCGTGCTGCACCCCATGATCCCTACGGCGTCACGCTGGCCGACGGCCATCGATATCACGCGAGCGGACCCGATGATGGCGTCGCCCGCGCCGGTCAGGATCTCACGCTCTGGTGCGATGCCCGTGCCGTCGCGGTGTTTCAGGTCAGCGAAGCGGATGACGGGATAACGCTGCGGTCGAGCACGCCGCACGACGCTCATCTGCCGGTTCAGGCGCTGTTGCCTGTGCTGGCGGCAGTGTTCTGTCGTCATAAGGCGTGTAAGCGGGCCAGCGTGATATGGCCGGGGACGGACGCCGACCCCGAGCTGGCGGCGTGGCTCGTCGCAGCGGTTCGTGATGGCGTGGGCGAGCAGTTCTCGCAAGTCGACGGCGCGAGTGCGTTGCAGGTGTCGCGTCAGACGTTCTGGCAGCATCCGGCGCAGTGGCTCCAGGGACCGTCGTCGGCCGGGATGGCGCAGCAGTACCGTGTGTCGGACGGCAAGCGCCATCCGTTGCGCGCACCGAAGCCGGTGGGTGAGGTGTACCGGCGTCACATCGCGCGACTCGGCACGAGCTTCAGCCTGCGTGCCATCGATCAGCCGGGCGATGTCGAACGCTTTCACGAGTGGATGAACCTCGACAGCGTGGCGCACTTCTGGGAGCAGACGGGCACGCTGGCGGAGCATGCGGAATATCTGGCGAAGATGCAGGCCGATCCTCACACCGTCACACTGTTCGCATGTTTCGACGACGAGCCGTTTGCCTACTTCGAGGTGTATTGGGCGAAGGAAGATCGCATTGCGCCGTTTTGCGAGGCGGCCGACTACGACCGAGGTTTCCACTTGCTCGTGGGTTCGACGCGTTTTCGCTCACCCGGGCGCACCGAAGCATGGCTGCGGTCGATCGTCCATTACATCTTCCTCGACGATCCGCGCACACAGCGCATCGTTGGCGAGCCGCGCATCGATCACGACCGCTGGATCGCCTATATGCAGGGGCAGGGCGCGGCCCGCTTGCGCGAGTTCGATTTCCCGCACAAGCGCGCCGTGCTGATCGCTTTCGAGCGTCAGACGGTGTTCGAGCAATACGCGCCGTGGTGAAGCCCGGAACGGACAGATCCGCGTGGATGTCGGCCAGTTGACGATAGCTATCACTCCGATATCTGCGTGCCAACACCCGCCTGATTGTCGAATTCGGTCACGACACTGTCGATTGCCGCATCATCGACGGCGGTGAAGCGGAAGTTTCTGTAACTCTTGTCGCGTGTTCCTGCCCATCATGTCGAGTCGCCCCGCCCGGGGCGATTTCGTTAAAGGAGGCTCGACATGAACGCGACACGTGTGGACTATCAACGCTGGATTTCGCTCAGACGGCGGGTGCCCGCGAACGAATATCCCGTGCATCCGCTCCCGGACCGGTTGCCGCGACGCGGGTATGTCGTCTGGTTCTACTTCCGAAACGAGTTCTTCGGATCGCAATTCGACGAGAAAGCGAAGGCGTATGTGTGCGACCACGTCCGCAATCCGTGGGAAGCGGCGTTCTTAGAGACGAAAACCGAAGCACTCGATATCGCCCGGCGCATGGTGTGCCCGTGTCTGGTGCTGTATTGCGCCGGACCGTCCGCTGCGGTCACGGCCGTGGCCTGAACACACGGACCGGTCTGCGATGTCCGCCAGGGGATGCGCAACGTCAGCCCGACGCGCCCCGCGCAAGACGCTCGGCCAGAGCAGCCTTCACGTCCGGCCATTCGTCATCGATGATGCTGAACCGGACGGAATTGCGCTTGCGCCCGTCGGGCATGATCCGTTCGTGTCGAACGATGCCCTCCTGCTTTGCGCCGATACGCAGGATCGCAGCGCGCGACTTTTCGTTGAGTTCATCCGTCGTGAATTGCACGCGCACGCACTGCATCGTCTCGAAGGCATAAGTGAGCAACAGGGACTTCGCTTCGGTGTTGATGCTGGAGCGCTGCGCCGAAGCGCTGACCCACGTGTGGCCGATTTCCAGTTTCCGATTCGCCCGGTCCACCTTCCAGAAGCGGGTGTGGCCGACCACGTTGCCCGTGGCCGTCGAAACGATGACGAAAGGGATGACGGTGCCATCAATGCGTCCCTTCAATGCCCGGTCGACGTAGGCATCCACGGTATCGGCGCTCGGCACGACGGTCACTTTCAGATTCCACAGCTCGCCGTCGGCCGCCGCAGCAACCAGCGCCTGTGCGTGATGACGTTCCAGTGGATGGAGTTCGACACTGTTGCCGAGCAGCGTGGGCCGCAGAGTGTCGGCAGGCGT
Organism: Pandoraea sp. NPDC090278; assembly: GCF_044772185.1. Classification (NCBI taxonomy): domain Bacteria; kingdom Pseudomonadati; phylum Pseudomonadota; class Betaproteobacteria; order Burkholderiales; family Burkholderiaceae; genus Pandoraea; species Pandoraea sp. NPDC090278. The sequence continues at coordinate 1,954,539 of NZ_JBIVYJ010000001.1, read as the reverse complement.
TGTGTTGATAGACATGGGGCGGGCGCGGTTGTGGCGGAAAATTCCTGCGAAACGACGATTCTGCGCCGACTCCTGCACCCCGGCAAGACTTCGAATATTAGGTTTTACATGCCGAACTCGCGCAACCCTTCCAGATCGAGAATGGTCAGCACGCCGTAATCGACTTTGACCAATCCCGCCTGCTCCAGCACCTTCAGCGCAAGGTTCACCCGCTGGCGCGAAACCCCCGCAAGGTAACTCAGTTCCTCTTGTGAGATCTGCACCGTGTTGTCGTCGGACGGGTACAGGTTCGGATTGAACATCGACGACAACGAACGGGCGACGCGCGCGTCGGTATCAAGCAGACGCTCGTGCTCGACGGCTGCAATGAATTGCCCCAACCGTTCGTTGAGTTGCAGCGTCAGAAAGCGATTGAACGGAATGCTCGTGTCGAGCAGCCAGTCGAAGGTAGCGATGGGCATATGCGCGAGTACCGAGTCGCGTAGCGCCATGACGTCATATTTCCGGATCTCGTGCTTGAGCACCGACCCTTCGCCGAACCACGCGCCCGCCGGTACGCCCGTGAACGTCACTGTCTTGCCGCTGGCCGACGCCGTCGTGATCTTCACCAACCCCTCGATCACGCCGAACCATGCGTGCGTCGGGTCTCCCTTGCGGCATACATAGCCCCCGTTTTCGACCGGACGCACCTGAATCTCCGCCACCACGCGTGTGCGCTGATCGGGCGTCAGTCCTTGCGCCCAGGCGCTGCGCTGCAACAAGGTTTCGAGCGACATATAGGGACTTTCCCTTGATTGTCATCCTGGTGACAAATCCGCCGTGAGCCATGAGGTATCTTCGCCTTGCCTGACAACGACGAGACAAGCATTCCTGGCGGTCTGAACACGACGCCGAAGCACAAGTATAGAAGCTGACCGTTGCCCGGCATATCGGTAGTCGCCGTAGTCGTTTCACCGAAATCGCTGCAGACGCTGTATGGCATTCCAAAGCAAAAATAGCGCCGTTCGAAGGCGCTGCGAGCAGTAAGGAGCGTGTCACGAGCACGCACGCCGACCGAGCCACGCCACTCCCCCTCGACAAATGTCGAAACGTGGCGAGACACAGGAGACTGGCATGCAGGAGCGGACTACCTTCCCGCGATTGTTGTTGGCCCATGCCGCGACACGGGGCGCCCGCACGGCGTATCGGGAAAAAGATCTGGGAATCTGGCAAAGCTGGAGCTGGCAGGAGGCCGCGCAGGAAGTGCGCATGCTCGCCTGCGCGCTCGCCGCTGCCGGGTTCAAGCGTGGCGACAATCTGGCCATCGTCGGCAATAACCGTGTGCGCCTGTACTGGGCGATGACGGCCGCGCAGGCCCTCGGTGGCGTGGCGGTGCCGCTGTATCAGGACGCCGTCGCTGCCGAAATGGCACACGTGCTCGAAGACGCCGAGATCGATTTCGTCGTCGCCGAAGATCAGGAGCAAGTCGACAAGCTGCTGGAGTTGCGAGAGCGCGTGCCGCACCTGTCGCACATCATCTACGAAGACCTGCGGGGCTTGCGCAATTACGATGCCGCCGGGCTGCAGTCGTACGCGTCGGCGTTGGAGCAGGGTCGCACCTTCAACGCTCAGCATCCGCGCTACTTCGACGATGCCGTCGCTGCCGTCGGTCCGGACGACACCGCCACCATCCTCTACACCTCCGGCACCACGGGCAAGCCGAAAGGCGTCTGCCACTCGCATGCTGGCCTGATCGGTGCGGCATATCACGGCAGCACCTTCGACCGGCTTGGCCCGGGAGACGAGGTACTGTCCTATCTGCCGATGGCCTGGGTCGGCGACCACCTGTTTTCCTATGCGCAGGCGCTCGTGGCGGGTTTTACGGTCAATTGCCCCGAATCGCCCGACACGATCTCCACCGACATGCGCGAGATCGGTCCGACCTATTACTTCGCGCCGCCGCGGGTGTACGAGAACGTACTCACGCAAGTGATGATCCGCATGGAGGACGCGAACCGCCTGAAGCGCAAGATGTTCGCGCACTTCATGGACGTGGCGAACCGCTGCGGTGCGGCCGTGCTGGATCGTCGCCCGGTCTCGTGGCTGGACCGTCTGCAATACGCGGTCGGGAACCTCTGCGTGTATGGCCCGCTGCGCAACACGCTCGGGATGAGCCGTATCCGCACGGCTTACACCGCTGGGGAAGCTATCGGCCCGGACCTGTTCCGCTTCTACCGTGCCATCGGCATCAACCTCAAACAGTTTTACGGTCAGACGGAGACGTGCGCGTACGTCTGCCTGCAACCGGATCGTCAGGTGCGATTCGACAGCGTCGGCCCGGTCGCGCCGGGCATGGAAATCAAGATTGGCGATAACGGCGAAGTGCTCGTGCGCGGTGTGGGCTTGCTCAAGGAGTACTACAAGCGGCCGGATGCCACGCGTGAGGCGCTCGACGAGGGCGGCTATTTCCGCACCGGCGACGCCGGAATCATCGATGCTGACGGCCATCTGCGCATCATCGACCGCGCCAAGGATGTCGGCAAGCTCGCCTGCGGCTCGCTGTTCGCGCCGAAGTACATCGAGAACAAGCTCAAGTTCTTCTCGTATATCAAGGAGGCAGTGGCCTTCGGTGACGGCCGTGACGGCGTCTGCGCGTTCATCAACATCGATATGGATGCCGTGGGCAACTGGGCCGAGCGCAAGAACCTCGCGTACGCCGGTTACATCGATCTCGCCAGCAATCCGCTAGTCGCCGAACTGATCCTCGGTTGCATCGAGCAAGTCAACGCCGATCTCGCGAAGGAGTCGGCGTTTGCCGCCGCGCAGATCCAGCGCTTCGTGATTCTGCACAAGGAACTGGACCCGGACGACGACGAACTGACCCGCACGCGCAAGGTGCGCCGCGCGTTCATCGCCCAGAAATACGACGTGCTGATCGACGCCTTCTACACCGGCAAGTCGACGCAATTCATCGAAACGCGCGTGAAGTTCGAGGACGGACGCGAGGGCAGTGTCAGCGCCACGCTCACGATTCACCCGGCACGCGTGGTCGGGGTGCGTGCGCCTGTCGACGACCCTGCGCCTGCGAAGTTGCGCTGCGCGGCCTGATTGACCTGACCGACCTTGCACCCGACAAACCCAACGCTACCCCCGGCCCGGCATTGCCGCAGGAGAAGGTATGAGTGAGCACCGCAAGACTGGCGAAGTATTGCTCGATTTGCAGCACATCAGCTTGTCGTTCGGCGGCGTCAAGGCGTTGACGGATATCTCGTTCAACGTGATGACGCATGAGATCCGCGCCATCATCGGCCCGAACGGCGCTGGCAAGAGTTCGATGCTCAACGTCATCAACGGCGTCTATCACCCGCAACAGGGAACAATCGTCTTTCGCGGCGAAGTACGTCAGCGCATGCATCCGACGTCCGCCGCACGGCAAGGCGTGGCGCGCACGTTCCAGAACATCGCATTGTTCAAGGGCATGTCCGTGCTCGACAACATCATGACGGGCCGCAATACCCGCATGCGCGCCGGACTACTGGCGAGCGCTCTCTGGTGGGGGAAAGCGCGTCATGAAGAGATGGCGAATCGCGCCAAGGTCGAAGAGATCATCGACTTTCTCGAAATCCAGCACATCCGCAAGACGCCGGTCGGACGGTTGCCGTACGGACTGCAAAAGCGCGTCGAGCTGGCGCGCGCACTGGCCGCCGAGCCCGACCTGCTGTTGCTCGACGAGCCGATGGCGGGCATGAACCTCGAAGAGAAGCGCGACATGTGCCGCTTCATTCTCGAAGTGAACGAGGAGTTCGGCACGACCATCGTGCTGATCGAGCACGACATGGGCGTGGTGATGGACATCTCCGATCGCGTGGTGGTGCTCGACTACGGCAAGAAGATCGGCGACGGCACCCCCGCCGAGGTTCGCGCCGACCCCGAGGTGATCCGCGCCTATCTCGGCGCAGCACAGGGCATGCCTGCGGCGGCGTGATCGTCAGAGAGGTCGTCGGAAGCCTCGAACACCGAACATCGAATGGCAGTTGACTGAGCGTTGGCACACTGGAGACATCGATGCAGTTCTTCTTCGAAATCCTGATCGGCGGGCTGCTCTCGGGCGTGATGTATTCGCTCGTGGCGCTGGGCTTCGTCCTGATCTTCAAGGCGTCCGGCGTGTTCAATTTCGCGCAGGGCGCGATGGTGTACTTCGCGGCCCTGTCGGTCGTCGGTCTCATGGAGCGCGGCTTGCCGCTGTGGGCGGCGGCCATTGGCGCGTTCGTCGTGATGATCCTGATGAGCATGGCGACGGAGCGTTTCGTGCTGCGCAAGCTTGTGAATCAGTCGCCGATCATGCTCTTCATGGCGACCATCGGTCTGTCGTTTTTCCTCGAAGGTCTTGCGCCGCTCCTGTGGGGCAACGAAGTGCGTCCGTTGTCGCTGGGCATCGTGGACGAACCCATCGCCTCGATCATGGATTCGACGGGTGTGCTGGTGAGCAGCTTCGACCTTGCGGCCGCCGGGATTGCGGCGGTGCTGGTGGCGCTGCTGGCCCTGTTCTTCAAGGCGACCAGTATCGGCCGGGCGCTGAGGGCGGTCGCCGACGACCATCAGGCGGCGCTCTCGCTGGGCATCCCGTTGCAGCGCATCTGGGTGGTCGTGTGGAGCGTGTCGGGCTTCGTCGCGCTGGTGGCGGGCATGCTGTGGGGCTCGCGCAATGGCGTGCAGTTCGCGCTCACGATGACGGCCCTCAAGGCGCTGCCCGTACTGATTCTTGGCGGCTTCACGTCGATCCCCGGCGCGATTGTGGGCGGATTGATCATCGGCGCGGCGGAAAAGCTCGCGGAGATCTACGTGCCGCAACTGCTGCAAAGCCAGTTCGGCGGCAACTTCGGTGGCATCGAGGGCTGGTTCCCTTACGTCTTCGCACTGCTGTTCCTGCTGGTGCGCCCGGAAGGGTTGTTCGGCGAACGGCACATCGACCGGGTTTGACGGAGGCTGACCGCATCGGTCATTCGCATCGGAAAGCACGCGCAAGCATTCATCGCAGAGGCCACACATGTTCTATCGCGAAGCTGGGCAGTTCAAGACATCTTACGTCGCCGACAGCCAGATTTTCCCGATCCGGCAGGACCGGATCGCCGTTTGCAGCGTGCTCGTCGTGGCGTTCGGCATCCTGCCGTGGATCGCATCCGAGTACTGGTTGACGGCGATCCTCGTCCCATTCCTGGTGTTCTCGCTCGCAGCGCTGGGGCTGAACCTGCTGACGGGCTACGCAGGGCAACTGTCCCTCGGCACGGCGGCGTTCATGGCCGTGGGCGCTTATGCGTCCTACAACTTCCAGTTGCGTATCGAAGGCATGCCGATCCTGGCGTCGTTCGCGCTCGGGGGCGTGTGTGCGGCGCTCGTGGGCATTGCGTTCGGTCTGCCGTCGCTGCGCATCAAGGGCTTCTATCTCGCGGTAGCGACGCTCGCGGCGCAGTTCTTCGTGCTCTGGGTGCTGACCAAATTCCCCTGGCTCTCGAACAACAGTTCGTCGGGCGTGATCACGGCGCAGAAGATCTCGGTGTTCGGCGTGGACGTGGATACGCCGGTGCGCAAGTACCTGTTCGTGCTGGGAGTGGTGACGCTGATGGCGCTCATCGCGAAGAATCTGGTGCGCTCGCATATCGGCCGCGCGTGGATGGCCGTGCGCGACATGGACGTCGCCGCCGAGGTCATCGGCATTCCGCTCATGCGGGTCAAGCTGCTCGCCTTCGCGGTGAGTTCGTTCTACTGCGGCGTGGCGGGCGCGCTCTATGCTTACTGCTACCTCGGCTCCGTCGAGCCGGACGGCTTCTCGCTCGACCTGTCGTTCCGCATCCTGTTCATGATCATCATCGGCGGCGTGGGCAGCATTCTCGGCAGCTTTCTGGGCGCGGCGTTCATTCTGCTGCTGCCGATCTTTCTCGACAGCACGCTGCCGACGATTGCGACCTTCCTGCATTTGCCGTTCACCAATGCCACCGTCTCGCATATCCAGTTGATGGTGTTCGGCGGTCTCATCATCTTTTTCCTGATTGCCGAACCGCATGGGCTGGCGCGGCTCTGGCAGATTGCCAAGGAGAAGCTGCGCATCTGGCCCTTCCCGCATTGAGGTTTGCCACGCCGACGGCCTTTGTTACCGGTTGTCGGTGAATGTTCGGACACACACAAAACCACAGATGGAGACACAGCATGAACACGAAACAGTTGACGACATCGTTGGGCTCGCTGGCGTTGGCGCTGGCCCTCGGCGCGGGGGCGGTGGGGACGTCGTTCGCACAGTCGAACGATCAGTTCATCGCATTGGCTGACTATCGCGTTGGCCCGTACGGCGCGAACGGGCAGTCGTTCTACGGCGGGTTCATCGACTATCTGCAATACGTGAACCTGAAGAACGGCGGCGTGAACGGCGTGAAGCTCACGTGGGAAGAGTGCGAAACGGAGTACAACAACGCCAAGGGCGTGGAGTGCTACGAACGTCTCAAAGGCAAGAACCCGGTGACGAAGGGCACTGCGTATCACACGATGGCGACGGGCATCTCCTACGCGCTGATCGACAAGACGGCGACCGATCAGGTGCCGCTCGTCATGATGGGGTACGGGCGAACCGACGCGGTCGACGGCACCGTGTTTCCGTGGGCCTTCCCGTTGGTGACGACCTATCAGATGCAGGCGTCCGCCATCATCAAATTCCTCGCAGACAAGAACGGCGGTTCGCTCAACGGCAAGAAGATCGTCTTCCTGTATCACGACTCGGCATACGGCAAGGAGCCGATTGTCGCGATGCAAGCGGAATCGAAGATCAACAAGTTCAACCTGATCGAGATTCCGGTCGCACACCCGGGCAACGAACAGGGCGCGCAGTGGCTGCGCATTCGTCAGGAGAACCCGGATTACGTCGTGTTCTGGGGCTGGGGCGTGATGAACCAGACGGCGCTCAAGGCCGCGCAGAAGGTCGGCTATCCGCGCGAGAAGATCATTGGTAGCTGGTGGGCGGGCTCGGAAGAAGACACGATCCCGGCAGGTCCGGCGGCTAAGGGCTATATGAGTGCGACGTGGAACGTGGCGGGTAAGCAGGTGCCGCTGATCGCCGACATCGAAAAGGTGGTCTACGGCGCGGGCAAGGGGAATATGCAGGACCCGTCGAAGGTCGGCTCGGTGCTGTACAACCGCGGCGTCTCGGCGGCTGTGGCGACGGTCGAAGCGCTGAACACCGCGCAGAACAAGTTCGGCAAGGGGAAGGTGTCGACGCCGGTGCAGGTGCGCTGGGCGTTTGAGAACCTGAACATCGATGCTGCGCGCCTCAAAGCGCTGGGCGCGACGGGTCTGCTGCCGGACATCAAGACGAGCTGCGAAGACCACGAAGGCTCGGGCAAGGTCCGCATCCAGCAATGGGACGGCACCAAGTGGGTGATGGTGTCCGACTGGATCGAAGGCAATCGCCGTCTGATTCACCCGTTGTTCGAAGCGTCGGCCAAGCAGTACGCCAGGGAAAAGGGCATGACGCCCGCCTGCTTCAAGGGCTGATGAAGGGTTGATGAAGCGATGAGGATCCGCTGCCGGTCATGGGCACCGGCAGCACCGATTTCGGAGTGATGCATGGAAGCGAGTTTGCGCGTCAATAACATCGAAGTCATTTACGACCACGTCATTCTGGTGCTCAAAGGCGTGTCGCTGATCGTGCCCGAGGGCAAGATCGTGGCGCTGCTGGGCGCGAACGGCGCGGGCAAAAGCACGACGCTCAAAGCCATCTCGAACCTGCTGCATGCGGAGCGCGGCGAGGTGACGAAGGGCACCATCGACTATCGTGGCGAGCGGGTCGAGCAACTCACGCCCAACGGGCTGGTCAAGCGCGGTGTGATTCAGGTGATGGAGGGACGTCACTGCTTCGGGCATCTGACCATCGAAGAGAATCTGCTGACGGGCGGCTATGTGCGGCATGCGTCGCGCAGTGCGCAGCAGCACGCGCTGGAGCGCATTTACGCGCACTTCCCGCGTCTGAAGACGCGGCGCAAGTCGCAGGCGGGCTATACCTCCGGTGGCGAGCAGCAGATGTGCGCCATCGGGCGCGCCATGATGGCCCAGCCGTCGATGATTCTGCTCGACGAACCGTCGATGGGGCTTGCGCCGCAGATCGTCGAGGAGATTTTCACGATCGTGCGCGACCTGAATCAGCGCGAGAACGTCAGTTTCTTGCTCGCGGAGCAGAACACGATGGCGGCGCTGCGCTATGCGGACTATGGCTACATCCTCGAGAACGGGCGTGTCGTGATGGATGGCGATGCGACTTCGCTGCGCGATAACGAGGACGTCAAGGAGTTCTATCTGGGCATCGCCAAAGACGGGGCGAGCAGCGCGGGGAGTTTCCGCAACGTCAAGAGCTACCGGCGGCGCAAGCGCTGGATTGCCTGACGCTTGCTTGCGTGAGTGGTTCGCCCGCTCGTGATTCTTCGTTAATTCTCATCGTTGATCCGTTGATATGAACGATTACTTCGACACGCTGGAAATCCGTGCGCCAGAGGTTCGCGAGAAGGCGTTGCTGGCGGCGCTCCCGGCGCAGGTCTCACATGCGCGAACGCATGCCGCCTACTTTTCCGAGACGCTGAGCGATATCGACGCTGGCGAGATCGACTCGCGTGACGCGCTGGCCGGGTTGCCCGTCACGCGTAAATCGGATCTGGCGGCGTTTCAGGTGCGTCATCCGCCGCTGGGCGGTCTGAATGCGACGCCTGTGAGCGGTCTCGCGCACGTCTACCAATCGCCCGGTCCGATCTACGAGCCGGACGGGCGCGGCAGCGACTGGTGGCGCTTTGCACGGGCGATGTACGCGGCGGGGCTACGTCCGGGCGATCTGGTCTACAACACGTACTCGTATCACTTCACCCCGGCTGGCATGATGATCGAGACCGGGGCGGCACGACTCGGTTGCTGTGTGTTCCCCGCTGGCGTCGGACAGACGGAACTGCAACTGGAAGCCATTCGGCACCTGAAGCCGGGCGCGTATGCAGGCACGCCGTCGTTCCTGAAGATTCTGATCGAGAAGGGCGAAGCGGCCGGGGCAGACCTCAGTTGCATCCGTCGCGCCACGCTCTCGGGCGAAGCGCTGCCGCCGTCGTTGCGCGAGTGGTTCAACGGCCGGGGGATCACGGCGCGCCAGTTATACGGCACGGCCGATCTTGGGCTGATCGCCTTCGAGAGCGATGCACAGGCCGGGCTGATCGTCGACGAAAACGTGCTGGTGGAACTGGTCGAGCCGGGCGGCACGAAGCCCGTGCCCGATGGTGAGATCGGCGAAGTCGTGGTGACGAACTTCAACCCGGATTACCCGCTGATTCGCTTCGCGACCGGCGACCTGTCTGCGGTGGAGTCGGGCATCAGCCCTTGCGGGCGCACGAACATGCGTCTCAAAGGCTGGCTCGGGCGCGCGGATCAGACGGTGAAAGTGCGCGGCATGTTCGTGCATCCCGGGCAAATCGGTGAGATTGGAAAGCGCTATCCGGAGCTGGTGCGATTGCGTCTGCGTGTGGAAGGGCGGGTGGGGGACGACCGGATGCGTCTGCTGTGCGAGACGAACGACACGCCGCCGGATGGACTGGCGGCACGTCTGCAAGAGACATTGCGCGATGTGACGCGACTGCGCGGTGAGGTGGATTTCGTCGCCGTCGGATCGCTGCCGACCGATGGCAAGCTGGTGGAGGATGCGCGGGCTTACGACTGACGTGAGCGGATGGCGGTTCGATTCTCGCCAGGCCCCGATGCACTGTTGTGGTGCTTCGGGGCTTTTTACTTTGGGGCGACTGCGAACTTGTGACCTTGAATCGGGAGGTGCTGAGAAAAACGCATCACCCGATAATTTAATGTTGCTTTACCGCTGTGTCATGGTGTCCGAATAATACGCGACCCCCTTTTGACGGCTCGCGAACGACATCCAAAGACTCAGGCCTCGGCCGACGACACTTTGCCGTCGACAGAAGAGAGGGGGATAACAAGATCCGAAAACATCACCCCCGGAGACAATGACGTCGGAATTGAATCAATCGCAAGAGAAATCCCGTCAGGCAAGACGTGCTGCACTAGGGGCCTTCATCGGCACAACCATCGAGTGGTATGACTTCTACGTCTACGGTACTGCTGCCGCGCTGATCATCGGAAAACTGTTTTTTCCCTCAGACGACCATCTGGCGCAAACCCTCCTCGCACTCGGCACGTTCGCCTTCGGCTTCTTGCTGCGTCCCATTGGCGCTATCGTCTTCGGCTACATCGGGGACAAGATCAGCCGTAAATCGTCGTTGCTGATCACGCTGTTGCTGATGGGCGGCTCGACGATGTGTATCGGCTTGCTGCCGACCTATCAGTCGATCGGTATCTGGGCACCGGTGCTGCTCGTGCTGCTGCGCCTGGCGCAGGGCCTTTCGGTCGGTGGCGAGTGGGGTGGAGCGGTGCTCGTCGCGTCGGAGGCGGCACCGGCGCATCGCAAGGCGCTTGCGGCGTCGATGGCGCAAATGGGCTCACCTGCCGGTTCGTGTCTCGCCACGCTCACGTTCATGGCGATGAGCGACGATTTTCTGATCAGTGGCGGCTGGCGAATCCCGTTCCTGCTCAGCGGCGTGTTGCTCGTCGTCGGATTGTTGATTCGCATGACGCTCGAAGAGAACCCGGAGTTCATCGCGGCACGTGAGCGTCAGAAGAAAATGAAGGAGACGAGTGCGCCGCTGACCAATGTCCTCAAGCAGTTCCCGCTCACAAGCCTGTGCGTGTTCGTCGGATCGTTCGCGGTGTCGGGTGTCTACTTCCGGAACATCTTCGCGCTGAACTGGGCGACGGGGACGCTGGGCATCGACAAGAGCCTGTTTCTCAGTGCGTTGCTCGCTGGCGCGTTCGTGCAGATTTTCGTCACGCCGATGGCCGCGATGATCGCCGACAAAATCTCGGTGCAACGCGCACAGATCATCTTTACGGTGTTGTATCTCGTGTTCGTGCCGGTGCCGCTGATCGCGCTGGTCAAGGACGGTGGCGCGACCAGCATCTTCGTCGGCGTGATCCTGTCGTATGTCGGACACGGACTGTATTACGCGACGTTGTCGGGATTCTTTACGACGTTGTATCCCGTCGAGTTGCGATTCACCGGGATCTCGTTCGGCTATCAACTCTCGGGCGCATTGGTATCTGGCATCGTGCCGATGGGCGCGGTGGCGCTTGTCAGTGCGTACTCGCCGAGCATTCTTCCGATTCAGCTCTTTTACTCTGCGCTGATTCTCGTCAGCCTCGTCGCGATCTGGTACGGCCCGCGTGTCGCGCGTACGGAGCTTCAGAATCGGAGATTGCCTGAGGCAGTTGCGTTGCCCGTGATGGAGGAGGTGCGCGGGCGATAGAGCCCGCTAAAGCCCATGCAAGCACGCATTCCGATGCGGTAGAAGAACGGCCCGTTACGAGTGCATCTCGACGGGCCGTTTGTCTTTTTAGGAGAGCGCTGTCGGCGACGGCGCGCTGACAGCCTCCGGTGCCTGCGTCGCCCGGCGGTGCTTCGTCCCTGCCAGCAGAATGCCGAGCGCTGCGAGCATGGCCGGTATCGCCAGAATCGTAAACAGCCCGGCGTTGCTCCAGCCAGCAGCCAGCAGGAGCGCCCCGCCGAACGATCCCGCGACGGCACCGATACGGCCGATACCCAGCGCCCAGGCCACGCCCGTCGCGCGATTCGACGTCGGGTAATACGCCGACGCAATCACGTTCGCGCAGACCTGCGAGCCGCTCACGCAGAATCCCGTGATGAAGATGCCCACCGCGAGCCAGACTGCACTCTCCGTCAGCGCCAGCGACGCCAGCGACGCCGCCCCGAGCAGATAGGCCACCGCGACCACCTTGTAAGGATGGAAGCGATCGATCAGCACGCCCAGCACAATCGCGCCCAGTACACCGCCTCCTTGCAGCAGCCCGGCAAACATCGACGCCTGTTTGAGTGTCAACCCGCTACGTTCCGCGAGAATCGGCAGCCAGTTGATGAGCAGGTACAGGAGCAACAGGCTCATGAAGAACGCCAGCCAGAGCAGCAACGTGCCGCGCCGGTAGTCGCGGTGGAACAGTTGCACGACGGGCGAGGACGGCAGGCGGTCGTCGGCGGCGCTGTACGTCTGACCGGCGACGACAAGGCTCGGTGCCACGCGTTTGAGCGTCGCGGCGATCTGCGCCTGCGTACCTCCTCGGATGGCCAGAAAGCGCACCGACTCTGGCAACGTGAACCACAGCACGGGGACGAGCGCGAGCGGCAACAGTCCGCCAATCGCCAGCAGCCCGCGCCAGCCGACACCGGCCACCAGATATGCTGTGACCACGCCGCCGAGTGCGGAGCCGAGCGAGAACCCGCAGAACATTAGCGTGAGCAGCGTGCCGCGACGTCGCTCGGGACTGAATTCGGACGTCAGCGTGATCGCGTTGGGCATCGCGCCGCCCAGCCCGAGGCCAGTGAGGAACCGCAGCGCGATGAGCCACGCGACATTCGGCGCGAGTGCTGCGCCGACGCTCGCCGCACCGAACCACGCGACGGACAGGATCAGCACCCGGCGACGCCCGATCCGGTCGGCCATCGGCCCACTGCAAAACGCGCCGACCATCAGTCCCAGCAAGCCCGCGCTGAACAGCGGGCCGAGCGACACCATCGACAACTGCCATTCGCTGCGGATATGCGGCGCGATGAAGCCGATGATGGCGATGTCGAACCCGTCCAGCGCCACGATCAGGAAACACATCGTGCTGATCAGTATCTGGAAGCGCGACACCGGGGCCGCGTTGATGAAGTCCCGCACGTCGACTGACGTGTGCCGGGTGTCGTGCTTGTCCATGAATTGTCTCCTGTCCTCGGGTGGCGTTTTTGCCTTGTTATGGATGTTTTGGAACGACGGCCTGACGTGTTGTTACGCGGCGTGCGCCGGGGTGGTCAGCGCCTCCACCTGTGCGACGAACTCGGGATCGCGCGCCCGCAGGTCTTCGTGCGTCACACGTCCCGTGCGCAGCATGTAGTCGTAGGCGAAGCGCACCGGGTCGAGCTGCATGCGGGTGTCGACGGACTCGTACCAGTCGAGGCTGCGGCGAGCGGCATCCTGAAAACGGTCCGAGGCGCTGCGACGGCTCTGCTCGAAGGCCGCAAAGGCAGCGGGAACATCGCTGCGGTTCGCACTCAGGGCTTCGAACAGCGCAATGGCGTCCTGCATGGCCATACGCGTGCCCGAGCCGAGCGAGAAGTGGACGCTGCGCAACGCATCGCCCAGCAGCACCACGTTGCCGTGCGACCAGCGCGCGTTGCTCACCACACGCGCCTGGAACCAGTTGGAGCGGTTCGTCAGCAGCGAGTGGCCTTGCAGGTCGTCGGCGAAGATCTGTTCGCAGAAGGCGCGGCTTTCGTCTTCGGTGGCCGTGTCCAGCCCGCAGCGTTGCCACGTGTCGGGATCGACTTCGACCAGGAACGTCGACCGGTCGGGGCTGTACTGATACGCATGCGCCATGAACACGCCGTGCGGCGTCTGGCGGAAGATGAGCGACACAGGATGGAACGTGCGCGACGTGCCGTACCACGCGAACTTGTTGCGGCGCTCGTCGAAGCTCGGGCCGAAGTGCTCGGCCATGCGCGTGCGCACCTCGCTGTTCACGCCATCGGCCGCCACGATCACGTCGGCGTCTGGCAACTGCGCCGGATCGGTGACGTGGCTCTCGTAGCGCACCTCCACACCGGCCTCGGCGCAGGCTTGTTGCAGCACGCGCAGCATGTCGATGCGCGACGTGCGCGAGAAGTGGTTGTTGGACAAGCGCACAGGCACACCCTGATGCACGATCTCCATGTGATCGCAGCGCGTGTGATGCGCCGTGAACTTGCGGAAGAACGTTTCATCCGCGTCCTTCAGGAAGGCGAGGGCGATGTCGGAGAACACGACGCCCCAGCCGTAGGTGGCGTTCGCCGCGTTGCGTTCGTGCACGACGATTTCGTCTTCCGGATGACGTTGTTTCATCAACAACGAGAAGTACAGGCCTGCAGGCCCGCCACCGATGACGGCGATTTTCATGATGGGCTCCTTGATGGGATGCGGGGAGATCAGGCGACGCGCGCGGACAATGCCTCTCGCCCGGCGGCGAGCAGCGCACCGGCATCGGGAACCACAGGCGCGAGGCCGAGGTGGTCGAGCATCTGTCGCACCGTGCTGACGGCCGTGGACGTCACGGGAAGGCCGAGTTGGTCCTGCGCCAACTGAATGGCTGGCAGGGACGGCATCTGCACACACGCGGAGAGCACGACGGCATCCGCATTGGCCGTGTTCAGGCGCTTGACGTCGTCGAGCAACTGCATCGGGTCGCGACGGCCGACTTCAAGGTTGTCCGGGATTTCGAAGGACAGCGCATCGATCACTTCAATGCCTTCGTGCTCGATGTACTCGACCACGGCTTGCGTGAGCGGCTTCATGTAGGGCGCCATCAGCGAGATCTTGCGAGCGCCTAACGTCTTCAGACCGGCGACGAGTGCGCCCGCCGAGGTCATGATGGCGGCGTCGCAATGGTTCTCGCGCGCCACGCGCCGCAGGTCTTCCTCGACCTGACGGTGGTAGCCCGGTCCCATGGCCATGATGGCGACGAGGCAAGCCGTACTCATCACATCCACGCGTGCATCGGCGAGTTCGGCGGCGCAGCGCAGGCCTTGAAGGTTCATCGCGGCGAGTTCTTCCTTCACCACGCGATGCATGCGCATGCGGCTCGAATGGAACGTGAAGCGCTCGGGCAGGATCTGTTCGCGGGCGCGCAGCATCGCGGGAATCTCGGTCTCCATCGTGGTGTTGGAGCTGGGCACGATCTGGCCGATGCGGAAGGGCGTTTGCAGGGTTTGCGTCATGGTGTCGGTTCTCCGGCGAAAGCGGCGGAAGTGTCGGTGGCTGAGGCCGAAAGCGGGTCGCAGCGGGTTCGGTATTGGTCGAGCGCCGCACGCAGCACGACAGGCATCTCGATGGATTCGCGCACACCGCGCTGAATGCAGATCGGCGTGAGGCGGGCGATAAAGGCGATGTCGCCGTCTTCCTTGCGCGCCGTCATCGTCAGCGTGAAGGTTCGCGTGCGAATGTCGGTGACTTCGACGGTCACGTCGAAGACATCGTCCGGCCATAGCGAGCGGCGAAAGTCGAAGTCGAGCGCGCGGGTGGGCGTGCCGAAGCCGTGATGGTTCTTGACGGCTTGCGGCGTGCCGTCGAACAGCGAACCGTAGAACAGCTCGGCGATGGAGATCACGTACTCCGAGAACGTCACGGTGTAGACCACGCCCGCCGGATCGCAATCGCCCCATTTCACACGGCGACGGACGACGAACGGGCGCTCGCTCACCACATATTCGGTGCTGATCATGCGTCCTCCCGGGCAGGCTGGGCGGACGTGGCGAGGGCGGTCTCAGACGCGACGCGTCCGGCAATCGTCGAGCGCAACGACGCCTTGTCGACCTTGCCCACGCGCGTCACCGGAAACTCGTCGATGATCTCGATGCGCTCGGGACACTTGAACTTCGCCAGCCCGTGGCTCACGAGAAACGCACCCAGTTCGCCGACGGACGGCGCAGGCTGGCCGGGGCGCAGGATCAGATAGACGCAGCCGCGCTCGCCATAGAGCGGGTCGGGCATGGCGACGAGTTTGGCATCGGCCACGGCGGGGTGATGGCTCACGAACGCCTCGACTTCCTCGCAACCGATCTTCTCGCCGCCGCGATTGATGTTGTCGCGCAAGCGTCCTTCGAAGGCGAAGCAGCGCACGCCGTCGATCACCTTCGCCGTTACCATGTCGCCGGTGCGCACGAAGCCGTCCGGCGTGAGCGTCTGCGCGGTGGCTTCGGGGGCGTTGAAGTAGCCACGCAGGCTCGACGGGCCACGGAAGCAGAGTTCGCCCGGGGTGCCGTCGTCGACCGGCGTATCGGTGCCGGGCGTCAACACGCGGATCTCGTCGTCCTCACAGCCGGACAGCCCTTGCGTGTGATGACGAAGGTCCGGCGCGAGGTGCGCGCCTGCGCCCATCAGCAACCCCTCGGTCGTGCCGTAGAGGTTGAAACAGGGCACGCCGAGATGCGCTTCGAGCGAGTCGGCGCGGCTCATCGTGCCGAAGAGTTGCAACGACGTCAGATCGTGTTTGGCGATGTCCTTGTACGCGATCATCTGCGGCGCGACGGGCCCGATCGACAAGCCGTGCGTGACACGATGCGTCTCGATCAGCGTGAGCATGCGGGCGATGTCGACGCGCGGCATCAGCACTGTTGTCATGCCGCTGGCGACCGTCGACGCGAGGACATACAGTTGCCCGGCGTTGTGCAGCAACGGCAGCGACCAGATCATGCGGCTGTGCTCGGTCATGCCGATGTGACGCATCCACGCCAGCGAATGGCCGATGTACTCCGCGTGAAAGCGCGGGATGATCTTCGGCACGCCCGTGGTGCCGCCGGACAACTGGAAACTCAGGACGTCTTCACTGCCGATGCGGGTGTCGGCCAGCACGGCGCGCGCGCGCTCAAGCGGCATGCCGTCGATCAACTGATCGATGGCGCAGCTACCGGCGACGGCGTCGTGTTCAACACGGCCGCGCGCGACCAGCAGATGCTCGATCGATGCGTGCCGGTCCATCATCTGGCGGGCGAAGCCGACGAGGTCGAACGCCGAGAAATCGGCTTGCACGAAGTAGGCGCGGGCGTTCGATTGCGACGCCAGTTGGCCGATCTCGACTTCCCGGTACTGCGGCACGGCGCATACGGGCACGACGCCAGCCTTGTAAGCGCCCATTAGCGCCACGACCGTATCGACGTTCGTGCCCATCTGGAAGATAGCGCGGTCGCCCGGGCGCAGCCCCAGTCCGAGGAGCGCTGCGCCAAGCCGTTCGCTGCGTTCGTCGAGCGCGGCGAAGCTCAGCGTGGCTTCGTCGCTGAGGTAGGCCGGGCGGTCCGGCACACGCGCGGCGGTCGCGCGCAGGGCGTCGCCGAGGGTGATGTCGTACCAGGCGTTCGACGCGAAGTAGCGTTGCGCCAGATCCGGCGCACAGTACGTCACGCCGTCGATAGGGTGAAAAATACCGCTCATGGTGTCTCCTGCACGTACTTTGGCGACTTTATCGGGGGCGCCTGTGTTCAGTCAGTGGTTCGGTGGTTCAGTGGCTGTGACGAGGCGCGATCCGCACGATGTCGCGCTCATAGCTTTCGATCTCGCCGTCGAGCCCGCCGGTAAAGAGGCCGTACCAGACGGCAGGCTTCAGACCCAGCGCGCGACGCCCGAAGGTGATCGGCACGTCACTGGAAATGATGGTGTAGTCGCCGGTGTTCTCGACGCGGCACTCAGGCATCGCGCGGGCGGCTTCGGTCAGCGACGCAAACTCGGGCACGTTCAGCACGTAAATCTGCAACGGTTGTGAACTCATGATTAACGCTCCTGACGCAGGTGTTGGCCCAGACGCTGCGCCTTGCGCTGCCAGACGGCGTCGATCCGGGTGAATGGCGCACCCCCGGCGAGGGCTTCGTCTTCGATTTGCATGGCCGCTTCGAGGGTGCCGGCGGCGTCGCGTGCGTCGATGTCGGCCAGTGCGCGCAGCTTGCGCGTGATCTCGATGAAGTAGCCGTTCGGATCGCGGAAGTAGATCGACTCGATGACCTCGTGCGCCGTCTCAGCTGAGACCGTCACGCCGCGTGCTTCCAGACGGGCCTTCCACGCGTGCAATTCTTCCTGCGTGTCGACGAGCCATGCGGTGTGCGTCGCGTCGAACACATGGTCTTCGGGCAGCGGTGCGCGTCCCGGACGGTCGGCGAGCGCGGCGGGGACTTCGCCGCCGAGATAGTAGAAGAACGCGATGGTGCTGCCGTTGCCGCTATCGAAGAAAAAATGCAGGAAGTCGGGGTGCGTGGCCGGTCCCCAGCCTCGGGCGGAAATCGTGTGGATGAGCGGCAGGCCGAGCACGTCACGGTAAAACTCGACGGTCTCGCGCAAGCGCCAGGTCGGGCGCGCCGTGTGATCGACGCCATGCAGACGCAGCGCAAGATCGGCAGCGGCGGCGGCGGGGATGTCATTCAGTTTCATTGGGACTCCGGGAATTCGGTCAGTCAGTTGTTCAGGCAAATGGGGGATGTCACTGCGGAAACGTTTCGCGCATCCAGTCCTGCAACAGGCGTCCGGCGATGTAGCGTCCGGCTTCTTCACCGTCCGCTAACGCACGGCCGTGATGGTCGCCGCGCACGCGTCGGTGCGACTTCTGTGTTGCGCCGAGGCTCGCGTAGATGTCTTCGATGACGCTCGGGAAGCACGCCTGGTCGCCGGTGTATTCGATGAGCAGAGTGGGCTGCACGATGGCGGCCGCCGTCTTCGAGAGAAGCGCGTTCGAGGACAGTCCCGACCATGTCGAAAGCCATGCTTCCGGCGAACACACGCGGCCGAAGCCGACAGAGCCGTAGTTGGACGTGAACGGGTCGCTGCCCCACAGGGAGCCGTAGCGACGGTCGGACGGGTCGAGCGTCAGGTCGAAACAGCGCAGGTCGGCGTCGGTGCGCCAGATCGTCATCAGCGGCGTGTGTGCAGCCATGCGGCGCAGGCGGGCGTCGGTGCTTGCTGCGCCGGTATCGCGCTTGAGACGTTCGCGGGCGCCCTGGCGTGCGGCGATCAGATCGCGTGCGGTGGCGTCAAGGCGTGCGACGCGGGCACGTTGTGCGGCGCGGTAGCGCGTGACGAAGTCCACGTCGTAGCGTGATTGGGTCGCTTTGCCCGGCTGACGATGCACGTAGCCGTTGGCGGCGTCGAACGGATCGAGCGACGGATCGACGGACAGGGCGTCGTGTTCGTTCGTGACGGACGGGTCGATGCAGGTTTGCAGCAGCGCGCCTTGACCCGGATGCGGTGCCACGAACACGACACCATGCACGGGCGGCATGTCGAGTGACGCGAGCTTCGTCGCGCGGCCACCGGGCGTGCGTTCGATGCGCTGCGCCGGATCGAGATTCGACTGCTGGACGTAGAGCGCGTAAAGGCCGCTGCCGCCCGAGTTGCCGAGCATTACGATGCGCTTGAAGCCCGCGTCCCGCAGAAACTGCATACCGGCGGCGACGTCGTACAGCGCGAATTCGTGTTCGAGCCGCATGTCGTTGCCGACCGAGCGCGGTGCCTGCGTCCATGCGGCGAAGCCTGCGCCGACGATGTCGGGAATCAGGTAATGACAGGCCATGAACTCACGCGGATGCATGATGCACACCACGGTGTCCGTTGACCCGGAGACATACAACGATCCGCTCGTGGCCGCGCCGTCCGGCGTGCGCAGAACCACGTTGCGCGTGGTCGTGCCCAGCGGCAGATCCCGCGGATTCCAGTCGGTGTTCAGGAACCCTGCCGTCGCGCTCTGACCGTCACGGCGTTCCGCTTGCTGCTGACTCATCTCTCAACCTCCGTTTTTTACATCCTAGTTCAATTTTTTACGAATTGGTAAACATTTTTGTTGGAATTTGACGGATACGTAAAAACCCTGAGAGTCAGATGCCTTGGGGTTTTCTAGGGTGAGGAATTTGGTTATCGTTGGGTTTTCTGACACTTGCGTCAAAAATTTGGCAGGTGTCGATGCATCGGTATGAAACGAGGGAGAGGCGATGAGCAAAGCGCAGACCAAGAGCGACGCGTTGCGGGAGAACATTCTGGAAGTCGCGACGCGGCTGTTCATCGAACGGGGATTCGACGGGACGAGCTTTAACGACATTGCCGACGTGGTAGGTGTGACGCGTCCTGCGCTGTACTACTACTTCAAGAGCAAGGAAGCGATTCTGGAAGTACTGACGGCGGTGGTGACGCGGGCGGCGGGGGAGTTGGCGTCGGAAGCGATGCCGGACGATCTGCGGCAACCGTCGGCGATGCTGCGGCATCTGGTGCTGCGTCACGCGCATTTGATCCTGACGCATCCGCTGCAATTTCGCGTGGTCGAGCGCAACGAGGACAATCTGCCGCCCGAGCAGCGCCAGTTGGCGGAGCAGTCACGGCGTGCAGTGCTGGAGCAGTTCCGTCACGCGATCGAACTGGGCATCGAGCGCGGTCAGTTCCGGGTGATGGATGCAAAGGTCGCCGCGTTCTCGATCATCGGCATGTGCAACTGGACGGCCTGGTGGTTCACGCCGTCCGGCTCACGTAACGTCGAGGAGATTGCGGCGCAGATCGCCGACATGGCGCTTCGTTCTGTTGAACAGGATTCGGCGCGGCAGCTTGGCGAGCAGGGCGCTGCGGGTGTGCTGAAATTACTGCGGGACGATCTGGATTTGCTTGAACGGCATATCAAGCGGTAAGGGTGCTGGCTGGCGGAATGACGCCTGTTATGCCGTCGTTCCTTGTGCGAGCGTGCGCAACAACGTCGGTACTTTGTCCTTGCTGGTAGTTTGCACGCGGGCGAACAGCGCGTGATCCACGCGCTTGATGCCGTAGGTGCGTGAGATGTCGTCGTGCATGCGACGCCAAAGGTGCGTCGTCATCTCGGCGTCGACCATCGCCCGGTGGGCACGACCGGTCTTCGGAAGCTGAAGGAGATCGGCGAGGCTGGAGAGGCGGTGATTCTGGGCGTGCGGGTAGAGGCGTCGGGCGGTCAACATCGTGCAGGCGAAGACGTGATCCGAGCGCGCGCCCAGCATGGCGAGTTCGGCTTGCCAGAAGCGCTTGTCAAACCCCGCGTTGTGCGCGACGACCGGACAGTTGCCAACGAACTGCGCGGCCTCGCGCATGACCTGCGAGACGGGCGGTGCGCACGCGATCATGTCGTTCGTAATGCCCGTGAGCGCAGCGACGTCCGACGGAATACGCCGTCCGGCATTCATCAAACTCTGGTAGCGATCGACAATTTCCCCGTCACGCAAAAGGATGACGGCGATTTCTGTCGCCCGGTCGCCCTGTGTCGGCGAAAGGCCGGTGGTTTCGAAGTCGAGGATCGCTACTGTTTGCATGCCGTTTCCCAAGATGACGTCGTCGAGTCGGCGACAACGTGGGTCAATACCAGAATTTGCCCGTGATTCTACAGGGGTTAAATGATGTGCAGAACTTGACGTCACTTCCTGATCGCCCGACCCCAAATAGGAAACGCCTCAATTGGCGGAAAATTTCTTTGGTCTATATATCTGGCTACCTATCATTCAGCATGTCTTGAATTAAAAATTAAATAAATGAATTCTATATGATCGCGTAAATATAAAGATCGAATTGCACCATTCGTAGGAGTTGTTTAATTAAAAACAATTCTCCGTTAATGAAATATCAATAAATAAAAAAGTTAAATGACATAGGAATATTTCGCCAATAGCGATGCCCAAGCCATGCAAAAACTACTGCAATCGATAGACAGCCCAGTTAACTTGCGAGAACTCCCCTCGAACGTGCTGCCGCAATTGGCCGACGAACTGCGCGATTTCGTATTAACAAGTGTCTCCCAAACCGGCGGGCATTTGTCGTCCAACCTGGGGACGGTGGAACTCGCCATTGCTCTGCACTACGTGTTTGATACGCCACGCGACCGTATCGTATGGGACGTCGGGCACCAGAGCTATCCGCACAAGATCCTCACGGGGCGACGCGACGCAATGGCGACGATCCGCCAGCTCGATGGGATTTCCGGCTTCCCGCGCCGCAGCGAGTCCGACTACGATCACTTCGGCACCGCGCATTCGAGCACATCGATTTCCGCAGTCCTGGGCATGGCCCACGCCGCACGCCTGCGCGGGGAGGCCCGTTGGGCCATCGCGGTGATCGGCGACGGTGCGTTCAGTGCTGGCATGGTCTTCGAGGCGTTGAACAACGCCGGATCCTACCCGGACGTGCCGTTACTGGTCATCCTGAACGACAACGATATGTCGATCTCGCCGCCGGTGGGCATGCTGCGACAGTACTTCGCCAAGCTGATCGCCAGCCGAGCCTACGAGCGGGCCGAAGAAGCCACCAGACGACGTCTGTTCGCGATGCGGCCTGCACTGGAATCGACACCAACCCTTGACGTACTTGCCGATGGGCGCGTCCCACCTGCTGCCTTGTTTGAGGCGTTTGGCTTCAGGTACACCGGTCCGATCGATGGTCACGATCTGGATGCGTTGCTCCCGGCTTTGAACGACGTCAAGACTCGGCGAGGGCCGCAACTGCTCCATGTCATGACCCAAAAAGGTCACGGCTATTTGCCTGCCGAGCTGGACCCGATCCTTTATCACGGCCCTGGCAAGTTCGATCCGGCGCTAGGCATCCTGCCCAAGCCAAAGTCGGCCGGTAAGCGCACCTATACCCAGGTGTTCAGCGACTGGCTGTGCGACGAAGCCGCGCACGACGAACGCGTGGTCGCCATCACGCCGGCCATGCGCGAAGGCTCGGGCCTGGTGGAATTCGAACGGCGTTTTCCAGAGCGTTATTTCGACGTCGGCATCGCCGAGCAGCATGCGCTCACCTTTGCTGCAGGGCTGGCCGCTGAAGGACTCAGGCCAGTGGTCGCGATCTATTCGACCTTCCTGCAACGCGCCTACGACCAGTGCATCCACGACGTGGCGTTGCAAAACCTGCCGATAACGCTGGCCATCGACCGGGCTGGCATCGTGGGCGCGGACGGCGCAACGCATATGGGGGCTTTCGACATCGCGTACCTGCGTTGCATTCCCAACCTGACCGTCATGGCGCCCGCTGACGAAAACGAGTGCATGCGCATGCTGCACACCGCCTTGCATCACGATGGTCCGGCGGCCGTGCGCTACCCGCGCGGCACAGGCCCTGACGTAGGACCCGCATTGACATCGGAACCGCTGCGCCTTGGGGCAGGTGAGCTCCGGCGCGAATCGTCGCTACCGGCAGGCGAGCGCATCGCCATTCTGGCGTTCGGCTCTATGGTCGCACCGAGTCTGGCCGCAGCCGAACGGCTCGATGCGACGCTCGCCAATATGCGCTTCATTAAGCCGTTGGATGAAAACCTGGTCCGGACACTGGCCGAAACCCACGACGTGCTGGTCACTGTCGAAGAAGGCTGCATGATCGGCGGTGCCGGTTCGGCGTGCGTCGAATCGCTGGCTAGGCAGGGCCGCATCATCCCTGTGCTGCAGCTAGGCCTGCCGGACAAGTTCGTCGAGCATGGTGACCCCGCCAAGCTGCTGACAGCCTGCGGCCTGGACGCAGAGGGACTGGAGCAGTCGATCAGGGCATTCGCCGACATTGATCGATGCGCAGCACAGCCCGTGCCGCACATCGTCCCCGCTTTTTGAGTGGCCGCCATGACGTTCTCTTATATGGCATCTGATTCCGATCGAGCATTTGCGCAATGGGCCGAGCAAGCGGTCAATGGCACTGAGCAGGCGCTCAAAATCCATCTGCCGACATCCGATACCCCGCCCGCCTGCGTCAGGCCATGCGGTACGCCGCGCTGGGAGGGGGCAAACGCATCCGCGCGCTTCTCTGTCACGCTGCCGGGGCCGTTGTGAATGCCCCGCCGGGTGCGCTCTGCAGTGCCGGCGCTGCAATCGAGATAGGCCACGTCTACTCGCTCGTACATGACGACATGCCTGCCCTGGACAACGACAGCCTGCGCCGAGGCAAACCGACCTTGCATGTGCAATACGACGAGGGAACGGCCATGCTCGCAGGCGACGCGCTGCAGGCGCTGTCGTTCCTGATCTTGAGCGAATTGCCATTGCCACCGGAGCGTGGCATCGCAATGATCCGAGAACTGGCTTTCGCCCTGGGGCCTCAGGGCCTGGCGGGTGGTCAGGCACTCGATCTGCAATACGTAGGGGAAAAGCCAACCCTTCCGGCGATTGAGCAGATGCATCGCATGAAGACTGGCGCATTGATACGGGCGGCGGTACGTATCGGGGCGATGTGCGCCGTCACGCCATCGAGCGAATCCTCGACGCTGTACTGCGCGCTTGACGAATACAGCGCCGCGATCGGCCTGGCGTTTCAAGTGGTCGACGACATTCTCGACGTGGTCGGCGACACCGCCACGTTGGGCAAGACAGCTGGCAAAGACGCCGACGCGGATAAGCCAACTTACGTATCGCTACTGGGTCTGGACGCGTCGCAGGCACTCGCACGCGAGCTTCGCGAGCAAGCCCACGCCGCCATTGAGCCGTTGGGGCAACTCGCCCGTCGGCTCCGGAATTTGGCGGACATGATCGTCCATCGCATCAGTTAAACCGTCACGAGAGCCATCATGACCCAGTGCCTTGAACCACGGCCAAAGGAGCGAGCCTGCCTGCGCATCATCCTCGCTCAACCTCGCAGCTTTTGCGCGGGGGTCGTACGCGCCATCGATACCGTTGAGCATGCGCTGCAACGTCACGGCCCGCAGGTCTATGTGCGCCACGAGATCGTTCACAACAAACACGTCGTGGACAAACTCAAAGCGCAAGGCGCCGTATTTGTCGAAGAGCTGGCCGAAATTCCCACCCACGCTGTGGCCGTGTTCAGCGCCCACGGGGTGAGCCGGGATGTCGAAGCGGAAGCCGCAGAGCGAGGACTCCGCGTGCTCGATGCGACCTGTCCACTCGTGACCAAGGTGCACGAGCAGGGCCGACGCTATGCCGCTCAAGGCTACTCGCTGATTCTGATCGGGCACGCTGGCCATCCGGAAGTGATCGGTACGCTCAGCCAGGCGTGCGCGCCTGTCGTGCTCGTGCAGTCGGTAGGCGACGTCGAAGCGCTGACATTCCCCGCCGACACCCCGCTTGCCTACATTACGCAAACCACACTGAGCCTGGACGACACGCGCAACGTCATCGATGCGCTTCAGGCGCGCTATCCCCAGATCGTCGGTCCCGACACGCGCGACATCTGCTATGCCACGCAGAATCGGCAAGCTGCGGTGCGCGAACTGAGCCGCCTGGTCGACGTGGTGCTAGTGGTCGGCGCGTCCAACAGTTCGAATTCCGCGCGGCTGCGCGAGATCGCCGCGCAGGGCGGTGTGCCCAGCTACCTGATTTCAGACGGAAGCGAATTGGCACGCGACTGGGTGTGTGACGCCAAGGTGGTCGGCATCACGGCCGGCGCGTCGGCGCCGGAGGCGATGGTCGAAGACGTGATCGCCGCACTCGGCAGACTGGCGAATGTCGAGGTCACGACACTGCCGGGGCGCGAGGAGCGCGTGGTGTTTCGTTTGCCGAGCGATCTTTCGTAGGCCGAGGATCCAACGCCGAAGGAGAAACGCACTATGTTCGACGCCGAAACCACCACACCTTGTCGTCACCCACGTCGCGCTTCGCGACAGGTTCGAGTAGGGGCTGTCACCATCGGTGGCGATGCACCCGTCGTGGTACAGGCCATGACCAACACGGACACCGCCGACGCGCACGCCACAGCGGCCCAGGTTGCAAGTCTGGCGCGGGCTGGCGCTGAATTGGTTCGGATCACCGTCAACAACGACGAGGCGGCAGCCCAGGTTGCGCGAATCCGGGAGTTGCTTGATCGACAGAACATCTCCGTGCCGCTCGTGGGGGACTTTCATTTCATCGGTCATCGTCTGCTTGCGCACTATCCCGATTGTGCGCAAGCGCTATCCAAGTACCGCATCAATCCCGGCAATGTTGGCAAGGGCGCCAGACGCGACGAGCAGTTCTGCCAGATGATCGAATTCGCTTGCCGCTACGGCAAGCCCGTGCGTATCGGCGTCAACTGGGGCAGCCTGGATCCGGCGTTGCTGGCGCGCTTGATGGACGTCAACGCCAAGCGAGCGCGACCTCTGGACGCCAACGCCGTGATGCGCGAGGCGCTAGTGACATCTGCCCTGGAAAACGCGGCGCGCGCCGTTGAGGTCGGCTTGCCTGCAGAGCGCATCGTACTCTCCGCCAAGGTTAGCCAGGTGCAGGATCTCATCGCCGTCTACTGGGATCTAGCCGCGCGTTGCGATTATCCGCTGCACCTCGGCTTGACCGAGGCCGGTATGGGCTCAAAGGGCATCGTCGCATCGGCCACGGCGTTGGGCGTGCTGCTGCAGCATGGTATTGGTGACACGATCCGCATCTCGCTGACACCGGAGCCGAACGGCGAGCGTGAGCGCGAAGTCTGGGTTGCGCAGCAGATCCTGCAAGCCATGGGTCTGCGCGCTTTCAGCCCCACGGTCGTGTCGTGCCCGGGGTGCGGGCGCACCACCAGCACTTTCTTTCAGGAACTGGCCAGTCGGATCGAGACCTGGCTGCGTGAGCAGACGCCGATATGGCGTGGGCGGTTTCCCGGGGTGGAAGACATGCATGTGGCTGTCATGGGCTGCGTCGTCAATGGTCCAGGGGAGAGCCGACTGGCGCACATCGGCATCTCGCTACCAGGGTCCGGCGAGCACCCGGCCGCGCCGGTCTTCATGGACGGGGAGCGCGTGCTGACACTCAAGGGCGAATCCATCGCATCCGACTTCATGCGGCTAGTCGAAACGTACGTCGCTGCGCGGTATGGGGCCGACCTGCAGGCACAAACCAGACTCGCGAACTGGCTTGAACACCGTGACAAGCCCAGCGTCGAACACGCCACGTTAGCGCACGCGGCACCCATCATCGACAGGTAAGTCATGCCGCCTATGCAACGCCTTACGCTTCTCGGCGCAACCGGATCCGTCGGCAGAAGTACGCTCGATTTGGTCACGCGCCATCCTGATCGATTCTCGGTATACGCACTGACGGCACACCGAAATCTGGACGCACTGATTGGCTTGTGCCTCGCGTTTCGTCCCGAAGTGGCTGTCGCCGCAGATGCGCAGGATGCTGCGCGCTTGCATGCGAGGTTGCGCCAGGAAGGCGTGCGCTCCGAAGTCGCTCATGGACCTGAGGCGCTATGCGAAGTGGCCCGTTCGTCGGCATGCGATAGGGTAATCGCCGCCATCGTAGGCGCGGCGGGCCTGTTGCCCACTATGGCAGCGGCACGCGCGGGCAAGAGAATCCTGCTTGCCAATAAGGAGGCGTTGGTCATGTCCGGCGCGCTGTTGATGCATGCCGTCGCGGAATCCGGCGCGATGCTGCTGCCGGTGGACAGTGAGCACAATGCCATCTTCCAGTGTCTCCCGCAGCAGGGGACGGCACGCAATGGCGTTTCAAGGCTGACCCTGACAGCTTCCGGGGGGCCTTTCCTGACTCGTCCTCTGGACACCCTCCACGCTGTTACCCCCGACGAGGCCTGCGCACATCCGAAATGGAAGATGGGGCGCAAGATTTCAGTCGATTCGGCGACGATGATGAACAAGGGGCTTGAGGTGATCGAAGCCCGCTGGTTGTTCGACATGCCGGACGAATGCATTGACGTGCTAATCCACCCCCAGAGCGTCGTTCATTCGATGGTGACCTATGCAGATCAATCCGTGCTCGCGCAATTGGGCAATCCCGACATGCGCACGCCCATAGCGCACGCGCTGGCGTACCCCGAGCGCATCGATTCCGGTGTCGTACCGCTGGACCTTGCGCAGATAGGCGCGCTGACCTTCATGGCGCCGGATCCGGTGCGCTTTCCGTGCTTGCGCATTGCGTTGGAAGTCGTTCGCGCAGGCGCAAACGCCGTTGTGCTCAATGCGGCAAACGAGGTTGCCGTGGCGGCCTTCCTTGAAGGGCGCCTGCGCTTTACCGGCATCGCGGAGGTGGTCGACGCCGCTTTGCAGCGGACATCCGGGCCTGATCCCTATGACCTGGAGAGCATCCTGGCAACCGATCGCCGCGCGCGCGATATCGCAAACGCAATGGTGATTGGCACATCAACCACGAAGTAAGG
Organism: Pandoraea sp. NPDC090278; assembly: GCF_044772185.1. NCBI lineage: Bacteria > Pseudomonadati > Pseudomonadota > Betaproteobacteria > Burkholderiales > Burkholderiaceae > Pandoraea > Pandoraea sp. NPDC090278. The sequence goes on along the minus strand of NZ_JBIVYJ010000001.1, from coordinate 1,926,844 downwards.
AGGCAAATATGCCAACTCAATCCAGTCAACAGAATGCCAGCAAGCCTTGCCTCGGCGATAAGGTGTACATCCCTGCATTCGACTTTGCGTTACCAACCAAGCAACACCCCGACGCAGAGATAATGGAACGCCGGGTTGTAAAAGATATCTGGCCTTACATCTTTTCTCACTTCAAAAGCGAGGCGGCGGCCAAGGCATACGCAGCTCAGCGGTGCCCTTCTTTTTCCACTTTTGCGTATCCAAATACGTTGAAGGACCGAATCTATCTGGTGATGCAAGCGGCGGATGTCATCACCTTGATGGACGAGGAATTCACAAACCAAAAGGTGCGGGACGATGCGAGTCGGCGTATGACGTTGCGCGGACACTACCTTCATGCGATCGATGGCGTTCGCCCCCCCGACACCGTTCCGATTGCGCAATTGCTTTTCGATCATCTGCAAGCCATTCTTGCAACACTTGCATCCCGGCCGGGCGTGCGAAATTGCTTGATCAACGCCATCCGCGATCAGATCAATACCTTGACTGATGCTTCCGTCAACAATGTCCCTACGCTCACGTTCGAGCAGTACGTGGCGTGGCGCAGAATTGATGGGTTTGGCGAATGGCTTGCCACGTTGACCGAATATGCGCTGGACGTGGATATGAGCGCTGCGCTTAACGAGAGCTCCGCATTGCGGGAGATAAGAACCGCATCCATTGATTCCGTCACTCTTGTCAACGACCTCATGTCGTTCCGCAAAGAATTTGGCAGTCAAGACGCCACGAATGGGCTCTGGGCATTGATGCGGGAGCATGACCTTAATCTCCAGCAGGCGATCCTATGTCTCGTCGATCGGTGCCGTGAGAACGAAAAGAAGCTGATCGATGCACGCAATTGCTTACTGGCAACGCCACTCGGTCAACGCGCCGATGTCATTAGATACATGACGGAGCTGGAGCACTTGCATACAGGCAATGCCGAATGGTCTTCGTATACCACCCGCTTTCATGGCCTCGACTTTCACGGGCGATTTACCTCGGGCGAGATCACAATCGATCCAGTGTTACTGCCGCAACACATTGCGAATCAATAAAAAAGCGCCACCAGCATTTCGCTGGCGGCGCTTTTTCAAGCTACGGTGCAGACATCGCACCGTAGTCCGGCAAGTGCTTAGATCTGCACCGTGTCGGCGACTTCCTTGAAGTCTTCGATCTGGTCGAAGTTCATGTACTTGTAGATCTTGTCGCCGTTGGATGCGAGCACGCCCATGTCGGCCATGTACTCTTCCTTGGTCGGGATCTTGCCCAGACGCGAGCAGATCGCAGCCAGTTCCGCCGAGCCGAGGTACACGTTCGTGTTCTTGCCCAGACGGTTCGGGAAGTTACGGGTCGACGTCGACATGACCGTCGCGCCTTCGCGCACTTGTGCCTGGTTACCCATGCACAGCGAGCAGCCCGGCATTTCGGTACGGGCACCGGCCGTGCCGAACACGCCGTAGTGACCTTCTTCCGTCAGTTGCTTCTGGTCCATCTTGGTCGGCGGGGCGACCCACAGCTTGACCGGAATGTCGCGCTTGCCTTCGAGCAGCTTCGATGCGGCGCGGAAGTGACCGATGTTGGTCATGCACGAACCGATGAACACTTCATCGATGGTCGCACCGGCAACGTCCGACAGCGTCTTCACGTCGTCCGGATCGTTCGGGCAGGCCACGATCGGCTCATGGATGTCGGCCAGATCGATTTCGATGACGGCAGCGTATTCGGCGTCGGCATCCGGCGAGAGCAGTTGCGGGTCGGCCAGCCACTGTTCCATGGCCGTGATACGGCGTTGCAGGCTACGCGGATCCTGATAACCCTGCGCGATCATCCACTTGAGCAGCGTGACGTTGCTGTTCAGGTATTCGATGATCGGGTCCTTGTTCAGGTGCACCGTGCAACCGGCGGCCGAACGCTCGGCGGAGGCGTCCGACAGTTCGAACGCTTGCTCGACCTTCAGTTCGGGCAGGCCTTCGATTTCGAGGATGCGGCCCGAGAAGATGTTCTTCTTGCCTTGCTTGGCGACCGTCAGCATGCCTTGCTTGATGGCGTACAGCGGGATCGCATTGACGAGGTCACGCAGCGTGACGCCCGGCTGCATCTTGCCCTTGAAGCGGACCAGCACCGATTCCGGCATGTCCAGCGGCATCGTGCCGGTGGCTGCGGCGAAGGCGACCAGACCCGAGCCTGCCGGGAAGCTGATGCCGATCGGGAAGCGGGTGTGCGAGTCGCCGCCGGTGCCGACGGTGTCGGGCAGCAGCATGCGGTTGAGCCACGAGTGGATCACGCCGTCACCCGGACGCAGGGCGATACCGCCACGGTTGCTGATGAAGTTCGGCAGCGTCTGGTGCGTCTTCACGTCCACCGGCTTCGGATAAGCAGCCGTGTGGCAGAACGATTGCATGACGAGGTCGGCCGAGAAGCCGAGGCAAGCCAGATCCTTCAGTTCGTCGCGAGTCATCGGGCCCGTCGTGTCTTGCGAGCCGACCGAGGTCATCTTCGGTTCGCAGTACGTGCCCGGGCGGACGCCTTGACCTTCCGGCAGACCGCAAGCGCGACCCACCATCTTCTGTGCCAGCGAGAAACCCTTGCCGCTGTCCGACGGCTGTTGAGCCAGACGGAACAGCGTCGACGGAGCGAGACCCAGCGCTTCACGCGCCTTGGCGGTCAGGCCACGGCCGATGATCAGGGGAATACGGCCACCAGCACGCACTTCGTCGAACAGCACGTCGGACTTGACCTGGAATTCGGCGATCACGGCACCGTTCTTCAGCGCCTTGCCTTCGTACGGACGCAGTTCGACCACGTCCCCCATTTCCATCTGCGACACGTCGAGTTCGATCGGCAGTGCGCCGGCGTCTTCCATCGTGTTGTAGAAAATCGGGGCAATCTTGCTGCCGAGGCACACACCGCCGAAGCGCTTGTTCGGGATGAAGGGGATGTCTTCGCCCGTGAACCACAGCACCGAGTTGGTGGCCGACTTGCGCGAGGAACCCGTGCCGACGACGTCGCCCACATAAGCGACGAGGTGACCCTTTTCCTTGAGCGACTCGATGAATTTGATCGGACCGCGCTTGCCGTCTTCTTCCGGGGTGATGCCGGGGCGGGCATTCTTGAGCATCGCCAGGGCGTGCAGCGGAATGTCGGGGCGGGTGGTGGCGTCCGGGGCCGGCGAGAGATCGTCGGTGTTGGTTTCGCCCGTGACCTTGAACACGGTGATGGTCAGGCTTTGCGGGACTTCCGGGCGGCTCGTGAACCATTCGGCATCGGCCCAGCTTTGCAGGACGGCGCGTGCGTTGGCGTTGCCCTTGTCGGCGAGTTCCTTGACGTCATGGAACTGGTCGAACATCAGCAGGGTTTTCTTGAGCGCGTCGGCCGCGACGGTGCCGACTTCGGCGTCCGACAGCAGTTCGATCAGCGGGGCGATGTTGTAGCCGCCGAGCATCGTGCCGAGGAGTTCGGTGGCGCGGGCGCGGGAGATCAGCGCGCAGGCCGTTTCGCCCTTGGCGACAGCTGCGAGGAAACCGGCTTTCACGCGGGCGGCTTCGTCAACACCGGCGGGCACGCGGTTCGTGATCAGATCGACCAGCGTCTGCGCTTCGCCAGCGGGCGGGTTGGTCAGCAGTTCGACCAGTTCGGCGGTCTGCTGAGCGGTCAGCGGCAGGGGAGGAATACCCAACGCGGCGCGGGCGGCCACGTGTTCACGATAGTTTTCAAGCATGAGGAGACCTGCTGATGTTGCGTTTCGGGGGAGGTTTTGAGGCCTCCAGGGCTTGTTCCAGTACGGCTTTTGCCCGTGATTTTAGTCCCTATGCAACGTAAGGTCAAATGTCTTATGTCTTATATAAGACTTGATGCGAAAGTCGGTGCCGACCGCTGCCCTGGATCAGGCGAAGTACTGGCCGGGCGTGCGTCCGAGGGATTTGCGGAACATCTCGATGAAGCCCGTCGTGCTCTCGTAGCCCAGCTCGTTGGCGACTGCGGAGACGGCTCGGCCTTCGGCCAGCCGGTACAGCGCTTCTTGCAGGCGGACGTGGCGTCGCCATTCGTCGAACGTCTGATTGAGTTCGCGGGTGAACAGGCGCGACAGGGTCCGCGAACTGGCTCCGACGTGATCGCCCCATTCCTGGAGCGTCCGGTTGTCGGACGGCTCGCGCAGGAATTCGGTGCAAAGGCGGGCGAGACGTCGTTCACGCGGGATTTCGAGGGAGAGCGGGATTTCGTCGCTGAATTCGAGTTCGTCGCGGATGATCTCGAAGAACTTGTCCACGTGACGCTTGCGCAGCAGCGGTTCGTCGGTGGATGCCGCGCGCAGGATCAGTTCGCGCATCAGATTGGAGACGACAAGCGGCTCGCATGTCTTGGGCCAGTCGGCGACGACGTGCGGCGAGATCAGCAGATTGTGCATGCCGAACGATGCCCGCAGCCGTACGGCGTGCAACGTCATCGGAGGAATCCAGACGGCGCGCTGCGGCGGCACGACCCAGGTGCCGCGCGGCGTGTCGACGCACATGATGCCTTCGCCACCGAACAGCACCTGCCCGTAGGGATGGACGTGGGGTTCGACGCCGCCGCCTTCGGGAAACTCGAAAGCGAGTCCGACCATAGGGGCGGGGGAAATTCGCGACTCGAAAAACTCGACGTCCTGTGCGGTGATGATCCGGGTCTGCATGACGGCCCCCGAGGCGTTAACGTGCGGTAACGGACGTTAAGAGACGTTAAAGGAAAGAAATGCTCGTTTCATTCTTTCCTTAACATCGGTCGTCGGACATGGGGGTTAACGTGGGTGGAGGGTGGGATAGGACAGAAGGCGGGGGGCGGCGCCGGAGGAGCGTGCTGCCCTCCGGCGTCATGGCTCATTCGAGCGGTTGACCGCGAGTCTCGGGCATCCGGACCACAGCGAGGACCGTCAGCAGATTGAGTGCGATCAGATAGGCGGCGAACCACGCCAGATGGCCATGATCGGCCATCCAGTTCTGAAGGTAGGGGGCTGTGCCTCCGAAGATCGCGACCGTCAGCGAGTACGGAATGGCCACGCCGGTGGCGCGGATGCGCGTGGGGAACAGTTCGGCATAGACCGCCGGGGCGATGGCCGTCCAGGCGGCGAGGACGACCAGCCCGGCGCAGATCGCCAGCGTGAGGCGCGCAAAAGAGCCGTCGATGAGCATCAGCAGGGGCACGATAACGAGCGCTGAGCCGCCGGCCCCCATCAGCAAGTTCGGCTTGCGGCCGATGCGATCGGACAGTGCGCCCCAGAACGGTTGCACGGCCATGTACACGAGGCAGCCGATGCACAGCGCCCATAGCCCCTGACGGGCATCGACGCCCTTGAAGTGCGTGGCGAACGTGATGGCTCCCGACATCCAGGTATTGAACGTCAGCGTCGGTCCGGCGGTGAGCGCGATGATTCGCAGCACCGATGCACGATGTTCCCAGATTGCGTGCGCCATCGGTTGCACGGGCGCACCGGCGCGCGCTTCGCTTTGCTCCTGTTCGAAGGCAGACGTTTCCTTGAGCCTGCCGCGCAGAAACAGCGCATACACCCCGAGGGCCGCACCGAGGAAGAAGGGGATGCGCCAGCCGTAGCGGGTCATCTCGTCCGTGGAAAAGACCTGCGTGAGTATCAGTCCCACGGCGGTGGCCAGCAGCGAGCCGCCCGTAATGGCGATGAACATGCTGCTCGACCAGAGGCCCCGACGGTGCACGGGAGCGCTTTCCACGAGGAACGTGAACGATGCGCCGATCTCGCCGCCAAGCCCGAAGCCCTGGAGCAGGCGTCCGAAGACGAGCAATGCCGGTGCCATCAATCCGATGGAGGCGTACGTCGGCGACACGGCGATGACGAGGCACCCTGCGGCGGTGACGGCCATTGAGGCCACCATTGCAAAGCGGCGTCCCCGGCGGTCGGACAGCCAGCCGAAATAGATGCCGCCGATGGGGCGCAGCAGGAAGCCGACGGCGAACACGGCAAGCGTGGACAGGAAGGCGGCGGTCGGGTCCTCGGCGTGGAAGAACTGGGTCGAGAAATAGCGGGAAAAGAGTACGAACGACGCGAAGTCGTACCACTCGAGCGCGTTACCGATACCCGCGCCCAAGATGACCGACTTGGCGGGCGAACCGCGCTCGTTGCGGGCGACGGCTTGCAGGGTCGCATCCATGGTGTGTCTCCTGATGGCTGATTGTCGTTGTGGTTGGTCTTGTTTGTCCTGATGCCCTGACCACATTAGCGCCGCTCGCCTGCCGCGCACACCGCGCGCGGGACAACACATATCGCAAAACGGACAGAATTTTCGAGCGGCCCGCGCGCGCGGCTGCCGATGGCTGTCGTCTGCCCACTTTTCTTTGCTTTCCCGATCGTTTCCCTCACTTTGGCCGCTTTGCTGGATGGCGTGTCCCGATCGCCGCATTGGCGCGAGGGCGGGCTGTCCACAATGGTCACGTTCCATTCAGCAGTTTCAAAAATCCATGACCGGCCCGAGGAGGGCGCTACTGCGATGAGGGTGATCGATTGCGATGTCGTAGTCGTGGGCGGCGGCGGTGCGGGCACCTATGCCGCGCTGCGTCTGCACGACCTGGGATTGAAGCCGATGTTGATCTCGAAGGGACTGGTCGGCAAGAGCGGTGCGTCGATCATGGCCGGGGCGGTGATCGTCGGCTCGAAGATGCTCGGCGGCAACGCGCAGAACGCCGCCAGCTCTCTCGAATTCTTCGCGAAGTACTACAGCCACTTTCTGGTCGATCAGTCCTATCTGGCGGCGGCGGGGCACTGGATCGAGAACACCTTCTATCCCGAGATGGAGTCGCTCGGTTTGCTGTTTTCGCGCGAAGCCGACGGGCAGATCGCGATGAGCCACTCGCCCGTGCGCTGGGCGGTCGCGCCCATGCAGGGACAGACCGGCATTCTGTTGATGGATATCCGACGCAAGCAGTTGCAGGCGCGCGGCATTCCGATGCATGAGGAGTGCGTGGTAACGGCGCTGCTGCGCAATGAGAACGGCGAAGTTTGCGGGCTGACGGCGCTCGACTACGTGCGCGGCGAGATGTTCGCAGTGCGTGCCAAGGCCGTCGTGATGGCGACCGGACACGCCGACAGGATGGTGCGTCGCTCCACGGGAACGCGGGAGCAAACCGGTGACGGCATCGCGCTGGCGCTGCGCGCGGGGGCCGAGATGACCAATCTGGAGATGCAGTTCTGGCACATCAGCGACTTTGCGCATCCACCGACGTGGCAGCGTCTGCACATCTATCCGAATCCGCTGGTCGGCACCGATCAAAGTTCGCGTGTGTACAACGCGCAAGGCGAGTGCTTCTTCGAGCAGTCGCGCGACGCGCCTGCTGCGCTCGCGCCTTACACGCTTCAGGTCAAGCGACTCACGCAACAGGTGCTCGCGGGCAAGGCGCGCTTCAGTGGCGGCTACTACACGTCTTACAGCCACGTCGACGCCGATGTGTTGCGGCGTTACCAGTACGCCGGTTCGGCGTTCGAGAAGCTGGGGCTCGACATTACGCGCGACAAGGTCGAGGCGCGTACCACGATGCACTACCGACAAGGCGGCATCGAGTCGGACCCCCATTCGATGCGCACCAGTGTCGACGGATTGTGGGTCGCGGGCGGCGTGGGGGCGCATGTCACGGGGAGTCTGGCCGTCGCGATTTACGACGGCGGGCTGGTCGCCGAGTCGATTGCCGGTAGTTTGCCGGACCGTCATCGTCACGACGGCTTGACCGAGCGGCAGATTCGGGCGGAAGAAGCACGGGTGGAGGGGTTGCGGCACAGAGCCGCCGATAGCGAGGCGGGTCAGCAGGCGATTGCCCCCATGCACGTCAAGACGGGCATTTGGGACGTGATGGACGAGGCGTATGGACTGATCAAGAGCGGTGACACCATGCGCGCCGGTCTGGCGAGGCTTGCGGCGATGCGCGAGCGCGAGCTGCCGCGCATGACGCCGCCGAGCGCCTCGCGCCGGTTCAACACGGCCTGGCTCGATGCGCTCGACGCCCACAACCTGATCGACGTGTGCGAAGTCACGCTGCAAAGCGCGCTGAAGCGGGAGGAGAGCCGGGGCAGTTTCTACCGCACGGACTTTCCGTACGTCGATAACACGGCATGGCAGTGCAAGAACATCGTCGCCCGCGACGGCGGCGCTTACCGGTTTCGACGTGAGCGCTACCCCGAGGGGGCCATCGCACCCGGATTCGAGCGACAGGAGTATTTCAGCGTGCCGTGGTGAGCCACGGAAGGCTCGGCGGCGGGCATCGAAACACGGATCGGGGTGGACCGGTCGACTTTGCAGGGAGAGGGGACACATGCATTCGGACGTCAGGCAATTTCGGGGTGACAGCGATCGCAACAGTGAACTGACGACGGTGACGCTGCACATCTCGCGTTTCGATCCGGAGACGGACGCTGCGCCCTATGTGGAGACCTACGCGGTGCCAGCGGTGCCGCACATGCGAATCATCGACGCACTGAACTACGTGCAGGAAGCGCTCGGGGTGGACATCGGCTATCGATGGTATTGCGGCACGAAGAAGTGTGGGACTTGCGCCGTTCGGATGAACGGTCGGGAGGTGCTGGCGTGCTGGGAGGCGGCGCAAGCGGAGATGCATATCGAGCCGCTGCGTCATCTGCCGTTGATTCGCGATCTGGCGGTCGACCGGGCACCGGCCGAGGCGAAGCTGGTGTCGTTGCAGACGTGGCTTCAGCGGACGCGTCCGTATGGCGGGTTTCCCGAGCCGGTCGATGCCACAAACGCCGCGACACTCCGGGCGACGATGGACTGCCTGAGTTGTCTGGCGTGCTATTCGGCGTGTCCGGTGCTCGATTTTCCCGACGACATTGCGTTTGCGGGGCCTGCGCCGTTGGTGCATCTGGCCCGTGTTGCGCTCGATGCCCGGGACGACGCCCCCCGTCTGCAAGCCATTCTGGACGAGGCGCATGTCCACCATTGTGTCTCCTGCTATCAGTGCGAAGCCGTTTGCCCCGCGCATATTCCGATCGTGAGTGCCGCCATCGAACCGCTCAAGCAGTTGGCGTATGCGTGTGCGCCGGAGGCGTCGCCGCATGCGCGCACGTTCATGGAGATCGTCGGGAGACGTGGCCGCATCGAACCCATGTTGCTGGTGCTGGGGACGCGTGGCTGGCGAGCGGCGCTACAACGTCCCGGACGGACCTTGAAGCTAATGCTGCGCGGCAAGGTGCGGCCGCTGGCGGCGCTGTTGCGCCGACCGGTGGACGGGATTGAAGCGATCCGGCGCATTTTCTTTCGTTGAATTTTTTTCTGGTGAGGCATTGCCATGCGAATCGCTTTTTATCCGGGGTGCAGCGCCCGTACGACTTGTGGTGAGTTATTGACGTCCACGCAGGCGGTGGCCGAACGGTTGGGCATCGAACTGGAGACGCTGACTTCTGCGACCTGCACCGGAAGCCGCGAGATTCGCGCGGCCGACGCGGAGCGCTTCGTCGCACTCAATGTGCGGATCATCGCGCTGGCGGAGGCGCGCGGCCTCGATCTGATGACGATCTGCAATACCTGCACGCTGAACCTGCTCGAAGCCAAGCAGCGCGTGGACAACGATCCCGCATTGCGCGCGCGGGTCGATAGCAAGCTTGCCGAGGAGGGATTGGTCTACCGGGGGACGGCGCGTATCACGCACTTTCTCTGGTATCTGCTCGAGGAGGTGGGGGAGACGCGGCTGCGCGCGCTGGTGAAGACGCCGTTGTCGTCGCACACGATTGCCGCGTTCTACGGATGCCATATCGTCCGGCCGCCGTCAGTGTTTGGCGACATGGATGCGCGCGATGTCCGGTCGATAGAAACGCTGGCGCAGATTCTTGGATGCACGACTGTCGCCTACTCCGGCAGGACAGCTTGCTGCGGCTTCCATTGTTCGGCGCAGAGCGATGTGATTCCCATCAAGCTGAGCGGGCGGCATGTGGCGTCTGCGAAAACGGCCGGGGCGGACGCCATCGTCACCCCGTGCCCGCTATGTCACACGGTGCTCGACACCTATCAGGACGACATGGCACGAGATCTGAATACGCCGCTGGATCTGCCCGTCCTCCACTTGCCACAGCTTGTCGGACTGGCGCTGGGTATCGATGCGGCAGCGCTGGGGATCGACAAGCATGTCGTGCAAGTAGAGGAGGTTCGGTGGGTGCAGAAGTGGGTGTAGTGGTGAGTACCCGGCGCTCAGCTCCCCGTCAGAAATGGACGGCGGCCTCCACGAATGCCGTGCTCTGGATGGCGCCGGGAACACGGTGGTGATCGCTGCCGAACTTGTTGTACCAATACTCCCAGCCGACCCCGGCCTCCAGCGTGCGCGCTTTCAGGTTCAGCCAATGCCCGACATCGAGCATGACTTTCGGGTGCAAGAGAATTTCGGTTCGCGTCTGCGCGCCGAAGCCGTCTTGCCCTTTGGGGGCGACCACGTTGGCAAAGCCCTCGAAGTGCAAGGGGGTGCCGCCGAGGTGAAACGGGATGCTCCACGCCGTTTCCATCATGGCCGTGTTGCTGAAGTGCACGCTTTGCCCGACGATCCCGTTGTAGTTCCGCTCCGTGCGAAACAGCAGCGAAACGTTCCAGAAGCCGGGGACGTCGAATTGAAGGGTCGGTCCGACCACGAACATGCGCTTTTCAGGAGCAAATGCGGTGTTCTTCGTGTTCAGGTCGAAGCCCGCAGCGATCGATACGTCGCGCAGCGGACCACGCGTGAATAGATTCGATCCCGTGACGGCATTCAGACTCAGTTGGTGCCGGTACGTCGCATAAAACTCCGTAGCGCCGGTGCTGCCGTTATTCGCCGGGTCCGCCTTGTTGGACATCAGCATGTCGACGTTGAAGAAGTTCGTGCCGTAGGCGTAGCCGTCGCTATGCGTGAGCGACACGATCTGCTTGGCGATTTGCGCGGCACGTCCGCTGGCATCGGTGACGCCCGGTTCGCGGAAATCGTTGCCATAGGCGTAGTGAATCGACGTATCGCTCCAGGTGAATGCTGCCGCAGGCGCGCTTGCCAGCGCCCCGACGGTAGCGAACAGTGCCATGGATCGCCAGGTCGGCGAGGGCGGTGCCGCACGCTCGGACGAGTTCATATTTGTCTCCCCCTGATTAGTTTTTGTTTGACGCTTATCCCCAGAAACCGGCATGCGAACCGGCGGCCTCGTCTTCGATCAGCGGGCCGATCACTTCGACCGGACGTTGTCCGCGCACGAAGACTTCGCGGCAAGGCAGCGAGAAGGTCGGGTTCTCCGGGTGGTCACCGGTCAATCCCAGCAGCTTGTGCTCCGACAGGGCGTAGACCACGCGCCCGATGTTGCACCAGTAGATCGCCCCGGAACACATGCAGCATGGCTCGGCGCTCGTGTACAGCGTGCAACGCGCAAGCGCCTCGGGCGACAGAAGTTTGGCCGCAGCTGCGGCGGCTACCAGCTCGGCGTGCTGCGTGGGGTCGCCTTCCGGCGGCATCGAGTTGTTGCCTGCTGTGACGATGACGTTGCCGTGTTCGTCGGCGACCAGCGCACCGAACGGATGGCGGCCGCGCTCGCGCGAAGCTTCGGCCAGCGCGATGGTTTGACGTAGCAGGGCCATGTCCTGCTCGGAAAGGTTGGCGAGGGGGGCGGCAACTGCGGCGTGACGTACGTTCATGAATGACTCCATGTCATGTGGATGATTGGGGCGCGGCAATGCGTGACTGCCGCGACGAAGCGAAGACGTGCTAGGTGAGGAAAGCGCCCGTCTCAGTGGGTTTCGGCTTCCGCGATAGGGAGGTGGGACGGGGCCGCGTGCTCGGCGCGCTGATGGCGGTTGAGCAGGAGGTTGAGCGTGATCGCGGTGATCGCGCCGAGGAAGATGCCACTGTCGAGTACGAGCTTCAGCGGACCGTGGACATGCTCGAACAGCGCAGGGAACGACATCGGCAGCACACCGACGCTGACCGATACGGCAACGACGATGGCATTGCGGGTGCCGTCGAAGCGCACGCGGGTGAGCTCCTGAATGCCCGCAACAGTGGTCATGCCGAACATCACGATCGCGCAGCCACCGAGTACGGGGCGCGGCACGCAGGCGATCAGGGCACCGAGCTTGGGGAACAGGCCCATCAGGACCATGATGGCTCCGGCAGCAGCGACGACGTAGCGGCTTTTCACATTCGATAGCGCGATCAGGCCGGTATTCTGGGTGAAAGCGTTGTAGGGGAAGCTATTGAAGATGCCGCCCAGCACCGTCGACAGACCGTCGGCGCGAAACGCGTCGCCCAGGGTGCGTTGCGACGATGGCCGCCCGATGATCGTGCCGATGGCCAGTACGTTGCCAGTGGTCTCGGCCATGATGACCAGCATCGCGAGCGTCATGACCAGGATCGGCGTGAGGGCAAAACTCGGCGGGCCGAAGGCGAAGGGCGGACTCAGTTCGAACCAGGCGGCGCGACCGACGTCGTCGAAATGTGTCAGGCCGAAAGCCGCAGCGAGCGCGGTACCGGCAATCAGGCCGATCAGCACCGACAAGTTGGCGATGAAACCAGTGAATCGCGCATAAATGACGAGTGTGATGACCACCGTCGCCAGTCCGAGCAACAGATTGGACGCCGCGCCGAAGCTTGCGTCACCGGGATTGCCGCCACCTAGCCAGATGGCTGCGGCGGGCATCAGCGACACACCGATGATCGTGATCAGACTGCCGATGACAACGGGCGGGAACAGGCGCAGCAGGCGGCTAAAAATCGGTGCGATGGCAATGGTCGCTGCGCCACTGGCGATGACCGCGCCGAACACGTGATCGATACCGTACTGCTTGCCGATCATGATCATCGGTGCGATGGCGATGAACGAGCAGCCCTGGATCAGTGGCAAGCGCGCGCCGAACTTCCAGATCCCGATCGTCTGAATCAGCGTGGCGATACCGGAGGTCAGCAAATTGGCGTTGATGAGCAACACCATTTGTTGCGACGTCAGGCCCAGCGCGCTCCCGAGAATCAATGGGACGGCGATCGCGCCGGCGTACATCACCAGCACGTGTTGTAGGCCGTAGCTCAACAGTTGCCGCAACGGCAGAACTTCGTCGACCGGATGGGTCGCTTGCGAGTCTTTCATGAGGTGTCTCCTTCCTCCGGGATTTGATGTGTCCGACGCGCTTCTTGTGCGCTTTTCGCCGTCTTGTTGCCGCTTTCTTTCCGCTTTACGTGGCGTTCGTCGGTGGCACATAATCGGTCGTTCTTATCGATGGTAAAAGTTGATAACCATCGAAATCTTCAATGGATGGAAGGGGGCGGGATGCGCTATTCGCTGGAACAACTGGAGACGTTCGCGGCCGTGGCCAATGCGGGTTCGTTTTCTGCTGCGGCCCGGCGCCTTGGGAAGACGCAGTCGACCGTCAGTACGGCGATTGCCAATCTCGAGATCGATCTTGGCGTCGAGCTGTTCGACCGTACCAGTCGAATCCCCGGGCTAACCGACGCTGGCCGTAAGCTGCTTCGTGAGACGGAGCTGATCCTTGAGCGTTGCCTTGCGCTCGACGCGCATGCGAATGCACTCGGGGAGGACGTGGAGCGAAAATTGACGTTGGCGATCGAGGTGCCGCACAACACATTGATGGCGCCGTTGACCGACTTTGCGGAAGCGTTTCCGTACGTTGATCTCGACATACGGCATCCCGTGCATGGCGACGTGACGACACTGGTGGGTGACGGCACCGCAGATTTCGGCATTGGTTTCGCCAAGCCGCGCTATTCGCGTGACTTCTCGTTCACGCAGATGGGCAAGCTGACTTTGATCCATGTGGTCAGCCGTGAGCATCCGCTGGCGCAAGTGGAGCGCGTGGACTTTGGCGTGCTCCGACAGCATCGTCGGCTGATCTTCAGCGCGCATGGCGAGACGCTGCCAAGTACGGAGTATCTGGAAGCGACACGCGTATGGCAGGCCGATAGTTTTCTGGCGTTGCTTGAGATGATGCGGGCCGGGCTTGGCTGGACGACGTTACCGCGTCAGATGATCCGGCACGGGTTGGAGCGCGGCGAATTCGTGGAGCTGCAATTGTCCGCGTATCCCCATACCGACTGGCATGTGGGGGTGGACCTTGTGTGGGCCAAAGCCCACGTCATGGGTCCGGCCTGCAATTGGCTGATGCGGCGCATGGCGCAGCACAAGGTGTTTGAGCTGGATCGCAATGGGAATCCGACGACGCTTTGACCGAGGGCGTCACGTAGCGGGATTCCGATGTCGATTCAGAACAGGTACCGTCCGCCCACGTTGAACAGCCAGCCGCGCATGCCGGCGTTGCCGACGTCCTTCGACCACGACACACGCGCATACGCCGACATGCGCTCGCTCATGGTCGCGTTCGCGCCCAGCGAGAGCCGCAGTGCGTCGCCCAACTTGCCGCTGGTGAAGCCGACGCCACCCACGGTGACCTGCGTGCCGCCGGTGAATGCGTGCAGATAGTCGATTGCCGCGTAGGGCGTCACGCGCCCCTTGCCGACTTCGAACGCGCGCGTAAGCCGCATGCCGAGACGGCCGAGCCATTGGTTCTGACCACCGATGTTCACGTTGAGGCCGTCGGCGTCGACCTGATTGTTGAAACTGACGTGTTGAGCGACGAGTTGGGCCTGAGGTTCCAGCTGCAAGCCCGCGCCGATACCCAGCGGGTAACCGGCTTCGATGGACGCGGCGATATCGTGGCCCTTGAGGGCGGACGCATTGGCGTAAGCGTTGGTGCTCACGTTGCCGTCGAACCAGCCGAACGACAGGACGTTGTCGACATACCAGCCCTGCGTGCTCTGGTAGGTCGCGTAGCCAGACACGCGAGACGTGCTTGTGCGCGCGCTGCTGTAGCCGTCCACGGCTTGTGGCTCGAAGTGCAGCGTGCCGATCGTGCCCGCGAGCCCGAAGCGCCACAGACCGTTGTCGTCGCGCCGTTTGAACAGATTGCCGCCGAACTGGATGGCGCTGTAGTCCATGCTCGCGTTGTAGCCGTATTGCTGGAAGGAGCGGTTACTGCGGTAGTTGAAATTCCCGCCGTACACGCGCACGAAGGCTTCGCTGTCGCCATGGTCCCGGCCGAGATCGCGGTCGTCGCGTATTTCGCCAAGACGCCGATGCAGCGTGTCTATGTCGATGAGGCCAGCATAAAGCAGCGCAGCTGGCGAGCTCAGATACGCCGCCACTTGTGGCACGACTTCCGGGCGCGCATCCGTGGGGATCGGTTCGGGTTGCCCGGGGGCTTCGGGATCGACCTGACCGCCGGGATCGACGAAGGCCGTCTGGAGACGGTAGTCCCAGTAAGTGCCGCCCGAGCCGACTAACGTTTGGGTCGGGTCGGCCACCCCATATTCCGAACCGGGGCCGTAAGCGTAAAGGTGATATTGGAACGGCAGATTATCGGCCGTCGCGTAGCCGTTCTTCAGCACGAAGGCCCCTTGTGTCGACGCACCTGCCACCTGAACGATGGAGATGCCGTCGGACGACGAAAAGAGTTCGTGAGACGGGGCGCCGAGCAGACCGCGCTGGAGGTGAGCCTGAAAGGCCTTTGTCGGGCCGGTGCTGCCTTCGACCGCCTTCACGTCGACGAGCGTAGTGCCGCTCGCATTGCCGCCAATGAGCAGTCGGTCGGTGTACTGGTTGCTGAGAGTGCCACCGAGGTTGAGGAACGTATTGAGCACCAGTGTGCCGTTAGTGCCCGTGTAGTTACCCGCCACGTTGACCGTGGTGTAGGACGACCGCATGGTCGGCGCAGTGGTTTGCGCGGCCGTGGCCTGCACGTTGATCGTGCTGTTGTCATTCGCGAGCGTGGTCATGTTCGAGTTGCCGGTCACGTTCCACGTCGAGCCGTTGCGTAGTACAACGCCGGATGTGCTGGTCGCGTCGGTGAGAATCGTGCCGGTCAGCGTCGAAGCATCGGAGGTGAGGGTTACGTTGCCCGGCGACGTGCCGTCAGCGCTGACGTTCAACGCGGCGTAGCCAGGACTGGCGAGCACCGAGGTCCCGTTCGTGAGCGTGATCGTGGCGTTCGGGCCGGTCACATGGATGGCGTCGGACTGGTTGCTTTGCACGACTGAGTTCGATAACGAGGCGATTTCGTTCGAGCCGGTGACCCCGGTCATGAACAGGCCGTAGGCACCGGTACCTTGTGCGTGCAAGGTAGTGCCCGACGCGGTGAACGTGGCGGAATCGCCTGCGAACAAATTCGTGAGCGAGGCGGCGTGCGCCTGTGCGCCAGTGGTCGAGACACTGGAGCGTGTGCCGGTCGAGTCCGATGCGATCGTCAGTTCGGGACTGCCCGTGGACGTGGTGCCGTTGGCGGAATCCACGAGACGGATACCGTAGGCGCTCGCCCCGGTGGTTTGAACCTGCGTGTTGTGAATTGCGGTGGCGCCGTTGCCTTCGCTCTCGATGCCGTGGGCCTCGGTGCCACTCGTTGAGATCGTGCCGTTGCGATAGACCAGCGCGGCGGTGCCCTCATAAGTGCCGTGGCTTGCCCGGTTGAGCAGGCCGTAGGCATAGTCGCCGGTGGTGAAGATCCGGCTGTTTGTCAGCGAGATGGCGCCGCCGCCCACCGCACCGGCGCCCTGGGCGGAATAGCCCGACGTATTGATGGTGAGCGCGTCGCCGGTGATGGTGCCGCCCGACGTGGCCCATAGCCCCGCGCCGCTGGAGCCACCGCCCGTGACGATCGAGGTGCCCGAGCCGAGGTCGATGAATGCCTGTCCGTTGGTCGTGCCACTGGCGACGACGGCAAACGAGAAGTTGCCGAAGGCGGAGATCGACACCCCGTAGCCGCTCGCCGAATTGATGGTGAACCTGGCGACAGAGCCGTTACCCGATGCCGAGACCTGTATGGCGGCGTTTGTCGGGCTCGAGACCGACATGGCGCTGGTCGGCGCGAACGTCATCGATGAACTCCCGCCATTGCTGGCGGAAATACGGATCGCCGTCGACGTATTCATGGCGCCGTTGGTGTATGTGACGTTAGCGCCGTTGCCGATCGAGATCGGCGTAGTGGGTAGGGTCTGCGCCATGGCGTGGCGCTCGGTGAGTCCCGCACAGCACAGGCACGCGAGCACGATGCTCGTGAGGCGCAATGGCTTGCGCTTGTCGCGCAATGGCGCGCGAGCGTGGCGATGCTCTGGTGGCCGAGTCCATGAAAGCATGACGTCTCCTCACTCTTGCTGAAAGACTGCGAAGCGTTCCGGCGATGGTGCGCACCTGTTTTAGTGCCAGACACCCCCGATCACCGTGAGATCGCGACAGCACGAAAGCTTCTTTGAAGTTGGGGGTGTTGATGCTGTTATTAACGTATTTGTTTTTAAGTTATTTAAATTACTTTAAATAATTTATTCGTTAATTTTTTGGCTTATTTGAATTGAGAATATCATTTGATTGGTGTTGGTGGGATTGTTGTTTTAATTTTTTAATAATCCCTTGAAGCCAGAGCCGCGGGCCGGTTTGAGCCGTTGCGCAGGCGCTACTCAGAGGTGAGTGTGGCGAGTGGCCTGCGCCGAAAAGGCAGCGGACACCATCAGGAAAACCAAGAAATTCTGGCGGAGGCGGTGAGATTCGAACTCACGGAAGGGTTACCCCTTCGCCGGTTTTCAAGACCGGTCCATTAAACCACTCTGGCACGCCTCCGGGGCGTTGCGCACGATGCAGGATCGTGGCTTGGGATGTCGTACGGGTGACGACTTGAGATGCGTGCGGTCCGGTGGAATCGGCGTCGGAGTCGTTTGCGCTCCAACGCAGGCCAGTACCGCACGGCAGCGCGCATTATACCTGCTCATCCCGCCATGTGAAGCTTTCTCGCAACCAAAATCGCCTCACACCCCGCTAATTTCCTAGGATCGCCCCGTCCCCCTTGTCTTGTCACCGCCCGGCATGCATCATGCTTGAAGACGTGCGGTGTACGCCCCCGGCGTTACCGTGCGAGGCCAGACATGACCCGGAGACACCGCATGGATGCCGACACCTCCCGTGCCCCCGCCCAAGAGACGTCAAATGACGCCAGCGGCGAGCGCGTGACCCACGCGCCAAACAAGAACGCGACCAACCCGGCTGCCGCGCCCTTCACCTGGCAGATCCCCACGCTCTACAACATCGGCGTCGACGTCTGCGACAAGTGGGCCGACGGCTCCAACCGTCTCGCGCTCATCCACGAAAGTGCAGACGGCGCCCACGTGCGCCTCACGTTCGACGTCCTAAAACAACTCTCCAATCAACTCGCCAACGAATGGCGCGCCAACGGCGTCAAGGCAGGTGACCGCATCGGCATCTTCCTGCCGCAGTCGCCCGCCACACTCGTCGCCCATGTCGCCGCGTACAAACTCGGCGCGATTGCCGTCCCGCTATTCACGCTGTTCGGCCCCGAAGCGCTCGCCTATCGCCTGCAAAACTCCGGCGCGGCAGTGCTCGTGACCGACCTGGCGAGCATCGGCAAGATCGACGACATCCGCGCCGAGCTACCCGACCTGCGGCTCGTGTACGTCGTCCATGACGATCTGCCCGAAGCGCACCATCACGTCGCCGACGACGAAGACTGGGGCGTCGCAGAAGACGGCCTGCTTGCGCTGTGGCCAGCGATCGCCTCGCGCGATTCGCACTTCGAACCTGTCCAAACGCGCGCCGATGCCCCGGCCGTGATCATCTACACCTCCGGCACTACGGGCAAACCCAAGGGCGCGCTGCATGCGCATCGGGTGCTTCTGGGACATTTGCCGGGCGTGGAGACGTCGCATAACGGATTCCCACAGGAGGGCGATCTGATCTGGACGCCCGCCGACTGGGCGTGGATCGGCGGGCTGCTCGACGTGCTGCTGCCCGCGCTCCATCACGGCGTGCCGGTCCTGTCGCGACGCTTCGAAAAATTCGATCCGGTGGCCGCCTTCGATCTGATGGCGCGTCACGGCGTGCGCAATACGTTCCTGTCACCGACCGCCCTCAAGATGCTGCGCACTGTGGCATCGCCTCGCGACCATTGGCCGCTGCAATTGCGCTCGGTCGCCAGCGGCGGCGAATCGCTCGGCCCCGAGCTGCTGGCGTGGGGACGGGAGCATCTGGGCGTCGACATCAACGAGTTCTACGGGCAGACGGAGTGCAACATGGTCGTCTCGTCGTGCGCTGCCGAATTCCCGGCGCTGCCCGGCGCCATCGGACGCGCCGTGCGCGGGCACGACGTCACCATCGTTGACGACGATGGCACGCCGCTACCCACAGGGTCTGTCGGCAACATCGCCATCGCTCGGCCCAACCCGGTCATGTTCCTCGGCTACTGGCACAACCCGGACGCCACCATGGACAAGTACCGTGGCGACTTCCTGCTTACGGGCGATTCGGGATTCGTCGACGAGAACGGGTACATCACGTTCACCGGCCGGTCGGACGACGTCATTACCAGCGCTGGTTATCGCATCGGGCCGGGACCGATCGAGGACTGCCTGATCCGGCATCCGTCGGTGCAGTTTGCAGCGGTGGTCGGTGAGCCCGACGACCTGCGTACCGAGATCGTGAAGGCGTTCGTCGTACTGCGCGAGGGACATGAACCCTCGGATGCGCTGGCGAAGGAGATTCAGGACTTCGTCAAGCACCGCCTGGCCGCGCACGAATACCCGCGCAAGGTCGTTTTCCTGCCGGAACTGCCAATGACCGTGACCGGCAAGATCATCCGCAAGGCACTCAGGGAAATGGGAGCAGCGCTGGGGTAGGGGGATGGCAAGAAAAACGGCGGGACATCGCGATGATGTCCCGCCGTTTTCATTTGTGTCGTCGCAGGCCGATTACTTCTTGTCGCCTTCCAGAAACATCCCTTGCAGATCGTTCAGGAAGCGCTGTCCCAACTCGGTCGGGGCGATCCGTTGCGGATCGTCGACGAGTAAGCCCTTTTCGACCCCGGCGGCGAGCGCCTTGGCGATCTTCGCCATCGGCAATCCCGTGCGGTCGGCAAACAGCTCGCTTTTCACGCCATCGGTCAGACGCAGCGCATTAAGCATGAATTCGAACGGTAAATCACGCGCATCGACTTCGCGCTCTTCCTGAATCGCGTTCCCGGCGGCGGCGGCCTCCATGAACCGCTGCGGATGCTTATGACGCACCTGACGCAGCACACGATGCGGGAACGAAATCTTGCTGTGCGCGCCTGCACCGATGCCAAGATAATCGCCGAACTCCCAATAATTCAGATTGTGCTTGGCGCGTCGGTGCGGCTGGGCGTACGCCGACACCTCGTAGCGTCCGTAGCCCGCGGCCGCAGTGCGCTCGGCAATCCAGTCCTGCATGTCGGCCGACGTGTCGTCGTCCGGCACCGTCGGCGGATATTTGTGGAACTGCGTGTTGGGTTCGAGCGTGAGGTGATACAGCGACAGGTGCGGCGGGGCGAACGAGATCGCCGTCTCCACATCCTGCTGACATTGCGCGAGCGTCTGATTCGGCAGCGCAAACATCAGGTCGAGGTTGAAATTGTCGAAATTTGCTTGCGCGATCTCGATAGCGTGACGGGCTTCGTCGCCGTCGTGAATACGGCCGAGCGCCTTCAGATGCTCGCTGTTGAAGCTCTGGATGCCGATGGAAAGACGGTTGATCCCGCTCGCGCGGAAGCTGCGGAATTTGTCCGCTTCGAACGTGCCGGGGTTGGCTTCCATCGTGATTTCGGCATCGGCGTCGAGCGGCAGCAGGGCACGCAGATCCGAGAGCAGACGATCCAGACCTGCAGCCGACAACAGACTCGGTGTGCCACCGCCGATAAAGACCGTATGCACCTGACGTCCCCACACCAGCGGCAACGCCTGTTCGAGATCCTGACGCAATGCATCCAGATAAGCCTGCTCGGGAAACGCCTGCGCGCCTCCCTCGCCGCGCCACTCGTGCGAGTTGAAATCGCAGTAGGGGCACTTGCGCACACACCACGGGAAATGCACATACAGCGACATCGGCGGCAAGGCGGGCAAACTGATCTTGCCGGGCCGCAGAAAGTTCTGCACGGGCAGCGTGGATTCACTCATACGACTTACGCCTCCCGCCCCAGCTTTTCCAGCAGCACGCGCAATGCGCGAGCGCGGTGGCTATGGGCGTTTTTCACGGCGGGATCGAGTTCGGCAGCCGTTTGATTCAACGAGCGGATAAGGAAGTGCGGATCGTAGCCAAAGCCATGTGCGCCACGTGCGTCGTCCACGATCTCACCGTCCCAGCGTCCCTCGGCGATGATCGGCTGCGGGTCTTCTGCGTGACGCACGAGCACAAGCGCCGCGAAGTAATACGCATCGCGATACCCCGGCGTGTCGGCATGCGGGGCCAGTTGCTCGATCAGATGGCGGTTGTTCGCAGCATCCGACTTCTCGCGGCCAGCGCGTGCGGCATAACGTGCGGAATACACGCCAGGGGCACCGCCGAGAATCGGCACGCACAGGCCGGAGTCGTCGGCGAGCGCGGGCAGGCCGGTGGCAGCGGCGGCGTGGCGCGCCTTCGTCAATGCGTTCTCGATGAAAGTGACGTGCGGCTCCTCGGCTTCGGACACGCCGAGCATGCCCTGCGGCACCAGCTCGATGCCGAGCGGCGCGAACAACGACGCGAACTCGCGCAGCTTGCCCGGGTTGTTCGACGCCAGCACGATCTTCTGCATGGCCATCGTCAGACTCCCAACGCGCGCTTTTGCGCGTCGATCAGTTGACGGATACCGGCATCGGCCATATCGAGCAGCACATTGCTTTGTGCGCGCGTGAACGGTGCGCCTTCGGCCGTGCCTTGAATTTCGACGAAACCGCCTTCGCTCGTCATGATGACGTTCATGTCCGTGTCGCAGGCCGAGTCTTCGACGTAGTTCAGGTCGAGCACCGGCTGTCCCTGATACAGCCCGACGGAGACGGCTGCCACGTGTGCGCGGATGGGCGACGCTTCGAGCTTGCCGTCGGCGATGAGCTTCGAGACGGCGTCATGCGCGGCGACGAATGCGCCGGTGATCGAGGCGCAACGCGTGCCGCCGTCGGCCTGGATGACGTCGCAGTCGATCTGAATGGTGCGCGGGCCGAACTTCTCGAGGTCGAACACGGCGCGCAACGAGCGGCCGATCAGACGTTGAATTTCCTGCGTGCGTCCGCTTTGCTTGCCGCGTGCGGCTTCACGGTCGCCACGGGTGTGCGTGGCGCGCGGCAGCATGCCGTACTCGGCGGTGAGCCAGCCCTGGCCCGAATCGCGCAGGAAACCTGGCACTTTCTCTTCGACGCTGGCCGTGCAGATGACCTTGGTTTCGCCGCACTCGATCAGCACGGAGCCTTCGGCGTAGCGGGTGTATTGGCGGGTGATGCGCACGGGGCGCAATGCGTCTTGCGCACGGCCGTCCGGGCGGTTGATTTGCGTCATGGATGTTTGTCCTGCGAGGTGAATTTATGCGGCAATACCCGAATGGTATCGCTAAACGCCAAAAGCTTGGCGGCGCGCGCCGGTGTCGTGCGCGGATTCAGGAGCCTTGGGCCGGAAAATGCGATAATCCCGTTTCATCCATTGCATGCGAAACCGGTTGCTGCATCGCCCCGCTGAAAAAGTGTCACGGCGCTGTGGTAACGGTCACCCCGATGAAAGACAACAATATCTACAGTATGACCGGCTACGCCAGCGTCACGCGCGACATTGCGCATGCCGATGGAGCCGCAGGCGCGAGCGTGTCGGTCGAATTGCGCACGGTCAATTCGCGCTTCCTCGATCTGGCATTCCGTATGCCCGAAGAAGCGCGTGCGTGCGAGCCGTCGCTGCGTGAATCGCTGACTGCCAAGCTCTCGCGCGGCAAGGTCGATATCCGCATCAACGTGCAACGTCCCGAGAGCGGCACCAACGGTGCGCTCAATCTCGACGCCGTCAAACAACTCGCCGATCTCGAGCAGCAAATCCTCGTTCATTTCCCCGATGCCGAACGCATGCGCACCGGTGAAATCCTGCGCTGGCCGGGCGTGCTCGGCGAAGAGTCGGTGACCGCCGAAGCACTGCGCGATGCAGTGATCGATGCAGGCCGTGCCGCCATCGGCGACCTCGTCGACGTGCGCCGTCGCGAAGGTGCTCAGCTCAAGGCCAGCCTGATCGAGCGAATCGAGAAGATGGAGACGATTCTCACGGGCCTGCAACCGCTCGTGCCGGATCTGATCGCGCGCCATCAGCAGAAGATCGTCGATCGTCTGCAAGAAGCGCTGGGCGTGGTCGTGCCGGAAGGCTCGGCGGCACCTAGCAAGGAAGAAATCGCAGAACGTATTCGTCAAGAAGTGACGATCTACGGTGTGCGCATCGACGTTGCGGAAGAACTCACGCGACTCGACGCCCACCTGAAGGAAACCCGTCACATCCTCGATAAGGGAGGATTGGTCGGCAAACGGCTCGACTTCATGATGCAGGAGCTCAATCGCGAAGCGAATACGCTCGGCTCGAAGGCAGCCTCGAAGGAACTCGCCGATGCGTCGATGGAGCTCAAGCTCTACATCGAGCAGATGCGCGAGCAAGTGCAGAATCTGGAGTAAGTCGTATGACCCCGCAATCACACGCCCCGCAACCCACCTTGCATGCCGAGTATCCAGGCAATCTGTTCATGGTGGTCGCCCCCTCGGGTGCGGGCAAGTCCACGCTCGTCAACGCGCTGCTCGCGCAGGATAGCGACGTTCGTCTGTCGATTTCCTGCACGACACGAGCACCGCGCGCCAACGAAGAAGAAGGCGTGCACTACAACTTCATCTCGGTCGAGCAGTTTCTCGAGCGCCGCAAGCGTGGCGAGTTTCTGGAAAGCGCCGAGGTGCACGGCAACTATTACGGCACATCGCGCGTGTGGATCGAAGAGCAGATGCGCGAAGGCCGTGACGTGCTGCTGGAAATCGACTGGCAAGGCGCGCAGCAGGTGCGCAAGCGCTTTTCGAACGCGGTCGGTATCTTCATTCTGCCGCCGTCCATCGAAGCCCTGGAAGAGCGCCTGAAGAAGCGCGGGACCGACGAGCCGAAGGTCATTGCACGACGCTTGCTGGCGGCCGGTGGCGAGATCGCCCACGCGCCGGAAGCGGACTTCATCATCATCAATGACGAATTCCAACGCGCGCTGGATCAACTGCAATCGGTGTTCACCGCGGTGCGTCTGCGATTCGCTTCGCAGTATGCGCGGCACAAGACGTTGTTCACCGATCTGGATATCCACGCGCCGAACGATCACGAGTAACACCGTCGCATTCGCTGGCAACGCTCGTGTTTTGCGCGAGCGCGCGCCGGCTGCGATAGAATACGCCTTATATTGAGAAGGAACCTCCTTATGGCCCGAATTACCGTTGAAGATTGCCTGAAACAAATTCCGAATCGCTTCGAGCTCGCACTCGCTGCGACCTACCGCGCCCGCCAACTGGCGCAAGGTCATACGCCGAAGCTCGAGAACAACAAGGACAAGCCGACCGTCGTCGCGCTGCGCGAAATCGCAGCCGGCCAGGTGGGCATCGAGATGCTCAAGAAAGTGCCGCTCTGATCGGGAGACTGCACTGATGCGATGTGACGTTCCGGGCCGCTCGACGAAGCAGGTACATGTATGAGTCATGCGAAATCACCGGCCACGTCCATCGCTGCGGATGAACCCAAAGCGGGGGAGCCCAAGCCCGAGCGCAAGAAAAAGAAGGGCGAGAGCGCCACGCGACAGTACATCGACGCGCTGCTGGAGCAGTCCTATCGGCACCTCTTCGGTCCGACGGCAACGCCCGAGCAGCCGCGCAAGCATGAGGTCGTCTCGATTGCCCGTCTCAAGGGCATGCTTGGGGAGTACCTCAAGGAAAGCGACCTCGCGCAAATCAAAGAAGCCTTCCAGTTCAGCGATGAGGCCCATCTGGGTCAATATCGCCAGAGCGGACAGCCTTACATCACCCATCCCGTAGCAGTCGCCGAGATCTGTGCCGAGTGGAAACTCGACGCCCAGTCGATCATGGCTGCCTTGCTGCACGACGTGATGGAAGACCAGGGCGTGACCAAGGCCGAACTCGCTGAGCGATTCGGACCGAAGGTCGCCGAACTGGTCGACGGCCTGTCGAAACTCGACAAGATGGAGTTCAGCAGCCGGGAAGAGGCGCAAGCCGAAAGCTTCCGCAAGATGCTGCTGGCGATGGCGCGCGACGTGCGCGTCATTCTCGTCAAACTGGCCGACCGCTTGCATAACATGCGCACGCTGGGCGTGACGTCGACGGAAAAGCAGCGCCGCGTGGCGCGCGAAACGCTCGACATCTACGCGCCGATTGCGCACCGCCTCGGCCTGAACAATACCTATCGCGAACTTCAGGATCTGAGCTTCGCGAATTACCATCCGCGTCGTTACGCCGTGCTCGACAAGGCCGTGAAGGCCGCGCGTGGCAACCGGCGCGAGGTGGTCGGCAAGATTCTCGACGCCGTCGAGAAAGCCCTGAAAGACGGCGAAGTCAGTGCCGACGTCTTCGGCCGCGAGAAGACGCTCTTCAGCATCTATACGAAGATGCAGGAAAAGCAGCTGTCGTTCTCGCAGGTGCTGGACGTCTACGGCTTCCGTGTGGTCGTCGAGTCGAACGCGCAGTGTTATCTCGCGCTCGGCGTGCTGCACGCGCTCTATAAGCCCGTACCGGGCAAGTTCAAGGATTACATTGCGATTCCGAAGGTCAACGGCTATCAGTCGTTGCACACGACGCTTGTCGGCCCCTTCGGCACGCCCATCGAATTCCAGATTCGCACGCGCCGCATGCATGAGATTGCGGAAGCGGGCGTGGCCGCGCACTGGCTGTACAAGAACGGCGGCGCGGACATGAACGACGTGCAGAAGCATGCACACCAGTGGCTCCAGTCGCTGCTCGATATTCAGAGCGAGACGGGCGACTCCACCGAATTCCTCGAACACGTCAAGATCGACCTGTTCCCCGACGCCGTCTACGTCTTCACGCCCAAGGCGCGCATCATGGCGCTGCCGCGCGGTGCGACGGCGCTCGACTTCGCGTATTCGGTCCACAGCGATCTGGGCAACCAGTGCGTGGCCGTCAAGATCAACAACGAGTTGCTGCCGCTTCGCACCGAACTGAAGAACGGCGATATCGTGGAAGTCATTACCGCGCCGTACTCGAAGCCGAACCCCGTGTGGCTCGGCTTCGTACGTACCGGCAAGGCGCGCTCGGCCATTCGTCATTACCTTAAGACGATGCGCTTCGCCGAGTCGGTGCAGCTCGGCGAGCGTCTGGTCGAGCAAGCGCTCAAGGGTTACGGCCTGACGATGAGCGAGATCTCGCCAGAGATCTGGGACAAGCTCGCGCAGTGGACGGGCAACAAGGATCGTCAGGACATCTTTGCCGACATCGGGCTGGGACGTCGTGTCGCGGCCGTCATGGCCAAGCGCCTCGCGGTGCTGCTGTCGGGCAAGGAAGGCGAGAACGACGACAGCCCGGACGATCCCGATTCGCCGCGTACGGGCGAGGAAAACGTCGGCCCGCCGGTGCTCATCACGGGCACGGAAGGCATGTCGGTGCAGTTCTCGGCATGCTGCCGTCCGATTCCGGGCGACGCCATCATGGGCTATATCGGCATCGGGCTGGGCATGGCGATCCACACCACGGACTGTCCGGTCGCGCGCCGTATCCATCGCAAGGATCCGACGCGCTGGATCGACGTGGCGTGGGCACCGCAGCCGGGGCGTCTGTTCGACGTCGGCATCAAAGTGCTGGTGCATCACAACCGTGGCGTGTTCTCGCGTGTGGCGGCCGATATCACGGCGTCCGACGCGAACATCGTGCACATCGGAATGGACGAAGTGGTGCCGGACGAATCCGCCACGCTGCGCTTCCTCATTCAGGTGAGCGACCGCGTGCATCTAGCCAACGTGATGCGCCGCATCCGT
The DNA here is from genome assembly GCF_044772185.1 of Pandoraea sp. NPDC090278. Lineage (NCBI taxonomy): Bacteria > Pseudomonadati > Pseudomonadota > Betaproteobacteria > Burkholderiales > Burkholderiaceae > Pandoraea > Pandoraea sp. NPDC090278. The sequence continues at coordinate 1,900,001 of NZ_JBIVYJ010000001.1, read as the reverse complement.
GTGAATCCGGACGTCATGCGCGTGGCGCGCGAGCGTCCGAGCGAGCGGCATCAGGACGATGGTCACGCCAATCACGCCATGCGCATTTCGCGCGAACGCGGCAACTACTGATTCGCGGCATCGATGAAATGAAAACGCCTCCCACGGGAGGCGTTTTGCATGGTGTCGCGCAGTGAGCGGTGCGCTTACTCGGACGGCGGATAGCGCACGTCGAGAATCTCGATCTGATCGAGCCCGGCCGGTGTGCGCAACGGCACGGTGTCGCCGATCTTCGATTTGGTGATGGCGCGGGCGATGGGCGAGATCCAGCTGACGTGCCCACGGTCGAGATCCACTTCGTCGATGCCGACGATCATGATCGTATGCTCGTCGCCGCGGCCGTCCGCATAGGTGACTTCCGCACCGAAAAACACCTGATCGACGTTCTCCTGACGACGCGTGTCCACCACTTCCGCGTTATCCAGACGTTTCGTCAGAAAGCGAATACGCCGGTCGATCTCACGCAGACGTCGTTTGCCGTAGATGTAATCGCCGTTCTCCGAACGGTCGCCATTGGACGCTGCCCACGACACGATCTTCACCACTTCAGGGCGCTGATTATCGATGAGATCCAGCATCTCATCCTTCAGACGACGGTAGCCAGTGGGCGTGATGTAGTTCTTGGTGCCCGCAGGAATCTCCGGCGCGCCTGCGTCGAGATCGTCATCATCGTCGCCATTATCTTCTTTGACGAAGGCCTTATTCATAAGTCGATGCCCGCGACGCGCGCGAGCCAAAAGCGTTAGACAATCCCTGCATTATAGGAGCGATGTCGCAGGAGCATGCGCGCCACCCGATTTTCGCGTCGACGGACATCATGCTCAGGTGTCATGGAGCGCGCCCGCAATGTCCTCTACAATCGGGCGACAGCACCCCACATGAACGCCACACTTCGCCGCAAGTGTCGAACGCAGGAGAACCGCGCCATGACCGATTCCACGAGTCCCTTCCTTGCCGTGCTCAAGCCGCATCTGAGCGATATCGGCGCATTCACCGTGCAGCGCAGTCTGCCGAGCCTGCCGTTCAAGACCGTCGGGCCGTTCATCTTCTTCGACCACATGGGGCCCGCAACGCTGCCGCCCGGTGTGGGGCTGGACGTGCGTCCGCACCCGCACATCGGGCTGGCGACCGTCACCTATCTGTTCGACGGCGAAATCTGGCACCGCGACAGTCTCGGCAGCGATCAGCGCATCACGCCGGGAGCAGTGAACTGGATGACGGCCGGACGCGGCATCGTGCATTCGGAGCGCTCGCCGGACGACGTGCGCGAGCGTGGCGGTGACGTCCACGGCATTCAGACGTGGGTCGCGTTGCCGCAGGCCGACGAGGAGACCGCGCCGTCGTTTGCGCATCACGAGGCGTCGTCGCTGCCGGACATCTTCCTGCCGGGCGTGCATATGCGTCTGATCCTTGGCGAGGCGTTCGGTGAGAAGGCGCCGGTGAAAGTGTTCTCGCCGATCTTCTATCTCGCCGTCGAGATGGAGCCGTGCGCGGCGTTCGTGCTGCCGCCGGAATACGCCGAACGCGCCGTCTACACGGTGCAGGGCGAGGTGACGGTGAACGACGAGGCGCTGCCCGAGCATCGGATGGGGGTGCTCGCTCCGAGTGGCGATATGCGCATCGTGGCCGGTGATCGACCCGCACGACTGATGCTGCTGGGCGGTGCGCCGCTAGACGGCGAGCGCTTCATCTTCTGGAACTTCGTGTCGTCGAGCCGTGAGCGCATCGAACAGGCGAAGGCCGCCTGGACGGCGCAGGAAATGGGCAAGGTACCCGGTGAAACCGAATGGATTCCGCTGCCGGAGCGGAAGCCGTCGGCGAACTGAGTTTCATCGCACTAAGCGCGAAAAACGCCTGTTGACGGTCTGCCGCAACAGGCGTTTTCCATTGAGATGCTGTGAGGCGTCAAGCACTCAGTACGATCACGGAACAACGGCGCTCTTCCAGCAAACGATGGGAGACGGCACCGAAGTTGAGTCGGTCGCCAAAGCGCGGTTGCACGCCGAGCACGAGCAGGTTGTGTTTGCCGTGGTGGATCTGATGCAGGATGGCGTCGTCGACCTTGCCGCCTGCGAGCAAACGCGTGCGTAGCTTCACACCGTTGCGCTCGGCCAGCGAGTGCAAGTTCTCGAGCATGGCGGTTTCGGCGGCGTCCGGACGCAGCACGCGCGGACGCCACCGGCGGTGCAGCATCCCTGGAGCCACGCGCGCCGAGACATGCAGCGCGGTGACCGGCGCCTTCGCCGCACGCGCGAGTGTGATCGCCAGTTCGGCCGCGTGGCGCGAATAGTCGGTGCCCGAGACCGGCACGAGGATGTTGAGCGGTGCATCCGGCTGGCGAGCGTGGTCGCCATGCGCGAGCACGATGGCGATGGCCCCGTCGAATGCCTTGGTCAGCGGCAGCACGCCCGTCGGCAGGGGGAGCGGGGGGACGTCCGAGTCCGACTCTTTGCCCGGCGCATCGAACCCGGCGATGACGAAGCCGTAGCCCTTGGCGATTTCGTCGGAGATGCGGACCGCTTCGTCGCTGCTCTCCGGCTGGGCCGCTTCCTGTTCGCGTGCAGTGTCGGACGGATCGTCTGCGACGAATTCACCTTCCTTCTTCGCCTCGCTCACGCGCTTGTCGTCATGGGCTTCGCCGACCGGTTCATGCTTCGGGGCGGCTTTGGATGACGTTTCGTCTTCCGGTGTCTCGTCCTTACCTTCCTTCACAGGACCATGCGGCAGTTCCGGCGTCTTCTGCGGCGCTTTGCCCGTGCGTTCGCGCAGCACCAGACGTGCAGCCTCACGCGCCTTCTCGCCCGGTTTGACGGGCTTGTCTTCCTCCACGCCCGGCGTGCCCGGGGCACGACTCACCGAGTGTGTGGCGGCCGCAAGGGCGATCTCATAAGCATCTAGCCCAGCGCATTCGCCCGCGTCGACGGCGGCGCTATCATCGGTCGCAGCAGGGGCAGGGGCGAGCACCGTGGTCAGTGTGCCGCGCACACCGGCCGTCAGCCCGGCGATCCACGCGGCGAAGCGTCCGTTGGCGCTGCCGTCGACCGCCGTCAGAATGCGCTCGACGTTCGGCAGGAAGTCCTTCTCCTCGGCGGCTTCCTTCTCCAGCCGCGCTTTCTCTTCGGCGGACAGCGGAATGCGCACGAGCGCACGGCGCAGCACTGGCGGCATGATGAGCGTGGTGATGAGCGCCATGATGACGATCATGGTGAACAGGTCCTTGCTCAGCACCCCTAGCGACAACCCGATGCTAGCGACGATGATCTCGGTCGAGCCACGGGCGTTCATACCGGTAGCCAGCGCAAGCGCTTCCGCCGAGGACATCCCGCCCAGACGTCCACCGATAAAGCATCCCGTGAACTTGCCGATACTCGCGATCAGGATCAGTCCGGCCACCAGCCCGAGCATTCTCCAGTCGAGCAGAATCGTCAGATCCACCGACAAGCCCGCCACGCCGAAGAACACGGGTGCAAAGAGCGCGACGATCAGCCCGCGCAACTGCGCCTCGATCTGTTCGCTGAGAATGGGCGACTGCCCGATCATCACACCGGCCATGAACGCGCCCAGCGCCGTGTGCACGCCAAGTTTGTCGGTCGCGAGCGCCAGCACGAACGTGATGACGAGAATCGCACTGAGTACCGGCATCTCCACGGTGAAGCGGTCGTTCGTCCAGCGAATGGCCACGGCCACAGCGCGCTTGCCCACGGTAAAACACAGCACGATGAACAGCAGGGTGCCACCGAGGCTGAACGTCAGATGGCCGAGGTCGACTGAACCGCTGGCCCCCAGGCCTGCGATGGCGGCGATGATGATCCAGCCGGTGGTGTCGTCGAGAATGGCGGCCGCGAGGATGATCTGGCCGATGTTGCGCCGCAGATAATCGACTTCGCGAATGACCATCGCCACGACTTTGACGGACGATATCGACAGCGCCGTGCCGAGAAAGAGCGACGTGACGAGCCGCGCTTCCGGATGCGGCAGCAGGTTGTCGGGCAGATGCCATCCGAGCGCGAAACCGCAGACAAACGGAATCAGCATGCCGCCGGCCGATGCGAAGATGGCCATGCGCTTCATGCGTCGCACGAGCCCCAGATCCGTCTCCAGTCCGGTGGACAGCAGAAGCAGCAGCACGCCGAGCTCAGAGACGGCGTCGAGCATCTTTTTCTGCGCTTCGTTGTCGGGAAAGACGGCGTGTTGCCAGGCGGGCATCAGCGCGCCGAAGATGGACGGGCCGAGCAGCACCCCTGCGAGCAACTGGCCCATGACGGCTGGCTGACGCAGCCGTTGCATGACCTCGCCGAGCAGACGGCCGACGAGTACCAGCAAGAGAAGTTGGGTAAAGAAGATCGCCGTGCCGTGGCCTGCGTGCATGTGCCTCCCTGCCCGTCGTTGGACTTTGCGATTACCATGCTTCAAGCTGGCGGCTGTTTTCTATGAGTAACGGCCGCTATTCACGCAATTTGCCACGCTCGATAGAACCCATGATCGATACCAATCTCGCCAGTTTCGACACCGACGTACTGGCCGTCTCGCATCAGGTCCCCGTGCTGGCTGACTTCTGGGCCCCGTGGTGCGGCCCCTGCAACACGCTCGGGCCGATGCTCGAAAAGCTGGAGGCCGAAGCGCAGGGACGCATCCGCCTCGTCAAGATCAATGCCGATGAAAACGCGCAACTGTGCGCGGAGTATGGCGTGCGCAGCCTGCCGACGGTCGTCGCGTTCGTCGATGGCGAGCCGGTCGATCAGTTCGTGGGCGCGCTGCCGGAAGGGCAGTTGCGCGCGTTCATCGACCGCATCGTGCCGAATCCGGCGGACATGGCGCGCAACGTGGCGCGCAAGGCGCTCGCAGAAGGTCAGCCGACGGTGGCGCGCGACGCGCTGCAAGCCGCACTGGCACTCGACCCGGCGCATGACGAAGTCCGTCTCGACCTGGTGGATGTCTTGCTCGGCATGGGGGACACCGATGCGGCACGTACCGAGCTGACGCTGCTCTCGCCGCGCACCGCCGCGAGCGGCGACGCCCGTATCGCAGCCCTCAACACGCGTATTGCTGCCGCCGAGCAGGCCAGCCATCTGCCGCCCGCCTCGGAGCTGATCGCGCGCGTGGACGCCGAACCGGCCAATCTTCAGGCGCGTCTGGATCTCGCCAATCGTTATCTCGCGGACCGGGCTTACGAACCGGCATTGCAGACGTTGCTCGATATCGTGCAGCGCGACCGCTCGTTCGGCGACGACGCGGGGCGCAAGTCGATGCTCGCAATCTTCGAAGCGCTCGCCGAGACCGATCCGGCGACGGTGGCGACGTGGCGTCGCAAGCTGAGCGCGGCGCTGAACTAAGCGCCGCCCCCGACGTTCCGACGTCCCATAGCTCTCTAAACTCTTCGACGCATATGACATCTCCCACCTCTCCTGCGCTCATTACGTTCGCCCCCGATCAGGCGGGCGAAGCCGTCTTCGATCATCCCGCCGAGGCGCGCCGCGTGAGCGGCAATCCGCAGCGCATGACACGCCCGTTCTACACCGACGCACTGGGTGAGTTCGATTGCGGTGAATGGACCTGCGAACCCGGCGCGTGGCGCATCGCCTTCGGTGCGCATCGTCAGGAATACTTCTCGGTGATCGAGGGACGTATCCGCATCAGCGATCTCGACGGCAACGCGTCGGAGTTCGGGCCGGGCGACGCCTGCGTGATTCCGGCCGGGTTCGAAGGCGTGTTCGAAGTCATCGAGCCGGTGCGCAAGCACTTCGTGATGTTCGAGCGCAAGGCGGCCGCATGACTCGTCTGATTTTTTTCTGCGGTCACGCCGGGGCAGGGAAGACCACGCTGGCCAAGCGTCTGATACGTCCGCTGATCGCGCGCAGCGGCGAGGCCTTTTGTCTGCTCGACAAGGACACGCTGTATGGCGCGTACAGCGCGTCGGTGATGGGCGCGCTGACCGGCAACCCCAACGACCGCGACAGCCCGCTCTATTTGCAGACGTTGCGCGAGCCGGAGTACGCGGGGCTGCTGGAGACGGCGCGCGAGAACCTGCGTCTCGGTGTGAATGTGCTGGTGGTCGGCCCGCTTTCGCGTGAGTTGCGTGAAGGCCTGCTGTTCGACCGGGCGTGGCTCGATGTCGACGACGACGTGGGCGTTCACGTGGTCTGGGTGGATCTCGACGAAGCGCACGCGCGCGAGCGCATCGAGAGCCGCGGCAATCCGAACGACGCCTACAAGCTGGAACATTGGGACGAGTATCGCGTGCGTCGTTTCCTGCCGCCCGCCGCCGCATTCCCGGGTCTCGTGCGCTTCGATAACACCGCACCGACGCAGGACGACGACGAGCAACTGTTGCAGACGTTGCTCGCGCATACGCGCTAAGGCCGCCGCAGAAGGGAAAGGCGCCGCGAAGGGAATAATCCGAAAGGGCTGGCGTCGCCGGTCGTTTTACCGTTGGCCGTCGCTAAGGTGTGGGCATTTTCCCTCTTGGCGTTGCGTCGACTATGTCCTTTCTATCCCTCATCTCTGCGGGTATTCTCCGTCGGTCTGGCCGCTTCATCAGCATCTTCACGGCGATCATGCTCGCGTCACTCAATGTGACACTCGCCGCCGAGCCGCCCATTGCGGGCATGCCGCGACTGAGTACGGTGGCTGCGCCCGTGCAAGCGCCTGCATTCCCTCCCGACACCTCGTTCGCGCCGACGCCCGCTGTCGCCGATACGCCGACGATGGCGCGTATTCGCGAGCGTGGTCGCATTCTGCTCGGCTATCGGCAATCCGCCGTGCCGTTCTCCTATGTCGACGCGGACGATCAGCCGATGGGGCTGGCGTGGGCGCTGTGCCAACGGGTCGTGACGTCGCTGCAACAGGAGATGGCGATGCCGGAACTGCGCGTTACGCCGGTGCGGGTGATCGAACAGATGCGTGGGCCGCTGGTGAAAGGCGACGCCATCGATATCGACTGCGCGCCGTCGACGGTCACGGCGTCGCGCGGGCAGCAGGTGGCCTTCAGCTTGCCGTATTACGCGGCGAACGTCCGGTTGATGGTCAGGAAGGGCACGGGCGTTGCGTCCACTGACGATTTGCGGGGCCTGCGCCTTGCGGTGGTGCAGGGGACGACTGCCGAGCGCCTTGTGAGGGCACGGCATGCCCGCGCAGGGTTTCAGCTTCTGATGGCGCGTGACTACGACGAGGCGTTTCGCATGCTGAGGGAGCGGCGCGCGCAGGCGTTGGCGCTGGACGATGTGCTCCTCGAAGGCTTACGCGCCACCAGCAAGACACCGGATGCCTATCGGATCGTCGGTGCGCCGCTCGCCAAGAAGTCCGAGCATTACGCGCTTGTCCTGCCCAAGGACGACCCCGGGTTCAAGGCGCGTGTGGACGCGGCCCTTGCGGCGATCTTTCGCAGTGGCGAAATGGCGCAGCTCCAACGGCAATGGTTTCAGGCCGCCATACCGCCGTACGGGCATCGCCTGGCGGTCGAACCGTCACCCGAGACCCTGACCCTTTGGGAGACCGGCGAGCGTCCCGGCAAGGAGCAGGAGGCGTCAGCCTCATCCCCGACATCAGGCAGTTGATCGTCCGCGCATAAGCTAATGACAAAGGTTTCTTTGCACTGCGCGACGCAAATCTGTAACTTCCTATCATGCTGTTAATCCGATAGGAATTTGCTGTGAACGGTTTCAAGAAAGTCGACTGGAAAATCGCTGCCGAACGCGTCGCGCTCGGTCTGTCCGTGTGGTTCGCCGCTCAAGCGGGTATTGCGACGGCAACGGCCGCGCCCGCCAAGGCCGACGCAGTTGTCGCGCTGCCGAAGGTCAACGGTGATCTCACTGGCACCCTCAAGAAGATCCGCGATACCGGCGTCATCACGCTGGGGTATCGCGAAGCGGCCATCCCGTTCTCGTACGTGAACGACAAGGGCAAGCCCGTCGGCTACACGATGGATCTCTGCTACGCGGTGGTAGACGCCGTCAAGACGGCGCTCAATCTGCCGAATCTGCGGGTGCGCGAAATGTCCATCACCCCGCAGAACCGTATTCCGCTGGTGAAGAACGGCACCGTCGATCTCGATTGCGCCCCGAACACCATTACGCCGGAGCGTGCCGAGCAGGTCGGTTTCAGCAATCCGTACTACGTCTCCGAAGTGCGCCTTCTGGTCAACAAGAAGGACAACATTCAGGGTCTGGAAGACCTGAAGGGGCAGAACCTGGTGGCATCGGCCGGTTCGACCGGTGAGCGTCTGGCCCGCATGCAGGCGGAGAAGATCGGCTATCGCGTGATTCCGGCGCGCGACCACGGCGAATCGATGGTGACGCTCGAAACCGGTCGCGCCAAGGCGTTTGCACTGGACGACGTGCTGCTCGCCGGTTTCCGCGCGAATGCCCGCGATCCGGAGTCGTTCGTTATCGTCGGCGCACCGCTGGAGACGGAACTGAACGCCCTGATGCTGCCGCGTGACGATCTGCAGTTCAAGCGCTTCGTGGATACGACGCTGGCGCATGTGTACAGCTCGGGCGACATCCGCCGTATTCAGCGCAAGTGGTTCCAGCAGCCGATTCCGCCGCGCAACGTCAACCTGAACCTCGAACCGAGCAAGGAAGTCTTGGAAGTCTGGCGTAAAGGCTCGCACGTAGCCGAGTGATGTGCGTCTGACGGGCGTGCAGCGAGAAACGCCGCCGCGCCTTTGCCAGTAAGGCCCCGAAGCCCGCCGATAGCGATATCGGCGGGCTTCGTCGTTTACACATTTGGGGCCCGTGTTTACACGTTGTTTACACCCCCTTTACCCCTTTTGTCCCCGTCTTTACGCGCCCCTACGTATCGTTCAGGGCACGGCTGGCATGCGCATGCGAGGGTGCGTCGCGCCCGTGGCGTGCCAGCCGCCACACGATAGGGAGTTGTCATGGACTGGTTATATCTCGGCGTGATCGTGGTGTTCGTTGCCACGACCGTCGGCTTTGTCGCGTTTTGCGCGTCGGTAGGGGGGCAGCAATGACAGCTATGTATTGGCTGAGCGGCGGACTCACGCTCGCGCTGCTCGCTTATCTCGTCTACGCGCTGTTCAAGCCGGAGGACCTAGCATGACACTCAATGCCTGGATCCAGCTCGGCGTTTTCCTCGTCGTGCTACTGGTGCTGGCGCGCCCGCTTGGCCGTTTCATGGCCGACGTGCTCGCCGGTGAATCCCGCGTGAACCGCTGGTTCGCGCCTCTTGAACGCGGTCTTTATCGTCTGTGCGGGATTCGTCCCGAACAGGAGATGCACTGGCGCACCTACGCGTTTGCGCTGATCGGCTTCAATGCAGTGGGCGCGCTCGCTGTCTACGCGCTGCAACGCTGGCAAGTCTGGCTGCCGCTCAACCCGCAAGCGTTCGGCAACATCACGCCGGACTCGTCGATGAATACGGCCGTCAGCTTCGTGAGCAACACGAACTGGCAAGGCTATGCCGGTGAATCGACGATGAGCTATCTGACACAGATGCTCGGTCTGGCTGTGCAGAACTTCATGTCGGCCGCCACCGGTATCGCAGTCGTGGTCGCACTCATTCGCGGCTTCGCCCGTCACACGGCGCAGACGATCGGTAACTTCTGGGTCGATATGACCCGCATCACGCTCTACGTGCTCGTGCCGCTGTCGGTGGTGATCGCGGCTGCGTTCATGAGTCAGGGTGTGATTCAGAACTTCGACGCCTATAAGGACGTGACCACGCTGCAAGTCACGCACTACGACAATCCGGTCCTCGGCCCGGACGGTCAGCCGAAGATGGACGCCGCCGGCAAGCCGGTCACGACACCCGCGCAGACGCAGACGCAAACGCTCGCCATGGGCCCGGTCGCTTCGCAGGAAGCGATCAAGATGCTCGGCACGAACGGTGGTGGCTTCTTCAACGCGAACTCGGCGCACCCGTACGAGAACCCGACGCCGCTGTCGAACTTCCTGCAAATCCTGGCGATCTTCCTGATCCCGGCGGCGCTGTGCCACACGTTCGGACGCATGGTCGGCGACCGTCGTCAGGGCATCGCGATTCTGGCGGCCATGACGATTGCGTTCTCGATTGCGGCGGTAGCCACCGTGTCTGCAGAACAGGCGGGCAACCCGGTGCTCACCACGCTCGGCGTCGACCAGCAGGTCAGCGCCACGCAGTCGGGCGGCAACATGGAAGGCAAGGAAACACGCTTCGGTATCGCCGCGTCGGGCATCTTTGCGACGGTCACGACGGCTGCGTCTTGCGGTGCAGTCAATGCGATGCACGACTCGCTCACGCCGCTTGGCGGCATGGTGCCGATGTTGCTGATGCAGTTGGGCGAAGTGATCTTCGGCGGCGTCGGGTCGGGCCTGTACGGCATGCTCGTCTTCGCGATGCTCGCGGTGTTCGTGGCGGGGCTGATGATCGGCCGTACGCCGGAATATCTGGGCAAGAAGATCGAAGCGTACGAGATGAAGATGGTCGCCGTGGCCGTGCTCATGACGCCGCTGCTGGTGCTGCTCGGGACCGCGCTTGCGGTACTCGTTGCGGCCGGTCAGGCGGGCGTGCTGAACCCCGGAACACACGGCTTCTCGGAAATTCTCTACGCCTACAGCTCGGCGGCGAACAACAACGGCAGCGCATTTGCGGGTCTGTCGGCGAACACGCCGTTCTACAACACCACGCTGGGTATCGCGATGTGGTTCGGCCGCTTCTGGGTGATCGTGCCGGTGCTGGCGATTGCCGGTGCGCTGGCGCGCAAGAAGCGTATTGCCGCGACGTCGGGCACGTTGCCCACGCATGGTCCGCTGTTTGTCGTGCTGCTGCTCGGCACGGTGCTGCTGGTGGGCGCGCTCACCTACGTACCGGCGCTTGCACTCGGTCCGGTCGCCGAACATCTGGCGATGATCGGTGCGCATTGAATAATGAAATGAGGCATTCGAGGCTCTCATGAATCAACCCTCAAGTAATACCGCCACCCGGCAGATGGGCGAAGGGCATACATCGGCGACCAAGTCGATGTTCGACCCCGCCATCGTCAAACCGGCCATCGTGGACTCGTTCCGCAAGCTGCACCCGCTCACACAGGCCAAAAACCCGGTGATGTTCGTGGTGTACGTCGGCAGTCTGCTCACGACCGTGCTGTTCGGCATGGCCGTGGCAGGCCACGCCGAGGCGAGCGCGCCCTTCATCCTCGCGATCACGCTGTGGCTGTGGTTCACGGTGCTCTTCGCGAACTTTGCCGAAGCGCTGGCCGAAGGCCGTAGCAAGGCGCAGGCCGCTTCGCTGCGTCAGGCCAAGAAGAACGTGCCCGCCAAGCAGTTGCGCTCGGCACGTCGTGACGCCGAGTGTCTGGTGATCGACAGTGCCAGCCTGCGTCGTGGCGACTTCGTGCTGGTCGAAGCGGGCGACGTGATTCCGGCCGACGGCGAAGTCGTGGAAGGCGTGGCGTCCGTCGACGAATCGGCCATCACGGGCGAATCTGCGCCGGTGATCCGCGAGTCGGGCGGCGACTTCTCGGCTGTAACCGGTGGCACGCGGGTGCTCTCGGACTGGGTCATCATGAAGGTGACCGTCAATCCGGGCGAAGCGTTTCTCGACCGCATGATCGCGATGGTGGAAGGCGCGAAGCGTCAAAAGACGCCGAACGAAATCGCCCTCACGATTCTGCTCGTTGCGCTCACGCTGGTGCTGCTGCTCGCCACGGCCACGCTGCTGCCGTACTCGATCTATAGCGTGTTCGTCACGCATGCCGGGAATCCGGTCACGATCACGGTGCTCGTCGCGCTGCTGGTGTGTCTGATTCCCACGACTATCGGCGGCCTGCTGTCGGCCATCGGTGTGGCGGGCATGAGCCGCATGATGCAGGCGAACGTGATCGCGACGTCTGGCCGCGCAGTGGAAGCTGCGGGCGACGTGGACGTGCTGCTGCTCGACAAGACCGGCACGATCACGCTGGGCAATCGTCAGGCGTCGCAGTTCGTGCCCGCGCCGGGCGTGGACGAGCGTACGCTGGCTGACGCCGCGCAACTCGCATCGCTGGCCGACGAAACGCCGGAAGGCCGCAGTATCGCGGTGCTCGCCAAGCAACGCTTCAATCTGCGCGAGCGTGAAATGAGCGGTCTGAATGCGCTGTTCATTCCGTTCACGGCACAAACGCGCATGAGCGGTGTGGATCTGAACGACAAGCAGATTCGCAAGGGCGCAGCCGATGCCGTCAAGTGTTATGTGGAATCGGCCGGTGGCGTGTGGCCGGTGGCGCTCGCGACGGCGGTCGACGAGATCGCACGCCGTGGCAGCACGCCGCTGGTGGTGGCCGAGCACGACGCGAACGGCGCACGTGCGCTGGGCGTGATCGAGTTGAAGGACGTGGTCAAGGGCGGCATCAAGGAACGATTCGCCGAACTGCGTCAGATGGGTATCACCACGATCATGGTGACGGGCGATAACCGTCTGACGGCCGCCGCGATTGCCGCAGAAGCGGGCGTGGACGACTTCCTCGCAGAAGCCACGCCCGAGGAAAAGCTCGCGACGATTCGCAAGTATCAGGCCGAAGGCAAACTCGTGGCGATGACGGGCGACGGCACCAACGACGCCCCGGCGCTCGCGCAGGCCGACGTGGCCGTCGCGATGAACTCGGGCACGCAGGCCGCGAAGGAAGCGGGCAACATGGTCGACCTCGATTCGAACCCGACCAAGTTGATCGAGATCGTCGAGATCGGCAAGCAGATGCTGATGACGCGCGGCAGCCTCACCACGTTCTCGATTGCGAACGACGTGGCGAAGTACTTCGCGATCATTCCGGCGGCGTTCGCCACCACGTATCCGCAACTCGATGCGCTGAACGTCATGCGTCTGGCAAGCCCGTCGTCGGCCATCTTGTCGGCGGTGATCTTCAACGCGCTGATCATCGTGGTGCTGATTCCGCTGGCATTGAAGGGCGTGAAGTATCGCCCGCTCGGGGCCGCGACGCTCTTGCGCCGCAACCTCTTCGTCTACGGTCTGGGCGGGATTCTGGTGCCGTTTGCCGGTATCAAGGTCATCGACATGATCATCGCCGCGATGGGCTGGGCCTGATCGCGACGGCTTCCGGGCGCGGCGGCAGCGGTTGCCGTGCGCCCGGGGCCACATTGCTGAAACTCTAAGGAACAGACGTCATGAAAACCCTCTTGCGCCCGATGTTGAGCCTGTTTGTGGTGCTCTCGGTCATCACAGGGCTGGTGTATCCGCTGGTCGTGACCGGCATCGGCCGCGCGGCGTTCTCGCGCGAAGCGGCTGGCAGCCTGATCTACAAGGACGGCAAGGCCGTCGGCTCGTCGCTGATCGGTCAGAACTTCGACGAACCGAAGTACTTCTGGGGCCGTCTGTCGGCCACCTCACCGAATCCGAACAACGCCACGGCCTCCGGTGGCTCGAACTTCGGTCCGCTTAACCCGGCGCTGACCGACGCCGTGAAGGCCCGTATCGCCGCACTGCGCGATGCCGACCCGAGCGCTCAACTGCCGGTGCCTGCCGATCTGGTGACGGCGTCGGCTAGCGGTCTGGACCCGGAAATCAGCCCGGCGGCGGCCGACTATCAGGTCGCTCGTGTGGCCAAGGCGCGTGGGCTGACGCCCGACGTCGTGCGCGATCTGATCGCGAGCAACACGCAAGGCCGTCAGTGGGGAATTTTCGGAGAACCCCGGGTGAATGTTCTGAAGCTCAACCTGGCGTTGGACGGGTTGGCACGCGGCGCTGTCTGAAAGGCGCAGCCGCAGGCAGAGCGAAGCGGGCATACGGCCGGGAATGGCTGGTTTTGCCCGTCAGCCTGCGGTAGATTGGCGGCACGCCCTGAGCGTGCCGCGTTTTTTTGCTTCATCGGGCAACCGGTGACGATTTGCCGCCCGAAGGTGACGCCGGGCGGCGTGGCTCGCGCTTTCACAGTGGACTGACCCGATGGCTGGCATGGAACGCCCCGATCCCGACGAATTGCTTGGCAAGCTGCAACGCGACGAAGCGCGCGAGCAGCGTGGCCGTCTGAAGATATTCTTCGGCGCTTCCGCCGGCGTGGGCAAAACGTTTGCGATGCTGCAAGCCGCCCGCAAGTTGAGCGACGAGGGCACCGACGTGGTCGTCGGTGTGCTGGAGACGCACGGCCGGGAAGAAACGGCGCGCATGCTCGAAGGACTGGAAGTCCTGCCGCAGAAGACGGTCGAGTACCGAGGTCGTGTGCTGCGTGAGTTCGATCTCGATGGCATGCTCGCGCGCAAACCGGCGGTCGCACTTGTCGACGAACTCGCGCATGCAAACGTAGCGGGCGAGCGGCACCTCAAGCGCTGGCAAGACGTGCACGAACTGCTCGACGCGGGCATCGACGTCTACACCACGCTCAACGTGCAGCATCTCGAACGGCTTAACGACGTGGTCGGCCAGATCACCGGCATCCGTGTCTGGGAGACGATTCCCGATCGCGTATTCGATCTGGCGGACGAAGTGAAGCTGGTCGATCTGCCGCCCGACGAACTGCTCGAGCGCATGCGCGAGGGCAAGGTGTACATGGCCGCGCAGGCGGAGCGCGCCGTGCGTAACTTCTTCCGCAAAGGCAATCTCATCGCTCTGCGCGAACTGGCGTTGCGTCGCACGGCCGACCGCGTGGACGCCCAGATGCGCGAGTATCGTGCGGACCAGTCGATCAGTCAGGTCTGGCAGGCGCGCGAGCGTTTGCTCGTGGCGATCGGGCCGGGGCCGGAAGGTGTGGCGCTGGTGCGTGCAGCCGCGCGACTGGCGGCGAGTCTGCGCGCCGACTGGTTGGCGGTCCATGTGGAAACCCCGGCGATGCTGCGTCAGGCGACGGCCCGTCGCGAGAGCGTCTATGCCACGCTCAAGCTGGCGCACGAACTGGGCGCAGAAACGCTCACGCTGGACGGAGCGGAAGCCGCGACGACGCTGCTGGCCTATGCGCAGATGCGCAACGTCTCGAGGCTGGTGGTCGGGGCGAGCGGTGCGCGACGCTGGTGGACGGCGCGCACGCCGCTGCATGAGGCCTTGCTGCGTCGCGCACGGGGTGTCGACGTGGTGCTGATCGGACCGGCTGCTGGCGACCGGTCGGCCGAGAACCGGGTGGTGCGCGGCGACTGGCGCGACTGGTTCGAGACGGCCCCCGAACTCGGGCTCGTCGGTGGCCCGTGGCGGGCGTATGCGTGGGCGGTCGGCATTTGTGGCGCGGTGTCGCTGGCGGCGGCGGAACTGACGTCGTTCCTCGATCTCGCCAACATCGCTATGCTGTATCTGCTCGGTGTGATCATTGCGGCGATGCGGCTGGGGCGCGGGCCGGGGGTGCTTGCGTCGTTCCTTTCCGTGGTGGCGTTCGATTTCTTCTTCGTGCCGCCGAAGATGTCGCTGTCGGTCTCCGACACACAGTATTTGCTGACGTTTGCCGTCATGCTGACCGTCGCGCTGGTCATCAGCCACCTGACGACCAGCTTGCGGTTTCAGGCGCGTCTTGCCACCTGGCGCGAGCGGCGCACCGGTGCGGTGTATGCGATGGCGCGCGAACTGGCGGCGGCGCTCACGACGCCGCAGATCGTCGAGATCGGCTCGCGTCACGTGCGCGAAGTGTTTCAGGCGCGCGTGGCGTTGTTGCTGCCGGATAGCCAGAGCAGTGTGCGTCAACCGGTCGAGAATGCCCGCGAAGAGACCATGCCCGCGCATATCGATACGGATGTCGCGCAATGGGTGTACGACCGTCAGCAAGCGGCCGGGCAGGGGACGAATACCTTGCCCGGGTCGGACGCCTACTATCTGCCGCTGCGCGCACCGATGCGCACGCGCGGGGTGCTGGTCGTCGCCCCCGAGTCGGGCAGTGGTGCAATCGGTACGCCGGAACAGCAGCGCCTGCTCGATACGTTTGCGGCGCAAATTGCACTGGCGCTTGAGCGTGTGCACTACGTCGAAATCGCACAGGATGCGCTGGTGACGATGGAGTCGGAACGCCTGCGCAATTCGCTGCTCTCCGCCATCTCGCACGACTTGCGCACGCCGCTCACGTCCATCGTCGGATTCGCGAGCATGCTCAGCCGCAACGCGCAGACGCCCGGGCCGCTGCGTATCGATCTCGTCGACGCCATCCATGAAGAAGCGCAGCGGATGACGGGGCTCGTGACGAATCTGCTCGACATGGCGAAGCTGGAAGGCGGTGGCGTTCAGCTCAATCGTCAGTGGCAGATGCTGGAGGAAGTGGTGGGCACGTCGCTGCGTGCTTGCCGTCGTGTGCTCGCCGATCACGAAGTGACGACGCGCCTGCCTGCCGATCTGCCGTTACTGCGTTTCGATGCCGTGCTGCTGGAGCGCCTCTTTGCCAACCTGCTGGAGAACGCCGCGAAGTATTCGCCTGCGGGCTCGCACATCGAAATCGCGGCACGTGTGGTCGGCGAGGAAGTCGAAGTGAGCGTGAGCGACGACGGTCCCGGTTTGCCGACGGGCATGGAAGGGCGCATCTTCGAGAAATTCATGCGCGGTGAGAAGGAGTCGGCGAAACCCGGCATCGGCCTTGGGCTGGCGATCTGCCGCGCCATTGTGGAAGCGCACGGCGGTAAAATCCACGCTACCAATGTCCCCGACGGCCACGGGGCGCGCTTCATTTTCACCCTGCCGCTGGAAACACCGCCGGTGGCGCCGGACGTCGTTGAAGGCATCGATGTCGATGTAGCCGAGTCCGACGATGTGGAACCCGCGTCTGACGCACCTGATGCGCCAGACGCAAACGTAACGAAACAACATGAGTGAACCGAGCATCAACATCGTGGTGATTGAGGACGAGCGCCAGATCCGGCGGTTTCTGCGCACGTCGCTCGAAGCCGAAGGCATGGTCGTGCACGAGGCCGAAGCCGGACGGCAGGGCATGGTCGAGGCAGCCACGCGCAAGCCCGATTTGCTGATCGTCGATCTGGGGTTGCCGGATATCGACGGCGTCGAAGTCATTCGCGAAGTCCGCAGTTGGACCGACGTGCCGATCATCGTGCTGTCCGCGCGCAACGAGGAAGCGGAGAAAGTCGTCGCACTCGATGTCGGGGCCGACGATTATCTGACGAAGCCGTTTGGGGTGTCGGAACTGCTCGCACGCATCCGGGCGCAACTGCGACGGCATCATCGCGGCGGCAATTCCGAGACGCTCGACGAAGCGTTCTCGTTCGGCGACATCAACATCGATCTTGCCCGCCGCAAGGTGACGCGTGCGGGCGAACCGGTGCACCTGACCCCCATCGAGTATCGGCTACTGGTCACGCTCGTACGCCATGCGGGACGGGTACTGACGCACCGTCAGTTGCTCAAGGAGGTGTGGGGGCCGTCGCACGTCGAGAGCAATCACTACCTGCGCATCTACATGGGGCACTTGCGGCAGAAGCTGGACGCCGACCCCGCGCAGCCACAACACATCCTGACCGAGACGGGCGTGGGCTACCGGCTTGAGGTGGACGCGAACGGCTGAGGCCGTCGGCCGACGTCAATCTGCCTGCTTTGCTAAAATCGCCCCTGTTCCGTCCGGGGTGTCAGGCGCTCAGCCGCAATTCAATTGACCTTCGATGGAATCCATTGCCGGGACGACCCGGCAAGCGGTTCTCTTTTCTCCGGGGACGACCCCGATCTTTCATCGAAGTCAGTCATGGCCTGGATTCTTCTGGTTTTTGCCGGTTTTCTTGAAGTGGCGTGGGCCGTCGGGCTCAAGTACACGCAAGGCTTTTCGCGTCTCGTCCCCTCCGTATTCACCATTGTGTCGATGGTCGGCAGCGTCTGGCTGCTGGCGCTCGCCGTGCGCACGTTGCCGCTTGGCACCGCCTACGCCATCTGGACGGGCATTGGCGCCGTCGGCGCGTTCGTTCTCGGGATCGTGCTGTTCGGCGAGTCGGCATCCGCTGCCCGTATCGCAAGCGTCACACTCATTCTTGCCGGGCTGGTCGGATTGAAGCTGACGGCCGCTTGACGGTGGCGTCGTCGTGGCGATGGCGGGCCGCCGCTGTGTTGCCGGAGTGTCGCGCCAATGCCGCGTTCTGACACGCCGCCGGGGCCTTTCAAGCCACCGGTGGTGCGTTGCCGCAACGCGCGGCATAATGGCGCGGTAACAGTCGAGTTACTCATCGGTCACATGTAGGGCGGATGTCGGACAGATGCCGGGTGGTTGCGCGGTGTTAGGGCTCGATGTCCGTGGACTGGCCGGTGGGCTGTTACCGCGTCGGCAGTGCGCGGCGCGTGATCGTGCGACGCCGTCATGTCGGCGGCAGCGAGGTCACCATGCTTGAATCGATTGCGCTCGGCGCAGGGCTGTCCTGGGGCAGCGGCCTGCGGTTGTACCTGACGGTGTTCTGCGCGGGGCTGGCGGCGCGTTTCGGGTGGCTGCACTTGCCACCCACGCTCGCCGTGCTGGCGTCGACGTGGGTGATTGCCACGGCGGGTGTGCTGGCCGCCATTGAGTTCTTTGCGGACAAGATCCCCTTTGTCGACAGCGCGTGGGACGCCGTGCACACCTTTATCCGGATTCCGGCGGGGATCGTGCTCGGCGCGGCGGCGTTGGGTCAGACCGATCCGGTCGTGACCGTGCTGGCCGGACTGGCGGGCGGCGCGCTGGCAGGCACGGCGCATCTGGCCAAGGCGGGCAGCCGTGCGCTGATCAATACGTCGCCGGAACCTTTCTCGAATGTCGCGGCCTCAGCCGGCGAAGATGTCTCCACGGTGGGCGGACTGGCGCTGGCGTTTTTCCTTCCCGCCGTTTTTCTCCTGATGTTGTTGCTGTTCGTCGTGTTGGCTTGGTGGTGGTTGCCGCGCGTCTGGCGCGGTTGGCGCTCGTTACTGGCGCGGGTCAAAGGATTGAGGAACGATGGGGTTCACTGAAGTTGCCCGCCAGGCCTGGCGGATGTTCCTGCGCGATTGGCGCGCAGGCGAGTTGCATCTGCTTCTCGTGGCATTGTTGCTGGCGGTCGGCGCACTCTCCAGCGTAGGTTTTCTCTCCGATCGGATGCAGGGCGGGCTTGAGCGCGACGCGCGCCAGATGCTCGCCGCCGATCTCGTCGTTCGCAGCGACGCCCCTCTGGCACCCGAGTTCACCCGTCAGGCACAGGCCGACGGGTTGTCGACCGCCGTCATCGCCAATTTCCCCAGCATGGCCAGTGCGACGGGCGAGGGCGGCGTGGGCGGGCAGATAGCCGCGAGCCGTCTCTCGTCGCTCAAAGCGGTAAGCGACGGTTATCCGTTGCGCGGCCGCGTGCGCGTCGCCCCCGACGCCGGGGCTAATACACCGGATGCACCCGCCGACGGCATTCCCGCGCCCGGCACGGTCTGGGTCGACGCCGCGCTACTCGATGCCCTGCACGTCAAACCCGGCGAGTCGATCCGCGTGGGCAACCGTACGCTGCGCATCGCCGCCGTCATTACTCGTGAAATGGATCGGGGCTACGGCTTCGGCTCGCTCGCACCGCGCGTGATGATGCGTTTCGACGAACTGCCGTCGACCGGCCTCGTGCAGTTCGGCAGCCGTATCACCTACCGTCTGCTGGTGGCGGGCTCAGACACGCAGGTCGGCAAGTTCGCTGCATGGGCGCGTCCGGCGGCGGAGCAGGCGCGCGGTGTTCACCTCGAATCGCTGGAAGACGGGCAGCCGCAGGTGCGGCAGACGCTTGATCGCGCTGAGCGTTTCCTTTCGCTTGTGGCACTGCTCGCCGCAGTGCTCGCGGCGGTGGCCGTGGGCATCGCATCGCGCCGGTACAGCGAACGGCATCTCGACGCGTGCGCCGTCATGCGCTGTCTCGGTCTTCCGCGCCGGGCCTTGCGCGGCATGGTGACGCTCGAATTCATCGGTCTCGGTCTGATCGGCGGCGTGCTCGGTGTTGCGCTCGGTTACGCGGCGCACTGGGTGCTGCTGGCACAACTCGGCGACGTAATTCCGGCGGGGCTGCCTGCGCCGACGTGGCGCCCCGCTGCGTTTGGTCTCGCAAGCGCGCTGGTGATGCTGCTGGGTTTTGCGTTGCCGCCGCTGTTGCCGCTCTCGGAAGTGGCTCCGCTGCATGTGCTGCGTCGCGACGTGGTGGGGGGCGCGCGCCGTCAGGGATGGCTCGCGTACGGTGCAAGCGCGCTGGCGTTCGGTGCGCTGCTGCTGTTCGCGGCGCGTGATCTGCGGCTGGGCGCGATGGTGGCCGGTGGGTTCGTCGTCGGTGCGATTGTTTTCGGCGTGCTGGCCTGGCTGGCGATTCGCGGTCTGGCGGCTTGGGCGCGCAGTACGGGGGGCGCCGGTGGTGCGATGGGCGGCATCGGTTGGCGGTATGCGGTGGCGGGGTTGCGTCGTCGCGGGCTCGGCAGCGCCTTGCAGGTGGTGGCGTTGGGACTGGGATTGATGGCGTTGCTGCTGTTGGCGGTCACGCGTAACGATCTGGTCGCGGGCTGGCAGCATTCGAGTCCGCCGGATGCGCCGAACCGTTTCGTCATCGACATTCAGCCGGGGCAGGACGCGCCGGTGCTCAAGCAACTTCACGCGGCCGGTCTGCCCGACGTGCAGCTCTCGCCGATGATCCGGGCGCGGCTGACGGCCATCAACGACACGCCGGTGACGGGCGAAAGCTACACCGAGGAGCGTGCGCGTCGTCTGGCCGAGCGCGAGTTCAATCTGTCGTACACGTCGGCGCTGCCCGATGGGAACCGTGTGACGGCGGGGCAGTGGTACGGCGAGACCGACAAGCCGCAGATCTCGATGGAAGAGGGCATTGCGAAGACGCTCGGCCTGAAGCTTGGCGATGTGCTGCGTTTCGAAGTGACCGGACAGACCATCGACGCGCCGATCACGAGCTTGCGCAAGCTCGACTGGGGATCGATGCGCGTGAACTTCTTCGTGGTGATGCCGCCCGCCGCGCTGCGCGATTTCCCGATGACGTGGATTACGTCGTTCCATCTGGAGCCGCAGCAGCAGGGCATTGCGGACGCGTTGGTGCGTCAGTTCCCCAATGTCACCGTGATCGATACGGGTGCATTGCTCGCGCAGATTCAGCAGATTCTGTCGCAGGTGATCGATGCCGTGCAGGCGCTCTTCCTCTTCACGCTCGCCGCCGGGGTGCTGGTGCTGTACGCCGCGCTCGCCGGTACGCGCGACGAACGCATGCGCGAGAGCGGCATTTTGCGGGCGCTGGGGGCATCGTCGCGGCAGTTGCGCGACGTCCATCTGGCGGAGCTGGTGACGGTCGGTGCGCTGGCCGGACTGCTCGCCGCATTGGGGGCGGGGGCGCTTGGCTGGGCATTGGCGCGCTACGTCTTCGAGTTCGCACTGACGTTCAATCCGTGGCTGCCGGTGCTCGGGATCGGCGCGGGTGTTCTGTGTGCGTTGATTGGCGGCTGGAGCGGTTTGCGCGCGGTGTTGCGTCAGTCGGCAGTGCGCACGTTGCGCGACGTTTGATGGTCAGGTGTCGGGCGCGGCAATGTGCCGCGCTCGTTGTCCTGATCACGCGGCGTCTTTTTCGAGACGCCGTCCGTGGCAGACGCGTTGGGCCTCGGGCACAATATCGCCCATGACGACCGAAAACTCTTCCGAAAACACCCGTCAGGCTGCTGCGGCAGATGACGAAGCGCAAGACACCCCGGCACAGCCGACGGCCTTTTCCCTGCTCGGCGGCGAGGCGCGTGTGCGCGAACTCGTCGACCGTTTTTACGACCTGATGGACCTTGAGTCCGAGTTCGCGGGCATTCGCACGATGCGTCCTGCGTCGCTCGACGGTTCGCGCGACAAACTCTTCTGGTTCCTGTGCGGCTGGCTTGGCGGGCCGAACCATTACATCGAGCGCTTCGGCCACCCGATGCTGCGCGCGCGCCACCTGCCGTTCCCGATTGCATCGAGCGAGCGGGACCAATGGCTGCGCTGCATGGCACTCGCCATGCAGGACATCCATGTGGAAGGTACGTTGCAGGAGCGGCTGATGCAGGCGTTCTACGGCACGGCCGACTGGATGCGGAATAAGGCGGGTTAATACGGGTTAAGCTGCGTCGCCATCCCGAAGCCCGAACTTCCCCTCGGTCCCGAACGCTTCTTCGTAGTTCAGGCGGCGCTCGACCACATCCATGTTGCGTTTTGCTTCTCTCGCGCTCATCCAGTCGATGACCGCCGTCGTCGCAATATCCCCGAAAGCGCGGTACGCCGTAGCGACGAAGCCGATGCAGCTTTGCAGTGCATCGAGCTCCTGTGCGCGGGTCTGCGGTGCGGCCGACGGCGCGGGCAAGTCCAGCGAGTTCGGCGTGACGGCGTCGTCGTGTTCGTGTTGCGCATTGTGCTGGCCTGCGATCTGGCCCGCCTGATTGAAGAACAGGATCATCGATGTACCCAGCAGGGCCGTCTGATATCTGCCGCCGTAGGTCTCGATATGCTTCGATCCGAGGAGCTTTCCGGCAGAGGCAAACCACGCCGTGTTCATGATTTGCGACGTCGTCGACTCGGGATTGCAGTACTTGCCGACCGCCACCGCCAGATCCATCACGCTCGACAACGATGCGGCTGCCGCAGTCCCCAACGTAATCTTGTGCGCGCTGGAAAGCGAGCTGCTCACATACGTTTCCTTCACCGTATTCAGACTGGCGGCACCCAGCGCACTAATGCTCAGCGCGGCATTACCGACGTGATGCATCAACGCCGCAAAGCGACCGACCGTGGGCGGCGATGGCGCCATCTCACTCAATGAATTCGAAATTTCTGAAAGGCGGTTAAGGGCCTTCGCTGCGTCGTTGCGCACGGCGGCGTCGTCTCCGCCGGGCAAAGGCATGCCGCTGGCGTAGGGGTTCGATGCGTAGGAGTGTGTGACGGATGTGTTCGTTTGTGTACTTGGCATTGACTTGGGGGGCTTGAGAGGCGTTGAAATGAAGGGAAATCAGAGGGCGTCTAGCAGGCGCGTCAGACGCGCGCGCAGGTCGGTGTTGTCGTGGAGGCAGCGGGCCATCTCCAGCGCGTCGGTCGCCATTTCGCGTGCGGTCTGTGGGTCACCCGTGCGCTGCATGCAGATCGCGGCGAAGTAGAGCGGTTCCGGATTGCCGTATTCACGGGAGATCGCCACCATCAGCGGCGCAATCGCCTGTTCGAAATCGCCAAGCTGGCAAAGCACGTAGCCGAAGGCCTTGTATGCGGCGGTGTGATCGGGGAGCACACGGCAGATCGCGGCGAACGCGCGTGCGGCCCCTTCCAGATCGTTCGACGCATACAGGGCATACGCATGCGCGAGCGCTTGCGAATCCACCGCGCCATTGATGTGGGAGACCGGGGCCGGGGACGACAAGGCGTGCGCCCGATGATGAGCGGCCGCATCAGGAGAGGGGGCCCGTGGACGGGCAAGAGGGGGTCTCGTCATGGCGTCGTTCCTTTCAAATGCGATCGCGTCATTGCGATCGTCCGTAATATGCGGCGAGCCAAAGCGGCGGGCTGTCGCCCCGAGACAATCGATGTCGAGAAGTCGCAAACGCGGTGCCGGGTTGGGGCGCAGCCTATGAGGTCACGCTGGTCATGGACCAAAGTGGGCCGCGTTGGGATAAGCACGAGGAACTGCCGGATGGCGGGCGTAGGCACGACCGTACCGGCGTCGGCGCATGGGATTGTGTCTTGCCAGCAGGGCAGGAGTCGCGCGAACATGTCCTGTTCCCACAGGAGGCTGCATGACAACCGAAGCGCTGTTCCGACAAGACGCCTATCTGCGCCAATGCGAGGCGCGCATCACGCATATCGACGAGACGGGGATCATGCTCGATCGCACCGTCTTCTATCCGCTCGGCGGCGGGCAAGCCGGTGACGCAGGCGCATTCGTGCTGGCCGACGGTACCCGCCTGAGCATCGCCGACACCCGCAAGTCGAAGCACGAAGGCGCGACGCCCGACGATGCCGTGCACGTACCCGCCGAAGGGCAGAGCCAGTTACTGGCCGGACTGTCGGTCGGCGATGTTGTTCGGGCGGAAATCGACTGGGAGCGACGCTTCCGTCATATGCGTTTTCATACCGCGTCGCACCTGATGTGCGCGGTGCTGCCGCACCCGGTCGATGGATGCAGCATCACCACGGAATACGCACGGCTCGACTTCGTGACGAACGAACCGATTGAACGCGAGACGGTAGAGGCCGGTTTGGCGGCGCTGGTGGCGGCGGCACGTCCGGTGGCGATCGACAGCATCAACGACGAAGAGATGGCGGAGCGCCCGGAACTCGTGCGGACGATGAGCGTGAAGCCGCCGGTCGGCTTGGGGCGCGTGCGACTCGTGCGCATCGAAGGCATCGACTTGCAGCCTTGCGGCGGCACGCACGTGGGTAACACGGCGGAGATCGGCGCGTTGCGTGTGTCGAAGATCGAAAAGAAGACGTCGCGCACTCGCCGGGTAGTGTTGGCATTCGCCTGAGTCTGGCATCATCGGGCGATCTCCCAACGCTTACCTCAGGATTCTCGATGGCGACTCCGGCAGCAGACATTCTTTCGCAAACCCAACCGTTGCAACCCTGGCAGGCGGTGCTCGACTTCTGGTTCGGCGCGCCCGATGCCGAGGTCTATGGGATGGCACGTCCCGAGTGGTTCCGTAAATCGGACGCCTTCGACGAGGAGATTCGCACCCGCTTCGGTGAGATCCACGCACAGGCGGTGGCCGGGGAGTTGAGTGATTGGGCGCAGACGCCGCTCGGCGCTTGTGCGCTGATCGTGGTGCTCGATCAGTTCTCGCGCAACTTGTTCCGGCATCGTGGCGAAGCGTTCGCGGGCGACGCGCAGGCGCTGTCAGTGGCGCGTCGTCTCGTGGAGGCGGGTGACGATCAGCGGCTGCCGACTGCGCAGCATCGCGTGTTCGTCTATCTGCCGTTCGAACACGACGAGTCGCTCGAAAGCCAGCACATGTCGCTGGCGCTCTACGAGCAACTGGCGCAAACGTCGGGCCTCGTCGACAACCTCGATTACGCGCGCAGGCACGCCGTCATCATCGAGCGATTCGGTCGATATCCGCACCGTAATGCGGCGTTGGGACGCGATTCGACGCCGGAGGAAATCGCTTTCCTCAAGGAGCCGGGCTCGTCGTTCTGATCTGCTGGGGTTGGAGGGCGTGCAGTCAGCCGCGCGGCGGGTTTCTCACCGCTGCTGTGGCTGCCGAGGTGGGCGACGCCCCCGGCGTTGCCGGTTGACGTTGCTGATGCCACCGGATCGAGAAGAAGCCAATGACATACGCCAGCGCTGCACCCGCGACGGCGAAGGCGGCCAGACCGGTACCGAGATGCAACGTCGCGGTGCCGAAGTCGAAATTCAGTAGTTGCGTCCAGAAGCTCTCACCGGCCTGCGTGGCCGCCGCAACGGTCGCTTCGATCTCGGCCTTGGGCGACCAGTCGAGCATCCAGCGGCCGAGATGATGCGCCCCGAAATAGACGAACGGCACCGTGAGCGGATTGGTAATCAGCGTGCCCATCGTCGCCAGAAAGAGATTCCCGCGCAGAAGGGCTGCGACGAGAATCGCCACCGGCATCTGTGCCACCGGAATCAGAAACCCGAAAAAGACACCGCACGCCAATCCGATGGCCACACCACGCGGTGTGGCTTGCCACAGACTGCGGCGCAAGAGCAGGCTGGCATGCGGACGCAACCAACGGGATCGCAGCAGCCGCATTGGGCGGAGCATCTTTAACATCATGGGTAGGTTGCTCGTCGGATGGTATTGACCCAGGCGGGCAGAAGGGCGGGCGTGCATGCAAAGGTCCGCATGCAACGGATGTCTGAGTGTCGGAGACGTCGAGAGTTCAATTACGGCAGTCGCGACGTTTGGCGCGAGATGGGCGCGGGATGGGCGCGTCTGGCAGCCGAGCGCACGCCATAGCGGGACGTAGGCTTGGGCCGTCTCTGCGTTGGGAGGGGAAGGTGCTGCGCGACAGCCGTGTCGCGCAGCGATGCAGCGAAAGGAAGCGACGTTACCGCTTAGATCTGCGTGCGTTGATGCGCCCAGCGATCGACCTGCGACGGCTTGAAGTGACGCATGGTCTCCAGCAACGATTCCGGCGATGCAGCGATCTGCAACTGATCGAGTTGCGGTGCCTTGAGGAACTGTTCGGTCACCATCGACTTGAGGAACACCAGCAGCGGGTCGTAGTAGTTCTCGACGTTGAGCAGGCCAATCGGTTTCGCGTGGTAGCCGATTTGCAGCCAGGTGAACACTTCGAACAGTTCTTCGCATGTACCGATGCCGCCGGGCATGGCGATGAAGGCGTCCGAGAGGTCGGCCATCATCTGTTTGCGCTGGTGCATGTTCTCGACGACGTGCAATTCCGTCAGCCCGGTATGGCCGACTTCCTTCTCCATCAATGCCTTCGGAATGATGCCGATGGCGTCGCCGCCATGCGCGAGCACAGCGTCCGCAATGATGCCCATCAGGCCGACCTTGCCACCGCCGTACACGAGACGGATGCCAGCTTCCGCCATGCGACGGCCCAGATCACGGGCCGCGTCGGCGTACTCGGGGCGAGCGCCGGTTGCGGCGCCGCAGTAGATGCAAATGGATTTGACTTCCGACGACATGCCTTACTGCACTCCCTTGGACGATGATTCCCGGGCCATCTTGTCATACAGCTCGCGTGACTTGCCCTTGAGGTAGGGCGCCATCTGCGAAAGGATGTGATAGCTCGATTGATGCAGCCCCGCGCCGATTTCTGCGGGATCGTTGTACTTGCGCGGGTTCATCACGAACTGATAGGACAACCAGTACGTGGACAACACCACCATGTTGGTGGTCACGATCTCGATCTGTTCCGGCGTGATTTCCATTTCGCCATCGGCCACCAGCAGGTCACACATTTCACGTGCGAAACGCTTCTTGTGGCCGACGATCTGCTTGAAGTGCGTCTCCAGCGTGCGGTTACGCGCGAGCAAGTCGTTGAGGTCGCGATAGAGGAAACGGAAACGCCACAGAAACTCGGACATGTATTGCAGATACGTCCAGACTTCGTCGAGCGTGGGTTTGTGATCATCGGGCAGCCGCAGGCGACGTTCGATTTCCTGCTCGAACTGCGCAAAGATGCTGTTGATGATGTCGTCTTTATTGCGGAAGTGATAGTACAGATTGCCCGGGCTGATCTTCATCTCCTCGGCAATCGTGGTGGTGGTGACGTTCGGTTCGCCGATTTCGTTGAAGAGTCGCAGGGACACTTCGAGAATTCGTTCGCGGGTTCGGCGTGGCGGCTTTGCTTCCATGTCTGTCGGCCCCGGTTAGCGGCAAGCTCGGCGAAGGAGGTTCTCCGCTTGCGTTTATGAGTTGAGTATTGGGTATACGGCGAACGATTATACCCGGCAGCCAGACGCTGCCAAGCCTGCAACCCGGGGCGACGAGCGATATCAGAGAAATGCCGTACGTACGAGCTCCACAATGACCGGACCGGCGAGCGAAACCCAGGTGAGAAGGCATAGGCCGAGTGCGACTAGCACGGCGGCACTGCCGAAATCCTTCGCACGCTTGGACAGTTCGTGCCGTTCGAGCGAAATACGGTCGATGGCGGCCTCGATGCTCGAATTGACCAGCTCGATGATGAGTACCAGCAGGATCGAGCCGATCAGCAGTACGCGCTCGACGGCCGTGACCGGCAGAAAAATCGCGGCGGGCAGGAGAATGGCGGCGAGCGCGAGTTCCTGACGGAAGGCGCTCTCCTCGAACACGGCAAACTTGAATCCGGACAGCGAGTACTTCAGGGCGCGCCAGGCGCGCATGACGCCCCGGTTGCCCTTGTACGGATTCGGTTGTTTGTCGCGTGGCGGCGGGTGATCGATGAACAAGCGTCAGGTTCCTCGCCGCAACGGGCTCTGGAGGTGGATCAGACCGCGGGCGCGAGCGACGGCTCGGGCTTGCGCGGATGCAGATGCGAGGCGAATTCTTCGGAGGCCGCCTGCCACGAGAAGCGCTCGGCCCAGGCGCGCGCGCTGGCTCGCGAGACCTTGAGGGCGTCCAGACACGCTTCGCGCAAATCCTCACGCAGTGCGCCGCCGTCGCCCTCGGGGCAACCGGCGAACACATCGATCGGCCCGGTCACCGGGTAGGCTGCCACCGGCAGGCCGCACGCCATCGCTTCGAGCAGCACCAGACCGAACGTATCGGTGCGGCTCGGGAAGACGAAGACGTCGGCCGATGCATAGACCTTCGCCAGTTCAGGCTGCGAGAGCATGCCGAGATAGTTCACATCGGGGTAGCGCGAGCGGAGTTCAGCCAGTTGCGGCCCTTCGCCCGCGACCCATTTCGAGCCAGGCAAATCCAGCTTCAGGAAGGCTTCGATGTTCTTCTCCACGGCAACGCGCCCCACGTAGAGGAAAATCGGATGTGCTGAATTTAGCACATGTGCTTCCTGCACACGGAAGATGTCGAGATCGACGCCGCGCGTCCACAACACCACGTTGTCGAAGCCGTTCGCTTCGAGGTCGCGCTTGACGACCGGCGTGGGGGCCATGACCGCACGCGAGGGCTTGTGAAACCAACGCAGGAAGCGGTAGGTGGCGGCGAGCGGGAAGCCGAAGCGCGCCTGCACGTATTCCGGGAAGCGCGTGTGATAGGCGGTGGTGAACGGGAAACCGTTACGCACCGCCCACTTGCGTGCCGCCATGCCCAGCGGGCCTTCGGTGGCGATGTGCAGGGCGTCCGGGGCGAAGTCTTCGATGCGGCGTCGCACGCGTCCGCCCGCGAAGAACGCGAGACGGATTTCCGGATAGGTCGGGCACGGGATCGTGCGGAATTCCTGCGGCGTGAGCAGCTCGACACGATGGCCGGCCGCTTCCAACTGAGCGCGCGTGTTCTTCAACGTGCGGACCACGCCGTTGATTTGCGGATCCCAGGCGTCGGTGACGATCATGATTTTCATCGGGCGCTCCTTCGCGCGTTTGGCGCGGGTGGAATGACACGCGTAATCGCGCGTGAAGTGAAGCGCACGTCGGGCGGTGTTCGGCCGTCCGTGCGCAGGTTGGGTTCGGGGTGTCGCGGGCCGCTGTCGCCGTGTCAGGCGCTGACCGGCGTAGCTTTCACGCTCTCGCGCGTGTTGCGCTTCTGCGTCCAGTAGATGATCTTCAGCTCGCCTTCGGTGGTCTCGACGAGCGCCGACAGGCTTTCGACCCAGTCGCCGTCGTTGCAATACAGCAGCCCGTCGATCTCGCGGATTTCCGGCTTGTGAATGTGCCCGCAAACCACGCCGTCGCAGCCGCGGCGGCGCGCTTCGTCGGCCATCACGTTCTCGAACGCGGAAATGAAATTCACGGCGTTTTTCACTTGGTGCTTCAGGTACTGCGAGAGCGACCAGTACGGGAAGCCGAAGCGCGTGCGCACGCGGTTGAACCAGCGGTTGAGCAACAGCGTGAGCGTGTAAAGCGAGTCGCCCAGATAAGCGAGCCACTTAGCGTGCTGAATCACGCCGTCGAACAAATCGCCGTGCGTGATCCACAGACGCTTGCCCGTGAGCGTGGTGTGAAACGCTTCGTCGCGCACTGCGATGTCGCCGAACGCCAGCCCGCAGAACTGACGTGCCGCTTCGTCGTGATTGCCCGGCACGTAGATGACCTGTGTGCCCTTGCGCGCGCGCCGCAGCATTTTCTGCACGACGTCGTTGTGCGCCTGCGGCCAGTGCCAGCCCTTGCGCAAATGCCAGCCGTCGATGATGTCGCCGACGAGATACAGGTAATCCGACTCGTGATGCCGCAGGAAGTCGAGCAGATACTCCGCCTGGCAGCCTTGCGTGCCGAGGTGGATGTCCGAGAGCCAGATGGTGCGGTAGCGGGTGATGCCTTCGGGCGGCGGGTCGAGCGGATCGGGAGTGTCCGGCGGCAGGTCGGTGAGGGAGGGCGGTGTGGCGGGAGGGCTGGCGGGCGGGGAGGCGGGGCGGCCCGGCGGGGTGTCTACGAAGTGACCGGCGCGAGCCGTAGGCGTTGGGATCGGCAGATCGAAAGTGGGTGTCGTCGTCATAGCGGCTCGCACGTCGCGTTGAACATGCGAGCATTCCGCCATGCCTTCGTGAACGCACGATGACAGTCATGCGCGTGTCTCGAAAGTGTCTTTTAGCGTCGCGCCGATGCGACAGCATGCAACGCATGCATCCATCGCGAGATGCCGGATGGCTTCGCCGTGCCCACGTCAGTTGCCGTGACGCAGACCTTGCGCCACGCGCTCGAGTGTCTCCAGCACCAACGCCCGCGAGCGCGGATGTGTGCCCAGAGAGACGTGTCCCAGACCGTCCAGCGCAATGTTGTGCGCGCCGGGCAACACCGATGTTCGCACCGGATACACGACGTTGTCGTGCGCCGTGAAAATCGACGTGATCCGTGCGCGTTCGGAATCCTTTTCGCTGCTGGCCAGTGCCACCAGCCACTCGCTGCCGATGCTCATCTGACGAACGTTATGGCCGATGCCATGACGCGCGTGCAGCGTGCCGAAGTGCGGCGAACCCAGCGTGATGGTGTGCGCGACAGGCAGCGTCGGATAGCGGCGCAGGCAGGCGCGTGCGGCGATCCCGCCCATGCTGTGACCGACGATGACCACCGGTAGCCGCGTGCGCTCTGCGAGGCTCTGCGCAGCGTTGGCGATGGTCTCGGCGTAGTCGTCGATATCGCCGAAGATCGGGGCGAGATTGATGGCGTCGCAGTGATACCCGGCGTCCGCCAGATGGCGGGAGAAGCGCAGCCAGAAGGCGCGATTGCAGCCGTAACCATGCAGCAGGAGGACCGCTACGGGGCGCGCCGGTCCACTGGGTGCGGGCAGTGGGGCGGCGCTGAACCACGGTTGGTACAGATCGAGCAGGAGGATCGACGCTGCACATTCGTAAGCCCAGACAGCGATGTTCGTGCCTGCGGTGGTGCGCCGCTCGGCGCTCGGGTCGCCGTGCGCCGCCATGACGAAACCGGCCGCAAGGCCGAGGGCGTGGGAGACGGGGAGCCAGAGAAGTGTCCAGAGCACGGTCGTCCACGGGCTGTGCCAGGCTGACCATGTTGCGATGGCGACGACGATCGACAGGGCGACTTCGATCGCGCCGTAAATCAGGTGTGGACGGGAGGGCCGCAGCACCGGGGTGGCGGCCAGCGGCGGCGTGCTCATCGTCCCCTCATTTGCCCAAAACGCTGACGAGCCGCGTGCCGGCGAGCCGGTCGTGAACGAACTGATGATCGGGCATCACGCGCATGGCGAGCGCCCAGATGACGAGCCAGCCGGTCAGCAGTGCCACGCTATTCCAGCCGGTCAGCCCCAGCGCCCAGTCGAGCGCCATGGCGGGCAGCACCCAGAGCCACGCGAGGACATAGCGCAGGACCGCGCGGCCCGGGCGCACAGGCAAGCCGTGTGCGTCGACGAGGCGGATCTTCCATGTCTTCATGGCGAGCGTCTGACCGCCGTGCGTCCAGAACCAGACGAAGTACGCGCCGAGCACGAGGAACAGCCAGGTTTGCATGGCGTGACGGTACATCAGGCCGCTGCGTTGTTGCGTCAGGGCGCTGAAGAGGTAGCCCGCAAGGAAGAGCACGCCGAAGAGCAGCAGCGACTCGTAGACCATCGAGAGCAGGCGGCGGCGCAGCGTCGGCACGGCATAGCTTTGCGGCCCGGCGGTGTCAGGCGTGTCGGCAGCAGGGGACGAATGAGACGAACGAGGCGGCTTGGCAGGCTGAGTCGTAGCGGAGTCGGTCATCGCGGCGTGGTCTGAGGTCTTGTTGTCGAAGGCGCGTGGCGGTCCGGTTGGTGTCCGGCAGCATGCGTTCGTTATGCGTTTGTTGTGTGTTCGCTGAGAAGGCGTTGCCCATTATGCGGAAGATTGGGCGGATGGGCCAGCCAGCCGGGGTGGCCTCACACGGGCGCCAAATGCAAACGGCCGCCCTAAGGCGGCCGTCGACTGTCATGTCGGCTGACGGTTGGTGTCAGTTGTGGTGATACAGATCCGAATTGAAGGTATCCGCGTTCTTGTCGCTGTTGGCCGGGGCGGCGCTGGCGGCACCATTGCTGGCGGCCGACGGATTGGACGCAGCGGGTGACGATGAGCCGGATGCCGGTGCCGGGAGGGCGGCCGACGGGCTCGATGCGACCGGTGCCGGTGCGGGCAATGCGCCGTTCTTCGAGGCGGCAGCGCCATCCTTACGGTGCACGGCTGCGTACGGATTCTTCACGCCGGAACGGCCCGTGGGCGGTGCGCTGACCACGTTGGGACGGTTGGACTGCTTCTTGTCGTCCGCCGCCAGACGCTTTTTCTGTTCTTCCGTGAGCTGCTGGTACTGCTGCCAGACCTGCGCCTTGCGCTCCGGCGGCAGGGTCTTGGCGTTCTGATAGCTTTCGCGGGCCAGTTGGCGCTGCTCAGGCGTCAGGCGCACCCAGTCGGCCATGCGGTCGTGCAGACGCTTGCGGCCTTCGGGCGACAACGTCTGGAAACGCTTGGCGATCTCGACCCACTTTTCACGCTGACGGTCGCTCATCCGGTTCCAGTCCTGGGCGAGCGGGGCGAGGGCTTCCTGCTGTGCAGCATTGAGCTTCGCCCACGCGCCCCCCGGCGAGGGCAGAGCGGCCAGCGGCGCGCTGCTTGCAGCGGGCTGGCTACCCGTGAGCGTACCGACGGGGCCGGAGGCCGCCGCCGCGCCGTTGCCGGATGCGGTGGTGCCGTCGATCACCGGCGGCACGTCGGACACCGGTTCGGGGGCTTGCGAGCGGCGCAGCGCTGCCGTGCCGGCAAGAGCGGCGACGACTAGCGCGGCGACCAGAAAAAGTACGTTGCGTCGCGTCACTGGCTGGTCTTGGATGGGGGGACTACTGGGCACGCTTCACGTAGGCGTTGAAACCGTGATCGGCATAGGCCGACAGCGGCAGTTCGTCGCTCAATACGGCAGCGTCGATATCCGCCAGATCCTGAATGTGCTGCTGATGTTCCCAGTACGCAATGCCTGCCAGACCGATCACCAGTGCGGCGAGCGGCCAGAGCAGACCCAGACGGCCCAGTTTGTCGAACGCGCGACGCGGCCCGCCGATCTCCGGCGATTGCATGGCGCCCACACCCGCGAGCACCAGCGCCGGTTGCACAACGGCCACCGGTTCGGGCTTCTTGCGGGCGAGCGCCTCCTGGCGCGCGGCGGCCAGCCGGGCCGCGATGTTCGGCGACGGTGCCTCGGACGCTTCGTCCAATGCCAGTCGCACGCGATGTGCGAAGCGAATTTCCCTCGTTTCCAGATCGTGACTCATAACCTGATCCCTTTTGCCTTCAACGCCTGTGCCAACGCGTGAGTAGCACGCGAGCAGTGCGTCTTGACGCTGCCTTCCGAGCACCCCATCGTGGCGGCGGTCTCGGCAACGTCCATGTCTTCCCAGTAACGCATGAGGAAGGCTTCTCGTTGACGTGTCGGTAGTTTCTGTATTTCCGCTTCGATGAGCGTGAGGATTTCGGCACGCGAAACCGAGTCTTCGCTGCTCTCGGTTTGCACAGACCCATCCTGGCTCAGTAAGGTTTCCAGCGGGTCGTAGTCGTCGCGTTCGTCGTCGCCGGGGCCGGCGAGGTTGGAGAACAGCGTGACCCACGTGTTGCGCACCTTCTGGCGGCGGAAATAGTCGTGAATGGTGTTCTGGAGGATGCGCGTGAACAGCAGCGGCAGGTCGGACGGCGGTTTGTCGCCGTACTTCTCGGCCAAACGGATCATCGCATCCTGAACGATATCGAGGGCGGCCTCGTCGTCGCGTACGGCATAGACGGCCTGCTTGAAAGCGCGCCGTTCGATGCCCGCGAGAAAATCCGCCAGTTCCTTGTCAGATGCCATCCGGTGGGGTACACGCAGCGTCGGCCGCTGCGCCTGTGAAATGCCGTGTAAGCGTAAAGATTACGTAAAGATCGCGTAGTCGGTGCGGATGCTACCAAAAACACGCCTGCCTGTAACCGCTTTTGCTTCCGGTTGTGTCACGTTGTGTCGAGTTAGGTCGGCCGGATCGGTGTCGGCTTCCTATCATGTGAAGATTGTGCACCAGCGTGGGGACGCGCGCCGCACGGTGTGGGAATTTTGCGAACCGGACTTCGCGATCATGCTGCAAATGCATAAACTTGCTTGACCATTTTGCTGCAAACCGGTAACGTTGCCAGTTCGCAATATCTGTGATTGTCTCAATATCGGCACACCCATCAGGTGGGTCCATCATTCAGACGCGCAGCTTGAGCCCGGACCACAAGTTCGTGGGGAGAGCACCCAATCAAAATTTTTGCCGAAACTTTGAAAGGTCGACGATGAACATGCCAAGCGCGGAATTCTCCGAGGCGGAAGCTACACGCCACCAAAATACTTCTGAAGACATGATTGGCGCCGAGATCCTCGTGCGCTCGCTTCAAGAAGAGGGAGTCGAACATCTGTGGGGTTATCCCGGCGGTTCGGTTCTCTACATCTACGACGAACTCTACAAGCAGGACAAGATCCAGCACATTCTGGTGCGCCATGAGCAGGCAGCCGTCCATGCGGCCGACGCTTATTCGCGTTCCACCGACAAAGTCGGTGTGTGCCTTGTGACGTCTGGCCCGGGCGTGACCAATGCGGTCACCGGGATTGCCACGGCGTACATGGATTCGATCCCGCTCGTCATCATCACCGGGCAGGTGCCCACGGCCGCTATCGGTCAGGACGCCTTCCAGGAGTGCGACACGGTCGGTATCACCCGTCCCTGCGTCAAGCACAACTTCCTCGTGAAGGATGTGCGCGACCTCGCAGCCACCATCAAGAAAGCCTTCTATATCGCCAAGACGGGCCGTCCGGGTCCGGTGCTGGTCGACATTCCGAAGGACGTTTCCAAGGCACGCTGCCGCTTCGAATATCCGAAGACGGTGTCGCTGCGCTCGTACAATCCGGTGACGAAGGGCCATTCGGGCCAGATCCGCAAGGCCATGAGCCTGCTGCTCTCGGCCAAGCGTCCCTATATCTACACCGGCGGCGGCATCATTCTGGCCGACGCGTCGAAGGAACTGAACCAGTTCTGCGACCTGCTCGGCTATCCGGTGACCAACACGCTCATGGGCCTGGGCGGGTATCGCGCGAGCGATCCCAAGTTCCTCGGCATGCTGGGCATGCACGGCACGTACGAAGCCAACATGGCCATGCAGCACTGCGACGTGCTCATCGCCATCGGTGCGCGCTTCGACGACCGTGTGATCGGCAATCCGGAACACTTCTCGTCGACCGCCCGCAAGATCATTCACATCGATATCGACCCGTCGTCGATTTCCAAGCGTGTGAAGGTCGACATTCCGATCGTCGGCGACGTGAAGGAAGTGCTGCGCGAGATGATCGAGAATCTGCAAACCGCCGAGCACGGCCCGGATACCGGGGCGCTTGCCGATTGGTGGAAGCAGATCGAGGAATGGCGTTCGCGCGATTGCCTCGCCTTCGATCGCAAGAGCGAGATCATCAAGCCGCAACACGTGGTCGAGACCTACTGGAAGCTCACCGACGGTGAAGCCTTCGTGTGCTCGGACGTCGGTCAGCATCAGATGTGGGCTGCTCAGTACTATCGCTTCAACAAACCGCGCCGCTGGATCAACTCGGGCGGTCTGGGGACGATGGGCTTCGGTCTGCCGGCGGCGATGGGCGTGAAGATGGCGCATCCGGACGCAGAAGTCGCCTGTATCACCGGCGAAGGCTCGATCCAGATGTGCATTCAGGAACTCTCGACGTGCTTGCAATACCGCACGCCGGTCAAGATCCTGTCGCTCAACAACCGCTATCTGGGCATGGTTCGTCAGTGGCAGCAGATCGAATACAGCAAGCGTTACTCCAGTTCGTACATGGACGCGCTGCCGGACTTCGTGAAGCTCGCCGAGGCGTACGGTCATGTGGGGATGCGCATCGAAAAGTCGTCGGACGTCGAGCCGGCACTGCGCGAGGCGCTGGCCCTGAAGGACCGCACGGTATTCATGGATTTCCAAACGGATCCCACCGAAAACGTCTGGCCGATGGTTCAGGCGGGCAAGGGCATCAGCGAGATGCTGCTCGGTTCGGAAGATCTGTAAGACGAAGCGGCACGTACGCGCTGCCAGTCGCTGCCGGCATAGCCGGAGCGCGGGCGCGACGTCCCCAACAAGGACAATCCGGGATACACCATGAGGCACATTATTTCTGTTTTGCTCGAAAACGAGCCGGGCGCGCTGTCGCGCGTGGTCGGACTGTTTTCTGCACGTGGCTA
Source organism: Pandoraea sp. NPDC090278 (assembly GCF_044772185.1). Classification (NCBI taxonomy): domain Bacteria; kingdom Pseudomonadati; phylum Pseudomonadota; class Betaproteobacteria; order Burkholderiales; family Burkholderiaceae; genus Pandoraea; species Pandoraea sp. NPDC090278. The sequence goes on along the minus strand of NZ_JBIVYJ010000001.1, from coordinate 1,863,881 downwards.
CAATATCGAGACCCTCACCGTTGCGCCGACCGAAGATCGGTCGCTCTCACGCATGACGGTGGTCACGACCGGCTCCGATGACGTCATCGAGCAGATCACGAAGCACCTGAACCGGCTCATCGAAGTGGTGAAGGTGGTCGATCTGACCGAGGGCGCGCATATCGAGCGCGAACTCATGCTGATCAAGGTTCGCGCGGTAGGCAAGGAGCGGGAAGAGATGAAGCGGATGTCGGATATTTTCCGCGGCCGCATCATTGACGTTACGGAAAAGACCTATACGATTGAGCTCACCGGAAATTCGTCGAAGCTCGACGCATTTATCGAAGGGCTCGACCAGACGGCGATTCTCGAGACGGTTCGTACCGGTGGCTCGGGCATCGGGCGCGGTGAGCGCATCCTGAAGGTCTGACCGGCAACGGCAACGCGGTAAGCGGATTTCGATCCATTCTGATTTCAGTTTATTTTTGGTAATACGGGACACTCCAAATGAAAGTTTTCTACGACAAAGACGCCGACCTCTCCCTCATCAAGGGCAAGCAAGTCACGATCATCGGTTACGGCTCGCAAGGCCACGCCCACGCACAGAACCTGAAGGACAGCGGCGTGAACGTGACGGTCGGTCTGCGCAAAGACGGCGCTTCGTGGAACAAGGCAGTCAACGCCGGCCTGAACACCAAGGAAGTGGCGGAAGCCGTGAAGTCGGCCGACATCGTCATGATGCTGTTGCCGGATGAGCAAATCGCCGACGTGTACAAGAACGAAGTGCACGCCAACATCAAGGAAGGCGCTGCGCTGGCCTTCGCGCACGGCTTCAACGTGCACTACGGCTGCGTGATCCCGCGCGCCGACCTCGACGTCATCATGATCGCCCCGAAGGCCCCGGGCCACACGGTGCGCTCGACGTACTCGCAAGGTGGCGGCGTGCCGCACCTGATCGCCGTGGCACAAGACAAGTCGGGCGCCGCTCGCGACATCGCGCTGTCGTACGCAGCCGCTAACGGCGGTGGCCGTGCCGGCATCATCGAAACGAACTTCCGCGAAGAAACGGAAACCGACCTGTTCGGCGAACAAGCCGTGCTGTGCGGCGGTACCGTCGAGCTGATCAAGGCCGGTTTCGAAACGCTGGTCGAAGCCGGTTACGCGCCGGAAATGGCCTACTTCGAGTGCCTGCACGAACTGAAGCTGATCGTCGACCTGATCTATGAAGGCGGCATCGCCAACATGAACTACTCGATCTCGAACAACGCCGAATACGGCGAGTACGTCACCGGCCCGCGCGTCGTGACGGAAGAGACGAAGAAGGCCATGAAGCAATGCCTGACCGACATCCAGACCGGCGAATACGCCAAGTCGTTCATCCTGGAAAACAAGGCTGGCGCTCCGACCCTGATCTCGCGTCGTCGTATCACGGCCGAGCACCAGATCGAGCAAGTGGGCGGCAAGCTGCGCGCGATGATGCCGTGGATCGCCAAGAACAAGCTGGTCGACCAGTCGAAGAACTAAGTTTTCTGAACTGACGTCGCTGACCGCCTGTTTTGCCGTAGCTGTCGCTGCGGTAAAACGGGCGGTTTTTTTATGACATCCGCGTGTCGTTTGGGGAAAAAGTGTCGCCGTGCCGCGCGCATTGCTACAATGCCGCCACGCCACGGTTTGGTCCAAAGCAGGCCGACCCGCTCACTCAACCGTTTTACCAAGGACGCGAGTTCAATCGCATGAATTATCCTCACCCGATCATTGCCCGCGAGGGCTGGCCCTTCCTGGGTATCGCCGTCGCCGTCGCGCTCGTCGTGCATTTTATGGCTGGCGTGTTTTGGGCCGCGCCGTTCTGGGTGATCGCCCTGTTCGTTCTGCAGTTCTTCCGCGACCCGCCGCGTGAAGTGCCGCAGCAAGCCAATGCCGTGCTTTCCCCGGCAGACGGCCGCATCGTGGCCATCGAAACCACACAGGACCCGTACGCTGGCCGTGAAGCGCTGAAGATCAGCGTCTTCATGAACGTCTTCAATGTCCACTCGAATCGTGCTCCGGTTGACGGTACGGTGACCAAGGTGGAATATTTCCCGGGACGTTTTTTCAACGCAGATCTCGACAAGGCGTCGCTTGAGAATGAGCGCAATGCGCTGGTGATCGACGTGGGCGGCCAGATCGTGACGAGCGTGCAGGTCGCCGGTCTGATCGCACGCCGTATCCTGTGCTACGTGAAGGCGGGCGACCGTCTCACGCGTGGTCAGCGTTACGGTTTTATTCGCTTCGGTTCGCGTGTCGACGTCTATCTTCCGCTGGGCTCGCGCCCGCGCGTGGCGATCGGCGACAAGGTGTCCGCCACCTCGACGATTCTCGCCGAGCTGTAAGCCACTCGTAACTGCATCGGTGTCAGTGGCGGCGGCGCGACCTCCGGGTTGCACGTCGCTGCGGCCGCCGCGTCGTCAAGCTCTGCCACGGGGTGCCGGGGTTTGGCGATGCAGTTTGCAACTGCTTTCGCGTTTCACGTTCCAATAGCGGTGATCCGTCGCGGGTTCGCCCGCAGTTTTGGGGTCTGTCCATCGACCCTAGCATCGAAAAGGAGTTATAGATGCCGGAAAACCATCGCGGCCGCTTGCGCAACAATGTCAGGCATCTCTCGCCGTTCGGCCGTCACAAGAATCCATCAGAGCCATCGATGAACGAAGACCACGATCAGGGTGTGGAGGACGACGTGCCGGTGCGTCCGCGCAATCGCGGCATCTATCTGCTGCCGAACGCTTTCACGACCGCCGCACTCTTCTGCGGCTTCTTCGCCATCGTGCAGGCGATGAACGACCGCTTTGAACAGGCGGCCATTGCCATCTTTTTCGCGATGGTGCTCGACGGCATGGACGGTCGCGTCGCCCGCATGACCAATACGCAGAGCGCCTTCGGTGAGCAGTACGATTCGCTTTCCGATATGACCTCGTTTGGCGTCGCACCGGCGCTGGTGATGTACGAGTGGATCCTGCACGAGATCGGCAAGTGGGGCTGGCTGGCGGCGTTCGTCTATGTGGCGGGGGCGGCGTTGCGTCTGGCGCGCTTTAACGCCAACATCGGCGTGGTCGACAAGCGCTTCTTCCAGGGGCTCGCCAGTCCGGCGGCAGCAGCGCTGATCGCCGGGTTCGTCTGGATCACGATCGACAACAAGTTGCCGGTGAACGTTTTCTGGATGCCGTGGGTCGCATTCTTCCTCACGATCTATGCGGGGATGTCGATGGTGTCGAACGCGCCGTTCTACAGCGGCAAGGCGCTCGATGTGCGCCAGCGCGTCTCGTTCGGCGTGGTGCTGCTGTTCATGGTCGGCTTTATTCTGGTGTCGTCGGACCCGCCGCTGGCGCTGTTCGGCATGTTCTGCGTGTACAGCGTGTCGGGCTATGTGCTGTGGGCGTTCCGCTTCGTCAAAGGCCGCCGTCAGCGGATTTTCGGCGAAGTCGACGAATAACAGAGCAGGAAACAAGGGGCGTCTCGGTACGCCCCTTGTCATATCTACCTGTCAGAGTTGTCAGGTATGACACCGTTGGGATGCGCTAATCTTGACGTTGGTAGGCGAAGTACCCTTGTGGCACGGGTCGTTTTCCGCCGATCTGGCAGGACCCGACGCTGTTTTCCATAGTTCGACGTGACGAAGGAGAAATCATGGGCATACTCGATTTCGTGAAGGACGCCGGTGAGGCGCTTTTCGGTAAGGCACACGCGGCAGACGCGCCGCCGCCCGCCCCGGGGCCCGATGCCGATGCGGCCAACCGCGCCGCCGGTGAAGCCATCGAAAACTACATCAAGTCGCAGGGATTGGATGCGACCGGCCTCGACGTAGAGTTCGACGGCGCGACCCGTACCGTCAAGGTCTACGGCGTCGCAGCCGATCAGGCGACCAAGGAGAAGATCCTTCTGTGCTGCGGCAACGTGAAGGGGGTTGCTGCGGTGGACGACCAGATGTCGGTCTCGACGGCGTCGGCCGAAGCCACGTACTACACGGTGAAGTCGGGCGACACGTTGTCGGCCATTTCGAAGACGGCTTATGGCGATGCCAACAAGTACGACGGCATCTTTCAAGCGAACAAGCCGATGCTCTCCAGCCCGGACAAGATTTATCCGGGGCAGGTGCTGCGGATTCCGCCGCTCTGATCGGGCGTCGTCCCGTGATTGCCAGCCCGGCCTTGTGCCGGGCTGTTTCGTTTTGGGGCCTACGAGTGGCCCGGCCGATGGCCGGGAATGCCAGTGTGCTCGGGGCTTGACGCCAGCCCCCCGCGTTGCGGAATCACCCGTTTGCGACTATATTGGCGCTCATGATTTCAGGCGCCTGACCGGCTCCGGGCCTTCCTCACGCACCGCTTGGCGTCGCTTCTGGCGTCGCACATGGCGTCACTTGCGGTGCCACTGATGCCATGCTGTTTCTCCGCCTTCGGGCCGGCCATGCCTGTACGCGCCGCGCGCTGATATCAAAAAAATACCGAACCCTACGAAATCCCCTCAGGAGCAAATCATGGCCGACAAGCTGATCATTTTCGATACGACCTTGCGCGACGGTGAACAGTCGCCGGGCGCGTCGATGACCCGCGACGAGAAGATCCGCATCGCCCGACAACTGGAGCGACTTCGCGTGGATGTCATCGAAGCCGGTTTCGCGGCCAGCTCGAACGGCGATTTCGAAGCGATTCAGGCGATCGCAGGCATCGTGAAAGACAGCACCGTCTGCTCGCTCGCACGCGCTAACGACCGCGATATCGCGCGGGCTGCCGAGGCGCTCAAGGGGGCGAATTCGTCGCGTATTCACACGTTCATCGCCACGTCGCCGCTGCATATGGAGAAGAAGCTGCGCATGAGCCCGGACCAGGTGTTCGAGCAGGCGAAGCTTGCCGTGCGTTACGCGCGTCAGTTCACCGACAACATCGAATTCTCGCCGGAAGACGGCAGCCGTTCGGATCTGGACTTCCTGTGCCGCGTGCTCGAAGCCGTGATCAACGAAGGTGCGACCACCATCAACGTGGCGGACACGGTCGGCTACGGCGTGCCGGAGCTGTATGGCCAACTCGTGCGCACGTTGCGTGAGCGAGTGCCGAATTCGGACAAGGCGGTCTGGTCGGTGCACTGCCACAACGACCTGGGCATGGCGGTGGCGAACTCGCTGGCCGGTGTGCAACTGGGCGGCGCGCGTCAGATCGAGTGCACGATCAACGGCTTGGGCGAGCGGGCAGGCAACACGTCGCTCGAAGAAGTCGTAATGGCGCTCAAGACCCGCAAGGATTACTTCGGTCTGGAACTCGGCATCGATACGACGCAGATCGTGCCGGCGTCGAAGCTCGTCTCGCAAATCACCGGCTTCAACGTGCAGCCGAACAAGGCCGTCGTGGGTGCCAATGCGTTCGCGCACGTGTCGGGCATCCACCAGGATGGCGTGCTCAAGGCGCGCGATACGTACGAAATCATGCGTGCGGAAGACGTGGGCTGGACGGCGAACAAGATCGTGCTGGGTAAGCTCTCGGGCCGTAACGCGTTCAAGCAGCGTCTGCAAGAGCTGGGTATCGAGATGGAGTCGGAGCAGGACGTGAACGCCGCGTTTGCTCGCTTCAAGGAACTTGCCGACCAGAAGTCGGAAATCTTCGACGAGGACATTCTCGCGATCGTCTCGAACGAAGCGCAGGCCGAAGGCAACGAGCACTTCTACCTCGTGTCGATGGCCCAGCACTCCGAGACCGGTGAGCGTCCGAGCGCGCGCGTGGTGTTCACCGCGCAGGGCAAGGAACTCGTGGGTGAATCCGAAGGCAACGGGCCGGTCGACGCCGTGCTCAACGCCATCGAATCGCAGGTGAACAGCGGTGCGGAGCAGTTGCTGTACTCGGTCAACGCCATCACGACTGGCACGCAATCGCAGGGCGAGGTGACGGTGCGTTTGTCGAAGGCCGGACGTATCGTGAACGGCGTTGGCACGGACCCGGACATCGTTGCGGCATCGGCCAAGGCCTATCTGTCCGCACTCAACAAGTTGTACTCGAAGGCCGAGAAGCTGAATCCGCAGCTCACGCCGTAATCGCCGTTAGACACGGTGGATCCGTGTCGATCGATCCATCGGTCGGGGGTGTTTGCTTCGCCGCCGACGCCGAAAATGCTCGCACCCTGCACGTCAGGGGCGGGCATTTTTGCTATCTCAGGGCGGAATGGTATCGGCTGTAGACGTTCTGCTCGCGGCCTTGCGCGAATGTGCGTGCCGCGACCAACAGGGCGACACCTAGCAGCGTCAGATCCTTGATCAGAAAGCCGAAGGTGCCTCCGCGGATGTCCGGTGTAGTCGCAAGGAACGAGACAGTCACGATCAGGGTGAGCACCACGCCCAGACTGCCTGCCAGACGCACGCGTCGGTTGCCCGTATGCGCCATGGCCAGCGCCGAGGCGAGTTCGAAGCCACCGATGAGGTTGGACACCGTTTGCGCGCTCAGACCCAGGTAGAGCCAACCCAGCAGGGGATGTTGGCTGACCAGCGGGAAAATGGCCGCCGCTTCGCGTTCGGTGAACTTATGGAAGCCGTAGCCGATGAAGATGCCGACGACGCTGTAAAGCGCGAAGTAGTATGCGAGGCGCTCTAGCCGAGCCGCGGTAGGGCATGTCACATAAGAGTTATGCATTGGGGGCGACTCCGAAATTTGTCCAGTGTTCCGGGGAGTCCGCGGAGGTTTCCTCGGCTCGCCGCCGACTCGGCGGCGAGTGACTTCTGATTGACGACTTACTGGCCGCGATAGATGCGCTCATGCAGCGATGCGTCACCGTAGGCTGCGCGCTTCATACCCGACTTCATGCCAGAGGCAGGTGCTGGCATGGCGTCGCCGGTGGCAACGCCAGTGGTGGCTTGCGTGGGCGCCGGTTGGCGCTTTGCCAGTTCCGCTTTGGCCGCCAGAAGGTTGGCCGGATATCGAGTATGGTCGGTGCCGCCGTGATAGCCGACATCTTGCAGAGCCTTGAGTTCGGCGACGACTTGTTCGCGGGTCAGTCCGCTCTGCGGAGCGGCAAAGGCGACGGTCGAAACGCTGACGATGGCAAGTGTGGCAGCCGAGATAATGGACGTCTTCATGGTAGCTATCTCCAAACGATAAGCGTGGGTGGAAAAGTCTGATCGCGCAGCACGTTGGCTGTCGATCGCACCGTTTAGTCGTAGGGAGGCGCCGGATATGACAGTGCGGTGAAAAAAATTCGCTAATCTTCAGTCATCAATCGGTGTTGTGGCGATGTCGGCATGTCCGGCAATGCCTCGCGATATAGCGCGCAGCGTGGCGATTTGCGATGCGTACGCGCGGCACCCCGCGCACATCAGCAGATGCGCTTGCATACGAATGCTCGCGAGTGCAGTCAACGGTCGGTCGAGCTTGTCGGAGAGCGAGCGCGTGACGTTGGCGCAGTTACCCAAGGGCATCGTCGGTTTCCAGTCCTTTGGCCGATAGGCAAGTGCGCAAGCGGGTGCGCGCGCGGTACAGCAATACGCTGCAATGATTGGCGTCGAGGTCCAGTTCATGGCAAATTTCCGCGATGTCCATGTCGAGCAGTTCGCGCATGGAAAACACGCGACCGGTGGATTCGGGCAGGGTGTTCAGGCACCCGTCGAACAATGCCCAGAACTGTTGACGGGCGACGAGTGTCTCGGGGGGAGGCCAGGGGCGCGGGCGGGCGTGATCGTTCCAGTGACCGCGCTCGTCGAAAAGCTCGCGATCGAACACGGAGTTCTCATCGGCGTCGCCCTCGAGAGACGAAGCGTTGATCGTGCGGCGTCGCGCGCGCATGGTATCGATCAGCTTGTTGCGCAGAATCGCGAAGACCCACGTCTTGTGTTGGGAGCGCCCCGAGAATTCGCTCGATGGTGAGCAAGCGGCCGTCAGCGCTTCCTGAACGGCGTCTTCCGCCAGATGGTCGTCGCGCAATTGCAACCTGGCAAAGCGCAGCAGGTCGCGCCGCAGTTCCGCGAGATACGCGTGGTCAAGATACGAATTCGCGGGGATAGGGCGCCCTCCTGACTTAGAACAGATTGTTATCCCGTTTCTCGTGCAGCGGATCCGGGCTGATTTGGGTGGTCTTGACGATGCCGTCGGCGTCGAAATAGAAGTTCATCATCGAGAACCACACGTCGTCTTGCTTGAAGCGGTAGGTCCAGACTTCGCGCTTCATCAGCGGGAAAGCCGAGGTCTCGACGGGCTCGCCAAAGTGATGCAGTACGTCCGTCTTGGTCCATTTGTCGATCTCGACCTTGTTGAACTCCTGCGTCGACAGCACCTGCGTGACGTGCAGCAGTCGGCCCTGAGCATCGAAGTCGGCGGCAATCGTTTCCTCGCCGAACGGCTTCGTCGGATAGAGCCAGCGTGTGACGCCCGGCGCGAGCGGATAGACCTCCTTGGGCTTACCCAATTGCGCCTGCACTTCCGCCTGGGACGCCGATGCGGGTAATTGTTGCCACGTCGGCGTGATACAGGCCGTCAACGACAACGCGAGCAGGCCCGCAACGGCCCAGCGGATGGCTCGAGTCGACGCAGTATCGGTGTCGATAATCACAGGGAAACGATACGTCATGGTTGGCCTCAATGGGGTGGGGATTTGCCCAAAATATGGGCGATGGTGGCTTGCTGATAGCATACCGCCACCGTTCCCCATCGTGGGGTGCCTTGGCTTGCCCGGGCGGGTGGTGGCAGTTATGATTCGCGCCGGGACAGTTCTAGAGGCCTCGATGAAATCTCACGTATTGCTGGCGCGTATTTGCGCGGTGCTGTGCACTTTGGGCCTGCTGGCCGCCACCGGTGTGGCTAATGCCGCCCCGCCGATTCGGCTTGCCCTCATCGAGGGGATGAGTGGGCCTTTCGGCAATGCGGGGGCGATGGTCGAGCGGAATCTGCGTTTCGCGATCGATCGTGTGAACGCGCGCGGTGGCGTGAAGTTGCGCGACGGCGCACATCCGCTCGAATTGACGGTGTTCGACAGCAAGGGCGCGGTCGAAGACAGTCTCGTGCAGCTCAAGGCGGCAGGGGATCTCGGTATCCCGTTCGTCCTGCAAGGCAACAGTTCCGCGGTGGCGTCGGCCCTGATCGATGCCATCAACAAGCGCAATGCTCGTGAGCCGGGCCAGCGCATGCTGTTCTTCAACTACTCCGCTGTCGATACGGCGCTGACCAACGAGCAGTGCAGCTTCTGGCATTTCGCGTTCGACGCCAACGCCGCGATGCGCATGCAGGCGCTCACCGAAGCCATCAAGCAGGACGACAGCATTCAGAAGGTCTATCTGCTCAATCAGGACTACAGCTTCGGACGTCAGGTCGCCACGCTGGCTCGCCAGATGATCGGCGCCAAGCGTCCCGATGTACAGATCGTGGGCGAACAGTTCAGCCCTGTAGGCCGTGTGAAGGACTTCACGCCGTATCTGGCGCGTATCCGCGCGGCTGGGGCCGATACTGTGGTCACGGGCAGTTGGGGCAACGACCTTACGCTGCTCGTCAAGGCTGCGCGAGAGCAGGGCATGGAGCTCAAGTTCTACACGTTCTACGGCAACGCGCTCGGTGCCCCGGCGGCGTTGGGCGATGCCGGTGTCGGACGCGTGTACGCGGTGGCCGAGTGGCATCCGAACGTCGGGGGTGAGGCGTCGGATGCGTACTACAAGGCGTTTCGCGCGCGCTATCCGGAGGCGCGCGACGACTACCCGTTGCTGCGCATGAGCGTGATGGTCGACATGATCGCCGCAGCGCTCGAACAAGCGGGCACCACGGATGTGACGACCGTTGCACGCGCGCTCGAGAACCGTCGCGTGCGTGAGGCACCGGCCGATGCATGGATGCGGGCGAACGACCATCAGATGATCGAGCCGCTGTACGTCTCTGTGATGCGTCGCGCGGGCGAGCCGGGTGTGAAGTTCGATAACGAAGGCTCGGGCTACGGATTTCGGACGGTGATGGAGCTGCCGATGAACAAGGTGGCGCTGCCGAGTACCTGCCGGATGGCGCGTCAGCGCTAAGCGGGAAGATCGATTTGTCGTGATTTTTTGGATAATTCGACGAAATTCGTCGAATTATTCGTCGGAAATCGGAGTTTTGAGCGGTTCGAAGGGGCTTGCAAGCCCGCCTGCTGCGGCAAAGCGCGGAAAAAAGTGGCGTCGTGATGCCGGTTCCCGTATAATCGCGCACTTGCAGTTTTGTTTATGTACGGCAACGTACATGTTTTTGTAAGTTCACGGCACGGCCATTCTTCCGTGACCGCGTGTATATCCAAAGGAAAGAAAATGTCGAACGCAGATATCAAGAAGTCGGACGTCGTGGCGCAATTCGCCCGCGCCGCCAATGACACTGGCTCCCCCGAAGTTCAAGTTGCGCTGCTGACCACGCGCATCAACGAACTGACCCCGCACTTCAAGGCACACATGAAGGATCACCACAGCCGCCGCGGTCTGCTGCGCATGGTGAGCCGTCGTCGTAAGCTGCTCGACTACCTCAAGGGCAAGGATGCAGACCGCTACCGCGCCCTGATCGAGAAGCTGGGCCTGCGTAAGTAAGCGATTACGATTACGACGAGATGCCTGTATCAGCGTGCTGATGCAGGCATTTTGTTTTTGGGCGGTACCCGATCGATGCGCTGAGCGCCTCTTTCGGGACGATTGACCCGGCGGTTGCGCCGGGTTTCCGGTCTCCGTTACCGATTTACGGGGCCTCGTCGGCAAGCAGGGCTTGTGTCATTCCAGGGTCGTCTCAGAGGTGCGCTGGCGGATTTTCGCAGCGGGCTACGCTGGAATGGCATAACACTCCCCCCTGTAAGGCGTCGGGATCACCCCGGCAGCGATATCGCGCCGCTGCTGCATTCGCGCGATTCGATATAGGAGTGCAAATGTTCAATAAAGTCGTCAAGTCTTTCCAATGGGGACAAAACACGGTTCGCATGGAAACTGGTGAGATCGCTCGCCAGGCATCCGGTGCCGTGCTCGTCGACATGGACGATACCGTCGTGCTCGCCACGGTCGTGGGTGCGAAGAAGGCCAAGGCTGGCCAGGATTTCTTCCCGCTGACGGTCGACTACCTTGAAAAGACTTACGCCGCCGGCAAGATCCCGGGTGGCTTCTTCAAGCGTGAAGGCCGTCCGTCGGAAAACGAAACGCTGACGTCGCGCCTGATCGACCGTCCGATCCGCCCGCTGTTCCCGGAAGGCTTCTACAACGAAGTCCAGGTGGTGGTGCAGGTCGTCTCGCTGAACCCGGAAGTCCCGGCCGACATCCCGGCCCTGATCGGTGCTTCGGCCGCGCTGGCCATCTCGGGTCTGCCGTTCAACGGCCCGGTTGGCGCCGCACGCGTTGCCTACGTCGACAGCCAGTACGTGCTCAACCCGTCGCGTGAGCAGATCGCCAAGTCGAAGCTCGACCTGGTCGTCGCCGGTACGGAACAAGCTGTGCTGATGGTGGAATCGGAAGCGCAAGAGCTGCCGGAAGACGTGATGCTGGGCGCAGTCGTGTTCGGTCACGAGCAAATGCAAACGGCCATCAATGCGATTCACGAACTCGTGCGCGACGGTGGTAAGGCCGAGTGGGAATGGGCCCCGGCTGCCAAGAACGACGCACTGATCTCGCAAGTGGGCGAGCTGGCCGAAGGCCAACTGCGCGCTGCTTACCAGACGCGTGAAAAGCAAGCGCGTACGCAACAACTGCGTGCCGTGAGCACCGACGTGATCGCCAAGCTGGGCGAAGCCGCTGCTGCGAAGGGCGAAGCTGCTCCGGACGACATCGAAGTCGGCAACATCCTGTTCGATCTGGAAGCCAAGATCGTCCGTAGCCAGATCCTGGCTGGCGAGCCGCGTATCGACGGCCGCGACACGCGCACCGTGCGTCCGATCTCGATCCGCACCGGCGTGCTGCCGCGTGCCCACGGTTCGGCACTGTTCACGCGTGGCGAAACGCAAGCACTCGTGGTGGCCACGCTGGGCACCAAGAGCGATGAGCAGATCATCGACGCGCTGCAAGGCGAGTACCGCGATCGCTTCATGCTGCACTACAACTTCCCCCCGTTCTCGACGGGCGAAACGGGTCGCGTGGGTTCGCCCAAGCGTCGCGAAATCGGTCACGGCCGTCTGGCCAAGCGCGCGCTGGTCGCGTGCCTGCCGGGTGCTGACGATTTCGGTTACACCGTGCGCGTCGTGTCGGAAATCACCGAGTCGAACGGTTCGTCGTCGATGGCTTCGGTCTGCGGCGGTAGCCTCGCCATGATGGACGCAGGTGTGCCGATGACCTCGCCGGTCGCCGGTATCGCCATGGGCCTGATCCTCGAATGCAACAAGTTTGCCGTGCTGACCGACATTCTCGGCGACGAAGATCACCTGGGCGACATGGACTTCAAGGTGGCTGGTACGTCGAATGGCGTGACCGCACTGCAGATGGACATCAAGATCCAGGGCATCACGAAGGAAATCATGCAGGTCGCGCTGGCGCAAGCCAAGGAAGGCCGTCTGCATATCCTCGGCAAGATGACGGAAGCCCAGTCGGGCGTGCGTACGGAGCTGTCGGAATTCGCGCCGCGCATGGTCACCATCAAGATCAATCCGGAAAAGATCCGTGACGTGATCGGTAAGGGTGGTTCGGTGATCCGCGCGCTGACGGAAGAGACCGGCACGAGCATCGACATCTCGGACGACGGCGTGGTGACCATCGCCAGCCCGAGCGCCGAAGGCATTGCCGAAGCGAAGCGTCGTATCGAACTGATCACGGTGGAAGTCGAAGTCGGTCAGGTCTACGACGGTACCGTGCTCAAGCTGCTCGAGTTCGGCGCCATCGTCTCGGTACTGCCGGGCAAGGACGGTCTGCTGCACATCTCGGAAATTGCCAACGAGCGCATCAAGGACATCAACGAGTACGTCAAGGAAGGTCAGGCCGTGCGCGTGAAGGTGATCCAGCAAGACGACAAGGGTCGTCTGCGTCTGTCGCACAAGGCATTGACCGAAGAAGAGAAGCAAGGCGGTGCACTGCTGGTCAAGCGCGAAGGCGACGCCCAGTAAATCGGGCCTCGGTATGAGGCAGGGCGGCCCGCTTGCGTGCCGTAGCTACATGCCATGAGCGCGATAAAGAAGACGGCGACTCTCACGAGTCGCCGTTTTTTTATTTTTCGCACGGATTCGCAAAATAATGCGGAAAAAATGCGAGGAGGGTATTTACAGGAAATGGGTTTGTCATTAGAATCTCATTTCTCTGTTCGGGGGGTATAGCTCAGCTGGGAGAGCGCTTGCATGGCATGCAAGAGGTCAGCGGTTCGATCCCGCTTACCTCCACCACGGATTCAGAAGCTTGATTTTCAGGCTGCGTCGAAAGAGCAAGATTCTTGCAAAAACGATGCAAAAAACTTGAAAATAAAGCTTCACAAGCGAAGAAATGTTGTTTAGAATAGCGTTCTTCGCGAAATGCAGTAAGCAGTAGCGAAACAGACAAAGTTTTGACGATTTTGTCCCCTTCGTCTAGAGGCCTAGGACATCACCCTTTCACGGTGAGTACAGGGGTTCGAATCCCCTAGGGGACGCCAGAATTGGTGCCGGTAGCGAGTCGGTATCAGTTTGAAAATGCCAGGCAGTTTGTGGCGTAAAGCCCGCTGAAAGTTAGGCGGGTTTTTTTGTCGGTTTTGGAGCGGTAGTTCAGTTGGTTAGAATACCGGCCTGTCACGCCGGGGGTCGCGGGTTCGAGCCCCGTCCGCTCCGCCAAAACCTACGAAGTTCGGTGATATGCGCATGAAAATGCAGCAATGCCGGACAACTAGCAGGAAAGCAAAGTGAGTGACATCACGATGCTGCAGCAAGTTTGGAGCGGTAGTTCAGTTGGTTAGAATACCGGCCTGTCACGCCGGGGGTCGCGGGTTCGAGCCCCGTCCGCTCCGCCAAACGAAGAAAGCCCAGGCCTAACCGCCTGGGCTTTTTTTATGTCCGAAATCGCTCGGCTATCGAGCGTCACACCGGTATCGCAAGGTCTCGCAACGAGACATTTCGAAGGTTTCGATACCGATTTTTCCTCTATTGATTCCCCCTTCAAAGGCCTTGCGGATTTTTCGCGTCGTTTTTTGAAATTCCGCAATTCATGCGCATTGCGACCGGGCGGTGACCGAGCGTCGGGATTTTGATTCTCCGACGCTCCGAGTGATGCGCTTAAGCAAGCGAGAAATGCCGATGAATCAGCGCATCAGGCAAGGGCGTTTCGGATCGAATTTCCAATCCGGCACAAGATATTGCATGGCAACGCTGTCATCGCGCGCGCCGAGACCGTGTTCGAGGTACAACGCGTGGGCTGCCTCGACGGCGTCCATGTCCAGCGTCACCCCGAGCCCCGGAACGGTCGGCACCTGCACGTTACCGCCGACAATTTGCAGCGGGTTGCGCGTCAGGTATTGACCGTCCTGCCAGATCCAGTGCGTATCGATGGCGGTGATCTTGCCGGGCGCCGCGGCCGCCACGTGGGTGAACATCGCAAGCGACACATCGAAGTGATTGTTCGAGTGCGAGCCCCACGTCAGTCCCCACTCGTGGCACATCTGCGCAACGCGCACCGAGCCCTGCATCGTCCAGAAATGCGGATCGGCGAGCGGAATGTCCACGGACTGCAATTGAATCGCGTGGCCCATCTGACGCCAGTCCGTCGCGATCATGTTGGTGGCTGTCGGCAGCCCTGTCGCGCGTCGGAATTCCGCCATCACTTCACGACCCGAATAGCCGTTTTCCGCACCGCACGGATCTTCTGCGTACGCCAGTACGTCGTGTTGATCGCGGCACAGGCGGATAGCCTCGGCCAGCGACCATGCGCCGTTCGGGTCGAGCGTCACACGTGCCTGCGGGAAGCGTTTGGCAAGGGCGGTGACGGCTTCGATCTCTGCGTCGCCCTCCAGCACACCGCCTTTGAGCTTGAAGTCCTGAAAGCCGTATCGCGCATGTGCCGCCTCGGCCAGCTTGACGACGGCATCGGGTGTCATGGCGACTTCCGTGCGCACGCGCTCCCAGTCGTCGCGCGCGCCACGATTCTCGGCGTAGGCCAGATCGGTGGCATTGCGGTCGCCGATGAAGAACAGATACCCGAGCATTGCGACTTCACTGCGCTGCTGCCCCTCACCCAGGAGGGCGGCAACGGGGACTTCCAGGTGCTGGCCGAGCAAGTCCAGCAGCGCGGCTTCGAGCGCGGTTACTGCGTGGATCGTCGTGCGCAGATCGAAGGTTTGCAGGCCGCGTCCGCCCGCATCGCGATCGGCGAAGACGCGACGCGTCTGGCCGAGAATCGCTTGAACGTTCGCGACCGACTGTCCGACGACGTAGGGGCGTGCGTCCTCCAGCGTCTTGCGAATCGACTCACCGCCGGGCACTTCGCCAACGCCGGTATGCCCGGCGCTGTCCGTCAGGATGACGAGGTTGCGGGTGAAGAACGGCCCGTGTGCGCCGCTGAGGTTCAGCAGCATGCTGTCGCGGCCGGCGACGGGAACAACGCGCAATTCGGTGACGATGGGGGTTCGGCTCATGGCAGGGAACGTTGATCAGACCAAAGGGAACGAAGAGGATCGACACATTGTTGTATGTCGTCAGACAACATTCTATGGAAAGTTCCTGAGATTGCCTTTGCGGGTATACCCGTTTTCTCGGGGTCGAAGCTGATTGGAGACGTTGGCCGGTGAGGCCGGGAGCGGAGTGACGTGAGGATATGGCGCTTCCGTTGTCGTACAACCTACCTACAATTCAACCCATCGCGACCTCACTCGGGCACTGGCACACGATCTCGCGCATCGACGCAGCCTTGCAGCCAATCGACGAACGTCGTGAGGTGCGACGCACCGTCCGTTTCCCGATAGAGCGCGTGATAGGGCGGACCTTCGAGAGAAACGCGATCATCGAACAGGGTGACGAGCTGGCCGCTTTCCAGCGCGTCGCGCACGACCGAACGCGGTGCGAGGCAGACACCCAGGCCGTTCTCGGCGGCACGCAGCGACAGCAGAAACTCATCGAAGATCGTGCCCCGCAGCGTTTCGCTGACGCGCACCTCTGCGCTGTGAAACCAGTATTGCCAGGCCTGTGGCATGCCCGCGTAGTGCAGCAACGGTGCGTCGAGCAGGTCGGCGGGTTCGCGCAGCGTCTCGCGCATCGGGTGGGTAGCCGCGCACACTGCGACGGCTTGACTGCGCATCAACGGGTGATCGACGAACCCCTGGCGTCGCAACTCCGGCGTGTATCGACGAATGACGATGTCGCTCGTGTCGTCGAGATGCGTGACGCTACGGTCCGGCGTCGACACGATTTCGACGGGGATCTCGGGGTGTTGCTCGCGAAAACGCCCGAGCCGGGGGAGTAGCCATGTGTGCAAAAAGGATGTTGACGCATTCACTCGCAATGGCATGCGCGTCGTGGTGTTCAGCATGTGCTCCGTGGCTTCGGTGAGTCGGCCGAGGCAGGTGGAGACGTCTGTCCAGTAGTGGCGTCCGCGTACGGTCAGTCGAATGTTCCGCCCGTCGCGCTCGAAGAGTTTCTGTCCGAGAAAATCCTCCAGGACACGAATCTGCTGAGCGACGGCGCTTTGCGTCACATTCAGCGCTTCGGCGGCCAGCGTCAGGCTATTCAGGCGGCCGGCGGCTTCGAAGCTGCGCAGGGCATTGAGCGGCGGCAATCGACGCATGGCAGAACCTTGAAGAAACGCTAATAGGTTGGCGGAAATAACTCATTTGTGACGCGCGATGCGGCTGCCTATTATAGGCGCGGACCTCGTTCCTCCGGCCTTGCCGAACCGCCTGTGTACGCCTACTCGATATTCTCGTTTCCTTCTTCTGCCGCTACGTCCCACCTCCTGATGGACACCGCTTCGCGAATCGCGCGTCTCGTAATGCTCAGTGCTGCGGTTGCGCTATCGGCGTGCGCGAGCAAGCCCCCGAACGAACGCGAGACGGGGAGTGGCGGCGATTTCATTCGCTACAGCTCGCGTCAGGTCAGCGTAGATCTGACGGATAAGCAACGCGAGACGCTGCGCTCGTTGCGTGATCACCGGTTCGTCGCGCCGACAGCGGGGAAGATGCTCGATGCCGTCGCCGCAGCGCTCAAACAGCAGGGGTTCGATCCCGTGTCCGTCGACCGCGAGATGGCCGTTGTCGAGGCGGATCGCCACGCTGTGCTCGTGCCGCAGTGGCGTCAGATTTTGCGTGGCGTGCTGAAGTCCAAAATCGGTGGCTTGCCTGCTAAACCGGACCATGAACGTATGGCGGCGATCATCGCCGTGCGTGCAGCGGAGGGGGGCGGCGGAGCTGGCGGATGGTGGGTGCGTGTGCGGTTTGATCGCACTGTATGGGACAGCAACGGAGATGCACGAACGGAGACGGTGTTGACGCGCGAGACGTATGACGGCTTCTTTGTCGACGTCGACAAGTCACTCAGAGGCGAGCTTAAACCGAAGCCTTCGTCATCAACGCAAGCCCCTGCGGCTGCATCGGCGGCGACGTCAACGCAATAGCCGACCGATGTGTGCCGCTCAGGCCTGCGCGGTCGCCACGGGCGTTGCCGTGCCTTTGACATGCACGACCCAGCGCAGATACATCAGCAATCCGATGGCGGCGACCGCAACGCTTGCGCTGTTGGCGGCCCAGAAGCCGGTGGCCCCGTGAAGCCAGGCGGGCGAAAGGCCGCCGACGTCGAAGCCGAGCACGTATCCGCCGCCCAATCCCACGCCCCATAGCGACAGGGCGTAGATGACCGTCGGCACGACCGTCACTTTCCATGCACGCAAGACGAAGACGGCGTTCACCTGAAGGGCGTCGAAGATGTGATAGAAGGCGACGATGGTCAGCAGCGGCGCGGTCACGGCGGCGACCAGCGGGTCCGCCGTGTAGGCGGCGAGCACCAGCGGTCGGCCGATCCACATCAGCAGGGCCACGAGCAATCCCAACGTCCCGGCCAGTTCGACGCCACGCCGTCCGACCAGTTGCGCCGCCTTGTAGTCGCGCGAACCGATGGCCTGTGCGGTGAGCGTTGCCGTTGCGATGCCGATCGACATCGGCAGCATGTACATGAGCGCACCGAGGTTCGCGGCGATCTGATGGCCCGCAAGCGTCACGTCGCCCAGTCGGGCAATGAAGATCGCCATGAACGAGTAGGCCGTGACCTCGATGAGGTAACTCAAGCCCATCGGCACGCCGAGCTTGAGCAGTGCGCGAATCGCTTGCCACTGCGGCCAGCAGAACTTCGTGAACACGCCGAATTCGCGCAGCTTCGGATGCCGCGCGATCAGCAGCAGCCCGAGGCCGCAGGAGACCCAGTTGATGGCGGTCGTGGCGATGGCGCACCCGGTACTGCCCAGCGCCGGGATGCCCAGTCGATCCACACCGTAGATCAGCGCGAGATTTAGCGGCACCTTCAGCGCCAGCCCCGTCACCTGAATCATCATGACGATGCGCGGTTGCGCCACGGCCGTCGAGAGCGACGAGTACACGCGGAACAACATGGCAGCAGGCAAGCCGTAAGCGAGGATATGCAGGTAGGCGGTCGCGCGCGCTTCGAGTTCGGGCGTTGCTTCGGAGAGTCGCAGGATGAATTGCGGATGCGACAGCACGAGGAAGCCGGGCACCGCGAGGAAGAGGGCGAGCCAGAACGTCTGACGGACTTCCTCGCCGATGGCGATGCGCTCACCTGCGCCGTAAAGCTGCGCGGCGATGGGCGAGAGGGCGACGAGAATACCCATCAGGCCGACGTACACGGTGATGTAGATCGAGCCGCCGAGTGCAAGCGACGCGAGGTCGAAGGCCGAGGCGCGGCCGACCATGGCGGTGTCCATCACCCCGAAGGCGATGACCGCCAACTGGCCGATCAGCACTGGCCATGCCAGCGCGGCAATGCGTTTGAGGTCTTGCCACATGGTGTCGGGCGTGTCGGGCAATTAGCGCGGACGCGCCGCGCGACGCCACGGGCGCTCTTGCAGGACGTAAAGACGGAAGCGTTCGTCACGGTCGGCCGCACGACGGCCTTCCCACAGTTGACGCCACTCATAAGGCGCAAGCGATAGCGGCTCGCTGTAGTCCTGAGAATCCTGACGTAGCAGCACGTCGCAATCGTCGTCAGCCGAGCCGAAGCGCATCTTGCCGAAGTAGGCGAACGATGCGAGCTGGGCATCGCCCACCCGTGCCGTGCGAATGCAGGTGTAGTCCGCTGGCAGATGAGACGCAATCTGCGCTGCCACGTCGCGATACGTTCTGCCGTAGTTGACGACCGGCAACCAGAGCGTCATGAGCAGCACCCACATCAGTGTCGTGCCGCCGGAGGACAGCACCACGCTGCGCCACAGCACCTTCGGGCTGCGCGACACGCGCCATGCCACCAGCGCCACCCAGGCACCCGTGACGATCAGCGCACTGATCAGCGTGATCCAGCTGAATTCCGGATTGAAGCCGGGCACCAGGCGTCTCAGGTTACGTGCCGTCGATGCCGGGAAGCCGGTAATGCCTGCAAGCCAGACGATCCATACGAAGCCCGCCAGCACGGTAAACGACAGCACGGCGAACCAGTCGATCGCGTTGACGGTGCCGCGCTTGAGCGTCGGCAGACCGAAGGCGGCGATGATCGAGAGTGCAGGCAGCGCCAGCATGAAGAGCTGGTTGCCCTGATGCGCTTGCAGCACGATCAGCACGAGGATCGTGATGGCGAAGACGAGAGAGATCGCAATGTGAGGGGCGCGTCGCATGCCGCGCCAGGAGTACAGCGACCACGCAGCGAGCGGCCAGGCAGGCCACGCGAACAGTGCCAGGTTCTTGGCGATGTAGCTCAGCGAGGCGATCGTGGGGCCGCTGAAGGCGTCCATCCCGATATCGGCCCACTCGCCGAGCCAGCGGCGCGCACCGTCGGCAAATTTGAGGGCTGCGAGGGGCCACGTGCAGGCGATGAGCAGCGTGATCGGCGTGGAGACGAGCAGCAGCATGCGCAGCGGAAGCGCACGACACACCACGGCCGCGATGATGCCTGCGAGCCACAGCGAGAGTGTCATGAGCGGGGACGACGCCAGCGCCATCCCCCCAAGTGCCAGACCAAACCACACGGCACCCTGACGCGGCTTGTCCAGACTGCGCACGAGGCCGTAGATCGCCATCGAGATCAGCGTGAGCTGGCCGACGGTGGCGGTCGTTTCGTGGCCGCGCTCGGCCAGACCGAAGCACGCGAGCAGAATCAGCAGCGCGCCATCGGCGAGCGTGCGGCCGTAGTCGCGCGGTTCCGGCTCACCGCCGAAAGCGTATTTGAACGGTTGCACTTCCGGGCGGCGGCCCAGCAGATAAGTGCCGTACCAGATGAACGTGCAGGTGACGTAGAAACAGAAGCCCGTGACGATGCGGGCGGCATCGGGCGCATCGAGCCACGAGAAGGCGCGGATGGAGAGTGCGCCGAGCCACGAGACGAGCGGGCCGTTGTCGTAAATCGGCTTGCCTGCGATGTTCGGCAGCAACCAGTCGGACAGATGACCGTGTGCCATCGTCCACATGATGCCGAAGCCTGCGGCGTCCTCGTTTTTCCACGGATCGCGACCGAACAACCCCGCCAGCACATAGATGACGCAAATGGCGATCAACAGCGAACGCGGTAGCGCGCTGGTGGCGGAGGCGGTGATGCGAACTCGTTTCATAGGCGATACGACAGGATCGGCAGGGCAGCCGGATCGGAAGGACAGAGGGGTTGAGCCGGAACTGGCTCGGGGGCGACGCTTGGGGTGAAGCCGTGACCAACGCTCAGGGCAGACCTAAGGGAAAACGCGCGGCACCCTGAAAAGCCGACAGTATGACAGTAACCGATGGCTTGGCGCAGCGCAGCCCCAAGAAAAAAGGGCAGCCTGAGCTGCCCCTTTCCAATGCTTTTCACAACGTCGGGATCTTGTCCCCAATGCGCCGACCGGCAAACGTCTGTCCGGTCTCGCATCGCGTTGTTCGGCGCGTAACCGATGAAGCTTACGCAGCCTTGCCGCCAGCGCGCGTGCCGAACTTCTTGCGGAACTTGTCCACACGACCTTCAGCATCCATGATGCGGGTTTCGCCGGTGTAGAAGTTGTGCGATGCGGCCGACGTATCCAGCTTCACGAGCGGGTACTCTTTGCCGTTGTACTCAGCCGTTTCCTTCGTGTTGATCGTCGAACGCGAGACGAATTCGAAGTTGACGCCCGGGGTCATGTCGCGGAACAGGACTTCGCGGTAATTCGGGTGAATGCCTTCTTTCATGGTGCACCTTGAGTTAAGTCGGTAGCCAGTCTGCGCGAGCCCCTTGCCCGCTAACGCTATCGCCGTCGCTTAAACCTTGAGGTCTTGATGACGGGAAACGCGCCAACCACTTTCCGGATTTGGAAAACGCGCATTATGCCATGAAAACAACAACTTTCGCAAAGTTTTCATAGGGTTGCGGCGGGCCCGCCCGGCGGGGCGGCGGCGGTGTCCGGCGCAGATGCCGTCTGGGCGGCGGGATCTTGCAGAAAATAGCGCGAAAAGAGCGTGTACAGGGCCGGATACTCGCGCTGGAAGGCTTCGGGGGCGACGAAGAACGCCTCTGCGCAGACGGCGAAGAATTCCGACGCGTGTTCCGTCGCGTAGGGATCGAGCAGGGATGTCGAGGCGAAGGCGTCCCAATGCAAGTCGGGCACGTTTGCCACGTGGTGGCAGAACTCCTCGTACGCCGGGTCGAACACATCGCACCAAGTCTCGGGGGTCAGGTCGCCATGAAGACGGCGCAGCATGGGCGGCACGCCGTCCGCTTCCCCGCTTTCCATATCGATCTTGTGGGCGAACTCGTGAATCACGACGTTGTACGCCAGCACGTCGCTTGTCTGAACGTCCTGCCATGACAGCACCACCGGGCCGCCCTCCCACGCTTCGCCGCTGGCTTCCTGTTCGACGTCGTGCACGACGTCCGCTTCATCCTGAACCGTCTTGCGAATCAGGAATTCGCCCGGATAGAGCACGATGCCGGTCCATCCGCGGTACAGCGCTGGTGGCAGATGCAGAATCGGAAGACAGGCCTGCGCGGCGACCGAGACGCACATCTCCTGCGTGAGCGGCAGGTCGTGTGCCGTCGAGAAATGCTTGCCTGCAAGAAAGTCGGCCGCTAGTGTGCGGAGCTTTTCCAGATCGGCGGCACTGCGTCGGGAAAGAAACGGCAAGGCGCTGACGACCTCGTGCCAGACGTCGTCTTCAATGGACGTGGTTTGTTGGGAAAGTCCGAGGCGGGCGAACAGGGTCTTGAGCATGACGGGCGAGGCCGGGCGTGGGTGCGGCCGCAACCGCTTTATGCGATGGATCGCAGTGTGCAACGCAGCCGCGCGAAGAACAATGACGCAACGATTCTAATTTAGCTGCTTCTGAATTGCCGCAAAAATCGCACCGCACAATGCCACGATGGCAATGAAGTGAAAGCCGTCGATGAATGAGAGAAACGACGCCTGCCGCTCGATCATCCGGGCAATCTGTGCGAGCGCCGCCCCCTGCGCCTGCGAAGCGGCAACGCCCGCATGCGTGAGCGCATTCGTGAGCGATTCCAGCGTCTGCGTGAAGATCGGATTGTAAGGATTAGCCACTTCCGTGAGCCGGGTGCGATGCAGGGCTTCCCGGTGCTGCTCGAACGCCACAATGGTGGAAACGGCGAACGAGCCGGAGAGCTGCCGGAGAATGTTCTTGAGCCGATATCCGTGCACGAAACTCTCGTGATCGAAAGTGCGGAACGTGAGGTTTGCCACCGGTAGCACGGTGAAGATGCCGAACACGGCCTTGAGCGCGAGCACGCCGTAAAGTTGCGACTGCCCGGCATCCGGTGGCATGGCGCCGAGCCACATGCTGGTGGCGATCGTCATCAGAAAGCCGCTCACGATCAGCAACTTCTTGTTCGTGATGAACTTCGCCACGCGGAAGTAGGCGAGTAGCAGGATAACGGTGAGTAGCGCGGAGTAGCCAAGCAGTTGCCCGGTGCGCTCGACCGTGAAGCCGAACCCTTGCTCCAGCAAGCGCGGCATCAGATAGCTCTGCGTGTTCGCCAGATAGTAGTAAGCCGCGTAGAGCAGGAGTCCGACCTGGAACTCGCGTCGACGTAACGGCTGCAAACGGATGAACGGCGCAGGATGCTGCCATTGGTGATAGCCGAACCACACCAGCGCGCCCACGCCCACGACGGTGAGCAACGGCAGTACGGGTGTTTGCAGCCACAGCGTGTAACGCATCTCCTGGAGCACGACCTGGAATGCGCCCATCGCGAGGGCAAAGGCCATGAACGGGGCGAACGGGTAGCTGCCGCCGGTAGCGCGGTCGCGCAGGCGGCCGACGTCCGGGATGGCGAACCAGGCAAGACCGGCGAGCAGCACGGCCGGTGGCGCAGTGCACAAGAAAAGCGTGCGCCAGGTGTATTCGGACACCAGCAGGCCGCCAATGAGCGGCGCGGCTGCCCAGCCGGTGAACAGCAATAGGGCGAAAGTCTGGACAGTCTTGCCGCGACGCTCGGCAGGCACGCTCACTTGCGCGAGGATCCGGCATGAGCTCATCCAACTGCCAGCGCAGAAGCCCTGACACGCCCGTGCGATCACGAGTTGCGTCACGCTTTCGCTGGTGCCAGCCAGCACGGCGCCGCACGCGTAAAGCAGCAGTGAGGCCGTCAGATAACGGCGGTAGCCGATGCGCTCGACGAACCACTGTTGTTTCAGAATGGCGAGCACGGAGGCAATGCCATACGCCGTCGTCATCCATACGAATTCTTTAGGAGACGCATCGACGCCGCCGGAAACGTAGACGGCGAAATACACGAGGAGCGCGTTCTCGAAGAACTCCAGTCCGGGGATCAGGCCAAGGGCGTAACGATAGGCCTCGACGCGCATCGGGCGCAGCGGGTCCGCGCCACCGGTGTTGCCCGGAGACGGCGGGCTTGGCGGTGCGGTGGACGAGGTCGGAGGCACGGCGGGAGGCATGATCGGACTTGGCGGGGCTTAGCGTGACTTAGTGCGACGAGGACGTCTTGCGCACTTTGGCGGCGCGCTCGGCTAGTAAGTCGTCGGCCGGTACGCCCTGAAGGCGTTGTTCGATGTAACGGAGGTCGTGACGAATCTGGGCTTCCAACGTCTCGGCATCGCGCAATTCGCGCCGCACCTGCGCGGTACGCTCGCGCAGCGTGTCGAGTTGCGACGTGAGTGCGTCTCGCACGACTTGCAGGTCTTCCTCGTTCATGCGCGATTTGCCAGCCTCAACCATGCGACGCGGCCGCTTGAGCATTTCGGTAATCGCGGCAATCGAGAAGCCGAGCGAGCGCATGCGCAGGATGCGGCCGAACGTTTCGAGATCGGCGGGTGTGTACATGCGGTAGCGTCCGCCGCTGCGGGCGGGGACGACGAGGTTCAACTCCTCGTAATACTTCAAGGTGCGTGCCGTGACGCCGAGCGCGGCAGCCGCCTGACCGACGGTCAGCAGCGATGCATCGTCCGGTGGGGTGCCGCCGGGGGCTGTCGATGAGAGATCTGCTGGCATGAACGTGCCTCCGATCGAATGATGGACGGAATCTTAGCACAACCTGTACGTGAACGTGCAGGTTTGGGTGTGATGCATCGTTGAGGGTGTCTGAGTGGAAATGGCAATCGGCCCGAGGAGCGTGGACGTCTGAGACGTCGCTGCTCACCGGGCCGATGGGAGGCGGGTGGAGGGAAACTAGCGCGCAGCCAGATTCGGCGCCGTTTCCCAGCGAATCGCGCGCACGCCGGCGGTGTCGCCGAGCGTCGAGACAAGATGTACGAGCGCGGCGCGACCACTGCGGTCGCAGCGCAACACGTAGTCGAGCTCCAGCAGGTAGCC
Organism: Pandoraea sp. NPDC090278; assembly: GCF_044772185.1. Classification (NCBI taxonomy): domain Bacteria; kingdom Pseudomonadati; phylum Pseudomonadota; class Betaproteobacteria; order Burkholderiales; family Burkholderiaceae; genus Pandoraea; species Pandoraea sp. NPDC090278. Next base: position 1,839,102 of record NZ_JBIVYJ010000001.1, on the reverse strand, counting down.
GCCCGAGCGGTCGACGCGGGTTGCCGTTTCCGGCGAAATCCGCTGCGCGCGAAGGGCGTTGCGTACCGTGGTGTCGATGGTGTCCGCCCGGGACGCCAGCGTCAGTACGACAAGTCGATACTGAGGCGACAGGTGAGACGCGGTGGCGTGGGGCGTCGGCGCGGCATTCGATGTGGTCGACGCCGGTGCGAGGCGGGTGCGAGCGCGATCGAACAGCGACGGGATAAGCATTTGCAGCGTCATGGTGTCCTCCTGATTCAAGGGCCTGAGACGGCGGATGCCGGGGCTTGGCAACGCATCGTGTGCCGTCGACGGCCGCTTCCGAGCCACAGATGGCGCGGGAGGCGTACGTATAACGTCACGCGATACATGAATTCGACGCAAGCGTCGGCAGGCTTGATCGCACCGTGGGCGACCGACGATGTCATGTGTCGGTTGCGTGGTGGCGCAAAAAAGCGTGCCTTGTTCCGGATGACGCGACGTCATCCGTCAAACAAACGCTGAACTGCGGTGATAGGTGCGGGAAATCTGATTCGCTTGCCGAAGTCTCGGATGACGCTGACGTCATCGGGATTCGGTGCGATCGATGCACTACCGCTGCGGCATTGAGTCCGGCAGCGGCAGTCGGGGACGACTGCGGGTTACCGGGCCAACGCCTCGCCGGTCATTGCCGACGCTTGCGTGCTACTAGAGCAACTGCCCACGGAAAACTCCGTCGTAATTGGAAAGAACCCATTCTAGGGATTTGGCGCGCGTCTGTAAAGGAAATGGCGGGATTTTGCGGCGTTTTGTCGCGAAATTGACGACATTTCTTCAAAAATTGGCGATTTTTTAACGCGTGACCGTCGAGTGCGTCGATTGCCTGTCGCGATGTCCTGATCGGCTCAGTCGGGCAGCACTTTGCCGGGATTCATCAGTCCGAGTGGATCGAACGCCGACTTGAGTGCGCGCATCAGGGCGATTTCCACGGGTGACTTGTAATGGGCGGACGCGTCGCGCTTGAACTGCCCGAGGCCATGCTCGGCGCTGATCGTGCCGCGATGCGCATGCACGCTGTCATGGACGGCGGCGGTGACGGGCGTCTGATATTGCTTGAGGAAGGCGGCCGGGTCGATGCCGTCGGGCGCCATTACGTTGTAGTGCAGATTCCCGTCGCCGAGATGGCCGAACGTCACCATTCGTGCCCCGGGCGCGATGCGCTGCACAATGGGATCGGTGGCTGCGATGAACGCGGGCACCTGCGAGACGGGCACAGCGATGTCGTGCTTGATGTTGAGGCCTGTCGCCGATTGCGCGAGTGGGATGCTCTCGCGCAGATGCCAGAGCGCATTCGACTGAGCGAGGCTGCTGGCAACGATGGCGTCGCGCACGATGCCTCGCTCGATGGCCGCATTCAGCACCCGTTCCAACAGGTCGCGCGCGTGCGCCTCGCTCTCGTTGTCGGAGAGTTCGAGCAGTACCGACTGCGCAAAAGGCTGGGAGAACGGATAGCGCTGCGACGTGAAGACCTGCGCGACCAATTGCAGACAGAAATCGGACATCAGTTCGAAGCCTGTGAGCAACGGCCCAGCCATGCGCTGCGCAAGATTCAGCAAAGCGAGGGCGTCGGCGGGGCTGTCGAGTGCGGCGAGCGCTGTCATTCGCGCGGCGGGTTGCGCGAAGAGCTTGAGCGTCGCTGCCGTGATCAGGCCGAGCGTGCCTTCCGCACCGATGAACAGATCGCGCAGATCATATCCGGTGTTGTCCTTGCGCAGACCGCGCAGGCCGTCCCACAACTCGCCCTGCGGCGTGACGACCTCCAGACCCAGACACAACTCGCGTGCGTTGCCATATCGCAGCACCGCCGTGCCGCCTGCGTTCGTCGCCAGATTGCCGCCGATGGTGCAGCTACCCTCGGCCGCGAGGCTCAGCGGAAACAGACGCTCGGCTTGCGCAGCGGCCGCCTGCACGTTGGCGAGGAGGCACCCGGCTTCGGCGGTGAGCGTCAGGTTATCGGCGTCCACCTGACGGATGCGATCGAGGCGTCGCAGGCTGATCACGACCTGATGGCCGCTGGTGTCGGGCGTTGCGCCCCCGGCAAGGCCGGTGTTGCCCCCTTGCGGCACCATCGGCACGCCATGTGCGACGCACAGACGCACAAGCGCAGCGGTCTGGGCGGCGTCGGCGGGGCGCAGGACAGCGAGCGCGTTGCCAACGTACCGTTTGCGCTGGTCGGTGAGGTAAGTGCCGGTGTCGGCGCGCTCGGTCAGCACATGATCGCGACCCAGCAGGTCACGGCAGGCAGTGAGGAATTCGGCTTGATTCATGGGGTGGAGGCGGGGCGTGGGCGTCGCCCGAAGGCGAATTGCAGCGCGCTAGCGCGCTGCCGCCGCCCGAGCTTTCGCAGCGCGCTTGAAGGGGCGCAGATAAAAGACGGTCGCGAAGAAAAAGATCAGCGCCAGCGCCGTCTCGATCCATGCAAGCGTGGCAGATGGGCCGGTATCGCTCATGCCACGCACCACGCCCTCTGCGAGGAATAGCAGGATGAACATGCTCGACCACTGGAGCGTGTACAGATTGCCGCGTAGCACGCCGCGTAGCGGCAGGAGCAACAGCAACGCCTTGAGCACCAGCCACGAACCGCCCGGACGCAGCGGCGCCAGCCACAACTCCCAGGCTACCGACAACGCGATCAGCGCCAGCAAGCTGGCAATGCTCACCTGCCGCAACCCCTGAGCGTGGCCCGGCGTGAGTGCCCGACGGGCATCGACATGCGGGGCATCGTCACGCGGGAGGTCGTGCTGACGGTCGGGCGGTGTGGCAGTCATGGGCTTGTCTCGTGGCCTGTACTACTGCGGAAAAGGTTCATTCTGCCAGCTTGCAGGCCGCGCGTGCGAGTCTTGCGCCGAGTGCCGAGGCCAACTGACGTTCGTCCGCCGAGAGCGGGTTGCCGTCGTGCGCGAAGTGCGTCGCACCGTAAGGGGAGCCGCCGGTGCGCGTGCTCGAGAGCGCAGGTTCGGTGTAGGGGAGCCCCATGAGCAGCATGCCGTGGTGCAGCAACGGAATCATCATCGACAACAACGTGCTTTCCTGACCGCCGTGGAGGCTGGCGCTCGACGTGAACACGCACGCGGGTTTGCCTGCGAGCGCGCCGGACAACCACTGGGGAGTGGTGCCGTCGAGAAAGTACTTCAGCGCGGCGGCCATGTTGCCGAAACGGGTCGGCGAGCCGAGCGCCAGACCCGCGCACTCTTCCAGATCGCGCAATTCGACGTACGGCGGGCCGCTGTCCGGGATGTCCGGTGCGCTGGCTTCGCATACCGTCGACACGGCGGGCACGGTGCGCACGCGGGCCTGTGCGCCGGGTACGCTGTCGATCCCGGCAGCAATGCATTGGGCGAGTTGTGCGGTCGTGCCGTGACGGCTGTAGTACAGGACGAGGATTTCAGTCATTGATGCGAGTGAGCGAAGAATCGAGTGCGAGCCGGTTGACCGGAGTCGCGGGCTTTCCATCTTTCAGAGTGTGCTGGCAACGCTGCCAAAGCCGCATGGGCAGAGTGAAAAGCCTGCGAAAAGTGCGGGTATTATAGGGCGTTCCTGGTGGCGTGATCGTAGGGTGGAGCGGGCGCTGTGGATGGCGTTCGACCTGCCGCCGTCGCCAGATTATTGTCACGCTGCCGTACTTGCGTCGTACCTGTGTCGTGTGTGTAGTGCTTTCGTAGTGCTTTCGTAGTGTCTGCGTATTGCCCGGTAAGGAGCCCGATTTGTTCAAACTGTCCCGCATCAACTGGAATAACGTTCGCCAACTGCTGAGGTACGCGCTCGCGCGGGCACAGGACGACCGGATTCCCCAAGTGGCGGGCAGTCTGACGTTCACCTCGATTCTGTCGATCGTGCCGTTGTTTGCCGTGACATTCGCCTTGTTCACAGCTTTCCCGATTTTCAATTCGTTTCGCGACGCGCTCCAGGGCTTCCTGCTCGAGCACCTGATGCCGGAGAGCGTCAACGCACAGATCTTCAATTACCTCAATCAGTTCGCTTCGAAAGCGAAGAGCCTGACGGCGTTCGGTCTGATCGGCTTGCTCTTCACGTCCGTGCTGACGTTGATGACGATCGAATCTGCGTTCAACGTCATCTGGCGTGTGCCGCGTCCGCGCCCGCTGGCCCAGCGTCTGCTCATTTACTGGAGCCTGCTGACGCTCGGGCCGCTGCTGTTCGGCGTGAGTCTGTCGATCAGTTCCTACGTCTTCACGCAATCGATGTCGCTGGTAAGCACCTTGCCACCTGCCGTGGCGTCGCTGCTCAGTCTGATTCCGCTGGCACTCACGAGCGTGGCGTTCATGCTGATGTACGTCTACATGCCGAACTGCAAGGTCGACTGGCGCGACGCGCTGGTGGGCGGCGTGGTGGCGGCGCTGGCGTTCGATCTGACCAAGCGCGGCTTCGGCATGTACATCCGGCAGTTCCCGACCTACACGGCGGTGTACGGTGCCTTCGCGGCCGTGCCGATCTTCCTGCTCTGGATCTACCTGTCATGGCTGGTCGCGCTCGTCGGCGCGACGATCACATCGGTCCTTCCCGCGCTGCGTCTTGGACATTTCCAATATCCGCGCTTTCCCGGCAGCGATTTGCTCGACGGCCTGACACTCATCCATCTGCTCAATCAGGATCGTGAAGCCGGTGGTGGGGGTTATACGACGCAGCAACTGGCGCGCACCATGCGCACGAGTCTCGAACACGCTAACGAGCTGCTGTGTCGCCTCGAACGCATGGGCTGGGTCGGACGCATGACTATGCAACCCCCCGCCGAGCGCTGGCTGCTGCTCGCGAATCCACGGACAACGACCCTGTCGCCGCTCGTCGCCCAACTGGCGCTCAACGTCGACGAACTGGCCCGGCAGATGGAGCGCCATGCGCTGGACGGTGCGCACGTGGCCGAGATCCTGCGCGAAGGGAAGTGGGACGTGCCGCTTGCCGACGCGCTGCCGCGTGATCCATCGTCACCCGATGCGGACGCGCCGGACGTACAGGATGCATTGGACGAGTCGGACGCATCGGACGAAGGCGGCGCGCGTGCCGACACTCGCCGTGGGACCGAAACGCCTTCGACGCAAGACGTCCGGCACTGGACCCCCGCGCCGGGCAAGCGCTAAAGCTTGATGCGGCCGACGCAGATGTCGCGGAACATCACCCAGTCGCCCATCAGGCTGTAGATGGGATGCCGAAACGTGGCGGGCCGGTTCTTCTCGAAGAAAAAGTGCCCGACCCACGCGAAGGCATAACCGCAGACAACTGCCGCAAGCAGCCACCACGCGTTGCCCGTCGCAGCGAACGTCACCAAAAAAGCGATCACACCCCACGAGCCGACGAAGTGCAGTCGGCGGCACGTGGCGTTCCTGTGCTCGCCGAGATAGAACGGGTAAAAGTCCGCAAACCGGTCGAACGTTCGTGATGCCGGTGCGGGGTCATGTCCCTCGGTCATGGCAAGCCTCCTTGTCGTGGTTGGCGAAAGTGACGCCTTCGCTTCATGCATCCTGGTCACACATCCCGATCGTGCTGTGTCGATCCTGTGAGCCTGCGCTCTGGCCGGGTCAGTCTCGCAAGAATCGCTTGAGCGCATCGAGCAGCGCATCCGGCTGTTCCGTCATGATGGCGTGGCCAGCATTGACGAGTTCCACCGTGACCGGTGCGCCGTTGTCGCGCAAGGCGTCGAGCAGGGCCTGTGCGGCGCGTGGTGGCGTCATCTGGTCGCGCTGTCCCAGCACGGCCAGCACCGGACACTTGATTCGCGCGGCGGCGTTCATGCCCTGATCGTAGCCGTTGCAGGCCTCGAAATCCGTAAGAAACACTTTGGCCGGATTCCGTTGTGCGACGCGCTCCATCAACCGCTGGTTGCCGCCCCATGTCCAGAACCCGGGGCCTGGGGCAGACGGTTTGGCCGCGAGCGTGCTATGCGACCAGGCATTGACCAGTGCGATGGCCTCGGACTCGCGCTCCGCGGCGGCGCTGAGCAACGTGTCGGCGACCTTCATCGGGTAGGCCGTGCCCACCAGCGCGATGCGCGAAACGCGTGCCGGATGACGTGCCGCCGCGTCCAATGCGATGAGTGACCCCATGCTGTGGCCCACCCATGTTGCGCGCTCGACACCCGCCGCGTCGAGCACCCCAACCACGCAATCCGCCATCTCACCGATGGTCTTCAACGGCGCACCGGTGCTGCGATGATGCCCTGGCAGATCGAGCGCGAGCACGTTCATGCCGTGATGCGCCAGATATCGACTCTGCAACCCCCAGACACTGTGATCGTGTTGCGCGCCATGAAGGAAGACTACGGTGGGCTGCGTCGGTTGAATCGGTTTGCCTGCGGTGTAGGCGTAGACGTTATTGCCAGCCATGTCGAAATTCATCGCGCTTGCCCCTTCGAAGACGATTTCGCTGCCGCCTTGAGGCCGCGCTTGAGGTCCTGAATCAGGTCGTCGGCGTCTTCCAGGCCGATGGACAGGCGTACGGTGCCTTCGCCGATACCCGCCGCAGCAAGGGCGGCGGCATCCATGCGGAAGTGCGTGGTGGACGCGGGATGAATCACCAGCGAGCGCGCGTCGCCCACGTTCGCGAGATGCGAGAACAACTGCAACGCTTCGATGAATCGCCGACCCGCTTCGCGGTCTCCTTTCAGGTTGAAACTGAACACGGCACCCGCACCCCGCGGGAGTAACCGTTTCGCCAATGCGTAATCGGGGTGCGACAGCAACTCGGGGTAGGCGACGCTCTCGACCGCTTCGTGACCCGCGAGGAACTCGACAACCTTGCGCGCATTCTCGACGTGGCGCGCCATGCGCAACGGAAGCGTTTCGATCCCCTGAAGCAGTTGCCAGGCAGCCTGTGGGTGAAGACATGCGCCGAAATCACGCAACCCTTCGCGTCGCGCCCGTAACAGGAACGGCGCGACCGAGCTTTCCTCGGCGAAGACCATGCCGTGGAAGCCGTCGTACGGCTCGGTGAGTTCGGTAAATTTGCCGCTTTTCTCGAAATCGAACGTGCCGCCGTCGACCAGCACGCCACCGATGGTCGTGCCGTGGCCGCCGAGGAATTTGGTCGCCGAGTGATAAACGAGGTCCGCACCGTGCTCGAAAGGCTGGATGAGCCACGGCGTCGTGAACGTGCTGTCGACGAGCAGGGGTACGCCCGCGTCGTGAGCGATGCCTGCGACCTGTGCGATGTCGAGCACATCGAGGCCGGGATTCCCCAGCGTCTCACCGAAAAACAGGCGCGTCTCGGGACGAACGGCTGCCCGCCAGCCTGCCAGATCGCCGGGGCGAACGAACGTCGTTTCGATGCCGAACCGGCGCAACGTGTAATGCAGCAGATTGTGCGAACCGCCGTAGAGCGCGCTTGACGCCACGATATGCGAACCCGCCCCCATCAGTGTCGCGATGGCCAGATGCAGCGCGGCTTGTCCGCTCGCCGTGGCAATCGCGCCGACGCCATTCTCCAGTGCAGCCATGCGTTCTTCGAAGACCGCGTTCGTCGGATTGGAAATCCGGGAATACACATGCCCGGCGCGCTCCATATTGAACAGAGCGGCTGCCTGATCGGCATCGGAGAACACGAAGGAAGTGGTCTGGTAGATCGGTGTGGCGCGCGCCCCGGTGGTGGGATCGGGGGCCGCGCCGGCGTGCAGGGCAAGCGTATCGAAGTGCGGGACTGACATGTCGGGGATGGCCTCGCAGGTGGTGTGATGTGAACTTTACGTATACGGCAATCCTAGCACCACCTTCGTGCGCTCCGGCAGGCAATACGGGGGAGATCAGGGAAATTGCGGTGTTGTCTTATGTCAGGGGTAAGGTGTTCTCCGAGAGGGGACGCAGAATCGGCTGAAAACCCGCGTGGTACGGCCATGTCGGCGTTCTGCGCCTTTCCTTTTAGGGCGCTTTCCGATAGCATCCATCGAACAGGTTCCAATCACTATTTGACACGGAGACAGCAGGCGTACGCGCCGGCCATCCGTCTCGCAAGCCGAGTCCGGTAACGTCGGCGGCAGCGTTCTGCCACGATTGCCGGAGCAACACAATGAGGAGTGTGTGCCATGCGTGTGTCTGACATCCTGAAAGTAAAGGGCAACACCCTTTTCACCGTGACCCCGGAGACGTCGTTGGCGGATGCCGTCGACACGATGGCGGAACATGACATCGGTTCGCTCGTCGTGATGGAGTACGGCGATCTCGTGGGCATGCTCACGTTCCGCGAGATCATCAACACGATCAGCAAGAACGGCGGCACGGTCGGCGGCTCCACGATTCGCAAGATCATGGACGACCATCCGCTGACCTGCACGCCCGAGACGGACGTCAACGAAGTGCGCCGCATGATGCTCGAGCGCCACGCGCGCTATCTGCCGGTCATGGAAAGCCGCACGCTGATGGGCGTCATCTCCTTCTACGATGTGGCCCGCGCGGTCGTCGAGGAACAATCCTTCGAGAACCGTATGCTCAAGGCCTATATTCGCGACTGGCCGGCCGAGGAAGCGGAAAACGCAAAGTGAGTGAGGCCAGTCAGCGCGAGGCTCGCGGCGACGGCCACCAATCACGACTGCTGAAGGAACGCCGTTTCGCGCCGTTCTTCTGGACGCAGTTCCTCGGCGCGATGAACGATAACGTGTTCAAGATTGCGTTCACGTCGCTCGTCACGTATCACGCATCGCTTTTTCAGGACGTCGATGGCAAGACCGCGGCGTTCCTGATCTCGGCCATTTTCATCGCGCCGTTTCTCTTGTTCTCCGCGACCAGCGGGCAGATTGCCGACAAGTGGGACAAGGCCCGGCTGATCCGCTTCGTCAAGACGCTGGAGATTGCCATCATGGTCGTCGGTGCTGCCGGGTTCGTCTGGACGAGCGCGCCGTTGCTGTACGTGTGCACGTTCCTGATGGGCTTGCACTCGACGCTGTTCGGGCCGGTGAAGTACGCGTATCTCCCGCAGCACCTCGCCAATCATGAGCTGGTCGGTGGCAACGGGCTCGTTGAAATGGGCACGTTCGTGGCGATTCTCGTCGGCACGATTATTGGCGGCGAGTTGGCGGGAGCGGGCGCAGGCGCACTGCCGTGGATCGGTGGTGTGTGTATCGGTCTGGCGATGCTGGGGCGTCTGGTTTCCACCTGGGTGCCGCAAACCGCTGCTGCGCAACCGGACCTGCGAATCAATTGGAATCCGTTCACTGAGACGTGGCGAAATCTGCGCATCGCGCGTAATGACCGGGCCGTGTTTCAAAGCCTGCTCGGCATTTCGTGGTTGTGGTTTCTTGGCGCTACGTTCCTCGCATCGTTCTTCAATTTCTCGCGCGACGTGCTGGGGGCGAACCCCGACGTCGTGACATTGTTGCTGGCCATGTTCTCCGTCGGCATCGGCCTGGGGTCGCTGCTCTGTGAGCGGCTCTCGGGTGGCAAAGTGGAAATCGGACTGGTGCCGTTCGGGTCGATCGGCATGACGGTATTCGCCGTCGATTTGTACTTCGCGAGCCGGGGCGGCGCGCCCGTCGGGGCGTTGCAGACGGTCGGGCAGTTCATTTCGCAACCCGCGCATTGGCGCATCCTGGCCGATCTGTTCCTGCTGGCGATGTTCGGTGGCTTCTACAGCGTGCCGTTGTATGCGCTGATTCAGAGCCGGAGTGCGCCGTCGCATCGCGCGCGCATCATTGCGGCGAACAATATTCTCAACGCGCTGTTCATGGTCGTCTCTGCGCTGATGGCCATGATGCTCACGAAAGCCGGGCTGACCATCGATCAGTTGTATCTCGTGACCGGCATTCTCAACGCGCTCGTCGCTGTCTATCTCTATACGTTGCTCCCTGAGTTCCTGATTCGTTTCGTGATGTGGTTAATGCTTCACACCATTTATCGGATCGAGGTGAAAGGTGCGGATCAGATTCCGGACGAGGGGCCTTGCGTGCTGGTGTGCAATCACGTGAGCTTTGCCGATGCCGTGGTGATCGGCGCGTCGATCCGTCGCCCGGTGCGGTTCGTGATGGATCATCGGATTTTCCAGATTCCCGTGCTGTCCTGGTTCTTCCGGACAGTGGGCGCCATTCCGATTGCGCCAGCGCACGAAGACGCGGCGGGTCTGGAGCAGGCCTACGCGCAGATTGCCAAGGCGCTCGATGCGGGGGATGTGGTTTGCATCTTCCCGGAGGGCAAGCTCACGGCGTCGGGCGACCTGCAAGTGTTTCGGCAGGGCGTACAACGCATCATCGAGCGTTCCCCTGTGCCGGTAGTGCCGATGGCGCTGCGTGGACTGTGGGGAAGTTTCTTCTCGCGGCACGGCGGGGCAGCGATGACGCGTCCGTTCAAGCGAGGCATTCTGAACCGGCTAGAGCTGGTGATCGGCGAGCCGGTCGCGCCAGCGCAGGCGACGCCCGAATCGTTGCGCGATAAGGTACTCAAGCTTCGTGGCCCCTGGCCGGTATAATAGACAATTCCCGTCACACCCCAATCTGATCCCCGTATGTCTGGCAATACGCTTGGAACCCTGTTTACCGTTACCACTTTCGGCGAATCGCATGGCCCGGCCATCGGCTGTGTGATCGATGGATGTCCGCCGGGAATGGCGCTGACGGAAGCCGATATTCAGGTGGAGCTGGATCGCCGCCGTCCGGGTACGTCGCGTCACGTGACGCAGCGTAACGAGCCGGATGCCGTCGAAATTCTCTCGGGTGTATTTGAAGGCGTGACGACGGGCACGCCCATCGCCTTGCTCATCCGCAATACCGATCAGCGCAGCAAGGATTACGGCAACATCGTGCAGACGTTCCGTCCCGGGCACGCTGATTACACCTATTTGCAGAAATACGGCGTGCGCGACTATCGCGGCGGCGGACGTTCGTCGGCGCGCCTGACGGCACCGGTCGTGGCGGCGGGTGCAGTGGCGAAGAAATGGCTGGCGGAGCGCTTTGGCGTACAGGTGCGCGGCTGCATGACGCAGCTCGGCGATATCGAAATTCCGCAGACCGATTGGTCGCAAGTGCCGCAGAACCCGTTTTTCGCAGCAAACGCGGAGGTTGTCCCGCAATTGGAAGCGTACATGGACGATCTGCGCAAGGCCGGTGATTCGGTCGGTGCGAAGTTGCGTGTGATCGCAACGGGCGTGCCGGTCGGTCTCGGGGAGCCGCTGTTCGATCGCCTCGATGCCGATATCGCTCACGCCATGATGGGGTTGAATGCCGTCAAGGGTGTTGAGATCGGCGCGGGATTCCGCAGCGTGACGCAGAAGGGGGCCGAGCACGGCGACGAACTGACGCCGGAAGGTTTTGTCGGCAACAACGCCGGCGGGATTCTGGGCGGCATTTCGACGGGCCAGGACATCGACGTCTCGATTGCCATCAAGCCGACGTCGAGCATCCGTACGCCGCGCCAGTCGATCGACGTCAATGGACAACCGGCAACGGTAGAGACGTTTGGCCGTCACGATCCATGCGTGGGTATTCGCGCGACGCCGATTGCCGAAGCGTTGCTGGCGCTCGTGTTGATCGACCATGCGCTGCGTCATCGTGCGCAGTGCGGCGATGTTCGCGTGACCACGCCGGTCATCCCGGCTCGCGCACCGGAGTAAGCGGAGTCGGGTGAAGTGACGCGGCGTGAGCCGACACGCTGAACCCATAAAAAACGCCAGACGATGAGTCTGGCGTTTTTCACATCTGCGGGCTCACATTCGCTTTGGCGCGATCACTCGCGACATTGCGTGATGGGCTGCTCGCCTTTGGCGGTGTACAGCGTGCCTTCGGGACCCTTGCTCCACCAGATGAGTGTGCGTCCGATGTGCTTTTCTCCACTCGCCGCGCGCGCCGGTTTGAGGACCTCGCGTTTGCCCATCCAGTACAGCGTGACGTCCCCACCAAGATTGTGATCGTCGTAGACGAGCACGGCGACGTGCTGGTTGTCGCACAGGTAGCTCACCGTCTTGGCCTGGACGGCGCCGCCGGTCAGTGCGAGGGCGCTTGCCAACGTCGCGCCAGACATCCATACGGAAATTCTCGACATCATGCCTCCTGTGTGTGCAAATAAAAACCGCCGGGCGAACCGGCGGCAATACAACATCACATATTCGGGTAGTTCGGACCACCGCCGCCTTCCGGCGTGACCCACACGATGTTCTGCGTCGGGTCTTTGATGTCGCACGTTTTGCAGTGCACGCAGTTCTGGGCGTTAATCTGCAAACGCTCGGAATCGTCGTCGTTCTTCACGAACTCATACACCCCGGCCGGGCAGTAGCGTTGTTCCGGCCCGGCATACTCGTTCAGATTGATACCGACCGGCACGCTTGCATCCTTGAGCGTCAGGTGAGCAGGCTGGTTCTCTTCGTGGTTGGTGTTCGAGATGAACACCGACGACAGGCGATCGAACGTGAGCTTGCCGTCCGGCTTCGGATAGACGATCGGCTGGCATTGCGCGGCCGGCAGCAGGCATTCGTGGTCGGCCTTCTTGCGATGAATCGTCCAGGGCATCTTGCCGCCGAGCAGCTTTTGCTCGATGCCGGTCATGAGCGTCGCGACCGTCAAACCCTTCTTGAACCACTGCTTGAAGTTGCGCGCCTTGTTCAGCTCTTCGTGCAACCACGACTGCTCGAACGCTGCCGGGTAGGTCGTCAGCTCGTCGCGCTGGCGATCTGCCGTGACGGCATCGAACGCGGCATCGGCGGCCATCATGCCGCTCTTGATCGCGGCATGGCTGCCCTTGATGCGGCTGACGTTGAGGAAGCCAGCTTCGCAGCCCACCAGCGCACCGCCCTTGAACACCAGCTTCGGCAGCGCAAGCAAACCGCCCGCCGTAATGGCGCGGGCACCATACGAAATGCGTTTGCCGCCTTCGAGGAAGTGGCGGATCGACGGATGCGTCTTGTAGCGTTGGAATTCTTCGAACGGCGACAGATACGGATTGCTGTAGTCCAGCCCGACGATGAAGCCGACGGCCACCTGATTATTCGGCAGGTGGTAGAGGAACGAACCGCCGTAGGTGCTCGAATTGAGCGGCCAGCCCGCCGTGTGAATCACCAGCCCTTCCTTATGCTTGGACGGATCGATTTCCCACAATTCCTTGATGCCCAGACCGTACGCCTGAGGGTCGCGCCCCTCATCGAGGTTGAACTTGCGCATCAGTTGGCGGCCGAGACTGCCGCGCGCACCTTCCGAGAAGATCGTGTACTTGGCGTGCAGCTCCATGCCGAGCTGGAAGTTCTCGGTCGGTTCGCCGTCCTTGCCGACACCCATGTTGCCGGTCGCCACGCCCATGACCGCGCCGTTTTCGTCATAAAGCACTTCGGCGGCAGGGAAACCCGGGAAGATCTCGACGCCCAGCGCTTCGGCCTGCTGGCCGAGCCAGCGCACGACATTGCCCAGGCTGATGACGTAATTACCGTGATTCTGGAAGCAAGCAGGCAGCAGCCACGAAGGCGTGGAGGTCGCGCCCGTTTCGCTCAGGAACAGGAAGCGGTCTTCGACGACGGGGGTGTCGAGCGGTGCGCCGAGTTCTTTCCAGTTGGGGATGAGTTCGGTCAGGGCTTGCGGATCCATGACCGCGCCGGACAGGATGTGGGCGCCAATTTCCGAGCCTTTTTCCAAGACGCAGACCGAAATCTCCTTGCCCGCTTCCTGTGCGCGTTGCTTCAAACGGATAGCCGTGGACAGGCCGGCCGGACCGCCGCCAACAATGACGACGTCATACTCCATCGACTCCCTCGGGCCGTACTGCTCAAGCAGCTTGGGATCCATTGATGCTCCTGTTATAAACGTTAGAATTCGTGGGTGCGGCCATTTTCCGGGAATGGGGAACACCTCGCAACCGCATATTAATAGTACGGTCGTTCGATTTGGTAGGTAGGAAGCTCTAGCGGCGAGCCGGGTGGCGACGCCGTTGCTCAACGGGTGTCGAGGCACGAGGGAGAAGACGATGGGGCGTTCGCTGAATCTGGAAGGCAAGGTCGCAATGGTCACGGGGGCGTCGAGCGGGCTTGGCATGCAGTTCGCCAAGGTGCTCGCGCAGGCGGGGGCGAAGGTCGTGCTAGCTAGCCGTCGCGTGGAGCGACTCAAGGAATTGCGGGCGGAAATCGAGTCTCAGGGCGGCGCGGCACACGTTGTGCCGCTCGATGTCACCGACTACGACAGCATTCGCGCCGGGGTGGCGCATGCCGAGACCGAGGCCGGTGCTATCGACATTCTGATTAACAACTCGGGGGTGTCTACCCAGCAAAAGCTGGTCGATGTGACACCGCAAGACTTCGATTACGTCGTCGATACGAACACCCGCGGTGCGTTTTTCGTGGCGCAGGAAGTGGCCAAGCGCATGATCCGTCGCAGCAAGGGTGACCCGCAACGGCAACACCGGATCATCAATGTGGCTTCGGTCGCCGGGCAACGGGCGATTTCCATGCTCGGTGTCTATTGCATGAGCAAGGCGGCCGTGATTCACATGACCCGTTCGATGGCGCTCGAATGGGGACGTTACAACATCAACGTGAACGCGCTCTGTCCGGGGTACATCGATACCGAAATCAACCACGATCATTGGCAGACCGAAGCCGGGCGGAAGCTGGTTCAGATGCTGCCACGTCAGCGGGTCGGCGAGCCCGGCGACCTTGATGGGTTGATTCTACTTCTGGCCTCAGACGATTCCCGTTTCATCAACGGCTCGATCATGACCATCGACGACGGTCTGGCAGTAGGCTAGGCGCGACGGCCGTCCGAAGGCCACCGGGCGAGGCCGTCAAAGGCGGCCCGCCGATTGCGCAGGCTCGCTGCAATGCGGCAATCGGGGATTGTCCGAGGCAGTCAGCGCAGTGGCGACGAGCGCATAATTTCCCGGCGCTCCAGAACGCTTTTTGACGTTCATGGACGCGCAGCGGATCACGAACGACGTCGCGTTGACGTCGGATCCCGAATCATCTCGAGGACAACATGCGTAATCAAGGCTGGCGGGGGCTCGTCGGAGTCGCGCTTGCCCTCGCCGCAATCGCGCTGCCAGTGGCCGCGCAACCTTACAAGGCCGAATACACGCTGTCGATCGTGCCCGATGGCGGCACACCGTGGGGCAAGGGCACGCAGCTCTGGGCGGACATGGTGCGCGAGCGCACGCAAGGGCGCATCAACATCCGGCTTCACCCTAACGCCACGCTGATGGGCGGTGATCAGACGCGCGAATTCACGGCGCTGCGTCAGGGCGTCATCGACATGGCTGTCGGTTCGACGATCAATTGGTCGTCGGCGATTCCCGAATTCAACGTCTTCTCGCTGCCATTCCTGCTGCGCGGGTATCGCTCGCTCGATGCGCTCACGCAGGGCGAAGTCGGCCGTGAACTCTTCCGTCGTGTGGAGGAGCAGGGCGTCGTGCCGCTGGCGTGGGGGGAGAACGGTTTTCGCCAGGTGACCAATTCGCGTCGCGCGATTCGCGCGCCGGAGGACATGAGAGGGCTGCGCTTTCGCGTCGTCGGCTCGCTCCTGTTCAACGACATCTTCACGGCGCTCGGCGCAGTGCCCACTCAGATGACGTGGGGTGAGGCCATACGCGCATTGCGAGCCCGCAAGATCGACGGTCAGGAAAATCCGATCACGATATTCAACAATGCGCGGCTCGATACCGTCGGGCAGCGCTATCTGACGGTATGGGATTACGTAGCCGACCCCATCGTCTTCGTCGTCAATCGTCAGGTGTGGGATAGCTGGTCGCCGCAGGATCGCGACATCGTGCGCGACGCCGCAGTGGAGGCCGCACGCTTCGAAGTCACGCTGGCCCGTGAGGATCTGCTCAGCAGTGGACAGGGCATGTGGGAAAACCTGGAGGCCCGCGGGGTGAAGGTCACACGACTGACCCCTGAGCAGCGCCAGCGCTTTGTCGATGCGACGCGGCCGGTCTACGTGAAGTGGAAGGCGCTTGTCGGGCGCGATCTGGTCGAAAAGGCCGAAGCGGCCGTCAGGGATGAGTCGATCAGCAGCAAGTCGGCATCCCCTGCAACTCGCAAGTAGGGCGTGGGATAGTCGGCATTGCCGGAGGTGGCGCGGTGCTTTGGGCGCTTCGGAATCTTCCGATACACGGTTCTCTCGCCATTCCTAAATGACGGCCGTCGAGGCGAATCTCGGCAGTCTGACGCGCGCCACGCCCCCCGAAGCGCTACACTTTATCCCCATGACGCCCTGTCAGTTCAAGGCAGGGCGTCGATTTTCATCATGGGGAATTGCAGTGTCGTCAGAGTACAAAGAAGTCTTTCGTATGAGCATGCCCATTCGCTGGGGCGATATGGACGCGTTCGGGCATGTCAATAACACCGTGTACTTTCGTTACATGGAGCAGGTGCGTATTTCGTGGCTGGAAACGCTGGACATCGCGTCGGAAGAGCGTGATACGGGCGAGGGCCCGGTCATCGTCAATGCCAACATGACGTTCCTGCGTCAATTGCGCTATCCCGGCGATATCGATTGCCGCATGTTTATCGGTGCACCGGGACGCAGCAGCATCGATACGCGCTTCGAACTGCGCCGTGCCGATACGCCGGACATTCTCGTGGCTGAAGGCAGCGCGAAAATCGTCTGGGTGAATTATCAGGCTGAGAAGTCGGTGCCGTTGCCGGAGGCCGTGCGCACGTTGGTCGCCGGGGGCTGATTCAGTTGCCCAGCAGACGTTGCACCAGTTCTGTTGCCGTGCCCGCGCCGTATTTCTGCATGAGACGGGCGCGGTAGATATCGACGGTTCGCGGGCTGATCTCAAGAATCTTGCCGATCTGCTTGCTTGTCTTGCCTTGCACCAATTGGGCGGCAATTTCGCGTTCACGGGCGGTCAGCGCGACAGCGACGCGGCGTGTGGCGGAGATGTCTTCGAAGGTCCAGAGGCCAGCGGCATGTGGATCCTTGACGTCGAGCGAACGGCCCGTAACGTGGCACCAGAACAATTCGCCGTTGGCGCGTCGCATGATGCGCTCGTCCGAATAGACGCCTTGCGTGCTCATGATGGGCGGAATGCGTTCGCCGATGCGCTCGAATTCCTTCGGTGACGGATACAGGACCTGGAAAGACTGGCCGATGAGCGTTTCGTGCGCGTAGCCGAAGATCCTGCCGAGTTGGCGGTTGCAATCCTCGATGATGCGCTGGCGCGAAATGACCAGACCGACGGGGGCGATGTGAAAGGCTGTCTGGTAATCGAACGTCGGCATTGGGGGAGATACGGATCCGGTCGGGTCTCGCGCGTGGGAGCTGCGTGTGGCGGCCCGGTACGCGGGAAGATATGTAATTTCACGTATTGTGCCCCATTTGCGTGCCACCGTAAGCTCTGAGATTGCATGAGGTGCGTGGTTCGCGGTGTTAGCGGACTGTCGCAAGCCTCGCAACGCGCGAGTGCGCGGCATAATTTCAATTCTCAACCGAGGGAAAGGGACAAACGATGAACAAGGTATACGCCAGCGCCAAGGAGGCGCTCGCCGGTGTCGTCGCAGACGGGCAAACGCTCGCCGTCGGTGGCTTCGGCCTGTGTGGCATTCCGGAGGCCCTGATCGCCGCATTGCGCGACTCGGGCGTCAAGGGGCTCACCTGCATCAGCAACAACGCCGGCGTCGATGGTTTCGGCCTCGGTCTGCTGCTTGAGACGCGTCAGATCAAGAAAATGATTTCGTCGTACGTGGGCGAGAACAAGGAGTTCGAGCGTCAGTATCTGGCGGGCGAACTCGAACTGGAATTCACGCCGCAGGGCACGCTGGCCGAGAAGCTGCGCGCTGGTGGCGCCGGTATCCCGGCATTCTTCACGAAGACGGGCGTGGGCACCGTGGTTGCCGAAGGTAAGGACACGCGCGAGTTCGACGGCGAGACGTACGTCATGGAGCGCTCGCTGCGCGCCGATGTGTCGCTGGTCAAGGCCGCCAAGGCCGACCGTGCAGGCAACCTCGTCTTCAATCGCACCGCCCGCAACTTCAATCCGATGGCCGCTATGGCTGGCAAGATCACCATCGTCGAAGTCGAAGAACTGGTAGAAACCGGTTCGATCGATCCGGACGACGTGCATCTGCCGGGGATCTTCGTTCAGCGCATTGTGCTGAACGCGCATCCGGAGAAACGCATCGAACAACGCACGGTACGTGCCAAGTAAGCGCCGAGATCAAGGAGATAACCATGGCATGGAATCGTGATGAAATGGCTGCGCGCGCGGCGCGAGAGCTCGAAGACGGCTTTTACGTGAACCTCGGCATTGGTTTGCCCACGCTGGTGGCGAACCATGTGCCGGACGGCATGGAAGTTTGGCTGCAATCGGAAAACGGCCTGCTCGGCATCGGTCCGTTCCCGACTGAAGACGAAGTCGACGCCGACATGATCAACGCTGGCAAGCAGACGGTGACGACGCTGCCGGGCTCGTCGATTTTCTCGTCGGCCGATTCGTTCGCGATGATTCGCGGCGGTCACATCAATCTGGCGATTCTCGGGGCGATGCAGGTTAGCGAAAAGGGCGACCTCGCGAACTGGATGATCCCCGGCAAGATGATCAAGGGCATGGGCGGTGCGATGGATCTCGTTGCTGGTGTCGGTCGCGTGGTCGTGCTCATGGAGCATGTGGCCAAGGGCGATGCGCATAAGATCCTCAAGGCCTGCGATCTGCCGCTCACCGGCGTGGGCGTGGTCAATCGCATCATCACCGACCTCGGTGTGATCGACATCACGCCGGATGGTCTGAAGGTCATCGAACTGGCACCGGGCGTGACGAAGGAAGAAATCTCGCAGAAGACCGGGGCACAGCTCGACACGAGCGCTGTCTGAGGTCAAACGATTGTCGCGGATGCCCGGCGGGTTGCCGGGCTGCAGCGGCATCGGCGACACCGGTTTGCTGAGGATGACCTGGGCCGTTGAACCCGGTCGTCGATGATGTAGGAAGTTGGACTATGCAAGGCAAAACGGGCGGAGAGTTTCTCCGCCCGTTTTGTTTTGATGATCGGCATTGTTGGCTAGCGGGTGAAATGCCGCGTCAATGCTGTCAGTGCGTTTGTCGCTGTCTTCGTCGCTGCTTTTGTCGCTGCTTTCGTCGCTTTACTGCGCAGTCCAGCCACCGTCCATGTTCCATGCGGCACCGCGCACTTGAGCGGCGGCATCGCTGCAAAGGAACACGGCGAGCGCCCCGAGCTGCTCGGGCGTGACGAACTCGCCGGAAGGTTGCTTCTCGCCGAGCAGCGAGCGCTTGGCTTCATCCCCTGACAGCTTGTCACGGGCGGCGCGGTCGTCCACCTGCTTTTGCACGAGCGGCGTGAGCACGAAGCCCGGGCAGATCGCGTTGGCTGTCACGCCGGTCTGCGCATTTTCCAGAGCCGTGACCTTCGTCAGGCCAACAATGCCGTGTTTGGCTGCGACATACGCCGACTTGCCCGCCGAGCCGACGAGTCCGTGGACCGACGCGATGTTGATGATGCGTCCCCAGTTGCGCGTGCGCATACCGGGCAAGGCAAGTCGCGTGGTGTGGAACGCGGACGTCAGGTTGATGGCGATGATCGCGTCCCATTTGTCCGTCGGAAAATCCTGAATTTCCGCGACGTGCTGAATGCCTGCGTTGTTGACCAGAATGTCTACGCCGCCGAACTCCGATTCGGCGTATTGCATCATCGCCTCGATCTCGCTTGCACGGCTCATGTCGGCACCGTGATAGCCGACCTGTGTGCCTGTATGGCCCGCCTTTGCTGCGGCCTCGGTAATGGCTTTGCGTGCTGCGTCTGCATCGCCGAAGCCATTCGTGATGAGGGTGGCGCCTTGTGCCGCGAGCGCCTGTGCCATGCCCAGACCGATGCCGCTGGTCGAGCCGGTCACGAGGGCGATTTTTCCTTTCAGCATTGCATCGTCTCCGTGCGGGAGGAGGGTGGGGGAGGAATACGATGTCGACGAGCGTGGCCCGCGAACTGCGGTTTGATGCGGCTCATGAGTGACCTCATTCTAGCTTACGGTTTGCGGCAAGCGCGGTAGAATTCGAGTCTGGAAACCGATCCGATGAGTCTGCCATGCCGAGTCACACGCCGCGTCTTTCGAACGTTCAGTGTCTGAGTCCTTCCGGACTGCATCGGATGGCCTATGCCGAGTGGGGCGATCCCGAGAACCCTCGTGTGTTGGTCTGTGTTCACGGGCTCACGCGCAGCGGTCGCGATTTTGACGCGCTGGCGAATGCGTTCGCAAACGACTACCGTGTGGTGTGCCCCGATGTGGTGGGGCGTGGCCAGTCGTCCTGGTTGCTGAACCCCGCGGGTTACGTTGTGCCGCAGTATGTTGCGGACATGGTGACGCTTATCGCCCGGCTTGGCGTCGCGACCGTCGACTGGTTCGGTACGTCGATGGGTGGCCTCATCGGCATGGGACTCGCGGGTCTGCCGGATACGCCGATTCGTAGCCTGTTGCTTAACGACGTAGGCCCGCATATCGATGCGCCAGCCCTCGCCCGCATCGGGCAGTATGTTGGTATCCCGAAGCGTTTTGCATCGATCGACGAAGGCGCAGATTACATCTGGTCGATCTCGTCGGCGTTCGGGCCGCATACTCGTCAGGAGTGGCTTGCGTTGAGCGAGCCGCTGCTCAAGGCGGATGGCGATGGCTATGTGCTGCGTTACGACCCGTCGATCGGGGCGGCCTTCTCGGCGGTGACGCCTGAGGCCATCGCGGCAGGAGAGGCCATGCTCTGGGCGTCGCTTGCCGCGTTCCCGGGGCGGACATTGATCGTGCGAGGTGAGCAGTCGGACCTGCTTTCGCGCACGACGCTCGACCAGATGCTGGCGCACGCGCAACACGCGCGCGCCGTTGAAATTCCCGGCGTGGGACACGCGCCGACCTTTGTGCATGCGGATCAGATCGAGATCGCACGCCGATTTTATGAGGGATATGCCGACTGAGACGCGTCAGTGCGACGTGGCGTGGCGGTAGGTCCAGAGTCAGAAGAACACGAGGAGTCTTACATCATGGCAGTACAACGTTTCTACGTCGAAAAGCGCTGGTCGGACATGGCTGTGCACAATGGCACCGTCTATCTGGCCGGTCAGACCCCTGATGATCGTTCGCAGGATATGGCGGGTCAGACGCGCCAGGTGCTCGCACACATCGACCGCCTGCTCGGCGAAGCGAACAGCGACAAGTCGCTCATTCTGTCCTGTCAGATCTTTATCTCGGACATGAAGTACTTCGGTGAAATGAATCAGGTGTGGGACGAGTGGGTGCCGGCAGGCAATGCGCCCCCGCGTGCTACGGTGCAGGCGTTGCTCGCCGACCCTGCCATGCTTGTTGAAATCGTGGTCGTGGCAGCTCAGCGCGAAAGCTGAGTGCACGACCCGCAACATCCGGGGCGCCGGTCGCCCCGTGTTCCGACATGAACCAACATCAAGCACCGACATCCACTGAGTCGCGTCCGACGCCGGGTGTGGGTGATGCATCACTGCCCGCTACTCTGGACGACGCACTCGCATTCGCCGCGACGCTTTGCGGCGAGCACGTCCTCTCGTCCGGCGAACCGATCATGGCGCACGCACGCGGCATGATCGCGATTCTCGACACGCTGCGCGTGGACGAGGCGACGCACCAGGCGGCGGCGCTCTTTTCGGCCGTCGAATTCCTCCCCGATCCACAAGTGACGTTGACGCAGAAGTTCGGTGCCGAAGTCGCCGCGCTCGTGATCGACGTGCGCAAGCTGCAACGGCTCTCGGGCGCTGGCGCGCGTGCCGCGCAAGCGATGCCGGTCGATGGTCGTGATCGCGACGCCATCGCGGAGCGTAAGTCGCAGGTCGAAGGGCTGCGCAAGATGTTGCTGGCGTTTGCACAGGACATTCGTGTCGTGATGATCCGGCTGGCGTCGCGTCTGCAATCGCTGCGCTGGTATGCGGCCGAGAAAAAGGCGCCGCCCGAAGATATGCCGCACGAGGTGCTGGAAATCTATGCGCCGCTGGCCAATCGGCTCGGTATCTGGCAGCTGAAGTGGGAGCTTGAAGACCTCGC
The DNA here is from genome assembly GCF_044772185.1 of Pandoraea sp. NPDC090278. NCBI lineage: Bacteria > Pseudomonadati > Pseudomonadota > Betaproteobacteria > Burkholderiales > Burkholderiaceae > Pandoraea > Pandoraea sp. NPDC090278. The sequence goes on along the minus strand of NZ_JBIVYJ010000001.1, from coordinate 1,817,159 downwards.
GTTCCGTTTCCTGGAGCCGGTCACGTACAAGCAGATCGCCAAGCTGCTCGAAGAGAAGCGCGTCGAGCGTCAGACGTTTATCGAAGGGGCGATCCAGCGGCTTCAGGACGAGCTGTCGCTCGCGGGCGTCAAGGCCGAAGTGTCGGGGCGGCCGAAGCACATCTACAGCATCTGGAAGAAGATGCGCGGCAAGGCGGTCGATTTTGCCGAGCTTTACGATGTACGCGCGTTTCGTGTGATCGTCGACGACATCAAGGATTGCTACACGGTGCTGGGCATTGTCCATAACCTGTGGCAACCGATTCCGAAAGAATTCGACGACTACATTTCGCGGCCGAAGCCGAACGGCTACAAGTCGCTGCATACTGTCGTCATCGGCGACGACGGGCGTGCGTTCGAGGTGCAGATTCGCACGAACGAAATGCACCACTTCGCCGAGTACGGCATTGCGGCGCACTGGCGCTACAAGGAAGCCGGGCAACGGGGTTACGGCGGTGCGTTTTCGGCGAACGACGCTTACGACGAGAAGATCGCGTGGCTGCGTCAGTTACTTGCGTGGAAGGACGATGTCGCCGATACGGTGGGTGCCGAGGCTGCGGTACAGCCGTGGGAGCAGCTCAAGCGCGCGACGATCGACGACCACATCTATGTGCTCACGCCGCAGGCACGTGTGATTGCGCTGCCGCAAGGCGCGACGCCGGTCGACTTCGCTTATCACCTGCATTCGGAGCTGGGGCACCGGTGTCGCGGCGCGCGTGTCGACGGCGCGATGGTGCCGCTCAATACGCCTTTGCAAAACGGGCAGACGGTCGAGATCGTCACCGTCAAGCAGGGTGGTCCGTCGCGGGACTGGCTCAATTCGCAACTCGGGTATTTGCAGAGCCATCGGGCGCGCCAGAAGGTGCGTCAGTGGTTCAACACCATCGACCTCGAAGAGACGATTGCGCACGGTCGCACGATCATCGACAAGACGCTGCAACGCGAGGGCAAGACGTCCGTCAACCTTGAGGAGTTGGCGGCGCGTCTGGGTTTTCGCGCGCCGGACGATCTCTACGCGTCGATTGCCAAAGACGAATTCAGCCTGCGGCACGTCGAACAGGCGCTCTCGGGCAATCTGCCGGGGCCCGAGCCGAAGGACGACGACACGGTCGTCGCCAAGAAGAGTCTCGACACGAGCGTTGCGCAGGGGGCGAAGAGCGGTGTGCTGGTGGTGGGTGTCGGCGCCTTGCTGACGCAATTGGCCAAGTGCTGCCGCCCCGCACCGCCGGATCCGATTGTGGGTTTCGTCACCCGGGGCAAGGGCGTGTCGATTCACCGTCAGGATTGCAGTAGTTTCCAGTCGATGAAGACGCGCGCGCCGGAGCGGGTGATTCAGACGGCGTGGTCGTCCGACGTGCTCGAAGGGCGTGGCGTTGCGGCTTATCCGGTCAATATCCAGATCGAAGCGACGGATCGTCAGGGTTTGCTACGCGACATCTCCGAAGTGTTTTCGCGGGAGAAGCTCAACGTGACGGGCGTCAGCACGCAATCGCGTGGTGCGCAGGCGTTCATGCAGTTCACGGTCGAGGTGCGCGACGGTGGGCAGTTGCAGCGTGCGCTGGCGCAGTTGGATGGCGTGACGGGCGTGGTGTCGTCGCGCAGGCGTTGAAATGGCTGTTGGCGGTGGGCTCTCCCGGGGGGATTGCCCACGGCTCGCCGCAGGTAGTTCGACGTGTCCACTGACGTCGCGGCCCCGCGCGAAAGCCTTGATTGATGCGGTTTTTCGTCGGCAGGCACAATAATCGCTTGGCGATGTGCCGAAACCTTGCTAGAATCTCGTTCTCTTGCAGTAGGCTCGTAGCTCAGCTGGTTAGAGCACCACCTTGACATGGTGGGGGTCGTTGGTTCGAGTCCAATCGAGCCTACCAACGAAATTTAATGCATTACAGTCCGCGAAACCCCGCAGACACAGGCGCTGGAAAACACTCATGTTGAAGACTGCCCGAACTTTCACAGTGGTGAAGGTGCGACATTAAGTCGAGGGTGTTTTTCGTCTGGATGCAAGGAATGAAGAGACGGCCTCGACGACAGTCGAGGCCGTTTTTTTTCGTGGTTTGCCGCGTGGCGTGGGCCGCGCGTGACGTTTTTGCGCATGGGAGTGCGACATGATTTCGGTACGTTTGCCTGACGGTTCGCAACGCCAGTACGAAGCCCCGCTGACGGTGGCGCAAGTCGTCGGTTCGATCGGCGCGGGTCTGGCCAAGGCTGCCCTGGCGGGCCGCGTCGACGGCAAGCTGGTCGATACGTCCTATCTGATCGATCGCGACGTGAGTCTCGCCATCGTCACGGACAAGGACGCCGACGGCCTCGACGTCATTCGTCACTCGACCGCTCACTTGCTGGCGTATGCCGTCAAGGAGCTGTTCCCCGAGGCGCAGGTCACGATCGGTCCGGTCATCGAAAACGGCTTCTACTACGACTTTTCCTTCCATCGTGCTTTCACGCCGGAAGATCTCGAAGCCATCGAGAAGAAGATGCACGAGCTCGCCAAGAAGGACGAGCCGGTGACGCGCGAAGTGCTGTCGCGCGACGACGCTGTGCGTCTGTTCCTGTCGATGGGCGAGAAGTACAAGGCCGAAATCATCGAATCGATCCCGGCTACGGACGAAATCGGTCTGTACCGCGAAGGCAAGTTCGTCGATCTGTGCCGTGGTCCGCACGTCCCGTCGACGGGCAAGCTCAAAGTCTTCAAGCTGATGAAGGTGGCTGGCGCCTACTGGCGCGGCGACGCGAAGAACGAGCAGCTTCAGCGCATTTACGGCACGGCCTGGACGAAGAAGGAAGACCAGGACGCGTATCTGCACATGCTCGAAGAAGCCGAAAAGCGCGATCACCGCAAGCTCGGCCGCGCGCTCGACTTCTTCCATATGCAGGAAGAAGCGCCGGGTCTCATCTTCTGGCACCCGAAGGGCTGGACGCTCTGGCAGCAGGTCGAGCAATACATGCGCCGCGTCTACCGTAACAACGGCTACCAGGAAGTAAAGGGTCCGCAGATTCTCGACCGCTCGCTGTGGGAAAAGTCGGGACACTGGGAGAACTACAAGGACAACATGTTCACGACGGAATCGGAAAACCGTGCCTACGCACTCAAGCCGATGAACTGTCCGGGGCACGTCCTGATTTTCAACTCGGCGCTGCACAGCTACCGCGATCTGCCGCTGCGTTACGGCGAGTTCGGTCAGTGCCATCGTAATGAGCCGTCGGGTGGTCTGCATGGTCTGATGCGCGTGCGTGGCTTCACGCAGGACGACGGTCACATCTTCTGTACGGAAGACCAGATCCTCGACGAGTGCGTGAACTACACGGCGCTGCTGCACGCGGTCTATAAGGATTTCGGCTTCACGGACATGATTTACAAGGTCGCAACGCGCCCTGAGCATCGTGTCGGGTCGGACGAAAATTGGGATAAGGCCGAATTCGCGCTGATGGAATCGCTGCGCCGTTCGGGCTGCGAATTCGTGATCGCGGAGGGCGACGGCGCCTTCTACGGCCCGAAGATCGAGTACACGCTCAAGGATGCGCTCGGCCGTCAGTGGCAATGTGGCACGATGCAGGTCGATTTCTCGATGCCGGAGCGCCTGGACGCCGAGTATGTGGCCGAAGACAACAGCCGTAAGCGTCCGGTCATGCTTCACCGCGCAATCCTTGGCTCGCTGGAGCGTTTCATCGGGATTCTGATTGAGCACCATGCTGGTGCATTGCCTGTCTGGCTGGCGCCGGAGCAGGTGATCGTGATGAATGTCTCGGAAAAAACGGCCGATTACGCCCAGGAAGTGACGAAAAAGTTGAAAGAACAAGGGCTTAGGGCTCGGAGCGATTTGCGCAACGAGAAAATTAGCTATAAAATACGCGAGCACTCTCTGCAGAAAGTTCCCTATCTCGTGGTAGTGGGGGACAAAGAGCAGGAGGGAAGTACGGTAGCCGTGCGTGCCCGTGGCGGCGTGGATCTGGGTGTGATGCCCGTTGACGCGCTCATCGAACGTCTTGCGCAAGAATGCGCATCGTTCCAATAACGCCTGTCGGACAGCGCGGCTAAATTTTTGACTTTTTTCGAGGATAAGCAACATCGCTACCGATAAGTCGCATCGCATCAACGGCGAGATTACTGCGCCCGAAGTGCGTCTAACTGGCGTTGACAACGAGCCGCTTGGTATTGTGAAGCTGGCAGAGGCTTTCCGCCTGTCCGAAGAGGCTGACGTCGATCTGGTGGAAATTGCACCGACCGCGAATCCGCCGGTTTGCAAGCTGATGGACTACGGCAAATTCAAGTATTCGGAACAGAAGAAAGCGCACGAGAACAAGCAGAAGCAGCGGATTATCCAGACCAAGGAAGTCAAATTCCGACCTGGCACCGACGACGGTGACTACAACGTCAAGTTGCGCATGCTGAAGCGTTTCCTCGAAGACGGCGATAAGACCAAGATTACGCTGCGTTTCCGCGGTCGTGAGATGGCTCACCAGGAAATCGGCGCGCGTATGCTGGAGCGTCTGAAGTCCGATCTCGAAGAGTTCGGCCAGCCGGAACAGATGCCGAAGATGGAAGGCCGTCAGATGATCATGGTCATCGCGCCGAAGAAGAAATAATGCCGTGGCGGTGTCGAACGACGCCGCCGGGCAGCAAGGAATTGCCGCCGTCGCCTCATTAGGGGCACGGCAGTAATACAGGGTGCAGTTCGGCCCTGAAAATAAGTGGTCTCAGGTTCTAAAAGGGGCGCGATTTTGGCGTCACACCTGTGATCATGTTAAAAACCCTGGAGTTTTTCATGCCTAAGATGAAAACCAAGAGCGGTGCCAAGAAGCGCTTTCGCGTGCGTCCTGGCGGTACCGTCAAGCGTGGTCAGGCCTTCAAGCGTCACATTTTGACGAAGAAGACCACCAAGAATAAGCGTCACCTGCGCGGTGCCGTCGGCGTTCATGAGTCTGATCTGAACTCCGTACGCGCAATGCTGCCCTTCGCTTAAACCCCGACTTAGATAGGAGAGAAACATGCCTCGAGTCAAACGTGGGGTCACCGCACGGGCCCGCCATAAGAAAGTCATCGCAGCAGCCAAGGGTTTCCGCGGCCGCCGCAATAACGTCTTCCGCATCGCCAAGCAAGCGGTCATGCGCGCTGGGCAATACGCCTACCGCGATCGCCGTAACAAGAAGCGCGTGTTCCGCGCCTTGTGGATTGCGCGTATCAATGCAGGTGTGCGTCAGCACGGTATGACCTACAGCGTGTTCATCGCTGGTCTGAAGAAGGCCTCGATCGAACTCGACCGCAAGGTGCTGTCCGACATGGCCATCAACGACAAGCCGGCATTTGCCGCGATTGTCGCTCAGGTGAAAGCCGCCGTCGCAGCCTAAGCTGTAGTTAGCGTATAGCGCGTTTTATTGCGCGCCGTTCGCCAAGAGGGGGCTCTCATCGGAGCCCCCTTTTGTTTTTCGCTTGCCTTTCCGCTTGTTTTCGCTGGTACACGCGGCCATTCCGACCGCCTAACTTGAGTCTGTAGCATATGGATCTGGAACTTATCGTCAGCGAAGCGCAGCGTGCGTTCGCCGCCGCTCCCGACGCCGCCGCGCTGGAAAACGAGAAAGCCCGCTTTCTCGGCAAGACCGGCCAACTGACCGAGTTGCTCAAGGGCCTCGGCAAGCTTGATCCCGAAACGCGCAAGACCGAAGGCGCGCGGATCAACGCGGCCAAGCAACAGATCGAAGGCGCTCTGCAGGCGCGCCGCCAGGCCATGGCCGACGCGCTGCTCGATGCGCGCCTGTCCGCTGAGGCTATCGACGTCACGCTGCCCGGCCGAGGCCTGGGCGCTGGCAGTCTGCACCCCGTGCTCACCACCTGGGAGCGCGTTGAACAGATTTTCCGTTCCATCGGATTCGACGTGGCCGACGGCCCCGAGATCGAAACCGACTGGTTCAACTTCACTGCCCTGAACAGCCCCGAGAACCATCCGGCGCGTTCGATGCAGGACACCTTCTACGTCGAAGGCAATGACGATGCGGGCAAGCCGTTGCTGCTGCGCACGCACACGAGCCCGATGCAGGTGCGCTATGCGCGCATGAACAAGCCGCCGATCAAAGTGATCGCGCCGGGACGTACGTATCGTGTCGACTCCGATGCTACGCACTCGCCGATGTTCCACCAGGTCGAGGGCCTGTGGATCGCCGAAGACATCAGCTTCGCCGACCTGAAGGGCGTGTACACCGACTTCCTGCGCAAGTTCTTTGAGCGCGACGACATTCAGGTGCGTTTCCGCCCGTCGTACTTCCCGTTCACGGAGCCGTCCGCCGAAATCGATATGCAGTTCGAGACCGGCAAGAACGCCGGCAAGTGGCTGGAGATTTCGGGATCGGGGCAGGTGCACCCGTCAGTGGTCCGTAATATGGGTCTCGACCCCGAGCGCTACATCGGTTTCGCGTTTGGCTCCGGCCTGGAGCGTCTGACGATGCTGCGCTACGGCGTGCAGGACCTGCGTCTGTTCTATGAGAACGATCTGCGCTTCCTGCGCCAATTCATGTAATCGATGCCGGTAGCCCTGGCAGGCGCGCGAAGTCGCTGCCGCCGGGCTTTCGGAAGTGAAGACTTAACTGCGAGCGAACTGATCCATGCAATTCTCTGAATCGTGGCTGCGTACCCTGGTCGACCCGGATTTGTCGACGGACGCGTTGGCGCATGCCCTGACGATGTCCGGGCTCGAAGTCGAGGAAACCGATCCCGTCGCCCCGCCGTTTACCGGCGTGGTCGTGGCCAAGGTGCTCGAAGTCGCCCGTCACCCGGATGCCGACCGTCTGAACGTCTGCCAGGTCGATGCCGGTACTGGCGAGACGCTCACCATCGTGTGCGGCGCACCGAACGTGGCGCCGGGTATCAAGGTGCCTTGCGCTACCGTCGGTGCGGTTTTGCCGCCGGCCGAAGCGGGCGGTGCACCGTTCCAGATCAAGATCGGCAAGCTGCGTGGCGTGCAAAGCTTCGGCATGCTGTGCTCGGCCCGTGAGCTGAAGCTCTCGGAAGATCACGCCGGACTGATGATCCTGCCGGAAGACGCACCGGTCGGCATGAACATCCGTGAGTATCTCGATCTCGACGACACGGTTTTCGTCGTCAAGCTCACCCCGAACAAGGCTGACTGCTTGTCGCTGCTCGGCGTTGCCCGCGAAGTCGCGGCGATCACCGGTGCACCGCTCAAGGATTTGCCGGGGCAGGGCGCACAGACGTCGACCATCGCCGACACGCTGCCGGTGCGCATCAGCTCGCCGGACGGTTGCGGCCGCTTCGGTGGCCGCATCATCCGCAACGTGAACGCTGCGGCACCGTCGCCGCGCTGGATGGTGGAGCGCCTCGAGCGCGCCGGTCAGCGCAGCATCTCGGCGCTCGTCGACATCACCAACTATGTGATGCTCGAACTGGGTCAGCCGCTGCACGTCTATGATCTGAATCGTCTGCAAGGCGGGATCGACGTGCGCTTTGGCCGCGCGGGCGAGACGCTCAAGTTGCTCAACGAGCAGACGGTCACGCTTGACGAGACGACCCTCGCCATCACCGACGCCAGCGGCCCGATCGGCCTCGCGGGCATCATGGGCGGCGATTCGACGAAGGCAGGTCTCGAGACGCAAAACATCTTCCTCGAAGGTGCGTTCTTCTTCCCGCAAGCCATTCAGGGGCGTGCTCGCAAGTACAACTTCGCCAGCGATGCGTCGCACCGCTTCGAGCGCGGCGTCGACTTCGCTGGCAACGTGCGCGCGCTTGAGCGTGCCACGCAACTGGTCCTCGACATCTGCGGTGGTCAGGCCGGTCCGCTGGAAGACCAGGTCGCGAAGCTGCCCGAGCGTCAGCCGGTGAAGATGCGTGTGGCCCGTGCCGTCAAGATTCTTGGCGTGCCGGTCACCGAGCAGGAAATGAGCGCGATCTTCACGCGTCTTGGCCTGCCGTTCACGCTGACGGATGGCGTGTTCGAAGTCACGCCGCCGTCGTACCGTTTCGATATCGAGATCGAAGAGGATCTGATCGAAGAGATCGCACGCATTTACGGTTTCGACCGCATTCCGGCCAATCCGCCGGTGGCCGCGAGCGAAATGCGTCCGACGCAGGAAAGCCGTCGTTCGCAGCATGCCGTGCGCCACGCCGTGGCCGCGCGCGACTATCACGAGACCGTCGGTTTCAGCTTCGTCGACGTGGAATGGGAAGCCGACTTTGCGGGCAACGACAATCCGATAAAGTTGCTGAACCCGATTGCGAGTCACCTCGCCGTGATGCGCTCGACGCTCATCGGCAGCCTGATCGCGACGGCGCGTTACAACCTGAATCGCAAAGCATCGCGCGTTCGCGTGTTCGAAATCGGTCGCACCTATCACCGTGACAACACGGTGGCGTCCGGCGAACTGAGCGTGGGTGGGTATCGTCAGCCGCTGACCGTGGCGGCACTGGCTTACGGTCCCGTGCTCGAAGAGCAGTGGGGCGCGGCGGCGCGTCAGGTCGACTTCTTCGACGTGAAGGGCGACCTCGAAGCACTGCTGGCACCGCGCGCGGCGCGTTTTGTGAAGGCTGAGCATCCGGCGTTGCATCCGGGACGCAGCGCAGCGATCGAAGTGGACGGCAAGCGCGTCGGTTTCATCGGCGAGCTGCATCCGCGCTGGCAGCAGAAGTACGACCTGCCGCAGGCGCCGGTGCTGTTCGAGATCGAGGCAGAGGCACTGTTCGGTCGTGACGTCGCGAGCTACGAGGACATCTCGAAGTTCCCGCCGGTCACGCGTGACCTCGCATTGGTGGTCGATCAGGCACAGCCGGTTCAGGTGTTGCTCGATGCGATGCTGGCTGCGCGTCATGACGATCCGGCATGCAGCGTGGTGCAGTCGGTGCGCCTGTTCGACGAGTTCCGGCCCAAGGCGGGCGCGGCTTCGGGCTCCCTGGGAGCCCAGGACAAAAGCGTGGCGTTTCGTGTTACTCTGCAAGACCCCTCGGGTACGTTGCAGGACGAGACGGTCCAGGGCGCCATTAACGCACTGGTACAACGGGTAGAAGGGTTCGGCGCACGTTTGCGCGCTTAAAACTCAGTAAAAGAATCCGGGTGCGAGTGGGTTATCGCACTGTCATCGCCATCGCGTGGGACGTATGAACGAAATGAATCCTGGTGAATTTGAAGCCATGCTCGCGGCGCAGCGCATTGCGTTGGGTCGCGGCGAAGTGAACGAGGTCTCGACCGAGGCGCCGACGCTGACCAAGGCCGAACTGGCCGAGTTGCTGTTCGAGCATGTGGGTCTGAACAAGCGCGAAGCGAAGGATATGGTCGAAGCGTTCTTCGAGTCGATCCGCGACGCGCTCGAATCGGGCGACAGCGTCAAGCTCTCCGGCTTCGGTAACTTCCAGTTGCGCGACAAGCCGCAGCGCCCGGGTCGGAATCCGAAGACGGGCGAAGCGATTCCGATTGCCGCGCGCCGTGTCGTGACTTTCCACGCCAGCCAGAAGCTCAAGACGATGGTCGAGTCCGGCGTACTGAGCAAGTAATTCCCCCGGCCGCCGCATTCTGTGGCGGCCGTTGGTTTTTCGTCCGCAATTTAACCGTCGTCCCATTCCGCTAACGCCGCGATGGATCACGTTGCCTTGCCGCCGATTCCCGCCAAGCGTTACTTCACCATCGGTGAGGTCAGCGAGCTATGTGGTGTCAAACCGCATGTGCTGCGCTATTGGGAGCAAGAGTTTACGCAACTGCGTCCGGTCAAGCGACGCGGCAACCGGCGGTACTACCAACATCACGAAGTCCTGCTGATCCGGCGTATCCGGGAGCTGCTCTATGAGCAGGGCTTTACGATCAACGGTGCACGCAATCGTCTCGAAGCCGACACGCCGCGTGGCGCGCGCGCTTCGGGTGCCACTGGCGCTCAGGTGGATACGCCGAGCTCAGGCGAACCGGGCGACGCTGCACTCGATGTCGGCGATCTGCGTCGCCGTCTCGAATCCGTCATCGACCTGCTGAAGTCCTGAGCGGTCCCCGCACTTCCGATCTCCCGCTTCACCACCGCCCGCCCGACTTCGGGATTCTCCTAATACGGCGGTGGCCGAAACTTCCGTAATCCGAGATATGGCACGCTGCAAGGCGGGGGCGCGCTCGTCTGGCCGGATGAACTCCATACATCCCCGGATTGAGACGACGCGGAACGACTTCCGGGGGCGCTGGGATTGCCTTACACTTGCCGGAAACTATGACGCCCGTCAGCGGCGTCCCTGGATCCTCTTGAAAACCGGGCCAACACCGACCTTTTCGCGCGGGGGCGCGAAGGCTGAAAGGATCTCGACCTATGGCGGAACCGAGCATGACGGGAGCGCGACGCGGGCGTTGGGCGACTTCCTATCGCTCTATCGTCGCAATCCTGATTTTCGGTTTTCTGATCCTTGTCCTTCTGTGGACAGCGGTGCTTTGGCGCATCTCTATCGAGCACAAAGCCATTCTGCGCGACACGGCGGCCTCCGCCTCGACCGTCGCGACAGCGCTTGAACAACAGACGCTGCGCGCGATTCGCCAGGTCGACCAGATCACCCGCTTCGTGAAATACGAGTACGAGCGCCGCCACGGCGACTTCGATCTGAAGCAGACGCTGACCGAGGGGATTGTCGCCGAACGCTTCATGGTGCTCGTGAGCGTGACCGATGCCAACGGCATCGTGGTGGCCGCCACGATGCCGGGCGGCGCGGGCGTGAGCATCGCCGATCGCGAGCATTTCCGTGTGCATCTCGACGACGAGAGCGATGGCCTCTACATCAGCCATCCGGTATTCGGACGTGTGTCGCGCAAGTGGGTGCTCCAGTTCAGCCGTCGCCTGAATCATCCTGACGGCTCTTTCGCGGGCGTTGTCGTCGTCTCGCAGGAGCCAAGTTACTTTACCTCCGACTTTTATACGAATGCCGTGCTTGGCCAGTACGGCCAGATCGCAGTGATTGCCGACGACGGCGCGCTGCTCGCGCGCAGTACCGGGGCGAGCGTTGCCATCACCGGCACCGGCGAGTTGCCGCCGTTCACGGCAGAGCAACGCAGCTCCGGTGTGCAGCGCGATCCGATCGATGGCGTCGAGCGCATCGTCGCATATCGGCATTTGCGCGACTATCCGTTAGCCGTGCAGGTGGGATTGTCGATGGACGAGGAATTGTCCGAATATCGTCACGTGGAACGCGTCTATCTGACGATGGCGACGTTTATCTCGGTGGCGCTTGTCGTCTTCTTCGCGCTCATTGCGTACCTGATGCAGCGTCTGATTGGCCGTGATCAGCAGCTCACGCGCCTGATCTCATACGACGCGCTGACTGGCCTGCCGAATCGTTACGCGCTAATGGAGTCGCTGCGCCGGGCATTGTCCGCACCTGATCAGCTCGGTAAGGTCGCGCTGCTGCACATCGATCTCGATAACTTCAAGAGCGTGAACGACACGCTCGGTCATTCGCAGGGCGACGAAATCATCCGTCAGGTCTCGGAGCGGTTCATTCCGCGCATGCCAGTCGGGGCGATGCTCGCGCGCTTCGCGGGCGACGAGTTCATGGTGTTGCTCGAAGGGGACGGTGCACCCGATCAGGCCGAACCGCTGGGGGAGACACTGCTGGCTGCGCTCAAGTCGCCGATGGTGGCCGACGGCACGTCGTTCGCGTTGCACGCCAGCATCGGGGTGACGTTCTGGTCGCAGCCGGAAGAGACCGAGGCGGATCTCATCAAGAAAGCGGATCTGGCCATGTATGCCGCGAAAGAGGCGGGCAAGAGCGTCGTGCGAGTCTATTCGCAGCAAATGACGCATCAGGCGCACCAGCTTGTCGTGTGGGAGCGTCAGATGGAGCAGGCGCTGGCCAATGGCGAGTTCTTCCTGGCCTATCAGCCGATCATCTCGCTAGGCAGCGATTGCGTCTGTGGCATGGAAGCGCTGATTCGCTGGCGTCATCCGGAGCGCGGCATTCTCAGCGCGGGCGAGTTCATTCCGCTGGCGGAGACGACCGGGCAAATCGTGGCCATCGGCGAATTCGCGCTCACGCAAGCCTGTCGCCAACTCGTGGCATGGCGCGGTACACCGATGGGGGCGTTGCGATTGGCGGTGAATGTCTCGTCCGTGCAGTTCTGGCGAGGTGACATCGGCGAACTCGTTGAGCGTCTCGTGAAGGAGTACGCGATCGAGCCTCATCGTCTGGAACTGGAAATCACCGAATCGGTGATGGTGAAGAACCCGGCGCTTGTGGAAATGAAGATCGAGCAGTTCAAACGCGCGGGTTTGCGCATTGCACTGGACGATTTCGGCACGGGCTACTCGTCGTTGTCCTATCTGACGCGCTTCCCCGTCGATACGCTCAAGGTCGACCGATCGTTTGTCGAATCGATTCCCGATTCGTCACGGTCGTGTCTCATGATTTCGAACATCGTCAATATTGCGCGCTCGCTGGGCATCGATCTGATTGTCGAAGGGGTGGAAAACGAGCGTCAGCTCGATTGGCTTCGTCATTTTGTACCGCTCAGTGCACAGGGCTATTTGTTTTCCCGGCCGGTAGAAATCGAACAGCTGGATTTGCTAATTGCCCGATTCGGTATTTGCCAATAAAGGCGACGTAATTGAGAAACACAAAAACGAGCTAGTTAATAGGTTAAATAGCTATGCATAATAAATCGGCTATCAGATGGTTTTCGTACGGCAGGATCGTCGGAGTACTATAGAATCATCGAGTTCTCGCGATGATTCCGAAACGCATGAACGGATGGCCGTGCGCCCCAACCGGCAGTAGACCGGGGTAGGGAGCGCGGGCTGTCAACGGCCTGCCATTGTTGGGGTAGACAATGGCGTGGCAGCAGGGATCCGAAGGCGCGGGGCGCGACAAGCCGAGGGTCGGGAAACGAGGGAAAGAGTTTGACGCGCAGACCAGAATTGGCGGGAATTCGCTGGCACAACGAATGCCGGTCGCGACCAGAAGTTCTGTCCGGGGAAAAGACAGAAGCGCGATGTCGATTGAAGCGGGAACTTTGCCAACGTAACAAGTGAAAAATATTAGAACGAGCGTTTGATTTTCGGATGAGGATAAGGCATTGGCTTTATGCCGCCTGTGTCTCGGTCGGCGTGCTGGTCGCCTGCTGGGTTGCGGCGGACCGCACTGCCACGTCGCTGGTGGGCGATAAGCTTGCGCAAAGCGTCGACGCCGGGCAAATCGTTGCCGACCGCGTCGCCGACGGCATGGTGCACGCCATCAACACGGATTTGTCGATGGTGCGCGCGATTCCGTCGACGCTGGCCGATGTCGACTTGCTGCGCGATGTCGTGCCCGCAGTGGGTGGCAAACCGGCTGCGGCGGATGTCGTCGAGCGCGCGAACGAATTCCTGCGCGGCGCACAAAGCTACTTCGGCGTCGACCGCGTGTGGGTGATCGACGCGAGCGGCGTGTGTGTCGCCGCCAGCAACTACCGGGATACCCCGTCACCGCTCGGCGAATCTGTGGCCGACATGCCCTATGTCACGAACGCGCTGCTCGGCGACCGTTTCGAGCGCTACGCGTCGGGTTGGGAGCGTCAGGCGCCGGGGCTTTATTTCAGCGCGCCGATGTACCGCGACGGATTGCTGATCGGTGTGATCATGACCAAGATCGGGCTGACCCGTCTGCGCCACTGGGTCGGCAGCGGCGAGTCGTTCGTGACGGACGGCAACGGCGTCGTCATCATGGCCAACGACCCGCGCTTCGAAAACAGCTTCATGATCGACGGCAAGCTCGGATCGCTCCCCGACGCCGAGCGGCAAGCGCTTTATCAGCGCAACGATTTCGCGCGCATGCCGATTTCGCAATTCAAACGTGCGCCGGGCCGCTCGAACGCCTGGGTGCCGCAGGAGTTGCTGGACCGGATGTCGGAGTTCAACGATCTGCGCAAGCCGTTCGTGATTTCGTCGCGCCCGAGCGCGAGCAACGATCTGATCGTCTACGCGGTGGAGGGTGTCGATGCGTGGGACGCCCTCACGCGTCAGCACGCCAAGGATCTAGCGCTGTGCTTCCTGCTGTATCTGGGGGGCGCGATCATCGTGGCGCTGGTCGCTTGGACGTATTGGCGCGAGCGGACGCAGCACCATGAGATGCGTCAGTCGAACGAGGAGTTGCGCGCGGCGAACAACCAATTGGCGTTCGAAGCCAGCTACGACGAACTCACGGGTAGCCTGACCCGTCGTTACTTCTTCCATCGCTTCGAACAACTGCTGGAGGCCGCGCAGCGCAAGAACGAGCCGATGAGTCTCATCGTCGCCGATCTCGACCACTTCAAGACCATCAACGACACCTATGGACACGCCATTGGCGACCAGGTGCTGTGTCGTTTCGTGCTGGTGTGCTCGTCGACGTTGCGTGGCGACGACCTGATCGGACGCATCGGCGGCGAGGAGTTCGCCATCTTGCTGCCGGGCGCGAGCGAACGCGATGCGCTGCGCGTGGCCGATCGGATTCGCGAGCGTTGCAAGCGCGAATCGGTCGAAGGGAGCGAGCCGCCGCTGCAATTCTCCGCGAGCTTCGGCATTACGGAGTGGCAGGATTCGGATTCGCCGATGAACATAGTCGAGCGCGCAGACATGGCGTTGTATCGTGCCAAGCGCGCCGGGCGCGACCGTTGCTGGGTGTTCTGAAGGCCAGATTTCGTCGGCGTTACCAATGTCACGTTTGGTAACTAAAGAGCGTGCACGCATCCCGCATTTCGCGGGAACTCCCCTGTCTAACGAATCAAGCAGGTGTGAACCGATCGATGTTGGATTGACGACATCGGTCGCCGTCGCACCGGATTCCATCGATTCGTGCGGGAGAGATCATCGTGAAACGCAGACTGATGTTGGCAGGCGGCGCTGCCGTCGCCATGTTGCTGGGAGGTTGCGTGGCGGTGCCGTATGGCGCGCCTGTATATGGCGGCGCATATGACAACGGATACGCTTATGCCCCGGGCTACTACGCGCCGGGTTACGCAGTCGCACCGGCACCGGTCGTGACGGTGGGCGTGGGCGGGTATTACGGCGGGGGCTACTACCGTGGCTGGCGTGGCCGCGGTTGAGGCCGTGGATGGGGATGGCACCACTAATGCCGTTGCAGTGCGCTGAAACGGCGGGTGTTGCACCGTCTCCCCAGTCGAATGACCCGGTTGCGGCTTAACGCTGCCACCGGGCTTTCGGCTTCAGAACTCCGACAGCGCGAAGTCTTCTTTGGACACGTCACATTCCGGGCAACGCCAATCGGCAGGCACATCAGCCCAGCGGGTGCCGGGGGCGAGGCCGTCGTCCGGTGCGCCTTCGGCTTCGTTGTAGATCCAGCCGCAAATCAGGCAGATCCAGCTCTTGAATTCAGTCGGGGTGTCCAGCGTGGTGGTCATGATCTTGGGTCAACAGGGAAAACTTGCGCGACCCGCATTGTAAGGCACGCGCACGACAACGTCCCGCTCGGGCGCACGCGTTGGCGCACGAACTTAATCCAGATCAATCGGAAAGCACCGGGATAGCCGACGCGTTGGCGGTCGACAGAGGCTGGGCAAGCGGATACACAAGGGGCGTGCGCCGGCGGGGGCCGGCGCAGCAGGCGTTACCAGTGAATCTGGTTAAGGAAGATGGGGGCCATCTGCGCCAGCGAGTTCAGGAGGGACATGGCGGTGTCGCGGTGCGACACTTCCTTCCACAAGCGGCTTTCCTTGACCACACGGTCACGGTCCTCGGATGTTTTGACGTCCGGCTCGCGCAGACGGTTGATCAGATCGATCACCGAGGCACGGTCGACGGTTTCGGTCACCGAGTGGCGTGCTAGCAGCTCATCCAGATGCACGCGCTCGGCTTCGGTCACAGGGTCGTTCACGGACGGCTTGTCGGATTGGGTCATACGAGATGTTCTCCCCAAAAGTCACTGAAAAGATGCATTGCGACGCGTCGCATGACTCCATCATAGGCCGATTCACTTAGGCTGCGAACCCTCTGCGTCCACTCCGAGCCCCCTCGTTGCTCACTCTGCGACCCCGTAGTCGACGCCGTCCGATCGCGTGTCAAACCCGTGACGTTTCCGCACAGAAGCGGCGCAAAACGTCAAGCGCAAAAAATTTGTCCAATGCTGATGCCGAAACGGGCAATCCTCTTGACAGCGTGTAACGACGGGCGTTTCGAGGGGGTGGTGTCAGGTTATCCAGTGGGTTATCCACAGAAGTTGTGGGTAACTTAAGGGGGACGATGCGGATCTCGGCAGGTGTCATTGCCGTGACCCGCACGTGAACTGTCATCGCAGCAGCGGACGAAGCATGAGCAGCGCGAAGAACAGCGCGACGCCGACCGGCAGCAATCCCGTAAAGAACGCAGGCCACGGCGCGCGTCCACGACGACGAGCGCCGAACGAGGAGATCAGTCCTGCGCAAAGGCATAGCACGCCGACGCCCCAAGTGGGATTCGGGCTCTTGAGCACCCAGGCAACCGCTGCGAGCAGCCCAACCCACGCCAGCGGAATGGCGCCCGGCGGGGGCGGCTTCACGTCGGCTGCCGGTTTGTTGCGGGCGTTACCCGTGGCGTTGGCGGAGGTCTTCTGGGGCTCGGGAATCTTGGCGGACATTGCGTATTGGGAGAATCAGGAAGCGCGAGGGCGACGTGCGGAAACACATGCACAACCGACGCGCGAAAGTCGCAGCATAACAAACGCGGCGGCCCGTCGCTCAGGACGTCGCGCCGTGCAAGGTCAGTGCCCCCGGATGACGCGACGGTGCATGCACACCAGCGGCGGGGGCGTCGACATACCAGACGGAGGTCGAGTCAACGTCGCGCGTCGGTGCGAACGCTGGCGGGGTCGCGCAGCGATCGTCCAGATCGACGTACTGTTTGTGCGGTGTGCGCACGCGCGAGATGAAGACGAAGGCCCTCGCTGCGCCCGAAACGTCACGTGCTGCTTCGTTCGGTACGGCCCGGACGGCGACGCAAGGCTGGTGAAACGCATCGGCGGGTTTCGCGGTGGCCGGTGGCATCGATTGCGCATGGACGTGCGGGGCGGCCATCGTGGCCAGCAGACCGATCGCCAGCAGCGTGAGCCATCGGAGGATGTCTGCGCGACGCCGTCTCTCGTGATCCAAGGGACAAACGCGCGTGCAGGGTGTGACGTGTCTCGGCGGCATGATGGGCTCCGTCGGGGCAATCGTGAGGGGGCGCGTTGCGAACGGCAGGGACGTTGCGCGGCGTTTCCTCTGCCTTAAGCCAATATCGTGCCGGAGTTGCTAAGTGGATGATTTTGCGTGGATTGTTGGCGCGCGTTAGCGGCACGACATCCGATGTCGAGCATCAAGTGTTGCAGTTCCGAAACGTGCGCCTGAGAATTGACGTCAATGGGTCCGGGATGGGGCCATTCTCCGACTCTTCGAATACTGTATATAATTACAGTATTCCACTCCACGGCGAGACACGACATCTCATGAAAGCCAACTATTCCATCGCCGACATCGAGCAGGCGATCAACTACTGGACCAGTCATCAGGCCGCAGACAGCAACCTGTCGTTGTGTCCGGCAGCGCGCGTGTTGGCGAACATCTACGGCGAGATGATCTATCGTCGCGAGACGAGCGTTTCGGCCGATGCGCTCAACGGCGAGCAGAGCCAGGCCATCGAAACGGCCCTGCATCAGATGGAATTGGGGCTGGCGCCTTGATTCAGGATTGAACAGGGTCGGGCGAGCGTCGTTGCGCGGACCAGCGTTCGAGCCAGCGCTCCAGATCGCCAGCACTCAGCGCGGGGGAGAACAGGTACCCCTGTGCCACGCGATAGCCCTGTGCGACCAGCAAGTCTCGCTGGGCTTCGTCTTCCACCCCTTCGGCCACCACGGTGAGGTGCAGATTGCGGCCGATGCTGATGATCGCGTTGGTCAGCGCACGCACTGTTTCGTCGCGCGCAATGTCGTGCACGAAGCTGCGGTCGAGTTTCAGTTCCGAGACCGGCAGTCGGCGCAGATAGCCGAGACTCGAATACCCGGTGCCGAAGTCGTCCATCGACAGGCGCACGCCCAGGTTGTGGACTTCCTCGATGATGCGCAGCGTGCTGGGGTTGTGATCCATCAGCACGCTTTCCGTGATCTCGATGGCCAGGCACGACGGCGGTAGTTCGTGATCGGCCAGCGCTTCGGCAATCGTGTGCGGCAGATCGTGATCGTGGAAGTTGGTCGGCGACAGATTGACCGACACGTTGCCGATGCCGACGCCGCGTCGGCGCCAGTCGGCCAGTTGACGGCACGATTCGCGCAGCGTCCACGTGCCCAACTCGCCAATGAGACCGCATTCCTCGGCCAGCGCAATGAAGCGTGACGGCGGCACTTCGCCGTACTGCGGGTGCGTCCAGCGCGAGAGGGCTTCTGCGCCGTACACCGACTCGTCGAGCAGATTGATCTGCGGCTGATAGAACAGCTGCAACTTGCCCAGACGTAGCGCGTCGCGCATGGCGGTCTCCAGCTCCAGCCGTTCCTGCGCGTGGACGTTCATGTCCTCGTGGTAAAAGCGCACGCTCCCCGGGCTCGTCATCTTCGCCTGATACATCGCCATGTCCGCGCGTTGCAGGAGGATGTCGAATTCCCGTCCGTGATTCGGATATAGGCTGATGCCGAAGCTGCCCGACGGCACGAGCGTCACGCCGTCGACCTGACATGGGGCGGTGAGTGCCGTGCGCATGCGCTCGATGGCGATGTCGAGCCGTTCCGGGTCGCATTCCGTGAGCACGGCGACGAACTCGTCGCCCGAGAGTCGCGCCACGATGTCCGCGCCGCGCAGCGAACGGCGCAGGCGCTGGGCAATCGTTCGCAGCAAGACGTCGCCCGCCTGATGGCCGAGCGAATCGTTGACCTGCTTGAAGCGATCCAGATCGATGAAGATGACCGCCATGCGCGTGTTCAGCTCCGACGCACTCGCGATGGCCTGTGCGGCGAGCACGCCGAGCATGCTGCGATTGGGCAATCCCGTCAGGCTGTCGGAGAACGCCAGTTGACGGATGCGCGTACGCGATTCGTCGCGCTCGAAGGCGAGTTTGCACAGATGCACGCAGACGTCGACCAGCCGCTCGTGCAGGGCGTCCGGGCCGCGTGCGGTACGGTAATAGAACGCGAGCACCCCGAGTACCCGGCCATCGTTTGCGATGATCGGCATGGCCCACGACGCCGCCAGCCCATACTCAGTCGCCATCTCTCGGTAGTCGGCCCAGCGGGGATCGTTGGCAATGTCGGTCACGATCACCGGCCGGGCCAGAAATGCCGCTGTACCGCACGTGCCCACGTTCGGGCCGATGGCGATGCCATCGATGGTCTTGTGATATTGCGCGGGCAGACTGGGCCCGGCTTGCGGACGCAGCTTGCCTTCGGCATCCACGCGCACAACCGAGGCCATGACTTCGGGCGCAATCTGCTCCAGTTCGCGGCACACGAGCGTGAGCACTTCGACGAGCGGCGCATCGCGCACCATCGCGGCCAGCGCCTTGTGCTGCAACACTTCCTGAATCTTCGATTGCGTGATGTCCGTGAACAGCACCACCGCGTTCACGAGCTTGCCCTGTGCATCGAGAATCGGGTTCGTCACGACGGAGACCCACAGCGGTTGACGCTGCGCGGTGCGCACCAGCACTTCGCAATGGCAACTGCGGCCGTCGCGCGCGGGCACGAGGCATCCGGAGAGGGCTTGTTTGACCTCGACCGCCGCCGCGCCGCTCGCGAATTCGTCCATCGGACTTTCGCCGGACGAGGCGGTCACCGACTGACCGACGACCTCGCTTGCCGCATAGCCGAGCATGCGGGTGAACCCAGCATTTACGTAACAGACGCGGCTCTGGGCGTCGGTGATGAGGACTGCGTTGTCTGTTTCGTCGACGCCGAGCGACAGCAGATGCAGACGGGCATCGTCGGCGGCCTGACGCGCCACGCGGGCCGTGACGTCGACGGCCAGCTTGATCACGAAGGCGAGCTTGCCGTCATCGTCGAAGATGGGGTTGTAGGTGGCTTCGAGCCACACGGTGCTGCCGTCGTGGCGAAGGCGGCGGACCTGATCGGTGTGCGAGCGCCGCGTGATGAGCACTTGCGCGAGGGCGTCGCCGCACGTCGGGTCGGCCGGGTCGCACAGCATGGCGTGCGGCTTGCCGATCAGTTGATCGCGCGTGTAGCCGAAGACTCCGAGAAACTTGTCGTTGACGTCGGCGACGAGGCCGTCCGGCGTGAGCGTAAGCGTGCCCAGCGACCGGTCGAGAGCTTCGAGCAGCGCTTCGCGTCCCGGTGCCGGTGTGGCGCCTGTGGCGGACGGTGAACCGGGCACGACCATCGCAAGGGCCTCCTCGGACGTCCTGCAATCATTGTCGGGGGTGACTGGGGCTGACACGCCAAAATCGCTTTCAAGTATAGCGACCTGCGGGGGCAGGCTCACGTGGGATAAACCGGGGGGTAGGCGGCCCTTATGCGGGCTTTATGGGGCCTCAAGGACCCTTTAGGCGGCCTTCACCCGGATACGCACGCCATCGACAGCGACCGTCTGGCCCGCACGGATCTTGCAGGTCTTGCGGGTCTCGAGCTGGCCGTCGACACGGACTGCGCCGTTGGCCACCATGACTTTGCCCGCGCCGCCGGAATCGACGACGCCGGTGAGTTTGAGTAGGTCGTTGAGGGCGACGAATTCGCCCGTCAGTTCAAAAGTTACGTTTTGCATAGTGGTGCGGATACTACGGAAAAACCCGGTGCGCGTCGACTGCCGTAGCGCACCGTGCCAAGGGGGTCACTTTTCGATCACGTGTTCGATGCGACGGTCCGGAATCAGCCAAACGGCGGCCATGAGCGCGTACAGCGCCAGCGAGACCGCTGGCACCACGAACGCCAGTCCGATGGCCACGGCGTAGACCACCACGGACAGCTTGCCCTTGTAGTCGCGCCCGAGGGCGTCGGCGAGCTTCTTGTTGCCGCCGTCGTGCACCGCCAACAAGGTTCTCGACAGAATGTAGTGGGCAATGGCGGCCATGCACAGCACCACGCCGTAGAGCGCCGTCGGCCAGGCGGTGAAGTGGTTCTCGCCGAGCCAGTGCGTCACGAACGGAATCAGCGACAGCCAGAACAACAGGTGCAGGTTGGCCCACAGGACCCCGCCGGACACCTTCTGGACCACCTGGAAAAGATGATGGTGGTTGTTCCAGTACAGGCCGACATAGACATAGCTGAGGATGTAGGTGAGGAACGTCGGCGCGACCGGCAGCAGGTCCGCCAGTTCGCTGCCGTGCGGCGCTTTCATCTCGAGCACCATGATCGTGATGATGATGGCGATCACGCCATCGCTGAATGCTTCGAGTCGGCTCTTGCCCATTGCGGTGGTGGTTTATGTCTTCAGTCGGGATCAGCCGACAAGGGTGGAAATCACAGCACGGCCACGCGATTGCGGCCGCCTTGTTTGGCTGCATAAAGCGCGCGGTCGGCGCGTTGCAGCAGGGTACTGAAATCGGCGTCGTCCGGACCGAGGCTGGCGACACCGATGCTGGCGGAAAAGCGCACTGGAGCGTTCCCATTCGTTCCGTTACCCGGGACGCTCGCGCCGTTGATCGCGACGAGCATACGCTCCGCCGCCTGCAAGGCACGTTGTGCATCGGCCTCGGGCAGCAGCACGGCGAACTCCTCGCCGCCCAGACGGCCGATCACAGTACTCTTGCGCAGCGCGGCCCGCAACACCAGCGTCAACTCGACGATCACCCGGTCGCCGATGGTATGCCCCCAGGTGTCGTTGATCCCCTTGAAGTGGTCGATGTCGAGCATCAGCACCGACAGGCGGCGCTGCTGCGCGCGGGCGACCGCGAACAGCCGGTCGGCCTGCATGAGGAAAGCCCGACGGTTGAGCAGGCCGGTCAGGCCGTCGCGCATCGCCATGTCGCCGAGCACCCGGTTCACGCGGCGCAGTTCGAGTTCATCCACCACAAGAGAGGACAGATCGGCCAGCAAGCCGCGTTTCTCGTCGTCGAGATCGCGGGGACGGCGGTCGATCACGCACAGCGTGCCCAGCCGGTGCCCTTCGGGGGTGCGCAGCGGCGCGCCCGCGTAGAAACGGATGTTCGGGTCACCGGTCACGAGCGGATTGTCGGCGAAGCGTCGGTCGGCACGGGCGTCGGGCACGACGAGCACATCGTCGCTGAGAATGGCGTGAGCGCAGAACGCCATTGAGCGCGGCGTTTGCGAGGCATCGATGCCGCGGCGCGCCTTGAACCACTGGCGCGATTCGTCGATCAGGGAGACGAGCGAGATCGGCGCGCCCAGCACGTGCGAGGCGAGTCGCACGATACGGTCGAAGGCGGGTTCGGGCGGTGTGTCGAGAATCTCATAACGACGCAGCGCGGCGAGGCGCTCCGCCTCGTCGAGGCCCACGCCGGTGGCGCGGCCAAGTGGCGAGCCCGCCGAGCGCAGGAGACGGGCGCGGGCGTCGTTGAGATCGTTGGCGTCGGAGGAATCGTGGCCGGATGCAGTCATGTCGCGACGGGTGGGCAGGGCCCAGCGGGTGGACGACAGCAGTGCCGTTGACGGAGATGGTTCGGGCCGCGAATTCGGCAACTGCACGAAAGGTTCGAACGACTCGTGATGCTCGAAGCGCAAAGCAGAGGCAAGCGACGCACCGGGCGCGACGGCCATGAAAGGCGATGCGCTCGGCACAGACTTCGCAGACAGTTCAGGTGCTACGACGGAACGGCCGTGGAGCCACGTGGACTCACGATCGAAGACCTCCGTAACGCTGTCAATTCTGCCCCGCCCGGGGCTACTTGGCAAATAGGGCGACGCGACGGCACCCGCACCTGTCTCCACGACGTCGACCCTGTCCGCGCGATGGCCCATGCCGCCAGTACCACCCGTACGCCACAAGGCGTGCGCGGTCTGTGCGGGACGATCGCTGCTGTAGAGGCTATCGGTGCTGTCGGTCGAACGGCGCGGCGGCAAGGTGTGGCTCATGGCGGGTTGTCGGAGAGAAGTGTCGGGCTAATTGCCGGGTTTGACTTCGAAGGCTTCGCCGGTCTCGAAGAAGTTGCCACCGGCGATGTAATGCAGACTGCGCGATGTGCCGGGTTCGAACTGCCAGTGCCCGTCGCGAAACGCACGCGGATCGGCCCACGCCGCCACGACTTCGCCGAGGAACAGGTCGTAGCGATCCTGGTTGTGCGGCTCGGGAATCACCCGGCATTCGAGCCATGCGAGGCAGCCGTCGATGAGCGGCGCGGCGATGTGCGAGCCGGTGAAGGCTGTCACGCCGGTGCCCTCGGCGAACTTGTCGGTGTCACGTCCGGACACCGAGCCGACGGCCAGCGTTTCACGCGCAATCACGCGCGCGGGCACGTTCAGCGAGAACTCGCCCGAGGCTTCGACCAGCTCACGCGTGAGTGTATTGCGGTCGATGACGACGGCGACCTTCGGTGGCGAGAAGTCGAGCGGCATCGACCACGCGGCGGCCATGACGTTACGACGTCCGTCGTGCGCGCTTCCTACGAGCACGGTCGGGCCGTGGTTGAGCAGACGGTAGGCTTTGGGAAGTTCGACGGGCAGACGTTCGGTCATGGCAAGAGGTCCGTGCAGGCGGCGATCCGTTGTCGGGCCGCATGTTGATGGCGGACCATGATAGCGCGCGGCATGCCATCCGAAAAAGGCGGCCCGCAGGGTCAGCTGCGGGCCGTACAAACGGCACGCCGCGGGGAGCGCGTGCCGGATCAGATGTGCACGCAGTATTTCATGGGTTCGTCCCAGTCCAGTCCCCGTCCGCCGGGCGTTGCGTCATCGAGCAATTTACGTAGAAAACCGTGCCGCAGAGACCTTGCGAGCGCGCGCCTATACTTGTGCGAAAGCTGCCGGAATTATCGGGATGGCGATCCCGTCGACGAACGGCCGAAGCGCGGCCCGTGTCGCGCCAATGGGAGGCTCCGGGATGGGCAAGGTCTATGTCGGTACAGCGTCGTGGACGGACAAATCGCTGATTGCCTGCAAGCGGTTTTATCCACCGGGACATACGTCTGCCGAAGCGCGTCTGCGCTTCTACGCCAGCCAGTTTTCGATGGTCGAGGTCGACAGTAGTTACTACGCGATGCCCTCGGGATCCAATGCGCGGCTGTGGGTCGAGCGCACCCCGGACGCGTTCGTCTTCAATATCAAGGCATTCCGTCTGCTCACCGGCCATCAGACCCCGCGCATTGCTTTGCCCAAGGATCTCCAGCCCGAACTGCCGCCGGGGCCACGCGCCAACGTCTACTACAAGGACCTGCCGACCGCGCTGATCGATGAGATCTGGCGGCGCTATCTGGAGGCCATCGAACCGTTACACGAGGCAGGAAAGCTCGGTCTGGTGCACTTCCAGTTTCCGCCGTGGCTGACGGGCGATAAGTCGAGTCGCGAGCATGTCGAAGCCTGTGCGCAGCGCATGACCGGTTACGGCGTCGCCGCCGAGTTCCGGCATCGCGGATGGTTCGACGGTGAGCGTTGCGACAAGACGCTGGCGTGGTTGCGCGAGATGGGCTGGGTCAACACGACGGTGGACGAGCCGCAGGGCTTCACGAACAGCATCCCTCAAGTCTGGGAGACGACGTCGCCACTCGCGGCGGTCGTGCGTCTGCATGGCCGCAATGAGCAGACGTGGAACGTGCGCGACAGCACGGCGGCGTCCGACCGCTTTAATTACGACTATCGCGAAGCGGAACTGGCCGCGCTGGTCGATCCGATCCGCGTGATCGCCAAAGTCGTCGCGCGCGTGTACGTCGTGTTCAACAACAATTACGAGGATCAGGGGCAGCGCAACGCCATGACGCTCATGCAGTTGCTGGGTGACGATGCCTTCGGCGTGCCTGGCCAATCGACCGATCTTCTGACGCCATGACCCCATGACGCGATGACACCCTGAAGGCATCGCGCCTTCGCGCCAGCGCATATCCATTCCCCGGCCTTACGAGTTGCTCCATTCGGGATGTTGTCGCATTACCATGCGCCAACATCAGAATGGGAGGCGTTATGCGCCGGCTAATTGTCACTGCCTTGTTGGTTGGCGCAACGGGGTTGCAGGGCTGCGCAAGTTCGGCGCAAACGTTTCTGCTCGGCACCGCAGTGGGTGCCGTTGCCGTGATCGGTGCGGCAGGGTGTTCGCTCGCCTGCCGCTGATTCAACAACTATTACGTGGATTACGAGGCGCTGTTGTGCGTGAGGAACGCCTCGATCACTGAAGCGAAATACGGCGGACACGCTTGCATCGGGTAGTGCCCGCAGTTCGGCATGACTTCCAGCGTCGCATTCGGATGCCAGGCGAGAAAGGTCTGCGCCATCGCGGCCGCATCGAGTCCGGGATCCTTATCGCCGACGATCACCAGAAACGGGGTTTCCGCACCTTCTGCCCCCTGAACTTCTGCGGCGAAATCCGTTGTCACCAGCATATCGAGGTATCGCGCACGGCAGGCCGGTGAAACCGTGGTGCGGTTCTGCCTGACCTTGCGATCCACCCAAACGTCGGATAGCCCGCCGCTGACGAATTTGAACAATCGCCGCAGGGCGTCGTCGTTGTTCGTCGTGCTGGAGAAGAAGGCGAGGGCCTCGGGATTCAGCCGGTTTCCGGCCGCCGACACGGGGCATACGGCGACGGCGCTTGCAATGCGCGACGGTGCATCGACCGCCAGACGTTGCGTCACCATCCCCGTCATCGAATGACCGATCACGTGAAACCGCGACCAGCCGAGATGATCGGCGAGCCTGAGGCAATCGGCGGCGATTTCGTCCACCGTGTAATCGCCCGTCAAATCGATGGAGAGTCCGTAGCCGCGCAGATCGACGAAGACGTAAGTGAATGCGCGCCCGTCGAGCCAGGGCATTGCGGCGTCAAAGCTGGTGTGATCGCCGAGCCAGTCGTGCATGACGAGCACGGGCGTGGGGCCATCGCCATATCGTGCATGGCCGAGGAGGTTGCCAGCAGCGGCGAAGCGTTCTGCGGAAATAGTCATGTCCTGATTCCTACGTTGTGAGTGGAACCAAAACGAAACGCCCTCCCGGCGAACCGGGAGGGCGTTTTCAAAGTGAACCGATCATATCAAGCCGTCACGAGCGGGTCAATCGCGTTCTGACGTTCCTGACGTCAAACCTCGACCGTCTCGATAACCGCTTCGCATTCGATCGGGAAATTGACCGAGTTGGCGATGTAGCACTTCTCGTGGGCGGCGTGATGCAGATGTTCGGCGAGTGCGACGTCGCCGCCCGCACGAATCGTTACGTGCGGACGCAAGACGATTCGGGTGAAGCGTCCTTCGGTGGGCGTGTCGAGCATCGTGCCGACGGCGTTGTCCTCATACCGCTCGACGATAATTCCGGCCTCGGCGCACAGATGCAGGTACCAGAGCTTGTGACAGGCGCTTGCCGACGCGACCAGCAAATCTTCCGGATTCCAGCGAGCGGCATCGCCGCGAAAGGCCGGGTCCGACGAGCCGGGGATCGTGGGTTTGCCGTCGGCGCGAATCTCGTGATTGCGTCCGTACGCGCGATAGCCCGATGTGCCGCTGCCCTGATTGCCGATCCATTCCACATTGACGCGGTACTCGTGTTCGCCTGATGCCATGTCTGCTCTCCACTGAAGGCCGCGGCCGATGGGGATATGAAAAAGGAGATGGGGAGCCGGGCCCTTTCGCGATTCTCTCAGTCCCGTGCACGAAATGCTGGCCATTTTCGGCCATCAAAAGGACGGATTCCGTCCTCGACGCCACCCCGTCCGTCAAACCTGTCAAACCCGTCAAACGTCAGGCCAATGGCTCCGTCGTGAGTGCGCGCGTGAGGCCGTGCATCGGGCGGCGCATGGCGACGTCGAACGGATTCGTTTGCGGGCCGATCAGTTCGGCCTGACGCCGCAACAGTTCCACCACCATCGGCAGGCGGTCCTGCGACAGTCGCGCGGCCAGCGTGCCCACGCTCAGCGCGGCCACGGCGTGCCCCATGCGGTCGAACACCGGCACGGCGACCCCGGCCATGCCGTCGAGCACACCGCTGTTGCTCCCCGCATAGCCCAACTGACGCACCCGCTCGATCTCCGTGCGCAGATACACCTCGTCGAGCACGCCGTAGCCGCGCAGTCGCGGCACGTTAAAGCGGATGATCTCCTCGCGCTCGGCCTCCGGCAGGAACGCCAGAATCGCCAGACTGCCCTGACCGACGCCCAGCGCCACACGTCCACCGATGTCGCCGGTAAACGAACGGATCGGGAAGGGGCCTTCGCACATGTCGAGGCAGACGGCATCGAAGCTGCTGCGCACCAGCAGAAAGATCGTGTCGCCCAGACTCGCGCACAGCCGCAGCAGCGACGGGCGGCACAACGTGCGCATGCCGCTCGGGTTGCCCGCCTGCGCGGCCATCGCGAAGAAATCGATACTCAGCCGGTACAGCTTGGACGACTCGTCCTGTTCCACGACCTGCTCGGCGATGAGCGCGTGAAGAATGCGGTGCACCGTCGCCTGACTCAGGCCGACGGCTTTGGCGATGTGGGTGACGCGCTCGCCTTCGGGCTTGGCTTCGCCGAGGGCGCGGATGACGGCAAACGTGCGTTGCAATATGCCCGCGCCGGCGGATTCCGCAGACGAGCTTGCCGTTGCGCGGGGTGAATCGGAGGTGGTCATCAGGGTCTCGAATATTCCGTCAAACGAAATATTAACGTAAGCCGCCACGAGTTGAAAACTGGCGCGATGCGTCGAAACCCGCAAAAACAATCAATATTCAGCATAAGTTAGGGATTATCCCGAGACGGTGGCGCGAAACGAAAGGCTTTGTCCATCCGTGAAACATTCCGTCAAACGAAATAATCTGAAAATTTATCTCATTTCGCGGAATCGTTATCTTGCGACATGCAATTTGGCTCGCTACTGTTCGATGCAATTGCATTTCACGCGACGCGCGAGCGTCCAAAGGTAGTGACCATGTCTTTTCTGACTTTGACGGATGTTTCCAAGACGTTTGGCGAGCTGAACGCCGTCTCGAACGTCAATCTCTCGGTGGAGAAGGGCGAGTTCGTCTCGCTGCTCGGCCCCTCGGGCTGCGGCAAGACCACCACGTTGCAGATGATCGCGGGCTTTGTCGAAGCCACGACCGGGCGCATTACGCTCGACGGGCGCGACATCACGAACATGCGGCCGAACAAGCGCGGTCTGGGCATCGTGTTCCAGAGCTACGCGCTGTTCCCGCACATGACCGTGGCGGATAACGTCGGCTTCGGTCTGGAGATGCGAGGCGTCGACAAGTCGGAACGCAAGGACCGCGTTCGCGAGGCGCTCGCGCTCGTGCGGCTCGAAGCGCTCGGCCATCGCTTCCCGCGAGAGCTCTCGGGCGGCCAGCGTCAGCGCGTGGCGATCGCCCGCGCCGTGGTGATCGCGCCGCCCGTGCTGCTGCTCGACGAGCCGATGTCCAATCTCGACGCCAAGCTTCGCGAAGACATGCAGTTCGAGCTGCGCTCGATCCAGCGCAAGATCGGCACCACCACCATCATGGTGACGCACGACCAATCCGAAGCACTGTCGATCAGCGATCGCGTTGTGGTCATGGAAGCCGGGCGCATTACGCAGGTCGACACGCCGTACCGCGCTTACGAGCGTCCGGAAACACCGTTCGTCTCGCAGTTCATCGGTAAGGCAAACATGCTCGACGGTCGCGTGGCCGCGCGCGACGGCGAGCATCTGCATATCGAGCTGGGCGCGCAACTCACACAGCGTGCCGCGTTGGCGGACCTCGCGCCGCGCGACCGTGGCATGGCGGTCGGCGACGCCATCACCATGTGCCTGCGTCCGGAAAAGGTGCGCTTGTGCGCCCCGTCGACCGGCCGTCTGTCTGCGACGGTGACGAGCCGTTTCTTCCTCGGCAGCCAGTGGCTGTACCGCGTCGACAGCGCGTTGGGCGAGGTGCTCGTGTGCTGCCAGAACGAAGGCGGCGAGCCGCTGAGCGAAGGGGCGCCGGTCGGTCTGGACTGGCAGCCGGAGGCGGTGCGTTTCGTTTCCGCAGGAGCGTGCTCGAATGGCTGAGACGCTGCAAGTTCCGCGTACGGACGCCGCGCCAGTTGCGCGCGCGCCGTGGAGCGCCTATCTGCCGATGTGGGTGATGAGTGCGCCCGCCATGCTGTTGTTCGTGGCGCTGGTGCTGATCCCGTTGCTCATGACGCTTGCGCTCACGTTCTATCAGTTCGACCCGGCAAGCGGCCCGATTGCGGCGTTCCAGTTCGAGAACTACAAGGAAGTGCTGTTCGACTCGTACTTCCACACGATCTTCCTGCGCACGTTCGGCATCTCGCTCACGGTCACCGCGATCTGCGCTGTGGTGGGGACGTTCGAAGCCTACGTGCTCTCGCGCATGGGCGACCCGTGGCGCTCGCTGTTCCTGCTGATCATTCTCTCGCCGCTGCTCGTGTCAATCGTGGTGCGCGCGTTCGGCTGGAGCATGTTGCTCAGTTCGGGCGGCCTGATCAATCAGGCGTTCGGGCTGGTCGGCATGGGGCCGTTCAAGATGGAATACACCAACTTCGCCATCGTCGTGGCGCTGGCGCACGTGATGCTGCCGTTCATGGTGATTCCGGTGTGGACGTCGCTGCAACGCCTCGATCCGCAGACGGAAAACGCAGCGCTCTCGCTCATGGCGTCGCAAGCGACCACGCTGCGCCGCATCGTGCTGCCGCAACTGGTGCCGGGCATTTTGTCGGGCAGCCTGATGGTGTTCGGTCTGTCGGCGAGCGCTTTCGCGATCCCGAGTCTGCTGGGCGGACGCCGTCTTAAAGTGGCCGCCACCGCGGTCTACGACCAGTTCCTCAGCTCGCTGAACTGGCCGCTGGGCGCGACCATCGCCGTGTTGCTGCTGGTGGCGAACCTGATCGTGATGCTGACGTACTACCGTCTGCTCGACCGCCGTTACTCGCGCAGCATGGGCTAACGCCGATGCTGTCGCCGAACTGAAGCAGAACAGAACTCACTCGCCATCATGCGTAAAAACAGTCCCCTGGCGCTCGCGTTCCATACGCTCGTCATCCTCTTCGTTCTCGCCCCGATGATCATCGTGGTGCTGGTCGCGTTCACGCCGGAGCAGACGCTCTCGCTGCCCACGCGCGGCATCTCGCTGCGCTGGTTCCGGGCGATTCTCGACTATCCCGACTTCATCGCGTCGTTCTTCACCAGCCTGAAGCTGGCGTTCATCTCGGCCACGCTGTCGCTTGCGATTGCGTTGCCTGCGGCGCTCGCCATCGGCCGTTCGCGCTTCCCGGGCCGCAACTTCCTCAACGGTCTGCTGCTCTCGCCGCTGGTGATTCCGGGCCTCGTGCTCGGCATCGCGCTGCTGCGCTTCTTCGCCATGCTCGGTGTGACGGGCTCGTTCGGCGCGCTCATCTTCGCGCACATGATCGTTGTGACGCCGTTCATCATGCGTCTCGTGCTCGCCTCGATCAGCGGTCTGGATCGCAGCGTCGAGAACGCGGCGGCCTCGCTCGGTGCGGGATCGTGGACGACGTTCCGTCGCGTGACCATGCCGATGATTCTGCCGGGCATTACCGGTGGCTGGCTGCTGGCGTTCATCAATAGCTTCGACGAACTGACGATGTCGGTCTTCCTCACTGCGCCGCAAACCGTCACGTTGCCGGTCCGTATGTATATGTACGCCACCGAGTCGATCGATCCGATGATGGCGTCCGTTTCGGCGCTCGTCATTGCCGTCACGCTTGGCGCGATGTTGTTGCTCGACCGCATCTACGGTCTGAATCGCATTCTCATCGGCCAGCACTGAACGCGCGCTCCACGACGACTCTTATGTCCAGCTCTTCCCAAACTCCTCAAGACGTGCGCGCGTCTGGCTCGTCCGTTTGCCATCCGCAGTTGACGCGTCTGGCCGAGACTGCACGTGCACCCGTGACTTTCTATATCGACGGAGAACCGGTGCAGGCGCTCGCCGGTGACACGTTGCTCACTGCCATCCTCACGCATCAGCGGCACGTGCGCATCAGCGAATTCAGCGGTACGCCGCGCGCCGGTTTCTGCATGATCGGTGCGTGTCAGGACTGCTGGGTGCGTTGCGAAACGGTGAGCGCCGACGGTGGCGACGCCCAACTCACGCGCTTGCGCGCCTGCTCGACGACGATACAGGCGGGCATGCGCATCGTCACGCGCGCGGCTGATGCGAACGAAGTGCACGGAGGCTCGCATGGCTGAGCGCACCGTGAATGCCAGTGACACCAACATCGCCAATGTCGTGATCGTCGGCGCAGGCCCGGCGGGCATTCGTGCCGCGCAAACGCTGGTCGCTGCGGGCGTGCGTCCGATCGTGCTCGACGAGAACATTCGCTGGGGCGGTCAGATCTATCGTCAGCCGCCGCAAGGCGCAGGTTTTGCACGCAGCAAGCAGGCGCTGTACGGCTTCGAAGCGGCGAAGGCCGATGCCGTCCACAGCACGATGGCGGCGCTTCTGCCGCAGGTCGATTACCGGCCTGAGACGCTCGTGTGGGCGTGCGATCCGCAGCGGTTGCACACCATGCATGGCGGACGTGAAGCGCCGGTCCCGTTCACGCATCTGATCATTGCCAGCGGCGCGACCGACCGCGTGCTGCCCGTGCCGGGTTGGACGTTGCCGGGCGTGTACACGCTGGGCGGCGCGCAGGTCGCGCTCAAGGCGCAGGGCTGTGCGATTGGCGAGCGCGTCGTGTTCGCGGGCACCGGGCCGCTGCTGTATCTCGTGGCGTACCAATATGCGAAAGCCGGTGCGAATGTCGTCGCCGTGCTCGATACCAGCCCGTTTGTGGAACAGGCGAAGGCCGCGCCACGTCTGCTGAGTCAGCCATCGACGTTTGCCAAGGGCGTTTATTACCTGGGATGGCTGCGCGCGCGCGGCGTGCGCGTCGAATACGGCGTGACGCTCGAAGGCATTGATGGCACGGCAGGCGTGCGCGCAATTCGCTGGCAGCACAACGGTCGCGAGGCGAGCGTCGAATGCAGTGCCGTCGGTCTGGGCTTCGGCCTGCGACCGGAGACGCAACTGGCCGATCTCGCGGGTTGCCGCTTCGTGTTCGACGATCTCAACCGATGCTGGTTGCCCGAGCGCGACGCCGCCGGACGCAGTTCGCAACCCGGCATCTATCTCGCAGGCGACGGTGCGGGCATCGCGGGGGCAGACGCCGCCGAACTCGCAGGCCGTCGCGCGGCGCTGGCGTTGCTCGAAGACCTTGGCATTGCGGCCCCGTCCATGCCGGACGCGCCGGACGCGCAGACCATCGAGCGCAAGCTCGCGAGCATCCGTCGTTTTCGCGAAGGCATCGAGCAGGCGTTTGCGCTGCCGAAAGATCCTGCCGCGCAATGGCCCGACGACATGCTCGTCTGCCGTTGCGAGGAAGTCAGTGCAGGCACGTTGCGCGAGTGCGTTCGTCAGGACGGCGTCACCGAAATCAACCGCCTGAAGGCGCTCACCCGTGTGGGCATGGGCCGCTGTCAGGGTCGCATGTGTGGCGAAGCGGCATGTCATGTGCTGGCCGACGCCAGCGGACAGACGTATGCGCAAGTGGGACGGCTGCGTGCGCAGGCGCCGATCAAACCGATTCCGATTGCTCCGATGTTATTCGACGAAAACGTCGCCGCCATTCCCGAGGAGGCGCGCGATGAGTGAGACCCTGCATTACGACGTGGTCGTCGCTGGTGGCGGGCTGGTCGGTGCCTCGGCCGCGCGGGCTTTGGCCGAGCGTGGCCTGAAGGTCGCGCTGTTCGAGCGGCGCTATTGTGGCGCGCAGGCCAGCGGCGTGAACTATGGCGGCGTGCGCTGTCAAGGCCGTCCGGAGGTGCAGTTGCCGCTCGCCATGCGGGCACGAAGGATCTGGGATCGTCTGCCCGAACTGATTGGCATCGACGGCGAATTCGTCCGCTCGGGCCACCTGCGGCTCGCGCGTCGTGAGAGCGATCTCGAACCCCTCGACGCGTGGTCGGCGATGGCGCAGAACTACGGCCTGTCCACGACGGTCTTTCGCGGCGCGGAGTTTCGCGAGCGCTTTCCGTGGCTGGGGGATGGCGCTGTCGGTGGTTCGCTGTGCATGAGCGACGGTCACGCGAATCCGCGTCTGGTGTCGCCCGCCTTCGCGCGTGCGGCCCGCGCCCTCGGTGCAGACGTGCGCGAGCGCACCCCGATTACTTCGGTTACGCACGACGGCGTGCGCTTCCAACTGACGGCGAAACCGGAAGTCGGCGACGAGCTGCACGTGAGTTGCGACTGGTTGCTCAATACCTCCGGCGCGTGGGCGAACCACATTGCAGGCACGTTCGGGGAGCGTGTGCCGATGCATGCCATCTACCCGAACATGTGGGTGACGGAGCCGTTGCCCAAGTTTGTCGGACACAACCTCGGCGTGTACGGCGGCGGCGTGTATGCGCGGCAGGTCGAGCGCGGCAACTGCGTGATAGGCGGTGGACGCGGTACCGGTGATGGCGAATACGCCCAGCCGTCGGCCGACACCACGCGTGCCGTGATGCGTGAAGCATGCGCGTTGCTGCCCGCGCTGCGCAATGCGCTGCTGATTCGTACGTGGAGCGGTGTGGAAGGCGAGACGCCCGACGACAACCCGATCATCGGCATGAGCCGCACGACACCGCGTCTGGTGCATGCGTTCGGCTTCTCGGGTGGTGGCTTCCTGCTCGCGCCGGGCGTGGGTGAAGTGCTGGCCGATCTGGTGACACAGGGAGAGACGGCCACGCCGATCGATGCCTTCGCCGTCGACCGCTTTGCCGCAGTCACTGCCACGCACGCCGTAGTCTGAGGAACCTCACGCATCCCCAACGTTCAGAGTCCGTCCCAAACAACATTCCTAACACCCTGGAAACGCAAGGAGAACCACGATGAAGCTGTCTAAGAAGGTCGTCATGTGCGCTGCGGCGCTGGCATTGGGCGCGAGCAGCGCAGCCTGGTCGCAGTCCAAAACGCTCTACATCGGCATGAATGGCGGCCCGATGGAAAAGGCTTACACGAGCCAGGTCTTCCCGGAGTTCGAGAAGGCCAACAACGTGAAGGTCGTGGTGGTGCCGGGCACGTCGTCGGATGTGCTGGCCAAGCTGCTTGCCAACCGTAACAGCCCGCAAATGCATGTCGTGTTCCTGGACGACGGCGTGATGGCGCGCGCCATCAGCATGGGCGTGTGCCAGAAGCTCGACGACTCGCCCGTGCTCAAGGAACTGATGCCGTCCGCACGCGTGAAGGACGACATGGGCGCTGGTGTGCAACTGGGCATGACCGGTATCGGCTACAACACCAAGCTGTTCAAGGAGAAGGGCTGGGCCACGCCGACCTCGTGGACCGACTTCGCCGATCCGAAGTTCAAGGGCAAGGTGGTGTTCCAGTCGGCGTCGAGCAGCACGTTCGGCCTGCATGGCTTCCTTGCACTGAACCGCATCTGGGGCGGCAGCGAGACGAACGTCGAGCCGGGCTTCACGAAGTGGGCGTCGACGGTCGGCCCGAACGTGGTCGAGTACATCCCGAACTCGGCCAAGCTCTCGGAGATGATCCAGACGGGTGAAGCCGCGATCTTCCCGCTGACACCGACGGCCGTGAGCGATCTTCAGGACAAGGGCATTCAAGTCGGCTACGTTGCGCCGAAGGAAGGTGCGGTGCAGTTGCTCGTCGACCTGTGTGTAGTGAAGAACAGCCCGGACAACGCGATGGCGCAGAAGCTCGCGCAGTATCTGCTGTCGGCCAAGGGCCAGTCGCTGGCCGCTGCCGCCGGTGCGTACATCCCGACGAACCCGAAGGCGACCGTCCCGGCCACGATGCAAACGCGTCTGGGCAAGCTCGACGACCTGACCAAGAACATCAAGACGGTCGATTGGGATGCCATCAACCAGCGTCGCGCGCAATGGGATCAGCGCTGGAACCGTCAGATCGAGCAGTAATCATGTAGTCATGTTGCGGGCCGACGTCACATCACGTCGGCCTGTGCCGCCAGCACGTTGAAGGCCCCCACGAGTTGCGCGTGGTCAGCGGGCATGACGAAAGCATGCAGCGCGTGCGCTGGCTCGTCGAGCATCAGATAGCCAAGACTCCACGTCGAGAACGCCCCCGGCTGGCGCGGCGTGCCGTCGAGCAGCACCTGGATGGACGAGTGGTGACGCGACGCTTCGATGCGCTGGCGGGCGTCCGCCAAAGGCTCGGCAGGCCCTTCGATGTACTGATAGAAGGTCGTGCCGTCGTAAAGCAGCAGGCCGGTGATGCCGTAGGTTTCGTTGAAGCCGCGGGAATGCACGATGATTTTCGAGAGCGCCACCGGATCAAGATCGGGCAGGGCTCGGCTGGTGTATGCGTAGCACTCGATCATTATTTTTGATGTCCCCCAAGTCACTCGTCGACTTTGCGTCAACGCACATTAGAATACTCCAAGTGCGAAGCCGGGGACTCCAGCGTCATGCCGATCAACTATCTTCGTGGCTTTACCCAACCGGTGCGCACGGACGCGGCGAATCGGCGCTTGGGCTGCTCGCTCGCTTTCGTTGCCGGGGCGGCTAACGCCGGTGGTTTCCTGGCCGTCGGGCAATATACGTCGCATATGTCGGGGATCGTGGCGTCGCTCTCCGATCATCTCGCGCTCGGCCAACTGGTGCTGGTGCTTGCTGGGCTTAGCGCCCTGGTGGCGTTCCTGCTGGGGGCGGCCACATCAAGCGTGCTGATCCATTGGGGGCGCCGCCACCACACCCAAAGCGAGTACGCGGCACCGCTCATGTTCGAGGCGCTGCTCTTGCTGACGTTCGGCGTGATGGGGGCGAATCTGGAGAGTCACCGGGTGTTGTACGTGCCCGCCGCGGTGGGGCTGCTGTGCTATGTGATGGGCTTGCAGAATGCCATCATCACCAAGATATCCCGGGCCGAAATTCGGACGACGCACGTCACAGGCCTCGTGACGGACATTGGTATCGAACTCGGCAAGATGGGTTACTGGAACCGGCCGGGTGTAGCGCAGGAGTTGCCGCCGGTGGCCGGTGACCGGCAGAAGCTGCGGCTGCTCTGCGCGCTGCTAGGAATGTTCTTTCTGGGCGGCATGATCGGGGCGCTGGGCTTCAAGCATCTGGGTTTCGTCTCCACGATCCCGCTCGCAGTGGTGCTCATCATGCTGGCCATCGTGCCGCTGCTCGACGACTTCTCGCAGAATGTGCGTTAGTGGACGTTGGCGCACTTAAGCGCACGGCATCCTCACCGATCCTCACACCGGTATCGCTGTCAGGCCCTTCGCTATGACTACAAGCTCAGGTGTACCCAGTTCGCGCAATCCCGCAGGAAGCTGGACCCGCAAGCGGCTGCACGCGGTGTCCGCCAAGTTCGACGACTACCCATGGATGATCGGTGTAATCGGCACGATCATCGCGCTGGCGATCCTCGCTGGTGTGGCGCTGCTGCTGCGCGCCGACCGGCAGGCGCGTCACGAACACGCGCTCGAGCGTGCGCAAAGCGTGGCGTCGGTGGTCGCGGCGAGTCTGGGTGGCAACATCGCGGTCTACGATGCGTTGCTCATGGAGATGGTGCGCGAGGCGGAAGATCCGGCCACGCCACTGTTTCCGGACCAGGTGCGCGACCGCGTGCGCTTTGGACAGGCGCTGAGCCGGGACTTTCTGGACGACGCTTATGTGGTCGACAAGAACGGGCGCATTGCCGCGCCGCTCGACCGGACGCAAGGTGCCCCCGTCAGTGTGGCCGATCGCGACTACTTCCGCTCGCATGAGAGCAGTCCGTCGCTCGGCCTGTACATCTCCCAGCCCTACGCGTCACGCACGCACGGCGGCCGGTTGTCGGTGGCGCTCACGCGCCGTATTGCGGCACCCGATCATTCGTTTGCCGGAGTTGCGGTGCTTGCGCTGCGGCTAGATCGTCTGAGCACGCTGGTGAACGACGTAGATTCGGCCGATCTGAAATCCATCGACATCGTGGAAGAGAAGGGCACGGTGCTGGCCTGCGATCCATGCTCGGGTGCGCAGCCGGGCCAACTCGTCGTCTTGCCGGGCAACGCGGCGCGTAACGGCGATCTCGCGGCAGCGCTGGCATTTCCGCGTGGAACGCAGGCGAGCGAGTACCGGTCCGTGCGGGTGCCGGGGGCCTCGATGTTCGTCGTGGTCACGCCGTCGACGGCTGACCTTCTGCACGAATGGCAGCGCCAAGCCATGTTGTTCGGTGCAATTGCCCTCGCGTGCGCTGCCACGCTGATCGCGGGCTCATGGTTGCTGGTGGCTGCGATGCGCACACGGGCCGCGGCCGCTGCACGGCTCATGAGCCTGTCGATGACCGACGGGCTCACGGGCCTCGCCAATCGTCGCGCGCTCGACGCCAAACT
Organism: Pandoraea sp. NPDC090278; assembly: GCF_044772185.1. Taxonomy (NCBI): domain Bacteria; kingdom Pseudomonadati; phylum Pseudomonadota; class Betaproteobacteria; order Burkholderiales; family Burkholderiaceae; genus Pandoraea; species Pandoraea sp. NPDC090278. The sequence goes on along the minus strand of NZ_JBIVYJ010000001.1, from coordinate 1,779,855 downwards.
CGGCAGCGAATGGCGGCGCGCGAAACGCTCGGGCAGCCCGTTGTCGATCCTGTTTGCCGATATCGACGACTTCAAGCATTTCAACGACGCCTACGGTCATTCGATGGGCGACGATGTCCTGCGCGCCGTCGCGAAGAATATCGGTGGGCATGTGCGGCGCGACAGCGATATGGCGGCGCGTTACGGTGGCGAAGAGTTTGCCGTGGTGCTGCCCGATACCGATGCGCATGCGGCCGAGGTGATGGCCGAACAGTTGCGACGCGACATCGAGCGTCTGCATATCGATCACGAAGGGAGCGCCGCAGGTACGGTGACGGTGAGCGTGGGGGCCGCGACGGGGCGCGCGGCTGAGTGCGACAGCGCCGACGCCATCCTGAAGGCCGCCGACGCGCAATTGCGTGAGGCCAAGCAAAATGGCCGCAATCGCGTGAGCGCGGTGGTGCTCAGAACGAAGGCGGGGAGCCGCAGCGCCGAGGAGGGGCGTCAACTGTGATTTGTGCGGGCGACAACGCGAAAAGACGCTGGGACAATGGCGTCACGTCGAAAGATAACGAATCACTTATCGGGGGCTTTATGAACCGCACCAAATTCTTCGCAGCCATCGTTTGCCTGACGGGCCTTCTGACGTTCGGCCATGCCAGCGCTCAGTCGTACCTCGGTTCGAGCGACCTCGGCAGCATCCGTCAGTCCAATCAGACACCGGCGGTGAGCACGGCCGTGGCCGCAGTGGGCAAGCCGACCGCAACGGTCTCGGACGCCCACGCCGCCAGCGCGAGCATCAATCGGACGGCGAGCGAGCGCAACGGGCCTTCCACGGGGCCGAGCGACCAACAATTGGCGGCGACGAACAACGCGCTCGACACGCGTAATTTGCAGCACCCGCGTCAGACGAAACCCTCTGCCAGCACGGTCCGTGGGTCGCGGTCGGAATAAGCGGTCGGAATAGTCGGGTGGATCAAGCGGGGGAGATTAATCGGCCATCGCCGGAATGGCACCTTCCTGAAACAACACACGCGGGGCGTCCATCGTGCCGTCCTCTTCGTCGACCAGCACTTCGTACGCGGCAATCCCCGCGAAGCCGGAGGCCATCGACTGCGCAATGCGCACCGCGCCGAACTCCGTACTTGCCTGACGCAACTCGCCCGGCTGCAGAACGCCGTCCTTGTTCTTGCGATACGGCACGACGATGAACTTGATGGATTTGGCGTCGCTCATGGTGTCACTCACGATGAAATGGAATGATGGGAAATGTAGCATGACTACTGTATAAAAATACAGGTATCCGCATCATTTTTTCGCCATACAACATCTCGTAATGTCGACATAACTAGTCAATATTCGTATATTCCCGCGCCTCTTGATAGCCTGCGGTTCTAATCGCGAATTGTTTTCCCACCAACTCGCGGCCAAAACTACAAGTATCGAGAGCATCGAATGAACGCAGGCAATCTGATTTCGGCGAACCGGCTCAAAGACGGTCTGGTCGTCTGGCTGGATGAACAACACAACTGGGTAGACGAACTGACGCAGGCGCACGTGTTCGATGCCGACAGTCTCGATCAGGCGCAAGCCGCCGCCAAGGCGTCCGCTGCTGCGAATCTGATCGTCGATCCCGTACCGCGTCCGGCTGAGGTGAGCGAAGTCGGCCCGGTGCCGGTGGACTTTCGCGAGCAACTGCGCTCGCGTGGCCCGTCGGTGCGCGAAGACCTCGGCAAGCAGGCCGTCGACGCCGACACGCAAGCGGCCCTGGCGCATGCCCCGGCCCTGACCGTCGCCCCGGAACATGCAGGCATCTATCGGTATGACCCGTCGGAGCGCCAGTACCTCAAGGATCGCGCGAACGAATTCGGTCAGCAGGTGGCGCGCCGTCTGAGCGGCGAACTCAGCGAGGACGACTTCAAGGTCTACCGTCTGATGAACGGCCTGTACCTGCAACTGCACGGCTACATGCTGCGCGTGGCAATTCCGTACGGGACCCTGAGTGCGGTTCAACTGCGTCAGTTGGCCTACGTAGCGAATCGCTACGACAAGGGTTACGGTCACTTCACCACGCGTCAGAACCTGCAATTCAACTGGCCGACGCTCACCGATTCGCCGGACATTCTGTCGGCATTGGCAGACGTCGATCTGCACGCCATTCAGACGAGCGGCAACTGCATCCGCAACGTGACGACCGACCAGTTTGCCGGTGCAGCGAAGGACGAAGTTGTCGATCCGCGCGTGTACGCCGAGATTCTGCGTCAATGGTCGACCGACCACCCCGAATTCACGTATCTGCCGCGCAAGTTCAAGATCGCCATTACTGGCGGTCAGACGGACCGCGCCGCTGTGCGTTTCCACGACATCGGCATTCTGGCGCGCACAAACGAGCAGGGCGAAGTCGGCTTCCAGATTTATGCGGGCGGCGGTCTGGGTCGCACCCCGATCGTGGGCACTCTCGTGCGCGAGTGGCTGCCTGAAGCCGATCTGCTGCGCTTCGTCGAGGCGATTCTGCGCGTGTACAACGCGTTGGGCCGTCGCGACAACATCTATAAGGCGCGCATCAAGATCCTCATCAAGGAAATGCAGCCCGCGAAGTTCATCGAGATGATCGAGGAAGAATTCGCGCGCATTGCACAGACGCATCGTCCGCTCGCGGAGAACGTCATCGCGGCGATTGGCGAGCGTTTCATCCTTCCCGAATTCGAGACGCTGCCCGCCGAGTCGACCGTCTTCGCACAAGCCTACGCGAACGACATCGACTTCAAGCACTGGGTCGACACCTGCACGCACGAACACAAGGCGCCGGGCTATATCAGCGCGGTCGTCTCGCTCAAGCCCGCCAGCGGTATTCCGGGTGACGCGAGTGCACAGGAAATGCTGGTGCTGGCCGATCTGGCCGATCAATACTCGTTCAGCGAACTGCGCGTGACGCACGAGCAGAACCTTGTGTTGCCGCACGTGAAGCGCGACGAACTGCATGCGCTGTGGAAGCAACTGAAGGCCAACGGTCTGGCGACGCCGAACATCGGTCTGATTTCGGACGCGATTGCGTGCCCGGGGCTGGACTATTGCGCGCTGGCTAACGCACGTTCGGTGCCGGTGGCGCAGCGTATCGCGCTGCGCTTCACGGAAGAACAACAGCGCGATATCGGCCCGGTGACGCTCAACGTGTCGGGCTGCATCAACGCTTGCGCACATCACCACGTGGCGCACATCGGTATTCTCGGTGTAGACAAGGCGGGCAAGGAAAACTATCAGATCACGCTGGGCGGCTCGGCGGACGACAACGCGGCCGTCGGCAAGATTCTCGGCCCGGGGGTCTCATACGAAGCGGTGCCGCAAGTGATCGAAAACATCCTCGGACGCTATCTGAAGCTGCGCAACGAAGGTGAGCGCTTCATCGATACGCTCGGACGCGTGGGTGCAGAAGAATTCAAGGGAGCTTTGCATGTTGATTGATCGTAACGGACTGCCCGCCGAGGACGTCTGGACTTATGTCGCCACGGACGCCTCCGATGCAGCCAACGACGCCAGCGCAGCGGAGCAGGTAAGCAGTGACACCGTGCTGCCGCTCGACGCATGGCTTGCGGCGGACGCGCAGGGCGTGGCACCTGCCGGTATTCGCGTGCAGGGTCACGACGACCCTGAGCGCATCGCGGCGCTGTTGTCGAAGCTGGAACTCGTGGTGATCGAATTCCCGAAGACGCGCGACGGCCGTGGTTTCACGTTGGCGAAGTTCCTTCGCGACAAGTGGCAGTTCAAGGGGGCCATCCGTGCGGCGGGCCCGCTGTTGCCCGACCAGTTGGCGATGTTGTGGGCGTGCGGCTTCGACAGCCTGCTCTCGCCGTCGGAAGTGCCCACGGCACGCTGGCGCGAAGCGGCACTGGCCGCGCAAGTGCGTGCCGGACGTCCGCGCACGCTGCTTGCTCGTCTGACCGCCTGAAGACTCAAACGACGTGACACGGCCCGGTGCATTCCCATGCGCCGCCGTGCACGCAGCCTTCAGAACGGAAATTCCAAAAGTAGAACGAAAGTAGAAAGTAAAGCGAATTTCCCAGCATTTGCGGACGCGTTCGGGTTGATGGCGCGTTGAAAGGCAACGCAAGGTCGCCTGACGCATACTGCGGCGACGGCAAATTTCCTACCCGTGCGTAGGAATAGTTCGGGGGCTTGCGCCGTTATCTCCCCATCACTGCTCGTTTCCCCTTTCCGTCTGCACTGCGCGACATCGCAATTCCATCATGAAGACAACAGGACGTCTGCCGCTGCGCGCGGCCCTTATGGGGGCGCGCCTGGCGGTATTGGCGCTGGCCTTGCACGGCGCGGCCGCCGTGGCGCAGGACTTCCAGGTGCGCGACAGCACCGGGGCTGCATTGGACGATGCGGTCGTCTATCTCACCCCGGAGGACGGCAAGGCGCCAGTGGCGCGTCCTGCATCGGCGTCCATCGTCCAGCAACACAAGATGTTCATGCCGCTGGTCACCGTCGTGCAGAAGGGGGCGGCCGTCGACTTCCCGAATCGGGACGACATCGCCCACGACGTCTATTCGCTTTCCGACGCCAATCGCTTCGAGCTGAAGCTGTATCGCGGCGGGTCGAAGCGTGTGGTGTTCGACAAGCCCGGCGTGGTCACCATCGGCTGCAACATCCACGACATGATGATTGCGTACGTCGTGGTCGTGGACACGCCGTACTTCGCGAAAACCGGTGCGACCGGCCGGGGCGAGCTGCCGCAAGTGCCGGAGGGTCGGTACCGCGTGGCAGTCTGGCACCCGCGTCTGGGCAACGCACCGGCTGCCGTCGTCGGCACATTCAGGCTACCGGCGGACACCTCAGTCGGGGCCAAGCCGCTTTCGCTGACGTTGCCGCTGCACGGGGACTGACGCGTGTCGTTCTTTCCTGCACTCCTGAGATTGCCTGGCCGACTGCACGGCCGATTCCTCGGCATGACGCGAGGCAAGTTGGCCGGTCTCGGCTGGCATCGTCTGCGCACGAAGATCACGCTGGTGTTCGTCGCCCTGATTCTGGTGGTGCTGGCGGTCATGCAGATGACAGCGAGCCGGGCGCTCAACGACGCGTCCTCTGCTCAGGTCGCAGAGCAACTTTCGGTCGGTCAACGCGTGTTCTGCCGGGCGCTGCAAACCAAGGCGGACGAACTGACGCAGGTCGCGCAGGTCGTCACGGCCGACTTCGGATTTCGTGAGGCGGTGGCACTGCACGACCCGGTGACGATGCACTCGGCACTCGAGAACGTGCGCGAGCGTGTGCATGCGGACGTGGCCTTGCTCGTCGATCTGAACGGCGAGGTGATCGCCGATTCGCGAGTGTCGGGCGCGGTGAGCGACGGTGACGACATCGATGCGACCGACCCGGCGCTACCCGGCACGCCGCGCGGCAAACTCAGAGGCAAAGCGGGCACCTCCGTCTCCGTGATCGGCATGCTCGGCGGCCGCGCGTATGAACTGGTGAGCGTGCCGGTCAAGGCGCCGCTGATTATCGGCTGGGTGACGATGGGCTTCGCACTCGACGACGCATTCGCGCGCGACATGCACGAGCTGTCGGGACTGGAGGTGTCGCTGGTGCATCGCGGTACGTCAGGTCAGTGGGAGGTGGTGGCGAGTTCGCTATCTTCGGCCGATCGCACCGACTTGCAGATGGCACTCACCCGGAACGTCATTCGCGTGACGGGGAAGGAGACGACGTCGCGCGTGAGCGGATATGCCGCGCGCGTCGTCAATCTGTCCGGCACGGACGCTCCCGTCGTCGCCGTGCTGCAACGCTCGTTGACGGAGGCGGCGGGTCCGTTCCGGCAACTGCGCTCGACGTTGCTCTGGCTGACGCTCGGCGGCATTGTGATTTCGGTGCTCGGGGCGGCGCTCATCGCGCGTAGCGTGACGCGCCCGCTGGCCGCGTTCGTGGATCTGGCACGACGCATCGGCAAGGGCGATTACGCGGCGGCCATTGACGTGCGACGACGCGACGAAACCGGCGATCTGGCGCGCGCGTTCGACCTGATGCGCAACGCGATTGCCGAGCGCGAGGAGCGAATTACCGAACTGGCTTATGTCGACACGCTGACCGGGCTGCCGAATCGCGCGGCGTTCAGCGAGCAGATGCAGGACGACATCATGCGTGCCTATCGGGGCGGTGCGCCGTTCGCCGTCATCCTCATGGACATGGATCGTTTCAAGGACGTGAACGACACGCTGGGGCATCACGTCGGCGATCACCTGTTGTGGGAGGCGGGGCACCGGCTGAGTACCGAGCTGAAGGCGTCGGGCTATATGGTGGCGCGTCTGGGCGGCGACGAGTTCGCCATTCTCGTGCGCGGCGGCGATCAGGCGGCGGCGCATCGGTGTGCGACGGGGCTTGCGAGCGCCCTCGATGCGCCTATCGTCGTCGACGGTCAGACGGTGGACGTTGGCGCGAGCTTCGGCATCGCCGTCTATCCCGATCACGGCTCGGACATGCACACGTTGCTGCGGCGTGCGGATCTCGCGATGTACGCGGCGAAGCGTTCGAATCTGGGTGTCGCGGTGTACGAGCCGGACACCGAGAGCCGCGACCGGGACCGCTTGTCGCTGATGAGCGATCTGCGTCACGCGATCGAGCACGGCGGGCTGTACCTCTGCTATCAGCCGCAAGTGGACTTGTCGGACGGCCGGGCCGTGCGTGTCGAAGCGCTGGTGCGGTGGCGGCACCCGAAGCGGGGGATCGTGCCGCCGGCGGAGTTCATTCCGTTTGCGGAGCAGACGGGGTTCATCCGCGTCATTTCCCGGTGGGTCGCGGCCGAGGCCATCGCGACGTGCGCCGCATGGCATGCGCGAGGGATTCCGCTCGGCATGTCGATCAACCTGTCGGCACGCGATCTGGTGGACGTCGATTTACCGGATTACCTGAAGCGGGTGTTGGACGAACACGCGCTTGCGCCGCATTGGTTGTGCGTCGAGATAACCGAGAGCGCGCTGATGGACGACCCGGAACAGGCGTTGATTACGATGGAGCGTTTGCATCGGATGGGCGTGCGTATTGCGATCGACGACTTTGGCACAGGCTATTCGTCGCTGTCGTATCTGAAGCGCATGCCGGTCGAGGAAATCAAGATCGACCGGTCGTTCGTGAAGGGGATGGCGCATGAGCAAAACGACACGCTGATCGTACGCTCGACGATTGCGTTAGGGCACAGCATGGGCATTCGCATCGTGGCGGAAGGCATTGAAGACGCCGCGACGCTGGAGAAGCTGCGCGCGCTCGGATGCGACTTTGCGCAAGGCTATTACCTGAGCAAACCGCTGCCGGAAACCGAGCTTGTCGACTGGGCGCAGGCATGGCAAAAGCCGGGGTGCGAGGCTGTATAAAAATTCAGTCTTTTGAAAGTTGAAATTTTGTCCTATCTTTTCATCGTCGCGCTCGCAGGGGGGGCAGTCGGACGGGCGACGATGCATCATCTCGACAAACTGACAAATTCATAACGGTTACCACGGCGCAACGATGTGAGGACATCATGAAAACAGTCGCGGTTCAGGCCAATCTGGACGAGACGGTGGATCTCGTCCGCAAATTCGCACACGATGAATTCGCCCGCGCTATCGGCGTAGAGGCACCCTCCGAGCAGGACGTCCGCGGCTTCTTACTGGATCGATTACGGTCGATGCGGATTCGTGCGGTAGAGCCCGGCGACGAGCCGACCGTGCAGCGCGTGTTCGATTGCGTCTACGTGATGCCGGTCTGCGTTCGATACGAAGGCATGCGCGTGATCGAAGCGCGCTTAGTCGTCATGCCAGACGCGCGCTATGCGATGAAGGCTTATATCCCCGTGTCGGATTAAGCTGCGGGTACCGCGTTTTCAACGTACGCCGGATAGCCCTTGCCTGCTCGACGATGCGGCGAGTGGCGAGCACTATCCGGTCAGTCCTACTTTCTTTGACGATAACGTCGGTGTTCGATCATGACACCGACGACCCGTGCCTGTTCCTGTTCGCTGTGGATCGTTGGGAAATCAGGGTTCAGCGGGACAAGATCGAACACTTCCATTCCCTCTGGCCCAAGTCCGCGAGGTCGGTATTTTTTGAACGTCGCTTCGTTTCGGGCATTAGTGGCCACGACGTAGTCCCCTGGAATGGGAGATAGGATCGGGTCGACAATAATCCGGTCTCCCTCCCTGAATTCCGGCTCCATGGATCGCCCATCGATTTCAAGCGCAAAGGCGCCGTCAGAAAGCACGAGATCCGTCAGCAGATACTCGAAGCCAGCGCCGGGCGGAAACGGCGTCACCGTCTCGTTCATCAACCCCGCCTGAATGCTGCTGATGAGCGGAATGCGGCGTGTGCCCACCTCTGCCAGCCGCACATTCGCCGCCCCCTCCATCGGCCCGATTCCGTCACGAAGCCATTCCGGCTCGACGCGAAGGAATCTTGACAATGCTTCGATCTGGTTCGCCTCGATCTGTGCTTTGCCGCCACTGAACCAGAGATGCACGGCCGCTGCGGTGACGCCGCCTGCTTGCGCAACCTCTTGCTTTTGACGAATGCCACGAAGGTCCATCGCATACTTCAGCCGGGCAGGGAAGCTCTCGGGGGGATACGCATTCAGGAATTTGGGTGAGGGCTTGGCGTGCTGAGCATGAAGTGAGGGAATGCGTTGCTTCCCACGTCCGGTGATCAACCAGAACATGTTGAAGCGATAACGTTCCTGAATTCGGGCAGCCTGGTCGTGGGCGATGTCCGTCACTTCGCGCGATAACCATGCAGCGGTAGCACCGGCGTGAAGCCCGACTTCAGCCTCAAACTGGCCCGGCGAAACACCTTCTGCAGCAAGCACTTCGGCGATACGGGCGGCAAGCCCGTCGTGGGCGCGGGTGACAGGACTTTCGACGTCGCGTGTTGAGTTCATGGTTACGCAGAGGTTATCGGCGCCGATACCGTCGATGCTCAACCATCACGCCGATGATTCGAGCCGGCTCGTTGGCGCTGTTAATCGTCGGATAGTCGACATTCAACGGAACGAGTTCGAAGATTTCGCGCCCGTCTTGACCGATGCCACGGGGACGATACTTCTTAAACGTGGCTTCTTCGCTTCCGTTTTTTGCAACGACAAAGTCACCGGGTTGAGGCCCGACGGCCGGGTCGATAATGATTCGATCCCCTTCCTTGAATTCGGGCTCCATCGATTGACCTTCAATCTCGAGCGCGAAGGCCTGTTCCGACAGCTTCAGATCCGTCAACAAATACTCGAATGCCGCGCCCAGCGGGAACGGGCTGATCGCTTCGGTCATTAGACCCGCTTGCACTCGGCTGATGAGCGGTATGCGGCGCAAACCCACATCGGCAGGACGCACGTTGGCGTTGCCGGGGTCGCTGCCAGCGACGATCTGGCCCTGACCATCGTCAATCCATGTCGCATTGATCCCCAGCTCGCGCTGGGCGATCAGACGACCCTGTTTCGAAACGCCGTTGCCACGGTACGCCCAGTTATTGATCGTCTGCTCACTCTGATTGAGTGCGCGTGCAAGATCGGCGACCGTCACAATCCCGGGCCGCACCTGCTTGGCCGCCTCGAATAGCCGTCGAAACGTCTCGTGCATCTCTTTTTTCATAGCGCGATCTTCGCTCAGCTAAACACAATGTTTATAAACATGTTGTTTGCTTTTTAAATAAACATGGTGTTTAATTTTAGCATGAACACGACTAAAACTGACCATCCCGACCGGACGCTCCACTTTCGGAGCGATTCGGTTGGGATCGCATAGACGGGAGCGCAATGGCACGAATTCGATCCGTCAAACCTGAGTTTTGGACATCCGAACAAGTCATGGATGTCTCTCGGGATGCTCGCATCCTATTTATCGGCATGTGGAATTTCTGCGACGACGCGGGGATTCACTCAGCCAACGAGAAACGCCTGAAGGCGGAAGTCTTCCCTGCCGACGATCTGACGACGGCGGATGTTCGTCGAATGGTCGACGAACTGCTACGTGTCGGTTTGCTCGCCGAGTACGAAGTTGCCGGTCAGCGATTCTGGATCGTTACGGGCTGGCATCACCAGAAGATCGATCAACCGACGTTCAAGCACCCCGGTCCGGACGGCACCGTCGCGTCGGGGGTCCCCAGGCGTCGGCAAGTTCGCGTGAAAGCGCGCGACTCGGCGAGTGATCGCGGCGTGGACGGCGAGCGTTCGGACAACGTTCGACGAATGTTCGGTGATCACCCGGCGAATGTTCGCCGAACGGACGCTGAGCGTTCACCCCCGGAAGGGAGAGGAGGGGAACGGAGTGGAATACCGAAAGGCAGCGGTGCTTCAGTCGTCGTAGACGATGAAGAAAAGTCGCGCGATGACGACCTCACGTCCGATGGTTATGTGCCGGAGACGGCGGCGCAATGGGCCACGTACTTCGGTGACGAGCAAGGCATTGGCATCGACCCGACCAGTGCGCACGAGCGAAAGCGCTTCGTGCCACTTGCGACGGCCTGGTGCAATGCCCGAGTGTCGCTCGGCCGCATGCGGGCCGCCATTGCCGAGGCGCAGGAAAAGGCGACCGAGGTCATTGTGTTTCTACCCGCCTACGTCGACCGTGTACTCGCCAATCAGGGGGTGCCACGTGCTTCGCCACGAAGTGTCGACAACGCAGCCATCCTTGCTGGCCTCGCCGGTCACCCCTTGGAATACAACCATGAATACAACGCCTGCACCCTCGACGTCGATGCGCATTTCGTCGCCTGATTGGCCACGCGACGCGGCACCCCAGCGGCTCATCGAGCGTTTGTTCACTGTGCTTGGTCATCGCTACGGTGCCCGGCTTGCGGACATGTGGCGCGGCGGAGATCCGTCGAAGCCGGACACTGTCGCGCGGCATATTGATGGCGTGAAGCGGCAGTGGGCGCTTGATCTTGCCGATCTGACGCCCGCCGAGTGGCAACGCGGTATCGAGGCTTTGCGTGATCGGCCGTACGTGCCGACATGCCCGGAATTCCGGCTGCTTTGCCGACCGCGCCAACAGGTCAACGAGTTGCTGGACCTCGCCATCACGCAGCTCCATCGACGGGACACCGACGGCTCCGACGTTTGGCCCGACCCCACGCTGTTCTGGGCTGCGCAACGCGTCGGCGGGTATGACATGCGCACGCTTGGCCGCACTGAGCTGCTGAAGCGATTCACGGCGGCGCTGGAGGCCCTAAGACAAGAGGGCATCGTGCCGCCGGTCCCCCCGAAGGCGCTGGCGCTGCCGGCGCCCGGTAAGGCGACGACGGACAAGGTTTCGGCCAGGGCGATGCTTGCTGCGTTGCTGGCTGGACGTCCAGGGCGTATGCGGGACGTGTTGGGCAATGGAATCGGCAATGGAATAGGCAATGGAATGGGAATGGACAATTTTTACGGGGAAACCGACCAATGAACGAAGCATTTCAGGACACTCGACAGGCGCTACATGTGGCGTACCTCATCCTCTCGTTGCCGCCGCGTCAGAAAGCGACGTTCCGAAGCATGCTCATCCAGGTCATGGAAGCAGTAGACAAACCGACGAAGGGCCAGGAATCGTGGTTGAACCAGCTGCGCGGTCCGCAACGCGACTTTGATCCGGATCGGCTGACGATGGAAGAATTCCGCGCGCAGTGCGCCATGATCACTGCGGCTGCGCGCACCCGTTTGCCGTCGCCCGAGTACGCGGCAGTACTCGCACGCTTCGCACACGGCGACGAAAAGATTCAGGGCATCAGTGCGCTTGCCGTCTGGTCGCGCAAATCCAGCGGCATTACGGCGGTTGCTCTGCTGCGGGATCTCGCTGCGTGGAACTATCTTCCTCGTACTAGAAGGGAGGGGACGTCGATCCGTGAACTGGCCGAACGCCACAAGGTGTCGAAGGACAAGGCGTTTCGGGCGGCCAAGTGGATGGCGACACACTTCACGGAGCTGGAAAACATGGCCGTCGCACGACTCGAAGTCAGTTTTGTGCGGCACGGTGTCGTGCCGCCGGTAAGTGATGCATCCTACGAATTCTCGTCATTCGCTGCGTAATAAGGACTACTAAAAAAAGTGCTTGCACTCTTGCGACAAAGCATCTAATATTTGCCCATACTCACCGCAATTGCATCCAAGGCCCGCTCAACGCGGGCCTTTTTCATTGGTGAATCGAAACAGACCACTCTCCGGGATAGTCCATGAATAACAGTTCGACAGGGGGATATCTGGCTCCGGTGCAGTCGACGCCGCCGATCGAAGATTCAGCGCTGGAGGATTTTCTTCGGACGATGATCGCGGGCGTGACTGGGCTAGACGCCAATTTTGTTCTTTCGCTTCCACAGTCGCTGACGTCGACGCCTCCTGAATCCGGCGTCAACTGGTGCGGCTTCACCGTGTCCGGCTTCCAGTCGGACGCAAATGCGGGTCTGTTGCACGTGCCAGCCGACGACGGCAGCGACACCTACGTTCGGCACGAAGACATCGAGGTCAAGTGCCAGTTCTACGGGCACAACGCCAGTCAATATGCCCGGACGTTGCGCGACGGCTTGTACGTGCCGCAAAACCGCGAGCAGCTACAGCTCAGCGATTTCGGCCTTGTCGACACCTCCGGCATCGTTTCCGCACCTGGTGTGGTCGACCAGCAGGTGCAGCGACGCTGCGATATCAGTATGTTCCTGCGCCGTAAGGTGACGCGTACCTATCGGGTATTGAACCTCGCGTCGGTGCAAACGTCGGTGGTGAGCGAGCGCTAGGCCTGACAACCGAAATCTCGCGCACGACTTTGGAGGACGCTTCCTCCGCAATTCTTGTCGCTTCACTTCATTTCACTGCGCTGGCGAAGCGCGATACCCGATTCGCGTCAGCCAGACATTTTCGTTTCAAGCCCGCTTAGGCGGGCTTTTTTTATGGGGATCACGATGTCCAACGGATTGCCGGTTTCACGGCTGATCAACGTTACGATCAACATGTCGCCACTGGCGGCACAGGGTGCGAACCTGAACACCGCACTCCTGCTGGGTGCGTCGAGCGTCATCGACGCTGGCGAACGCATGCGTACCTACGGTGCGATTGCAGACGTCGCGGCCGACTTTGGCACGACCGCACCTGAATACCGGGCCGCCGCGCTGTATTTCCAGCAGACGCCGCAGCCGTCCACGCTTTGCATCGGTCGATGGGCGAAAACGGCGGCCTCCGGCGTGCTTCGCGGCGGTGTGCTCTCGAGCACCCAGCAGGCGATGACGAACTGGACGTCGGTCACGAGCGGCGCTTTCAAGGTGAATGTCGACGGAATGGCAAAGACGGTCTCCGGTCTCGACTTCTCGGCGCAGACGAACCTGAACGGCGTTGCGACCGTGATCAACGGCTCGCTGACCGGTGCGACGTGCACCTGGAACGGTTCGAAGTTCGTCATCACGTCGAACAGCACCGGCGCAACATCGGCCGTTGGTTATGCCGAGGCCCCCGCGAGCGGTGTGGATATTTCGGCCCAACTCGGGTTGACGTCGACGTTGGCAGGTGTGCCGGTGCAGGGCATTGCGGCCGAATCGCCGACGGATGCCGTTGCCATCTTCCTCGATCGTTTCGCGAACCAGTTCCTGGGTCTCGCGTTCGCCGACACCGGTGTGACCGACGACCAGCACGTCGCGGTGGCCGCCCTGATCGAGGCCGACCAGAAGCATCTCTATGCTGCGACGACGCAAAATCCGCAGACGCTGGACACCACGGTCTCGTCCGATCTGGCGAGCCGGTTCAAGGCGGCCAAGTTCAAATACAGCTTCACGCAGTATTCGAGCGCGACGCCTTACGCCGGTGTGTCGCTGTTCGGCCGACTCCTGACGGTGGACTTCAACGCGAACAACACCACGATCACGCTCATGTGGAAGCAGGAGCCCGGGATCGTGGCGGAGACGCTGTCGACGACGCAGGCCAACGCTTTGCAGGCGAAGAACTGCAACGTGTTCGTCAATTACTCGAACGACACCGCCATTGTGCAGACCGGTGTGACGCCTAGCGGCATCTTCATCGACTCGGTCTACAACGCGATCTGGTTCCAGAACCGTATTCAGACCGACGTGTACAACCTGCTTTACCAGAGCCCGACCAAGATCCCGCAGACGGATGCAGGCAATTCGCTGATCGCGACAGTCATCGAATCGTCGTGCGCGGCGGCCGTCAACAACGGTTACCTCGCGCCTGGCGTGTGGAATTCCGGTGGATTCGGTGCCCTCAAGCAGGGCGGCGCGCTCTCCAAGGGCTACTACGTGTACACGCCCTCGATCGCAACGCAGGCCCAGTCGGACCGTGAGGCGCGCAAGTCCGTGCCGTTCCAGATCGCGGCCAAGGAAGCCGGGGCGATCCATTCCGTCGACATTCTCGTCAACGTCAACCGATAACAGGAGCCAAATATGGCCACTTATAGCTTTCAAGACGTTCAAGCCGCCATCGTGGGTCCGGGTGCAGCCTTCTCGATTGGCGCGGGCTCGGCCACCTCGGATGAGGGTATCTCCATCGAAGCCGGCGGCGGCAAGAACACCATGACGGTGGGCTCCGACGGCGAGGTGATGCACTCGTTGCATGCCGACAAGTCCGGCACGATCAAGGTGACGTTGCTGAAGACCAGTCTACTCAACGCATTGTTGCAGGCTGCATTCGACGTGCAGTCGCTTAGCAGTGCTCTGCACGGCAAGAACATCATTACGGTGTCCAACGCCGCTTCGAGCGACCTTCATGTTTGCCGCGACTGCGCGTTTGCCAAGAAGCCCAGCGTGGTCTACGACAAGGCCGGGGCCAAGATGGAGTGGACGTTCGACGCGGGCAAGATCGATTCGATTCTGGGGACGTACTGATGCCCTCCGAAATCGAGATTCGCCAAGTCAAGTACCGCATCGGCAAGCTCTCGGCGATGAAGCAACTGCACGTGTCGCGCAAGATTGCGCCGCTGGTGCCCGCGCTTCTGCCGATCATGCTGGAACTGGCATCCCCGAAAGGGGATACGCCGGTTCCGGCGGGCGCAGGCGATGTGACGCAAGGCGCAGGGGGCGACGGCAGCGCGCTGCTGTCGCAGCCCCGATTGCTTCAACCGTTCGCGGACGGTCTGGCCAGTCTTCCGGACGATCAGGCGGAGTACGTGATCGGCGAATGCCTTGCCGTCGTGCAGCGCTTCCAGGGGAATGCGTGGTTTTCGATCTGGTCGCCTGCCGCAAAGCTGCCGGTCTACGACGACATCGATCTGTCGATCATGGTCGAGCTGTCCGTGAAGGTCATCGCGGATAGTCTCGGCCCTTTTATTGCCGGGTGGCTTACCAGCCCCGCGAGTCACCCATCGGCGATGGCGTAGCTTGGGCGCAGCTGCCGGGGAGTGAGGATTGGTTGCTCGCGCCTGTACTCGCTGGCTTGTGCAAGTACGAATCTTTGCTCGACGGCACGCTAAGCCTGCACGACATGGCCCTGATGAATGATGCCTTGGCTGTGCGCAACGACAACCGCGCACAAGCCGAGCGCATGAGGGAGAACGACAATGGCTGATGAGCCGACGGTCATCCGGGATTTTCTCGTCACCCTGGGATACAAGGTCGACGAGAGAAGCCTGAAGACATTCAAGGACGGTGTCGAGGGTGCGACCAAAGGTGCTGTCCAGATGGTGGAGACGATCGAAAACGCTGCCGTCAAATTGGGTGTGAACCTCGCCGCCTTTGCGTCGAAGATGGAGGGGGTGTATTTCGCTTCGCAGCGCAGCGGCGCGACGGTTGCCAATCTGAAAGCCCTGGAATTTTCGGCCAAAAATCTGGGTGTTTCGTCCGAGACGGCGCGCAACAGCGTTGAGGCGCTTGCACGCTTCATGCGCAGCAATCCGGCTGGCGAGAGTTACATCAAACGTCTCGGCGTGCAGACACGCGACGCCAACGGGCAGCTGCTCGACACGGTCGACATCATGGCCAGTCTTGGCGGCGCTCTGGCCAGCAAGCCAGCCAAGGTTGCGGGTGAGTACGGCAGCGCGCTAGGTATCGACGAGGGGCTGATGGCGGCCATGCGTGGTGGCGAGTTTGGGAAGTCCATCGAGCAATACCGCAACCTGACCGCGCAGACCGACTTCGACGGGGCATCGCGAGATTCGCACCGCTTCATGCTTTCTCTGCGAGAGCTTGAAGCGGTTTGGGACGGTTTCGTCACGCGGCTTGAAGGTAGTTTGATTCAGCGCCTCGGGCCAAAGCTCGACGAGTTTCAAGGCTGGTTCCAGCGTAACGGGCCGCTCATCGAGCAGCGTGTCGGCGATGTTGCGATGGCCGTCATTGGTGCGGGTGAGGCAATCGCGCCGGTAGTGGGTGGGCTGTTCGACCTGTTCGTCGATCTCGACAAATCGACCGACGGCTGGTCGACGAAGATTCTCGGTGGTGTGTTTGTCCTTCGCGCACTCGGTGCCTTCCAGTTGGTTGGGGGCGTTTTCAAGATGGCCGAGGCGCTTTTCGCAGTGGGGCGCGCGGCAGCGACGGTGAGCGGTATTTCCGGAGCCGCTAGCGCTGCCGCAGCGGCAGCCGGTGGTGCCGCGGCGGGTGGTGGCGTCGTTGGTGGGCGGATCGCCGGGTTGTTGAGTCGCGCCGCGCCGTTTGCGCGTATCGGCGGGGCGCTCGCGCTGCTGTTTCACAGTGAAGGGCTAAATCAAGGCGAGGCGGAAGATCTCGCACGCCGCCGAAAACTCGGCATGACCGTCTCGAACCCTGACGGTACGACGTCGAATGTTCTGCCGCCTGGTGTCTTGCCGCGAGGCCCTCACAACATCACCTCGGGCAACACCCGCTTCGGTCGGGGGGAGGTGGCGAAGGTCGCAGACGATTTTGCCGACTTCGTGATGTCCGACGACAGCCTGCGTGCCAAAGGGGATTTGCTGCGCGGTCAAGCGCGTCGTGGTCTGAGCGCCGTACGGGGTGCCATTAACCGGGCACCGCTTGCCGGGAACGATGCCGGTGCGTATGTCGGGGCAATGGTGAAGCGTTTTGGCGTTGGCGACGATCAGGCGCTCAACATGCGCGACCCTAATGTCATGGCCGGTCTGACGGCGGAAATTACCCGGCAAGAGAACGGACGCAATCCGTTCGCGCCGGACACTTTTCTCGGTGCCGCCGCCAGCGGTGGCCCGCGTCAAACGATCATCACGCAAAACAATCAGACCAGCATCAACGTGTCCGGTGGCGATCCGCAGGCGACAGGGCGCGCGGTGCGCGACGAGCAAGCTGGCGTCAATCGAGAACTCACTCGCAATCTACAAGGTGCGCTGTTATGAACATCCTCGAATTCTTCGATGTCATGACGATCATTCCCAAGTCGCTTGACGAGATCCGGATCGGCGTCACCATCGAGGAGACTTACACCGACGACTTGATGTTCACGCAGAACCCGGTGGAAAAGGGCGCGCCGATCACGGATCACGCGTACAAGAGTCCACCGAAGGTGGTGATCAAATGCGGGTGGTCGAACGCCGATTATGCGGCGCTGAAGGCATCGGGCGCGGTCTCCCAATTCCCACAGGGATCGACAACGCAGTCGGGTTACATCGATACCGTTTACTCGCAGCTTCTAGCGCTGCAAGCAAGCCGGAGGCCATTCCGTGCGGTGACATCGCGCCGGAATTACGACGCGATGTTGCTGACCAACCTGAGTGTGACGCACAACGATAAGACAAGTGACGCGCTGATGCTCACGGCAACGCTGCAGCAGGTCCGCATTGTGGAGACGCGGGCGACAACACTGCCGCCTCGCGACGATCAGGCCGACCCGTCTCGCACCGCCGAGACACAGAACATTGGGTCGAAGCAGGCAACACCGGCAACGCCGGCACCGGGCGGTTCAGTCGCCCCGCAATGACATGGCCAATTTCTACGAAATCCCGTTCTCGCCAACCCCTCAGGCATTTCGCGTCACGTTGTCGGGTGTCGAGTACTCGCTGACCGTACAGTACCGAGCGGCGGATAACGCCGGATGGATGCTGGACATCGCGGACGCGAATGGTGCGCCGATCCTCGGTGGTCTGCCGCTCGTGACCGGAACGGATCTGCTGGCGCCTTATGCCTACCTCGGGCTCGGCGGACGTCTCTGGGTGCAAGGTGCGGGTCATCCGGACAACACACCAACGTTCGATGATCTGGGTGTCGGATCGCATGTTTTCTGGGTGACGGACTGATGACCGAACAATATCTTCGAAAGGCATCCCTCATCATCGGCGAGAAGGCTGGCGATGCCCTCGACCTGTCGGACTTACGCTTCGCATTCGATGTGAAGCGTGGTGACAGTCAAACGCCGAATAGCGCGCACATTCGCGTCTTCAACATGAGCCCGGACACGATGACGCGCGTGCAAAAGGAGTTCAAGCGCGTCGTGATTCAGGCTGGGTACAAAGGCAATTACGGGCTGATCTTCGACGGGACCGTAGTGCAGACGCGACGCGGCCGCGAGAGTGAGCTAGATACGAAGCTGGAAATCACCGCAGCCGATGGCGATGCCGCGTACAACTTTGCCGTCGTCAATACGACCCTGGCTGCGGGATCGACCGCACAGGATCATTTCAATGCGGTCGCGAAGTCGATGGTGCGGTATGGCGTGGGCGTGGGGTACACGGCCGGATTACAGTCGAACCCGTTGCCTCGTGGCAAGGCGATTTTCGGCATGGCCCGCAATTTCATGCGAGGGGTTGCGCGGGCCACGCAGACGACCTGGAGCATTCAGGACGGGCAGATCGTGGTCATCCCCGAAACCAGTTACATGCCTGGCACGATCCCGGTGATCAACGCGGATACCGGCATGCTCGGCATGCCGACGCAAACGCAGAATGGCATCTCCGTGAAGGTACTGCTCAACCCGAACGTCAAGATCGGCACGCTCGTTCAGCTCGATAACGCTGCGATTCAGTTGAGCGAACAGAGCCTTGTCCGTCCGGATGCCAAGCCGGATGCCAAACCCTCCGGCGAGAGCGTTCAGAAAAGCCGTCTTGCTTCGAGCGAGCTGTATTACGTCACCGTGGCCGAACACCACGGTGATACGCAGGGCGCCAATTGGTACACAGAACTGACGTGCATCGCGGCCGATCCCACGGTCATCCGGTCATCGGCGCTGCTCAATCGCCCGATGTTTAGCGCTGTGGAACCCGCACCGAACGCGGTCAAGAGTCACGGTTAGCAAACTCGCCGTACCGGAATCGCTCTCTGAGTGTCCGGTACGGCGGGACCACAAGTTTCTCTACCTGAGTTTCCCCATGAATCGACAAGAGCGCGTTGGCGACCCCAACGAGATGCTGCTGCTCGCGATGCGAGGCGCGCTGTCCGAAGTATGGACGGCGCTTCCGGGCGTTATTCAGTCGTTCGACGCCGTCGCGATGACTTGCACCGTGCAGCCTGCGATCCAGGTGCGGGCGCGTGGCCCGGACGGCACAGAGAGTTCGCTCTCGTTGCCCCTGCTGGTCGACTGTCCCGTCCAGTTCCCTGCGGGCGGCAATTGCACGCTGACATTTCCCGTCACCCCGGGCGACGAATGCCTGATTGTCTTCGGCTCACGCTGTATCGATGGCTGGTGGCAGTCGAGCGGCGTGCAAGCGCAGGCGGAGCCGCGCATGCACGACCTTTCCGACGGCTTTGTGCTGTTGGGCACGCGATCGCGTCCGCGAGCGCTCTCGGGCGTGAGCACTGCGTCGGCGCAGCTGCGCAGCGACGATGGCGCAACCTTCATCGATCTGAATCCGGTAACGAAAAAAGTCAGCATCGTTGCCCCCGGCGGGCTTGACGTCGTTACGCCATTGGCCACGTTCTCGAAGGCCGTCACGATTGGCGGCCTGTTGACCTTCATCGGTGGCATGGTCGGAAGCGCCACGAGTGGTGCTGCGGCCGTGTTTAACGGCGTGCTGAATGTTCTTGGCCAGATCACGGCTAACGGCAAGCGTGTCGACGACACGCATACACACAACAACGTGCAACCCGGTTCGGGTAATTCCGGCACGGTGAACTGACCATGAGATATCGAAAACTCGACGCTGACGGCGATTACGTCCTCGGCGGGGCCGCCGCATTCCTGGCGAATTCGCCGGAAGCGGTGGCGCAGGCTGTTACGACCCGCTTGCGACTGATCCGTGGCGAGTGGTTCCTCGACACCACGGTCGGCATGCCTTGGGACAAAGTGCTCGGCAAGCACACTCAGGGTGCGGCAGACAGCGCCATACGGACGTGCATTCTCGGCACGCAGGGCGTCGTCGAAATCACCGACTACTCAAGCCGCCTGGCGCCCGACACCCGGGCAATGACAGTGACCGCAACGATCAACACGATCTACGGCACAACGACGATACAGGAAACGCTGTGACCATCACGACAACCGCTCCCACCATCGATGCCACTGGCATCCACTCGCCGACCTACGCCGACGTGCTGGACTTCCTTCAGACGCAGTTTCGCGCGATTTACGGTCAGGATGCCTACCTTGAGCCGGACAGTCAGGATGGCCAGTTCCTCGCCGTCATCGCATCCGCCATCAATGATGGCAACAGTGTCAGCCTCGCCATTTACAACAGCTTCAGTCCGGCGACGGCGCAGGATGCTGCGTTGTCGAGCAATGTGAAAATTAACGGCATTGCCCGGCATGTGGCGTCGTACTCGACCAGCGACGTGCTGCTCGTCGGTCAGGCGGGCACGACGATCACCGACGGGCTGGTGCAGGATGCGAACCAGATTAACTGGGCGCTGCCTCCGACGGTGACTATCCCGCCATCCGGGCAGATCACGGCAACGGCGACCTGCACGAAGATCGGGGCAATCGACGCGCCCGCCGGGGCTATCGCCAGGATCATGACGCCCACACGTGGCTGGCAGACGGTGACGAATCCGTCTGCCGCTGCGCAGGGGGCACCCGTCGAGTCGGACGCTGCGCTGCGCGCTCGTCAAAAGACGTCGACCGCGATTCCGTCGCTGACGGTGTTCGAGGGGACGATCGGTGCCGTCGCCAATGTGCAGGGTGTGACGCGATGTGCCGGTTATGAGAACGACACCAATGCCACTGACGCGAACACGTTGCCGCCGCACACCATCTCGTTGGTGGTGGAGGGGGGCGACGCGACGGCTATCGCGAATGCGATTGCAGCGAAGAAGGGGCCGGGCGGCGGGACATACGGGACGACAGCTGTCAGCGTCAACGATGTGTACGGGCGTCCAATCGTCATCCGGTTCTATCGGCCCGTGCCTCAGGCGATGACGGCAGTGGTGCAGTTCAACGCCCTTGCCGGGTTCACCACGGCCATTGGTCAGTCGGTTCAGCAGGCCATCTCGGACTACATCAACGCTGTGGCGATTGGCGGCGGCACACCAGGCGTCGTCGAGTGGGATGCGTGCATTGCGGCCGCCAAGAGCGTGCCGGGGGCGACCACGTTCAAGATCAAATCCCTCACGTTGAGCGGCCCGGCTGGGGCTGGCTCCCCGGACGTGCCACTTGCGTTCAATCAGGCCGCAACGTGCACGCCCGCCAGCATCACTTTGACACCGGTTTGATATGGCTGACATTACCGATTACACCGGAAAGATCACTTCCGAGCATGCCGACAAACCGCGCTATGCGGCGATGGTTCTTGCGGTCACGCAGTGCTTTGTCGACGTGCAGAATGCGCTCGCGAGCCTGCCGACGAACTTCGACCTGGATAGCGCGGTTGGCGTGCAACTGGACGCGATTGGTCTATGGGTCGGCGTTTCGCGCAACATTAAAGCCCCTTTGGCTGGGGTGTATTTCTCGTTCGATATCAAAGGAGTCGGGTTCGACCAAGGGGTTTGGAGAGGGCCATTCGATCCCGATACCGGGGTTGTAGCGCTCGACGACGATACCTATCGCCTCGTGCTTCGCGCTCGCATCGGTGCGAATCACTGGGACGGAACGTTGGCGGGAACCGCTGGCATCCTAGGACAGATTTTTCCGACCGGTGCTGCTGTGGCGGTGCACGCTTTGGGCGAGCCATTCGGAATGGGGGACGGGGCGACGAAGGCATTCCAGATTCAGTACCAGCAGCGGCCGGTCCATCAGGTCACAACAGCGACCTTGTTCCGCAATGACTGGCAGGGCAATCAGCGGCTTTACGCGACATCCCGCACGAATTCGCTACAACAAAGCGGTTCGATGACGACGGCACCGTGGTCGTCAACGGTCCCGGGATATCTGGGGGCGCGGACGTCATCGACCGCGATCGCGGCTCCGGATGGCACCGCAACGCCTGTGACCGTCATCAACGTCACCAACAACAATCTCGCTCTGCGTCAGACTGGGCTCTCAGTGCCAGTGGGGACGCGTACGGCTAGTCTCTGGGTTTATGTTCCCTCGGGCCAGCCTGGCGTCACTGGCTTCAAGCTATCGGTCGATTGGAATGACATCGACAACGGAAGCTCATCGGCGGTATCCACGTCGTTTGATCGCTGGGTCAGGCTGTCGAGTACGGCAAGCGTCACCGCCGCGCGTACTCAACTCGATTTCAACCTCACCGCGCAATCGTCGAACTTCCCAGTCGGTTCGGTGCTGTATGTCAGCTTTGCCCAAGACGAACCAGGTGCAGTAGCGACGAGCTACATAGCAACGACTAACGCGGCAGCGTCGGTGACTGACTACAGTCTGGGCGCTACTGGCGTCACAAAGATGACCGTGCCGCCGCCCGTGGGGGCGACGCTGACGTGGTGTGGTGACGGCATTCAGTACCCGAACGGAACGTATGCCTTCGTGCAGGACAATCAGGACATGTCGATCACCGTTGGCATTGCCGGGCAGGTGCCGTCAGCATTGTTCCTCGCGCTGCTGTCTGGTGGATACATCCCAATTAAGCCCCAAGCGGTGCGCGTGAACTACTACCTCACGACATCGAAGCCAGGTACACCGATTTTTGGCTTCGATATGTCCAACGGCTACGTGAACGGCTTCGATGTCGGCGCGTGGGCTGTCCCACTCTGATTCTCAATCGAATTCGATTCCGCCGCCTTCGGGCGGCTTTTTTTTTGGATAAATCATGCCCACAAACGATTTTCTCGCGTTCGCATCCGGTGCCGGCGCAAACGTAACTGCGCAATCTGACTATGCCGCGATGACCACCCTCGGCAGTGGTTTTTTGTCGGGGACGGCTCAATCGGCACAGGTCAACAAGGTGTTGCGCCAGGCCAGCATCATGTCGGCGGTTCTGGCGCAGTTCTCTGTCGATCTTACGGGCAGCAACGCGGTCGATGACGGCACGACAGCATCCCTTCTCGCGACGTTGAAGGCTGCGGTCTCGGCGCAGTCAGTTGGCGTCGTCGGCACGTCGCGCAACGCGAAGATGTACATCGCAACGGCCGGGACGACGGGTGCTTTCACGGCGGAAGAAGTGATTCTCGAAACGGCGCTCGGTGGCCAGCGCTACTGCCTCGCGAATGTGTCGGATACGTTCAACCTGACGACGGATATGGACACCGGCACCGCGCCGGTGTCGGGCTTCGTCGCGCTTTACAAGCTCTACAACCCGACGACGAAGGCCAGCATCCGGCGTATCGTCAATGCCACGAGCGCCATTGCGCCCGAGATCTACGCAGGCGCAGCGCCACCGGCCGGTTACACCGTTTCGGCGCTCGTCGCAGTTATGCCGACGAATGCTTCGGGTCAATTTCCGGTGTGTTCTCTCGCAGATCGGACTGTGTATTTCGCGCCCAAGGCGGCCGCTACGATCGGAACGTTCCCAGCGAATTTCTTGGGATATTCGGTAGCTTCGGCGATTCCGCCGAAAGCCAAGGACATGGGTTTCATCTTCACCTATAACAACGGCTCGACCGGTGTGACGATGGGCTTTGACGTGGCAGCAGACACGAACGGATTGGGGCAGGCATCTTTCGTGACGCAGTACAGCGCTGCGAACACGTCGTCGAATGCGCGTGTTCCGATCGTGACGCCGCAGACGGTGTGCGTGAAAGGCAGTGGCTCGGGTTCGCCGACGTTCCAGATCAACGCAACCTCCTATTCCTTCTGAGGTGAAAAATTGTCGGCAGCTACTGTATGGGTCGAATTTTCCGACGTTTCGGAATCGAATGCACTCTCTGTCATGGGGCATCCGGCTGACTCGCCCCTGTTCGATGGGCGTCACGTTGTCGAAATGACGCCGGACGATCCGCGCTACGTCACATTTTTCAAAGAACGGCCGGCGGAAGCACGGGATTTCATGGTGCCGCCGTCGGCATCGGGTGACTGACCACATTCCTACTTCACAGATCAACACCCTCAGTTCGTAGGGAAATCACATGCCAAGAATCGACGCCGTCACAGCGGGCGGCAGGAATGCACTCGCCTTTTGGGACACGCTCGCGGTTAATGAGCACACAGTCGTCGGGCTCGCGAATTCTGACGATGGATACAACGTGATTGTCAGTGGCACGCCGCAGCGTCCGACACTTTTCACGAGCTATCAGGATCACCCGCGCATTCTCGTTACGGCCAGTGACAAGAACGGCGTCTCGTGGATCGTCAACGGAAAGCCGCTGCAATCAACTGCGGCAGGGCATTCCCGACGGCTCGCGCGGTACTTCGACGCATACCGCCCGATGCTGCACCTGAGGTACTTTTTACCGCGCAGCCAAGATCTGATTGCACTGCGCCAAACGCGCGAGCAGGGCGCCATGCCAGACATTTGGGCAGCCGCATTGCAACTGCCCTCGCCAGGTGCCGAAACATCTGGGCGAGCCTGCCCGTCGCGGGCTATGGGCGACACGAAAACACCCTCGACTCGCTGCTTGCTGCTTATCGGCGTGCGGGTGGAGTCATTGTTTCGTAACCGGGGACCGATTGATGGAACACCAAAAGACAGCCTGGACGATCTTGTGCCTGCTCGTACTAGGCGCAGCTATGGGACTCGGGAAATTACTCGTCAGTGACGAGGTATTGACGTGGCGGTTGGTCGTCGGCCGCGCGATCTTGGGGGCCGGCGCATCGATGATCGCCGGTGTGGCGTTGATTCAGATCCCGGA
The DNA here is from genome assembly GCF_044772185.1 of Pandoraea sp. NPDC090278. Classification (NCBI taxonomy): domain Bacteria; kingdom Pseudomonadati; phylum Pseudomonadota; class Betaproteobacteria; order Burkholderiales; family Burkholderiaceae; genus Pandoraea; species Pandoraea sp. NPDC090278. Next base: position 1,754,932 of record NZ_JBIVYJ010000001.1, on the reverse strand, counting down.
CATTCCGCCGTTGGCCCTGCTGGGCATCGGCGGCGTGCTCGGTACGGTCGGCGCGCAGTTCATCGAGTTGCAGCTGAAGCGTCGCGCAGGATCGTTTCGAAGCGGGAAGGGGTGAGCGATGGGAGTGACGTTCTCATGCTCGTCGGGCTGGCGAGCGCTGCGATTGAAAAAACGGAGGGGGCATGGCTCGGATTGACTTGGTCATGGCAAGTGACCAGAACGTGTGCGCGTTTCTCGACATGCTGGCGTGGTCCGAATTCACATCACGCATCGCAGGTTCAGACGACGGCTACAACGTGATCGTCGGCGGCGGGACGTTCACCAGCTACGCAGACCATCCGAGGAAGTCGGTGTGGATCTCGCGCTTCAATGTGTGGTCGACGGCGGCTGGGCGGTATCAACTGCTCTCGCGCTATTACGACGTGTACAAGCGGCAATTGGGCCTGCCGGATTTCTCGCCCGTGAGTCAGGACAAGATCGCGATACAGCAGATTTGCGAGCGCGGTGCGCTGCCCGACATCATGGCAGGAAGGATCGAGTCAGCGATTTCGAAGTGCAGGAACATCTGGGCCAGCTTGCCCGGTGCGGGTTACGGTCAGATGGAACACGCGCTTGCGCCGTTGCTTCAGCAGTATGCGAAGGCCGGAGGTGCAATGTGATGTGGTTCGATCCTCGCCTGTGGGGCGGGCTATTGCTCGCCATCGTGCTGGCTGCTGGCGGTGGCTATTGGAAGGGGCGCCACGATGCCGGTCAGTCGGCTACGGTTGCTGAACAAGTGAAGCAGATCGACGACCTCACTGCCGCCAACAACCTTTATCGCCAGACGACGCAAACGCTGGCCGGGATATCGATCGATGCAAAAAGATCTGCCGATGCCGCGAATGCTGCCGCTCGTACTTCTGATCTCGTCGCTGACGAGCTGCGCAAGCAACTCGGCCAGTACGTCGTTGCTGCACGACGTTCCTCCGCTGCCAGCGGAAGCGCGCCAACCGATGGGGGAACAGATCCCCTCGATATGCTCTCAGGGCTGCTCAATCGGACTGACGAGGCTGCGGGAGCGCTCGCTAAATTCGCTGACGATGCCCACGTCGCAGGACTTGCCTGCGAGCGCAGCTACGACGCGTTGACGAAAAAAGATAATTAAAGTGATCAAAATATATAAAAAGATATCTATTATTATCTTTTTGATGCGTTATTTTGAGGGCTTAACTGGACACTCAGCCGCCGAGCAATGAAAGCGCGTAGTCAAAGACCATCGACTTGACTTTGAGTACGCCGATGAGGGCGCTGGCACCGACGGCACACTTTGCGCCAAGATAAGCGAGGGCTGCGAGGGGCGTGATCAGTCTCCAGATTTCCGTGAGTGGTTGAGGATAGATGCTTTCGACGTGTTGCCAGAATAGCGAGCCTCGAACTCTCGGTCATCGGAGATAAATCGCAGTTCCCCGGTCGACACGCCCGCAATGGCCAAGGGCGGAGCCACCGTCGAATGAGCCGCTTCCTGTCAAGCGCGTCTCACTTACGCCGAGGTGCGATCGTCGAGTACTGGCACGCGACCGTACTGAAATAGAACCTTAGGCTCGTCCATCGCGCCAGTCTCGGGATCGATCTGAACTTCGTAGGCAGCTACGCCAGTATGTCGATCTCGCATCGCGTGCGCGACACGCACCGCGCCTACGCTAGTGCCGACCGGCCGGGCTTCTAAGGGCAGCAGATCGCCGCCGGTCCCTTTACGGAACGGAATGACAATAAATCGGGTGGCGTGTGGATTTCGCATACTGTCCTCCCTCGTGATCGGGGTGAGGATGGTAGGCTAGCATAATGAACTGTATAAAAACACAGTATTTGCATTAGTGAAATTCAGATGAATCGACGGCCATCAACCCCTGCAGCAGGCACGGCCAGACGATGTAGAACTGCTCTTCGATGGCCAGAGACCATAGATGCAGCCATATCTTCGTGTCGGACGACGTATCGAAGTAGCCAGCGTCGTTCCAGACGTTGTTTGTAAGTGGTGAAAAAGATAATCAAAGTGATCTTTTTATCTTAAATGATAATTTAAATTATCGAGATATGGGGACTTAACCGTGCCGCCATGAGGTAACCCGTGTAACGCACGGCGACGCCAGAAGGTCCTGTGCGTGCTTAGGCTTCGTAGCTGAGACAGATTAGTCGCTTTGGCCTTTCCCACCATTCATCTCAGTCAGCGCCATGAGCAATGTCGCGCATCTTCGGCGTCCGCTTGAGTAAAGCGAGGCTGGTCGTCCATTCTTTCCAGGGACTGCATTCTTAGACGATCAGCAGGCGCCCGAAGGCGACCGCGTGATCAACATGCGGCCCTACCACGCTGGGCGAATCGTATAGGCATGGCGGAAGTAGGCGCGGCCAAATTGGGTCGGCTCAAAGTGCTTGCCGACCCGATGTATCAACTCGCGTGCGAGCAACGCATTGATTACCGCGTCAGAGGGTTGCTTCGGGTTTTTTTCCGCAATGAGTTGAAGCGCCGCAGTGATGGCTTGTGCTGAAAGGGCGAGCATATTCGCTCCTGTAGAAGTTTTATGACCCTGTGCGCTGCGCTTCGATAGAGCTGCTCAGTTGGGTGATTTGCGCTCGGTGGCGCGCCGACGTAGCCACTTACCGATGGGACCGTGCTGCGCATGCGCGGACGCTTCAGTCCGATTGCTCAGACAAATCGCACGGGCGATCGACCCGAAAGAAAGAAACCGTGCCGCGTCAGCAGGCACGTACCCGGAATACAAGAACCAGTTGGGAGATGCGCCCATGGGGTTACGCCTCCAACGACGCCTTGTTAATAAAACCGTCAATCAACGTGCGACCAAACTCATCGCCAGCGCGTCGTGCATTGCCGATGGAGTCGAACAGAACGGTCTCAAGTCGAAATACCCGTGATTCCGACGGCGGAACGCTATCTATGGACGCGTTCGGCGTGATGCGTACGGATACAGCCAACAATCTTTCGTGCTTGCGGCTTGCTTGCGGGGTGTCCGGGTCCAGAAACACCAGGATTTCCAGGTTAAAGCCTCTGTATGACGGTGATGTGTGCGACATGTTTCCTCCGGCACGGCGAGCATCTCCACATCGCCGTACGACTACGGCGATGTGAGCGAGCGATAAGGGAAGACGCTAAGCAGGCTTGATGTTGGATGCCTGCAAGCCTTTCGGGCCGCGTGTGACGTCGAAGGAGACGTGCTGATTCTCTTGCAGGGTGCGAAACTCCGTGCGCCCTTGAGGTTGAATTTCTGAGAAATGGGCGAAAAGATCATCCCCACCGTCGTCCGGGGTGATGAAGCCAAAACCCTTGCTGTCGTTGAACCACTTCACAATACCGGTGCTCATGTGAACCCCAGGTTTTCCCTGCGAATAGTCATCGCGGAACGCGTGACTGGGCGCAAGTGGCGGACAACCAAGAAATTCAGAGATCGGAAGTGTCTAGCAATGATCGATGAGATCGACGCTTGATCGATAAACGTCAGACTTGATGTTCGATATATCGCTTATACGCCCAATGCATCGAGGACTCAATGCATATTGTGTAAGTGTTCCCCGAGCTGTCCCGCCTTGGCATTGCGCCAGTTTCTTGACCTGCCCCCTGAATAGTCCGCAGACGGTGTAGAGTCCGCTCCAAGGAAGGGGAACGGAAGTGAAGAAGCGATTCAGCGAAGAGCAAATCATTGGCGTGTTGAAGGAAGGCGAGGCGGGTCTCAAGCCGGCCGAGCTGTGCCGTAAATACGGAATTTCGCGTCGCTGATGTGGCTGCTTTCGCTTCATGTGGACGAGCAACAGCGCGCATGGCGGCGAACGAATTCGATTGGATTATTGAGCAGGCCGAGCGTGCGACGCTATCAGTGGACGAACCTGCATGATCCAATGTCAGTTCGTTATATCGCGATTCCAATGGCCTTGATCCCATAGGGGGCCGAAGGAATAGGATTCGACAGCTGGATGCTAACTCCGGGCTGCGGAATTCAAACCTAAGACGCACGATTTCAAGCTGGTGGTTTTGCGGCGATCCGGATCTTGTCCATCGGCACGACGCGAAACTCGCGCTCGCTCATGTCTTCGGTGAGTTTCAACATGAGCGCCTTGTCCCCGACGACTTTTACCAGCTTCCATTCGATATCGGGTTGCTCAAGGAAGTATGCTTTTGCCAGCGTCGAGTGTGTGGGGTCTACGTGCACTCGTGCGACGGCCGTGCCAATGGAGCTTGAAGCGAAGATAAATAAAGTCAGGACCGCGAGTAGCGCGTGGCCCCAAATGTGTTCGGAAAAAATTGGCTGCCCCTGTCGCAATCGCTGTTTCGCATGAGCAGCGAGGGCTCCGACGACGACGCCGTAAGTGACCAGGAACACCACCAGAAAAAAAGTCGAGGCGATGGCGCCTTTGTAAATCCCGCTTGTGAGTGTGACAAGCCAGAAAAGGCCGGCAGCGGCGACGCCCGCAATGAGGAAAGCCTTGTTGTCGTTGAGCGTTTGTTGTATTGCCGCGCCCCAAATGCCCGCTATTACAAACATGGTGATGATCGGTGCGGACAGCACGAGCAACGCGGGGGTGCCCAGCATTTCAGCGGCCCATGGGGCTCCCAACTCTCCGAAGTACGATCGCGCGAACAAATATCCGATGACCGAGAACAGGGCCGTTCCGAAGACCAAAGACCCGGTCAGCATCCCAACGATTTCAGCAATCGTAAGCTTTCTGACTTCGGGTTGCGTGTTTGTCAGTTGCATTGCGGTGCTATCCATGCGTTCGCCCCGTTGCGGTAAGCGTAAGGTGATGTTGAACGGCTCTTTATCTGGGCGCTTAGTGTATTGCCTCGCACACAGCTTTTGCAAACTGACGCATCCGTCGTGCCGATCATGACCTTCGCGTCATGTCCATTGGCATCCGGCTTGCGTCCGGTGCGATTCAGGTAGATCGAATTCGTCGAGCGCTGCATTGATTTGCGCCGTTTCCTATTGATAGTTCCGCACCCACTCGCGTAACGTTCAGTCCCTTCAACGCAACTTGATATGCGTTTTATACGTGAGGTGACGTGACGCTCTATTACGCAGTGGTCGATGGCGATCCACTGACCAGCCATTCCGATAGTCGCGTTTTCGCTAGCGGCAGGCGATGCACTGTCGAAGACGCCAGCGGAGCGCGCCGAGGAATTGTATTCATCGGCGACGCTGCATGGTGTGCTGCGTGCAAGCGTGAGGGCGTTGTGATTGGCGGCGCCGGCGTTCGCGATAACAGGCGCATGAAGGACATGACATCTGGGATGCGCCGTCAAGCGGTGAGCGGCGATTTTGTCCAGTGCGGCTGTGACCGGCAGCCCCAGATTATTGCCGTTCATGGGCGAAGATTCGCCATAAATGATGTTTCGAGCATTGAGGGCGCCGCGGCTACTGATTCGGCATTGAGGGCACAAGGTGTGTCAGCGGTAGGCGATGGCGGATTGCCTCGAGAATCGCCCATATCATTCGACGAGCAGTTTGTTCTCAAAGACCACCGAAGCGGAGAGCCTATGGCTGGGGTCCGTTATCGAATTCGTAGCTCGACACAGGTCATAGGAGAAGGGAGAACGGACGGAATGGGGCGAACACATCGAGTTCAGACCGAAGGACAAGAGTTGCTTGTTTTGGACGTAAGTGAGGGCTGAGGATGGCAGATGTCGCATGGATTGAGGTGGCTTCAGCCAACACAAATTCGATAGATGGATCGCACCAGGTGGTGCATCTAAAGAACCTTCCAATTTGTCCGAACATGAGCAATGTGGAGTTTCGATCCCTCATCGTCAAATTAAGAAACGCGGCGGCGTATTTGGTGGGGGATCGGATTGCTGGCTTGGCTCGATGGGATGTTGTAGAACGATCGCGCGTCAAAGATTGGTTTGGTCGCGATGATGACGAGGTGAGATCCGTGCTTCAAAGCAGGCTACCTCGGTTGAAGGCCGCGCTTGGCTCGTTAGACCCAACGAAGGTGACCCGGTGGGATGAGGCCGCTGGCTTGACGAAGGCCTGCATGTTCGTTCCGGACAGCGGTAGCAATAAGGCGGCGGTGTGCAAACCGGAGTCGGACGAAAGAATCATCGGAATATATTCGGGTTTTTGCAACTCGCCGGACGCAGACTTGTGGAGAGAGTGCAAACTCAAAACTCTCGTTCACGAATGTAGTCACTTTACGGACGTCTTCGACTCGAAAGACGTGATGTATGGGGACGGCGTCGGAGTGAAATATTGGGCGCAAGCGAATGCCGACAAGACTCTATACAACGCAGATAGCATCACGATGTACGTGGCGCACTTTGATAGGAGGTTGACGCTGTAATGCGGATCTATACGTTTGTCATCGTTGCCGCGCTATTTTTTGCGCCCCGCTTTAGTTCGGCGTGCACGGTAAGGGAGTACGTCACTCAACAAATCCCGTTGAATTCAGTCGCTATTCCCAATAGCGTGCGAGTAGAAATTGCGGAAATGGTTATTAGAGCGAGAGCATGGCCCGGAGTTGAGATTCGGGCTGTGATTGGCGCGAGTGCGTATGTTGGGGAGCGCAATCCACAGCAGCTTGTCGCGCAACGGACGAGTGAGCTTCATGCATACCTTCTACAGCTTGGCATCAAGCAAGAGAATTTTTGGCTCCAACCCTATATCCTGAATGATCAGATGGCCCGTGATGCAAACGGCAACCTGGACATTCAGCAATTGACGGTGACGCTGTATCCCGAATGCGAAGGTGGTTGTGAACGCCTTTGCGATGACCCGCGTGTAGTGCCGACGACAAAGGGGCTTAGTGTTCATTGAACCCCGCGTGAAGATCTCTCTGCGATCAGTGCTGGTTTGTCATCGTTTGCCGTCATTTGCGTGGCTTTTCCCACCACTCATCCCAGTCAGCGCCATAAGTAATGTCGCTCATCTTTGGTGCCCGCTTGAGCAAGGCGGAGCCGCACTCGCCGGAAACCCCCATATCCATTGGGTTTGCGTGAGAGTCGCCTAAAACTCGCTCAGTTTTTGTGCGCCGAAAAGGCCCTTGTCGTTGGGCTGCTGCCGGGTGCTCAAACAATGAGCGCAGCACCCGCGTCAAATTCCGACAGATGAGGTGGTGCCGCCCGGGATGATATTAGGCAATCGCCTAATATTGCGCTATACGAAATAACAGATTGACCCAAATGAAAAAAACCGCACAGCCAAAGACTGTGCGGGTTTTTCAATTCTGGTCGGGGCGAGAGGATTTGAACCTCCGACCACCTGCACCCCATGCAGGTACGCTACCAGGCTGCGCTACGCCCCGTGAGAGATGCGTCGGTTAGGATGCATCGCTCGAAAGAACGCGATTATAGCAGAGCTTTTCGCGCGAAAGATAGGGGGCGTGCGCGTCGGACGCATCTTCTTTTACTCCCACCGATCGCTTGCCGCATCAACCCCTTGAATCGCTTCTGTTTTTCGCGCATGGCCTCGCTCGCACATCGCGTCGTTGAGCATTCGCGTGGCTTCCCGCATCCATGATGGTTATTCCGGATGTCGTATTCGAAGGGCCTCACGATAATGGAAATCTGCCTATATCCATCGCCCATGAGGCTCGGAGACAAGCGATGCCGCACACCCAGGGATTCGGCGACGCACGCGACCTGCTGCTCGCGCAGCGCGCCCATTACGACGTGGCGTACCGTGATTTCCGTTGGCCTGTCCTCACCCATTTCAATTGGGCGTTGGACTTCTTCGATCCACAAGCGCAAGACAACGATACCCCGGCCCTCTGGGTCGTAGAAGAAGACGGACGCGAAGCGCGTCTGTCGTTCGCCGAAATGTCGGCACGCTCCAATCGCGTCGCGAATTTCCTGCGCGCACAGGGCGTGGCGCGCGGTGACCGTGTCCTGCTCATGCTGCCTAATCAGGTCGAACTCTGGGACCTCATGCTCGCATGCATGAAGCTCGGCGCCGTCATGATTCCCGCCACCACACTGCTCGTCGCAGGCGACCTCGCCGACCGGCTGGAGCGTGGTCGCGTGCGGCACGTCGTCACCACCGCGCGCGATGCCGTCAAGTTCGACGACCTGCCCGGCGACTATCGACGCATCGCGGTCGGCGATCATCCGCCCGACGGCTGGACATCGCTCACGCCCGCCTACGAGGCCCCCGAACAGTTCACCCCCGACGGTGTCACGCTCGCGACCGATCCGCTGTTGCTGTACTTCACCTCAGGCACGACATCGCGTCCCAAGCTCGTGCTCCATACGCATCAGAGTTACCCCGTCGGTCATCTCGCCACCATGTACTGGATCGGCCTTCAGCCGGGCGACGTGCACTGGAACATCAGCTCGCCGGGGTGGGCGAAGCACGCGTGGAGTTGCTTCTTCGCTCCGTGGAACGCGGGCGCGACGATCTTCATCTACAACTTCTCGCGTTTCGACGCCCGCGCTGCGCTGGAGACGGCCGCCCGCTGCCAGGTGACGACACTCTGCGCGCCGCCGACCGTCTGGCGCATGATGATTCAGGAAGATCTTGCGCGTCACCCCGTGAAGTTCCGCGAATTGATCGGCGCGGGCGAGCCGTTGAACCCCGAAGTCATCGATCAGGTGAGACGCGCCTGGAACATCACGATTCGCGACGGCTACGGACAGACGGAAACCTGCTGCCAGATCGGCAACTCACCGGGACAGACCGTCAAGGCGGGGGCGATGGGGCGTCCGATGCCGGGCTACCGTGTGGTCCTGCTGGACCCGGACGGCAAGGAGTCTGACGAAGGTGAAGTGGCGCTCGTTCTGTCACCGCGTCCCACCGGTCTGATGCAAGGGTACGAAGACGACAGCGAGAAAACCGACTACGCGATGCGCGACGGCTACTATCACACCGGCGATGTCGCCATGCGCGACGACCGCGGCTATTTCACTTACGTCGGCCGTGCCGACGATGTCTTCAAAGCGTCCGACTACCGCATCAGCCCGTTCGAGCTGGAGAGCGAACTCATCAAGCATCCCGCCGTGGCGGAAGCCGGTGTTGTGCCTAGTCCCGATCCACTGCGTCTTGCCGTACCGAAGGCGTTCATCACATTGCGTTCGGGCTTCCAGGCGGACGACAAACTCGCGCTCGATATCCTGCGTTTCTGCCGCGACCATCTCGCCCCATACAAACGCATTCGCCGCATCGAATTCTGCGATTTGCCAAAGACGATCTCGGGCAAGATCCGGCGCGTTGAACTCCGTCGCACGGAGGAGGGACGGAGTCTGGAGGCGCGTCGGGAAATGGAATTCTGGGACATCGATTTCGCCGATCTGAAGTAAGGCGTGGACGTACCCAACCCGGTTCAACGCATGTGCTGGATCACAAGTTCGGCACCCAGCATGGCGAGGCCGACGAAGAAGCAGCGCCGGAACACCGGTGCGCTGACGCGGCTTCGCACCCACTGCCCGATGAACATGCCGCCCAGTGCCGGTGCCAGCGCCAGCAACGACACGCCGATGGCCGGGCCGTGGAAGATGCCGTCGCGCGCCAGTCCGGCCGCCAGGGCAATCGTCGAGACAGTAAACGACAGGCCCATCGCCTGCACCAGATCGTCCTTGTCGAGATCGAGCGCCTGAACGAACGGCACACCCGGAATCACGAAGACGCCGGTCGCCGCCGTCACAAGACCCGTCGCTACGCCGACGACACCGCCCACCGCACCTTCGCGTCTGGCTGTCCAGTGTTTCGGCACATGCAGACGAACCGCCGCCAGTCCGAGCACGGAGTAAGCGAGCAACGCGACGCCCAGCGCCATCCCCGCGAGATTGCCGCCGTTCGCCAGCCATCCGCTGCCCGCCCATGTGCCGAGGCAGATGCCCACGAGCATCGGCCAAAGCCGCTTCGCCAACGCAGCAAATCGCGGCCCAGCCAGCAATTGCCAGATGTTGGTGACGAGCGACGGGACGATGAGCATCGCCGCAGCTTCAGCCGTCGGCATGGCCAGTCCGAGCAGGCCGATGGCCACGGTTGGCAGGCCCAGCCCGATCACGCCTTTGACGAAACCCGCGAGCAGGAAGGTGACGAGGCCCAGCGCCAGCAAGGGGAGGAGATCGGTGAGGTGTTGAATATTCATCATGTCGCCAGTATCTGCGCGGTGCCGCGGGCCGCCAATGCGGCATTCGCGCAGGGGGACTCAGGCTCACGCTGAGGCTGAGGCCGACGGTCCCGCCGAAGCGTGCCCGGAAGCCGAAACGACCTACTGAAGTAGCGGCCGACGCGGTTTGGCGTTTTCAGTTATGCTCAGGCCAAATTCGCGCCGTGCCGCGCATCGGCGCGTCCCCCGGAATCCAGATTCCGGCGGTCGTGCCGCCGCCGTCGGCACCCCGTAGACCTCCGTATGTCGTTCGACGTCGAACCCCACACCGATCATGACGCCTCGTCATGACGGGCTTCGGCGTCAACAGCCATGCCAAAGCAGTCCGCTTGCCCAGAGGGATGGAAGTTGGAAAACCAGAATCGTCAACACGAACACACCGCCGATGCCGCATTGCTCGACCAGCGTCTGGCGCTCATCATGCAACCCGCCCACCGCGACTTGCTCGGCCAGGGCTTGTCGGGTATCGAACGTGAGACGTTGCGCGTCGAAGGCGACGGCGAACTCGCGCTGACGCCGCACCCGCACGCGCTCGGCTCGGCCCTGACCAACGACGAAATCACCACCGATTACTCCGAAGCGCTGCTCGAATTCATCACGCCGCCGCAGCACGATGCGGCTGCCGTCATCGCCCGTCTCGACGAAATCCATCAGTTCGCCTATCGCAAGCTCGGCGCGGAGTTGCTGTGGAGCGATTCGATGCCGCCCGCACTGCCGCCGGAAGACGTGATTCCGATTGCCGACTACGGCACCTCTCACATCGGCATGCTCAAGCATGTCTACCGTCGGGGCCTCGCGCTGCGCTATGGCAAGCCGATGCAATGCATCGCCGGTATTCACTACAACTTCTCGCTGGCCGAGCCGGTGTGGGAACTGCTGCGAGAAGCCGAGGGCTCGAAGGACAGCGCACGCGATTATCAGTCGGCACGCTACGTCGCCCTCATCCGCAATTTCCGCCGCTACAGCTGGCTGCTGATGTATCTGTTCGGTGCGTCTCCGGTGCTGCATGCCGAGTTCCTGCGTGGACGTAATCACGGCCTCGACTCGTTCGACGAAGGCACACTCGGCCTGCCGTACGCGACCAGCCTGCGCATGAGCGACCTTGGCTATCAGAACAGTGCGCAGTCGGAAGTCTCGCCGTGCTACGACTGCCTGCCGAGCTATATCGATGCGCTCACGCAAGCCGTCAGCCAGCCGCATCCGGCTTATGAGGCGCTGGGCACGAAGCGCGACGGCGAGTGGATTCAGCTCTCGACGAACCTGCTGCAAATCGAAAACGAGTTCTACGCGACGATTCGCCCGAAGCGGGTGACGTACAGCGGCGAGCGTCCGGTGCAGGCGCTGGCGCGCCGTGGGGTGCAATACGTCGAAGTACGTTGTATCGACATCGACCCGTTCCAGCCCGTCGGCATCGACGTCGACACCGCGCGGTTCATCGACGCTTTCCTGCTGTTCTGCGCGTTTGAGAGCAGCCCGTCGTGCTCGAACGCCGAGAACATGGAGAATCGCGACAACTTCGCGCACGTGGTCAAGGAAGGTCGCAAGCCCGGACTTGTCCTGCATCGCGGCGGCGAAGCGATCACGTTGTTCGATTGGGCCGAAGACCTGCTCGATCGCATCGACCGCACGGCCGCGGCCTTCGACGCGCAACGCGGCGGCGCGCACTATGCCCACTCGATGGCGCTGCAACGCGCGAAGGTGCAGGACGTGACGCTTACGCCGTCCGCCCGTGTGATGGCGGCGCTCGAACCGCTGCGCGGCACGAAGGGCGGCGCGTTTCAGGCGTTCGCGCTGGATCAGAGCAAGCGTCACGCTCAGACGTTGCGCGACATGCCGCTCGATCCGGCGGTCGTCGATCACTTCGAGACGCTGGCCCGTAAATCGCTCGACACGCAGGCTGAACTCGAACGCACGCAAGTCGGCGATTTCGATGCTTTCGTTGCCGCCTATCGCGCTGGCACGTTGGGTACCGTGACGGTCTGACGCTGAGCATTGCCGCATGAAAAAAGCGCCTCTCGGGGCGCTTTTTTTCTGTCGGCTTCGTTGGGTGCCTGCTATCCCAATACGCCCAGTTGCCACGCGAAAAACACCGCGAGCCCCGCGCCGATCGTGAGCAACTGATGGCGTGTCGCCGCACAGACGGCGATGGCGACGAGGGCCGCCACGAGTTGTGGATTGCGCCACGTCAGTTCAAGCCCGTTGCCATGTGGCGCTAACGTCATCGGCACGATGATTGCCGTGAGCACCGTCACCGGGACGAACGACAACGCTTCGCGCAACCATTCAGGGAACCGCACGCGGTCGCCCAGCACGAAGATGCCCGCCTTGACCGCGAACGTCACCGTCGCCATGCCGAGAATTGCCAGGACGTAGTTCATTGGGCACCTCGCGTCGACGTCGGTTGTGCGCCGTCGCGACGCTTCGCATGCAGCGCTAGCATGCCCGCCGCGATGCCTAGCGCCACAGCGACCAGCAGGCCGAGCTTATAGGGCAGCGACTGACAAAGATACGCCGCCGTGCCTGCGACGACCGTCGCCACGGCCCAGGGCATGCGTGCCATCTGCGGCACGATGATGGCGATAAAGGTCGCGACCATCGCGAAGTCGAGGCCCAGCGTTTGCAGACGCGGAAACGCGGCGCCGAACAACAGGCCTGCGAGCGTCCAAATTTGCCAGTTCACGTACATCGACAGCGCCGAGCCGAGGAAGTACCAGTGGCCCATCGGATCGTCGGGATGACGGTGGAAGTGGCTGCTCGTCACGGCGAACGTCTCGTCCGTCAGCAGGAATCCCAACAGCGCGCGCCAGCGCAGGTTCAGATGCTTCACGTGCGGCAGCAGATTCGCGGCATACAGCATGTGGCGCAGGTTGACGATGAACGTCGTCGCCCACAGCACGGCGTAGCCGACGCCCGTCGCAAAAAGCCCTGCAGCGATGAACTGGCTCGACCCCGCGAACACGGTGAGCGACATCAGTTGGCCGTGCCAGAGGGCTAGTGGCGTGGTGGCGACCAGCGCGCCGAAGATTAGGCCGAACGGGGCTGCGCCGACGATCATCGGCAACGTGTCGCGGGCACCTGCGGCAAAGCTTGCCGAGCGGGACAGAACCGGCATGGTGAGACGTTCCTGTGGGTTGAGGTGTTAGGTCGAAGGGAAAAAGGGCAAAAAGGGGCATTCGACGCCCCGAGCATAACGTTTTGCACCGTGTGTCGGCTTGTACGTTCTTGCGCTTGCCCTCCTGTCAAGGGATGGGACGTCGACGCAAAAACGGCCACCGTTCGGTGGCCGTCATTGGCAAAGTCTAGCGGTGACTAATGGAGGCTAGTGGAGGCTTAGGGATGCTTGAACATGTCCAGAATCCGGGCCTTTTCACTAGCATCCGTGCCGCCCGGCGAGGGCGGTTGCGCGGCGGCGGGTGGCGGCGCGGCAGGCGAGGGCGAGCCGTTGCCGAAGAACGGCAGCGAGAAGCCACCGCTGTTGTCGTCGACGCCGATGCTCGCGACAAACCCGTTGCCCGGCAACTTGTCCGTCTCGTACAACTCGCCGTTCACCACGCTCACGCCCTCAGGCATGGCCATTTGCTGTTGCGGCACGCCGTTCAGCGCCACGCCCATGTACTTGGTCCACACCGGCAGCGCCAGTTGCGCACCGAATTCACGGCTACCCAGCGTCTTCGGCTGATCGAAACCGATCCACGCGACCGCCACGAGCGAGTGCTGATAACCAGCGAACCAGCCATCCAGCGCATCGTTCGTCGTACCCGTCTTGCCAGCCAGATCGGCGCGCTTGAGCACGTTCGTGCCGGAGCCCGTTCCGCGCTGCGCTACCGATTGCAGCAGGCTGTTCATGATGTACGCGTTCGGTGCGGAAATCGCACGGGCAGCGTTCACGCCTGCCACGACCGGCGTCGCCTTGTTCAGGACGTTGCCGCGTGCATCGCGAATCTCGCTGATGAGATACGGCGCGACACGGTAGCCGCCATTCGCGAACACCGCATAGGCACCGGCGAGTTGCAGCGGCGTTGTCTGTCCGGCACCCAGCGCCATCGGCAGATACGGCGGCACCTTGTCGGCGTCGAAGCCGAAACGCGTGGCGTAATCCTGCGTGTATTGCGTGCCCGCGAATTGCAGCAGACGAATGGCTACGAGGTTCTTGGAGCGTTGCAGGCCTTCGCGCACGGTCATCGGGCCGCTGAAGGCGTCATCGTCGTGCGGATCCCACGCCTGACCGCCGGTCTGCGCGGGTGGCAGGTTCAGCGGGCCGTCCATCACCATCGTCGCGGGGCTCACGCCCTTTTCGATTGCCGCCGAGTACACGACCGGCTTGAACGTCGAGCCCGGCTGACGCCATGCCTGCGTCGCGCGATTGAACTTGCTCTGGTTGAAGTCGAAGCCGCCGATCAGGGCGCGAATCGCGCCGTCGTCCGGCGAGAGCGAGACGAGCGAGCCTTGCACTTCGGGCAGTTGCGAGATGCGCCACTTGCCGCGCGCGTCCTTCATCACGCGGATGATCGAGCCGGGGCGGATGCGGACCTTCTCGCTGGCCTTGGCCGAGAGTGCCGACGCTGCGAATCCGATGCCATCGCCGTTGATCACGGCGGCGTCGCCCGAGAGGGGAACTGCCGTCACTTGCGAGCTGCTTGCGGCCACGACCACAGCGGCCACGAGATCGCCGTTATCCGGGTGTTCGAGCAGCGTGTCTTCGATCAGTTGCTGACGATCGGGCATGGCCGCCGGGAGCTCCACGAAACCTTCGGGGCCGCGGTAGCTATGGCGGCGCTCGTAATCGAGCACGCCTGCACGAACGGCCTCATAGGCGGCCTGCTGTTTCTTGGAATCGAGCGTGGTGATGACGGTCAGGCCGCGCGTGTAGGCGTCGTCCTTGTACTCGTCGTACACCGCCTGACGCACCATTTCCGCTACGTATTCGGCGTGGACGTTGTACTCATTGCCGGACGTGCGCGTACGGATCGGCTCATGCAGGGCGTCTTCGTACTGATTGCGCGAGATGTAGCCCAGATCGAGCATGCGCTTGAGGATGTATTCCTGACGAATCTTCGCGCGCTTCGGGTTGACGATCGGGTTGTAAGCTGAAGGGGCCTTGGGCAGACCGGCAAGCATGGCGGCTTCGCCAAGCGTGATGTCCTTGAGGTCTTTGCCGAAATAGATGCGCGCGGCGCTGGCGAAGCCGTAGGCGCGCTGTCCCAGATAGATCTGGTTCATGTACAGCTCGAGAATCTTGTCCTTCGACAGCGCGGACTCGATCTTGTACGCGAGCAGCATTTCATAAATCTTGCGGGTCGCTGTCTTCTCGCGGGAGAGGAAGAAGTTGCGCGCGACCTGCATGGTGATCGTGCTGGCACCCTGCGACGCACCGCCGTGCATCACGTCGGAAACACCCGCGCGCAGAATGCCGATGAAGTCGACGCCACCATGATTGTAGAAGCGGTAATCCTCGATCGCGAGGACCGCCTTCTTCATCACATCCGGAATCTGGTCGATGGTCACCAGACTGCGTCGCTCTTCGCCGAATTCGCCGATCAGCACGTTATCGGACGTGTAGATCCGCAGCGGCACCTTGGGCCGGTAGTCGGTGATGACGTCAAGCGCGGGCAGGTTGGGGCGCATGACGATCATCGCGTAGCCGACGATCAGGGCCGCGACGACGGCTAACCCTGCCAGCGTGGCAAGGATGACGGCAAGCGTGCCGAATCCGCGCTGACCACGGGGGAGACGGTGGGGTGAAGGCGAGGCGGCGTGCGATGACTGCGCCTGAGGCGTGATGACGGGGGACTTACGGTGCGCGCGATGCGACGGCGCACGAGGCGGCAAACAATGCTTCAAGGACATACCCAACGAAGAATGCAGGATGGGAACAGGCCGGCCGGCCTAGCGCTGCGTGGATCCCCGCCGCGCGGCGAAATCGGTGCAGTATGCCACGCTCGGGGCGACACCCCCAAAAAAGTGGGAGGGGGCGCTGCGTGGCAGACGGCGAAGGGTTAGAGCGACGTCCACGCAGGGCGTTCGCCCGACGGCCGATCAAGTGGCCAACTAAGCGGCATGACGTACGCTCAACGGCGCGCTTCGGTCGCCATGCGCAGCGCCAGTGCGCCGAGCATGCCGCCCATGAGCCAGCGCTGGATGCGCAGCCACGCGGGACGCTGACCGAGGAAACGTGAGATGGAACCGGCCGACAGAGCGACGGAGGCATTCACTGCCACGCTCACCACGATCTGCGTGAGGCCCAGCACCAGCGACTGCGTCAGCACGCTGCCATGCTCGGGATGCACGAACTGGGGCAGCAACGCCAGATAAAGCATTGCAATCTTCGGGTTGAGTACGGACGTGAACAGGCCCATGGTGAAGAGACGCCGATTGCTGTCTTTAGGCAGCGTCGTCACTTCGAACGGCGAGCGGCCGCCCGGCTTGAGCGCTTGCCAGCACAGCCACAGCAGGTAGAGCGCACCGCCGAAGCGCAGCACGTCGTACGCATAAGGCACGGCGAAGAGCAGGGCCGTGATACCGAAGGCGGCGCACAACATGTAGACGACGAATCCAACCGCCACGCCGCCCAGCGACACGAGGCCAGCGGCCGGTCCCTGACATAGCGAGCGCGAGATGAGATACATCATGTTCGGCCCTGGCGTCAGGGCCATGCCGATGGCGACCAGCGCGAAGGCCAGCCAGGTGGAGAGTGCGGGCATGGTTGTGGTGGCTGGAACGGCGATGCGTCCGCGCCATATCTGAAGAGCAAGTCGCAAGATACCACGCACTCGGCGCGCACGCCGGTTGCCTGAACCGTTCAGTCACATCGGGCCGAAATTCTCCTGGATTCCCTGAGAAATCAGCCCAGCCGTTTGAGAAAGACGGTCATTTCCTTCTCGGCCTGACGGTCGCCATGCGCCTGCGCGGCGGTAATGCCTTGCGTCCACGCGTCGCGCGCGCCATCAATGTCCCCGGCGCCCTGACGCGCTTTACCTAGTAGCTTCCACGCTGCGGTGTACTTGGGATCGAACGCGACGCAATGGGTCAGGTGATCGGCCGCGACCGCGAAGTTCTGCGCGTCGAGATAGGCTTTGCCGAGGCCGAAGCGCAGCAGGGCGTTGTCTTTGCCAGCCGCCAACAGTTTCTCAAGTCCTTCAATCATGATTAGAATATATCGTCGGTATATATAAAAAACGTAATAAGATCGCGCTGACCCCCCAGTCACCCGCAGCATTCTGCCGTCCTTCCGTGCCTGACCGGTGTTCTTATCGGTATTCCTTCGTTTCGATCCACAAGACGTCACGAGCACCGAATGCCGGACGCCAGTCATTTGATATCGATCAATCCGACGCCGACCGATACCTTGGCGCACAGGCACGTAAACCCGCAGGATGCTCAAGTCTGGCGTGAGGCACGCCGATGTGACAAGTATGACCGGCCCAAAAGAGGCCGGACAGGGGTGAGCTACCCATCACGTAAGACGGAGACGACAGCATGTTTCGGAGCTTTTCGATCAAGGCGCGCCTGGGCATCACCATGGCGTTGTTGGCTGTTTTGTTGATTCTGTTGGGCGCATTGGGCATTGCCGGCATGACACGCACCGGCGATGCGCTTCGCGAGACGTACGCCAATCACCTCGCCGCCACGGTGGCACTCGGTAAAGATAACGCCACACTTGCCCGTACCCGCGCGATTCTCGATCGCGTGGTCCTGCATCCCGAATCGCCCGACGCCGACAAGGTGGCGGCGCGTGCGCGCAACATGATCAAGAATGCGAATGCTGCGTGGGCCGCGTATCAGGCGTTGCCGCACGGTGCCGAGGAGCAGCGTATGGCGGACGATGTCGCGACACGTCGCGCGACTTTCTTCGATAAGGGCATGGATCCGATGCTGGCCGCCATCGATGCGCGCGACCGCACCGCGATGGACGACATCACGATGAACGTGCTGCCCAAGCATTACGCGTCGCTCACGGCCGCGAGCGACGCGCTGGCGGCATACAAGATGAAGCTCGGACAAGACACGTACGAAGCCTCGATGACGGAGCTCACGGCGTTCCGCTGGCTGAGCATCGGGGCGACGGTGCTGGGCGTGCTCATGGCCGTCGCCTGCTATTTCTCGCTGCGCGGCGCGATCATGCGGCCGCTGGGCGAGGCGCTCACGCACTTCGAAAATATCTCGGCGGGGCAACTCGACAACCCGGTGCAAGTGCGCGGCAAGGACGAAATGTCGATGCTCATGCGTGGGTTGGAGACGATGCAGTCGCGACTGGCGGGCACGATTCGCGGTGTGCGTCACAGTTGCGATGCGATGGCGACCGCCACGGCCGAGATCTCGGCGGGCAATACCGATCTGTCGGCGCGCACCGAGCAGCAGGCGGCCTCGCTGGAGGAGACCGCATCGTCGATGGAGCAGCTGACGGCGACCGTCAAACAGAACGCCGACAATGCGCGCCAGGCGAGCCAGTTGGCAGTGAACGCTTCGGATATCGCTGCTCGCGGTGGGCAGGTCGTCGCACGCGTGGTCGATACGATGCAGGGCATCTCGGCGAGTTCGTCGCAGGTCGTGGACATCATCGGGGTGATCGACGGCATCGCGTTCCAGACCAACATCCTCGCGCTCAATGCGGCGGTGGAAGCGGCGCGAGCGGGTGAGCAGGGGCGCGGTTTCGCCGTGGTGGCTGGCGAGGTGCGCACGCTGGCCCAACGCAGCGCGACGGCTGCACGTGAGATCAAGGGGTTGATCGAGGCGTCGGTGCAGAAGGTGTCGGACGGCTCGACGCTGGTGACTGAAGCCGGTCGAACGATGGACGAGATCCTGCAAGCCGTGCAACGTGTGACCGACATCATGGGCGAGATTTCGGCGGCGTCGGACGAGCAGAGTGGCGGCATCGAGCAGGTGAATCAAGCCGTCACGCAGATGGACACCGTCACGCAGCAGAACGCAGCGTTGGTGGAGCAGGCGGCGGCTGCGGCTGCCTCGCTGGAGGATCAGACGAACGCGCTACGCGAGGAAATGGCGCGATTCCGGCTGGGTGACGAAGGCGTGGCATCGGCCGGGACGCGGCGTGTTGCGCTGCATGCTGTGGAGGATACGAGGCTCTCTCTGGCAGCGTGATCGCGGCCTGACGAACGACTGCCGAGACTGTGTGCAATGGGCGTGTTCATGGCGGTGATGCGCCGAACCGGGTAACATTGCCCATCTTTTGCTCAGTTGAGGGTGTCGAAGTATGAAGCGAGTGGCGCTGATGGGGACGGTGGCCGTGCTGGCTGGCCTGATGGCAGGCTGTGGCCCGATCAACCAGATGAGCCGGCCCGATCCGGCGACGGGTCGACTGATCGACCAGGGAACCAGTGCCGATCGTTTCATGGTGCTCAACTGCATTTATCACGGCTGGAGCGAGTTGTCGCAGAACGTCGATTCGACGTCGTATGCCCGTCAGGGGGCTGACCGCGTGCGCGTGTATCGCGGTCACGACAAGGACAACAACGCGATTTACAATCCGTACGTCGACATTGAACAAGGTGGCTTCGGCGCACGCGTTCAGTACTTCGAAACCCCGGGCAGCAACCTGTCGCGCGATTTCGAGAACACCGTCAAGCGCTGCATGGTGCCGTACGCAGGCAGCAACGACTGACATCGGTCGCATCGGAAAGAAGAAAAGCCCTGGCGCGAAAGTGTCGGGGCTTTTTTGTTGGTGCGTTTCCGCGGTTGGCGTCGGACTTATGACGCGCCCGTCAGTGCGTGTGCGACTGGCAGGTACTTGGTTAGCACCGCAAGCATCGTCGCGGCTTCATTCTTTGAAACCGGTGGAAAAGGGGATTCGCACGACGTGCCGTTGCGGCGCTCGTGCGCTCTCGTGATGAAGGCGAATTCCTGAGGGGTCACGCCGAGCGAAGTTGAAACACGCTGAATCGCCAGGTTGCGCCCTGCTTCTTTGGTGCGGACTTGGTAGAACTCAAGTACGGCTTGTACAACTTGGAAATACCCTTCGTAAGCCAAAGTAAACAACTGCATCGGTCGCGAACCACGTAACTCGTCGGCGGTGGCTTTGTAATCGGCCGCGTTGCTCAAATATCTGGCGACTGCGCCGGGTGTAGACGTGACGGCTTCGAAAGCACGTCTTTCGACGAGGTTGTCGTACTCGGTTGGGCGTGGCATTACAGAATCCTGAGCGTGGGGCCCTCGGCAATTTGGGCCATGACGGGGTCGGACTCTATCAGGTCAGCCCACTCGGAAGATTCATAAAGTGAGAAATGGATGGGGCGCATCAAGCGCTGTTCTGCATCTTGCATGGCCTCGGAAAGTTCGAGTAGCTGAACGTCCCCAATCACAATCAAATCAACGTCGCTGTGACTGTTGTCGGTCCCTTTGGCGACCGATCCGAAGACGAATGCCGACGTGATTCGATCGGCGTACGGCGACAGGGCGTTTTTCAGAGGTTCCACAATACCGAAGGACTTGCGCGCGATGCCCACGAGCTCGGGGTAAAGCGCGAATTCGGTGTTGGCGCGGATGCTCCGCTGACGGCCACGCCGCTCGTCCTCCCTGAGCACGCCAACATCAACCAGACGGTCGACTTGCTTTTGTGCGCTACCCCGGCCGCTGTCCGCCAGACGAAGCAGGTCCTGAAGCGTAAAGCTTCGCTCGGGGTGTAGAAGTGTTGCGCCAAGTACGCGCTGCAACCCGGGGGTGAACAGGAAGTCGGCGAGGCTCATGGTTAATCCTCAAAAGAGGGATGATCGTCCCTATTATAAGGATTTTCATCAAATCCTCAATATGGGGATGACGATCCCTAATTTAAGGATTCACGACTCGCTGCGACCCTGGCCGTGGAAATCTTCCCGGGCCTCCACGACTGCCGGGACGACGCCCTGACGCACAAGGAAGTCGCCGAAGGGCTCCCCGGGGGCACGGTCTTGCGCATATCGCCGAAAGAGCGGCGTCAGCTCGGCAACGATCTGGTCTTCGCTCACGGACTCCTTGTGCAACTTGTTCAGGCGCTGACCGTGAAAGCCCGCGCCGAGATACAGGTTGTACTTGCCCGCCGATTTGCCGACCAGACCGATCTCCGCGATGTACGGCCGCGCGCATCCGTTCGGGCAGCCCGTCATGCGAAGGGTGATCGGCTCGCCCGTCAGCCCCGCGTCGTCCAGTACTTTCTCCAGACGCGTCACCAGACCGGGCAGGGCGCGCTCGCTCTCGGCCAGCGCCAGCCCGCACGTCGGAAAGCCGACGCATGCCATCGAATTGATCCGCAATGCGCTCTGGTGCTCGCCGTCGAGCAGGCCATACTCGCGCACCAGCGCTTCGATTTGCGGTTTCTTCGCTTCGCTCACCCGTCCAACGATCAGATTCTGATTCGCGGTGATACGAATGTCGCCGTCGTGCACCTTCACGATCTCGCGTAGTCCCGTCATCAGCCGATAGTCGTCCCAATCCTTCACGCGGCCGTTCTGGATGAACAGCGTGAGATGCCACAGGTCGTCAGCACCTTTGAGCCAGCCGTATTGATCGCCGTTGGTCGTGAAGTGGAATGGCCGCGCGCTGTCCAGACGCCAGCCGAGATACCGGTTGAGCTCCTCCCGGAACCACGCCACACCCCGGTCGTCGATGGTGTACTTGAGACGCGCGTGTTTGCGGTTCGTCCGGTCGCCGAAGTCGCGCTGCACAAGCAGTACCTTCTCGGCAACGTCGACGATGCGCTCGGCCGGAATGTAGCCGATCACCGTGCCTGTGCGCGGATACGTCGCCGCGTCGCCATGCGTCATGCCCATGCCGCCGCCGACCGCGACGTTGAAGCCGTCGAGCTTGCCGTCGTTACCCACAATAGCGATGAAGCCGAGATCGTTGGCGTAGAGATCGACGTCGTTGTTCGGCGGAATCGCAATGGCGATCTTGAACTTGCGCGGCAGATAGTGCTTGCCGTAAATCGGTTCGTGATCCTCCTTGCCTGCGCCCAGGCGCTTGTCGCCCAGCCAGATCTCGCGGTAGGCGGTCGTTTGCGGCAGCAGATGCCGGTCGATCTTCAGGCACCATTCCAGCGCTTCGGCGTGCGCGGGCGAGAGGTGAGGGTTATTCGACACCAGCGTGTTGCGGTTGACGTCGCCGCACGCCGCGATGCTCGTCATCGCCACTTCGTCGATGCCCCGGATGAGCGGGCGCAACTGATGCTTGAGGACGTTGTGATACTGCACCGTCTGACGCGTGGTGAGCCGGATCGTGTTGCCGCCATACTTCTGTGCGAGCTCGTCGAGCCTGAGCCACTGCGCGGGCGTGCACACGCCGCCCGGCATGCGCAGACGGATCATGAACTGATACGCAGGCTCAAGTTTCTGCTTCTGCCGCTCAGTTCGAAGGTCGCGGTCGTCCTGCATGCAGGAGCCGTGGAATTTCAGCAACTGGGCGTCCTTCTCGAAGATCGCGCCCGTGAGCGGATCGGCCAGCCCCTCGGCAATCGTGCCGCGCAGATACTGGCTGACGTCCTTGATCTTCTCGACTTCCGAGCGGGTTGCCGACGGCGCGGTCCCGGTTGGGTTGGCTTGTGTCATGTGAGGTGCCTGTCCTGCGTCAATAGACGTCGCGCTGATAGCGCTTCTCGCGTTGCAGCGTCTTCACGTATTCGGCGGCAGCTTCCTGCGACAGGCCGCCATGTTCTGCGATGACGTCGGTGAGCGCAGCATGGACGTCGCGCGCCATGTGCTCTGCGTCGCCGCAGACGTACAGATACGCGCCTTCCTGGAGCCATTCGTACACCGCTTTGCCTTGCTCGCGGAGGCGTTGCTGCACGTACACCTTGTCTTCGGTGTCGCGCGAAAAGGCGAGATCGATTTTCGTCAGTGCGCCATCTTTCACATAGCGCTGCCACTCACGCTGATAGAGGAAGTCCGTGCGGAAATTACGGTCACCGAAGAAGAGCCAGTTTTTGCCCGGTGCATCGAGCGCCTGGCGCTGTTCCACGAATGCCCGGAACGGCGCAATGCCGGTGCCCGGTCCGATCATGATGACTGGCGCATGTGCGTCCTGCGGCAGCTTGAAGTTGCGATTCGCATCGATGTAGACGGGCACCGACGCACCCGTGCGGGCGGTATCCGTGATGTCGGCCAGATAGGTTGACGCTACCCCGCGACGCGCACGTCCGTGGCTGTCGTAGCGCACCGCACCGACCGTAATGTGGACCGCCTCCGGGTTGGCCGCCAGACTCGATGCGATCGAGTACAGCCGCGGCTGAAGTGTGCGCAACGTGCCGACGAATTCGGCCGCCTTGAGCTTGCGCGCCGGGAACTGCCGCACGACGTCGAGTACGTCGCGCCCATAGAGATAGTCGCGCAATGCCACTTCGTTGCCTGCCGAGAGTAGCGTCCTGAGCTCGGTCGACTCGGCGAGGGCGGCGTACTTCTCGAGGAACGCGCGCGAGAGCGTGGTGATGTCGTAGGCGTTGACGAACGCGTCGCGCAGGCTGAGGGTGCTGTCGTGTGTCGTGGTCGTGGCCTGCGGGTCGAGCGCGAGGGTGTCGATCAGTTCGTCGACGAGAGGCGCGTCGTTTTTCACCACGACGCCCAGCGCGTCGCCGGGTTCATACGTCAGCCCCGAGCCTTCGAGCGAGAGTTCCAGATGATGGACTTCCTTGGACGAACCGCGCCCTGACAGGGTGATGTTCTCCAGCACCGGTGCGTCGAACGGGTTTTTTCGGCTGTAGTGGGACTCGGTCGTTGTCATCGCCCCCATGCCGCCCACGCCGCCCGCCAGCGCGGCAAGTGAGAGGCTGTCCATAAGGTTGGCGGCCGTGCTCGTGGCCGATGCCTGTGATGCCACGACTTGTTTGAGCGGTTTGAGCGCTTCGATGGCGCCGTCGATCCAGCGCTCGGCTGGCGTGTCGTAGTCGACGTCGCAGTCCACCCGGGCGATCAGACGCTCGGCACCGAGTGCAGCCAATCGGGTGTCGAAGTCCTTGCCTGTCTGGCAGAACTTCTCGTAGCTGGAGTCTCCCAGCCCAAGCACGGCAAAGCGCGTGCCGTCGAGCCGGGGGGCTTTGTCGCTGTGGAGGAAATCGTAGAAGTCGCGGGCGTCGTCAGGCGGTTCGCCTTCACCTTGCGTCGACACTGCGATGAGCAGCAGCTTGTCGTGCTTCAGGCGAGACGCCTTGTAATCCCCCATTGCGAACAGATCGACCTTGAACCCGGCGGCCGTCGCACGTGCCTTCGCCTGTTCGGCGACTTCCTGCGCGTGACCTGTCTGGGAGCCATAGAGGATGGTGAGTTGCGGTGCGCTGGCGCTCCCTGCCGCGGTGACCGCCGCCGGCTGGCCGGTCTGACGGACCGAGTGATTGATTCCGGCGAGAAATCCCCGCACCCAGGCCATCTGCTCGGCGGAAAGGCCATCGACCAGTTGGCTGAGCAACTGGACTTGCTGAAGGTTAAGCGGCGAAGTCTCTTGCATGTCGGTCCTGGCTCCAGAGGCCGGACCGGCGGGGCGCTACGGCGGATCAGTCCCGTCTAGCCGCCCCCGCAATGGACCGGCAAGGGATACACATCACCCTATCCCCTGGGCTTTAGAAATTAAAATAATAAAAATTAATTTTGATATATCCAATTTCCATATCGTCATATAGGGACGGGTGAATAACCGGTCTAGGGGGCGTAATACGAATACGCGCGATGACGGCATGTTCGCGGCCAAATCGGGGGCAGGTGTTGTGAAATCGGGGTCGGATATGCGCAGGATCGCGGCAATGCGAGCGCGCGTTCGACAGAGCAAACGACAGGGGCGGGGACCCATGCGACGGGCACCCCGCAAGTCCCCGTACGACGGCTTTCCGGGGCGGTGAGTGCCGGGAAAACGTGCTATGCTCCTCGCCGTGATTGATCAGGTCCTTCCAAGCACCACTTGATTCTCGCAATCCGCTAATCGGTCAGGCCGTGTCGCGGAAGGTTTCTAGTAACCCGCTATTTCTCGAGACACTCGTGAAAAGGTGAGCGCAAAATGAGTTTGATGGAACAATTCCAAGCGAACTCGTACCTCTTCGGTGGCAATGCCCCCTACGTCGAAGAGCTGTACGAATCGTATCTTGATAATCCGGCTTCCGTGCCGGACAACTGGCGCCAGTATTTCGACGCGCTGCAAAACGTTCCCGCTGTTGATGGTTCCAACGCCAACGACGTGGCTCACGCCCCGATCGTGGAGTCGTTCGCCCAGCGCGCCAAGGCCAATGCCTTCGTGTCGCATGCCGGTGCTTCCGACCTGGCCGTTGCCCGCAAGCAGGTACACGTGCAGTCGCTCGTGGCCGCCTACCGCTTCCTCGGCGCACGCTGGGCCAATCTGGACCCGCTCAAGCGTCAGGAACGTCCGGCCATTCCGGAACTGGAACCCGCGTTCTACGACCTGACCGAAGCCGACATGGACAGCGTGTACTCGGCTGAGAACACGTACTTCGGTTTCGAACAAGCCAGCCTGCGCGATCTGCTCAAGGCGCTGCGCGACACGTACTGCGGCTCGATCGCCGCCGAGTACATGTACATCAGCGATCCGGTGCAAAAGCGCTGGTGGCAAGAGCGTCTGGAGAAGGTGCGTGCAACGCCCAACTTCACCGCTGAAAAGAAGAAGCACATTCTCGAACGCCTGACGGCCGCTGAAGGCCTCGAGCGTTATCTGCATACCAAGTTCGTCGGCCAGAAGCGCTTCTCGCTCGAAGGCGGCGAATCGTTCATCGTGGCGATGGACGAGCTGGTGCATCACGCCGGCGCCAAGGGCGTGCAGGAAATCGTGATCGGCATGGCTCACCGTGGCCGTCTGAACGTGCTGGTCAACACCCTCGGCAAGATGCCGTCGGATCTGTTTGCCGAATTCGAAGGCAAGCACGTCGACGACCTGCCGGCAGGCGACGTGAAGTATCACAAGGGCTTCTCGAGCGACGTTTCGACGACGGGCGGCCCGGTCCACCTGTCGCTGGCGTTCAACCCGTCGCACCTTGAAATCGTGAACCCGGTGGTCGAAGGCTCGGCCAAGGCCCGTATGGACCGTCGCGGCGAAGCCGACGCGGCCAGCGTGCTGCCGGTGCAAGTTCACGGCGACGCCGCCTTCGCAGGTCAGGGCGTTGTCATGGAAACGCTGAACCTCGCGCAAACGCGTGGTTACGGCACGCACGGCACGGTGCACATCGTCATCAACAACCAGATCGGCTTCACGACGTCGGACCCGCGCGATGCGCGCTCGACGACGTACTGCTCGGACGTGGTCAAGATGATCGAAGCGCCGGTGCTGCACGTGAACGGCGACGATCCGGAAGCGGTCGTGCTGGCCATGCAACTGGCCCTCGAATTCCGTCAGGAGTTCGCGAAGGATGCCGTCGTGGACATCGTTTGCTTCCGCAAACTGGGCCACAACGAGCAAGACACCCCGGCAGTGACGCAGCCGCTGATGTACAAGAAGATTGCCCAACACCCGGGCACGCGCGCTCTGTACGTCGAAAAGCTGGTCACGCAAGGCGTGATCACGGCCGAGGAAGGCGACGGTTTCGTCAAGGCCTACCGTTCGGCCATGGACGACGGCCACCACACCATCGACCCGGTGCTCTCGAACTACAAGAGCAAGTACGCGGTTGACTGGGTGCCGTTCCTGAACAAGAAGTACATCGACAAGGCCGATACGGCCGTGCCGCTCGCCGAGATCAAGCGTCTGGCCGAGCGCATCACGACCATTCCGGCGAACTTCAAGGTTCACCCGCTCGTCGAGAAGGTCATCAACGACCGTCGCAAGATGGGTCTGGGCGAGCAGCCGCTCGACTGGGGTATGGGCGAACACCTGGCGTACGCCTCGCTGGTCGCATCGGGCTTCGCCGTCCGCCTGACGGGTCAGGACGCCGGCCGTGGCACGTTCACGCACCGCCACGCCGTGCTGCACGATCAGAACCGTGAGCGCTGGAACGACGGTACGTACGTCCCGCTGCAACACGTGGCAGACGGTCAGGCCACCTTCACGGTGATCGACTCGGTGCTGTCCGAAGAAGCTGTGCTGGGCTTCGAATACGGTTACTCGACCGCTGAGCCGAACACGATGGTGCTGTGGGAAGGCCAGTTCGGCGACTTCGCCAACGGTGCACAGGTCGTGATCGACCAGTTCATCTCGAGCGGTGAAGTGAAGTGGGGCCGCGTTTCGGGCCTGACGATGCTGCTGCCGCACGGCTACGAAGGCCAGGGTCCGGAGCACTCGTCGGCACGTATGGAGCGCTACCTGCAACTGTGCGCCGATACGAACATGGAAGTGGTTCAGCCGACCACGCCGGCACAGATCTTCCACGTGCTGCGTCGTCAGATGATCCGTCAGCAGCGCAAGCCGCTGATCGTGTTCACGCCGAAGTCGCTGCTGCGTCACAAGGAAGCTGTGAGCGACCTGTCGGAACTCGTCAAGGGTGGTTTCCAGACCGTCATCGGCGAAACCGACGCCACGATCGACCCGAACAAGGTCAAGCGCGTTGTGGCCTGCTCGGGCCGCCTGTACTACGACCTGATTGCTCGCCGTCGTGAAGAGAAGTCGAACGAAGTCGCGATCGTCCGTGTGGAACAGCTCTACCCGTTCCCGCACAAGGCGTTCGAGAACGAGCTGAAGAAGTACGAAAACCTCGCCGAAGTGGTGTGGGCCCAGGACGAGCCGCAAAACCAGGGTCCGTGGTTCTACATCGAACACCACCTGCTCGAAGCCATGAGCGCCGGTCAGAAGCTGGCGTATGCCGGTCGTCCGGCTTCGGCCTCGCCTGCTGTGGGCTACTACGCCAAGCACTACGAACAGCTCAAGACGCTGCTCGATACGGCTTTCGGTCGTGGCCTCAAGGGCGCGACTGTGGTGCAGTAACCGGTTAGGTCTTACAGCGGTCGTCCTCCCCCAGGGACGGCCGCTGCCGTATTTCCGAATTGAACGTTTATCGAATCCAGGATCCAGAAATGGCCATTGTTGAAGTCAAAGTCCCCCAGTTTTCCGAGTCGGTTTCCGAAGGCACGCTGCTCGACTGGAAGAAGAAAGTCGGCGAAGCATTCGCTCAGGACGAAACCATCATTGAAGTCGAGACCGATAAGGTCGTGCTCGAAGTGCCGGCACCCGCTGCTGGCGTGCTCATCGAAGTGACCGCCAACGCTGGCGACACCGTGACGTCCGAGCAGATCATCGCGAAGATCGACACCGAAGCCAAGGCCGGCGCTGCCGCCCCGGTCGCTGCCAAACCGGCAGAAGCCGCCGCGCCTGCTGCCGCTGCTGCCCCGGCCGCTGCCCCCGCAGCCGGTGGTGCTTCGGGCAATATCGCCAGCCCGGCTGCTGCCAAGGTGCTGGCCGAGAAGAATCTGTCGGCCGGTGACGTCGCCGGTTCGGGCCGCGATGGCCGCGTGACCAAGGGCGACGCTCTGGCTGCTGGCGCCAAGCCGGCCGCTGCTGCCGCTTCGTCGATCCCGGCACCGGCACAACGTGCCGCACTGCCGTCGGTGTCCGCACCGGCTGGCCGCGACACGTCGCTGGAAGGCCGTCCGGAACAGCGCGTGCCGATGTCGCGTCTGCGCGCCCGTATCGCCGAGCGCCTGCTGCAATCGCAACAGACCAACGCCATTCTGACCACGTTCAACGAAGTGGACATGAAGCCGGTGATGGACCTGCGCAACAAGTACAAGGACAAGTTCGAGAAGGAACACGGCGTGAAGCTGGGTTTCATGTCGTTCTTCGTCAAGGCTGCTGTCCACGCGCTCAAGAAGTACCCGGCCGTGAACGCCTCGATCGACGGTAACGACATCGTCTACCACGGCTACTTCGACATCGGTATCGCTGTCGGCTCGCCGCGTGGTCTGGTGGTGCCGATCCTGCGCAATGCCGATCAGATGAGCCTGGCCGACATCGAGAAGAAGATCGCCGAGTACGGCAAGAAGGCTGCCGACGGCAAGCTGTCGATCGAAGAAATGACCGGTGGTACGTTCTCGATCTCGAACGGTGGTGTGTTCGGCTCGATGCTGTCGACCCCGATCATCAACCCGCCGCAGTCGGCCATTCTGGGCGTTCACGCCACGAAGGAGCGCGCTGTGGTGGTGAACGGCGAGATCGTCATCCGCCCGATGAACTACCTGGCCATGAGCTACGACCACCGTATCATCGACGGTCGCGAAGCCGTGCTGAGCCTCGTCGCCATGAAGGAAGCGCTGGAAGATCCGGCCCGTCTGCTGCTCGACCTGTAAGCGTTAGCGCGCACTGCGCGGTGTCGCCCGGCCATGTCTCTCGTGGTCGGCGCGCCGCGCCTCCCCCTGCCGTCAACCTTCACTGAGTCTCAAAATGGCAAACAAAGAATTTGATGTAGTCGTTATCGGCGCCGGCCCCGGCGGTTATATCGCCGCGATCCGCGCTGCTCAACTCGGCTTTTCCGTCGCTTGCGTCGAGAAGTGGACCAACCCGGCCGGCAAGATGGTGCTGGGCGGCACGTGCCTGAACGTCGGTTGCATTCCGTCGAAGGCACTGCTCGCGTCGTCGGAAGAATTCGAGAAGGTCGGTCATCACCTGGCCGATCACGGTATCACCACGTCGGATGTCAAGATCGACATCGCCAAGATGCTCACGCGCAAGCAAGGCATCGTCGACAAGATGACCGGTGGTATCGAGTATCTGTTCAAGAAGAACAAGATCACGTGGCTCAAGGGTCATGGCAAGCTCGTCGCGAAGAACGACGGTGGCTACCAGATCGATGTGACGGGCGCCGAGAACGAATCGGTCACGGCCAAGAACGTCATCATCGCCACGGGTTCGAAGGCCCGCCATCTGCCGGGCATGCCGGTCGACAACAAGCTCATCTCGGATAACGAAGGTGCGCTCTCGTTCGACACCGTGCCGAAGAAGCTGGGTGTGATCGGCGCAGGCGTGATCGGTTTGGAACTGGGTTCGGTGTGGCGTCGTCTGGGCTCGGAAGTGACCGTGCTCGAAGCCATGCCGGAATTCCTGGCTGCCGCCGATGCCGGTGTCGCCAAGGAAGCCGCCAAGCAGTTCAAGAAGCAAGGTCTGGACATCACGGTCGGCGTGAAGGTCGGCGAAGTGAAGACCGGCAAGAACAACGTGACGGTCAACTACACGGACAAGGACGGCAAGGAGCACACGCTCGAAGTCGATCGCCTGATCGTGTCGGTCGGTCGCGTGCCCAACACGGACGATCTGGGTCTGGGCAACATCGGTCTGGCGACCGACGAGCGCGGCTTCATTCCGGTGGACGACCACTGCCGTACCAAGCTGCCGAACGTGTACGCGATCGGCGACGTGGTACGTGGCCCGATGCTCGCGCACAAGGCGGAAGACGAAGGCGTGCTGGTGGCCGAAGTCATCGCAGGTCAGAAGCCGCACATCGACTACAACTGCATTCCGTGGGTGATCTACACCTCGCCGGAAATCGCATGGGTCGGCAAGACCGAGCAGCAACTCAAGGCCGAAGGCCGTGAGTTCAAGCCGGGTCAGTTCCCGTTTGCTGCCAACGGCCGTGCACTGGGCATGGGCTCGTCGGACGGTTTCGTGAAGGTGCTGGCCGATGCCAAGACCGACGAAATCCTCGGCGTGCACGTGATCGGCCTGAATGCTTCGGACCTGATCGCCGAAGCCGTGGTCGCGATGGAGTTCAAGGCTGCGTCGGAAGACATCGGCCGTATCTGCCATCCGCACCCGTCGCTGTCGGAAGTGATGCGTGAAGCCGCCCTCGATGTCGAGAAGCGTGCACTGAACAAGTAAGCCGCTTTACGCTTACCTGTACGAACAAAGGCGAGGCGACTCGCCTTTGTTTTTTCCCGATTTCCGTTGTTACTTTTGCCCCCCGGCGCCGGCTCGTCGCCGCACTGCATGAACGTTCGCGAATACTACCAACAAGAATTGGCCGAGCGCGGCTACAAGCCCGACGAAGCGCAGGAGCGCGCCGTCGAGCGTCTGCAGCAATGCTACGACGAATGGGCGGCGTACAAGTCCAAGCGTTCGAACACGCTCAAGAAGTGGCTCGTGCATCCGGACCTGCCCAAGGGCGTCTATCTCTGGGGCGGCGTGGGACGTGGCAAGAGCTTCCTGATGGACAGCTTTTACTCGGTGGTACCGTTGCAGCGCAAGACGCGTCTGCACTTCCACGAGTTCATGCGCGAAGTCCATCACCAGTTGCAGGCGCTCAAAGGGCTACCCGATCCGCTGGACGAACTCGCCAAGCGCATCGCCAAGCGCTACCGGTTGATCTGCTTCGACGAGTTTCACGTCTCGGACGTGGCCGATGCCATGATCCTGCACCGCTTGCTGGCCGAACTCTTCAAGAACGGCGTGCAGTTCGTGATGACGTCGAACTATCGTCCCGACACGTTGTACCCGGACGGCCTGCACCGCGACCGCGTGCTGCCCGCTATCCGCTTGCTCGAAGATAAGCTCGACGTGCTGAATGTCGACGCCGGCATCGACTATCGTCGCCGTACGCTGGCGCAGGTGCAGGTGTATCACTACCCGCTGGGCAACGAAGCCAACCGTGCGTTGCGCGCGGCATTCAGCGAGATTGCCGGTGTGCCGGACGAGAGTCCGCTGCTGCACATCGAACAGCGCGAACTCAAGGCGCTGCGTCGCGCGGGCGGCGTTGTGTGGTTCGACTTCCATACGTTGTGCGGTGGTCCGCGTTCGCAAAACGACTATCTGGAACTGGCCAACCGTTTTCACACTGTGGTGCTCTCGGACGTGCCGAAGATGACGCCGCGTATGGCCTCGGAAGCGCGTCGCTTCACCTGGCTCGTCGATGTGTTCTACGACCACAAGGTCAAGCTGCTGATGTCGGCCGAAGTGCCCGCGGAAGAGCTGTACACGGAAGGGACGCTTTCCAACGAGTTCACGCGCACCGTGTCGCGACTCGTGGAAATGCAGTCGCTGGAGTATCTGGAAGCGCCGCGTCGCGTGGTGGATACCTCGCTGACCTGACGTCCTTCACATCGCCGCAAGCAGAGGGGGGCGCTCAGCGCCCCCGGTCCCCACGATTGCGCTGGCGCGAGTCCGGCGGCGGGGGAGGCGGCGGCTGTCGCTGCTCGCGGATGTGGTTGTAGATGTCGCCCCGCAGGTCGCCTTGCGGCCGAACTTCCTGCTGTTGCCCACGGGACGGTCCAGGCCGTGCCCCGCCATGATTATCGCCGCGTCCGTTCGGACGATCGGTAGCCTGCGCGAACCAGCCCTGGAAGAATCGGCCGTCCGACGACGATTGGGCCGCAGCGCCCCACGACGCACCGGCCAGCATGACGAAACACAGTATCCGGACAAGTCGGTTGTGACGCATGGTGCCACCTCCTTGTCGGTTGAGCTGCCTTGATTGGACGAAATCCCCGTTTGTCGTGCCAATGCCATGCCAGCCGGGTAGGCTGGTCGGCACGCCACGGCAAATGCGGCTACGCTTCGAGAGTAAAAGCGTAACGGCCGACGTGCTGTAAAGATTTGTAAAGCAATGTAAGCCGATGGGGGCTGCGCGTAATACGTCGCCTACCATGCGCTGTTTTGAATGTCGGAGTCTTGCAATGCGTAAGCTTTCTCTGGTTGTGGTGGCCCTGCTTGTCGTACTGGGGCTGCTGTTCGGCACGCCGTATTACACCTTGTGGCGCGCGCGCGATGCCGCCAATGCCCGTGACGCCACCACGTTGTCGTCGTACGTCGACTATCCGGCGGTGCGCGAAAGTCTGAAGATGAGCCTTCACGACGAGCTTTCCCGTCAGATGGACAAACAGCGCAGCAACGCCTTTGGCGCGCTAGCACTGGCTTTGGGCGGCTGGGTGTCCGATCGTGTGGTGGAGGCGTTGCTGACGCCGGAAGCCGTTGCTGCGATGTTGCGCGGCGACAGTACGGGGTTGCCGCCTGCACCGGGTGCGCCCGCGCCGCGCGATGTGGTGCCGCCGCAAGCCGAATCGAGCGCGCCGCAAGCGGCACCTGCCGCACCCCCTGCACCCGTTACACCCCCGGCGAATAGCGACGCCAACGCGTCGGGAGCGCCAGCCACCCCGGAAAACCAACCGCCGCGTACGACAACGCGTACCGAGTTTCAGGACTTCAATCACTTCCTCGTACACGTTTCGCGCAGCGACCGCCCGGAACGTGTCGTGACGTTCACGCTCACGCGCCGTAACGTCGTGCAGTGGCGATTGACGGCCATTGCGTTGCCGCCGCTCTAATCCTTCTAATCCCTCTCATCGACCCGCGCTTTCCGGTCAGTTGCGAACACCATCTTGAACTCGATTTTGAATGTGATGTCCTGGCGACGTTTGTGCGTCGCCGCCATGCTGACCGGCAACGCGCTCGTGGCCGCGGCGTCTGCCGACCTGTCGACGCCGGTCGGCGTGTGGCGCATTATCGATGAGACGGGCGACCCGAAAGCCCTCATCACCATTACCGAAAAAGACGGAGAGGTCGTGGGTGCGCTGACCAAGAGCCTCGGTCGGCCGGACGCGCTGGAGCGCCGCTGCAACGAATGCACCGACGCGCGTCGCGGCAAGAAGCTTCAGGGCATGCAGATCATCCGTGGTCTGCGCAAGGACCCCGATGGCGACGAGTACGTCGGTGGGAAAATTCTTGATCCTGACAGCGGCAGCGAATACGGCTGCAAGATGCGGGTCGTCGAAGGTGGCAAGAAACTCGAAGTTCGAGGCTATTTCGGCATCTCCTTGCTGGGCCGCACGCAGACGTGGATCCGCGAGCAATAGCGCCACACCCCCTCTCATCCCTTTCATCTCCCGGTAGATTGAGCGACGAAGATTCACGTCAGGCCACGTGCGATGGCAAGACGCAGACGCGGGTCGGCTAGAGGACTTCCTCAGCACGAGGCCACGCCTTTGGCGTAATCTTCAAAGCGACTCACGCGTGATATGCCGCATTCCCGGCGACGACGTCGAGTCCTACGACAATCAATTCCGTATCTGGGAGGATGACAATCATGAAGCAGATTTCGAACGCGACGTCGTGGCGACGTCTGGGTGCACATGCGCTCGTCGCAGTAGCGCTGCTGGGCGGTGTCGCGAAGGCGGCGCTGGCTGCCGACGACACGTCGCCGGTCGGTGTGTGGAAGACGATCGACGACAGCACGGGCAAGCCGAAAGCGCTCGTCACGATCACGGAGAAGGACGGTGAGTACGTCGGCGTGATCACGAAGGGTCTTGGTGAGAATGACGATCCGGCGCGCGTGTGTGAAAAGTGCACCGACGAGCGCAAGGGCCAGAAGATGCTCGGCATGCAGATCATCCGTGGCATCAAGAAGGACGGTGACACCTACGGTGGCGGTTACATCCTCGATCCGGAGAACGGCAAGGACTACAAGTGCAAGATGACCGTGACGGACGGTGGCAAGAAGCTCGACGTTCGTGGCTTCATCGGCATTTCGCTGATCGGCCGTACACAGACGTGGATTCGCGAGCAGTAACGCGATAAGTACCACAGGCGCCACAAGCGCCATTGTGAGACGACAAGACCCGGACGACATTGCGCCGGGTCTTTTTCGTTGATGGCGCAGACGTTACGGCGTCGGCGTGGTGTTGTGCATAGGGCGCGCGACGTGGGGTAAGCGGTCGAACAACGAGTAGATCATCTGCAACATCGAATGCCGGGTAATGGCCCCCCGGAAGCCCGAGGTGTTGGGGGCTGCAGGGGTGTCATGCGACGCATGGCGGCCGCGATGGTGCGTGGTGGATGCTTCTGGTGGCAAGGCAACCGGCAACGCGATGCGCTCGCCGATGGGGCGCGGGACCATGATCCGCGCGATCCACGACACCGCATTGCCGACGAGCGGCATGCGCGTCGCGAAATTGATGCCGTTTCTCAGCATTTCCTGAATCACCGAAAGAAGTTCTCCATCGACGTAATACGACTTCACACGCGACCAGGCGGGAACGGCGGCATGCCGCGCGACCGTCTTGTGGTGAAGCCCGGCAGGGTCGAAGGTCACGCCCGTCGAATGTCGCACCACAGATGTTTGCGCCGATGCCAGTCCACCGCCCAGCGAGTGCCCCGTGAACACGAGCTGCTTCGGCGGATAGTGACACGCCAGCGATTTACCCCAACTGATGGCCTCTTCGTACTGCTTGGAGCGCATCCCCAATGCCTGTCGGATGTTGTGCATCCAGTCGACGGAGGCGCGCCCGGTAATGCCCATCTCTGTGCCGCGATCCGCCGCAAGATAGCGCTCGCATAGCTTGTCTTCATACAGCGCACCGAAGAAGCCCGATTGCTTCGGCCCGTTGTCGTCGTGCACGCTGATTCGTCGCACGCGTGTTGGCAAAATCTGTGGGACCGAGTGATCGAAATAGACGTCGTGATTCACGAGGGCGGCCGTGATGTCGTTGCGTTGTTCGATTATCGACGCGGAGAGGCACGTCTTGCCGTTTGCTTCGATCAACGTATCGAGTTCGTCGATGCGCTTCGCGACGGTGACGAGCTTCGCGGTCTGACACGCGGAATCGTGCGCTGCGCTCTCGCCGACGAGTGGTTGCATTTGCGCGAACACGTTGTCGTAGGCCACCGATTCCGGGCAGCCGCAAGGACGCGATATCGAGTCGACGTTGTCAGGTCCTTCGCATGCATGTGCTCGCGCGCCGGACGCCCGTGCTTCCCGACTGGCTTCCCGCCAGGCCTGCATCAGCACACGCATACGCTCGGCCAGCAGATCGCTGGTCGCATCGCCCGTATGAGGGGGACGACCGACTCCCGGGTGGTTAAGCGTACCGATCCGTTGCAGTGAGCGTCGCCGCTGGGCATCGAACGTGCGACGTTCCGCGGCGATGTCTGCCCATTGTGCAGGTGTGTCGTGAACTACGTCGTGGTGAGACTCCGGCGGCGATGTATTGCCGTCAGACGTGTCGAGCGGTTCCCTGCTGGTGTGCGTGTTGCGTGTAGTGAGGGTTGTAAGCGTGGTGAGCGCAGAGGGGAAACGAGTAGGGATGAATGCGCCGGGCAGGATATGCATAGGGGGTTGGGAAACGACGTGAAAGGCGAGCGATTCTGCGCGACGCCTTTGCCCCCGGAAATCAAGAATGGCTCATTTGAAAGTCGCAGCTGCGAGTTTCATGAACATGCGAACGATCGGTTGCCGACGTCAATGCGCTTGACGCCAGATACGACAAAGCCCGGGCAGTGTCGCTTCACTGTCCGGGCGTTGCCGTCCTGCACCGTCGTCAGGGCCTGCACCCTGCGAACGGCTCCCCCTCGCGATCTTCCGGCGGGATCGATGTCCCGTCGATCCCGTCGATTTACTTGCCGCCCAGTCCCCCGAGCAATCCAGTCACTGGGGCCAGCAGACCGCCTGCGCTGCCGGTACTCCCCGAGGCGCCACCGGCAATCGACGTCAGCGGTGCGGTTACCGAACTGAGCAACGTTGTGACGGGAGCGAGCGGATTGCTTGCACCGCTGCCGCCCGTACCCGTCGCACTTGTCACGCTGCCGAGTAGACCCGTGACTGGACTCAGCGGATTGCTGCCGGATGCGCCGCCACCGGCCACACCGCCAAGCAGTCCTGTGAGCGACCCGAGCGGATTGCCCGATGCACCCGATGCGCCACCCAGTCCGCCCAACAATCCGGTGAGCGCGCCGAGCGGATTGCTGCCACCGGCCGTCGTCGGCGTCACCGTCGTATTGCCAACGTTCGCCAGCACGTTACCCAGCGCGTTCGCGCTGCTGCCGTTCGTACTGCCGGAGAGCAGACCGCCTGCGCTCGTGACCGTATTGCCCAGTGCCATCAGCGGATTACTGAGACTCGCGACGACGGCGTTGGGCGCGGCCGCCTTGACCTGTGCGCCCGTCGAGTTCAACGCGCCGCCGAGCGTGCCGAGCAAACCTGCAACCGGTGCACCGAGACCGCTGGCTCCGCCGACGGTTTGCGTCGTCGTGACGAGCGTGTTCGTGATCGGTGTGATGGCGGATGAGAGCATCGAGGTCGCCTGAACGACTTGCGGGCTCGTGAGCGCCTGCGAGAGGGCCTGCCCGCCGGTGACGACGCCTTGGCCGACGGTAGTGACCGTCTGACCCAGCACGCCCGTCAGCGAGCTGATAGGGGTGTTGGCGAGCGGTCCGCTGTTGCCGATGCCCGCTACGCCGCTACCGAGTGACTTGGTGGCGTTGCCGAGATCGGACACGACGCCACCGGTACTCGCGAGCGTGGTGCCGACCGGATTCGCGCCGGACTTGCCGAGTTGACCGAGACCGTCGCCGACGCCTTTGCCGAGATCGGAGACGGCGGTGCCCGTCTGCGAGATCGCGCCGCCGACGCCTTGCGTGACCTGCGGTGACACACCGGGAATGGTCGTGCCCGACACCTGATCGCCGACCGCGCTCACCACCGAGCCGACGGAACTCACGACACCGTTGCTGCTCGCGGTGGGGTTCGTCGGATTGACGGGGTTGGTCGGATTCGTCGGGTTATTCGGGTTCGTGGGATTGGTCGGCGTGTTGGCCGTCGCGCCGCTGCCACCGCCCGAGCTGGAGCATCCGGTAATACCGACTACACCTGCCACAAGTGCCGCGAACAACGTGGGACGCAGAATCTTCGACATGACGTATCTCCTTTCGGTACGGCGCAGTTCGCTTCCACCTGCTTGACCTGCTCGAGCTGCTTGAACTGAGCCGACGGAGGCGGTCATAGCGTTCGTGCGAACGCCATCCGCCCGTCCGCTATTGGGCTTACGACTTCGATGCGTTGCCGCGTCCGCTCGATACCAGACCGGCGATGTCCTGATCGGCCTCGAAGCGCAGACGGAAGGTCTCGCTCTTGAGGGTGCGAATGCTTTGCACCAGGAAGTCGTGAATCGCAGCGAGTTCGCTGTGGTCGTACGCCGCGCTCACTGCGGTGAGCTCACGCGAGACGGACGACAGGAATTGTTCGATCTGTGCGCACTTTTCTTCGATGGGGTGAATCATCACCATGCGACGGTCGTGCGGGTTCTTCTCGCGCTCGACGAAGCCTGCGCGCTCCAGCCGATCGATGACGGTGGTGATGCCACCGGAGCTCACACCCATGAGTTCGGCGAGCTGTCCCGCGGTGATCGATTCGAGTTCGAGAATCAGATCGAGCGCGTTCAGATCGGTGACGTTCAGGCCGAGCTGTTCGGCCAGCGCTGCGTGATAGAGCGCCGTGTACACGGCCAGTCGGCGTCCGAGCGAACGGACGATGCCGGCGACGAGATCGTTACGGTTCGTGTGTCGATCGCTCATGGTGCCATTCGCTCCGTTCGTTGCATTTGTTCCATTGGAGCCGTTAGGCGAAGCGGTGCCGGACTCGGCGCCGAAAGTGTTATGCGTTTGCGGGCCAGCATAGTGACTGCCGGAGCTGCCGGTGTCGCGCATTGCCAGAGGTTCTGCGCCTTGCGGGGCGGATTCGCCATGACCGCGCATCAGAACGCCGGTATCGGAGAGAAAGCGGGCCATGGCATTTCCTTATCGTTTGTTGTTAGGTGTGACGTGGCAGGCGACGAATGACTGAGTGCGCGGTGCCACGTCCTGAAGCGATTGCTGTGATTACTTACCGACGCTGGCGACGCTACCGAGCAGGCTGGTCACCGGGGCGAGCAGCCCCGTCAGGCCACCCGTGGCGCCCGTGCTGCCACCGGCGCTGCTCGTCACGCCCGAGAGCAGGCTCGTGACGGGGGCGAGCGGGTTGCTGCTACCGCTGCTGCCACCGGACGCCGCGCCGCTCAGGCCACCGAGCAGGCTCGTCACAGGCGCCAGCGGGCTGCTGCTGCCGCTGGTACCACCCAGACCGCCGAGACCGCCCAGCAAGCCGGTAACGGAGCCGAGCGGGTTGCTCGCGCTGCCACCGCCTGCGGCCGTGTTGCCGAGGCCACCAAGCAGCGAGCCGAACGCGTTCGTCGAGCCATTCGACGTGGGACCGTTCACTACGCCGCCGAGCGTCGAGACCGTTTTCCCGGTGGCGTCCACCGTGTTGCCGAGTGCGACGACCACACCGTTGTTCGACGTGCCGCCGATTGTCGTGCCGACCTTGCTGACGACGCCGCCGACGGTGGTGATCAGGTTGGACACGGGACCGCCGAGGCCTGTCGTGGCGCCCACGGTGCGCGTGGTGTCGGAGACCATGTTGGTGATCTGGTTGATCCGCTGCGACAGCGTCGAGGTCACTTGCCCGACCGGTCCGGTCGTGGCGAGTGCCTGACCGAGGATCGCGCCACCGGCGATGCCGCCATAGCCTACCGACTGGACGACGCCGCCAAGACCGCCAACCAGCGTGTCGACCGGCGTGTTTTGCAGCGGATTGCCCTTGGTAATGCCCTGGATGCCGCTGCCGAGCGATACGCCTGCGTGGCCGAGGTCCGTCACGGCCGGGGCGACGCCAGCGAGCGTCACGCCCACCGTGTTCCCGTTCGTGCCGGTCTGGCCGAGGCCGCTGCTGACGGCATTGCCGAGATCGGTGACGGCGTTACCCGTGCTCTTGAGTGCACCGCCCATGCCTTGCGACGTTTGCGACGAGACAAGCGGCAGTTGAGTGCTGGCCACCTGATCGCCGAGGGCGCTCACCACGTTGCCAGCCGAGCTGACCACGCCGCCTGCACCTGCGGCCGTCGTGCCGACCGCATTCGGGGTGCCGGTCGTACCGGCCGAGGTGGCGCCGCTGCCGCCGCCGCCGCTGGAGCAACCCGTGAGGGCGATGGCTGCGATGGCGGCCGAAGCGAGCAGAGTGCGTTGAAGTGCGTTGTTCATGATGTCTATCTCCCTTGATCGTTCTGAATATCGGCTGGCGGGGGACCGCTCAATGACGCCGTGTGATGTCGCGAATTGCCTCAGGTACTGCTATTTCCATTTGAGAAACCGTGGCCGCTCGCTGTGATGCCGTTGTGCGCGTGCGGCGTGTTGGGTGAGCCGGATCCGGCCCGGCCCGGTCCGGTGCGTGAGCATCGGTGCGAGGGCCGGATCGCGGCGGTCACAAACTGGCGGTGGAATCGCGCGGGTCATGATCGGTTCGCCTGTCGTTGAAGTCTGTGCGTTGAGCGATGTGTCGACGTTGCCGGTTCAGGTCGCTCGATTACTTCTTGCCGCCGAGCAGACCGCCGAGCAGGCCGGTCACCGGAGCGAGCGGGCCGCCGCTGTTGCTACTGCCCGACGTCGCACCACCGACCGCACCCGTCACCGAGCCGAGCAGCGTCGTCACCGGGGCGAGCACACCGCCCGAAGCCGAGCCGCCAGCACCGGCCGAAGCACCACCGGTTCCAGCCGAGCCGCCTGCGCCTGCCGTGAGCGTGCCGCCGAGGCCGCCCGTCAAACCGGAGACGAGGTTGGTGACCGGGGCAAGCGGGTTGCTGCCCGAAGCACCGCCCGTTGCGCCGCCGAGTGCGCCCGTCAGGCCGGAAACGAGGTTGGTGACCGGGGCGAGCGGGTTGCTGCCCGAGGCCCCGCCCGTTGCACCACCGAGTGCGCCCGTCAGGCCGGAGACGAGGTTGGTGACCGGGGCGAGCGGGTTG
This sequence comes from Pandoraea sp. NPDC090278, assembly GCF_044772185.1. NCBI lineage: Bacteria > Pseudomonadati > Pseudomonadota > Betaproteobacteria > Burkholderiales > Burkholderiaceae > Pandoraea > Pandoraea sp. NPDC090278. Next base: position 1,714,412 of record NZ_JBIVYJ010000001.1, on the reverse strand, counting down.
TTACCCGAAGCACCACCCGTTGCGCCGCCGAGCGCGCCCGTGAGGCCCGAGAGCAAGCCCGTGACCGGGGCGAGCGGGTTGTTACCCGAAGCATCGCCCGTCGCGCCACCGAGCGTGCCCGTGAGGCCCGAGAGCAAGCCCGTGACCGGAGCCAGCGGGCCGGAGCCCGTGCCCGAGCCGACACCGACCACACCAGACAGGCCGCCGAGCGCTGCGGAGAGCGGAGCGAGCGGGTTGGTGCTCGTCGGCGTGCCGTGGACGAGGCCGCCGAGGCTGGCCACCGTGGTGCCCACACCGGCGACCACGCCGCCGAGATCCTTCGCGACCGGGTTGTTGATCTGACCGCCGAGCTTGGTGCCCACACCGGCCAGACCGCCGCCGACCGTGGCGAGCAGACCGGCGACCGGCGTGCCGAGACCCGTGGCGTTACCGACCGTTTGCGTCGTGTTGGTCACGACCGTCGTGATCGGGGTGATGGTCTTCGACAGGCCCGACGTCAGTTGTTGCACCGGTGCGCTGTTGACCGTGGTCGTCAGCCCGTTGCCGAGTGCGACACCGGCGTCGCCGACCGACGTCACCACGCCGCCGAGCAGCCCGGTGACACCGTTCACCAACGCTACGTTCTTGAGCGGACCGGTTTGACCCAGGCCTGCCACAGCGCTACCCACTTGCTGACCGGCCTGGCCGAGGTTGGTCACGGCACCCGTGACGCCGGTGAGCGTCGGGTTCAGTGCATCGTTGCTCGAACCGAGCTTGCCGAGGCCGTTCGTGAGGCCGTTGCCGATCGACTGCACGGCGTCGCCGGTCTTCACGACAGCGCCGGACAGTCCGCCTTGCGTTTGCGAACTGACGAGCGGCAGGTTCGTGCTGCCGAGGGTCGTGCCCAGATCGCTGACCGTCTTGCCGACTTGCGTGACAACACCCGTGCTGGCGGTGGCGGCTACGACACCGATCGGGTTGGTGGAGGCTCCCGTGCCGCCATTCCCGTTACCGTTGCCGTTTCCATTCCCGTTGCCGTTACCGTTACCGTTGCCATTCCCGTTACCCGAGCCGTTACCTGAACCATTACCCGAACCGTCCGGCACGGTGCCTGCGCCCGAGCCGCCACCGCTGCCGGTGCCCGCCGAGGTGCCGCTGCCGCCACCGTCGCCGAGCGAGCCACTGGTGCCGCCCGAACCGGAGCTGGCGCAGCCGGTCATCGTGACGACGGCGAGAAGAACGGCGGAAGCGAGAAGGTTGCGTTGGATGTTTTTCATGATGGTGTCCTCTGGTCTTTGTCGTATTCAGGCGAGCACGTTTTGTGCTGCCAGTCGGTTGTTCATGCGTTGTGCGATGAGTGCGAACAGGAGCGCGGTGACGGTTGCGCTATCGGGGCCCGTCATCGCATGGGCCGAATTCGTGTTGCTGCTGCGAGCGTTCGCCACGTCGGTCGGTGTGGCGGTGGCGCGTACGCCACCGCCTTCTTCACCGCCCCTCCCTGGGCTTGCGCCTCTACGACCGGTGTCGGCTACAGCCTCGCGCTGCTTCGCCGTGATGCGTTGACGCTCTGCCGAGATGGCTGCTGCGCCGTGCATCGTTTGTTTGGTATTGCCAACGATCATGGTGTCCCTCGTGATCTTTAGCGTTGCGATGCAGGGATATCTGCAAGAGGTGTGCCAACCACAGATCCTGGGTTCGAATAAGCCTTCTAGTTTTTCCGGCAATCGGCTGAAAAGCCTGTATTTATTTGCGTTTCGGAAAACAAGAATCTTTTGGATCGAGATATCTGGACGGCGCGGAGGGAGTGAAAAGTCAGGGTTAACGCCATCGGGAAATGGCGAATAAGCGGGGAAATGGCGTTCCCGTTACGGGGTTCGTTACGGGTAACGTAACGTAACGATTCGGACGTAACGGAACGAAAGGGTTACGAAAGGCGTGGGGAAATGCGTAACGCAAACGAATGAAACGCAGGCGTGGAATTCAGGAGTAAAAGCAAATACATCGAAACGCCTCAGCGGATATTCAGGAGTTCCGGCGATTCGGGTAATGCCCGATCGAACGCAATAGCTAGAAAGCCTTACTAATAGCTAAAGACCCGGTGCTGTCGCACGAGAGGGACGCGATGGGCTGGCGCTAAGTGCCGCGTGGCGTGGGCCTGTTCGTGTGATGAAACGCGATATGGCCACTTTGGAAAAGATGAATAGTTATTTAAATGCGTGCTGAAACCGTGAGTGAGGGGAATTCGCTAATGTGTGTGGCGTCGCACCAATCATGGTTTTCCCTCGCGCACGTTGTATTGCCTAGTTTTGGAGTATTGTTTGATCAACCTGTGTAACGTTTTCTTACATCCGCAGGGGCGATTGGAAGCAAGACTCTAGTTTTTGTGATTTAGTTTAAATTAGCATCAGAAAAAAATAGTACGCGGGTGCAAAGGCTGTGCCAACAGCCAAGGAAATATTGGCGTACAACGTAAAAGAGGTTCGCGAGCCTTGCAGCGCAACGAACCCGAGGCCGAAGTCAAGAGTTGATCAGCGATATGGCGGGATGCCGTCGTCAGACCTTACGGTCGATGGCAGTCCTGCTGTGTGCCAACGGGCGCTTAGCGCCTTTTTGAGGGAGGGTGATATGAAACTCGGAAATCGTTTTCGTCTGTTTGCGCGCGACGAGCGTGGTGTAACGGCGCTTGAGTACGGCATCCTCGCCGCGATCGTCGCGGTGATCATCGGTGGCACCGTTTATACCAACCTGGGCACGACGTTCTCCTCCGTGTTCTCGAAGATTCAGTCGGCGGTCACGGCAGCAGGCGCATAAGGTTCACGTAGTTCGTATCGGAACAACGGCGCTGCGGCGTCATAGAAGAAGTCGGCACAGGTTCCTCGCGTCTGCGTGTTGTAGCGAGGGATCGTGCGGACCATAAGGGGAAGGGCGCGGGTTCACAGACAAGCGCCATCCGGGGTAGTGGGATGCTGTGTTCGCGAGGAAGCGAATCATGCGAGCAAATCGAGTTGGGGCAAGCAGCCGACAGCACAGACTGTCGCGGCAAAAGGGTGTGACCGCGCTGGAGTACGGCATTCTCGCGGCCATCGTGGCGGTCATCATCGGCGGCACGGTCTACACGAACATGAGCAGTGTGCTCTCGAGCGCGTTCAGCACGGTGACGTCGGCGGCCACCTCGGCGGCAACGCATTGAGACGGCATCGACGCTGATGTGTATAGGCGGTTTATATGGTCGGTTTTAAGCGGAACCGAATGCGAGACCTCCTGTGCTGACATTGCTGTGGCTGTTATGTGTGCCGATCGTACTGACCGACCTGATCGCACGGCGTATCCCGAATATCTGGCTATTGTGTGTTGCAGCGCCCGCGCTGGTGTGGCTTGCGTGGCACGCGTGGCACACCGGACCTCATGTGCTGTGGGTCCACGGACTGGGCGCACTTCTGGGATTGATCGTACTGCTACCTTTTTGGTGGCGAGGTGTGATGGCTGCGGGCGACGTCAAGCTGTTTGCGGTGATCGGGTTGATAGCGGGTTATCCCGCGCTGTTGCCGGTGTGGTGTCTGGCCAGCGTGGCGACCGGGTTGCATGCGTTGGTGGTGCTCACCGGTCGTATGAAATGGCTCACGCGACGGCGTGAAGGTTGGATGGCGTCGAGCGTGTGGCAACGAATTCTGCAGTGGCGGGCGGGGCGTGTGGGTTTGCCTTACGGGGCATATCTGGCCGCCGCAGCGCTCGTAGTGCGATGAAGACAGTGAGCGGATGAGGGTGTGAGGGCACCGGCCGTAGGCAGTAGCAAGATCGCTGACCATCGCGAAGTAGGGATGCATCGGAGGTGACGAGTGTTGGCGAAGCCAGCACCGTAATAACGGGAGGCGCGGGCGACGCCGCGCAAATTTGCAGGTTCATGCGTCGCCAGACACGGTCGAAAAGCACCGTGCGCGACGGGGAGTATCGTCATGAAGCGGTCTGGGGCACGGGCAAATTCAGGGTTGCGATGCGTTCGGTCAACACGACCGCGCGGTGTCGCTGCTCTGGAATTCATGCTCATCCTCATGATCCTGCTGCCTGCCTTCTACGTCGCCGTCGCCTTCTCCATCAACATTCTTGCTCGGCAAATGCTCACACAGGCCGCTTCCGAAGCGGGCCGTGCGATGTTGCGCGCCGGCACGATGGCACAGCGTCAGGGCTACGCTACGACGGCGATCAATACCACGCTGACATGGCCTTCGGCGTCGGCCGTCAGCGCGACGTTTCCGGCGGATGCCACGTATCCCTGCCCGGCATCGGGGACCGGCACGGTGTCGCAGTGCATCGTGCACGTGACGCTGACGCTGACTCAGCCGATGACGGTCAACTGGCCGGGGCTCGGCGCGCTGGTGCCGCAAACGGTGATCGGGACGGCGGCCGTGACGCTCGACACGTCGACGCTCGGGGGCAGTTGAGCGAGGGGCTGCACGGGCAGCACACGCATGAAGCAAGTACGAAGTTGGCAACAGGCAGTACCACGAGTGAGGTAACAGGAAGTCGCATCGGATTGATATGCCGCCGGCATGCCGGCGTCCCGCAAGTTGTGACTGAACGGCCGACAGGCCCCAAGCCATGAACAAAGCCACCAAGATTCTTGCTGCTGTGCTGGTTATCGTCGGTGTCGCGCTGGCGCTCTTCGCATTGCGTCTGGGAACGAACAATGCACCTGCGCCGAATGCCACGCCTTCGGCGGTGACCCAAACGCTGACACAGCGCTTCCCGGCCGTGGTGGCGGCTAAGGCGCTGACCCCGGGCAAGCCGATTACGGCCGACGACATCAAGATTGCGCAGTTCGACAGCCAGACGCCGAATGCCTTCGCCAATCCGGCCGACGTTGTGGGCCGGGTGCCGCTCGTCGCACTCGCAGCGGGTGTGCCCGTCACGCAAAACACGCTGGCACGCGGCCTTGCGATGCAGCTCGCCCCCGGCGAGCGCGCCGTTGCTCTTCCGGTGACCGAAACGGTTGGCGTGAGCAACCGCATTCGGCCTGGCGATTTCGTGGACGTCTTCTTCACGATGAAGACGAATCAACCCGCAGGCAGCCCGACGGTCGGCTTGGTGGACGACACGCAAGCGCGCTTGCTGGCGTCGCGTGTGCGCGTGCTGACCTACGGCAACGCCTCGCTCGACGACATCACGCCGCCGCCTGCAGCGCCTACCGTCGCCTCAACGGTCGCGGCAGCGACGGCCAGCGCGCCGCCGCCCCAGCAGGCGGCCGCGCCGCAACCGCCGCCGATGCCTGCGACCTCGGCGGTCGTGGCAGTCCCGATCGAAGACGTCAACCGGCTCGTGCTCGGCGCGCAGCAGGGCAAGATCACGCTCGCATTGCGCAACCCCGCCGACGACACGAAGCCGGATACCTCGCTGTTCCCGCCGACACCGCCCGTACTCGTGAGCAAGGCCGGTCTCGCGGGCGACAACAAGGCCGCACTGAACTCGCCGGAGAACCAGGCTTACGCCGGTATCGCCACGACGGGGCTGGCGGGTGAGCCGCCGCGACGCACGGCGGCAGCACCCTCGCCGCGTGCGCCGGGGAGCGGCGGCGGCGGTGGTGGTGGCACGGTCGAAGTCGTGCGCGGCGCCGAGCGATCTACCGCGTCCTTCTGACCCGAACACATCGAAACGATTTGAATTGAGTGACCTGAATTGAAGTGACGAGCAGATCCGGTGATGTTCGAGCGCGGGGGGCAACCAGTGCGACGAACACCACTTAACCGACACAGTGACCGATACAGCCACGCCATGATCAGAAGCCAGGTTCGCACTGCCAGACGAGAAACCAGACGTGTCACGGGAATGCTGTTTTGTTTTGCTGCGCTGCTCGCGTGCGGCGCGACGGTCGCGGTCCGGATGGCGGATGCCGCCGATACCGCACCTAGTGCAGGGGCTCGTTCGCTGACGCTTGCTGTGCACGAGCAACGCGAGTTGCAGGTCTCGGGCACGCTGGAGCGTGTGGCCGTCGCCGATCCGGAGATTGCGGACATCGTCGTGCTCAAGGGCTCGGGCGGGCGGCGCGGCTCGGTGCTGGTCGTCGGCAAGAAGGCCGGTACGACACAGGTATCGACGTGGCCGCGCGGTGGCGAGGCCACCCGTTGGGAGGTGCACGTGCAGGGCAACCTGCAAAGTGCATTGGGTGACACCGGCACGGCCAGCGTCGACGCGCGCGGCAGTGCGGCCGTCATCAAGGGCCATACGAATACGCTCATCGAACACAGCGGCCTGCAAGCGGCAGCGGTCGATGCGACAGGTAAGGGCGGGGTGGTGGTGGACCGTTCGACGGTCGGGGACACCGGCGTCGTGCAGGTCGACGTCAAGATCGTCGAAGTGAACCGCAATATTCTGAATCAACTGGGGGTGGACTTCACGGCACAGCACAACTCGCCATCGGGCGGATTCGGCGTGATTTCGACACTGGGGACGGCGGCTTTCGGCAGCGGCGGCACGTCGGCGTCGAGCTTCGGTTCGTTCTTCGGCTCGATTACGCGAGGCGCATTCAACCTGTCGGCGAAGATCGATCTGCTGCAGTCGAACGGTTTGGGGCGCGTACTTGCCGCACCGTCGCTGGTCGCCCTGTCGGGGCAGAGCGCGAGCTTCCTCGCCGGTGGCGAGTTGCCGGTGCCGCAGTCGGGGGGATTGGGTACGACGACCATCGTCTACAAGTCGTTCGGTGTGGGCCTGACGGTGACGCCGACGATTCTGTCGCCGAACCGGATTGCGCTGAAGGTCGCGCCGGAGGCGTCCGATCTTGACTATACGAATGCCGTGGTGATTGCGTCGACGCAGATTCCCGCGATCACGACACGGCGCGCCGATACGACGGTCGAACTGGGCGACGGCGAGAGTTTCATCATCGGCGGCCTGATTTCGCGCACGACGACCGCCGCAGTCGACAAAGTGCCGCTGCTGGGCGATCTGCCGCTCATCGGCTCGTTTTTCCGGAATCTGAAGTACAGCAGTACCGAGAAGGAACTGGTCATCATCGTCACACCTCACCTGGTCAAGCCGGTGTCCAGAGACGTGACGCTGCCGCTGCCGGGGGACACCCGGGAGAAGCGGCCGGGGCCGGTGTGGGGCGCGTATTTGATGGGCGTGGCAAGCGACAGCGAACTGCCGGGCTTCTCGAAGTGACCGAAGCGGCATTCGCGCCGGATCGAAGCAGGTTCGACGGCGGCGCTACGGTCTCGGGCGAAGCATCGGCGAAAGCCGGGTTGGGGTAGTAAGGAGTGCACAAATGAACGCACCGACGCGAATACTGGACACCATGACTGAGTTGCATCGCTTTCTTTTTTGCAGCGCACATGCCGGCCACGGACAGTGGCTCTCGGCGGCTTTGCGCGAAGAGGGCGTAGTGCTGCAAGAAGCCGGACGTCCGGCACAGTTGCAGCAGCGCATCGGCGATCTCGATCCGCAGGTCGTGCTGCTCGATTTCTCGGGCGAGCCGACCGGTCATGCCGACGATCCGCCCGATGGCGGCATCGCGCAGGCCACGGAGCTGGCGCAGATGCTCAAACGCGTCGCGCCCAAACTGCCGCTGGTCGCCGTGGGTTCGATGGTGCGCGCCGATGGCATGAAGGCCGCGATGCGCGCAGGCGTCCACGACTTCATCGACATGCATTCGACGCATGAAGAAGCGCTCGATGTCGTGCGTCGCGTGATCGATCACACGCCTACGGCGAGCGTGACGACAGCACCTCAACGCCACGGTCGGTTCATCGTGCTGCTCGGCGCCCGGATCGGTGTCGGATGCAGCACGCTTGCCGCACACCTGTCGCAACTGGGTCAGGAAATGTCCGTCGGCACCGACCCGGACCGAGCGGAGAAGACCGCGAAGGCGGCCAAGGCCAACGCCAACAAGGACGACAAGTTCGACAGCTCGTTGCTCGGCCACGTCGCGCTGCTCGATCTCGGGCTGCCTTCCGGCGACGGTCTGCTGTATCTCAACACGCAAAGCCAGTTCAGCTTCGCCGAGGCCGTGCAGAACTTGCGCCGGTTCGACGAGACGCTTGTGCACACGGCCGTGTCGCACGCGCCGAGCGGTCTGGCCGTGCTGCCGCTGCCGCTCGATCTGGGCGACATGCGTAGCGTGGCGGCGGCCGACGCGCTTGCGCTCACCGACCGCCTGCGCGCCTTCTTCGGTCTGATCGTGGCCGACCTCGGCGGCTTCTCGAATCCGCAGTTCGTGGCCAGCCTCGTGCGCGCGGCCGACGAAGTGTGGCTCGTGGTCGACCAGAGCGTGGGCGCAATCGTCTCGCTCGCGTCGATGCTGCGCGACCTGGAGGAGAAGAGCGTCGAGCGCAGCCATCTGCATCTCGTCCTCAATCGTTACGACCCGCGCTACGGCATGGCGGCCGACCAGATCGCCAAGCGCTTCGACGTGCCGCTGCTCGCCACACTGCCCGACCGGCCGCTCGCCATGCTCTCGGCCACCAACCAGGGCAAGCTGATCATCGACACGGCGCGCAGCGATCCGTACGTGCGCGCGCTGCAACCGTTGGTGGAACGACTGCTCTCCGCACAGCATGCGGGCGCCGCTTCGCACCGCCAGTCGTCGGGTTGGCTGGGCCGATTCATGGGAAAGCACTGATATGACCGACTCCATCGAATTTGCCGACGACAAGCGCGCGTTTGCCAATTCACAGCAGTTTCAGGACATCAAGACCGCTGCGCACGAGCATCTGCTTGCGCGCATCGAAGAACTCGGCGCGGAATTCGGGCGCTGGAGCCGTAGCGCGATCCAGCAGTTTGTCGATCTGGAAATGGACGGCTTCGTGCGGCTTCGCCGCATCCCGATCAACGAGGCGGAGTTGCGTCAGATCTCCGACGCGCTGACCAAGGAGCTGGCTGGCTTCGGTCCGATCGAGGATTTGCTGGCCGATGCGGCGGTGGAAGATATTCTGATCAACGGCTACAACGACGTGTACGTCTCGCGTCGTGGCGTGCTGGCGCGCGAAGCACTTCGCTTCTCGGACAATCAGCACTTGCTGCGCATTGTGCGCCGCATTCTCGCGCCCATCGGGCGGCGTCTGGACGAATCGAATCCGATGGTCGACGCGCGTCTGCCCGATGGTGGACGTCTGAACGTGGTGATTGAGCCGCTCGCCGTCGACGGCCCCGTCGTCTCGATCCGTAAGTTCCGCAAAGACCCACTCAAGCCGTCGGACCTGTTGCAGCTCGGCAGCTTCAACGAAGAGATCTACAACCTGCTCGAGGCGGCGGTGCGCTCGCGTTGCAACATCCTCGTCTCGGGTGGTACGAGCTCGGGCAAGACGTCGCTGCTCAATGCGCTAGCGAGTTTTATCCCGGCGACCGAGCGTGTGGTGACGGTGGAAGACACGGCCGAACTCTCGCTGAACCACCCGCACGTGGTGCGGCTGGAGTCGCGTCAGGGTGGCTTCGACGGCTCCGGGGAAGTGACGATTCGCGACCTGATTCGTAACAGTCTGCGGATGCGTCCCGACCGGATTATCGTGGGCGAAGTGCGCGGCTCCGAAGTGCTGGAAATGATGCAGGCGATGAACACGGGCCACGAAGGCTCGATGGCGACGATTCACGCCAACTCGCCGCGCGAATGTCTCTATCGTCTGGAGATGCTGGCGGGCTTCGCCGGATTCCAGGGCAGCGAGAGCAGCCTGCGCCGTCAGATCACGAGTGCGCTGGACTTCATCGTGCAGATCGGCCGTCTGTCGAGCGGACGCCGACGGATTCTGTCGATCACCGAAGTGACCGGCGTGTCCGATACCGTCATCTCCACACAGGAACTGTTCCGTCACGAGTCGGTGGTTGGACCGGACGGCGAGGAAAAGGACAAGTGGGTCTCGCTCGGGCTTCAACCGCATTCGCCCAAGCTGCAACGCTACAAAGAGCAGACGCGCAATGCGGCGGCCGCCGCGCAGGCGCAGCAAGGCAATGTGCCGCCGGACTCGGGCGGCGGTGGCTTCTTCGGACGCCGTCGATGAACGCCCTCGTGTTGTGGGCCGCATGCATCGCACTGCTGCTGGTGGCAGCGGGGCTGGAGCTGTGGCGTCGCACACATCAGCGCGCACGCGAACAGGCGACCACCGCGTTTCTTGAGCGTCAGCTGGCGCAGAACGCGCCGAAATTCGGGGCTGCCGAGACGGGCGAAGTGCGCGCGCCGCGCCGCAAGTCGTTGCCCTGGGAGTTCTTCTTCGAGCGTGCGGGCGTGCAGCCCGACACGCCGTTCTATCTCATGCTGATCGTGCCCGGTCTCGTGCTGACGCTGGGGTTCTGGGTGTGGGAGGGGCCGCTCTCGGCCATCGTGATTCTGATCGTGTACGCGGTGCTCACTGTGTTGCGCTATTGGCTCAAGGCGTCACGTCGGCATCGCGACATCGTGCGTCAGCTGCCGATCTTTCTCGACGGCATGGTGCGCATGCTGACCGTCGGTAACAGCCTGCCCGCGGCGTTTCAGTCGGCAGCAGGCAATGCCGATCTGCCGCTGCGCGAGTTGCTGGAGCGGGCGGTGCGTCAGGTGCAGGCGGGCGTGGAACTGGACGTCGCGCTCAAGCAGATTGCGCGTGTCTATCAGGTGGATGAGATTTATCTGTTCGCGTCGGTCGTCGATCTGTCGACGCGTTTCGGCGGACGCGCCGACCAGATTCTGGCACGCATGTCGGGCTTCATGCGCGACCGCGAGCAGGCGCAGGCCGAGTTGTTCGCGTTGTCGTCCGAGACGCGCATGTCGGCGTGGGTTCTCGCGGCGCTGCCGATTGTGGTCAGTGCGCTGCTGATGTTGCTGAATCCGAAGTTCTTCGAACCGATGTTCCAGGAGCCTGCGGGCCAGAAGCTGCTGGCTATCGGGCTGGGGCTGGAGGTGTTCGGTGGTTTTGTGCTGTACCGGTTGGCCAAGTCGCTCTGAGCGCGAAGGACCCGCAGCCATGAACCTCACATCGTTCTCGACCGACTCGCACACCTGGATGATGCTTGGCCTGCTGATGGTCGCGGCCGGGCTGTTGCTCGCGGCGTCGGCGATCTTGCTGCGCGCTGTCCGACAGGGGCGCAGCGAACGGATGATCGATCAAGTGCTGGCGAGCCGTCAGCAACAGGCGCTTGCGGCGTTGCGCGCGGCCACGTCCTCGGCTGGGTTGCGGGCCAATGGCGACGACGATGCACAGGGAGTGGGCGAGGGTAAGCAGCGTGGCTGGCGCTCGCTGCTCGACCGTGCGGCAGTGCTCGGCAAGCAATGGTCGGAAACGCGTCTTGGACAGAACCTGATCGCGGCGGAAGATCGTCTGCTGCTCGCGCAATGCGGCTATGACAGCGTGCGCGCCAAGTCGCTGTTCCTGTTCGCACGCGTGGCGCTGGCGGTGGTCCTGCCGCTGATCGTCTGGTTGTGGTTTCCGGGCGGCGGCGGACTCGGCACGATCCTGCGGCTGATCGGCGCAGCGGGGGCTGGATTGCTGGCACCGAAGTTCTACGTGCAGCGCAAGGCGGGACAACGTCGCCGCGATCTGGTGGACGAACTGCCATTGCTCATCGACTTGTTGCGACTGCTGCAAGGTGTGGGGCTGTCGATGGACCAGAGCTTGTACGTGGTGGTGTCCGACTTCCGCGAGGTGCTGCCGATTCTGTCGAAGGAATTCGAGAACGCGAACCGTCAATATGCGTCGGGGCGCGGCCGCGAGGCGTCGATGGGACGGCTGCGCGAGGTGTACGACAACGACGATCTGCGCGCGCTGGTGAGGCTCATCGTGCAGGTCGAGCAGCACGGCGGCGCAGTGCAGGAGCCGCTGCAACAGTTCAGCGATCGCTTGCGCGAACAGCGCCGTCAGACGATGAAGGAACGCATCGGCAAGCTTACGGTGAAGATGACGCTGGCCATGATGCTCACGCTGCTGCCCGCGCTGATGCTCGTGGTCGCCGGACCGGCGCTACTGTCGCTGACCAAATCCATGGAGGCCATGAATTGACCATGCCAATCCAGACGCCATTCGTTGCACCTGAGCGGACGCGCCACGCCGGTGCGGTCGCTGCGTCCACTGTCGCCGTTGCGCTGTGTGCGGCACTGCTGGCCGGGTGCAGCAGCGGGCCGACGATGGGCGCATACGGCGCACCGTCGGCCGCCGCGCTGATGCAGGCGCAGCAAAACGACGAGGAAAAGGCGAAGCTCGCGAAGCCCGACACGCGTGAGTTGTATCTGTCGATGATCCGTCAGGTGCAAGATCAGGGCTCCTACTTCGCGTCGCTCGCGCATATCGAACAATTCCGCATGCAGTTCGGCTCCGCGCCCGACATCGACATTCTCCGAGCGGATGCCCTGCGCGAGACGGGGCAACCTGACGCTGCGGAGCAGGCGTATCGGCAGTTGCTGGGCAGCACTGAAGCCGCTGCCGCCTGGCACGGTCTGGGACTGGTGGCCGCACAGCGCAAGGACTACGCCGGGGCCACGCAGGCGCTGCGCGAGGCGGTGTCGCGCGCGCCGACGCAAGCGTTCTATCTCAGCGATCTGGGCTTCGCGCTGCTGCGCAACGGCGAGCCCGCTGCCGCGCGCGTGCCGCTGGCACAGGCGGCCGAGTTGCAGCCCGACAGTAAGAAAGTGCTCAGCAATCTGGCCGTGTACCTGCTTGTGACTGGCGATCGCTCGCGCGCCGACGCAATGATGACGAACGCCAAGATGCCGCCGTCCACGCGCGAAGCCATCGACAAGCTGGCCGCGGATATTCGGGCGCAGACGAAGGCGCGCAAGCAGGCTGCTGACGCCGCTGCGGCACGAGCCGCTGCACAGGCTGCGGCCGCCATCGCACCTCAGGCCGCACCTGCCGTGGCAACGGCATCGGCAACACCGACCCGCGAGAGCACAAGCAGCGAGGGGCCGGTCGTGGTGCGACTGCCGCAGGCGAGTGCGTCGAGCGATGGACAGAGCAAGGTGCCGTCGAAGCCATCTCAGGTCGCTTCGGCATCGGACGCCAAACTCGCGCGTGCCGGGGACGGACCGCGCAGCGACATGCCGACGTCGATGCTCGACCGGTTCGCGCATTCGCAGTAAGAACGAACGCAGCAACATCAGGGGAGACGTGAAGATGGCCATCCAGAAACTTCAGGAAACACCGGGCGTCCGTCCGCTTCGCGCGGCGCAGCTCGGGCTTGCCGTGTTCACGCTTTGGGCCGGGGCCGCAGCAGCGCAAAGTAACGCGCCCGTCACCGGAACGATGGGCGGCGCGGACTCGCGCGCGGTCGCCACAACGTCCGCTGCTCCCGTGGCGCAGCAGGCACCGGTCGCGACGCCTGCTCAGCAGGCACCCGTTGTACAGAACACGGCAGCGCCTTCGCAGCAGGCCGTGCGTATCCCGGCCAACGTCGTGCGCCGCACCTCGCCGCCGGTCGTCGGCACGCCAGCGCGCGACGGCATGCTCGGCGACGAGACCGAAGCGTTGCTTCTGGTGCAGTCGAATAACCTCGCCGCAGGCCCCGGTCTGCCGATGCTCGGGGCGACGGCATCGCGCGCTTACCGTCGCTATCTGGAGAGCTTCAACTACGCGATCCCGGCGTTCTTCTCGACGATGGTCCAGAGCGATAATGGCACGGGCGGTGGCGGTGGTAACGGTGGCGGCGCAACACCGGCGGCAGCGGGGGCTGGCGCGAGCCAGTGATGTCTCATGACTCCGCGTGCGCGTGGGCGCTCAACGAATGACACGAGTCGTGCAAAGCGTACGGTGTGGTTTGCCGGACGCCAGCGCGGGTCGGTGCCGATTCTCGCTTTCATCTTCCTGACCGTCGTACTGATTCTGGCGTTCTCCATCGACGCCGGTTTCGCCTTCATGAAGCGACGCGATCTGCAACGTGCCGCCGATATGGCGGCGCTCGCCGGGGCGCAAACGTTACCCGGTTGCGCCAACGCGACCTCGTACGACACCGTCGCGCGGGCGAACGTGGCGTCGAACCTCGGCAACAACGTCACCAGTCTGACGATCGCCACGTCGTGCGGGACCTGGACGTCGCCTGCGGCCACGGCGACGACACCGGGGACGTTCGTCGCCGCGACGTCGGCCAATGCGGCGAGCGGCAACGCCGTACAGGTTACGCTCACGCTCGGCGTGCCGTCGTTTTTCCAGCTCGCTGGCACGCGTACGATTGCCGCGACCGCCGTTGCGCGTAAAGCGCCTGCGGTGGTGACGTTCACGGTCGATTCGGGGTTGCTCGCGCTCAATGCGAATAATTCGGTGCTTGCGCCGTTGCTCAATTCCGTGGGGATTACGCCGTCGCTGTATGTGGGGGCGGCGCAGCAGCTCGTTGGCGTGAACATTACGCCCAAAGGGCTTTTGCAGGCACTGGGTGTGCCGGTGACGGGGGATGTGACGGTCGCGTCGCTCTCTGGTGTGGCGGCGGTAAAGAACCTCACCGTCGGGACGCTCCTGAGCGCGACGAATACTGCACTCGCCACGCAAAACGGTGCGTTGTCCGCGTCCGTCACGGCGATGAACAACCTCATCAATGTGTTCGCCAACAGTCCGGTGCTCAATCTGCCGATCAACCTGCTTGGCACGGCGACGACGCCGGGCATCATCGCGAACATCGATGCTGCCGGTGTGAGTGCGGCGAATGCGCTCAACGCCAACGTGGGCATCTCCGATCTGATTACGGCCGCCATCGTTGCCGGTACGGGCAACAACGCTGTCGCGATCCCATCGCTCAATATTCTCGGCGGGACGGTGTCAGTTGTCGCGCGGGTGATCTCGCCTCCGCAGATCGGCATCGGCGGAGTCGGCGCTACGGCGACGAACGCGCAGGTGCGGCTGTTCCTCACGGTCAATTCGGCCGCGTCGAGTGCGGGTCCGCTTGCCGGGATTCTCAGTGCAGTGGGCACGCAGTTGAACCTGCCGCTTGTGCTGGAAGTCGCGCAGTCGACGGCGACCGTTACGGCGCTGCAATGCGGAGCGACGCCGTCGACCACCTTGCAAGTCAACTCGGGACTGGTGAACGTCTGCGTGGGTGCGGCGGCCAGTGGCGTGAACGTCCAGACCAATCCTGCGAGCTGCACTACGCTCATGACGCAACGCACGAACATCGCGACGTTGCTCGGGCTCATCAACGTCGGGGCGAACGTCAACCTCTCGCTTGTGACGAATTCGCCCGCGCCGATCACGTTCTCGGGACCGTTCCCGCAGCAGGTCGGGCCGATTGGGTCGAGTGTGAATCTGAGCCAGATCGTCACGGCGTTGCTCACGGGGTTATCGCTTGACGTCAGCGCGGGCGGCACATCGACTTCCGGGACCATCGGCACAGGGTTGGTGAACAATGTGCCGTCGGCGCTGACCGGGGCATCGATCTCCACCGTCAACTCGTTCCTCAGCTCGGCGGCGGCCGGACTGAAGACGACGACCAACGCGCTGGGCACAACGCTTGGCGGCGTGCTCACGCTCAATCTGCCGCAGGTGCTCGGCGGCGTAGGCGGGCTGGTCACCGGGCTGGTGAACACGTTGGGCGGCATCGTGAGCGGCTTGCTCGGCGGTGTCACCGACCTGTTGTGCAATCTGTCCGGCAATGCCAACCAATGCCGTATTAACGCGGTGTCGGGTTCGATCGGCACCTCCGACATCTCGCCCGTCCTGGGCAGCGTGCTCTACACCTTGCTCAACCCGCTGCTCACGCCGCTCAGCAACCTGCTCAACACGTTGCTGTCGTCGCTGGGCATCACGCTGGGCATGACGACGGTGACGGTCGACAGTATCAATTGTCAGAACGGGCTTGTGCAGCTTGTGTATTAGCGAACCTATCGGAACACATCGCGACGCCCGAACCGGAGCCGGGACGGCGCACCGAAATTCACCATGACGAACGCCCGGGGGCGTTCGCCAACGAGCGGACCAGCATGAAAAGCAAGCCAGTACGTGAAGACCTCGATGTCTACGTGTGGGAAGGCAAGTCGGACATCGCCGACCGGGTGTCGCATTGCCTCGCGAGCTTCGACATGGAAGTGATTCGTGCAGACGGTGCCGACCTGTCGCGCGAGCGCACGCGTGCGCGGCCGTCCATCGCCGTGGTCAGCGTGTCGGTGATCGAAGGCGCGTCGACCAACGCGAACGAATGGCAACTCGGTCACGGCATGCCGGTGATCTGGGTGGCCACCACACCGCGCGAGAACGACCGGAGTGTCTTCCCGCCCGAGTACAGCAACATCCTCACGCTCGACTTCTCCGGTGCAGAACTGCGCACGCTCATCTTCAAACTCTCCGGTGCGATTGCGGAGGCCGACCGCGCGCCCGTACCGTCCGACCCGCTCGTCGCCCAATCGAGGGCGATGCTCGGCCTGCTCGCCGAAGTGGACGCCTTCGCCGACTGCGACTCGAACGTGCTGATTCATGGCGAGACGGGTGTGGGCAAGGAGCGGATTGCGCGTCTGCTGCACGACAAGCAGAGCCACTACGGACAGGGGCCGTTCGTTGCGGTGAACTGCGGTGCAATTCCGGACGGCCTGTTCGAGTCGCACTTCTTCGGGCACGCGAAAGGAGCGTTCACCGGGGCGTTGTACTCGCATAAGGGGTACTTCGAGCAAGCCAACGACGGCACGCTGTTTCTCGATGAAATCGGCGACCTGCCGCTGTATCAGCAAGTCAAGCTGCTGCGGGTGCTGGAGGACAGTGCGGTGACGCGTCTGGGCTCCGCGCAGCCGGTGAAGCTCGACTTCCGGCTGGTGGCGGCGACTAACAAGCACCTGAAGTCGATGGTGCGCGATGAGTTGTTCCGCGCGGACCTGTTTTATCGTCTCGCCGTGATCGAGTTGCACATCCCCAGTCTCGAAGAGCGCGGACCGGTCGACAAGCTGGCGGTCTTCACGGCGTATCTCGGCAAGGTGGTCGGCGACAGCGAAGTCGGCACGCAGGTGCCGCCGTGGCTGCGCGAACTGGTCGAAGGCGGGGTGTTTCCCGGCAACGTCCGCGAAATGCGCAACATCGCCGAGCGTGTCGGCATCATTTATCGACAACTCGGGGGCTGGGACGAGCGGCGGATTCGTCCGATCTTCGATGCACTGTCGATGGGCGCCACCGGAGCGGTGCCGCGCGCCGACGATCCGGCACGCAGCGGCGCACTGGCCGACCGCGCACGCTGGGACGCCACCGAGCGCGCGCGCATCGTCGCGGCGCTCGACGCCAACGGATGGCGGCGTCAGGACACGGCGAACGCGCTGGGTATCAGCCGCAAGGTGCTGTGGGAGAAGATGCGCAAGTATCAGATCGTCGGCAACGACTCTGAGCTGGCGAGCGAATACGAGGGATAAATAAGAGAAATAAGCATGGCCCCGCGTGTTGCGTGGGGAATGCTTCAATCGCACCTTGAATGACGGGATTTTTCTGACAAACGGCTTCTCCTGACCGGAAGTCTCGCGCCCCTTCAGTTGCGCAGTATCAACAGATGAAATCGCGGGGGCACAATAACGCATTCCCTGCTTGGAAGAGCGCGCCTCAATGGATAGAATTGTCGGCTATTGCGGGCATGCGGTTATCATTCCACAAATACGCAGGTCTCAGATCCTCGGGACGGAGTCCGGGGTGGCGATTGAATGCGACGAATAAGGGCCGTAAACGGTCCGGTCGATAACAGGAAAACAGATCAGATGAAAATCAGTGATTGCCGGGGGCGGTTGTGGTTGGGCGTGGGGGTGGCATGCCTGGCAGCCTGGGGAACGTCAGCGATGGCTGCCGATGCGGTGCGCGACGTAACGGGCGCAACGCCTGCACAACTGGCAGCTCCGGCAGTGCCTGCGCAATCGGCCACGGCACCCGCCGCAGCCTCGGGCACGATTCAGGAACTGCGCGATCGCATCCAGAACAAGGAAGTGACCGAACTGCGCACGACGTATAACGGTCGCTACGGCGCGAGCCTGTTGTTCTATCCGCAGACGTTGGGCTACTACGTCGCCCTGTTCCACGAAGGTCAATTCTGGCGCGTGGTCAAGGTGAGCAACGAGAAGAAGGCCGAAGCGCTGTACGCCGACTTCGTTCACCAGACGCAGGTGCTCGCCGACGTCGAAATCAACCGTATCAAGCTCGAAGCGCAGAAGGCGATGATCGAGCGTCAACTGGCTGAAAGCGAAACCCGCTTGAACGCCGTGCAGAACGATCTCAGCATCCAGCGTCAGCAGGAACAGGCACTGGCGCAGAATCAGCAGGCCGTGCGTGAGCAGGCCGCCGCGCTGGAAACCGAACGTAGCGCCGCACGCATCCGCCTGACGGACGTTCAAGGCCAGATCCGCTCGCTGGAAGCTCAGCAGAACACGGTCGACTCGGAACTCGTGCGCTCGGTGAAGGGCTCGACCAAGAAGACCACGCGTCGTCGCTGAGCGATGCCGCACCTGCGATTCGCTGGATGATGTCTCCGGCATCTCGGGAGTCTCAGGATGTGAGAAAGCCGCCTTCGGGCGGCTTTTTTCATGGGCGCGTCAAACACCGGGTGTCATGCTGTCGACGGGCAAGGCCCACGGCAGAGTGGCCCACAAAGCGAACGCGCAGGCGGCTGTCGCTACACGCAATTGCCGGGACTGTCGACACACGAATCGCGCATGTCTGGCATATGTCGCGCATTTGCAACTCGAAAAGCGGTGCCGCACCGGCGATCCTACGTGTGCCCATGTCGGGCAAAACCCTTGTCGCGCGGGACTGGTCACGGCGCGCGGCTCGTCATATCCTAGCGAAGCATGTCATGTAATACGTCCGGCGCTCAGCATCTGCCCGGACTGGCGAGGGAACCGGCGCCCAGTTAGAATAGCGCCCATTTTGTGCAGCGCAATAAAGCGATTACCCAAACCTTATGACGCAAAACATTCGACACGGGCAGCGCCCTCAGGCCATGCCCGCGCTCATGGTGGCGGCCATCGGCGTGGTCTTCGGCGATATCGGCACCAGCCCGCTCTATGCGCTCAAGGAATGTTTCGATCCACAGCACGGCATTCCGTTTAATCAGCAAGCCGTGTTCGGCATCATCTCGCTGCTGTTCTGGGCGCTCGTGATCGTCGTTTCCCTGAAGTATGTGTTGTTCGTGATGCGCGCCGACAACCGTGGCGAAGGCGGCGTGCTGGCGCTCATGGCGCTCAGCCTACGCAGTGTACGGGCGGGGAGCAAATGGGCGTCCGTCCTCATGATGCTGGGGATGTTCGGGGCTTGCATGTTCTACGGGGATGCGGTGATCACACCCGCCATTTCCGTGATGTCCGCGGTGGAAGGGTTGGAGATCGCCGCGCCGTCGCTCACGCGCTTCGTGCTGCCGATTACCATCGTCATCCTGATCATTCTGTTCTCGATGCAGAAGTCGGGGACTGCCAAGGTCGGCCGTCTGTTCGGCCCCGTCATGGTGGTCTGGTTCGTGATTCTCGGCGTGCTTGGCGTGTACAACATGGTGCTCGCGCCAGAGATCATCAAAGCGATCAATCCCTACTACGGCATCCATTTCATCCGCACGCACGCGCTGCAGGCGTACATCGTCCTCGGCTCGGTGTTCCTGGTGCTGACCGGTGCAGAAGCGCTGTATGCGGATATGGGCCACTTCGGCATCCGTCCGATTCGATTCGCATGGTCGTTCCTCGTCTTCCCGTCACTGGCGCTGAACTACTTCGGTCAGGGCGCGTTGCTGTTGTCGAACCCGAAGGCCATCGAGAACCCGTTCTTCCTGCTCGCGCCAGACTGGGCGCTGCTGCCGCTGGTGATCGTGGCGACGGCCGCAACCGTGATCGCGTCGCAGGCTGTGATCTCAGGGGCGTTCTCGCTCACCAGTCAGGCGATTCAGCTCGGCTACGTGCCGCGCATGAAGATTCTGCATACGTCGGATCGCGAGATCGGTCAGATCTACATGCCGGTCATCAACTGGTCGCTGCTGCTGGTCATCATCTGGATTGTGCTGGCGTTCAAGTCGTCGAGCAATCTGGCGGCGGCGTACGGCATTGCCGTGACGACGACGAT
Source organism: Pandoraea sp. NPDC090278 (assembly GCF_044772185.1). Lineage (NCBI taxonomy): Bacteria > Pseudomonadati > Pseudomonadota > Betaproteobacteria > Burkholderiales > Burkholderiaceae > Pandoraea > Pandoraea sp. NPDC090278. The sequence goes on along the minus strand of NZ_JBIVYJ010000001.1, from coordinate 1,694,502 downwards.
GGTCATTACGACGATTCTCGCTTGCGTGGTCATGGTCAAAGTCTGGAACTGGAACAAGTTCCTCGTGGCGCTCATCATCACAGGCTTCCTTGTCGTCGACTTCGCGTTCTTCGGCGCGAACCTGATCAAGGTCGAAGAGGGGGGCTGGCTGCCGCTGGCGCTCGGCGCGTTCCTGTTCTTCATGCTGATGACATGGCACAAGGGCCGTCAGCTGCTGCGTGAGCGTACGGCCGCAGACGGGATTCCGCTGGGCCCGTTCCTGCAAGGTCTGCTGGCGCACCCGCCGCATCGCGTGGCTGGTACCGCCATTTATCTGACGGGCGGCAACACGCTGGTCCCGGTGAGCTTGCTGCACAACCTCAAGCACAACCGTATCCTGCATGAACGCACGATCTTCCTGACGTTCCGCACGCTCGACGTGCCTTACGCGGAAGACAGCGGTCGCATCGAAGTCAAGGACCACACCGGCGGGTTGTACAGCGTGGTCGCCACCTTTGGCTTCAACGAGACGCCGGACGTGAAGGAAGTGCTGCATCTGCTCGAAGAGAAGACGGACATGCACTTCGAGTTGATGGATACGTCGTTCTTCCTGGCGCGCGAGACGGTCGTCCCGACCAAGCTGCCGGGGATGTCGATCTGGCGCGAACGTCTGTTTGCCTGGATGCACCAGAACGCTGCCAAGCCGACGGACTTCTTCAGTATTCCCGCCAACCGCGTGGTTGAACTGGGGACGAAGATCGAGATTTGACGGTTAATCGTCAGACCAGACGTCAAAAAGCCCGCTCAATCTGAGCGGGCTTTTCTTTGTGCTGCAGGCGTTGCGATCAGCGCTTGAGCTTGGCGAAAGCGGCTGCCATGGCGTTGACCGTTTCCGGCTCGCGCTGACGGCCACCGCCGCCATTGCCGCCACGGTGACCACCACCGCCGGCACCGCGTCCACCTGCGCTACCCCCACCGCTGTTCGGGCGATCGCTCGCACCGGCCACCGGCAGATCGTCGTTCAGACGCATGGTGAGCGCAATACGCTGACGGCGCGGATCGACTTCGAGCACCTTGACCTTCACGATATCGCCAGCCTTCACGACTTCGTGCGGGTCCTTGATGAACTTCGTCGACATGGCGGAGACGTGAACCAGACCGTCCTGATGCACGCCGATATCGATGAACGCGCCGAAGGCGGCCACGTTCGTGACCACGCCTTCGAGCTGCATACCCGGCTTCAGGTCGGTCAACTTCTCGACGCCGTCCTGGAACGTCGCGGTCTTGAACTCGGGGCGCGGGTCGCGACCTGGCTTTTCGAGTTCGGTCAGGATGTCCTTGACCGTCGGCAAGCCGAAACGCTCATCGACGAATTCCGTCGGCGACACACTGCGCACGACCGAACCGTTGCCCATCACATCGCCAATGGTCTTCTTGATCTTGGCGAGAATGCGCTCGACAACCGGGTACGCTTCCGGGTGAACCGACGAACGATCCAGCGGATTGTCGCCGCCGTTCACGCGCAGGAAGCCCGCAGCCTGTTCGAACGTCTTGTCGCCAAGACGCGGCACCTTTTTGAGCGCGTCGCGGTTGGCGAACGGGCCGTTGCTGTCGCGGAAGTCCACGATGTTCTTTGCGAGCGTGCTGTTCAGACCCGACACGCGGGCGAGCAGCGGGGCCGATGCCGTGTTGACGTCCACGCCCACGGCGTTCACGCAATCCTCGACGACGGCGTCCAGCATACGGGCCAGTTCGCGCTGGTTCACGTCGTGCTGATACTGGCCCACGCCGATGGCCTTCGGCTCGATCTTGACGAGTTCCGCCAGCGGATCTTGCAGACGGCGGGCAATCGAGACGGCGCCGCGCAGCGACACGTCCAGTTCCGGGAATTCCTTCGCCGCGAATTCGGAGGCCGAGTACACCGATGCGCCGGCTTCCGACACCACGATCTTTTGCAGCTTCAGTTCGGGATGGCGCTTGATCAGTTCCAGCGCGAGCTTGTCCGTCTCACGCGAGGCTGTGCCGTTGCCGATGCTGACGAGTTGCGCGCCGGTCGCGGCGGCAATCTTCGACAGGCGGGCGAGCGAGCCGTCCCAGTCGCGGCGCGGTTCGTGCGGATAGATCGTGTCGGTGCCGAGCAACTTGCCGGTCGCATCGACCACGGCCACCTTCACGCCGGTACGCAGACCCGGGTCCAGACCGATCACGCCCTTCGGACCGGCGGGCGCGGCGAGCAGCAGCGCCTTGAGGTTGCGGGCGAACACACGAATGGCTTCGCTCTCTGCGCTTTCACGAATCTGCGTGAGCAGTTCCGATTCGAGGTGCGGCTGCACCTTCACGCGCCAGCTCCAGCGGCACACGTCGCCCAGCCACTTGTCGGCCGCGCGATTTTGCTGGCGAATGCCGAAATGACCGGCGATCACGCCTTCGCACGGATGCGGGACCTGTGCGTCGAGTTCTTCGCCAAGGCCCAGCTTGACCATCAGAATGCCGAGGTTGCGACCGCGGAAGAGGGCGAGCGCGCGATGCGACGGCACCGCAGAGAGCGGTTCGGCGTAGTCGTAGTAATCGCGGAATTTCTCGCCTTCCTCGCTTTCCTTGCCTTCGACGACCTTCGACGACACCACGCCCTGATTCCAGAGGTAGTCGCGCAGCTTGCCGAGGAGTTCGGCGGTTTCGCCGAACTGTTCCGACAGGATGTCGCGTGCGCCATCGAGGGCGGCCTTCACGTCGGCCACGCCCTTCTCGGCGTCGACGAACTTGGCGGCTTCGACTTGCGGGTCGAGCGTCGGATCGGCGAGCAGCGCCTGCGCGAGGGGCTCGAGGCCAGCTTCGCGGGCAATCTGCGCGCGGGTGCGGCGCTTTTGCTTGTACGGGAGGTAAAGGTCTTCGAGCGTCTGCTTCGTTTCCGCCGCCACGATGGCGGTGCGCAGTTCGTCGGTCAGCTTGCCTTGCTCTTCGATGCTCGCGAGAATCGCGCCGCGGCGGTCTTCCAGTTCGCGCAGATACAGCAGGCGCTCTTCCAGATTACGCAGTTGCGTGTCGTCGAGGTTATCGGTCACTTCTTTACGATAGCGAGCGATGAAGGGCACGGTGGCGCCTTCGTCCAGCAGTTGCACGGCGGCGGCGACCTGACGCGGCTGCACGTTAAGTTCCGCGGCAATGCGTTGAACGATCTGAAGGGCTACGTTTTGCGTCATGAGTGTTGCGAGTTACCCAAGTGCCAGGAGCGGGGCATTTTGCCATAAACCGCGGGCGCGTCCGGGCAGGCAATGCTAAAATTTGGCATGACTCCGCACAACCTCATGATTTCCTTCGAAAAATTGTTTTCGCGACTGAATCTGCGCCAGGTTTCGCGCCGTCCCGCACGTGCATCGATCTCCGCCGTCGGGCTGTTCGGCATCATGACGGCCGCTGCCGTCGTGCCGTTTGCCGCATCGGCACAGCAGGGACTCTCGGCAGTCGAGGCCGCCGGGCGCACGACCGAACAGCTCGGGGTGCCCGTCAAGCCGTTCGATGCGACCGCAGACCGTGTCCCGTCGTCGGCCAGCAAAGCCAGTGCGGCCGCCGCTGCCGCCGAGGACGACAAACCCGTTCCCTATGACGATCAGCTGGATATGCATCCGGCCGCCGACGATTTTGGCGGTCGTCGCGCCGTGCTCGATCGTCAGCGGGCATGGATCGATTACCGTTTCGAAGAAGCCAAGTACGAGTGTGCGTCGAAGTTCTTCGTGAACTATTGCATCGACAATGCCCGCGACGAGCAGCGCGAAGCGCTCAAGGCCGTTCGCAGTCAGCGTCTGGTGCTGGAAGATCAGGAGCGCAAGGCGCGTGCGCAGGAGCGTGACGAGCGTCTGGCGGAAAAGCGGGCGCAAACAGCCGCCGAAGCGCCGCAGCGCGCTGCCGAGCGTGCACAGAACGTCTCCGATTACGAAGCCAAGCAGGCCGACTATCAGCAGCGGGTGACGGAGCGCACGGGGCAGGCACCTGAGCGCGCGGCGAATGCCCAGACGTACAATGCCAAGCAGGCTGCGCAGCAGCAAAAGCTCGACGAGGCGAAAGCTTCGTCGGCGCAGAAGGCGGCCGAGCGCGAAGAGAACGTCCGCAAGTACAACCAGAAGCAGCAGGAAGCCATCGAGCGTCAGCAGAAGTCGGATGCCCGTCGCAACGAATCGCAATCGGGCAGTTCGCCCGCGCAAAAGGCGATTCAGGGGCAGTGAGCGACGCCGCTCGGATGGAGCGGGTTGGGTCGGTTGGGGCGGTTGAGGTGCTTAAGTCGATTGCGTCGATTACGTCGATTAAGTCCGGAACCGGAATCACTTGAGAGTTGCAGGAGAGTCGCCACGATGCAGCAAGATCTTCACTCCGTTGGACGCCGCATCATCGAGTTGCAGATCGAACACCGCGATCTGGACTACCTGATCGACAAGTTGCTGACGGAGCCGACGTACGACGAACTCCAGGTCTCCCGGCTCAAGAAGCGCCGTCTGAAGATCAAAGACACGATCACCCTGCTGCAAGTGCAACAAACGCCGGATCAGCCCGCCTGAGCGGGACAATCCGCAGATCCGCGAGACGTCGGCAAGTATCGTCCGAATTTGTTCGAAACTTTGTCCGAATCGTTTGCGCGGGTATTTTTTCATTGCGGCGCCGCGAATCTCCACGAGGGGAATCGCGGCGCCTTCGAGTTTTCTGAGCCGTTTTGACCGATTCCGCCGCATCCAGCGATTCCTCCGATCTTTCCCGAAGCCCCGATAGTCCGGACGCACCGACGTTCCACGGACTCAAGCCGCTCGCGCCCAAGCGCGAACGCGAGCTGGAGGAAATCTTCGGCGACGGCGGCATGCTCGCCCGCGCCATCGACGGCTACCGCTCGCGCGAGCCGCAGACCGAGATGGCACGCGCCGTGGCAGCCGCCATGGACACACACGACTCGCTGATCGCCGAAGCAGGCACCGGCACGGGCAAGACCTACGCTTATCTCGTGCCCGCGATGCTGTGGGGCGGCAAGACGATCATTTCGACCGGCACCAAGCATTTGCAGGATCAGATCTTCGCGCGCGACATTCCTACCGTGCGCAAGGCGCTCGCGGTGCCCGTGACTGTCGCCATGCTCAAGGGGCGCGCGAACTACCTCTGCCACTACTATCTGGAGCGCGCGCAGCAAGAAGGGCGCTTCGCGTCACGTCACGAGGCGGCACAACTGCGCGAAATCACCACGTTCGCGCAGATCACCCACAGTGGCGACAAAGCAGAACTGGCGTCCGTCCCTGAGAACGCGCCGATCTGGGCGCAGGTGACCTCCACCCGCGATAACTGCCTCGGTCAGGATTGCCCGCGTTACAAAGACTGTTTCGTGATGCAGGCGCGCAAGGAAGCCCAGCAGGCTGACCTCGTCGTCGTCAATCACCACCTGTTCTTCGCGGATGTCATGCTGCGCGACACGGGCATGGCCGAACTGCTGCCCAGCGCGAACACCGTCATCTTCGACGAAGCCCACCAGTTGCCCGAGACAGCCACGCTCTTTTTCGGTGAGACGGTCTCGACCACGCAGTTGCTCGAACTGGCGCGTGATTGCGTGGCCGAAGGGCTGATTCATGCGCGCGACGCGGCCGATTGGGTCAAGCTCGGCGCGAGTCTCGAGCGTGCAGCGCGTGATGTGCGTCTGACGTTCGGTCAGGAAAATGCGCGCATGTCCGTCACGCAATTGCCGGATGATCACGAACTGTTCGGTGCGCTCGAAAGCGTGGACCTCGCGCTGCAAGACCTCATCGAGACGCTTCACCATCAGTCCGAACGTGCAGAAGCGTTGGGCGCATGCCTGCGCCGGGCGCTGGAATTGCACGAACAGCTGGAGCGCTGGCAGACGGGCGTGACGCCGCCGACGCCGGGCGAACAACCGCTGCCATTGCTCGATCCCGATGCGCCGCGTGTGACCGACGGCAAGCGAGAGAAGGCGGCCAAGGCACGCGAGGCGGAAGCGGCGCGGCTCGCTGCTGAAGCGAAGTCGGCGGACGACGGTGACGGAAAATCGGATAAGTCTGAAAAGACTTACACGCCGCCGGAAACCGTCCGCTGGATTGAAGTGTTTTCGCAGGCGGTGCAGTTGCATCAGACGCCGCTCTCGATTGCGCCGATTTTTGCGAAGCAGCGCGCCGGAGCGCCGCGCGCGTGGATTTTCACGTCGGCCACGCTGTCGGTGAAGGGCAACTTCATGCACTACGCCGCGCAGCTTGGGCTCGATGCTGGCAAGTCGCTCACGCTGGCCAGTCCGTTCGATTATCAGAACCAGAGTCTGCTGTACGTGCCGCGCGGCTTGCCGCAACCTTCCGCGCCGAACTTTACCGATGCCGTACTCGACGCCGCGTTGCCCGTGCTCGAAGTGAGTGGCGGCCGGGCGTTCGTGCTGTGTACCACGCTGCGTGCGGTGAATCGTGCGGCGGAGCGTCTGCGCGAGGAGTTCGAGCGTCGCGGTTGGCCGTACCCGTTGCTGGTGCAGGGCGAAGCCAGCCGTACCGAACTGCTCGACCGTTTCCGGGCGCTGGGTAACGCGGTCCTCATTGGCAGCCAGAGCTTCTGGGAAGGTGTGGACGTGCGCGGCGAGGCGCTCTCGCTCGTCATCATCGACAAGTTGCCGTTCGCGCCGCCTGACGACCCGGTGCTTGCCGCGCGTCTCGACGCGCTGACGAAGAAGGGGCTGAGTCCGTTCGCCGTCCATCAGTTGCCGCAGGCGGTGATCACGCTGAAGCAGGGCGCTGGACGATTGATCCGCTCTGAGGCGGATCGCGGCGTGCTGATGATTTGCGATCCGCGTCTGGTGGATAAGCCTTATGGGCGTCGGATCTGGCAGAGCCTGCCGCCGTTCAAGCGCACGCGGGAGCTGCCGATTGTGCGCGGTTTCTTCGACGAGATGGCGGCGGAGGCCGGAGGCTGACGTCGATCCGCCGCATGTGTGAAATGAAAAAGCCAGACGGTGATGCGTCTGGCTTTTTTGTGGCGGCATTTAAACCGGAAGGTTGTCAGCCCGGCAGGGCATCCAGCCATCGTCCGATGACGGCCGGCGCGACTTCGGACAGGCGTGCGTGATGCACGCGTGCATCGTTGCGCAACGTTGTCGGGTCGATTTTGGCAGTACCAAGTTCGCAGGCGTGGCCGACGAGCCAGGACTCGATGCAGCCTGCATCGGCTTCCAGATGGAATTGCAGACCGAGTGCGTGATCGCCCATCGCAAAGGCCTGATTTTCGCCAATCGCCGTGCGGGCCAGATGCGTCGCGCCTGGCGGGATGTCGAACTGATCGCCGTGCCAGTGCAACACGCTAGCGTTGCCGAGCGCGGCCAGTGGCGACGCTTGCCCGGCTTCGGTCAGCGTCAGCGGTGCGTAACCGATTTCCTTCACGCCCAGCGGATAGACCTTTGCACCCAGCGCGCGCGCCATCAACTGAGCGCCGAGACAAATACCTAGAATCGGCTTATTCGCGCTCAGGCGCGCTCTCACCAGCGCAAGCTCATTCGCGATAAACGGATGAATCACGTCGTCGAAGGCACCGATCGGTCCGCCGAGCACGACCAACATGTCGGGCGAGAGGACGTCAGTGGCGCGAAGGTCCGCGAGCGGTGCGTCGACATAGTCGATGCGATAACCGCGTTGGGTGAAGTACGGCGCCAGCGTGCCGAGATCTTCGAAGTGAACGTGACGCAAGGCCAGCAGCGTCTTATCGGAGGCGGGGGTGGTGCTCACAAAACGAACTCCTGTCGAGGGATCGTCATGACGACGGGAAACAAAAAACCCCCGCATAGGCGAGGGCTTTTCGATGCATTCCAACCAACAGCTGGCTTAACGCCAGATCTGCCACCAGGACTTCTTGTCGCCCGGGTTGTTGTCGATGCGACGGCCGACCGTGAGGTAGCCGCTGTTCGGGTAGGTCTTTTCCATCACGCGGCGGGCGTCGTCACGCAGTTCGGTCATGCCGAGCTTGTCGTACGACTTGATCATGATGCCCAGGGCGTCTTCCAGTGCCGGTGCCTGATCGTAGTCCTGCAGGGCGGTCTGCGCGCGGTTCACCGCGGCGAGGTACGCGCCACGGCGATAGTAGTACTCGGCGGCGTGCACTTCGTGCGCGGCCATCGCGTTCACGGCGTAGCGCATGCGCAGGGCGGCGTCGTTCGCGTACTTGCTCGTCGGGTAATGCTCGACCAGGTACTTGAAGCTGTCATACGCGGCGCGCAGCGCCTTCGGATCGCGTTCGCTCAGATCCTGACCCGAGAAACGGCCGAACAGACCGAGGTCGTCGTTGAAGTTGATCAGGCCCTTGAGGTAATAGGCGTAATCGATCGACGGGCTGTCCGGATGCAGACGAATGAAGCGGTCGACGGCCGTGAGCGCCTGAGCGGGCTCATTGTCCTTGTAATAGGAGTAGGCCGTGTTGATCTGGGCCTGTTGAGCGTGCGGGCCGAACGGGTCGCGCCCTTCGAGCAACTCGTAATACTTGGCGGCTTTTGTATAGTCGCCACCGTCGAAGCTGTCCTTGGCTTCCGAGTATAATTTGTTCGTCGACCAGCTGGCCGTTTCGTCGACCTTCTCCGGCAGAATGCCACAGGCGGCCATGCTGCCGACCACAATCGCGGCCAGCGTCAGATGTTTGACAAGTTTCAGGGCTTGCATGCTCGTTGGCTTCACTTCTCGATGACCCGTTCAATAGTGCCGGATTATAGCGTAACCGCCTCATTTGCCACGGAAAATGCGGAGGATTCGTCAGACGACGATTTCGACTCGCTTCCGGGGGCTTTCTCAGACTCCATCGATAGCGCCGTTACAGACGCGACTTCTTCGACTTCCGCTTCACCCGACACTGCGTCTTCTGCCGCCCCGCTTGTCGCGACATTGCCCGACGCGCTCGCAGGCGAGCGCCTCGACAAGGCGTTGGCGCAGTGCTTCCCGGAATATTCCCGCAGTCGTCTTCAGGCCTGGGTCGAAGACGGCCGAGTCACGCTCGACGGCGAACCCGCCAAAGTCCGCCAGAAGGTGGCGGGCGGCGAAGCGGTGGTTATCACGCCCGCAGCGCTCCCCGAACAACTTGCGTTCGCGCCGGAGCCGGTGCCGCTCGAGGCGATCTATGAGGACGCGACGCTCGCCGTCTTCAATAAGCCTGCTGGCCTCGTCGTTCATCCGGCGGCAGGCAACTGGTCGGGTACGTTGCTCAACGGTCTGCTGCATCGTTACGGACAGGCGGCCGCCGATCTGCCGCGTGCAGGTATCGTCCATCGGCTGGACAAGGAGACGTCCGGCCTGATGGTGGTCGCCCGCACGCTGGTCGCCCAGACCGATCTGGTGCGCCAGTTGCAGGCGCGCTCGGTCAAGCGGCATTACGCCGCGCTGGTGTGGGGACGTCCGCCGCAGCGCACCGTCGTGGACGCGCCGATTGGCCGCGATCCGCGCGAACGTACGCGCATGGCGGTCGTGCAGGGGCAGGGCGGCAAGCCGGCGCGCACCCGTGTGGTGACCGTCGCCAGCGCAGAATGGGAAGGATCCCCGGTTTCGCTGGTGCTTTGCTCGCTGGACACGGGGCGTACGCACCAGATTCGCGTCCATCTTTCCCATCTTGGGCACTCGCTGCTGGGCGATCCGCTCTATAAGCCGCGCCACAAGCGTCCGGTGCTGCCGGGCGGCTTTGCGCGGCAGGCGCTGCACGCGTGGCGTCTGGGGCTGATCCATCCCGAGGACGATGCCGCGATGCACTGGCAAGCGCCGCTGCCGGACGATATGCGTGAACTCATGCGCGCGCTCGGCCTCGAATTTGACTTCACAACGCTCCCCGATTCGCTCGATGACTTCTTCCCTGCCTGAGCAAGACAGCAAGTTGGATACCGCGCAAGACTCGATACCTGCGGACTGGATCGTTCCCGACTGGCCAGCCCCGGCGAACGTTCGCGCCGTGTTCACGACGCGCGCGGGCGGCGTCAGCCAAGGCCCGCAGGCCACGTTCAACCTCGGTTACAAGGCGGACGACGATCCCGACGCCGTGCGCACCAATCGTGCCTTGCTGGCGACGAGAACGGGCGTGCCGTCTGCGTGGGTTGCGCAGGTTCACGGTCCGCGTGTGGTCGATGCACAGGCAGCGTTCGATGCCGTGAACGCGGGTGAGCCGCTTCAGGCGGACGCCAGCGCGACCAACGCCATCGGACTCGCGAGCACGATCATGGTGGCGGACTGCCTGCCGGTGCTGCTATGCGATGCGCAAGGGCGCGCGGTGGCGGCGGCACACGCGGGCTGGCGCGGGCTTTGCGCCGGTGTCATCGAACGGACGGTGCAGGTGCTGCGGGCGCGGTTGCCGAGATCCGGGGCGAACGACGACACGCAAGTCATCGCATGGCTCGGCCCGTGTATCGGACCGATGGCGTTCGAGGTGGGACCGGAGGTGCGCGAAGCCTTCCTCGACGCGGCGACGCCGCAGGAGCGGGACGCGACGTCGGCCGCTTTCGTCCCGCACGGCGATCCGGGAGTCGGCAAATCGCTGGCGGATCTGTGCGCGCTGGCGCGCTTGCGGCTCGCGCGCGAGGGCGTGACGAGCGTTTCCGGCGGAACGTGGTGCACCGTCGGCGATTCGGCACGTTTCTATTCTTATCGTCGCGACCGGACGACGGGGCGCATGGCGGCGCTGGTCTGGCGCGTCAGCTGAGACGGTTAATCTGCGTCATCGGGTCGCAGCGCGCGCGTGCGCCGCGCCCGGCTTCCCGCGATGTACAGGATGAGGAGCGCCGGTCCGATACCGCCGAACAGGAAGATGGCGATGCCCAGCCACGCAGACGGCGCGGTGATGGCGACCATGCCAATGACGTAGAGCCAGCCGAGAAGAACAATGATCATCGGGACAAGTCGGGGCAAACGCGCATTCAAAAATGGGGGAGGCGACGGGACAATGCACTCAGGACGTTCGCCGCAAAGATTGACACGCCTGCGCGCGCGCGCAAGAATGCTTCACAGGCGGGGCGCATCGCTCATAAAGTGAAGCACGCCGCCGCGTTTCGGGCGCCGGCCCTGAACGCAACGGACGTGACACTCAGGCTACCATGAATCGCGCCAGTGCCAACTTCGATCCGGCCTCGTTTGCCGCCTCGTTTGCCCAGCAGTTTCCCTCCGCTTCGCTCTCCGCTCAGGACATGTCGCAGTGGTTCAAGGCCGCCCAACAACTGTTCGGCGCGTTGCCGGGATCTGCTGGCCCGTCATCTTTCGCTGCGAATGGTGCAGCGGCTGCCGCGAACCCATTCGCGGGGCTCTTCGAACTTTTCGGTCAATCAGGCGCCATGCCGCAGCCGACGTCGTTGCACGTCGATCCTGCGCGACTGAATGAGCTTCAGTCGGAATACGCCCGCGAGTTTGCCGAACTCGTCGCCAGTTTCAATCAACCCGGTCTCGATACGGCCCCCGCACTCGGCGATCGTCGCTTTGCCGGAGAGGGCTGGCGCAATCCGTTCTACGCGTTGCCCGCCGCGCTCTATCTACTCAACGGCCGCTTCCTGATGCGCATGGCCGAACTGGTCGATGCCGATGCGAAGACACGCGAGCGGATTCGCTTCGCCGTCGAGCAATGGGTCGCCGCAAGCTCGCCCGCGAACTTCATCGCCACGAACCCGGATGCACAGCAGCGCCTCGTACAGACGCACGGCGACAGCCTGCTGGCGGGCATGCAGCATCTGCTGGTCGACATGGGTAAGGGCAAGGTGTCGCAGACCGACGAGGCGGCCTTCGAAGTCGGACGCAATGTCGCGACGACCGAAGGGGCCGTGGTCTTCGAGAACGACCTGATCCAGCTCATTCAGTACAAGGCGCTCACGCCGACGGTGCACCAACGCCCGTTGCTGATCGTGCCGCCTTGCATCAACAAGTTCTACATCCTCGATCTGCAGCCCGAGAATTCGTTGGTGCGTTACGCCGTCGAGCAGGGTCACACGGTGTTCGTCGTGTCGTGGCGCAACCCCGATGCATCGCTCGCCCACAAGACCTGGGACGACTACGTTGGCGAAGGTCCGATTGCCGCCATCGACGTGGTGCGCGACATCAGCGGTCAGTCGCAGATCAACGCGCTCGGCTTCTGCGTGGGCGGCACGTTGCTGGCCGCAGCACTCGCCGTGCTCGCCGCCAAGGGGCAGACGGGCCGCAAGTCGCCGGTCGCGAGCGTGACGTTGCTCACGACGCTGCTGGACTTTTCCGATACCGGTGTACTCGACGTCTTCGTCGATGAGCCGCATGTTCAATTCCGCGAGCAGACGATCGGTGGGGGGCTTGGCCAGCCGCCGGGGTTGATGCGCGGCGTTGAACTCGCCAACACGTTCTCATTCCTGCGTCCGAACGATCTCGTCTGGAATTACGTCGTCGACAGCTATTTGAAAGGCAATGCGCCTCAGCCGTTCGATCTGCTGTACTGGAATGGCGACGGCACGAATCTGCCCGGACCGATGTTCTGCTGGTATCTGCGTCACCTTTATTTGCAGAACGAACTGAAACAACCCGGTGCGATTCAGACCTGCGGCGTGCCTGTCGATCTGGGTGCCATCGAGGCACCGGCGTACGTGTTCGGCTCGCGCGAAGATCACATCGTGCCGTGGACGTCGGCGTTCCGCTCGTTGCCGTTGCTTGGCGGTGAACGCCGCTTCGTGCTGGGCGCGTCGGGTCACATCGCGGGTGTCGTCAATCCGCCGGTGAAGAAGAAACGCAGCTATTGGCGCAACGACGACGTTGGTGTCGATGCGAGCGACTGGCTGGCCGGGGCCACCGAGCATCCGGGAAGCTGGTGGACCGACTGGAGCGATTGGCTCGCGGGCTACGCTGGCAAACGCGTTAAAGCGCAAAATGCGTATGGTAATGTTGCTTATGCACCCATTGAACCGGCGCCCGGGCGTTATGTGAAGGCAAAAGCGTGAAGGCGAAAGCCTGAGCGGACGGGCATCCCCCTGGTTCGAACCCATTGAAAAAGAGGAATGAGACATGTCGGATATCGTGATTGTGTCGGCTGCCCGTACGGCAGTCGGTAAGTTTGGCGGCTCGCTGGCCAAGGTGGCCGCGCCGGATTTGGGGGCGATCGTGATCGACGAAGTCCTCAAGCGCGCGAAGCTCAAGGGCGAAGACATCAGCGAAGTCATCATGGGTCAGGTGCTGACCGCCGGTTCGGGCCAGAACGTGGCACGTCAGGCGTCGATCAAGGCCGGTTTGCCAGCGATGGTCCCCGCCATGACGATCAACAAGGTGTGCGGCTCGGGCCTGAAGGCCGTGATGCTCGCCGCCAACGCGATCACCGCCGGTGAAGCCGATATCGTCGTGGCTGGCGGTCAGGAAAACATGAGCGCCGCGCCGCACGTGCTGCCGGGTTCGCGCGACGGATTCCGCATGGGCGATGCGAAACTGATCGACACGATGATCGTCGACGGCCTGTGGGACGTGTACAACCAGTACCACATGGGGATCACCGCCGAGAACGTGGCCAAGGAATACGGCATTACGCGCGAAATGCAGGATGCCTTCGCCGCAGCCTCGCAGAACAAGGCGGAAGCCGCGCAAAAGGCCGGTCGTTTCGACGCGGAAATCGTGCCGGTCTCGATTCCGCAGCGCAAGGGCGATCCGGTCGTTTTCAACACCGATGAGTTCGTGCGTCATGGCGTGACGGCAGAGTCGCTGGCTGGACTCAAGCCCGCCTTCTCGAAGGACGGCACGGTGACGGCCGCCAACGCGTCGGGGATCAACGACGGCGCGGCTGCCGTGGTCGTGATGTCGGCCAAGCGTGCCGAGCAACTGGGCCTCACGCCGCTCGCGCGCATCGTCGCGTACGCGAACGCGGGCGTCGATCCGTCGGTCATGGGCATCGGCCCGGTCCCGGCATCGCAGCGCTGCCTCGCCCGTGCGGGCTGGAAGGCGAGCGATCTGGATCTGATGGAAATCAACGAAGCCTTTGCTGCACAGGCACTGGCAGTGAACAAGCAGATGGGCTGGGACACGTCGAAGATCAACGTGAACGGCGGCGCTATCGCCATCGGTCACCCGATCGGTGCGTCGGGCTGCCGTATTCTCGTCACGCTGCTGCACGAAATGGCGCGCCGCGATGCCCGTCGCGGTCTGGCTTCGCTGTGTATCGGCGGTGGCATGGGTGTGGCGCTGGCGGTGGAGCGCGTCTGACGTTTCAGGATTGACGCACGCAAGCGTGAGTCTTATGAGCCGCAGAAGAATCGGTGTCGCCCGTGTGTGCAATGCGCACGGGTACGCACCGAAGTAGTCAGGAGACGAAAGGCACGCGTGGGAACGCGCGGCCTGCGCGTCGGTCAATTGGCAGTCGCAACAGGCGGCAGTTTGCCGTTATTTTGGGGGAAGCGTTCCATGACTCAACGCATTGCATATGTGACAGGCGGGATGGGCGGTATCGGTACGTCTATTTGCCAGCGGCTGTACAAAGATGGCTTCAAGGTGGTGGCCGGTTGCGGTCCGAACTCGCCGCGCCGCGTGAAGTGGCTGGAAGATCAGAAGGCGTTGGGTTTCGATTTTGTCGCCTCTGAAGGCAACGTCGGCGATTGGGAGTCCACGAAGGCGGCGTTCGACAAGGTCAAGTCGGAAGTCGGTGAAGTCGACGTGCTGGTGAACAACGCCGGCATCACGCGCGACACCGTGTTCCGCAAGATGACCCGCGAAGACTGGGATGCCGTGATCGACACCAACCTCACTAGCCTGTTCAACGTCACGAAGCAGGTGATCGAGGGGATGTGCGAGCGCGGCTGGGGGCGCATCATCAACATCTCGTCGGTGAACGGTCAGAAGGGTCAGTTCGGTCAGACGAACTACGCGACGGCGAAGGCCGGTATTCACGGCTTCACGATGTCGCTGGCGCAGGAAGTGGCGACCAAGGGCGTGACGGTCAACACGGTGTCGCCGGGCTACATCGGCACGGACATGGTGCGCTCGATCCGTCAGGACGTGCTCGACAAGATCGTGGCGACGATTCCGGTCAAGCGTCTGGGTGAACCGGGCGAGATCGGTTCGATCGTGGCGTGGCTAGCCTCGGAAGATTCGGGCTTTTCGACGGGCGCGGACTTCTCGCTCAACGGCGGCCTGCACATGGGCTAAGCGGTGACGGGGCGCATGGCCACTGCGGGCCGCAGAAGGTACAGCGCCTCGGATCGGGTTAGGGCTTTGCCGCATAGCAGCAAACGCCCTAGAATCGATAATATGTGATTAACCCCGACCGCCGGTCGGGGTAGTCCTTCAAAAAACGCAGGAAACCCACCGCATGACCGCGAGCAAGAAGACTGACGAACGCCTGATCAAAAAGTATCCGAACCGGCGTCTGTACGATACCCAAACCAGTACGTACATCACCCTTGCCGATGTGAAGCAACTGGTGCTCGAGACCGAGGAGTTCAAGGTTGTCGACGCCAAGACGGGCGAGGACCTGACCCGCAGCATCCTGCTGCAGATCATTCTGGAAGAAGAGACCGGCGGCGTGCCGATGTTCTCGAGTTCAATGCTGGCCCAGATCATCCGCTTCTACGGCCATGCGCTGCAGGGGATGATGGGCACGTACCTCGAGAAGAATATCCAGACGTTCATCGAGATTCAGAGCAAGTTGGCCGATCAGTCGAAGGGCATCTACGAAGGTGCGACCTTCAACCCTGACGTCTGGGCGCAATTCATGAACATGCAGGCGCCGATGATGCAGGGCATGATGACCAACTACATCGAACAGTCGAAGAACCTGTTTGTGCAGATGCAGGAGCAGATGCAGAGCCAGGCGAAGAACATGTTCAGCACGTTCCCCTTCCCGGGTACACCGGGCGCGCCGGGTACGCCGGGTACCCCGGGCCGGGACCCGAACAAGAAGCCCTGAACGAGGCTTTTTGACGGCGGACATCGGCTCGCAACGCTCGATAGCGGCCGGTGCCCGCGAGCGTGGCAGTGTGGCGTGGGGCGCACACTGCCGACGATTTGACCCGATCGGCTGCGCTGCGGCGCAATAGTTAGAACGAACCGCAGGCGATCAGGGTAAAATGCGCGGTTATTCAGTCGGTTACGTCGCATCAGACGTAGAAGACGCATGACGCCACAGGCGTCGCGTACCGGTCGACCGTTACAAGCATCTACTACATCAGGATTTCGCCCCATGTCCCGCCCATCGCCCGCCGGCACCCCCAAGGTCGGCTTCGTTTCGCTCGGCTGCCCCAAGGCTTTGGTCGACTCCGAGCAGATCCTGACCCAACTCCGCGCCGAAGGCTACGACATTGCCGGTACCTATGATGGCGCCGATCTCGTCGTGGTCAACACCTGTGGCTTCATCGACGACGCCGTGCAGGAAAGTCTCGACGCCATCGGCGAAGCGCTGGCCGAGAACGGCAAGGTGATCGTCACCGGCTGTCTGGGTGCGAAGAAGGACGCCGCCGGTCAGGACATCGTGAGCGCGGTGCACCCGAAGGTGCTCGCCGTCACCGGCCCGCACGCCGTGGGCGAAGTGATGAGCGCAGTGCACATGCACCTGCCCAAGCCGCACGATCCGTTCACGGATCTCGTCCCGCCGGCTGGCATCAAGCTCACGCCGCGTCACTACGCGTATCTGAAGATTTCCGAAGGCTGCAACCATCGCTGCACGTTCTGCATCATCCCGTCGATGCGTGGCGATCTCGACTCGCGTCCAGTCGCTGAAGTGATGCTCGAAGCGGAGAATCTGTTCAAGGCAGGCGTCAAGGAACTGCTGGTGATCTCGCAGGACACCAGCGCATACGGCGTCGACGTGAAGTACCGTACTGGCTTCTGGGCCGGTCGTCCGCTCAAGACGCGCATGACCGAACTGGTGACGGCGCTGGGCGAGCTGGCCAAGCAATACGGCGCATGGGTGCGTCTGCACTATGTCTACCCGTATCCGCACGTCGACGAGATCATTCCGCTGATGGCCGAAGGCCACATCCTCCCGTATCTCGACGTGCCGCTGCAACACGCACACCCGGACGTGCTCAAGCGCATGAAGCGTCCGGCCTCGGGCGAGAAGAATCTGGAGCGCATTCAGGCCTGGCGCAAGATGTGCCCGGATCTGACGATCCGCAGCACGTTCATCGCCGGTTTCCCGGGCGAGACCGAAGCCGAATTCGAATACATGCTGGACTTCCTGCGCGAAGCCGAACTCGACCGCGTGGGCTGCTTCGCCTATTCGCCGGTCGAAGGCGCGCGTGCCAACGAACTGCCGGGCGCGTTGCCTGACGAAGTGCGTGAAGAGCGTCGTGCGCGCTTCATGGAAGTGGCCGAGGAGATTTCGGCCGAGCGTCAGCAGCGCAAGATCGGCAAGACGATTCAGGTGATCGTCGACGAAATCAATCAGGACGGCGGCATTGCGCGCTCGGCTGCCGACGCGCCGGAAATCGACGGCCTCGTGTACATCGAGCCGACGGCCAAGGCCGCGAAGCGCCTCAAGGTCGGTGAGTTCGTCAACGTCGAAATCACCGGTGCCGACGGCCACGATCTGTGGGGCGAGGTGGTCTGATGACGCAACAGGATTCCCAATCGAAGCAATCGAAGCAATCGAAGCAATCGATGCAAATGCAGCAAACGCCGCAAGTGCTCGCGATGGGCGAAGCGATGGTCGAGTTCAACCAGTCGCCCGATGACGCCCGTCGTTATCTGCAAGGTTTCGGCGGCGACACGTCCAACTTCGCCATCGCCGCGCGCCGTCAGGGCGTGAGCACGGGCTTCGTGAGCGCCGTGGGCGACGACCTCTTCGGACGCATGTTGCTCGATCTGTGGCGCGACGAACAGGTGGATACGCGCTACGTGCGTGTAGACGGCCAGTCGCCGACCGGCGTCTATTTCGTGTCGCACGACGAAAACGGTCACCACTTCGACTATCTGCGCGCGGGTTCCGCTGCGAGCCGCTATCGCGCGCAGGATCTGCCGGGCGAGGCACTGGCGGGCGCGCAGTTTCTGCATTTGTCGGGCATCAGCCTGGCGATCAGCGTGAACGCCTGCGACGCCGCCTTCGACGCCATGTCGAAGATTCGCGCTGCGGGCGGCAAAGTGTCGTTCGATACGAATCTGCGCCTCAAGCTGTGGCCGCTCGCCCGCGCGCGCGCCACGATGCGTGAAGCGTTCAGCCTGACCGACGTCTGCCTGCCGAGCTGGGACGACGTCACGGCGGTGACCGGTCTGGAGGACCGCGATGCGATTCTCGACGAACTGCTCTCCCACGGTGTGAAGGTCGTGGCGCTCAAGCTTGGACGCGAGGGTTGCTACGTCGCGACTCCGCACGAGCGTCGCATTGTCGCACCGTACCCGGTGCAGGCCATCGACGCTACCGGCGCGGGCGACTGCTTCGGCGGCGCTTTCGTCGCGCGTCTGGCGTTGGGCGACGATCCGTTCGCCGCCGCGCGTTACGCCAACATCTGCGCGGCACTCTCGACGACGGGTTACGGTGCGGTTGCGCCGGTGCCGAGCGCCGAGCAGGTGCTCAAGCAACTGGCAAGCTAAACGGCGCATCCATTGAAGGACGGGGCAGCGCGGTGCAAGCGCTGTCATCGAAGTTTCCCTCCAATGCGCCTGCCATCGCGGTAACCCCTACGGCGCTATACTCGTTGCAAACCTATATCCACCCGGAGAAGAGACATGCAACGAGAGGTCGTGATCGTCAGCGGCGTACGTACCGCGATTGGTGATTTTGGCGGCAGCCTGAAGGATTTCGCGCCGACGCAGCTCGGCGCCATCGTCGCCCGCGAGGCCATGGCCCGTGCGCAGGTCGGCGGTGAAGACGTCGGACACGTCGTGTTCGGCAACGTCATCCATACAGAACCCAAAGACATGTATCTGGCACGCGTGGCTTCCATCGAAGCCGGCGTGAGCCAGCACGCGCCCGCGATGACCGTGAACCGTCTGTGCGGCTCCGGCCTACAAGCGGTGGTCTCGGCGGCACAATCGATCCTGCTCGGCGACACCGATGTGGCGATGGCGGGCGGCGCGGAGAGCATGAGCCGTGCGCCGTACGTGATGCCCGGTGCACGCTGGGGGACGCGCATGGGCGAGTCGCGTCTCGTCGACATGATGTTGGGCGCGTTGCACGATCCGTTTGCGAACATCCACATGGGGGTGACGGCGGAGAATATCGCGAAGAAGTGGGGCATTACGCGCGACGATCAGGACCGCCTCGCCGTGGAATCGCATCAGCGCGCCGCACGTGCGATGGCGGCGGGCTACTTCAACGATCAGATCGTGCCGATCACGCTGAAGTCGAAGAAGGGCGATGTGGCCTTCACGACCGATGAGCATGTGCGGGCGGACGTCACGATGGCGGACATGGCGAAGCTGCGTCCCGTGTTCGAGAAGGACGGCACCGTCACCGCTGGCAACGCGTCCGGCCTGAACGATGCGGCCGCCGCACTCATTCTGATGGAGCGCGCCGAAGCCGAGCGACGCGGTGCGAAGCCGCTCGCGCGTCTGGTGAGCTACGCACACGCAGGCGTCGATCCGAACTACATGGGTATCGGCCCGGTGCCTGCATCGCGCAAGGCGCTGGAGCGTGCGGGTCTGAAGGTCGACGACATCGACGTGGTGGAAGCCAACGAGGCCTTCGCGGCGCAGGCTTGCGCGGTCACACGTGATCTCGGTTTCGATCCGGCCAAAGTGAACCCGAACGGCTCCGGCATTTCACTGGGCCACCCGATCGGCGCGACGGGGGCGCTCATCACCGTCAAGGCACTGCACGAGTTGCAGCGCATCGGCGGCCGGTACGCGCTGGTGACGATGTGTATCGGCGGCGGTCAGGGCATTGCGGCCGTGTTCGAGCGCGTGTAAGTTACTCCCGGGGGCCGACGTTGTTGTCGGCCCAAGTCTTTCCGGAGCCGTGATGACGCAAGACAACCGCAAGCCCCTCGACAAGCCGGAAGCCAACGGCTGGCACTGGCAAACCAATATTCTGCACACCGACACACAGTTGCCTGCCGGTTTCTCGGCGATGCCGGTGCCGGTGGCGCGCGCGTCAACGGTGGTCTTTCCCGATCTGGCGGCCATGCGCTCGCTCGACTGGAAGAACGACAGCCAGTGGCGCTACGGTCTGCACGCCACGCCCACGTCGATGGAGTTGATGCGACGTCTGGCGGCGCTCGAAGGCGGCAAGCACTGCCTGCTGTTCCCGTCGGGGCTGTCCGCGATCTCGAATGTGTACTTCGGGCTCATCAAGAGCGGCGACGACGTGCTCATTCCCGACAACGCCTACGGTCCGAATCGCGACCATGCCGACTGGCTGGCGCAGGCGTGGGGCATTACGGTGCGCTACTACGACCCGATGATCGGCGACGGCATCGGTGCGCTGATTCAGCCCAATACCAAGTTGATCTGGCTGGAAGCGCCGGGCTCGGTGACGATGGAAGTGCCGGACATCCCCGCCATCGCGCGCGTGGCGCGTGAGCGAGGTGTGCTCACGGCCATCGATAACACGTACTCCGCCGGGCTGGCATTCCGTCCGTTCGACCACGGTGTGGACATCTCGGTGCAGGCGCTGACCAAGTATCAGTCGGGCGGCAGCGACATTCTGATGGGCGGCGTCGTGACCATCGACGACGACATTCACCATCGTCTGAAGCAAGCGCGTATGCGCTTGGGCGTCGGGGTGTCGGCCGACGATTGCAGTCTCGTACTGCGCAGTCTCGGCAACCTGCAATTACGTTTCGAAGCGCACGACCGGTCTGCCATGACGCTGGCCACGTGGCTGGGCACGCGTCACGAGATCGCTGCCGTGCTGCATCCCGCCTTCGAAGACTGCCCGGGCTATCAGAATTTCCGTCGCGACTTTACCGGCGCAGGTGGCTTGTTCTCGGTGGTGTTCGACGAGCGCTATTCGCAAGCGCAGATCGACGCCTTCATCGAAGGACTGCGTCTGTTCAAGATCGGTTTCAGCTGGGGCGGGGCCCACAGTCTGGCGCTGCCGTATCGCGTGCCTTCGATGCGCACGGCCACACCGTGGCCGCACAAGGGCAGTCTGGTGCGCTTCTATGTGGGATTGGAAGACGTGCGCGATCTGCAAGCCGATATCGAGGCGAGTCTGAAGGCGCACCTCGTCGCCTGATCGAGACCGATGATCGGAGGCAAAGGGAGACGGGAGACGGCATCTAGGGTCACGCGCTCAGTTCATCAAGAGTTCGGACCTTGATTTTCACGACTCCCTCGCTCGATGTGAGTGCCGTCGAGCCGAAGTTTTAGCGGCACATCTGCGTCGAGCTCCTTTGTGGGAATGACGTATTTCCATGTTTCGGGGCTTCCTGGGGCACGGAAAAAAGCAACAACCGCCACGAACTTCGTGCCGTCTTCAATTGGCCTGGATAGGCTCAACGACGCCCCCGGATTGAGTACGCCAGCCGTACTGGTGAGTCGCTCATTTGCCAGTACTGTCTTGTCTTGCTTGAGCAGATCGTCATAAGACGCTGCGTCAAACAGTTTTCGATCTTTCAGTTGGTACACCCGTACTGCCACCGACGTGGGCCGTCCTGCGTCGTCTGGGTTCAGGGCATCTCGCGCGCTGACGTCGACATCGACTGACTCAATGTGCTTGTAAAACACTGCATTGAACGCGTTGGCGGTGCCATTGGATACGGACTGCCACGCACCACAGCCAGACAGCAGGCACACGGGCAGTAGCAGGGCGAGACGTCGCCGGAAGATGTGTGTGTGATTCGACATAGTTCGTTGGCTCATGCGGCGAGGCCGCTCAGGAATGGGTTGGGTTCGGGCGGCGACACTGAGCGATGAACGCCGAGCGTGATTCGGATCTCTTTGCACTGCGTGCTGGGCAGCACGCTCGTCCAGCCCAGGCGCGGCGCGTGGCTGGCGTCTGCGACGCCGATGCAGGGTCTAGGTGCCATTGTGGAAGGCATCACCAGTCGCACATAAACGTCGGCGGCGGTACCCATGTAGAGCGCGATCACCGCCATCAACTCGGCGTGTAATGCTCTACCGGGCAGAAGCGAAGTGACCTGCAATTCGTTCGATGGATGCAGGACTGCCTCCACTGCGCCATGACGGTAGGTCAAACGTCGTCCAAGCACGTAGTCCGCGCCGAGTCCGCGTGTATGGCTGCCTTTGGCCGATGTCAATGGCCGTGGCGCGCCCGCGCTGATCGTCTTCGGGAAGAACTCGCCAACCTTGACGTCAACGCCTGGCACCGTCACAGCGATCGTGCCTGCCAACCCTTCGGCTGTGCGCGTGCGCTGGATCAGCAGGCCGAGGGTGGCGAGCATTCTTACACCTGGTAGCCCCGCCCGTTGTGGCTTGTCTCCGTCCGCAAAGCCTGCCAGACAGAGTAGGTTGCGAGAGTGGGCGTCAGCGCCACCCGCACGAAAGCTCTCCGGGTAGCGGTACTTCTTCCAGGTCCGATAGAGCAGCGCGACAGTTCGATGATTGAACTGATCCAGGAATGCCGTGACTGCTTCATGACCTTCTTCGCGAAGTGCGATGTCGTCGATCATGTGCGACGGAAGACATGCATCAACGCCATATAGCCCCATGAACGTCGTGCGAAGCGCGGGCGGGGCGTCGGGCAAGTCTTCATCGCGCTCGACGCTCACCACCTCGGCGGACGGAAAGCCCATGCGCGGCCACGGGCGGAACCTCACTGCCTCGTGCACCGGCGTATTGCGGGTGCCGATTTCGGGCATCTCCGGTGCCTGCAGTTCCAACAGGCGGCACAGTTGCATGAAGCTCATGCGCGGTGCGCGAGAAAGCAGGGCATGCACCAGAGGATCGAGATCGGGGAAGTCGCGCGCAGTCACAACGGATCCCGGTGAGTTTTGCTGCGCGGCCAATCGACGCGAGTCCGCGCGGGCAGGCAGATCACCGTCAGCTTGGTGAAAAGATTGATCTCG
The DNA here is from genome assembly GCF_044772185.1 of Pandoraea sp. NPDC090278. Classification (NCBI taxonomy): domain Bacteria; kingdom Pseudomonadati; phylum Pseudomonadota; class Betaproteobacteria; order Burkholderiales; family Burkholderiaceae; genus Pandoraea; species Pandoraea sp. NPDC090278. Next base: position 1,671,659 of record NZ_JBIVYJ010000001.1, on the reverse strand, counting down.
GCATACATCTCAAAGAACCGGTGCAACAACTCACCGAACAGCATCAAGTCGCCTTCTCCGGCGAAAGCGTGTGCGTCGAGCGTGACCTCGATGTGGACGCCGCGCTCGACCGCGCCGCCGGACACTTCCTCGATGAGGGACTGGGACACCCAGCGGATGGCATCGAGACGTCGACGATTAAGCTCACCTTGCTCCGCATCGGTCCAGTCGTATAAGGAGAGTGCGCCACGGAGTACCTCCGCGTTCATGAGCGACAGGAAGTTCGGTGCCAGATGTGAGAGCACTCGCCACTGGAAGCGGTCGCCAGTTGGCGGGTAGAGCGGCAAGGTGGGGGCAACCAGGTTTTGTACGGCGGCGACGCTCGGGGTGTTCGATGCCAACTCACTCAGATTTGCTGCGCGTAACGACTTGCGAGGCAACATACCGTTTGTACCCGTCAAGTGTAGTGAGAGGCTTTCTTCTGGTAGCTCGTCCATCGTTTCCCAGGCGTGGCCGCCCAGTACAAGCCAGGTCTCATGCTGGCCCGAGGCACCGGTGCGCACGCGCGTGTGGAAGTATCGCTCGGGCGCCTCATGGCGCAGCATGCCGCCGCGGTGCTTGAACGACGAGAACGGTACATAGGGATAACGCTGCGCCGACGTCTGCTCGAAAGCGTCGACCGCGTCCACGGCGTAAATCTCGGTATGCTCGCCTGGATGACCGGCCGGCAGCACACGGTACTCGGTGCTGTGATGGTCGACCGCGATGGGTTGGGCGTCGAGCGAAAACAAATTGATGACTGGCGCACAGAAAAGACGTACGTTCGTTTCATCAAATGGTTGGTCGACCGGGTACGGGTGCGATAGGACGAACTCAAATTCGAATGCATGGGCCTGCTGCGGAAGGCTGGCGATATCGAAACCGCAGAGATCGACAAACAGGAATTTCTCTCGAAACGAGAAGTACTCGAGCAGCAATTGATAGCCTGAGAACGCGTTCTCAGCCTTCGGCCAGAGACGTTCGTCGACCGAGAAACCGGCCGGAGTCACCGAGATTCCTGGCAGAGACACTGCCTCACCACCACGGACCTCGGGAATTCGGCACAGCACCGCATCGACGTGCCGAGTCAGCGCGAGGTGCACGGAGAAGGCCGTCGGCAAGTCGGCATTCAGAAAGAGGCGAAGGCGGGCGAGATCTGTCTCGCCGCGAAGCGCTGTGGTGTCGATGGAGAAACCCAGACGGATAATCGAGCGGCCATCCTGTCGGACTGCCGGGGCCGCATGGGTTATGCGAATTGGGTGGAGTGCAACTGGCTGAGTCGTTCGGTACTCGCATTGCACGTTTCGCGGCGGGGCGCCCTCATGTGCGCCCGGCACAGCAATAGCCGACGAGCGCACCACCACACCAGGATCCACCAGCTCGGTGCTCTGGATCTTGTCTGCCTCGGGGCGTAGCTCCACGATGGACAGCGAGGGAATCATGCGCAGGTAGTGGGGCCAGAGCAGGCTCACCAAACCTTCGGTGAGCTCAGGGAGCTCGTCGTCAAGCTTTTGGCGCAAACGGCCGGTGAGGAACGCGAAGCCTTCATACAGGCGCTCAACGGCAGGATCGAGTGCACCGACACGGTCCATGTTGAGCATGCGCGCGCGGTCTGGGTGGGCACGTGCGAACTCCTTACCCGCCTCGCGGAGGTAGCGCATTTCGGCCTCGTAGTAACGCAGCGTCGGATCGTCGTTTTGCATGATCTATGGGGCTTATTGCGAAGTGAGTGACCGAATCGGGTCGAGTACCGTCATGTCAGCGCGAAGGTCGGCGATCCGACGGGTGAGCGCCATCTTGTCAATGTCTTTACGAGTGCTGGAGGCCTTGAGGGCTTGTGCCAACTGTTGCTTGATGTCAAAGGCGAGTGTCGGCTCCCACTGGGTCAGCACAAACGAGCGCGTGGCGCTGTCGAGTTCGCTGAATAGTGCGATGGCGGTATCGCTTCGGCCAGCCTTCTCAGCCACGCGAGCCATGACGAGGCGTTGCAGGAAGCGGTGACGGTGCGACGTCATTCCAGGCAGGGCTTCGATCCAGGCGAACGCGGCTTCCAAACCCTCGTTAGCGAGTTTCTCGCGCGATTGCGTTTCGATTTCGCGCCAGCCGCCGACAGAGTCCGTTGTGTCCGATAGAACCTCGGCAAATACCGGAAACGATGCGAGACTTTCCCCTGCGGCCAGATCATGTACAACCGCGTGTTGTGCGAGCCACTCGCGCGTGACGTCGTCGGCAAATGGAATGCCGTCGTCGAATGTGAGACGTTCGATGCCCGGAAGCCGCTGCAGGAACAATGCGATGTCTGTGCGCAGCAAATCCGCCCAAGCGGAATGGGGTGCGCCGGAGTGCCCAAGTGCGACATGCTGAAAGTACTGAAGGTCGAGCCAGAAATGATTCGCCAACTCCACGAACGCCTCCTCAACGCGTTCAAGCAACTCGGGCCATTGCTTCTGAAGCATCAGACGTTTGAGGTGCTGGCGAAGCTCTGCACGGGGCGCGGCGAGCCGGGACTTCCCGGTGACGTCTGTCGGCGGCAAATCCTGCAAGGTGTCCCAGCGAACGCTTCTGACGAGGCGCGCCGCACTCAAGTAGCCGTGTTCTTGACTGCGCAGCCACCGCGCCATCACGCGAGCCTGTGCGAGCACATCGTGCGCGGTTTTCACAGGCTCAATCGATGCAGCGACAGGCGATGCCTTCGTCGCCTCTGAAGTGTTATCGGCGGTCGCGCCGGCGGCTGACACAGTGCGTTCAAAATGCGAAACGAGCGCTTGCAGGTTCGGTCGCGATGTCTCAGGCCACGTGCTGGCGTGCGCGAGCAATACGTCGAGCGCGGCCATCGTGCGCTCCAGATCTTCACGCGTGATGGGGCCGCACGCCGCAAGCTGTTCAAGTACGCGCGGTGTGCTCAGCATGTCGAGCGCACCGCAGCGCGCTTGCGCCCGCGTGGGGAGCACTGCATCGCTGAAGCGATCGACGAGTGCGGCAGCGAGTTCCAGTCCGTCGGAAAAGCCGGCGATACCGTCTCGGCGAAGACGTGCCGTGGCGTAGTACCCAGCGAGACGAAGATCTTTGCCCACAACTTTGATGAGGTGCTCGCAGTGATGCGTGATCGCGTTATCGTCGATTTCCGATAACTTGCCTGCCTCGTCCTTGACGGTGAAGAACAGTTCTTCGTAGGCAGGATCCCTGCCGGCGCCATTCTCGTTGCCGCTCCTGTCTGGGAGTGGTGTGAGCCAATCGCTCCACGCGTCGAGCCGGGCGCGAGCGAATTTCTCCGCATGGCGAATGGCTGGGAACAAGCGGTTGAGGAGTCCGGCGAGCATCATTCGACCCTCACTTCAACGGGGGTACCCTTCCTGGTGCCTTGGCGTGTGCTCGCGAGTGTTTGCGCATTGATCGTATCGATGGAGGCACGCCTGTCGTGTTTCGGTTGAGCAAAGGGCCGACCCGCCCCCGTCGTGAAGATGCGCGAGGGCAACTTGAAGTGCCGCAATGTCAGCACTTCGAGTGGACCAGCACCGACGTCGCTACGTAACTGAACACGCAACGGCCTGCCCGCAGTCTGGTCGGGCACCCAGCTCAGCACGTAGCGTGCGCTGTCTTGCTGCGTCACCTGCGCACGTTCGAGCAGGCGGATCAGGCCGAACCGGCCTTGCGCATCGAGTGCTGAGCGCAGGCCGCCCTGCGCCGTTTGCCATTCCACATGCGTGACGTTTTCCAGCGTCTGACCCGGCCACTCAAATGGCTCCCAGGCCTCGCGTTGATTGAAGTAGTGAAAATGTTTGTCGGAGAGCACGAAGCGCACGTCGGTAATGCCAGGGGTGGGCACGCCGCGCAATTCATATCGCATGCGAGCGTCGCCAGAGGGGAACAGTACGATCGCCACGCGTGTAAGCCGGTTCAAGCCATCCAGAAATGCCGGATCGACGCTGAGGCCACCCTGATTTGCCCCCTGAGTGGCCACCCAGCGGTCGCCTTGTCGCTCGATGACGCCGGCGAGCTGCGTGGCAGCAAACTGCGCGATCACGCCATTGTCCGCGCGCATGAAGCGGGCCATCTCGGGCAGGGACGCATCGTTGTCGGAGTCCGCAAACGGATATCGCCCACCGAATGCCTTGTTCCAGTCGGCGACGATGGCGGTGCGCCACAGATCGTTCAGGTTCGCCGCCGCTGGCTGCACTACGACTTGCCACGCCTGATCGAGCGGGGCTTGCAATACGTCGCCAAAGCCGGACCACTGGCCGCCGAGACTGGCAGCGAGACGACTGGCGTAGTCTCGACTGTCGGCGATCTCGGAGGTCTTGCCTTGCAACACGGCTTGGGCGGCCACGCGCGACATGGCATCAGGGTCGTTGGACGCCACCATCTGCTGAAGCTTTAGACGCATCGCCGTGACGCGCTCCAGGTATCGAGACAGGCTCAGGTCACCGGCATCGGTCAGTGGAGATGTGCGGTTCGTGTGGCTGCCTGCGCGACCATTGCCTGCATTGACGAGATCGCTACCGGTCAGTCGCAGGATTGGGCCAAAGGCGCTCGCTAGCGGCGCGGTCGTGGTGGGGCCGCGCTTGGTCGGATCTTGTTCGTGCCCCACCAGTTGTTGCGCCCGGCCCAGCAGGTCCGCTGCCAGTGACTGAGATGTGACCCCTGTACCGGCCTGGTAAGTGATGGCGTTCATGAGTGCGACCATCGGCGAGCGCTGCGGGTCACCCAACAGCAGCAGTTGGTCGACAGTGCCGGTCAGTGTCGACGCGCTTTGCCAGCGCAGGCTGTTGAGAAACTGCTCCCACGCGCGTGCGTAGTCGTCGAAATAGCGCTGCTGTAGTTCGGCCTTCAGAGCCGAGGTGTCACCCTGGTTGCTCGTGCTATCCGACAGCACCCAGTCTGCGCCGACGTCTTGCCGTGCGCTGGCTTCGTCGATGGCGCGCGAGATGCGCTCGTCGAAGGCCGCGCGGGTGAACACGCCGGGAACGGTCTGAGTGGTGCTGAACAGCCCTCGACTCGACGTATCGCCGAGCAGGCTCGTTAGGGTGATCGGTGGGTACTTGGCCTGTGCTTCGTCGATGATCTTCTCGTAGATGGCATCGGTGGAATTCTGGATGCCGCGCACGCTGACAATCGTTTGTCGGGTGGAGGCCACAAGGCTTTGATCGGCGGGTGTCGCCAACGATACGCCGCCGCGTGAGGTGCCGAGATGGGAGGCGAGGAACGCGAGCGTTTGCCCGCGCAGGTCGTTCCAGGTACCGGCAGAGACATCGGCGTTATCGGGGCGCACGGGTTCGTTTGTCGCCATGAGCTGCGGTGTGAGGAACGCGCTATTAGCGCGTGCCGGTGTGGCAAGCATCAGGTAGGCCTTGAGCGTGTCGTAGGCGACGTTGGCCTGAACGTTACCGCTGTCGGCGATCTCGGCGTCGGAGAGAGACGCGAGGCGCATCAGGCGGGCTTCGAGGGCCTGACGCACCGGTGTCACCAGGAGGACCTGGGCCGCGTGGACGTAGCCAGGCCACACGGCATCGAGAATCGCACTATCCCGGTTCAGACCGAAGCGTGTGGACCAGGGCGCACCGTTGCGTTCCCGTACCTCAAACGTGTCGATCTGACGGTCAAGACTATTGAGTGCGAGCATCTGCTGCCCACGGTCGGGTGCTTGATTCCATTGGGTCAAAGCGTCCGAGACCGATCTGATCGTGGCTCGGTTGTGCAGTCCGGATAGATTGACGCCCAGTATCCAGATGAACATGGCGCCGGTGACGAGCCAGGCAACTGTGCCCGATGGTGAGAAGCCGACGCGGCGGCCATGCAGCTTGCGGCTGTGCTGAGCAATGGTCTGCCAGAGCTTGGGGTGCGCGATGCCAGACGTGGTTTGATCTGACACGGTGCTCGCTGGGGCGAGTGGCGCGAAGAAGATGCCGTGGACAGAGTGGCGCCAGAACGATGAGGCGGCGGTCTGACTGATCAAGGTGCACAGGGTGTCACACTTATGTGTGACATGCTGGGCTAGGGTGGCGACGGTTCGCTGGTGCGGATCCTCACTCAGGCGGGCCACACCTGCGTCTGAGAGGGTGTTGGCCAGCATGGTCATCGAGGCCTTGACGCCGTTCTCGCTGATGCGCTCACCCGTCCAAAGCAGACCGACGATTTCGCTTGCGTCCTGTGCGTTGACCTGCCCGGTGGTGTGATCTGCGCCTTCCAGTCGAGCGACGTCGAGTAGATAAGCAGGGGCAGCCCATCGTAGCGCTCGGTTGATCCGGGCGAGTTGTGGCGCCAGATTCTCGGGTGTAAGTGAAGTGTCGCCGTCGCTGATCGCATCGCTGGAAGCAAGCGCGACAATGGCATCGATCGGGCGGCGGCGCCGCATGCGGCGAATTTGCTTGAGCCACTCCTGATCGTGCGCGTCGAGTTTGTCTGCGACGAAAAGCAGCACAGACTCGGCTGTGAGTACAAAGCCGGTTGAAGCAAGCGCGGGCGACAGTCGTTGGACGAGCGGCTTGGGGCCGGTGACGAGGATCCATCGCTCGCGATGTCGCCAGCGCCGGCCGTGACGTTCCCTGAGTTGACTGAGCAGCGAGTCATGCCTGGAGTCGGCCATACTCGAATTGGGTGCGAAATCGGCGGGTGAGACCTTGTCTGCGCTTCCTAGGGTGCTACGAAAGCTCGACAGCACTTCCAGTGAAGCCACCCACCGGACAACCAGCTCCAGATACTTCAAGAGAAGCAGAATGACGAGAAGACTGCAGAGCAACGCGAGTTCGATCGTGATGCGTCGCTCCAAAGACCAGCCCAGGTGCAATCCTCTTACCCAAAGCGTAACGGCCACCACCAGAAAAAGGATGCTCGCGCCAAGCCCGAGGTAGAAGCCGGCGGATCGTGCTTTTGGTGATTTCATACGTGATTTCTACAGACGGATGCACTGAGCGTCCCCTGTTCTGCACTCAGAACAAGTTGCGGTGTTGCGCATGTGCGGGTGTTCTCTAGAGCCAGCGCGAGCGCGAGCCACGGGCCGGTTAAGGCGGTATCGCCTACCGAATCTCTCAGCGGACGAAAATCGACCTGCTTAGAGAATCCTTGCTGGCGGATGGGGCCTTCCTGATCGCCGGCAACTCCGTGTGCCCAAACTCGCGGGAGACATTGCGGATCACATCCACCCCACCGGGACGCGAGAGAAATGACGGTTGTTGCGTCGTCCATGGATCCCAACGCCGGGCGGTGAACAAGCAGTGCTGGAGTCTGCGGCTTGCCTCGACAGAACAAAATCGCGACGCCTGCTTCAGCAACTCCATTGGAGAGCACCTGACTTATCGCTGGCAGTAGGTTCAGGCTGACGACGAGTTTCGCTGCGGGTGAGGCGGGCTCATCCAACCATGCGTCGAACTTAAAAAAGCGGAATACCTTGCGGGAATGGCGTGACTAACACCTTCAGATCGGGACGGAGTCTGCGGATATGGTCCTCGAGCGCTTGAATAGCCCATTCCAGTTCGACCGATGCTGAGACGTGCGCAGCAACGTCGAGGCGGGCATTTGCAGGTAGCGCTTGCAGTGCATCAACAATGTGCTTGAAAAGGTGCTCATACAACCAGTCGACGAGTCGTGTGTGCCGTCCAAATTCGTTCAGCATGTTGCCTGCGGCATAGGTGCGCCCTGGCATGTCGATCCAGCGTGCCTTGACCTCGACGCCTGCTTGCGCAGCACTCGGACGAGCCACTGCTTTGACCGAGCCGTCCAGAATTCCGGCAAGCTGGTTTTCTACGGGATCGGAGGAAAAGCACCAGGTATGACCAAGCACGATGAGCGGCACACTCGCCGCGTTGTGGCATCGCTGTTCTAGGGCATCGCATTCAACGTTATAAGCAACGGCACTGCTGCGCGTTACGTCCGCATACCCGAGCCAAATGCAGCATGAGAACGCCCATGCCGCGACGGATAGTCCAACTGCATATGCCAGGAGCGAAGGCGTGTTGCTTGACACGTCGGTAGGCCACAGCGCGAAAGTCAGTGCTGCACCGACGAAGAGTGTCACGGCGAGCGTGGCGATTGCTGTGATGAACGACAGTGATGCCGGTTCCGGAACGGGCTTACGCGCGGGTACGCGCTCAAATTCGATGGGCATTGAGACTTAGACCACCTTTGCGCCGCCGGATGATGCGATCAGATGCGCACCACAACGGGTTCGATGCCCATCGCAGGAAAGCAAGGTCGTACCGAACTTCATTCGGCGATTGCCTTCAACGATCTCGTTCTCACCGTGTATCGGGCACGACACCCTGGCACCCACATGGGCTGCTCGGCGGCCATTGACCGTGATGCGTTCGGTGCCGGACAGGACTGTGCCGCCGTGAGTCGTGGCGTCGCCTTCGTATGCGAGGTTATTCATCAATGTGGTGGCCGAGCCTGGGCCTGTTAGCTATAGAAAGAACTGCGATGATCGCGTGTGGCACGTTTCTGTTTATGCGAAATCGCCTCTCCCCTTCATTGGTTGATAAGTTCTTTAGTTATCGAGGATCTTTCCTTGAATGGGTAGTTAATTGAAGACCCGGTTTTAGATGTTCCATCAATCCCTGGGGGGGGATTTATTTTCGATTTCTTTGTTTTCAATAAATCTCTTGGGAATTGTTTTTTCGTTGTACGTATATGCGGAAATCTTGTGGTGGTATCCAAGATATTCTGCGGATTGGGAGTTCATTGGCCATCTCGCTTGTATGACGATATTCATACTATTGAAATATAAAATTGAGGTGATTTCCGGGCTTGCTCCATTTATCGGAAGTTCGTCGATTGGAAGGTTTTCTCCATCGACGCATTGCCAAGAAATAATTAATGAGTATGGCGGTGTGCTCAAGGGGTCATTCTTATCATATTGATAATTCCTGTTAATATGAATTGAGCAGCCGGAGCGAATCTCGTCGGCCGAGATGATTCTGGGGGATCTGTCTGTCAGACTTGATGCCGCTACTGTGCCGCAGATCGTAGAGAGAAATAAGATGATTGCGACGATATTCTTCACCATCCATTCTCCGATGTGAGGTTTTGGTCCCAGGCGTCCTTGCAAGGTTGGACGCCTTTATTTATAGCTGCGAAAGCTCTTTCTGCTGCGGCCTTTCTTCGGGAAAAGTCTTTCATATCAGGATCGAGCGGTGAGTTGCGTCGATGTTAACTTTTGCCAATTTGGGATGTTTTCTGGGGTGCTTAATCGCACTCGACGTTATGAAATTCAGCGTGAATCTATTGGTTTGAAATTTTCCTTGATCATGTTCTTATATGCGGCAGAGTTGATCGATGTTTCATTCTGGCAGGTGAGATTAAATTTATTTTCGCCGTTTTTATGTATTGCGATTCCAGAATTTAATTCCGGACCATCATCGGTTCTAATGGTTTTGTCGTATAGGTAGTAGGTGTATTCAAAATTGGAAAACCGAACGTGCGCTTCCCCACCGCCAGAATATTGCGCGTAGGAAAAAAAGAATCGGTCTTCGAGCCCATTACCATTCCCTGAAATCACAAGGTCGATCTTCCCAGAATTTCCATGGTGATACGAAAACGACGTATCTTTTCTCGATTGGCAGAGCGATGATGTTGATGGCCCATTTATGCAACTAAATACAGTTGATTATTCGTCCAAGCACAATCCTTCTGTGTGAGAATTGTTTGAGAGGAGCAGAAATATTGCAGGAAAAACCAATGTCCTTATAAGTTTTGGTAGGTCATTCCGGTAATAAACAAAGTAGTGGTGCAATTTTGTTGTGCCTTGCATGTTTGTCTTCCATCCATTCTTGTTGACATTAAAATGTAACAATCGTTTTATTTTTGATGTTTTTAATTTAATTAATTCGATAAAATTTGTTTTGTTGAGAATTTTGAATTATTTTTTTGCGAATTTCGGTGTTAAATATTGTTGGAATTTAGTGGGTGATGTTATTGAGAGGCTGGTGATGAGTCGGCATACTTCTCGTAATGGCTCGTTCTGGTATTTTTCTTTCAAGTTTTCGGGCCTTCATGTCGGAGACGTACTGTGCATAGAAAATTTCGGCATGCGAAAACATTTCCATAGACCAATAAGCGTCGGCGAGATTTAGCTTGGCCACTGTGCGTTCTGGAAATTTCTCAATTATTTGCTCGAGAATGGCCCTTGCATCGGAACTTCTGCCGCCTCGAATTAAGAAGTATCCAAGGTCGTTTATGTCCCTGACGTTTTCTTCCGTGATGTTCGATATCATCTCCGAGATTTGGTAATCGAGAAGGGAGGAAAGGTACATCTCTAGGGTCTTGGGGGTTGATATCGCGCTTCGAAATCTCCTTAACTCGGTCGCGATTGCCGCGCGTACGATCTTCGGCGATTCGTAGGTGTACGGTCCCCGCTCCCCGGGGGGGAAGCACGGTTTTACGCGTGCAACTTTTTGCCAGCGAAGGGGAGGGGAGTCCAGCTTCTCAGGCCGTTCTCCAGTTATTTCTCGCGTCAAACACCAATTCTCTCTCTCAGGGATCCACTGGTATACATAACGATAAATTTGGCCTCCTCGACTTATACAGCTCCCGTCGATGGCGACTTGCTGGGTGCCATGTATAGGGAAAATGGACATTGAGCTACATTCATCGAATTTTTCGACATAATATGAAAGTGGTTCTTTCAATGACTGGGAGCGGTATTCAATCATTAGTCCAGAATTGTTTGGAGTAGATTGAAATGTGAATTTTCCAAAGCTCCCTGTTTCTTCGAAACTTCCGGAGAAGAAATTTGACTGACTTTTCGCGGAAATCGGAAAGTAAACGGAAAAAGAAGAGAGCGATAAAATTGCTAGTATTCTCAGCGTTCGCACTATGGCTCCTAGATTTTCAAGATAACCCTAAAATTCGTAATCTCGTCTGGACATACTCTCGGACGGTGAAATTCGTAGGGATGCCGTACCACCCCCTATCCTCTTTTTTGCCACTTTCCTCGTATAGGGCGACATAGCGCTTGTATCCCTTGGCTGCTTCGCTAGCAGATTTAGTAGCAATTCCGTGTTTTCGGAGTCCGGGGTCGTTCCACATCCCCCAGGCTACTGATGCGCGTTTCTCGTCGTGCGCTGTGCTTTCTTCGAATTTGTAGGATCCATTTCTATTGAGGCGAAGGCAATTTGTGATCCCAAGAACGTCAACTGCACGCATAAAATACGATAATCTGTCATCGTATCCATTAAATCCGCCATTGATTTTTCGTGTTAACCATATAAAGTCATCGCCATCGCCATCGCTGATGGGGATGAGGGAGCTATTAATGCTGTAAAACCAAGCGGCAGAAAGCATGGCGTGTGGCGATTGAGAAAGTTTATTCATTGCGTCGGTGTTGGAGGTGAAATCCTCGCCGGAATATTCTTCATAAGCTTTATAGTTATTCTCAAATGTGAGTTGCAGTAATCCTCTGCCTCTCCAAGGATCATATGGAAGTGACCCTCTGCCCGATGATTCCACTGTTGCACTAAACTCTGCGCTTTCGTGTAATATTTGCGCCAAAAAATGCGCTCTCGATATGCACGAATTAAAGTGGAAATCATTGAATGCTGTATTGAGCGATTCGATGTAGCTGTCTAGGCGGTCTTGTCTTGCATGCGAAGCGATTCGCCGTAGCTGTGTGACGGACATCTCTCTGCCGTTGCACTGGCAGTCTGCTGCCGTCTGAAAATTCGCCGCCAGCGCAATCGGATTAATGTGGAACACGGAATTCGCCGGAAACCCCGGGACCTTCCTGCTGACGTCCTCCCACCAAACCAGCTTCTCGATGCGCTTCTTTTCCTCGGCGGATTTGGCCGATGGACCTGTTTTCGCTTCTAGGGCAGCAAATAGCGCGGTCCATCTGGAGGGAATCGACCACTCACTCTCGTGCTTGACGATCAGTCGCGATGCGGCGCGCATAGACCATGGGGAGCGCTCCGTACTGCTTGAAACGGGCATGTGGGTCAAGTCAAACGCGGCTCGTTCTCCGTTGCCCGTCTTGAAGATGGCGTCGTGTACCTTTTGCATAAGCGGGCTGAGCTTGGCTCGCGCACCCACGCCCGGCGTGTCTGGTGCCGCCGCATATTCAACCCAACTTGCAGCGTCGGTGAAAATCGTACGGGACGTATCGTGATCGGCTGCGATGCACTCGAAGTCAGCCCATTCCTGCGAAAACTCGAGCGTCACCTTCCCCGGCGAATGGTTGAAGTCGCGGACCCAACCTTCGATAGGCTGTCCACGCGAATCCGCGCTCTGGACGCGCCACCATGCGACCTTCCGACCAATACTGGCGTCGACTTTTGGCTCGGTATGCGTTCGCTCCTTGTCGCGACCTAGCGCCACCGTTGCGTAGGTCTGGACCACTTCTGTTTTGCCCGTCTGCGGTTCTGTCCCTTTGGGCTCACCGTTTCCCGGTCGCGCGTAGAGCACGGTGCCGGGCGCAACTCGCAAAATTGTTGGCTCGGAGGGCAATCCGAGCTTTGCCCAGTCCTTTGGATGGGCTCCATGACTGCGAACCCAATCGCGAGACTTGTTGATGTATGCACCGATGTCGCTTGCGGCGAACGTTTCGATGTGGACCTGGCTATTGGCACCAGACCCCGGTTCGAGCTTGTCGTAGCGTCCGAGATGGCCTACAAGATCACCGGCCTTGATCGGGACAGGCTTGCTGGGAAACTGTATGTTGTCGAAAACATCGCCCGGCATCATCTCTTGAACGAGCGGACCGCCGTTCTCCTCGCCTATGCAAATCCACCCGCCGGTTATCGTGTCCAACGTCGCATGTTCTCCCTCACGACGAGCAATAATTGTCTTTCCTTGGAGGTCTACCGTCTTGAGCTTTGCCCAGCCATCCTTGGGCGTCTCCAGAGTCACGCGTGCGCCCTGGGGCAGGATGGCGAGAGCACGGCCATTGGCCCGAGCGCGTACCCGCAGACCGCGCTGCGATGTATCGGGCAACTGACCTTGTTTGCCTTTTTCGGGGGAATCCTGTGCGTATTGCGAGACTTCCCACTGCTGCGGCCAATAGGCCGGCTTTGCCCAAGACGAATGCTCCCGTTTCAGGTAATCGTCGTAGGCCATCAAGTGCATGTACAGGCTGAGGAACTCGAGCGTTTGGTTCTTCGGAAACTCCATCTTGTGCCGCACAAGCGCGAAACCGGTACTGTATTGCGCCGCTGTCGTCTCGGATCCTCCACCCTCGGGGCGTTCGCTTGTCAGGTTGCGTTGATTGAACCGGTAGGCAACGACTTCGCCATCGGCAATGCATCGCACGCCAGCGGCAAGATCCAACTGGCGTCCGAAGCCTGCAGCCGTGACGTGAATCCCACCGTGCCACATGCCAAACCGACCGACGAGATAGGCACCGGACGACTCGCCACTGAGTAGCCCTTGGTAGATTTCGTGTTCGTCGGAGAATTGAGCCGGCGAGCTATTTCCAGCGTTTCCCTTTTTTTGGAAGGGGAAAGCAAACGGAAGAGGCTTCACTTTTGTGTCGTTGCCTGATGCAGGGCCAACTGCAGGTACTGAAGAATTCGTTGTCATGCCTGTGTGTTACTCAGAAATACTGACGTTCGTTTGGCGCTTGAGCGGCTCAGGTTGCGAGGCAGTCCAGGAGGTGAACCTGAACGAGCCGCCTTCTGGTGAGAGCACGCTCAGATCTCCGTGCAGGTTGATCTCCCCAGCAGGACTACCCATCACAATCTTCCCGCCTGACAATTTGATATAGGCCCCCGAACCATCGCCAATCGTCACGCACTTCTTGCCCGTGAGCAGGAGCTGACCGTCGGCCGAACTGACGGACATGTCGCGCAATGCCTGCAACTCCATGGCATCCGACTGTGCCTCGATCTGAACCTTGCCTTTGGCGGCGAACAGACGAATGCCGAGCTTGCCGGCGAGGAACGACAGTGCCTCGCCAGCGGCAACGGTGATCCGCTTCATGACACCGATGTCGATCCCATCGCCCGCCGTCACAAACATCTGCTTCTGAGCGGCGAGCTGCATGTCGCGCCCGCTGGTGACACCGACACCTTCCGGTGCACTCGCCACAATGGCAGGGCGTTGCAACTGACTCAGATGCTGCTCAATCAGTACGCGTTGCGCGTCGACGTCGGCCAGCACTGCGTTAGCGGCAGATGCCACGGTGTTGAGGGAGCTCAGAATCTGTTGCGCTTGACTGAGCGTTTGATCGGCAATCGGCATGGCCAGATGCTGCCCCGTAGCACCCGCTTGCGCCTCGGCGGAGAGCAACAAGCCCTTGGCGCCACGTGCTGCAGCGTACCCGTCGGTTCGAAGCTCGGCCCCCGTGCCGCGGACCTTCGCTTCCAGATCCACCATATGCCCAAGATTCAACTCACTGGCCTGGTAAGGCGTCGAGAGATGAACGTGCTCTGAGCCGCGCAGATCTTCCATGCGCTGCACGTTGCCTGCTGCGGTGGTGATCAGGTTGCGCGTCTTGTTCTTGCTGGTGACGAGGTCGGCCTGCTCGCTGTTGTGCATCGCGCCGATGATGACGGGGCGATCCGGGTCTCCGTTGGTGAAGCTCAACGCAACTTCGGCACCATCGATCAGAGGGAAGTGATGCCCGTACTTGCCGCCGCTGTAGGGCTTGGCCATGCGCACGGGGCGGCTGGTACCGCCCGGGCTCCATGCATCCAGATCGAACGGCAGCTTCACGACATAGCGACCATGCTCGTCGAGGTAGGCGTACTGATAGCTGTTCGGGGAGGTAATGCGAGCAGGCAATATGCCGTCAACAACCGGCTGAGTGATCGCATCGAGGTGAGTCCGCCACACACGCTCCGACGGAATCCCCTCGAACGCGGTCCAGAACGCTTCGCTGCGGCTGCCACGCGACTTGATCGACGTCACGAAGATGCCGTGCTTCGCGTCGCCGGGTTTCGGCTCGACGCCCAGCACCTCACCCGTTTCCAACCAGAAGGGATTGCCCGTGCCGGAAAACGTCAGCTGACGCGCGAGGTGTGCCTCGTGACGAATTCGCGCAATGCGATCACCTTCTTCCGGTGTCTCGTAATGCTCACCCGAGTGATAGTCGATCGCGTTGGTCGTGTCGTCATCGCGCACGGCGCTTTGCTCGACGAGCAACGAGGTATCAGCCGCACGATGATTGTAATCATGCAGACGGACTGCCTCGGGCACGCGACGCGTACGCTTGTGCAGTGTCTTGATGGATTCGGCGCTGCTAGATTCCAAGCCGCCGTCGGGAACATATGGCAGTGAGCGCTGCTTGCGCGCATAGGCGTCAACGTCATCGCCAAACACGATGACCGCTCGGTCCTCATGCTGTTCAAACCGGAACCACACGCCTTCCTGCGCGCACAGGCGCTGAATGAAGGCGATTGTGGTCTCGCGGTACTGTGTGACGTACTCGCGCCGCTTGTAGTCCTGGTCGCGCAACTTGAAGATGAAATCGACACCGGCAGCGTACTCCTCGTGCCGCAGGATCGAGGTGACGATCTCCTCGAAGTTCTGCTTCTGGAAGAGCCGCGTGGACACCGCCCGATTCAGGTCGGCCAGAGTGGGTTCGAGCACGACGCGATAGCGTGTCTGATCGGGCGTCATCTCGAATTCCTCAAACTCCGTAATCAGACCGTGAATGGTGTACGCCGGTGATTGCAGACTCGCTGCCGCCTGCGCGAACGCTTTTTCGTATGCATCCGGGCCGACCGGCTGAATGCTGAAGCGAGCCGGTCGTCCCAGCACGGATGCCATTGGGATGCCGGCAGCGGGGCTTGTGAATTCAATCTCATAGCGGTAGAGCTCGCTGATCCGGTCGGATCCCGTGAACTTCAATACCGAGAATGGCGCCGCCTCGGGGTGGGGCGCCAGTTTCAATTCATAAGCCTGAGTGGGCAATATCGACACGTCAGCTCTCTTGCAAAAAAAGGCAGGTACGAACAGCTTCACGGCATGCCAACTGACATGCCGTGAAGCCTATGTGGTCAAGCGGGACTTACCCCTTCGCCTTCGGCAACTGCGACACCAAAGAAAGACCGATATCCATGCCTTCCACCTGGAAGTGCGGCACGATGAAGAGCTTCGTACGGAAGAAACCTGGGTTGTCGTCGATGTCTTCGACGATCACCTTCGCTTCACGCAGCGGATGTGACGCTTGCAACGCATCACTCGGGTCGTTCATTTCCGTCACGAGCCCCTTGATCCAGCTGTTCATCTCGAGCTCCAGCACACGACGGTCCTTCGTCATGCCGATGTTTTCTCGCTGAATCAGTTTCAGGTAGTGGGCGATTCGCGAGAGCAGGAAGATGTACGGCAGGCGCGCGTTGATACGGCTATTGGCCGTGGCTTCCTTCGTCTCGTACAGCGCGGGTTTCTGCGTCGAGCTTGCCGAGAAGAAGCACGCGAAGTCGTGGTTCTTGTAGAACGACAGCGGAATGAAGCCGAGATTGGCGAACTCGAATTCGCGCGTCTCCGGAATCAGTACCTCGGTCGGGATCTTCGGTTGCACACCGGTGCCCAGGTCGTACAAGTGCACCGGCAGGTCATCCACGCGACCACCGGCCTGCGGGCCGCGGATCTGCACGCACCAACCGTTGTTCATGAAGCTGCGCACCATATTGGCCGCGAACGCAAACGACGCGTTGACCCACAGGTACTTGTCGTGGTCCGGTCCCTTGACGGCTTCCTCGTAGTTGAAAGCACGCACTGGCGTGGTGTCGCGGCCGTACGGCAAGCGACCCAGCGTGCGCGGCATGGTCAGCCCCACGTAACGCGCATCGTCCGTCTCACGGAAGCTCTTCCACTTGATGAACTCCGCCCGGTCGAGATAGTTGCCGATGTCCTGAATGGCGGCGACTTCCTCCATCGTCTTCTTGCCGAAGAATGCCGCGCCGACCGACCCGATAAACGGCATGTGCGCGGCCGCTGCAACCTTAGAGATATTGCGCAGCAGTGCCACGTCCATCGGCGAGTTCTCGAACTCAAAGTCGCTGATCATGGCGCCAATGGGTTCACCACCCGGCGTGTCGTATTCGTCAACGTAGGTCTTGCGATACAGGCCGCTTTGAATGAGCTCCGGCGCGTCGTCGAAGTCCTGCTGCAACGCCGCTTTCGAAACGTCGAGCACTTCGATCTTCACGTTCTTGCGGAAGTCTGTGCGCGAGACCAACATCTTGAGCCCGCGCCAACGGCCTTCGAGCGCTTGGAATTCCTGCGCATGCATCACAGCGTCGAGCTGACGGCTGATCTGGCGATCCAGTTGGCCGATGTGGAAGTCCAGCAACGACTTATCCAGACGGTCGACCCCTTGGCTGGATTTCGACACCAGTTCGAGAAATGCGCCCATGCCGCGAGCGATACGCTCGTCAGCCGACGCTTCAGCGAGCATGTCGTTATCGCGAAAGGCTTCAATCGGACGCGCTTGCGTCACGGGCTGGAGGTTGATCTTGCTGCACAGCGAGGCATACACGCTGTCGTGGGCAGCCTTGGGCGTGTCATGAGCGTCCAGCGCCACTGCCTTGGGCGCGGCTTGTTGCGATTCCTTCGACTTCATTTCGGTTTCCGCCTGCGTTCGTGGATTGACTTGATGGTGAGATGCGGTGAGCGCCCGTTAAGGCGCCTCGCGCTCAGGCGTGGCCTTCGGGCTGTGTGGCGGCCGTGGCGATTTGAGCCAGCTCTCCACGCAGCTTGTCGGACAGGCGCTTGTCCTTGAGCACCTTCTCGAACTCGCGGCGGAATCCGGTGTTGTCGAGCAGATTGGATTTGAGATCGCGCAGCAGATTGCGCATGGCAAGCAACGCTTGCAGTTCCGGAATCTGACGAGCGACCTGCTCCGGCTCAAAGTCTTTCATCGAACGGAATTGCAGGCTCACCGGCATATCCGAGTCGTCACTGGCGAGCGTATTGGGGGCGGCGAATTTGAGGTCTGGCGCGTAGTCGGCGAGCACCGCATCGAAGTTGTTCTTGTCGATGTTGACTTTGTCGCGCTCGGCAAGCGGGGCCTGCTCGCGACCGGCACTGAAATCCCCGGCCACCAGCATCTTTAGCGGGAGTTCGACCTTCTTCTGGGCACCACCGGTGTGCAGGTCAAGAGTGATCGATATACGGTTGCGCGGAATTTCTCTTTGAAAGCTGTCCAATTTACTCACTTTCCATTTCGGCGTTGATGAATGCCATCGCTTGATGCGGACTGCTGAGCGATTAGGCGAGAGAAAGGAAAGCTATGTAACACGCTCAATTTGTTGGAGTCAAAAAGCGAAGCGGTTAGTGCAATTCGCCTAAGTGCTCACTATTTGGGAGATTGCTCATTGACGCTTAATGGATGAATTTTTTCTTAAAATGAAGTCGTTGTCAGATCTCTATGTCCGGGAAGGGGTTTGCGCAAATTTCGATACCGATCAACGCTGTATTGTCGATATCAAAAAATGAGAAAACTAGATATAGGATAAAACTTATTTTCAAGTTTTTTTGTAGTTCCATTTTGATCGATTGTTTGGGTTTTTAGACTTGTTTTTGATCGGCATCTGTTTAGAATTCGCCGCCTTAGGTGAACGGCTCTAGGGCAATTTTGATGCGCATCGAAAAACCGCTTTGGCACGAAGGGCTGATTCTCTCGCCCCAGCATTTTCAGCAGCAGGATCGTTGGGCCGGATTCTCGCTTCAGCAGATCATTGGTGGCACGCTGACGTGTCCATGGGGAACGCTCGATGTGGAAGTGGATGAGCAGGCGCTCGAGGCGGGGCGGCTCAAGCTCAGCCGTCTCAAGCTTCGATTTCCCGACGGGACGCCGATCGACACCACGCTCGCAGACACATTGCCCGTAGCGCGTGATCTTTCGCATGGGCTAGCCCCCGACATTCAATCGCTCACCGTGCTCGCTGCCTTAGCGCTGCCGGACGCCAATGGCTCGAACTGCCAACTCGAAGCCACACCTTCCTCGCGCCCACGTCGTTCATTGCGCGACTACGTCAAAGTCATCGACCAGTTCGGTACCGAGTCGACAGAGATTGCGGCAGAGCGACACGCGGTGCGATTGCTGTTCGACTTCGAGTCTCACGCGGATGACACGGTGTGTGCCATTGCGCGTCTCTCACGCGCTGCCAGCGGGCAGTTCCGTGTCGACCGCGAGTTCGTACCGCCTTGCCTCGCGCTCGCTGGCCACATACGACACGTTGAGCGGATGGGGCGAATCGGGGACATCCTGCACGCCAAAAGCCTGACGCTCGGTACACGGCGCAGCGAACGGCTCGACCAGGTGGCGCAGATCACTGAGTACGGCGTGGCTGACGTCCAACTTTTCTGGCTGCTTCACTCAATTCACCAGGCGTGGCCTCAACTCAGGCACTTTGCGCGTTACCCGAACCGTCCTCCCGAAGCCCTGTATGTCACGTTGGCACAGTTGACGAGCACGCTGATGACGTTTTCGACGCAAGCGCACATTGGAGAGATCCCCGAGTACGACCACGAACGCGCCGATGAGGTGTTTGCCACACTCGAATCAATCATTCGCGAATTGCTGGACGCGATCATTCCGTCGCGCGTCGTGCCGATCGGGATGCAGCGAAAGTCTGCGTCCACCTGGACGGGGCAGATTCTGGACGAGCGGATTGTCGAAGGAGCCGTTGACTGGTACGTGTCGGTCAATGCGCCGATGCAGGCGGCGGATATTACGCAGCACTTCCCACGACTGTGCAAGATCGGTGCGCCGGATGATGTCGAGCGCATTGTGAATTCCGCGCTGCCGGGCGTTCCTGTCAGTGCAGTCCAGCGTGTGCCGTCTGCGATCCCGGTGCGCCTGGACAACCAATACTTCGCGCTCGATGGTGCGAGCGAAGCGCTCTCCCGCATGCTGGCGGCGCGGGCGTGTCAAATCTATTTGCCGGTGTCCCTTGCGGAAGCGTCGGTGGAACTCTATGCGGTGCTGCGCTCATGACCTCGACTGTAATTGAACCTGCTGGCACGGAATCGTCTGACGTTTCAACGGCATCAGCGAATGTGACACCCTCGAGACTGCCCGCTATTCGGCCGTTCGTGCGCGACGCAGCGTTGCTGGTTGCAACACTCGCCGCCGGGGGCAAAGCGCCGGATCCCATTGGGCTGGCTCAACGTGCTGCGGAACTACTGGACGCGTTCGACGCAGCACTCCTGCAGACTGGGATCGACGAGCAGGTCAGAACGGACGCAAGCGTGGCGCTATGTGCATTGCTGGACGAGACTGCGTTGCGCCATATGGACGAAAGGGACCGTGCGGCCTGGGAGCTCTCGCCATTACAGGTGCAGCGCTTTGGGGTTCACGATGCGGGCGAGCGCGTGTTCACCCGCCTGGATACGTACCTCGCCATGTCAACCACAGCAGTGGAAATTTTCGAGTTCTACAGCGCCATATTGGGCCTCGGATTTGTCGGGCGATACATTCTGCTCGGCGACGCTGAGCGACGCAAGCTGATGACGGTGGTGGACAAGCGAATTGCTCAGCACCGTCCACATGTGCACCCATCGTTCGTCGTCGAGCGGACAAGCCGACGTTTTTTAGATCGGCTCTTCCATCTGTCGCCATGGATGATTGCAGGATTGGCGTGTCTGGTGGCCGTTCTTGTCTGGGGCGGCTGGAACGCAGCGCTCGACGCGCAGGTATCTCACCTGGAATCCACGCAGGGAAGGGCGGTGCCCGGTGCCACGGGGAGCGTCGGTGAGTAACTTGCGCTCGGTGTGGCCGTCAGCGTACCCACATCGCACTATTGCGATGCTGGCCACAACGCTCCTGCTGTCCGTGCTTTGGTTACTCAGCCCGATAGTCCCAGCGTTGTCGATCCTGCTCACGGTGGTGATCGTTGGCGTTGCGTTCCTATTCCTTTGGCTGCGTGCCAAGGGATCGTCTACGCCGCACGACGAGGCGGCGGGGGAGCTCGAGGCGTCCTTACGCTCGGCGCTTGGTTCCGCCACGGGTGACTCGCTTGCCTGTACGCCGGTCTTGCTCGTTGTGGGGGACGGTCTCGACGCCATTTTCGACCGGAGCAGTCGCAATAATTTCGTCCGGCACGCGGGCGGTGCCATCTGGCTGCGCGTGGACAATCCCGCAGATCTGCCTCGACTCGTGCGTGCAACCTCGCGATGGCGAGGCGGCGTCGTACCTGACGGTATCGCCATCACTGTATCTCCCGCGCTCCATTCGGATACGGACGCACTGGAACAAATGCTGCGTGGCGTGCGTCAGGCTTGCGCCGATGCGTCGCGGATTGTCGGCCATGGACTTCCCGCATACGTTGCCATCTATCAACGCCTGTCTCCCGTAACCTCCGATAGCGAGCCGCAATGGTTTGGGACTGCCTCGCAGGGTGCAGAAATTGATGCATCGCGGTTGGAGGGCGTTGTGGTGGCGGCAGAGCAGGCCGCGCAGCGCTCGGAAGGCGCCGTAGCGGCGGTGCATCGCGCGGCTGCCATGGCGTCAATCGTGCCTTGGTCGGTTCGCGTCATTCGGGAAGTGCTGACGGGGGGCGATGTGCCCACGCGTCGCGTGAATGTTCGGGGGATTGCATGGGCTGATTGCGGCCCTGCGCTCCATTGGGAGCGCCCTTGGGAGCGAAGTGCGGCAGCGCATACCCGCGTACGGATTGCAGGCGCACCGGCGACCCCCCAGCCATGGCCATTGCCTATCCCTTTTGCAGACGCGATTCGCCCCCGTGCGCATTTGTCTGTGTTCTCACGAACCGTGCTTCACATGCTGACACTGACCGCTTGCACCGCCGCGCTCGCCTTTTGGGCGGTGGGCAAGAACAACGAGTCCTTGCTTCAGCGTGTCGAGACCCATCTCCAGCGATACGCCGCCGTTGAGCAGGCGCACGCCGCAGAAAAGCGCGACGCGCTGAAAACACTGGTCGACGATCGCGATCAGATCGATCGTTACGACCGTCTTGGCGTGCCGTTGCGGCTGTCATTCGGTCTTTATCACGGGGCGCACCTGGTCCCGCCGCTGGGGCGTGCCATTGCCTCCTACGTGCCACCAGCCGCACCACCTGCGGTCATCACGCTCGACAGCATGTCGCTATTTGACACCGGCAAAGCGTCACTCAAGGCGGGCTCGACCAAGCGCATGGTCGATGCCGTTGAGATGATCAAGGCGCATCCCGACAAGCGCGTGCTTGTCGCAGGCTACGCGGACAACGTCGGATCTGCCGATTTCAACCTGAAGCTCTCGAACGCGCGAGCCGAAGCCGTGCGCGACTGGCTGGCAGAGGCGTCGGGCATTGCTTTGACGCAGTTCGCGATTCAAGGCTACGGCGAGACACGTCCGATTGCGAGCAATGAGACCGATGCCGGGCGCACCAGGAACCGGCGTGTCGAGATCACATTGGTGCCCGACGCCGGAACCTGATTCCCGTAGATGTGTCCCCGAACCCGCCGGGTTTCGGGATTGAACCGCCCGAAGGCATGTCCTTCGGGCACTTGTTGCAGCAACCAAGGAGCAATGCATGGCAATTCCTGGCTACATGTTTTTGACTGACGACGCAGGCAAGAAGATCGACGGTTCGGTGACGGTCGGTGGCCGCGAGGGCAGCGTGGAACTCGTGGCGTATGAGCACGACGTCTACATCCCGACCGACGGCAATACCGGCAAGCTCACGGGCACGCGCGTGCACAAGGCGTACCGTCTTACCAAAGCCAAAGACAAATCCACGCCGGAGCTCTACAAGGCTCTGACGTCGGGCAAGACGCTTCAGACGGTCACGATCAAGGAATACGAGATCGACAGCGCGGGCAAGGAAGAGGAGTATTTCACGACCGTGATGGAGAACGTCAAGGTCGTGAGCGTGAAGGCCAAGATGCTCGACATCAAGGATCCGGCCTATGAGAAGCACAACCACCTCGAAGACGTGGAACTGCGCTACGAAACCATCCAGTGGAAGTACGCCAACGGCAACATCCAGCACAAGGATTCGTGGAATGAGCGCGGCGGCAAGGCTGCCTGATGTTGTAACGCGTGTCGTAACGCGTTAGCGAACGGCTGGTTACCGGTGCGGCCGTATGGGCGCACCGGTTCGGTCATCTTCCCCGCCCCTCGGAATACTCCCCCGGTTCGACATGACCTCTCGCGATACCCCCTACCTGCTGCAACACCTGAACACCCATTGCGCGACAGCGCTCGAATCCGCCGCAAGTCTTTGCAGAATGCGACTCGCCGATGAAATTACTGTCGAACATTGGCTGTTGAAGCTCCTGGAGGCAGGGGACGGAGACATTCCCGAGATCCTGCGTCACTACGGCATCGAAGCGGAGACCGTCTGGGACGCGTTGATGACTGCAATCGACCGCGCACCGCGCAATTTGCGAGACAAACCAGCATTGTCACCACAACTGGCTGCCGTGTTGTCTGACGCGTGGACGCATGCCAGTGCTGAAGGCACTGACGTGTCGATTCGCTCAGCCAACGTGCTTCAAGCGATTGTTGATGCGCCGCACGTTCTGCGTGCACGAGGCGCATGGCCGCTACTGAGTGTGAGCAGCGCGCAAATCGCAAGACTTCTCCTGCGGCTTGGCGACCGGACCTGTGAGAAGCAGTCGACACTTGATTCTGCGCCTCTGAGCGTTGGAGACTCGCCGGTGGCGGAGAGTGCCGGTACTCGTGACAAAAAGATCCCGGTGACGAACGTGACCGCTGGCGCATCCGTGCCGTCGCAGTCCGACGCCTTGACTCGCTATGCAATCGACCTGACCGAAAAGGCCAAGGAAGGCAAAATCGACCCGGTTTTCGGCCGCGACCGCGAGATTCAGCAAATGGTCGACGTGCTGGCCAGACGTCGCAAGAACAACCCGATTCTGGTGGGCGAACCGGGCGTGGGTAAGACGGCGCTGGTCGAAGGGCTCGCACTGCGCGTGGCCAATGGGGATGTGCCGAACGTCATCCGAAACGTGCGCGTTCTGACGCTCGATCTCGGATTGTTGCAGGCGGGGGCCGGGGTCAAGGGCGAATTTGAGCAGCGGCTCAAGACCGTCATCGAGGAGGTGCAGGCTTCCAGCGTGCCTGTTTTGCTGTTCATCGACGAGGCGCACACGCTCATCGGAGCTGGCAATGCCGCTGGCGGTGCCGATGCAGCCAACCTGCTCAAGCCCGCGCTGGCGCGTGGCGAGCTGCGCACCATTGCCGCGACGACGTGGGCCGAGTACAAGGAATTCTTCGAGCGGGACGCCGCGCTTGAGCGTCGCTTTCAGATGATAAAAGTCGACGAACCTGACGACGACACCGCATGCCTGATGCTGCGCGGGCTCAAGGCGCGCTATGCATCGTTTCATCAAGTCCATATTCGCGACGAAGCGCTGGTCGCTGCGGTAAAACTCTCGCGCCGCTATATTCCGGCACGTCAGTTGCCGGACAAGGCCATCGACTTGATCGATACGGCGGCGGCGCGGGTCCGTATGAGTCTGGATACGGCGCCGGTCGAATTGCAGCGAGGGATCGCCACCGTGAGTGCGCTGGAAATCGAACAGGCAGCGTTGACGGCGGATGTGGTCGAGGGCATTGGTGTGGCCGATGGGCGGCTCGATGCCACTGAGCAGGCGCTGAAGACTGCGCGTGCGCACGTCGAAACACTCACGGCGAATTATGCGAAGGAGCAACGACTCGCCGTCGCCGTGCTCAAGCACCGCGACGCCCCTCCTGCCGAGCGCGACGGGAATGCGCTGTCGCATGCATGTGTTGCGTTTGCCGAGGCGCAAGGGCAGATACCACTCGTGTGCGTTGATGTGGATGCGCAGTCCGTTGCGCGCGTGGTTGCGGAATGGACGGGGGTTCCGGTCGGGAATCTGGTGTCGGACGAGGTGAATAATCTGTTGTCGCTAGAAGCGCGACTTGCCGCTCGTGTGGTCGGCCAGAACGAAGCTGTCGAGGCAATCGCGGAGAACCTTCGCACAGCTAAGGCAGGGCTGAGCGCCGAACACGCGCCGTTGGGCGTGTTTCTGTTGGCCGGGCCGTCGGGCGTCGGAAAGACGGAGACAGCGTTGGCGCTTGCCGACGTGCTCTTTGGGGGCGCTGCCGCGCTGACCACGATCAACATGTCGGAATATCAGGAGGCTCACACGGTCTCTCAGTTGAAGGGCTCGCCGCCGGGCTATGTCGGCTATGGCCGGGGTGGGGTGCTGACTGAGGCCGTGCGTCAACGTCCGTACTGTGTGGTGTTGCTCGACGAAGTCGAGAAAGCGCACCGCGACGTTCTGAACATGTTCTATCAGGTTTTCGACCGTGGCAGCATGCGCGATGGGGAAGGGCGTGAGATCGATTTCCGCAATTGCGTGATTTTGATGACGTCCAATCTGGGGAGTGCCACGATCGAGGCGACCACCGAAGAGAATCCAGACATCGCGCACGGTGCGTTGCTCGATGCAGTGCGTCCGGAGTTGGTCGCTCATTTTCAGCCGGCGCTGTTTGCACGTTTTCAGACGGTGCTTTACCGCCCTCTGACCGGGGAGGCGCTGTGCTCGATTGTGGAGAAGAAATTTGAAAAAGTGGCCGCCCGGGTTGCTTCACAGTACGGCTCCATGTTCGCGGTGGACGAAGCGCTGGTGCAGAAAATTGCGCAGGATTGCGGCAGCTTTCAATCCGGTGCGCGAAGCATCGATGCGCTGATGAATCGGCGGATTCTGCCATCCATTGCGCGTGAGCTGTTGGTCCACACGGCGCACGGCGATGTGCCGAAGTCCATTTCGCTGAAACTGGCGGCCGATGGCCAGATCGATATCGACTTCGTCCACGATGGGCGTAACAGCCAAGATCGGGTGGCTGAGTCGGTGGACAACGCGTGACGGCGGGGCCATCGCTTTACGACGTCTTGTTGGGACACATTGACGGGGAGCCGATCGCTGCCCATGACGACAAGACGCTCGAAATACTGAGCGTACAGCGTAACGTGCATCGCATTCTTAATACCCGTGCTGGGGCGATGAAACATCTGCCGGACTACGGGTTGCCAGACCTGAGCCGAATCTATCGCGTGCTTCCCGCATCGGCGACTGAAATTCAGGCGCAGTTGGAGAGGACATTGCTTGCCTATGAGCCTCGGATCAAGGCCGTAGAGATCGCGTCCGTGAACGACGCCGATCCAGGTGTCCTGATAAGTTTCGAAATGACGTGCTATCTGAGGAAGACTGGATTGGTTCGTTTCGGCACCTATTTCGAGCCTCGTGGGCACGTGAGACTGGTCAGACGGCGTGACGGGATGTGACGCCGCCCTTGTTGAGACAAGATTGCACTGTCAAAACGCGGAACTGAACACCTAGCAAGTGGGCGGTGAGCGATGTTCGCAAGCCGCCCACCGCGCAAATGAGGGATGCTCATCGTCCCTTATCAACAGGCAAGAGGCGGGCGACACGACACACACGCGTGTACCCATCTCGCTGCACCACGATGACTACTCCCTCGCTGCAATCCATTCACTATCCGGTCGTCTTCACGGAGTCGTCGTGCGAGCCGATGAAATGCCAAACGCCTTGCGGATCCGAAATACCGCACAGCGTGCGCGAATCACGGACGCTCGCTGACATCCTTGGTCCGACGTCCGAGCGTGGCTCACACGGGGAGGGCGACGCTGGGGCGGTATTCGATGATCCTCAGACTCCCGGATTTGTCATCAAGGTCTCACATGCCGGGGCGACCGACGTAGACGCCGAGTTGGCGGCTGTGCAATGGAGTGCGGAAAAGTGGACGCGGTTCTACGGCCACGGCAGCGCGGAACCGTTCGTTACTGCGGACCATCGTGTTTGCGTGCGGCTGAAAAAGATTCCGGGGCAGCCGATGCACAAGATTTGGCCGTCCGAGTACGGCACGTCGAAGCACGACATCATGCTCTCCATCGACTTGCTGCAAGGGCGACTCATCGATGTTGGCCTTCGGCACGAGGATATTTCCACGAGCAACGTGCATTTCGACCTGGAAACGAAATGCTTCTGGCCGACCGATTTCGACACTGCCTCGACGTTCACATCTTCTGAGATGACGCCGGAGGCGGCATCGCCCGGCCCGCTGGCGTCTGACCACAAGATGTTTTCATCGCTGCGCAAGCGCGTGGCTGCGCTCATGGACAGCCACGCCCCGGAGGTTGTCGAAACGTATGCCGTACTTTCCGAACTCATCGGTCCGGACGCCGTCGTCAGTCACGACTTGCAATGCGGACAGATCTTTCCCGATCCGAAAGACGATACGCGCGTGTACAAGCCGCTGTTCAAGTTCGAGTTTGACGATTTCGCGCCGGGCGTCGAAACAGGGCCGAAGGAATTGTCGCGGGCCGTCAATGAGAAGCGCATGTTCGAGCGCTACTACGGCGAGGGCTCCGCAGATTTGATACGCACGAGAAACGGCTACTACCTGCTGCACATGAAACGGGTGCCGGGCGTGACGCTCGATGCATCGGCACCGACGCCGCAGAGGGCCATCAAGCCGCCTATCGGCTGACGCGTTTGTTCTTGCGCTCAGTCCTTACGGAACAGTGACAGCAGGCCGTCGAGTCCTGCGTGGTTGAAGGCGACCGAGGCCTTCTCCCGCACCACCGGTTTGGCCCGGAATGCCACCGACAGGCCAGCGATGGCCATCATCTGAAGATCGTTCGATCCGTCCCCCATCACGATCGCCTGCGCAGGCGTCGCGCCGAACTGCGCCGCCACTTCGGCGACCGTGCGCGCCTTGACTTCCGCATTGACGATCTCGCCGAGCACGCGTCCGGTGAGCTTGCCGTCGACGATTTCCAACGTATTGGCGCGGGTGACGTCGAGATTCAGACGCGGCTTCAGACGATCCGTGAAGAACGTGAAGCCGCCCGAGACCAACAGCGTGCGAATGCCCAGTGCCTGAACGCCACGTAGCATTGATTCGGCACCCGGGGAAAGCTGCAAACGCTCCTCGTAGACTTTTTCAAGCGCACTGGCGTCAAGTCCCTTCAACAGCGCCACGCGTCGCGTCAGGCTTTCGTTAAAGTCCTTGATCTCACCGCGCATGGCGGCTTCGGTGATGGCCGAGACTTCCGCCTTCAGCCCGCAGTAGTCCGCAATTTCGTCAATGCACTCAATGGTGATGAGTGTCGAATCCATATCCATCGCAACGAGCTTGAAGTCCGTCAGTCGTCGCTGGCTGTCGACGATCGCGACGTCCACGCCGTATTGCTGCGCGAGCGCGTCGATCGCGCTTCTGAGGGCTGGCGTATCGGTGACGTCCCGAACGCGTGCAACCCCTTGTGCCATATCGAGAGCGCTGTGTGGGGCCAACGCCTGAATCGCCGCTTGCGGCACAGGCAGCGGTGCGTCTGCCGGTTGCGTTGCTGCGCCCGAGCCGGGGTTGGCGGCCGTGTGGGGTCCCAATATGACGAGGTCGTGAGCCATCTGAAAAGGAAAGTAATCGATTGCGCAAATATCGCGTGGAAATCCCCGGTTTTGAGGGCGTCGCGTGCGAATGGAACCGCATTTTACCGTGTTGCGACATTGGGAGCTGCATTTCCCAATGCGTCGAAGTTGGGCGAAAAGTGAACGCAGCGGCATTCCTCCCGGCAGGAGTATCGGAGCGCCGTTACCGATCGTCCTCCGAAGGAGAGAATGTGCCGATGCTTCCATCGCTATTGCATTACGCACCGACCACCTACGCGCCCCCCTCAACCAATGTGTCGCCACCTGACGACCGATCCCAGCGGACATCGGCCCGTCGGACGCTCGCGAACGAGACATCGGCCGAGACTGCCGTCGACAGCTCACCGCAGGCGGTTCCCATCGAAGCGGTGCTTCCTGAGTCGCTGGCCGGGCAGGACTGGCGAGCCCGTGTCGTCTGCGGTCTGGTGTTGCGCGCGCCTTCGCACTGGGGGCCAGTGTCCTCCGACATTGCATTTGCGCTGCTGGATCGGCGCGACGACCTGCATGACGCTTCCCGGCAACACGGACTGGCCCGGTTGGCCGGGATGATGGGGGCGGCGGGGTTTGTACTGCGTGAGGGGGAGGGGGGAGCGCCGAGAGCGCTGCTGTATGAAGGCGGTCGTTTTGGCATCCGTGTACGCCGAGAGAGGCGATGGGCTTCCGGCGACATGCCGTGCGATGGCCTCTGGCATGCCGTGCTGGCGGCGCTTGTCGCAACGGAGTTGGGGGACATCGATCCGTCGTTACTATCGAAACTCCCCGGCTTGTTGGCACGCTTGGTAGCGGAGGACCCCGGTTTCGCCGTCAATGCGTGGCAGTCGCACCTTGCTGGCAACTTGTCGGAATTTACGCCGGACGCCACCGCAGCGCTGGGCGACGTAGCGTTGCAGTGCGGTTCACGGCTGGTGGTAGCTGCAGCCGCTGCGATAGGCCTCACGTATGGCCTCGCTCCAGACGTATTGCATTCGTCAGCAGTCACAGCGGGCGACGACGCGCCGCTGCCTTCCACCGAACTGATCGGGGCCGAGGCGCCGGGATGCCACGCAGGGACTGGAGTGTTGGGGACCGTCGTGCCGCTGGTCGGCGCGTTCGCGTGTGGCGCGCTGGAACTGGCGGCGGCGGCTCGACTGTACGCCGCCGTTCCTTCCGAGCGCGCGGCAGTGGCCTTGCATCGCGCACAGCATCTGTCTGCCTATGCGCTTTTGCTGCCTTCGTTGACGGCGGACGAATTGCGGCTCCTGATGTCGACACTCGGCGAGAAGTTCGCCGAGGTGGATGTCTTCGACGTGGTCGCGACGGTGCAATTTCGTCTCAGAGAACGACCGACGCCGATGACACCGACCGGCGTGGTTTCGTCCATCAAGTGGCAAAAGCTGGTTCGCAAGGCACGGCAACGTGAGCACAGCCGGTTTCACTTCGAAGCGCCCGGTTGGGCGCAAGCGCTTGAGTCTGCGTTGCAACTGGCGCAAGGGGCGAATTTGCTGACGCCGTTCGGGAACGTGGTTCAGGAGGCGCATGCCCAGCGCCGTTGGGCGCAATGGAACGCCGAATGCGATGCATTGGATGCGCAAGCGCTTGAGAACGCGCCGCGTCGCTTGCCAGCCTTTGCGGGCGAGCCGCCATCTGTCGCGACACGCCCCAAGGGCAATGTGTCGTCGCGCGTTCCGGCGGATCTGTACGACGGTGGTCCATACGATTGGCAACGAGACCTTTCAGTGAGGCGCTTCGGTCTTGCGTCGTCAGAGAATGCCTGCTCGGATTCGTCTCATTGGCTTGTGACGGCAGTTTCGCAAGCCGTTATGACTTCGTTGAGCCCGAGTGCATGGGGGCGCCGTTGGCTGCCGGTGACCGGCGTGCTGAGCCTTGGCGCGGTCGCGGGCGACGTCATGCGAAACCGCTTTCTCTCAAGGGGCGACCTTGCCGAGTCGACATCCGTCGACACCGATGCGCCGCACAGGGTGCCGCGAGAGCTTCGACCTTTCCACCACCTTGCCCCGCAGCGCGAGGGAATAGAGCTGGCCCAGACCGAGGAACCGGAAACGCTGGAAGACATGCTGAATCTGGTCGACGCGACCAACGCTATCGAAGCATCTGCCAACGTGATGGAAAAGCACCGCAGCCAGGCGCAGGCGGTCATCGAAAAGCAGATGGAAACGGTGCTGCGCAAGCAGGGAAAGGGAGCGACCGCCCTAGGGTATCGCACGGCATTGCCGTGGAGCGCAGAAGTCGAGGTGACCTACAGCAAGGCCGGACGCTCGCCGGACACCCGAGGATTTACGTTTGCGTTCAGTGAAGAGTACGAGACCAAACGTTTCACAGTGCGCGACATCGCGATAGGCGCGCACTATTCGGACGAGTACGAAATAACCGGCGGCTACAGGCGCGTTGCCTCGTTGCGTGTTTTCGACAACGCGGCCGTCCCTTTGCTGATGGCCGTGAACCGGGACGACTTCCGAACCAGACTACAGGAACGGGACGAACGGCAACTCAGTGCACTGGAAGCGTCGGGCGAGCTGATGGCCGAGTACGCGCGATATGTGCAAGAGGTCTTCACAGGCGTGCTGTTTAACGCGACGTCGTTCGATTGGGAGCGCCAGATACCCCCTGGTAGCCGGGCCGGGAGCTCCATGCTGGCCCATCCGCAGACTGTCGGAACACGTACGCGCGTCCGGGTCGGTCAGGGGCCTGTGCGCCTGATTTCGTTCGACGGCGAGATACTGCCGGACTTGCTCTCCGTGCAACAGCCGGACGGCAATGCGGTGCTGCTGATTTCGATCAAACACGCGACGTACTTCTGGTGGTGGCCCGGTGTCGAGGCGACGCTGGAGTTTCAGGAGTTCATCAGCCTGCACATGTCGCCCATCGACTTGCAGCGATTGGAAAGTCCGTTACGTCGAAGTCGCATGAGGTATCAGATCGACCCGGGATCTACGAAGAGCCATTGGGCATGTGCACCGTCCAACCGGGAAGTCGGCGAGGCAGCGGCAACGGCATCGCCTCGTGGGGCACTCGACGCGCTGTATGACGAAGTCACGCTCAAGCCTTACTTCAAGTTCGAGACCTGTCCGTCGCTGCACCACGCCCTTTGGACGGCAAAACTGCGCCGGGCGCATAGTGACCGCGATCTCGTGATCGTCACGCAAAAGGTACGCGACGCACGCCGTCTGAACAGCGTTCAGCAGATTGTGCTCAATTACGTGAAGCTACTGGGGCCCGCCATGATCGCGGCCTTTCGGAGCAAGGGGCGTATCGCGAGCGCCATCATGTCGCTGGCGTTCGAAGTGGGGCCGTACTTTGGCACCTACGCGTTGCTCGCCGAGCGGGCCAAGTCGGCGGATCTCGAAGAACTCAAACGTATTCATCGCGAGATGTCGGTGTCGTACGCGGTGGCCATGATGCTTCGCGCGGTGAACTCTCCGACGCTCGACGCCATCGCCGACATGATCGTTGGAGATAGGGAATCGACACGCGTCGCATCTCAGCACCTCAGGAGCTTCATGGAGGCGTGGCCGTTGGTGAGTGAACAGCGCAAACAGTTTGCCGACGACGTGCGCGCCATCGTCAGGGGGGAACGTCGTGAAGGCTCCCTCAACCGGCAACCGGCGTGGACCATATTCACGGGCATCAAAGCCTACCGGAATCTGCTGACCGACGGTGCCCAAACAGAACCGATGACGGCGGACGAGCGGCACGTCGACCGGTTTCTTGGGGTCGGTCGAAGGCAGGTCATGACGCATCGTGAGCTGATGCGATTGCCCGAAGGCTACTGCGTCGCGCTGACGTATCCCGATGGCATCATGTTTTTTGCAGCGGTGACGAGTGGATCGGGCAAGCTGTTGGGGGCCGCTACCGACGACGGTGACGGCACCATCATGCGACGCACGCAACTGCCGATCCTTCGCATGGAACGCATTGCGCAGGATGTCATTGCCTTTCTCGACGATGGCAGCGTCATGTGTGGCTCCATGAAGGCGCATCTCTACGTCGAGCCCTTGCGCGACCGCGTGCCGCTCTGGCGGCAATCCGAGCAGAGTGAGAACGGCGTCTGGCCGCGAGTGCCGACACCTCCCACGCTCTCCACCTCGACGCCTGCGTCGCCCGAGCTCGCATCGAATCGCGCCGCCGAGAGCGGAGCGGGATCACGGTCCGCCGTCGGTCGTTCGAAGCGTGCGCTCGACCAATGGGGAAAATTCGTGGATGCCTGGTATGCGCGAGCCGGACGTATCGTGCCCGGCGGGTCCTTGACGGGGACGCCTGCGAACAAGGCCTCATTGCCGCTTGCTGTTGCCTCGGTGAGCCCGATGACCCCGACACCTTCGACACCTTCGACACCGATGAGCATCGTCTCGCCGAGCGTCGGTGCGTCGACGCCGTCGCCTGTGGCGATGGCGGCCTATTGGAATGCGCCGACCTTCAGGTTCGCGTTCGAAGAGGTCGTTTCTCGCGTCACACGAGGGCTGCTGCTCTGGCATTTGCAGGCGTCACCCGTTGCGCAGTCGGCGCCGACGGCGCAACACCGATTGATATTGCGCGCGCTACAGGACGACATGACATTCCGTCCGGTCACGGTGAATGCCGTGCGAGTACCCGGGGTGGTCGGAATCATCGGCGACGAGGGTTGCTTACTCCTTTCGTTGACGACCTGCGAAGCAATAACGGCGAGTGGGGAAGGCGAGGGCACATCGACGCCGCGCATTTCTGCAGACGCGAGCGAACCGCTGCGAAGGTTCGTCGGGATGCACGTGACTGAGGATATCGCCGAGCGCCTGCGTGGCCAGGCGATGAGCGTCGCGCTCGATGTCGCGCAGGCGAGCGACGCGCAGGCGGGCAATCGCGACACTCGCCGGATCATCGACGATCTTCGCAATCGGGTCGAGCGGGCGACGCAACGCGGACACACGGTGGACGGCGGAATTCTCAGACTGATAAGGCACGCCGTGCGCGCATTGTCGGGCGTCGATGCAGCGGCATTCGCCGCTGGCATTCGGGGCGTGACCCGCGAGGTACCCCATAGCGCGTCGGATGTCGTCTATCTCAACGAGCGGGTCGACGGGCCACAGTCTGCCCCGAGCGTCGAGCTGGCCTACGACCTCGGTACGGCGATCAGAGAGTTTTCCGACGAGGTGTTCCTGCGAGCGTCGTCCGACGAAAGTCTTGCCGACGCGATAGTGTTTGCGACAAGGTTTGTCGACCCGGTGCAGCAGTGCCGCATTCTCGCGCGGGTGAGCAACGACGTTGCGAGCCTGATCGAGTCGGGGATGGGAGATACCGAATTCGTGACGGCGATGCTCGCGGCCGGACGCGGTTTGGGTGATGGAAAGTTCGGTGCCGCGTTTGCCAGCATGTGGGAGCAGGTTCCCCGGAATATCGGCGCTTGCGGGCGACAGACGACGGCGCCGCAACTCGTGCAACTGCGCGGTACGCGTTCACTGCAACAAGTGCCTCGGGGTCACCGCATTCTCGCGAGACTGGCTTCTGCTGACGACGACCCTCAAGGGGGCTACGACGACATGTTGAGTCTGGGCGAAGGGCGTGTCGCCGTGGCAAGTCCTGTGGGCACCGAGCTTGCGCCGCGCTTTAATCTGACGTCGTTCGATCTGACGCGCGCCGATAGCGATATTGTCTGGTCCGACGACGTCGGTGCCTGGCGTCGCGACGCCAGGCATTTCGACTTCTGGATACAGAGCGACACCCCGGGCGTCTTCGCCGAACCGATTCAGCAAGCACTGGAGACCGGGAGCCTGAACTCTGCCGCGTTGACGGGCGCGCTGCTCGCGCATTCGAGCCTGACGGCATTGCAAGCCGAGCGCGCTGGGGCGAGTGGGTGGGTGTTGGACGACACGACGATGAGGATGCTCGAAGCGTCGACCGAAATATTCACCGGGTATGGGTTCAGGGACATTCGATATCGCCTGATTGTGGCCTGGTCCGAGCCCGACCAGTTTAAGCCTGCGCTGTCGTTTGCCTTGGTCGGTATGGGCGTAGGGGAGACGTTCAGGTCGTGGGTGACGAGCGGCTATGTCGATCGCGTCGTGGCCGATCTCCTGCCGAGGCGGACCTTGGGAAATGCGCCACGGCTCACCGACGATATCTGCGTTGCGAGTGAGGTCGACTGGGCCTACCTCTATCAGGAGCACAGCGCGACGCGGTGCATCAAGTACGTCGATTTCGACACGGCCGATGCTGCACTCGCTGCGGCGCGCGCCTACACCACGCTGCCCGGCGTGTTGCCCGGCGACTTCATACCGGAGGGCATATTGCTCCGGATGCCTGTCTGGTCGAGCGGTTCGGCTTTGACACCCTGAAAAGGGGTACGTCAGTCGGCGATCCGTCGCGCCCGGCTTGGCGGCAGCGCGTCGAACTTGTGCCACACGCGTCGCAGGTGACGACTCGATCCGAATCCCGCACGCTGCGCAATGTGTTCGAGATCGAGATGACTATTGCCGAGCATCTCGCGGGCGAGCGCGATGCGCAGCCGATGCAGGTAGTCGATGGGCGCGACACCCGCGTGCTCGCGAAACAGACGCGTCACGTGTCGCTCGCTGGTGCAGGCGATGTCTGCCATCGCAGCAAGGGTCCAGTCGTGCGCAGGGTCCGCAGCGACGGCGTCCTGTACGCGATGCAGGGCGGGGTGCAGATGGTTGCGGCCTTCGAGCCACGGCGACAACTGGGGATCGGCACCGGCGCGTCGCGCGTACACGACCATCTGACGGGCGACGGCTGCAGCGCAAAGCGGGCTGGTCGCGTCGGCGATGAGGGTGAGCATCAGATCGAGACCGGCGGTGACGCCCGCACTCGTCCAGACGTTACCGTCACGCACATAGAGCCGGTTGTCGGCGACGCGCGCGCCCGGGGCCAGTGAGCGAAGCTCGTCGCAACTGCCGTGGTGTGTTGTGCAGGCGAGCGTGTCGAGCAATCCCGCGCGTGCCGCAAGCAGCGAGCCTGTGCAGATACATGCCAATTGGTGCGTCGGGCGGACGACCCGACGAAGCCATTCGACGGCTTGCACTTCGGCGTCCGGCGTCGGGGATGTGCCGTCCGATGGCACCGGGAGCGGCTTCTCCACGGTGCCAGTGACGACCAGCCATGCGTTGTCCGGCACCGAAGCGGGCAGCACGTCGAGCGGCGAGAGGCGCAGGCCGATCGACGTTGCCACTGTCGGCTGCGTGCCGACGTAATGCAGCTCGAACCGAACCTCGTCCTGTTGATGGTTCGCGATGCGCAACGCTTCCGCCGGTGCGGCAATATCGAGCAGCAGCGCATTCGGCATCGCGAGAAGATACACGGGTTGAAGTCGTGGCATTGCAGCAACCGTTTAGGACGGATTCAGACGGAGGTTCCCAAACGTTACACCGCCGCGAGCGCCTCCTCAACCGTCACGATCCGCGCGAAGCGGTCGACGAGCACCGTCTCCGTGCGTTCCTTGAGTTCTTCGACTGACAGTTCGCGACCGGTGCGCGGGTGCTGCATCGGGAACGTGAGCGTGGCTTCGGTGACGAAGTCGACGGCGTAACCGGCGTCGGAGGCGGCACGCGTCGTCGTCTCACAGCACTGCTCGGTGCGAATCCCGGAAACGATCAAGCGGGTGATGCCATGATCGACGAGCCATGCCCCGAGCGTGGAGCCAGCCAACGCGCTGTGCTTGACTTTGTCCACCGTAAAGTCCGGTGCAATACGCAATTCTTCGAGCGTACGCACGAAGCCGGAATCGCGGGAGAACGTGCCGGAGCCGATGTGGAAGACCTGCACCACAGGCACGCCACGTGCTACCGCGCCGTCGACGAGCGCTTGCTGACGGGCGAAGTATTCGGAGAGGTCGTCTTCGCGCCAGTAGGGGCGGGTGCGGAACGATTCCTGGGCGTCGATGACGAGCAGGGCAGTGCGCGACGTTTGTTGGGTTTGCGACATGATTGCGACTCCATTACGTGGGTGACGATGGTGCCATCTTACGTGTCTCCCGTGTGCTCCAATAGACCAGCCGAAGACCAGAATCGGACGGATTCAGACATTGGTGTTCACTTCGTGCTGTGCCGCTGAATGGCGGTAGTTGGCTGGCCTGTCGAGCGTATTCCCAAACGCAAGCTCATGCGTGACCGCAAGCGATACCTGATGGTGACGGGGCACGTTGTCGCGTGACGATGGCTGGCATCGATGACGTCAAGGAGTCCTGAATGGAGATCAATCCACCGAGTCAGATGCGGTGCGAAGTACGCGCGACAGACACGCCGCACGTGGCGGCGTCACGCTTGCACCGCCAATATTCGGCGCAAGGCGCGAGCATGTCCGCGTGCCTCGATGGCCTGGATTGGCGGGTGCAGGTCGTGTACCGGAACATCATGACGTCCGGGCACTGGGGGGAGGTGGCTGCCGCGCTGGTCTGCGAACTGCTGGGCATCGACGCAATGGCGGGCACACGAGGCAGCGCCCCGCTTGAGACGTCGGTGGCCAGGATTTGCGACGCATTGCTGCCCGGCATGACGAGCGTGGCGGTTTCGATGGGGGACTGGGTCCGACAGTTCGACGACGCATGGCCGATCTGCTTCGACGGGCGGCGCTTTGGCGTGTGGTGCAACGGCGGGCCGGTCTGGTCGCCCGAAGCGCAGGGTTTCGGCGGGTTGTGTCACGCGCTGTGCGCGGCCGCCTGGAAGTGTGATTTGGCGAGTATCGAAGACATCGACATCGCCCCGATGCTGCATGCACTTCCGACGCTGATCTTGCAGAATCCGGCGGCAGCCGCTGCCGCGTTGGAGGCTGTGCTTAATCACCGGCAGCCGTCGGCACAGGGCGGGTTGAGTCCCGTGCGAGCTCTGAAGCTGGGCGGCGCTTTGCTCGCAGGCGGGGCGTGTCTGGCGATGGCATGGCCAGCAGCGTTCTTGTTGGCGGGCGCAGCGGAAGCGGCGGCTGTCGGGGTAATGCTGTCGTCGTTGCCGCGTGGCCGCGATTCGACAGAACGTATCCGGTTGGCGGGGTGGCTTTCCATTGTGTTGCCCGAATTGACGGTCGATCAGATCCATCGGCTTTGCGATCGCCTGGAGGGGTGTGACGCCCGGATCGATGTCGTGCTCCTGGTCGCAGAACTCAAACTTGCGCTCATGGACGGCAGTGGGCGCTCCCCGAATGAGGTGATCGAACAGCTGCCCGTCAGCGCGATGGAGCAGGAGGCGATAACGCGTGATCTTGACGCCCGGTCGTTGGAGCGTCTCACGCACAGTCACGCGTTGGAGGCAGCGTTGTATTTCTTGTTAGACACGGGCGTGCTGACGCGCTCGTCGCAGGAAATCTCGACCCGACCGTACACCCTGCGTGTGGGGGATTGGTACGAATGGCTCGAACAACTCGACCGCAATAGTCCCCACGTCTTACGACTTTCCGATCGTGCCGCACCGCCAACCTGCGCTGCACAGAGCGAATGGCGAAAATTTCGCTCCAACCATCTCACCCCTGCGGCGCAAGAGACGGCCCTATCTACTGATCGGCGTGCAGCGCACGTGATCTTCCCGCCCGCGAATCACTCGACTGCGCGTGCATGGATCGCGAGCGTACGAGCCCCTGGTGCGAAGACGCCCGCCCCAACGTCAGGCGGATCTTGGGGCGGAGTGTCGGCGGCACCATTTGAGTCGGATCCGATGTTGCCACCCACGGTGGATCAGCAGGATCGTGTCAGTGAAGCATTCACGAATGCGGGACGCGAGGTTGGAGCGATGACGGCAGGCGCCGTGCTACGTCGATTGCGTGAGGGGGCGGCGAATCACGGCACCTTGTTGATGACCGCTGGCGGTGCCGTGGTGACCACCTCGCTGCTACTTCTCGCCTACCTTATGGGCCATCGCACAACGCGTAGTGATGACGTTGACGCGCAAGGGCATGCGGTCAGTCCCGAGACCTCCGGCGACGATCCGTCGATACCGGAGGTTCCGCTCGCCCTACCCGTCGCACAGCATCGAACCGATGACGATGTGTCGGCTAATGGACCGGCTGTCGTGCAGAACGACGCGCCTGTGACTCGGGCCGAGGTCGATATTCGTGCGTCGCTAACGCCGCAGCAGATACTCACGCTGTCCGAATGGGTTGGATGGCATGGGACTGTGGGGGGCGCCGCCGAGTATCGTCGTTATCGAGAGCAAGCGGTGTTGCACACGAAAGAACTTGTGCAGGAAGCCTACGTCGCGTTTCACAAGGAACGCAACGATCCCGGCGAGGTGGATTGGGACGCCAGAGTGGAAGTGCAATATCAGGAGCACGGCTTTTTTCCTGTCGCAGGCAACACCGGTGTAGGGCTCAAATCCCGACGTGAGTTTAGTCTTTTGCAGATCGCATTCGGACATCACTATTACGAGGAGCGTCTGTCGATCGGCGGGTCATGCAAGGTGCGCGCCGTTCGCGCCAGTTCTGCAAACGGGGCCGACGCGTTCGAGCGAACGCAAGAACTGCTCAAGACGGTCAATAGCGATGCATTTCGTATCTCGTTGCACAAGCTCGACCTGGAACGCATCGAAACATTGAGTACGTCGGAGGACGCGATCGCCGGTTTTTCGCAGTACGCCAAAGCCATCCTGGTGAACTTGCTCATCAAGGTAAGGGATGTCGATCGGCCTTCCGATGCCTTCTGGAAGGCGGCACCGGATAAGTTGCAGTCCTGGGAGATGATCGAGTCACAGCTTCAACTTCAACTGTTGACGTATCGAGGGACGGTCACGCCGGGTCTGGTCGCCTTGACGCACGCCCCCAGTCGTACGGCGTTGATCTTGTCTATCAAGCAGCAGAAGTGGTTTTGGTGGCGAAAAGAAGTCGAATTGCGCGATGATTGGCGAGATTTCATGCGGGACCACCTCTCGATACGAGACAGGGTCGAACAGGGTAATGCGTTGTATTTGATGGAATCTCGTCAATTCTCCATTGGCTCGGTCTGCGATTCTGGGGAGGGGTGTGTGCGAGTGAGACCGGGATTGCGAAAAGCTTTTGGGGGTGTCGACAGATTCAGTTCTCTCGTGCCTGGGTTTTGGGCATTCGTCGAATCCTCCGACATCGAGAAGGCGTTGTGGCGGGCCGAGGTCACTCGGATGCGTCAAAATCTCGATATGCAGGTGGTCACCCCTGAGATACGTGGTCGGCGCGACTGGGACGATTTTCGCGTGGCTGTTCTGCAAGGCTCGATGGTATTTTTTCCGATTGCGGGTGGCATGTTTCCGGCGGCTTCGGCAGCGGTCGACTGGTCGTTCAGACTCACCTACGCGGGCGTGACGGCCGTGCACCTCTCCGTGCTTTCTGAGCGTGCCGAGCACGCAACCCTTAGCGAGTTGGAGTCGATATATTCGAACATGCGTTTCGGCATGCTGATGTTGCTGGTGAATCAGATACCAGCGGCGGAACCGCTTGCGAAATGTGTACGCCTGGGCCTCGGCTTCGCTAGCAATGCGGGTCGCCAGATCCTCCGGCAGGTGAAACATCTGGCCAGAGCGGGCAAGCCGATGATTGCGATGCGGCGAAAACTATTGGCGGATCTGGCGAAAGAGCTGCGAATCGCTCCGCTGCCACTCCGGCAGCTTGAGGCACCATGGGTCCCGTTGAAGGCGCTGAAGAGTCGGGTCCATGTATCGGAAGATGTGGTGCGTGGATCGGCATCCCCGGCGCCGACAGTGCCTACCGCTGTCTTGCACTTCATGGGCACGAGCGCAACGCTGGTCGATTCGGAAGACATGCTTCTGCGCATGCCGCCCGGATATCTTGTCGCTTTCGTTTCAATCTCAGTGGCGCCGACGGAGCGCATCATTTATGCGGGTATCACCTGCGGCAGCGGCACAATTCTCGGAAGCTGTACCGAAGCCGATGTGGAGCCCTTGCCCTACAGGCGATTCGATATGCTCGAACTTCGGGGCAAACATCGAGGAGCGTTGTCGTTTTGGGACACAGGCGTCGTGGAGTGCGACGCCGAGTTGTTCTCCGTCTGGGTGGAATCGCCTGTCGACGCGTTGACCGAAATCAAAGTGAGTGAGGGGGTTCTGAAGCGCGTTCGCTCCGAGGTCGAAAGGCAACGCTCTGCGCCCCCCGTGCGAAACATGCCCATGGACAACATCGTTCGCGCCCCTCGCGGCGACCTCGCTCACGCAAGCGATCCGAGCGTGCCGAAATGGGACGCGATGGTTTCGAAGTGGCGGGCCTGCCGGTATGGTGCCGCAATGGAGGCTTCTCCATCGAACGATGCGAGCGTTGCGGCGCAGGCGATGACGTCCACTACCGCAACGCTTTCCGAAAACCCCGGTGGGGCGACGGGGGCATCGATTTCGACGATGGTGTTGAACCACCACTGGACGCCCGCCTTCAAGACGGCACTGAACGACATCTTCGAACGGGTCGAGGCAGGGTTGCTCCTCTGGCACTTCGGGCGTACGCCGGCGGCACAGCGGACCATGATGAGCGCACGTCTGAAAGGCGCGACCGGCGTGCGCACCCTCTCGCTCGGCGGTATCGAGATACCGGGCGTTGTCGCAATGCAAAGTGGGCAGGACCATTTGCTGATGTCATTAACGACCGGTGAAGTGTCCTGGGAAGGCGGCCTCCAGGTGGCGGCAAATGCGCCGTTGCGACGCTTCTTGCAACGACACGTCAGCGACGCCGATGCCGCACGGCTGGCAAACCTGCTGACAGGAGACGCGCAGTCCGCGCCGGGGCAACGCCCTCACGAAGTCGTTTTTCAACCGCCTGCCCGCGATTTCATGGCGCTCGTGGATCGATCGAACGCTTGGCTGGCCAATCAGATTTCCTGCTTTGGCAACGTTGACCCGCCTTGCGAACCTGTCGCACGGGATCACGATTTTCCGTACCTGATCGCGGCGGCGGCAGCGCATTGCCCCGACGGTGAGGGACAGACGATCGTCAATCTGGTGAACGCGCTTGCTAGGCCGAACGAGCGTGACGACTTGCCCACCGAGCACATCTTCCGTAGAGACGCCGACAGTCCTTGGCGCGAAACGCCGGGGTTGCCGTTCGCTCGCTATCTCGGTGAGTCGATTGCAGGGGCCGCTTCCGATCTCTTCGTGTTGGATCGCTTGCCAGGCAACACCGTATCGATGGAGCAGCGAGTGTCGGATCACGTCGCGCGCAGCCGTGAGCGCTATGCCTTGCATGTGATGCGCAGCGAATTTGCGGATCTTGTCGGATTCGGCGTCGGAGACGAAGCGTTCGGCGTGGCGATGTCCGTGGCTGCCGACACACTTCAGGAAGGTCGTTTCGGACCGGCACTCGCGACGGTAAGCGGTGACCTGTTGCCGGGATATTCCGACTGGGCTGACATGCGGCAAGCCGACGAGCCGCGTCGCATTGCCGACGTATCCGACATGCGACGCATACCGCCGGGCTACCGGATTTTTCTGACGTCGGAGAACGCGCTCGACGAGCGCGTGACCGGTATCCGTGACGAAATGCTGAGTTTGGGCAATGGCACCGTCGCCGCATGGCGTATCCAGGGAGGGGGCGTCAGACCTTCGTTCGCGCATCGACGACTGGATCTGCTGTCGGAGAACGGCTGCCTGAACGTCGC
Organism: Pandoraea sp. NPDC090278; assembly: GCF_044772185.1. Lineage (NCBI taxonomy): Bacteria > Pseudomonadati > Pseudomonadota > Betaproteobacteria > Burkholderiales > Burkholderiaceae > Pandoraea > Pandoraea sp. NPDC090278. The sequence continues at coordinate 1,629,787 of NZ_JBIVYJ010000001.1, read as the reverse complement.
GAGCGACGGGGTAACACTGGTCGATGGGACGCCAGTCGAGCTATGGGCCGAACCGGGCACGCCCGGCGTATTTGGCAGGATGCCTGAGGACGCACCGGCAGGCGGTCGCATAACGGACGTCGGCATTTTGGCTTCGCTGCGGGCGAATCGCGTGGTCGATGCGCAATGGCGGCGCAACGCCGGGGAGGTGGGCTGTCGTTTCGGCGATGACACGACGACGCTGATGGCCACGATGGCGCGGATTCTGGCCGAAGGCGGCGTGGTCGATATCAAGTACCGTCTGGTGGCGAGTTGGTCCGGTCCGAATCAGGCCTTTCCGGCAGTGTCGCTGACGCTCACCGGTCAGGCACCGCAGACGATGCTGGCGAACGGCGAATCGGGGCGTCTGGTTGTGGATCTTTTCATGTCTCGACCCTTGGGGAACGACGTCTCGTCGGCGCAAGCCATCCAGAGCGAGGGCGACTGGCTATCTACCTATCGGCAGCATGCCCGGGGCCGGTATATCCAGTTCCGGGAGTTCGCAGACGTGTCCGCCATCGTCACCGCACTTCGCGAGTACGAGACGGTGCCGGGGATACTCGCGCACGATTGGCGGGAGGGGACGGTGCTGATCAGCCCGCCGCAGTGGGGTAGTCACCACGCGCCGGGCTGGCACCCGAATCGTCGGGCGAGCGTATGTCTAACGACCCGCGCGCCCGACTCGCGCCCTAGATCGTAGCGCGTACGCCGACGTTGTCCGATTGCGCCCGATGATAGAGCGCAGCGGCCAGTGCAACGTCCTGCGCACCCATGCCGAGCGACTTGAAGAGCGTGACGGATTCGGCGTCGGTGCGTCCCGCGTGCGTACTGATGACCAGTTCGCCGAGTTCGGCAAGCAGGTCGTCCGGCCCGATGCGGCCTTCGGCAGCGGCGGCCAGATAGTCGCCCGATTCGTTGATCGTCGATTCGCGACGGTCGACGAAGAGCTGCGCACGTGCCATGAGCGACGTGTCGGCCTCGCGATGGCGCGGGGTGCTGCTGCCCACCAGATTGACGTGGGCGCCCGGTGCGATCCATTCCGCTTGCAGCACCGGATCGGTTGAGTTCGTCACCGTCACCACAATGTCGGCGTCGCGCACGGCCGCCTCGACACTCTGCGCCGCTTCAAGGCGGAAACCGTAATTCGGTTGTTCCTTGTCGACGAACGCCTGCGCCGAGGCGAGCGAGCGGCTTGCCACACGCACATGTCGCAGCGGGCGAGCGGCGGCAAGTGCAGCAAGATGCCAGTGCGCCTGATGGCCAGCGCCGATCAGGGCAAGACGGGACACGTCATGTCGGGCGAGCAGACGCGTCGCCAGTCCCGTCACTGCGGCGGTACGAATGCCGGTGATCTCGGCGGCGTTCATCACGGCGAGCAGTTCGCCCGTCTCGCCGCTCATCAGCAGCACGCAACCCTGGTGGGGATCCTTGCCGTGCGCGCTGTTCCCCGGGAAAAAGGTGCCCACCTTCGCGCCGTAGACCGGTGTGCCGGACACCGTTGCGCTCAGGAACGCAGGCATCATCCCCAGCAGGCCCTTTGCGCCGAGCGTCTCGGGAGGCCGGACGATCTGACGCAACGGCAGGTGAATCTGCTCGCGAGCGAGCGCACCGAACATGTCGGACATGACAGGGATTGCATCGGCCACCGGCATGAGCGCGGCAATTTGCGCAGCGTCGAGCAGGAGAACGGGCGGCGAGGAAACAGTGGCGGACATTGGGAATCCTGGTCAGCCGTTCGCTTCGGCGGCGAGGGCGGCTTCGATGTGGCGGTTGAACGTCGCAGTATCGGTGTTCGTCCCGCACAGCAGGACACCCACGCGCTTGCCCATGAGCTTGTCGCGCAGCGGGCCCATCAACGCAGCCGTCGCAGCCGCACACGCCGGTTCCACTGCCAGCTTCAACTGACGGAAGAGCGTGAGCATGCCCGCGCGCATTTCCTCGTCGGTGACGGTCACCAGTTCGTCGACGTGACGACGGCACAGCGTGTAGCCGTACAACTCGGTGTGCGGCGCCATGAGACTGTCTGCGATCCCGGTCATCGGCCCCATCTTGATCGGGCCGCCCTGCGCGAAGCTCTGGGCCATCGCGTCGGCGCCCGCAGGCTCCACGCCGTAGACCTTCACGTGCGGTGCGAACAGCTTGATGGCGGTGGCGACACCCGAGATCAGACCGCCGCCGCCAATGGGGACGATCACGGCGTCGAGGTTCGGGGCTTGCTGGATCCATTCGTAGCCGAGCGTGGCGGTGCCGAGAATCGTGCGATAGCCGTTGAACGGGTGCACGAAGTAGCGGCCTTCCTCCTGTTCCACGCGCTTGACGATCTCGAACGCCTCATGGACGTTTTCGGCGAGGATCAGGTCGGCGCCGTACTCGCGGCACAGCGACGAGCGGGCCGGGCTGGCCGTCTTGAGCATGACCGTCTTGGCGCCCACACCCATCGCCTGCGCCGCGTAAGCGACCGCCACGGCGTGGTTGCCAGCGGATACGCACGTCACGCCTGCCTTGCGTTGTGCATCGTCGAGCGAGAGCAGGTTCGAGAACGCGCCGCGGGCTTTGAACGTCCCCGACGCCTGCAACAGTTCGTACTTGAACGTCACTTCCGTGTTGCCGAGCGTCGGAAAATCGCGGCGCGTGAAGACCGGCGTCGTGCGCACGAAGGGCTGCAGCTTTTCGTGCAGTGCGGCGATGGTGTCTTTCGTCGGGACGGGTTGGCCGTCGATGATCTCGTCGTGCAGGGCAGGGGTCGATTGCGTCACTTGAACTGTGTCTCCGTAGTTAGGGAATCCGGCGCGATGTCGGTGCTATCTCACTGCGATGCGGGGCAGGCAATGTCGCCAGCCCCGCATCGCTGCACCGATGATCGGACTCGGACTCAGCGCATGCCGATCTTACGGCTGCGCAGCAGCGCGGTAATGCTGATGAGCGCTGCGAAAATCAGATAGAAGCTTGGCGCGAGCTTGTTGCCCGTAGCGCCAATCAGCCACGTGATGATAAACGGTGCGAAGCCGCCGAACACGGTCGCAGCGATGTTATAGCCGAGCGAGAGGCCCGTGGTACGCACCTGCACCGGGAAGAGTTCCGTGAGCAGGGCGGGCAATGCGCCGAAGTAGGTCGTCATCAGCAGGCCGAGCACGATCTGGAACACCATCAGCGAGCCGAACGTCGGGTTCGCGTCGAGGAAGCGGAACATCGGGTAGACGAGCACCAGCAGCGCCACGGCGGCTGCGAGCATCGGCTTGATACGACCGTGCGTGTCCGACCAGTGACCCACGATTGGCGCGACGATCAGTTGCACTACGCCGGTGAGCAACACCGCCGAGAAGGCGGCCGACGACGGCAGCCCCAGTTGCTTGACGGCGTACGTCGGCATGTACAGCACAAGGTAGGTCGCAACGGTGGCCATCACCACCACGCCGATGGCGAGCAGCAGGCGTTCCTTCTGGTCGGCGAAGGTGTCGCGCAGCGGGTTTTGCGTCGGTTCGATGTCGAGGAACTCGGGCGTCTCGTCCAGACGGCGGCGAATGTAGTACGCCACCGGGCCGATCAACAAGCCGAAGAAGAACGGCACGCGCCAGCCCCACGAAGCCATTGCTTCGGGCGACAGGTTGCCCGTCAGCAACGCGCCGAAGCCTGCGGCCAGCAGCGTCGTGAGACCTTGCGACGCGACCTGCCAGCTTGAGAAGAAGCCACGACGCTGCGGCGCGTGTTCAGCGAGGAACGCCGTTGCGCTGCCGAACTCGCCGCCTGCCGAGAAGCCTTGCACCATACGGGCGATGACGATGCCCACCGGCGCGAGTACACCGATGGCGGAGTACGTCGGCATGATCGCGATGAGCAGCGTGCCGACCATCATCATCAGGATCGAAAGGGTGAGGGCGGCTTTACGTCCCGCGCGGTCGGCGTACGCGCCGATCACGATCGCGCCCAGCGGACGCATGAAGAACGACACCCCGAACGTGCCGAGCGTGAGCAGCAGCGAGACCGTGTCGTTGCCAGTCGGGAAGAACAGTTTCGCGATGGTCACGGCGAAGAAGCCGTACACCACGAGATCGAACCATTCGAGCGCGTTACCGATCGAGGCCGATACGATCACACGCCAGGCGTGTGGGGAAGTGCGGCCGGCCTGTGCCGTCGCGTTGGGGGCTGCGCTTGCGCTCATGGGCGAGATCTCCAAAACCTGTCTGGCGTACGTACTTGTTATCTTGCGGATGGATGTCCTGTGCGCCCTTGTTTTTTTTAGGCGTCTGTTACTGCGTGCTTCATTGGGACTACCTGGGTCTTGCCTGAAACCGGTAATGCACTTGCTGCGAAGGCAACGGGCCGCATCCGACGAACGGAATACGGCCCGGTTGGACGGCGCTCGCGCCGACCGCGTCCCTGAATTGTTGTATCGGCCCGAAGCGATCCGGGCCGACAGTCACACTCAGGCGCCGACGGTGTTGCTGCGCAGCAGCTTTTGCAGGAACGACTCGCACTGCGCGATCTGTTCGAGCGATACGAACTCGTTCGGCTTGTGGGCCTGTTCGATGTTGCCCGGGCCGCACACGATCGAGGGCACGCCTGCGAGCTGGAACTGACCCGCTTCGGTGCCGTAGGCGACCTTGCGCTTGTCGGTGTCCTTGGTGAGCGCACGCACGAGTTGGGTGATGGCGTCTTGCTCCGAGGCGTCGAGCGCCGGGGCCGCCGCAATCTTCTTGAACTCGATGCCTGCGTTCGGATGCTCCTTCTGCATCTTCGGCACCAGCTCGTTCACGGCGTATTCCTGAATGCGCGCGAAGATGCCGTCGGCGTCGACACCGGGCAGGTTGCGATATTCGAAGACGAACTCGCACAGGGCCGGAATCGTGTTCAGGGCGATGCCGCCCGAGATCGTGCCCGTCTGCGCCGTGGTGAACGGCACATCGAACAGTTCGTCGAACGGGCCGTTCTGCTTGAAGTGATCGGCCAGATCGCGGATGTAGCAGATCAGGCGCGCGGCGTACTCGATGGCGTTCGACCCCTTCGGCGTGAGCGACGAGTGCGCTGCATGACCGCGCACGCAGCACTGGTACGCGTTGATGCCCTTGTGCGCGACGATCACGCGCATGCTCGTCGGCTCGCCCACGATGCAGCCGTCCGGGCGGATGCCGCGATCGCGCAGTTCGGCGAGCATGACGGGCGCGCCTACGCAGCCGATTTCTTCGTCATACGAGAAGGCGAAGTGGAACGGCGTCTTGAGCTTGGCGTCGCGCATCTGGGGCAGCATCGTCATGACCGAGCCGATGAAGCCCTTCATATCGCACGTGCCGCGGCCGTACAGGTTGCCGTCGCGCACGACCGGCTTGAACGGATCGGTGTCCCATGCCTGGCCGTCGACCGGCACGACGTCGGTGTGACCCGAGAGGACGATGCCGCCTTGCGTGTTGCCATCGGCAGCGGGCAGGGTGACGAACAGGTTGGCCTTACGCTTCGTGGCGTCATACGACAGCCACGGCTCGACACCGGCGTGTTGGAGGCTGTCGCGCACCGTCTCGATCAGGCCGAGGTTCGATTCGCGGCTCGTGGTGTCGATGCTGACCAGCTTCGAGATCCAGTCGACCGATGCCGGCTGAGCCTCGTTGGTGGCCTGCGGGGCGATAGCTTGGGAAGCGCTTGTCATTCGAATCTCCGGGAATCTTCCAGTCATACGATCAATACGTTCAATGCGTCGATCACGTTGAATACGTATTGCTACTGGGAAATGTTACTCAAAAATAATTTAGAGGTAAAAGGTTGTGTGAACAACCATTCTTGCCTCGCGGGAAAACACACGCCGGGCGCGGGTTTGCCCGGACGTGCGAAAAAGCGGTGAGGTGGAAATTGCTGCGGTGCACACGAGGTTTGCTCGTTTTATTTGGCTTTCGCGGTGTTCCGGGCAAGCATCGTGTGCAGGGGATGGCATGAGACTCAGGCAGCTTTCGCGCTGGGTGACCCGAGCGCGCGCAGCGTTTCCTTGATGGCCCGGACGCGGTCGGTGAGTTGCGCATGCTTCACTTCGATGCGCAGCTTGTCTTGTCCGGCGAGCTTGATGTGGCGGTGTTTCTGCACCAGTTCGATGATGCGCATCGGGTCGACGGGGGGCGTCGGTTCGAATTGCAGCGCGATGGCTTCTTCGCTGGCGTCGATCTTGATGATGCCGAGCGGTTTGGCCAGCAGACGCAGCCGGTGCGTCTCGATAAGCGCCTGCGCCTGTTGCGGCAGCTTGCCGAAGCGGTCGACGAGTTCTTCCTGAATCGTGTCGATGGCGTCGGGATGCGTGCCGTTCGCGAGACGTTTGTATAACGAGAGACGCTCCTGCACGTCGCCGCAGTAGTCGCTCGGCAGAATCGCAGGCACGTGCAGGTTGATCTCCGTCGTGGCGGCGAGCGGGGCGGTGAGGTCCGGCTCGCGACCGGCTTTGAGGGCGCTCACGGCGTCCGCCAGCATGTCGGTGTAAAGCTGGAAACCGATCTCGTGAATTTCCCCGGACTGCTTGTCGCCCAGGACTTCGCCCGCACCGCGAATTTCCAGATCGTGCATGGCGAGGTAGAAGCCCGCGCCGAGTTCTTCCATCTGCTGAATGGCTTCGAGACGGCGCTGCGCCTGCTTGGTGAGCGACTTCGGGTCGTGCACGAGCAGATAGGCGTAGGCCTGATGGTGCGAACGCCCCACGCGGCCGCGCAACTGGTGCAGCTGCGCCAGACCGAACTTGTCGGCGCGATGCATCAGGATCGTGTTGGCCGTGGGCACGTCGATGCCGGTCTCGATGATGGTCGTACACAGCAGCACGTTGGCGCGTTGTGTCACGAAGTCGCGCATCACGCGTTCGAGATCGCGCTCGTGCATCTGGCCGTGGGCGACGACGATGCGCGCTTCGGGCACCAGCGCTTCGAGTTGCGCCTTGCGGTTCTCGATCGTCTCCACTTCGTTGTGCAGGAAGTACACCTGCCCGCCGCGCTTGAGTTCGCGCAGCATGGCTTCGCGGATCACGCCGTCTTCCTCGCGTCGCACGAAGGTCTTGATCGCCAGACGCTTCTGCGGTGCGGTGGCGATCACCGAGAAGTCGCGCAAGCCTTCGAGCGCCATGCCCAGCGTGCGCGGGATCGGCGTGGCGGTCAGCGTGAGCATGTCCACTTCGGCGCGCAGCGCCTTGAGCGCTTCCTTCTGACGGACACCGAAGCGGTGTTCTTCGTCGATGATCACAAGGCCGAGGCGCTGGAACTGGATGTCGTTCGAGAGCAGCTTGTGCGTGCCGATCACGATGTCGACCTGACCTTCGTTGATCGCCTTCACGCTCGCGTTCACTTCCTTCGTCGTCTTGAAGCGTGACAGCTCGGCGATGCGCACCGGCCAGTCGGCGAAGCGGTCGGAGAAGGTTTGCGCGTGCTGTTCGGCCAGCAGCGTCGTGGGCGCGAGAATAGCGACCTGTTTGCCGTCGAGTACGGCGATGAAGGCAGCGCGCAGGGCGACTTCGGTCTTGCCGAAGCCCACGTCCCCGCAAACCAGACGGTCCATCGGGCGGCCACTTGTCATATCGCCCATCACGGCGGCAATGGCGGCGGCCTGATCCGGCGTTTCTTCGAAGCCGAAGCTGTCCGCGAACTTCTCATAATCGCGCGGCGACAGTTCGAACGCGTAACCCGAGCGTGCGGCACGGCGGGCGTACAGGTTGAGCAGTTCGGCAGCGGTGTCGCGAATCTGTTGTGCGGCTTTGCGCTTGGCCTTCTCCCACTGGCCGGAGCCGAGTGAGTGCAGCGGTGCGGTGTCCGGATCTGCGCCGCTGTAACGCGAAATCAGATGCAGTTGCGAGACGGGCACGTACAGCTTGCTGTCGCCCGAGTATTCGAGATGAAGGAACTCGGTTTCGCCTTCGCCGAGATCCATGCTGACGAGGCCGTGATAGCGGCCGATGCCGTGCTGACTGTGGACGACCGGGTCGCCGACCTTCAACTCGGCCAGATCGCGCACCATCGAGTCGACCGAGGTCGCCTGCTCCTGGCGGCGCTTGCCCGCACGGCGGGCGAGCCCTTCGTACAGTTCGTTCTCGGTGACGAAGGCGAGGTCTTCCGTCGGCAACAGGAAACCGGCGGCCATCGGGGCGACGCCGATCGCGAAGCGCGTGTCCGACGTCAGAAAATCTTCGAACGATTCGACGGTTGCCGGACGCAAATCGTTGTCGTGCAGCAGTTGCAGCAGCGTCTCACGACGGCCAGCCGAGTCGGCGCACAGCAGCACGCGCGCGGGCGTACGTGCCAGATAGGCGCGCAGGGCGGCGAGCGGGTCGTCCGCACGACGGTTGATGGCCAACGGAGGCAGCGGAATCGCCCAGCTACCGTCGCCGGGCGTGGGCAGCGTCAGTCGCGCGAAGGGTTTGGCGAGCGTGAAGAAGTCCTGATCGAGCAGGAACAACTGCTCCGGCGGCAGCACCGGACGCTCGCGGTCGTGCGACAGGAAGTTGTAGCGCTGGCGCGTGTCGTTCCAGAAGCGGTTGATGGCCGCGTCGAGATCGCCGACGAAAACGAGTTGCGCGTCTGCGGGTAGATAGTGAAACAGCGTGGCTGTCTCTTCGAAGAACAGCGGCAGGTAGTACTCGATACCGGCCGACGGCACGCCGCTGCCAATGTCCTTATAGATCGGGCTGCGGCTGGGATCGCCTTCGAAGACTTCGCGCCAACGGCCCCGGAAAGCCGTGCGTGCGGGTTCGTCGAACGGGAATTCGCGGCCGGGCAGCAGACGGACTTCCTTCACCGGATACAGGCTGCGCTGGGTGTCGGGATCGAACGCGCGAATGCTGTCGATGGTGTCGTCGAACAGGTCGAGACGGTACGGCAGTGGCGAGCCCATCGGATAGAGGTCGATCAGGCCGCCACGCACGCAGTATTCGCCGGGGCGCATGACCTGACTCACGTGCTCGTAGCCCGCGAGCGTCAGTTGCGACTTCAGACGCGCTTCGTCGAGCCGTTCGCCCTGCGTGAAGAAGAACGTGTAGGCCGCCATGTAGCTGGCGGGCGCCATGCGATAGAGCGCCGTGGTTGCGGGCACAAGCACAATATCGCAGCGCTTTTCGCCCAGATCGTGCAGCGTGGCAAGACGCTCGGAGACCAGATCCTGGTGCGGCGAGAACGTGTCGTAGGGCAGTGTCTCCCAGTCGGGGAGCAGGCGCACGCGGGCTTCCGGCGCGCACCACTTCAGCTCCTGCTGAAGACGTAGGGCGTCGGTGGCTTGCGCGCACACCACGGCCAGCAACGGCAGGCGCTCGCGATTCTCTTCGAAATAGCGGGCGATGAGCAGGGCGTCGCTCGATGCGTGCGAGCCGGCGAATGCGTAACGCTGTCCCGCTTTTACGAGCGGCACAGGCACGGTATTACGGGATAGGGCGTTGGCGGAGGACATAAGAAAACGTTGCAGAAATGGCAAAGCACGGGGCTCCATTCGCATGGGGCCCCGTGACAGTCAGTGTCTATTATAAAATCCCTGCTTTATCCTTACCTGCGTTTTATCGTGAGCGATCGACTTTTTGCCGTGATCCCGTGTGCCGGGGCCGGTGTACGCGCCGGGGCCGACGTGCCCAAGCAATACCGAAGCGTCGGCGGACGTCCCATGCTTCACTATGCGCTCGCCGCGTTCGACGCCTGTTCCGAATTCGCGCAGACCGTGCTGGTGCTGGCGCCGGACGACAATCATTTCGACGGACGACGCTTCGGCACGTTGCGTTTCGCCGTGCGCCGCTGCGGCGGGCCGTCGCGCCACGCGTCGGTGCTGGGCGGGCTTCAGGCGCTTACCGAGTTCGGCGCGCAGGACACCGACTGGGTGCTCGTGCACGATGCGGCGCGCCCCGGTATCACGCCTGAGCTGATCCGTACGCTCGTGGGTGCGCTGCGCGACGACCCCGTCGGCGGTATTCTGGCGTTGCCGGTTGCCGATACGCTCAAACGTGAGCAGCCCCCGGTCGAGAAGGGCAAGCTGGCGGCGATTCAGGCGACCGAGTCGCGCGACGGGCTCTGGCAGGCGCAGACGCCGCAGATGTTCCGTCTCGGCATGCTCCGTCACGCGCTGGAAGACGCGCTCGCCGCCGGGGCCGAAGTCACCGACGAGGCCAGCGCCATCGAGCGCATCGGTCACGCACCGAAGCTCGTGCGCGGCAGCCTGCGCAACTTCAAGGTGACGTATCCCGAAGATTTCGCGCTGGCCGAGGCGTTCCTCGGCACGGCCAAACCGGCCTGAGCATCGACCGGCCGACGTGAACTGACGTCCCGTATTTCCGCCTCTGGCGATTTCAAGATTCCACATGACTGAACAAGCTGTTTCTCCTGTTTCGCTGGCCGCGCTGTCCAAACTCCGTATCGGTCAGGGCTACGACGTGCATGCACTCGTGCCGGGCCGTCCGCTGATCATGGGCGGCGTGACCATTCCGTTCGAGCGCGGCCTGCTCGGCCACTCGGACGCCGACGTGCTGCTGCACGCCATCACCGATGCAGTGCTCGGTGCTGCTGCGCTGGGCGACATCGGTCGTCACTTCCCGGACACCGACCCGACGTTCAAGGGCGCGAACAGCGTCGTTTTGCTCAAGGAGGCGATGCGCCGCGTGCGTGAGCAGGGTTACGAGATCCTGAACGTCGACTGCACGGTCATTGCACAGGCTCCGAAACTCGCGCCACATATCGCAGCGATGACGCAGTCGATTGCGGACGCACTGGGTGTGAGCGTCGCGCAGGTGAATGTCAAGGCGAAGACAAACGAAAAGCTGGGCTACCTCGGACGTCAGGAAGGCATCGAAGCGCAAGCGGCTGCGTTGCTGATCGGACGCTGATGTTGTCGAGAATCGCTTAAGTCGCTGGCCTTACCGTCAGCCGGACAAAAGCAAAACGGCGCTACCGGGTTCGTCCGGTAGCGCCGTTTTTATTGGGCGACGACGTGTGTCGTGCGCCGCATCGAAGCTTAGGCAGCTTCGGCAGCGATCACCTGAGCCGCGGCATTGATGACGGCGGCGATACGGCCGACGTCACGCAGTTGCGCGGTGCTCATGCCGTGCTCGGCGGAGAGCAGATGCGCGTGCGACTTCACGCAGAAGTGGCACTTGCCGACGATGGACGCGGCCAGCGCGTACATCTCGAAGCGACGCTGGTCGACACCGCCACGCGTCGCGTAGCCGTTCATGCGCAGTTGGGCCTTTTCGTTCTTGAGCTCGGCGTTGTCGGCCATCTCGAGATACGGATACCAGGTGTTGTTCATGCCCATGAGCGCGGCTGCGGTCAACGCGCCTTCAAGCTCTTCCGGGGCCAGCACGCCGGCTTCGCGAATTGCCTTGACGAGCGGCTGGCTCTTGGCCGCAAATGCGGCGGCGAGGGCCACGCCAACGGCGTCATTGCCTTCCAGCGAGGAGCGGACGATGGTGCCGTCGAGGTTCAGGCGGATGTCCTTGGCGTAGTCAGGGATCTGCGCCTTAATCGCGGTGATGAATTCCATAAATTTCTCCTATTGCTTTGGGCTGAAAAAGCCCGCTTGCGCGGGCTTCGGGAGACGCTTAGAGCGTTTCACCGCCGACTGCACGGTTGCACGGGCAGAGTTCGTCCGTTTGCAGACCGTCCAGAATACGCAGAACTTCTTCCGGGTTACGGCCGACGTTCAGGTTGTTCACCGACACGTGCTGGATGACGTTGTCCGGGTCAACGATGAACGTTGCACGCAGTGCCACGCCAGCTTGCTTGTCACGCACGCCCAGTTGGTCGATCAGAGCACCGGTCGTGTCGCCGAACGAGTAGTGGTTCAGCTTGTTCAGGTCCTTGTGCTCACGGCGCCATGCCAGCTTCACGAATTCGTTGTCGCCCGAGCCGCCGAGCAGCACTGCGTCGCGATCCGAGAAGTCGTTGGCCAGCTTGCCGAATTCCACGATTTCGGTCGGGCACACGAAGGTGAAGTCCTTCGGGTAGAAGTAGATGATCTTCCACTTGCCCGGGAACGAGGCTTCGGTGATCGTTTCGAAAGCCGACACGCCGTTTTCTTCGTGGTTGTTGAAACCAGGCTTGGCCGCTTCGACCGAGAACGCTTCGAGTTTATCGCCGACAGTCTTCATCGATTACTCCTAAATTAGTGCGGTTTATGTCGTGATGTCGCAGAGACATCAAAACTAGCAACTGACCGAGTTCACGCGATCCCGGTCAACCAAAGCAGTATACGCTATCAAACCTATGATAGCAATAGCTTATTTTTATGCGGGGGATAGTTAAAACAAATCCCGTCGATAGGATTTTGCGGCTTCGGGCGAGGCCAAGCCTTGAGCATAGCCAAATTTTCGCCCGATCACATCAAACACTTATTTAGCAAGCGGAAATGACACCGTGATTTCAAGTCCGGAGCCGGGGTGCACGTTACGCAGCGAGGCGTGGCCTTTGTAGCGCGTTGCGATGCGCTGCACGATGGCCATGCCCAGGCCCGTCCCGTCGGCCTTCGTGCGGGCAGTGTCCACACGATAGAAGGGACGGAACACGAGGTGCAATTGTTCCTCGGGGATGCCGGGGCCGGTATCTCGCACGCGCATCTCGACCCGTTCGCCGAGAACGCGCGTGGAGATGTGGACGTTGGCGACGTCGGTTTGCGCGTCGCGGCCGTACTTACGAGCGTTTTCGATCAGGTTCGTGAGCAGGCGCTTGAGGTCGGTACGCTCGGCCAGGATCAGCGCGGTATCGGCAAGTTCGACGCTGATGTTCAGCTCTTCGCGTCCGTCGAAAGCGCTGGCCGTATCGCGCGCGATTTCGGACAGATCCACGGCCTGTGCCGCGCGCGAAGCGGGGCGTGCGTAATCGAGGAAGCGGCCGATGATCTCGTCCATTTGCTCGATGTCGCTGATCATGTCGCGTTTGACCGTTTCGTCCGACGGACTCATTTCGGTCTCGAGACGTAAGCGCGCGAGTGGTGTGCGCAGATCGTGTGAGATGCCCGCGAGCATTAGCGCCCGGTCGGACTCGAGCCGGTCGAGTTCCTGCACCATCTGATTGAAACTTCGGTTGGCCTCGGCCGCTTCGCCCATGCCGCGCTCGGGCAAGGGGTCGGGACGCTGACCTTCACCGATAGCGCGAGCGGCGTGGGCGAGTCGCGCGAACGGCCGGTTCACGAGCGCCGTGATGAACGCCGCGCCGATAAGCGAGAGGGCGAGCGCGAACGTCCCCCAACTGAACAGTTGAAGGCCTGTTGCCGTGTCGATCCGGTCTTGCTCGATGGCGACCCAGTAGTCGTCTTCATCGATCTTGAAGCTGATCCACATGGCGGGGATCTCGTTGACCGAGGCGGCGATGACGGTGTCGGTGCCGAGGCGTCGCTGTACGTCGCGCACGATCAGGTCTTGCACGACGCCGCTGGGTTGCTTCTCGATCGAGTCAGCCGGTTCGCGCGGATAGACGCGAATGCCTTCGTTGCTCTCCAGATCCTGAAGGAGCGCACGGCGCAGGTCCGGCTCGGAATAGAGCAGGGCGGTGCGTGTGAGTTTGACGATGGAGACGAGTTGCTGCGCGACGCGCTGTGCACGCGGCTCGCGTTCGATCACGCGAAAGCTCTGATACCACGCGGCGAGGCTGACGCCGATGAGCAGTGCGATGAGGAAAAAGGTACGCCAGAACAGACCGCCGAACAGCCCGCGTACCATCCGAATCGGATGCATGGGGTTGCTCCGTCTAATGCGTGACGTGGGCGGGTCGGAAGGTCCGAAGCGCGCAAGATTCGAAATGACGGAGGCTCATGGGAGCCACGGCGAACGACATGAATTGCAAGAATTGCGAGGTGAGGCAAGACAAGACGCCGGTGCGCGAATGGGTCGCGACCGGCGTCGTTTTGCAGCGCGAGACGTGATGCGCGATCACGCGCCGCCGTCCGGGATGAACACGTAGCCGAGGCCCCACACCGTCTGAATGAAGCGGGGGCTGCCCGGGTCCGGTTCGATGAGCTTGCGCAGACGCGAGATCTGCACGTCGAGGCTTCGGTCGAAGACTTCGTATTCGCGGCCGCGCGCGAGCTCCATGAGCTTTTCGCGCGAGAGCGGCTGGCGCGGATGACGCGCGAAGACCTTGAGGACCGAGAACTCGCCCGTCGTCAGGGCAATTTCCTGGCCGTTCTTGGTGAGCGTGCGCGTGGCGAGGTTCAGGGCGAAGTCACCGAACTCGAACGTCTCCATGGTTTCGCTGGGCGCGCCCGGGAGTTCAGGCGGGGCCTGGCGACGCAGGACGGCGTGAATGCGCGCGACGAGTTCGCGCGGATTGAAGGGCTTGGGAAGATAGTCGTCAGCGCCCATCTCGAGGCCGACGATACGGTCGACATCCTCGCCTTTGGCCGTTAACATGATGATCGGCGTGCGGTCATTCGCGCCACGCAGACGGCGACAAATAGAGAGACCGTCTTCACCGGGGAGCATCAGGTCCAGCACGAGCAGATCGAAGCGCTCGCGCACCCAAAGCTTGTTCATGGCCGTTGCATTTTCGGCCACAAAGACATTGAAACCCTGTTCCCCGAGGTAACGACGAAGCAGGTCGCGCAGGCGCGGATCGTCGTCGACAACCAGAATTTTGGGAGAGTTTTTGTTTTCCATGCCACGTATCTTAGCCCGAAATGTTGCGAACTGAGGAGGCCGCCAAAGCGGGTTACAAAGGGTTACACAATTTACCCTACGGCTTGTGCGCTGACCATAGGCAGTGGGTACACTTGCACCCCTGCCAGGGCAAAAACAGCCGCATGGCATGAAGGACATACGCACAAGATGAGATGGGCTGCTGAGTTTACGCTACTGTTCGGGGGAATCATGCTCTGGGGACACCTGGGCGTGACCTATGCCCGTCCCGTCGCGCATTTCAGTACGCAGCATCAGGGCGCGAGTGGCCCGCAGGTGCAGCGCGCGGCCCCGGCGCCTTCGCCGCGCAACCCCTCCAAGAATGCCCCGGCGAGCGATCCCAACGCCGATCGCCGCAACGACGACCTCCCCAATACGCCCCCTGGGCGACGTCCTAATGGACATATGTCGCCGGAAGATCGACGATTGCTGCGTCAACACATTCAAGACGCCGTGCGTGAACTGTATAGTCACTGACACGACGCTCGCGTTTCCCCTTGTCCGATCCGTTCGGGCCAGATGGGATACGCCGCGAAACGCTTCTTCCGAAAACGCCAGTGACGCCACTTTGACGAGAGCGTGACATGAAGCAAAACCGAACCCCGCCAGCCTCTGCCGACGCTGGCTTTTTTTGCGTCCGAAAAACCGAGTTCGGTGATGAATTGCCTATTTCGATGGCGTCTCCCGGGACGGTCGGGGCATCGGCACCCTCGGTCGCGTCCCGATCGCCACTATTAATTAGGGCGAAAATCCTTTCCGTGCGTGCGACGGTTCTCTCGGGGGCGGCAGCGGCGGTTTGCCTGGCGTCGCCGGTCGCCTATGCCGCCGGTTCGCGTCACGCGGATCCGCAGCACGCTACCCAGTCGACGCGTACCAAGACATCGAAATCGACGACGTCCGCGGTCGATGCATCCCGGCGCGAACTGACGGCCGATGACGCACGCTATCTGCTCACGCGCACCGGCTATGCGCCGGACGCCCGTGAGTTGGCCCCCTTCGTCGGCCTGACCCGCGCGCAGGCCGTCGACCGGCTGCTTGAGCAGACGCGGCGGACAGCGGTCACGCCGCCTCCGGCGTGGGTCTCGGAGCCGCCGTTGGCCAGTGTGCCCGTCAAGGACCTGACCGACGCGCAGCGTCGCGAGCAGAACGAGCGACGTAATCGTATGGCGGCGTCGCTGGCCGCGTGGTGGGCCCAGGAAATGGCGACCACGCCGTCGCCGCTGACCGAACGGATGACGATGTTCTGGCATAACCACTTCGTCTCGAGCGACGACAAAGTGCGTGAGCCGTCCGTGCTCTATCGCCAGAACGTGCTGCTGCGCGCGAACGCGCTGGGCAACTTCGGCGTGATGCTGCACGAGGTGTCGAAGGACCCAGCGATGCTCATCTATCTGGATGGTGCGAACAGTCGCAAGGGACGACCGAACGAGAACTTTGCACGTGAGGTGATGGAGCTCTTCACGCTGGGGGAAGGGCATTACACCGAACAGGACGTGCGCGAGGCGGCCCGCGCCTACACCGGTTGGAGCATCGACAGGCCGACGATGACCTACGTCTGGCGTCCAAATTTCCACGATACGGGTGTGAAGACGGTGCTGAACCAGACGGGCGACTTCGATGGCGATCAGATGCTCGACGTTCTGTTGGCGCGCCCCGAAACAGCAGTGTTCGTCACCGGCAAACTGTGGCGCGAATTCGTGTCGGCGACACCTGACCCGGTGCAGGTCGAACGGATTGCTGCGGCGTTCCGAGAGAGTGGCTACGACATTCGGGTCGCGTTGCGCGCCTTGCTGCTCACGCCGACGTTTTGGGATGCGCGTGCGCGTGGTGCGCTGGTGAAGTCACCTTCCGAGTTCGTGACGGATGCGGTGCGGCAATTCGACATCGGCTATGACGATCCGCAGATGCTCGCGCAGCAGATGCGTGTGCTGGGGCAGGACCTGTTCCGTCCTCCGAATGTGAAGGGCTGGCCGGGCGGCGACGCGTGGATCGACAGCACCACGCTGCTCGCGCGCAAGCAGTTCGTCGAGCGCATGTTCCGTGCGACGGAGAACGCCAACGCTGGTGGTCCGTCGATGACGGCACCGTCCATGTCGGCGAGTCCGGGCGTGCAGCGCGCGGCGCTACGTCCCGTGCAGCCGATGCCGCGAACGGTGGCGGGCGCGCGTTTCGATCTGTCTCGCTGGCTGCAGCCTTATACGCTCGGGCCAGTCGATGTGCCAGACGTGGGGGCACGCGAGTCTTTGCAGCGTGCTGTGTTGCCGCTGGCACCGGCGGCACCGCAAACGCCGGGCGTCAACAGTGCGGCGTTTCTGCAAGCGCTATTGATGGACCCTGCGTATCAGTTGAAGTGATCGAAACGATGATGCCGATCGCGAAGACTGGTGCTATGGGAGTGGATGCGACGACAGGGACGTTCGAGGCAGGTCGGGCGACTGAGACGATTCGGGCGCTTGGGATGCAGGACGATGGCGAGTTTGGTGACGGGTATGTTTGCGACTTGCGCTTGGGCGGTGAGTCCGGGCGAGTCATGAGAGGTGTGAGATGCGTCGACGCGATTTTCTGACGTTCGCAGGTGGTCTCGGGGCGGCTTGGCTGGCACCGACGCCCGTGTTGGCCGCTGCGCGCGATCTGTCCGGGATATTGCCGGGTGGTGGCGGCAACTACGGCAATTTGCTGATCCTGATCGAGCTTAAGGGCGGCAACGATGGCTTGAACACGGTCATCCCTTATGCGGACGCGATGTATGCGAGCTTGCGTCCGACGATTGGCATCAAGCGCGAGCAGGTGGTGCAACTGGACGAGCACAGTGGTTTGCACCCGGAGATGCGGGCTTTGTTGCCGATGTGGCAGGCAAAGGAGTTGGCGATTGTGCAGGGTGTGGGGTATCCGCAGCCGAATCTTTCGCACTTCCGGTCGATTGAGATATGGAATACGGCGTCGCGCTCGGACGAGTATTTGCGTGACGGATGGTTGTCGCGGGCGTTCGCGGAGCGGTCGGTACCGTCCGGTTTCGACGCCGATGGTGTGATCGTCGGCAGTGCGGAGTTGGGGCCGTTGAGCGGTGGCGCGCGGGCGGTGACGCTGACGAATCCGGCGCAGTTTTTACGCGATGCGAGTCTGGCGTCGACGAATGCTGCGCAGGTGAGCAATCCGGCGTTGGCACACGTGCTGCGGGTGGAGAACGACATCGTGAAGGCGGCGGACGGTTTGCGTCCGCGCCAGGGACAGTATGTCTTGCGCACGCCGATGCCGCAGGGAGCTTTCGGCAATGTGGTGAAGACGGCATTGCAGGTAGTCGCCGCGGCGGATTCCCCGAGCGGTGTGCCGCAGCCGGGGCGTGGCGTGGCGGTATTGCGTCTGACGCTCAACGGTTTCGATACACATCAGAACCAGATGGGGCAGCAGGCGAACCTGTTGCGTCAGTTGTCGCAGGGGATGATGGCGTTGCGGGCTGGGCTGACCGAGTTGAACCGATGGCAGTCGACGATGATCGTGACGTACGCCGAGTTCGGACGGCGTCCGCGTGAGAATCAGAGTGGCGGGACGGATCACGGCACGGTCGCGCCGCACTTCATCGCGGGCGGACGTGTACGCGGTGGCTTGTATGGCGAAGCGCCGAGACTGGATCGACTGGATGGCAACGGCAACTTGCCGTTTGCCGTCGATTTCCGCGACGTCTACGCGACGGTACTGCAGCGCTGGTGGGGCCTGAACGCGCAGCCCGTGCTGGGCGGCGCATTCAAGCCGTTGGATGTGATGCGGGTTTGAGTGGTGGGGCGCGACTGCTTGGGCTGCGGCGGTCGCGGATCTCTGGCGCAGCGGCACGCGCCGTGTCACGCCCAAGTCGCGACGTCCCAATTCGGCACGCTCAGCGCGCGCGCCACGCTCGCCAGAATTTGCGCAACGGCGTCAGGTCGATGCGCTGGTGGAGCACTTGATAGTCGCTCGCGGCGACTTCGTCCATCAATGCCAATTGCAGCGCCGCGAGGGCGAGCAGCGGACGTTGCTTGCGACGATCCTGTTTAGGGATCGCGGCGGCGGCGCCGGTGATGGCCTGACGTGCACGTGCGTGCTGGAACTTCATTAGCTCGACGAAGGCGGGCGAGTACTTGCCGTTCTGAATGTCGGCGGCAGTGACGCCGAAGCGCTGAAGTTCGTCGATGGGGAAATAAACGTAGCCGGAGCGCGCGTCGACACCGGCGTCGGTGACACGTCGACCGAGCGTGATGGCGTGGCCGAGGGCGCGCGCAAGCGCGGGCGTTTTCGGGTCGTCGAAGCCGTAGACTTGGGACGTGAGTTCTGCTGGGGCACCACCAGCGGCGTCGCAGTAGTGTGTGAGGCCTGCGAAGTCGAGATAGCGCATCTGCGAGAGATCCATCTCGGCGCCGTGCAGGACGGCTTCGAAAGCTTCGCGCGAGAGCTTACTGTTCTGCACGACGGGAAGGAGTGCTCGCGTGACCGGATGTGCGGGGTTGCCAGCGAAGAGGCGAGCCAGTTCCTGACGCCACCAGTCGAGCTTGGCGTGTGCGACGCCGGGGTCATGAACGGCCGAGTGAATATCGGCGATTTCCTGACAGAAGGCGTGGGCGGCATAGGCGGCGTCACGCTTGGACGGCGGCAGTTGGAGCAGGGCGTAATAGAGCGCGGATCCGGGCGGGCCTGCTTTCTGGCGGCAGTATGCGTTGGCCTGTGTGGCGTTGGCGGGGGAGCCGGAGGCGTCGTCGGCGGTCTCGTGGGGTTGCATGCGAATGGGGTATCGGTTTGGTCAGGTGCCCGGAAATCGGTGCGCAGGCGCTTGGGCGCGTAGCTGAGCACTGGGGGGCAGAAGCCATGAATTGGTGCGAATTCTAGCATTGCGAGCCAATCGGACGCGTGGGACGGTGTGGGCTCGAGCGGAGATTGCCGGTCGAAATCGGTTCGTGTAGAATACGCGCCTGCTTTGACGCATGCAGCGGGGCGGCGACAAGTCGCCCTTTTTCATGTCCGACAGGACGCAAGCATGTCGTCGACCCGATGCCGGGATGTCGCACCTAAAAGGTAACGACGCCCACGGGCTGCGAGGATGGCGAAATTGGTAGACGCACCAGGTTTAGGTCCTGACGCCCGAAAGGGTGTAGGGGTTCGAGTCCCCTTCCTCGCACCAACTCCCCGTTTTGGCATCGGTTTCGTAGGTCTCACTTCTTCCCGAAATATCTCGCAAACGACCTGCCTGTAAGGCTTGGCGGGGTTCTTTGCGCGAATTCCGATTGTTCGCCGTACGTCCCCGATTTCATCGCTTCACGGGCAAACGCATCATCCATTTTGATGAAGACGCAAACGCACCGAAGCATCTAATATTCCGCAGCGAAAAGGCCGGGCAGGGTGACCGGTCGAAAAATATAACTAAGGGGAACTCGATGATTCGCGCATACCAACGATGGATCCTGTTGGCAACGGTCCTTTGCGTTCAAGCTGCGGTTTCCGATGCGGCAGGGCTGAAGACGGGAGACACGCGTCAAGCTTCGGGGACGTCCAGTCCAGCGCCCTCCGGAAATACCTCGGGAGGCAACGTGAATGTTCAGATATTGATGAATACCATCAATGCTCTCCAGCAGCAGAACAATGCGCAACCAACCCCGACACCTACACCAGCGCCGTCCGCCGCCCCCTATGTCAACACCGCAACGCCTGAAATTACGCCTGCGCCCACGAGTGCGGGATTTGATTGCCAGGCGCTAATCGCGGAAGAAATGGGGCGTGTTCCGAAGCAGGATATCGTCGAAGCGCGTTTCAATATCGCGAGCATCGAATGGCGCGACGTGTATCAATGGGCGCGAAGTGACAACGCCGACTATGTCAGATCGCGCTATGACGAGTTGGCGGCGCGGCTGGCGGACCCCCAATTCGCGAATCGGCGGGCGTCTACGCAATGCAAAATGAACGCACTCGCCGCCAGACTCAATGAACTTGGTGCCAGCGTAGCAGACCCTGGGTCGGTAACTTCACGCGGATCCGTCCCGAATGCCGGGAGCGACGCCAAAGCGGTCACGCAGGCCCATCGGGCGCGCATGAGGGACGTCGTGAGTTCGTCTGCCTCAACTCAGAGCAGCGGCGCCGGCCGGAAGCGGAAAGTGCTGCCCCAGTACGCGAGTTGCTTACGCATCGTCGATGTTCGCTCCGACAGCGACGTCAAGAACATGTACTGGTACGCCGTTGAGAACACGTGCGGCGAGGCACTCAGCGCGCATTGGTGCGAGGGGAAAGGATGCTCGAAACCTACCCAGGCGGCTGACATTGCCGCCGGTAACAAGGAGCCGAGCTGGATGCATGCGGCCAGCGTCTTAGACGTGCGCTTCCGCGGTACTGCATGCATGCAGCAATACAACGGGAAGAACGTCCAATACGATAAGCAGCGCAACCAGTGCTGGATCTTGACCGACTGAGTCCAGAGAAGGATCAGCATTGGAACACGGCGCCCCGGGCCGACTCAGACGAAGTTGACTCCCGGCGGCGCTGCCTCTTTTCAATCCAAGCGACGTCCCATATCCGAAGGGCACAGCCACTTAAACGTCGCGATGTTGCCCCTCAGAGCTATGCCCTTACACGAGGGTGCAGCGGATTCAGGGGGCTGAGGAATGCGCTGATCGCCATGAGTCCGAGAAGACCATCCCAAAAGCTACCGCGCGTTTGATGCTGGAAGGGAGCGAACATACGCGTTGCTTGAGCAACTTGGCAAAAGTGAGCCTACGTATCGTAGCCCTAGTTTGGTTTATCTACGCAGCTAGCACACGTTCAAGCGGATGGTTCGTGGTTGCTCATAGTCTTTGTCCTAGTTCTTGCTATCGTCGCGCGACGAAGTGGATCCTCATCGCTTCGTCGGAACTCAATATTGACGGAGATTTCGGGCAAGTCGGCGACTCCCGAGCCACACGTCCGTGTCCGTAGCTGAGTCCCTACGCACCCCATCCGAATTTCAGCCCCTAGACTCTGTTCATGCATGGCAGTCCCCTGTCGTGTGTGTCGTGAGAGGAAGTGCTTGCCCCGGCATTGACGAATGTCGGGGCTTTTTTATTGCTCGGTGAGGTACGCGAGTTGTCGGTCGCCTTTGGTCTTCTTCTTAGATTTCTCTTGGCAAGCGACGCGTGCTCTTGATCGTGCGTACCCGTCAAACCCGTGCGAGATGGCGATGTCGGGGGGATTCGAATTCGAGATGGCGGCGCTAACGTCGCATCCCCAAATTACGGATGTGACCCGCGAGTGATGCCGCTCACTACACTCGCTTTTGCATGGTCGCTCCTTCCCGTCCATGTGGTGGTTTTGGCCCCGACGATCTCGCCGTCGGGGCATTTTTTTGCGTCGTGCATGGATGTCAACGAAGTTCAATTACTCCCACTCAAACGCTTTCTTTTTCCACTCGTAGGCGAAGCCGAGAACGAGCACACCGAGAAACGCGATCATCGCCATCAGGCTCACCATGCCTGCTTCGCGCAGTGAGACCGCCCAGGGGATGGTGAAGGCCAGTTCAATGTCGAAGATGATGAAGAAGATTGCGACGCGATAAAAGCGGACGTCGAACTTCTTGCGCGCGTCGCCGAATGCGTTGAAACCACATTCGTAAGGGGAGTTCTTTGCGTCGTCAGGCCTGCTTGGCCGGATGGGTTTGGCTACGAAGAGTAAGCCCACTCCCATCACCAACGCCACGATGAGAAAGAGAAGTGCCGGGTAGTATTCAGAGACGTCCATCAATCGATCCAATCAAAAGAAGCGCGCGCCGGTGGCAACGCAAACGTGCGAACGCATACCTTCGCACACGCCAACCGGTGCATCGAAGCGAATCCCAAACCAAGTCATAAGCAACACCAACACGAGACGCGCAAGCGGCTCGCCGGTTCTAAAGGCCTAAGAATGGGGTTGTCGATTACGACGAGAGTTTCATGAGGATCAGGCCACTGACGATCAACGTTGCGGCGGCGATGCGGGCGGTGCTGACGCTTTCGCCAAGCGCGAAAATGCCGACGACAAATGCGCCAACGGCACCGATGCCAGTCCAGATCGTGTAAGCCGTGCCCAGCGGAAGGGATTTCATGGAAACCGATAGCAAACCAAAGCTAGCGGCCATCGTCACGAGAGTGACTACAGAGGGAATGAGCTTCGTGAAGCCAGCAGACTGCTTCATCGTATAAGCCCAAAGGACTTCCAGAACACCTGCAAGCGTGAGATAGATCCAAGCCATACGGCTCTCCAAAAAAGAGCCGGGCCGTCCCGGAGTGTCTCGTCACAGGTGAGGTCGTCCCCACGCCCGCCACTATACGAGTTCAACCGATTCTGCGCAATGTCTCCACGGTTTATCCGAGATTGATGGGTAGGATCGCTGGCGACAGATGATCAGGATCGTCATTGGCATGTCGTCAGTGTGTCCTGAGTGGTCGGAGCAGCAATGGAGCACCCCGGAAGCCAGGATATGCGCGAGGCCATCGAGCGCCTAGCCACCGCAATGGACAGGTCGCGCAAGGAACTGGAAGGTCTCGCCAGACGCGACGTGGCACTGCGCGCACGGTATCGCACCTCAGTCGCACGCGTCGCAGAGCTCGCTATTCCCGATCTCCGTCGTAGGACGCTCGAACAACTGCTCACCGAGCATCGCCTATTTGTCGACGACGCGGTGCTCGACGTCTTTGCCCGAAATAGCGTCATGGCCCGGATCTTCAACACGCGCCGGTATGCCGCGTCGGTAACCTCATTGCGAGATAGTTTCTGCGACTACATCGGTCGCTCCGGTAAGGCACCGTTCGCGTCGGCGCGTGCGGAAATCGCTGCAATCGAAGCATTGATGGTAGGTGCGCGAGCGGAAGAGGCCGATGCCGCCGGTGTCCTGGCTGGTATGCGGATCGTGCTTGCCAACGAGATCCAGATTCCTGGCGAACTTGTTCCGGATATTCGGCTTGTCTGTCGTCCGCGATCGAGAAAGGCAGCCAGCGTCGCGACGTCCATCGAGAGCGGTACAAGCGGTGTTGTCAGTGAGCATTCCGGCATCCCGCAAGCCGTCCGTCAGTTTGCGCTCTCGGTAGCCGTAGCGTGACGGAAGTGCAACCGCGACGAACTGAAGCAGAAGGACAGCAGGACGTAAGAACGTCAACGTGAAAAGTGCGATGAGCGGGGGATCAGGGCCCTGTTCTGAACCGAGTTGGGTCTATGTCTGAGGGGCGGAATAGGGCCCTGGTCCCCCGCGGGGTTGAATCCGGAACGTGAAGCAAAAGCCCGAAACAACACCAAAGCCGATCAGCAATACAAACCAATACAAAACAGCGAACGACCAACAAACGCTCAACGCAATCGAGGGCTATCGTCGAAAGCCGGGTGATGACATCGGCATCGGCGTCGTCGGGTGATTTCGTAACGTTTGGAGAGATCGTGTTGTCGGCAAAATTCTCGTTGTTTGGGGCGCGTATGCGCGCGCTTAATCTGACCTTCGTGGCGTGTCTTGGCGCTCCGGTCCCCGGCCTTGCACAGGGCGTAGAGCATGGGGGCACGATGAGCATGGTGCACACAGGCGACGACGTAAGCGCGGTAGCAAAAGTCGTCGGTGATGCGTGTCAGATCGACGTGCAAGGTCGTCCCGGCAAGAAGTTCTCGCCCACGCACATCAGTGTGCCGTCGGCGTGCAAGACACTCACCGTCCAATTGATCCACACGGGCAAGAAACCCAAGCTGGCCGCAGGGCACAACTGGGTGTTGGTCCGCGAGAGCGACGTCCATGCAACCATTGCCGATGGTCTCGCGGCGGGTCCCGACAACGAGTGGGTCAAGCCGGGCGACGAACGCGTGATCGCGAAGACTGCGATGATCGGTGGCGGTGAGCGGACGTCGGTAACCTTCGATGCATCGAAGCTCTCGCGTGGCACCGCCTACACCTACTTCTGTTCCTTCCCGGCCCACGCCGAAATGATGCGCGGCACGCTATCCATCGACTGACCGAGCCTCAGCCAATCCGGAGCATCGGAATCTCCGTCGAAAGCGCGTCGATAGCGCAGCGCGTCTTCGACGGCAGATAGGGCGACTTCGGCCACACCACGTGAATCGCTTGCGGACGCACCCCGCAACGGCTACGCACCACCACCAGCCGTCCTGCCGACGCATGTTTCTCCAGAAACCAGCAGGGCAAATACACCAGCCCAAGCCCGGCAATCCCTGCATCGGCAATCGCCTGAACATCGTCGAGACTGAGCTGACGCGTGATCTGCAATGCGTGCTCGACGCCGTCGTCGTCGAGCATGTGCCACCGCGCCATCGACCCGCTGCGCGAATACGAGATGCCGGTGTGGGCAGCGAAATCGTCCGGCTTGACGGGCATGCCGTGCTCCGCGAGATACGAAGGCGACGCACCGATGCTCATGTACTGCGTGCCGATGCGTCGGGCGTCGAGCGTAGCGTTATCGCGTAACTCGCCGATGCGCACCGCCAGATCGATGTTCTCCTCGATGAGATCGACGCTCCGGTCGGAAAACGAAATATCGATTTGCAGCTTGGGATGCTGACGCGCCAGTCCGAACAACACCGGCGCGACGCATTGATGGCCGAACGCAATCGGCACACTCACACGCAGGCGTCCGCGCGGCTCGCTCAACCCGCTCTCCACCTCCGCTGCGCCTGCGTCGAGTTCGGCAAGCGCCCGCACGCATCGCTCGTAATAGACACGTCCCGCTTCCGTGAGCGTGTGACTGCGCGTCGTGCGATGAAGCAGACGCACCCCGAGCCGCGCTTCCAGTCGCGAAATCACCTTGCCGATGGCCGAACGCGTCAAATGCATGCGCTCCGCCGCGAGCGTAAAACTGCCAGCTTCGATGACCTGAACGAAGACGGCCACGCCGTCGAGTTTATTCGTCATATTGGGTCTTTAGAGTCGCGTATTGCGGGAAGAAATATCAGTAATAGGGAATCTGGTTCCCGATATATTACCTCTGACTTCATTCCTGTTCGCGAATCCCATGACACCCTCACGCGCGTCCCAAAACGCACTGGCGCTTGCCGCCGTCTGCCTGACATCGCTGATGTTCGGCCTTGAAATCTCCAGTGTCCCGACCATCCTCTCCACGCTGGAACGTGTACTGCCTGCGGATTTCCGGGAAATCCAATGGATCATGAACGCCTACACACTCGCCTGCACCACGGTGTTGATGGCGACAGGCTCGCTCGCCGACCGGTTCGGACGACGTCGCGTCTACGTCATCAGCATTGTCGTGTTCGCGCTGACATCGCTCGCCTGCGGGCTGGCGCAGAGCGCGCCGGTGCTGATCGTCAGCCGCTTCCTTCAGGGGATGGGCGGGGGCGCGATGCTGATCTGTCAGGTTGCGGTGCTCTCGCACCAGTTCCGCGAGGGACGCGAGCGCAGCAAGGCGTTCGGCGCGTGGGGCATCATCTTCGGCATCGGTCTGGGCTTCGGTCCGATCATCGGCGGCATGATTGTTGCCGTGGCCGACTGGCAATGGGTCTTCCTCGTGCACGTAGTGCTGTCGATCGTGGCACTGGGGCTCGTGTTTGTCGGTGTGCAGGAGTCTCGCGACCCGCACGCGAACTATCTCGACGTCCCGGGCATCGTCACGCTGTCGCTGGCGACGTTCGGTCTCGTGTATTTCATCACGCAAGGGCCGGATCTCGGGATGGGCAGTCCGCAGGCGCTCGGCATCGCAGCGGCGACCCTCGTCAGCTTCGTCGCCTTTCTCTGGATCGAGAAGCGAAGCCCGCGGCCGATGTTCGATTTTTCCGTGTTCCGCATCCGCCGCTTCTCCGGCGCGATGTTCGGTTCGATGGGCATGAATTTCAGCTACTGGTCGTTCATGATCTATCTGCCGATCTACTTTCAGGGCGCACTCGGTTACAGCAGCGTGAACGCGGGGCTGTCGCTGCTGGCGTACACATTGCCGACGCTCGTGGTGCCGCCGTTCGCCGAGCGCTTGTCGTTGCGCATCGATGCCCGCCGCGTCATCCCGCTGGGTCTGTTCACCATCGGCCTTGGCTTCCTGCTGATGAAGATCGGCTCAGGCATGGCCCAAGCCAGTTGGCTCACGATGTTGCCCGGCAGTCTGCTTTGCGGCGTGGGCCTGGGCATGACGAATACGCCCGTCACCAATACCGCCACCGGCGCAGTGTCGGCCAATCGCGCGGGGATGGCGTCGGGGATCGACATGAGCGCGCGACTGATCAGCCTCGCTATCAACATCGCGCTGATGGGCTTCATTCTGCTCAAGGGAGTCACCACGTCGCTGGCAAACGCGTTGCCGGGCATCTTCGACGCGTCATCGCTGCGCACGCTTGCTGAGAAAGTGGCCGCCGGAAGTCTCGAGCATCTCACGCAAAACAACGCGGCGCTCGCAGCAGCCGATCCGCAGGGGCAGATCGTGCAGGCCGCGCTGGTGCACGGCTTCGGGTGGGTGATGGTGTACGGCGTGGTGGGTGCGTGGGTGCTCGCGCTGCTGAGCGTGGTGGCGTTCGGGGCGGGCGGTCGAGACGTCGAGGTGACGTCGGCCGCCGAGCGAGTGTGTGAGCCGATGCTGTAACGCGCTTGGCCGCCAACCCGCGACAGTGCTTACGCCCGAGTCCGGTAAGCCTTGAGTTGAGGAAAGGTCTCCTCGTCCAGCGAACCGAATTCGCCGCGCTGATAGGCCGACATCCGGTCGTTGAGCTGTTCGACCGTGTTCATGACGAACGGGCCGTGTTTCGCCAACGGCTCGTCGAGCGCCGGTCCGGACAACACCACAAAGTGGCAGTCCGGCCCGGCACGCAAACCGATGGTGAGGACGTCGGTCGTCGCGCGCTTGCTCAAGCCGACGGCGACCGCTTCGCCAGCGCCCAGTTGCCGGGTCGTGCCGTCGGCATCGACCTGCAAATGCCCCGTCACCACGGAGACGGTGGCATTCCAGCCGCGCGGCAAATCGTGGTGGAAGCTGGCGCGATCCGTGAGGAACCCGTCGAGCAACGTGAACGGTTGGGGAAGCTCGTCGTTCTTCCGCGCCGTCACCCCGTTGCTTGCACCCAAAACCACTCGCACACGTACACCGGGTGACACTACCTCGGGGATTTCCGAGGGTTCGACGTCGAACGCATACGGCGCGTCGTACTTCTGCGACGCGGGCAGATTGACGAAGATCTGCAATGCATGCACGTGATGATCGTCACCTTCGGGTTGCTCGGTGTGCACCGCACCGCGTCCGGCGGCGAACCAGTGCAGAGCGCCCGGAACGATGGGGCCGTAGTTGCCGAGCGAGTCGTAGTTGACGTGTGCGCCGACGGCGTCCTCGAACATGTAGGTCACCGCCGAAATTCCGGCATGCGGATGCGGCGCAAAGGTCGGGGCCGTCATGTGGAAATGATCCAGCATGACGACCGGGTCCATCAGCCCACCGAACGTCTGTTCGGCGAAATGCTTGGCGCGAAAGCCATCGCGAATGGTCATGTCGTGACCGCTCACGACCTCCGAGATCCGCACGAATTCGCTGCTATTGCCGACGTTGCTCATGTCATCTCCCCGCATCTTGAATGGGGTCAATCATAGCGACGCGAGCCACGACGGAATATAGGCGGTTCGGTAACTCGAAGTTACGCAGACGGAACAATCGCGATGGCCAGTGCTTTAGAACCGATAGCTCATCACCAGCTCCGCACGACGGTCGTTACCCAGCAGCCACTGGGTGTTGTTGTAATAGGCCGTTTGCACGTAGTGCCGATTGAAGACGTTGTAGACGCGTCCGGTCAGCGTGAGATCGCGACGCGGCTTCCACGCAAGCGCCAGATCGACGGTCGTGTATGACGGCAGCGTCAGCGTATTCGCGGTATCGGCGTAACGCTTGCCGACGTACTTCAGCCCGCCGCTGGCCGTCCACGCCTGTGCGAAGCGCCAGCTCAGCCACAGATTCGCCATCTGCTGAGGCACGTTCACCGGAATGTTGCCCGCCCGCGAGACGGACACACCGCCCACGCTTTCGTCGAACTGGTCGTACTTCGCCCGCAGCCACGTTCCATTGGCGTCGATGCGCACGTCGCGCGTCAACTGCGCCCCCACGGTCAGTTCCACGCCACGCGACGACTGCTGGCCGACCTGAAGACTGACCGACGGATTGAGCGGGTCGACGGTCAGCAGATTGTTCTTGACGATGCGATAGACCGACAGCGTGCCGTCGACGCGACCGTCGAGCCAATCCTGCTTCACGCCGAACTCGATCTGCTTGCCCGTCGCCAGATCGAACTTCGCTTTGGCCGGTGTGAGCGAGAGCAGTGACGTGATGGGGTCGGCGGCGACCGAGTACTGGCCGTACACGCTGGTGTTCAGGGTCACGTCATAGACCGTGCCCACGCGCCAGCCGGTGTAGCTGAGGTCCTTGGAAAAGGCAGTGCCAGCGATCAGATCGTCGCGATTGATGCTGGCGTGGTCGTAGCGCACGCCGCCGATGACCGACCAGCGCGACGTGACCTTCAGACGGTTCTCAGCGAAGAACGCATATTGATTCGCCTGCGACCGGTACTTGGGAAAGGTGCCTGTCACGTTCACGAAGTTGCCGGGGGCGGGGTTGTACAGATCGACGAGCGACGTGCCGGAGTAGGGCGAGTTATTGGTGTGCTGGAACGTCGTGTGATTGAACTCGAAGCCTGCCGACACGGCGTTTTCCATGCCGAATACGTGACCCTTGAGCGTCGCGGTCGTGACGTTACCGATCTGTTCCTGATCGTGAAGGATCTCGGTGTAGCTGCTGCGCTGCACGAGGCCGGAGGACGGCACATAGTTGTAATACTCGGCGTCCTTCCAGTGGCGCTTGCTCTTCATGCGATACAGCGTGCTCGTGATCGTGAGATTGTCGATAGGGCGCCACGTGGCCCCCAGCGTCGCCCAACTGTCACGAAACGTGATGAGCGAATCGCCCACGTTGTAGTTCTTCTGATAAGTCGCTGGATCGAGACGCCCGTTCACGAGCGGCACGCCGAAGTACTGCATCGGATGCTGATTGCCCTCGGCGAGTGTGGCCGTCACGGAAAAGCGCGGCGTGAAGTCGTACTTGATGGCAGCCGAGAACGACGCGTTGTGCGAGTTGCCCCGGTCGACCCAGTTGTTCGAACTGTTCGCGCTCGCATCGAAGCGATAGGAGAGCTTGTCGGTGATTGCGCCGCCGCTGCCGAACGCCGCGCGGCCGGCTTTCTCGGTGCCGATGCCGAGCTGGATTTCGTTCTCGATGGGCATCTGCTCGGGCTTCTTCGGCACGATGTTGACCACACCGCCGATTGCGCCTTCGCCGTAGATGACCGAGGCCGGGCCGCGCAAGACCTCGATCCGCTCGACGGACCACGTGTCGAACGGGAACGTGACGCCAATCGCACCGTATGGACGCACGCCGTCGTAAAGCTGTGTCACGGACGCGCTGCCGACGAAGCCGCGCGCGCCGAGTTCCGATCCGCCATTGCCCGGATGGGGCGATGCGTTGATGCCGGTAGCGCGACTGACGGCGTCGACGATGTTCGCATCGCCGCGTTCCACGAGTTGCTGCCGGTCGATGACCTCGACGCTCGCGGGCGTCTCCTTGATGGAGAGGCCGAGACGACTACCGGTTTGCACCGGTTCGTCGAGCGGTTTCACGATGTTCGCCTGTACCTGCGTGGCAGGGAGTTCGACGTTTTGCGCGCCGTTATTTGTGGTGTTGGCGTTGTTGCTGTTGTCGGCAGCGTGCGCAAGGGCGCACAGCGAGCCAATGGCCACCGCGATGGCGGTGCGCACTGGAATTGACGTTTTCATGACGCTGTCTGGTTATCGTTGTCGGGCACACGCGGGCCTTAGGTCGCTGGGGTCGCTGGGGCCACTGGACAGCGATGGGCTGACGTGTGCAGGCCGCCGCCGGTCGGTGTGCGACGGGCGTCAGCCGTGAAAATCGGAGTCGATGCAATGAGACGATCGAACGCGCCCGCCCGCGCATCTACATCGCCTTGGATATAGGCGACGCGACATGCGGGACATCGGTGAGACGAACGATCTGAGGGCGTCAGGCGCGCGGCGGGGCGCGCGACGGCGGGGTGAGACGCAGCGGCGTGCCGCTATGGGGCAGCGCTGGCGACAGCGTGACGCGTGGTCCGCCGACACGTATGTCGGCCAGCGTCAGCGGAGAAGGCGGAAGGGGTGGCGTGTGCGCGAGCAGCGAGCAATAGCCGCAGGCGGCGGTCGTCGCGTGCGTGACCGGCGCGTGCCGACCCTGTGCTGCCGCTTCGTCGAGGCTGGTACAGAACGCGCTCGACAGCGCGTCGTCGATGGACGACGGGTGCGCGCGTAGATACTGGCTGATCAGCGGCGCGCAAAGCAGCATCCACATGGCGGCGAGGCCGACCCATGCGAAGCGTTTGCTGCGTGACCATACCGGCATGTTCAGGGCGCGCGGCGACAAGCCGCATTCGTGACGACGAGCGGCGATGCTATCACGCGGTCACATCCGACAATTCGTTGTCCCGGACAAATTCACGACGGATGCGACGCCTTGCGGCAATTTGTCGCGCAGTCATGGCAACACCCGCTGAGCGCGCCTGGAATCGTTGAGCTTCGTTGAACAAGGTCGTGAGCCGTTGCCGTGAAAACGCATACCCGTTTCGTGTTTCGAGACGCGAAAACGCTAAAATCGTAATTTAAATAACTATTTGTTAGGAGTTCGTCGCATTTTGAAAGAAGTTCCCGAGAAATTCGCATTAGGCATCGTGTAAGGCTTTGTTAGACTTCATCGGCATCCTAACGGCGATGGAGACTTGCGATATGCCCCCTAGTATCGAATGTCGTACCCGTGGAACCGTGTTGTGGAGTGTGATTGTCGGTTTGACGGTGTTTCCTGCGCCGGTCGCGTGGGCGGCGGGTGGTTCAGGTGCTTGTTCTTCGACGCCCGGGGCGACATGCACGGGCGGCACGGCGGGAAGTCCTAACGGTGGCGCGGGTGGCAATGCCAGTGACGCCAACGGGACTGGCGGTAGCGGGGGCGGTGGCGGCGGTGTCGATGCCAACGGCAATGGTGGTAGCGGTGGCGCGGGTGGCGCAGGCGGCACGGGGGCCGGTGGTGGCGGTAACGGTGCCAATGGCACGGCGGGTTCCGGTGCCGCGATTTTCCCTGGTGGCGCGGGTGGCACTGGCGGGACCGGGGGTAATGCCAACACTACCGGGACGACAGGCAACGGTGCAGGCGGTGGTGGTGGCGGTGCAGGTGGCGCAGGTGCTGTGCTCTCCGCCGGTGGGACGAACACCACGACCGTGACCGGCGGCAACGGCGGCAATGGCGGTGGTGGCGGAGGCATGGACTCCCTCGGTACAGGCGGCGGTGGGAATGGCGGTGGGGGTGGCGCAGGCGGCGCAGGCGTCGTGCTTACGTCGACCGGTGAATCGGCCAACAATGGTGCCGTCGTCGGTGGCAATGGCGGTAACGGCGGCGGAGGCGGCGGTTTTGGTAGCACTACTCAGCAAGGTGCCGGTCACGCAGGCAATCTCATCGCGGGCAATGGCGGCAACGGCGGTACGGGCGGCGACGCCGTCGTCTCCGCGCAAGGCGGGACGTTCACCAACAACGCGGGCGCGACCGTCACCGGCGGCAACGGTGGCAACGGCGGCGGCTCCGGCTCGGTCAGTGCCGCGGCGGGTGTGACGCCCTACGGCGGCAACGGCGGTAACGCAGGCGCGGGCGGTAACGGCGCGACACTCTCGGGCGGCAGCTCGGTCTCCAACAGCGGCACGATCTCCGGGGGTAACGGCGGCAACGGCGAAAACGGCGGGTTCGCGCTCGCCACGTCCGGCACGTCTGCCATTGCGGGCAACGGTGGTCTCGGCGGCGCAGGTGGTGTCGGCGTGTTGGTCAACGCCAGCGGCAACGTCGTCAACCAACAGAGCGGGACGATTCGCGGCGGCGACGGCGGCACCGGCGGTGGTGGGAACGCGCAGAGTCAGGTCGCGCCGGGTGGCAACATCACTGGGGGCGTCGGTGCCGATGGCGGCGCTGGCGGCGACGGCATCCGGCTCAACGGTGGCGGCACCGTCACCAACAACGGACAGATTCTTGGCGGCGCAGGCAACCGGGGCGGCGGCGCGGGCAACAGCACCGGCGCGGGCACGGGCGGCGAAGCGGCCTCAGGCGGCAACGGCATTACCCTGAGCGGCGGCACGGTGACCAACAATGCGACGGGCCGGATCGTCGGCGGCACGGGCGGTGACGATAGTGCAGGCGGGGGCGGCAGCGGTGGCGTCGGCGGCGACGGCATCACGATGACCGGCAGCGGCACCGTCACCAACGCGGGCACGGTCCTCGGCGGCGAGGGCGGCAACGGCGGGAACGGGTCGAACACCGCAGGTGGCTCGGGCAGTGAGGGCGGCGCTGGCGTGCGCATCGGCGGCAGCGGTACCGTCACCAATGTGGCGGGCGGAAGCGTCAAAGGCGGCGCGGGCGGCACAGGCGGTGGCGCAGGAAATGCGACGTCGGCCGGTGGCAGCGGCGGCGTGGGTGGCGCGGGCGTGATCGTGACCGACGGCGGCACCATGACCAACGCGGGCACCATCACCGGCGGCGACGGCAATCGCGGCGGTGGCGGTGGTGCGAGCAGCGTCGGTGGGACCGGCGGCGCAGGTGGCGCGGGCGTGCTCGTGACCAACAACGGCGGGCGCATCGTCAACACCGGCACCATCAATGGCGGCACCGGTGGCGGCATCAGTACCGGCGGAACGGGCGGCCCGGCAGGCGTGGGCGGCGTCGGCGTTCAGGGACAGAACATCACTGTGGTGAACAGCGGCACGATCAACGGCGGGCTGTCGGGCGCGGGTGTGCAGACGGATGCCGTGCGCTTTACTGGCGGTACGAACTCGCTCGAAATCGATGCCGGTTCCGTGATCAGCGGCACCGTGAACGCGAATACCGGCACGAACACTTTCATCCTTGGCGGAACGCAGAACTCAGCGTTCGACACATCGTTGATCGGTCCCGCTGCGCAGTACCAGGGGTTCACCGCGTTCCACAAGACCGGCACGAGTGTCTGGGCGCTCAACAACGCAACCACGGCCCTGACACCGTGGACGCTTTTCGCAGGCACGCTCGTCGTCAGTCAGGATGCCAGCCTCGGCGCATCGAACGGCACGTTGACGTTTAATGGCGGCACGCTGCAACTCGGCACGAGCTTCGATCTGGCGGCGAACCGTCCCGTGGTCCTCGATACCGGGGGCGGCACGATCGACACGCAAGCGTTCAACTCGACGCTCTCCCAAGGCATCACCGGCACTGGCGCGCTGACGAAGCTCGGCTCGGGCATGTTGCTGCTCAACGGCAACAACAGTTACAGCGGGGCGACGAACGTCAACGCCGGTGTAATGGCCGTGGGCGATGCCACACATCCGACGGCCGCACTCGCTGGCGGCGGCACGGTCACGGTGGTGAGCGGTGCGACGCTCGGTGGCTATGGCAGTGTGACCGGCAACGTACAGAACAACGGCACGCT
Source organism: Pandoraea sp. NPDC090278 (assembly GCF_044772185.1). Lineage (NCBI taxonomy): Bacteria > Pseudomonadati > Pseudomonadota > Betaproteobacteria > Burkholderiales > Burkholderiaceae > Pandoraea > Pandoraea sp. NPDC090278. The sequence continues at coordinate 1,595,715 of NZ_JBIVYJ010000001.1, read as the reverse complement.
TGCCGTCGCCAACGCCGTACCCGCATTTGCATCCAGCAGTGCGGGCAATTTCACGGTGCAGGGCACGGTGACGAACGCGGGGTTGCTGCAGCTCGCGGGCAGCACCGTGGGCAACACGTTCACGGTCGCCGGGAACTACGTCGGCCAGAACGGTCGGGCGACGTTGAACACGCAACTCGGCGCCGACAATTCGCCGACGGACAAGATCGTCGTCAGCGGCGGCAGCGCCAGCGGGTCGACGGCATTGCGCATCGTCAACGCGGGTGGCACGGGCGCTCAGACACTCGGCGACGGTATTCAGGTCGTGCAGGCGACGAACGGTGCGACCACGTCCACCGGTGCGTTCAGCGGCGGCAACGCCAATGCTGGCGCTTATACCTACTACCTCTATCGGGGCGGAGTGAGTGCGGGGACGCAGAACAACTGGTATCTGCGCTCGACGACGCCGGACACCGGCGGTACCTTGCCGCCGCTCGTCGTCGACCCGGTCGTGCCTATCCCGCCAACGACACTGCCGGGCACACCGCTGTATCGCTCGGAAGTGCCGGTGTACGGTGCGATTCCGTCGCTGATGCGCGAATTGGCCGTGCAGCAGATCGGCACGTTTCACGACCGGCTCGGCGGACAGTCGTTGCTCACCGAGGACGGCAAACTCGGTGCCGGATGGGGGCGTGTCTGGGGTGATCACATCTCGCAGGATCTCGGTGGCGGCGTGAATCCGTCGTTCAGCGGCACGATCTTCGGCTTTCAGGTCGGGCAGGACATTTACGCGGCGTCGACCGAGAGCGGGCATCGTAATCACTACGGGCTTTTCGCAGGCTATGCGCGCGCCAGTGGCGACGTGAGCGGGTTCGCACTCGGCGTGCCCGATCTGGCGGTCGGCTCGTTGCAGATGAATGCCTTCAGCTTCGGGGGGTACTGGACGCATATCGCGCCGAGCGGTGCCTACACCGACACGGTGTTGATGGGGACGACGTCGTCCATCAGCCCAAGTTCATTGCAGGGCAATACCGCGTCGACGCGCGCGAACGCGTTCACGGCGTCGGTCGAAGGTGGGCTGCCGTTCGCGGTGGCGCGCGACGTGACGCTGGAACCGCAAGCGCAGTTGATCTATCAGCACTCGCACATCAACGACCTGACTGATCCGGCGGCGAAGGTCACCTTCAATAGCGCGAACGAGTGGATTGGCCGACTTGGCTTGCGTCTGCAATCGCAGTTCCAGGCCAGCGGGGTGAACTGGAAGCCCTATCTGCGGCTGGACGTGCTGCGTTACTTCGGCGGCACCGACACGGTGACCTACTCGGGGCAGGACAGCTTTTCGACAGGCGTCGGGTCCACGCAAGGGCACGTCGGCGGTGGGGTGTACGCGCGGGTGAACCAGAAGGTGAGCGTCTATCTGACGGCTGGCTACTGGTTCAATCTGGGCGGTGACCACCGTCGCACGGTCGAGGGGAACGCCGGGGTTCGCTTGACGTGGTGAGCCTGAGGCGGATTTAGCGGCGCAGGCGAGACAATTTGGCGGCGGGCTGGTAATATACGTTTCGTAGCTATTTCGTATATAGGGGCCCGCCCAATGGGTATCGTCAAGATATCGGAGCAAATGCATGAGGCGCTGCGCAATACCAGCGGCGCGCTCAGTCGCTCGATCAACGCGCAAGCTGAACACTGGCTGCGCGTCGGCATGCTCGCCGAATTGAATCCCACGTTGAGTTACGGCGAAATCTGCCGTCGACTCATCGAATCCGATGGCGCGCCGGTCAGTGAGACCGGCGCTGCCGCTTCTCCAGCAACCGGTGCACCCGTCACCGTCATGAATAAGGTGGCCTAATGGTGCGCGAACGCGTTGTCATCCGCTCGAACGAAGAAATTGCCCTGTCGCGTCATGCCGGGGAACTGGCCGCACAAGTGCTCGCGATGATCGGCGAGCATGTGAAGCCCGGTGTCACGACCGACGAACTCGATCGCCTTTGTCACGACTTCATCGTCAATGAACTGAAGGCGATCCCGGCCAATATCGGCTATCACGGGTATCCGAAGACGGTGTGCGCATCGGTCAATCACGTGGTGTGCCACGGGATTCCGGGCGACAAGAAGCTGCACGACGGCGATATCGTGAACATCGACGTCGCCCTCATCAAGGACGGCTGGTTCGGCGACACGAGCCGCATGTATTACGCGGGCAAGCCGAGCATCATGGCCAAGCGTCTGGTCGACACGACCTACGAAGCGATGGTCGCAGGCATTCGCGCGGTGCGCCCCGGTGCGACGCTGGGGGATGTCGGTTACGCCATTCAGTCGGTCGCGCATCGCGAAGGCTTCAGCATCGTGCGCGACTACTGCGGGCACGGCATTGGCACGACCTATCACGACGATCCGCAGGTGCTGCATTACGGACGTCCGGGCACGGGCCTGACGTTGCGCCCGGGCATGATCTTCACCATCGAGCCGATGGTCAACGTCGGCAAGCCGGATACGAAGCAACTCGCGGACGGTTGGACCGTCGTCACGCGCGACCGCTCGCTCTCGGCACAGTGGGAGCACATGGTGGCCGTCACGGAGACGGGTTTTCAGGTGCTCACGCAATGGCCGGACGGGCTTGGCGAATATGCACGCTACGGTGCGCTCGATGGGAGCACGGCGACGGCGGCGAATGCGGCCTGATTGGCGGCGGCGTCGGCACGACGCAGGACGTCATTGAAATGAAAAACGGGGCGCAAAGTTTGCGCCCCGTTTCGTTATGCGTCGCGATTTACAAATCGTCCGGCGCGCCGTCCATCAGCAGTAACTGATTGGCATAGCGGTGATACAGCCATCCGCCGACGCCGCAAGCCACGGCGAGCCACGCAATCGAGAACACCGTCTTCAGAATCAAGGAGCCGAGTACCGCAACAGTGACTTCCGGTATGAATTTGAGGACCACCGCCAGCAACACTGTGATCACGATACCGGTGCCGAAGAGCGGCAGGAACGTCACGAATGCGGTTCCGAACATCGACCAGAAGTGTCCGCGCGAATCCTGCCACGCGGCGCCCCAGCGTTTGCTGCGTCCAACCGCAACCTGCGCATAAATGAGTGAGATGCGCGTGATGACGAAGACCGCAGCGCAAGCCATCAATGCGATGAACGTGGCGAGCAGGGCGTAGGAATGGCTGTTTCCGCTCATCCGCGTGGCGAAGCCGACGATAAATGCGGGAATGAAAACCGCGATCATCATGGCGATCACGAGTTGCAGCGATAGCCAGATATAACGCCACACGTCGCGACCGTACCAGGGCGATTGCCGGGCGACTTCCGGGCCGAGGATGACATAGCGCAGGATGTGAACGGTAAGTACCGCGAACGCGATCAGATTGACGAGTCCGACGCCAAGCGACATAAGCGCGATGTTGAGGCGGTAAATCGCGTCGCCCCCTTGCGCGGCGGCGCTGGCGAGTTGCTTCAGCGAGATGCCAAGTGCCGATGACACGAGCACAATGATGGTCACTATCAGACTGAGTAGCGGCCGATTACGTAACGCGTTAAAACCGTCGATCCATGCGCCTACGAAACACTGCTTGAACGTTATCGGTTCCATGTCGCCCCCTGAGCGATGGTCACTTCGTTGATCGAAGCTTGTACGGCGTCAGTGCGTTACAACGCAGCCATTCTTGCAGATCGGTTCAGGGCTGACAATCGTGGTAGGGGAGTGTTGGCGGCCTGCGACGCCGGACCGGCACCGCAGGCAAATGCAGGGTGGACGCTTCAGGCGTTCACGACCTTGCGCAGCACGTCGGCGTGCGTGACGACGCCCACGAGCCGGGCGGCATCGTCGAGCACAGGCAGGGTGCCGTGGCGTTGCGTCGAGAGGAGCGCGACCAGTTCGGAGAGCGGCATGCCCGCGGTGGCCGATTTGAGGTCGCCCTGCATCAGATCTCGAACGGCCGGGCGTTGGCCAGCCCCCAGCGACACGCCGAAGCGCGGCCAGTTCTGACGGCGCGCACGTCGCGTGTGCAGATCGTGCCGCGTCAACAGTCCGATGACGCGTGCTTCCGAATCGACCACGGGCACGGCGTCCAGTCCATGACGTTGCAGCAGACGCCACGCCGCAGGGACTTCTTCATGCGCCTGTACCTTGGCAAGCGGCGGGGCCATCACGTCGGCCGCCGTCAGTTCCTGGGCGCGACGGGCGAAGGCTTCGCGCTGCGTGTCGCGCATCAGGCTGGCCAGATCGTCGGCCGAGATGTCGAGCAGTTCGCTGCGACGGGCGAGGGCCTTTTCGGCATCTGCCGTCGTCACGGGAATCGCTTGCGCATTGACCGGACGCGCCGGTGCCTGCGCCTTCATCGCGTGCGGGTAACGGTGGCCGGTGATCGCGTGATAGCCGATGGCCGAGCCAAGCAGCATGACCGACTGAAGCGCAATCGGTTCGAGCACGAAGCCGTAGCCGAGCGCATGAACCGCCGGGCCGCCCAGCACTGCGGTGAGGGCGACCGCGCCTGACGGCGGGTGCACGCAGCGAAACGTGAACATCAGCGCGATGGACACACCGACCGCAGTCGCGGCGGCAATGACGGGCGTCGGAATAAACATGGCGCACGTCACGCCGACGACAGCCGCCACGAGATTGCCGCCGAGAATCGACCAGGGTTGCGCGAGAGGACTGGCGGGCACGCCGAAGAGCAGAACGGCGGACGCGCCCATCGGGGCGACCAGCCAGGGGATGTAGGAGGCGGGGCCGAGCAGCCACAGCATCAGGCCGCCGGTCACGGCGATACCGCATAGGGCACCGATGCCTGCGCGCAGACGCTCGCGCCAGTGAACGGCCACCACGGCGGGCAGAAAACCCGCCATCCAATCCTTCACATCACGTCGTGTCATTGCCATGTCGTCCCGCTCCATCGAACGCACCTTTCTGGGGCGTCGTCTTGATATTTTGTGCATGATATATCGTATATCGATGAATTGGGAGGGCAGGAGCGCGTGATTTTAATGCTGCAACGCAGCGAAATCACCGCCCGAAGCCAGCGGGCATCAAAGCGGCGCACCAAATCGAGGAAAACGAGACGGAAAGGGCGTGAAGCTTGCTAAGGCAGGAGGGATTGGGCGGGGCGGGAGACGGGAGTGGGGCGCATGCAAAAACGAAGCATCAACGAAATACGGCAGGGCGCGATGCCCTGCCGTACGGCTGGCGAGTCAGCGGAAATTCACGACGCCGACGAGTGGTCAGGGCGTCGGTCGGCGATCAGCGCCCGCCGACGATCTGGACGATCACGCCCGAACCGTTGACCAGCAGGAAGTCGCCGCCCACGCCCACCCAGTGGTGGCCGCGTTTCGGCGCGTCGAGATGGTACTGACGGTAGTCGTCGACGCGGTATTGCGCATCGCGGTATTGCTGCGGCACGCGGTCGCCCTTGCGCCAGTCGGGATGCTGCCACGCGGAATCGTCGCCGGGGCCGCGTTGGGCTTGCGGGGGCGGCCCACCATGCGGACCTTTTTGCGGGCCATGACCCGGAGGACCACCATGCGGACCACCCGGCTGATGTCCCGGGGGCGGGCCACCCGGGCCACCCATACCACCCTGAGGCGGCGGGCCGCCCTGTGCCAGGACGAGAGAAGAGGAAACCGCCAGACCGGCGGCGAGGCACAGCGACAGTGTCTTGCGCATCTTCATTATTTGCACTCCTTATCGTAGGGTCGGGGGACCGAACGCGGGGGAAGCATTCGAGATGACTTGCCAGCGACGGCCGTCGCCTTTGCGCCGTTCGCATCGCGCACAAAACAGCGCAAATGACGAAAACGAGGCCAAAAAGACGAAAGCCGTGCGTCCATCCTACCATCGCAACGCAAAAAAAAGCCCGGACATGCCGGGTGTCGTTTGACATAGGGCATGCGCCGGGCAAGCAGGGACGCAGGGAAGAAACCTTTGGGATGGGGCTCGACGGTGCGAGCGCACCGCACGAGGCGCATCGAGACCGGCGGCTCGCCAGGCACGCGTCGGGGGCAGGTCAGCGCGCCTCTCGTCTTGGGGGCACGAGCGCGGCCGCCGGTTCGATGCATCCATCAGGGCGCGACGTTCCCGGGGGGAAGAACGCCGCGCCTGCTGCCGGGACATGTCATTCAACACAACATGCCCCGACCGTTCACGACGCGTTTCAACGCGCCGCGATACCACTCAACTCACAAAGCCGTCACTCAGCGGGCCGCCACCGTTGCACCAGTCGCGTTCGCCGTCGGTATGGCTGCGGGTGCGCCGTCGGCGGGCGGCTTGGGCAAATCGCCCCAGCCGCCGCCCAGTGCGCGGATCAGGTTGACGGTCGACACGGCTTGCGCACCGGCCAACTGAACCGCGCTGCGACGTGTTTGCAGCACCGTGCGCTCGGCGTCGATCACATCCAGATACGCAATCGAGCCTTCCTGATACTGCGTGCGCGAGAGCTGTGCGGCGCGGCCCGACGCCTTCACGGCATCGTCCTGCGCACGCGTTTGCTGCGCGAGCAGACGCAGATTCGACAGGTTGTCTTCGACTTCCTGGAACGCCACGAGCACTTGCTGACGGTAGTTCGCGACGTCTTCTTCGTACTGCGCACGGGCACGCGACAGATTGCCGCTACGCGCGCCGCCATCGAAAATCGGCATCGAGAGCAGACCGCCGACAACCGGACCAAGCAAGAACGTGCGGCTCGACCAGTTGAACAGATCGCCCAGCGTGGCCGCTTCGAATCCACCCGAACCGGTCAGCGACAGCGAAGGGAAGAACGCCGCCTTCGCGACACCGATGCGCGCATTCGCTGCGGCCATCGCCCGCTCGGCCGCCGCGATGTCCGGGCGACGTTCCAGTAACGCAGACGGCAGACCTGCGGGCACTTGCACAGTGACCGGCACGAGCGGCGAGGGCGCGAACGAGAACTCCGCAGGCGTCTTGCCGAGCAGAATCGCCAGGCTGTGTTCCGACGCGGCACGCAGACGCGCAACTGCCAGCGCGTCGGACTGCGCCGTGGCCAGTTCGGCCTTGGCGCGGGCGACGTCCAGCTCGCCGATGTCGCCTTCGGTGAAGCGTCGTTGCACCAGCTTCAGCGCTTCTTCGCGCAATGTGACCGTCTGCGTGTACAGCGCCTGCTCGGCGTCGAGTTCGCGCAGATTGAAGTAGTTCTGCGCGACGTCGGCTTGCAACGCCAACTGCACCGAGCGGTACAACGCTTCGCTTTGCTCCGCGTCCGCGCGGGCGGCAGCGACGTTGTCCGACACACGGCCGAACAGATCGACTTCATAGCCGACGCTCGCTTGCGCACGCCACAGCGTGTACGGCGCGATGTTCGTGCCGTCCGGCTGCAACTGCGAGGCGGGCGAGATCTTCTGACGCGACGGGCCGAAGCCAGCGTCGAGCGTCGGGAACAATGCCGCACGGGCCTGGCGCTGCACGCCGCGCGCTTCCTGCACGCGGGCGGCGGCCGCCTTCAGGTTCTGGTTGGCGGACAAGGCATCGGCTTCGAGCTTGTCGAGCGTTGCGTCGCCGAACACCTTCCACCATTCGCCGCGCGCCAGCGCTTCCGACGGCTCGGCCGTCTTCCACGTGCCCGCTTCACCTGCGGGCAGTGCGGCTTCCTTGAAGGCCGTCGGCGTCCCCTTGTCGGTCACCGTCGGCACTTCGTACGTGGGAGCCATCGAGCAGCCCGCCACCACCAGCAGGGTGGCGAGCAAACCCGAGACGCCCAGACTTCTTTTCATCCATTGCGCTTGCATGATTGGCATCCTTCAGACTTCGGATTTGACGTTGGCGGGCATGGTCGAGGCGTGCGCGCTATGCAGCGGCTTCTTGCCCGCCAGCGTACGCAGCAGCACGTAGAACACCGGCGTCAGGATCAGACCGAAACCGGTCACACCGATCATGCCGAAGAACACGGCCACACCCATCGCATGACGCATTTCCGAACCTGCGCCCGACGACGTCACCAGCGGCACCACACCCATGATGAACGCGATAGACGTCATCAGAATCGGGCGCAGACGCAGACGGCTGGCTTCGATAGCGGCAGCGATCGCCGTACGACCTTGCATTTCCAGTTCCCGCGCAAACTCCACGATCAGAATCGCGTTCTTCGCGGATAGCCCCACCAGCACCATCAAACCGATCTGCGTGAAGATGTTGTTATCCCCTCGCGTGAGCCACACACCGAACAGCGCGGACATGATGCTCATCGGCACGATCATGATCACGGCCAGCGGCAGCGTCAGGCTTTCGTACTGTGCAGCCAGCACCAGGAACACCAGCAGCACCGAGATCGGGAACACCCACAGCGCGGAGTCGCCAGCGAGGATCTGCTGATACGTCAGGTCCGTCCATTCGAACTTCACACCGCGCGGCAAGGTTTCCGCCGCGATACGTTCCACAGCCGCTTGTGCCTGACCCGACGAGTAACCCGGGGCCGGGCCGCCGTTGATGTCGGCTGCGGTGTAGCCGTTGTAACGCACCACCATTTCCGGACCGTACGTCGGCGAGACCTTCACCAGCGACGAGAGCGGGACCATGTCGCCATTGACGTTACGCGTCTTGAGCAGGCCGATGTCGTCGGCGTGCGCACGATACGGCGCGTCGGCTTGCACACGGACCTGATACACGCGACCGAACTTGTTGAAGTCGTTCACGTACAGCGAGCCGAGGTAAATCTGCATGGTGTCGAACACGTCGGTGATCGGCACACCCAACTGCTTGGCCTTCACACGGTCGAGGTCGACGTTCAGTTGCGGTACGTTGATCTGGTACGACGAGAACGTCGGGCCCAGTTCCTTCGTCTGCGAAGCCTTCTTGATGAACGCCTGCGTGGCGTCGTTCAGCGCTTCGTAGCCGAGTGCGCCACGGTCTTCCACTTGCAGCTTGAAGCCGCCGAGCGTACCCAGACCCAGCACCGGCGGGGGCGGGAACACGGCAATGAACGAGTCCTTGTTCTTCGCGTATTCGCCGTTGAGCTTCGCCGCGATGGCACCGGCCGACAGCGACTTGTCCTTACGCTCGCTGAACGGCTTGAGCGTGACGAACACGATACCGGCTGACGACGAGTTGGTGAAACCGTTCACCGACAGACCCGGGAACGCCACGGCATTCTTCACGCCAGGGGTCTTCAGCGCGATTTCCGACATATCGCGAATCACCTTGTCGGTGCGGTCGAGCGACGCACCGTTAGGCAGTTGTGCGAAGGCGATCAGGTATTCCTTGTCCTGCGCGGGCACGAAGCCACCCGGAACCACCTTGCCCAACAGCATCGTCACGCCCAGCAGCACGGCGAAGATCGCCATCATGACGGCCTTGCGACCGATCACGCGGGTCACGCCCTGACCGTACTTTTCCGAGCCGCGATGGAACACACGGTTGAACGCGCCGAAGAAGCCACCCAGATAACGGTTCATCTGACGCGTGAGCCAATCCGGCTTGGCGTGATGGTCCTTGAGCAGCAGGGCGGCCATAGCCGGGGAGAGCGTCAGCGAGTTGAAGGCCGAGATCACCGTCGAGATGGCGATGGTCATGGCGAACTGCTTGTAGAACTGACCCGTCAGGCCCGACATGAAGGCGAGCGGCACGAACACGGCAACCAGCGTCAGTGCGATGGCGATAATCGGCCCGCTCACTTCACGCATGGCCTGATACGTCGCTTCCTTCGGCGAGAGACCGGCGGCGATGTTCCGCTCGACGTTTTCCACCACCACAATCGCATCGTCCACCACGATACCGATGGCTAGCACCATCCCGAACAACGACAGCGCGTTGATCGAGTAGCCGAAGCCGAGCAGCAGGGCGAACGTACCGACGATGGACACCGGCACGGCGAGCAGCGGGATGATCGACGCACGCCACGTTTGCAGGAACACGATCACCACCAGCACCACGAGGGCGATGGCTTCAAGCAGCGTGTGCACAACGGCTTCGATCGACGAGCGAACGAACTGCGTCGGGTCATACGCGATGCGGTATTCCACGCCCGGGGGCATGTCCTTTTGCAGGTCGGCCATCGCGGCACGGACGTCGTCCGAAATTTGCAGCGAGTTGGCGCCCGGCGACTGGTTGATACCGAGACCGATGGCGGGCTTGTTGTCGAGCAACGAGCGCAGGCTGTACGACGACGCGTCAAGTTGCACGCGGGCCACGTCGCTCAGGTGCGTGACAGCTCCGTCAGGCGAGGTCTTCAGAACGATGTCGCGGAACTCTTCTTCCGTATTCAGACGACCGCGCGTATTCACGTTCAACTGCAACGGCGTATTCGGACCGGCGGGCGTTGCGCCGATCACACCGGCGGCCACCTGCACGTTCTGTTCGCGAATGGAGCGCACCACGTCCGACGCCGTCAGGCCGCGCTGTGCGACCTTGGCCGGATCGAGCCAGACACGCATCGAATAGTCACCGGCGCCCCACATCTGCACTTCACCCACGCCCTTGATTCGCGAGAGGCGATCCTTGACGTTGATGAGCGCGTAGTTGCGCAGGTAGGTCATGTCGTAACGGTCGTTCGGCGAGATCAGGTGCACGACCATCGTGAGCGTGGGCGAGGACTTGATCGTCGTCACGCCCAGGCGCTGCACGTCGTCCGGCAGGCGCGGCAGCGCTTGCGAGACACGGTTCTGCACGAGCTGCTGAGCCTTGTCCGGGTCAGTGCCCAGACGGAAGGTCACCGTCGTGGTGAGGTTGCCGTCGCTGTTGGCCTGCGACTGCATGTACAGCATGTTTTCCACACCGTTGATCTGCTCTTCGAGCGGGGACGCAACGGTTTCGGCGATCACCTTCGGGTTAGCGCCGGGGTATTGAGCGTGCACGACGACCGACGGCGGAACCACTTCCGGGTATTCCGAAATCGGCAACTGGAACACGGCGATCAGGCCGGCCAGCAGCGTGAGGACCGAAAGCACGCCCGCAAAAATGGGCCGGTCGATGAAAAATTTTGAGATGTTCATGACGAAACTCTGGGGTGTCGTTCAGCGTGCAATGTTGCTGTGTGCCTGCACGCGCATTTCTCGCATCAAGTGCTCGACAGTCGTTGCAAACTTACGAACGCGATGCGGTTTTTGCCACGGCTTTCGTAGCTGCGACCGATTGCGTCTTGCTGTCGTTTTGCGAAGTCTTCTGGGTCGTCGGCGCGTCGTTAGCGGCGGCTGCGGGTGCCGGGGCAGGAGCCTTGGCGGCGTCGGCCGTACCGGACGGTGCGGTCGTTGCAACGGCCGTCGGCGCGATGTCGTGCGCGTCGCCCGTGTCACCGGCCATCTTCACCACCTTCGGCGTGACGGCGTCGCCCGGACGGATGCGTTGCAGACCGTTGACGACGATGCGCTCACCGTCCTTCAGACCGCCTGCGATTTCCACCAGGCCGCCGTGGCGTTCGCCGAGCTGCACTTCGCGGTACTGCGCCTTGTTGGCCTGATCGACCACCATCACGTACTTCTTGCTCTGGTCGGTGCCGACAGCGGCTTCGTCCACCAGCAGTGCCGGGTGCGGCTCGCCGCCACCGACGCGAATCCGTGCATACAGCCCCGGGAGGAGCGCGCCATCGGCGTTGTCGAAGCGCGCACGCACGCGGATCGTGCCGGACGTGGTGTCGAAGCGGTTATCCACCGAGTACACCGTGCCCTTGCGCGAATAACCCGACTCGTTGGCGAGACCCAGATCGACCGGCACGCCGTTCGTCTTGGTGTCCTTCGCGAGATAGCGCAGGTACGTTTGCTCGTCGACGTCGAAGGCCGCGTAGATCGGCGAGACGGACACCACGGTCGTCAGCGCAGGCGATTGCGCGCCTGCCGAGACGGTGTTGCCGACGGTGATTTCCGCGCGCGAGACGCGACCGGCCACCGGCGCCACGATCTGCGTGTAGCCGAGGTTGATGCGGGCCGTTTCCAGCGCCGCTTGCGAGGCCTTCACGTTGGCGACGGCTTCGCGTGCTGCGTTTTCCTTCTGGTCGAAGTCCTTCTTCGCGATGGCGTTATCCGCGATCAGGCGCTGCGCACGCGCGAGGTCGGTGCTGGTGAAGACGTCACGCGCCTGCGCCGACGCGAGTTGTGCTGCGGCACGGTCGACTTCGGCAGCGTACGGACGCGGGTCGATCGTGAAGAGGGCGTCGCCTTTCTTCACGAGCTGGCCGTCCTTGAAATGCACGGCGGTGATGGTGCCTGACACGAGCGGCTTGATATCGACGCGATCCACGGCGTCGAGACGGCCGGAGTAGCTCTGCCAGTCGGTGACGGTGCGCGAAAGGACGTTGGCAACGTCGACTTCGACGGTCGGCATGACTTGCGCGGCGGGCGTGCTGGCATCGACGCGCACGACAGTGAGCGTGCCGATAGCCAGGAGCGCGGCCGTGGCGGCAGCGGCGATAAGTACGGGTTTGCGAGCGAGGGTGGTCATTATTCAAATCTCCGGGATCGGATTGGACTCACTGGGTAGAGCCGGTGGCAGGCGGTGCCAGCCGACGTGTCAGGAAGGTGGCCACCTCCCGCAGCGCTGCGGGCAGGGCGGCCAGGCCGTAATGGGACGCGCTGCGATGGCGCGTAACTTCTGTCGGCACGCCGGCCGCGATGAGTTCGGCAGCGTATTTTTCAGCTTCGACGTGCAACAGGTCGTGTTCGGCGGAGGCGATCAGCGTGGGCGGCAGGCCCGCGAGACGGCGCGATTCCAGCGGCGCGGCGTACGGATGCAGACGCTGCGTCGCGTGCGGCAAATAAGCGCGATAGCAACGGGCGCACTCGCTGGCTTCGATGTCGCTCGGCGTGCGACCGTCGGCCAGACGCGTCATGCTGGGATCGAGCAGCGGTGCGAGCAGGGCCTGTGCCGACACGGTGATTTCGCCCCGATCTCGGGCAATCATCGTGAGAGCGGCGGCAATGTTCCCACCAGCGTCGTGCCCAGCCACGGCCAGACGGCGCGGGCTGGCGCCGTAACGGCGAGCGTGACGGTGCAGCCAGAGAGCGGCGCACCAAGCGTCTTCGGGGGCAGCCGGGAACGGGTGTTCGGGGGCGAGCGAGTAGCCGACCGAGACGACCAGCGCCGGGACGTTGGACGCAAGGTAGCGTGCGGCGGCGTCGCCATCGTCCAGCGAGCCTTTGCAAAAGCCGCCGCCGTGGAAATACAGCACGGCGGGCAGATGCGCTTCAAGCGGCACAACAACACCCGGCTGACCGGCATGTGCGTCGGCAGCGCCGGGCGTGGCGAGGCCGACCGGCCGGTAAAGGCGCAGCGTGACCGGCGCCGAATGGCCCGGAATGCTGACCTCTTCGATGCGCAGTCCGTCGTCGGTGCTGAGCAGCTTGCCGGTTTTACCGGCTTTACCCGGTTGTACCGACTTTCCCGAGGGCGACTTGGCGTTGGCTGACATATGGCTTCGGGTTCGCGCGAGCGATACCCCTCTGATGACATTCGATGGAGCGAAGTCTAGAGGCCACGGACATTGGGATAAACGCCTATAATTTGGCAACACTGTTCGGCCAGCTCGACTAATCGGTCTCGGCCTTATGGGCATTGGCTTATGCCGTCGACCAATAAGCATATGCAGTCGCGACGGGGGCGAGATTTCCTGAATTTCGTCCGTTCGGCCAGTGCAACAGTGTCTTCAATGGGGAAATATCATGGATCGCTTGCAAGCGATGCAGGTCTTCACGCGGGTGGTCGAGGCGAACAGCTTCTCGCGTGCCGCCGACAACCTTGGGTTGCCGCGTACCTCGGTGACCACGATCATTCAGAATCTGGAGTCGCATCTGGGCACGCGTTTGCTCCAGCGTACGACCCGCAGACTCAACCTGACGCCCGACGGCGCGGCTTATTACGAGCGCTGCCTGCGCATCCTCGCGGATATCGAAGAGACGGAATCGTCTTTCCGCGAAAGCAGCCAGCGTGTGCGGGGCAAGCTGCGTATCGACATGCCGGGCTCGCTCGGCAAGCTCGTGGTGCTGCCGTCGCTGTGCGAATTCCACGACCGCTATCCGGAAATCGAATTGATGGTCGGCATGGGCGACAAGCCCGTCGATCTGATTCAGGAAGGCGTGGATTGCGTGTTGCGCGTGGGCACGCTTCAGGATTCGAGTCTCGTCGCGCGACGCGTGGGCATGTTTCAGAGTCTGACATGCGCGTCACCGGCTTACCTTGAGCGCATGGGTATGCCCCATACGTTGGACGATCTTCAGCGCCACACGGCCGTGCACTATTTTTCGAGCCGCACGGGCCGCGTGATCGAAGAGCAGTTCGTCGTGGACGGCAAGGAAGTCGAAATCCACATGCAGGGCTCGGTCGCGGTGAACGACGCCGAGGCGTATCTGCAACTCGGTCTCTCGGGCTTCGGCACCGTGCAACTGGCGCGCTTCATGGCGTTGCCGTATCTGCAATCGGGCCAACTGGTCGAGATCCTGCACCAATGGAAACCGCCCCCCATGCCGATTTCGGCGGTGCACCCGCATAATCGCCATTTGTCGCCCAAAGTGCGCGTATTTGTCGACTTCATCGCCGAAATCTTCGAGCGCTGCCCGTTGCTTCAGGGGCTCGACGAAACGGCCGGGCAGTGCAAACCGACCGTGGCCGCGGCCGACGACAGCGATATTCGGTGGGCGGCGTACGGCACGGAAATGTCGCCGCAAGAAGTGGTGGTTTGAGCGATTTCTGCGCGCGTGTGAAATGGCCTCAATGGAAAAATTGGGCCCTTTCATCGCAAACAGATGGGGGGCGTCCTATCCGCTCCCCCGCTCAATACCACCATGCAGTTCAACCCCTCTCTGGATCTCCCCACCCCGGTACTTCCCGGCGGGACTGATTCTCACCGCGACACCTGCCCGCTGACCGCCTCGAATCCGCTGTCGCGCGAAGGGGTGCGATGATTGTCGACGCAATTCAATCGCTCAGAAGCGCGCTCCACCCATCGCGGATTCGCGAATCGTCATCGGCTCATCTGACGCAGTCGATGAACACGTTGCAGGATCGTCTGCAGCACTGCTCTCCGGGCTCGGCCGAACTCACCAAAGCGATTGAGCGGGTCGAAGCCGCATTCACGGGGAACGATGGCTGGCCACTCATCAAGCACTGCTTTGAGCGCGACGTCGACCGCTCGGCGTTCGTCAAACGGCTCGTGCGCAATCACATCTCCACGACATCGGTTGGTCTCGAACACGTTCGTCGCAAGGTGTCGGACGCGCAGCTCGACACCGTCGCTACGCAACTTTGTAGCGCGTTAAGACCGCATATTCGTGAGGAAATCGTCAATCGCTGGTCGCACGCCGAAGACACCGGCGTGCATGTGACGGAAGGTGGGTTCATCGCAGTCGGTATTCCGGGCACGGACTTTCGTCTCTCGCTGATGGACGCCGGGTTTTCGCACCAGGGGTTGAATCTGTCACAGGCTGAGGTCACGCAGTTGTTGCTCGCGCGACCTGACGGGACGCCTCCTGGCACTACGTTGCTGGACTTGATGTCGGGGTTCACGCAGGACCATGCGTTGGCCAGCTTGCGCATCATCGGCGCGGCGGTCGGAGGCGATGGCAGCTTGCTGCCCGGACTTGACCCGGAGGCGGTGCGTAGCGTCGCCGCTGCGGCGCACGACGCACGCTCGCAGGTCACCGGTTCGCTGGCCGAAAGGGAGCCGCTTGCGCGGTTCTTCCATTGGGTGGGGGATGACCTTCGGGCGGGCCAATCGAGGCAGGCGATCGCGACGATACGCGCGCAAACGCCGCCGCCGGAAGACCTGCGTTCGGACGGGATCGTACGGGCGCTGCTTGCGTCCGGCGAGGATGTCCGAAAGGCGAATGGCTTACGCGTCGGCATTGAGCGCCACCGCGCGGCATTTCACTACGACCGGGCTGCGCAGCCGCGTCTAGCCGCCGAACAGTATCTGGCTGCGGCAAAGATTTTTGCGGCGGCCGGAGATCGCATGATGGCCGCCGGAAATTACGCGAATGCTGCGGAAAAACTGTCGGCTTGCGAGACATTCACGCCGATGGTGACGGCACTTGCCCACGCCATCGAGATATATGGAGACGACTTCCGAGCCGTGAGCAAGCTGGGCACGCGCTGCGCGGAGGTCTTCGCCGTGCGTGGATTTCACGTCAGTGCCGCCATGGTCCATGAACTTGTCGTTACCCGTTTTGACGTGCTCGGGCGTAACGCCGGAGTGAATGCTGCGGCCCTTGACGCCCTGATTGCCGATCATGTGGCGAAGGCGGAAGCGGCGTTCGCCGCCGTTGGACTATCTGCGTACGACGAGAATATTCCCTCCCTGATCCGGGCTGCCATCGATGCGAGATTGGACTGTTTCACGACGACGGAGGGGCTTCAGGGCGACGGGTACCGCATACTGTTCGAGGACCACAGCGACGTGATCTCGGCAGAGGAGTTCGACATGCGCGCGCCGACCGAGTGGCTATTGTTGCGCAGAGGCTTATCCACGGCATCTCATCAAGTCTATGAACTGATGACTAGCACCACGCGGCATGCGCTGATGTCGAATGGGAGTTCTCACCCATATTTGCGACGGACGTTGACCGCATCGGATTTCGTCGACGGTATCGATGCGCTCGACATGCTGACGGCCGCGACGGCTAGGACGGTCGCAGCAGGTTCCGTCATACCCGAGAGTACGCCGCAGCCGGAAACCAACGTGACAACCGAGTGGACGAGGCTGTGATGGAGCTTCAAGGCACTACTGCATCGATAAGTACCGCATCCCAATCGCCATCCGAGCGATCGCGCGAATCGTCGACGGAATTGATTCGCGCATTCGACGAAGAGATCGCACCCTGTGCAGCGAACTCGCACGGCTTCTACGCTGCAATAGAGCGTCTTGTGCAGGGATTGAGTGCGTCGGATGTCTGGAACGCGCTGGGCACGTGTTTTCAAGCCGACACTCAATGCGGATCGATGGTGAACCTGCTCGTGATCCAGCACTTGAGTACGTCCGTCAACGGCATGGCCCACGTTCTCAATTTGTTGAGAAGTACGGTTAAGTTAGCGGCTGGCGCAAGTAAGGTGCTTCGTTCGCTCACGCCCGAAGTGAGATCGGAGATGGTGAGCCGCTGGTCGGATTCGGAGCAGACGTCGGTCTACATGACGCCCAACCATTTCATCGCAGTGGAAATACCTGGCACCGGATTGCGCTGTCCAGTAATGTGCGTCGGGCTACCAGGGCGTGGGCTGGGTTTGACGCAGTACGAGGTGACGCAACTGATTACGGCGCGGCTTGAAGATCGGACTGATGGCGCGACCGCGTTGAGTCTCCTGCCAGGGGTTGCAGTTCATCAGCGCTACCTGACATGGCACCTGCTGGCAGCGTTGATCGGTGTCGACGGGAACCCGTTGGATGGCGTGGATCCGGTGGCCGTGCGCAAACTTGCGATAAGCCTGTTGGACGCATTCAAAAGCGTTGACGAAACGCCTGCCATTCACGAGTCTCTTTGCATGTTCTTCGATCGGATGGGGGATGACGAAGGTGCTGCCCGGTCGTATGAGCATTTAGCACGGACGCATGAGCGAATGGCGCACCACGTCGCGCCCCGGAAGAGTGAAGGCCTATATCTGCAGGCCGCAAATTTCCGGTCGATTGCGGCAAGTTGCTTTGAGAAAGGGGCGTCCCTCAAGGCGGCGGCGACACAGTATCGCGAAGCCGGTGCCAGTTTTGCGAAAGCCAACGAGACTTCCCGCGCGCACGAATACTACGAGCTGGCCGCTGTGAGCATGTCCCGTGCCGCCGCAGTGTGTGACGTCGAATCGCTACTCGGCAGCCTGCGCGAGCCCAGCCACAGCGATCTGGCCAGCTTGTGTTTGCTTCACGAACGATGCGCCGAGATTTTCGCCGCGCGGGAGCGTCTTGTCAGTGCGGCACTGCTTCATATCCTGGCCGCCGATTACCTTGTGGAGCATCGGCCCAAACGTCTCGGTCGCGATGAAGTCACCGCGCTCGCTACGCACCATCGACGTCGCGCACGAGACTATTTCAACGTTGCCGAACTTAGTGGCGCACCACAAGATCTGCGTCAACTGGTTTGGTTCTCCATCGAACGACGGCTGGACGAACTCACCTCGCAGCATGGGCTTTCGGGAGAAAACTATGTCGTCAGATTCGTGGACGCGCGCGACACCATCTCGTTCCACGAATTCGAAGCCACGCCAGGCGATGCGTGGGTGCTGATGCTCACGGGGGAGCGGCCGAACGGTGTTCGAATCTACGATCTCGTGACGGCGCACACGATGCGACGGCTTGCACCGACGCGTCGATTGACGGGCGTCGTGTCCAGAGGCGAACGGAAGTGGCCGCACCCCATATTGCCTCGTGCGTTCGAGGCCGGGGACTTTATCGAAGGTGCCGGGGTCGTCGACATGATTCTGTCAGCACCTGGCCCGGAGATTCCGCCGCCAGGCGCTTCCAGATAACCGCTTAGCGCGCGCCAGCCTCAGCCACGCGTTGCGCGATGTGCGCCAGTGCTTCGTCCACCTGATCGATGAGGATCAGGCACAAGTCGCCGGGTTGCAGACGGGCGAGGGCGGTGTCGATGGCGACGAACTCGCCGTTGATCTCGTCGACGTAGCTCGTACGGCGAGCGTCGACCAGTCCTTCACGCAGCAAGCGGATCACTTCGCCGTCTTCACGGCCACGCTGGCACTGGTCCTGATAGAGCAGCACGTCGTCGAACGCGCCGCCCAGGATTTCCGTCTGACGGCGAATGTCTTCGTCGCGACGGTCGCCCGCGCCCGAAATCACCACCGAGCGACGACGCGCGGGCATGGTTTCGATGGCCTGCGTGAGTGCGGCAATGGCGTCCGGGTTATGGCCGTAATCGGCAATCACCGTCGCGCCCTTGTAATCGAACACGTTGAAGCGGCCCGGGGCCGTGCCAGCATCGTTCACGAAGGTCGCAAGACCGGCGCGAATCGTAGCTGCGTCGATATGCAACGCCCATGCCGCACCGATGGCGGCCATCGCGTTCTCGACCTGGAAGCCGATGGCGCCGTTGCGCGTAAGCGGAATCGCCGCCAGCGCGTAACGGGTTTCTTCGCCGCCGTGCGCCGTCACGATGTGCGCGCCGTCGACGTAGACCACGCGCTTACCCTTGGCACGGTGCGTGGCAAGCACCGGATGCGTGGCGTCGGCCGTGAAGTAAGTCACGTCGCCCGGGCAGGCGTCGGCCATGCGCGCGACCATCGGGTCGGCGGCATTTAGCACGGCCATGCCACGCGGCGCGACGTTGCGCACGATCACACTCTTGAGCACCGCGAGATCTTCGACCGTGTTGATGTACGACAGGCCGAGGTGGTCGCCCATGCCGATGTTGGTTACCACGGCGACGTCGCAACGGTCGTACGCCAGACCTTCACGCAGCAGGCCGCCACGCGCCGTTTCGAACACGGCGGCGTCGACGTCCGGGTGCATCAGCACATTGCGCGCGCTGCGCGGGCCGCTGCAATCGCCGGTATCGATGCGCTGGCCGCTGATGTAGATACCGTCCGTGCCGGTCATGCCGACACGCAGGCCTTGCTGACCGATCAGGTGGGCAATCAGGCGAACCGTGGTGGTCTTGCCGTTCGTGCCCGAGACTGCCACGAGGGGAATGCGCCCGTCGTCGCCGTCTTCGAACATGGTCGAGACGATGGCTTCGCCGACTGCGCGTCCCTTGCCGTACGACGGCTGAAGGTGCATGCGCAGGCCCGGCGCGGCGTTGACTTCGACAATGCCGCCTGCCTGATCTTCGAACGGCTTGATGACGGTTTCGCACACGGCGTCGACACCGGCGATGTCCAGACCGACTTGCTGAGCGGCCGCAACGGCGCGCGCGGCGATTTCGGGGTGGACGTCGTCCGTCACGTCAGTGGCGGTGCCGCCCGTCGACAGGTTGGCGTTGTTGCGCAGAACGATGCGCGCACCGGCATCCGGCACGGAATCGGCGTTCAGGCCTTGCTTGGCGAGCGTCGCCAGGGCGATGTCGTCGAAACGAATCTTGGTCAGCGACGTGGCATGGCCTTCGCCACGGCGCGGGTCGGCGTTCACCGTCTCGACCAGTTGACGCACGGTGTGCACGCCGTCGCCGGTGACTTGCGGTGGATCGCGGCGGGCTGCGGCCACCAGCTTGTTGCCGATGACCAGCAGACGGAAGTCGTGACCCGGAATGTAGCGCTCGATGATGACGTCGCGGCTGATGTCCTGCGCGGCTTCGAACGCCTTCTCGATCTCTTCGCGCGTGCGCAGGCGCACGGCCACGCCCTTGCCCTGGTTGCCGTCGCGCGGCTTGACCACGACCGGGGCGTCGATTTCCTGCACCAGCTTCCATGCGTCTTCGATGTCGCGCACCGTGCCGCCCAGCGGCACAGGTACACCGGCCGCATGCAGCAGCGTCTTGGTGAGATCCTTGTCCTGTGCAATCGACTCGGCCACGGCCGACGTGCGGTCGGTCTCGGCGGCCTGAATGCGGCGTTGCTTGCTGCCCCAGCCGAATTGCACCATCGACCCTTCGGTCAGACGACGGTACGGAATGCCACGGGCGACAGCGGCGTAGACGATCGAGCCGGTCGATGGGCCGAGGCGCACGTCTTCATCCAGATCGCGCAAGCGATAGAGGGCATCGGCCAGATCGAACGGGCCGTCTTCGAGGGCGGCGTGAATCAGTTGCTGGGCCAGGTCGAAGGCAAGGCGTCCCACCGGCTCTTCGCTGTACTGCACCACCACCTGGAACGTGCCCGGTTCGATGGTTTGCGTCGTCTGACTGAAGGTCACCGGGCAACCGGCGGCGGCTTGCAGATGCAGCGCCGTGGTCGCCAGCGCGTCGGCCAGCGAGACCGGGCGCTCTTCAGCGTCGGGCGTGAGCGCGGGCAGCTCGGGGAAGCGTGCGCGCAGTCGGGCCTCGAAACCGGCCAGATTGCCGATCGAGTATTCCAGATCGGTGCACGTCACAATCGCCTCGATGGCGGTGTGACGGCTCCAGAGGTTCGGCCCGCGCAATGCGCGGATGCGGGAGACTTCCATAAATTGCAATCCCTGTCTGTCCACTTCGCGTCCCTGTATATCTCAATATGGCAGATGCGTGGCGAGAAAAACGACTGTGGTTAGGGTCTGTTCACCTGTATTCAGGGCTCGTGAACGTGTTCTACCGGTTGGCTGGCAAGGCACCCGCAGCGCCGCTTGGTCGCTCCAAGCAAGCTGCGGGTAACGCCGCCAGACGGCCGGTAGGGCACGTTCCCTCCGGGTTGCCTACCCAAAGGGGCGATCGCCGCGTCATGACCCTCGCGAATATTCCCGATATTCGCTTCGGCTCATTCCTTGCGTTCGCCCCTTTGGCCAGGCAACACGAGTCCAGAATACAGGTGAACAGACCCTAGGTATCTGGTGACTATCTATATATAGAGACGGCGGTGGAAGAGTTGTCTACCGTCCGCCGCTCGACATTCAACTTTCAGTGCCTTTGACTCAGGCTGCCAGCGCGCGCATCGGCTGACCCATCCACAAATGGACGAGATCGAGCATCGCGGCTGCACCGCCTTCGTCGGCCTGCAACACAAGCAGATCGCCGCTCGCGAGCTGGGCCAGCGCGGCCTCGGCGGCGGCGCGGCGTTCACCGGCGTCCGTCACCTGCACCTTGCGACCGGCGGCGTCGATGCCTGCGCGCAGCTGAGCGCGTGACTCGGACGACTCGCGCTTGCGCGCAATGCTCAAGTCGTCGCACAGCACCACGCGATCAAACGTTTGCGCCAGAAGCTTGCCTTCGGCCTGAAGGTCTTCGTCCATGCGGTCTGCACCCGGGCCGTAGACCACGGCGCGGCGATCGGCGGGCAGGGTGGCGAGGGCGGCAGCCAGTGCGGTGAGGGCCGGGGCGTTATGCGCGTCGTCGACGATCACCGTCGCGCCTTGCTTCTCGAACAGCGTGAAGCGGCCCGGGGCATCGACCTGACCGACGTCGAACGTCGTCACACCGGTGCGAAGGATATCCAGCGCTACACCCATCGACCACGCGGCGGCCACAGCAGCCAGCACGTTCTCGATCTGGAAGGCGACGCGTCCGGCGTAGGTCAGCGGCATGTTGGCCGTCGCCCCGATGGCGGTTTCTTCCGTGCCGGTCGCGAGGATCACCTGACCGTCGCGCACGAAAACGACGCGCTTACCGGCGGCGCGGTGCGCCACGATGGCCGGGAGTTGCTCGTCCAGACCGAAGAAGATCACGTCGCCGTCGCACAGCTCGGCCATTTCCACGACCAGCGGGTCGCGGGCATTGAGGACCGCCACGCCGTCGGGCAGCACAACGTCGATTTGCGTACGCAGCACGCTGAACATGCGGTCGACGTCTTCGACGAAGTACTGACCGAGATGGTCCGGACGGTCGATGTTCGTGACGATGCCGACCTGACAACGGTCGTAGGCAAGGCCTTCGGACAGGATGGCGGTGTTGTCGTTTTCGAAGATGGCAGCGGTCACGCTGGCATTCATCAGCACGCGATTCGCGGCGTCCCAGTTGGCGCGGTCGCCGCCTTGCACCAGACGCTTGTCGAGGAACAGGCCGTCGCTGCAAGCGAGACCGGTATGTTCGCCCGCCAGTTGCAGCAGGTGCGTGAGCAGGCGTGCCGTGACCGTCTTGCCGTTCGTGCCGGTAATGCCGACAACCGGGATGCGGCCCGCGTCGCCATCGGGGAACAGATGATCGACGATGGCGCGTCCGACCGGACGCGGTGCGCCGTCGGCCGGTTTCAAGTGCATGAGCAGGCCGGGACCGGCGTTGACTTCCACGATCGCGCCGCGCTGTTCGGCGAGCGGACGGGAAATGTCTTCGGCGACCAGATCCACGCCAGCGATGTCCAGACCCACGATGCGGGCGGCCAGCGAGGCATGGGCGGCCACGCTCGGGTGAACGCGGTCAGTCACGTCGAAGGCGACATTGCCGTTACGCTGGATCAGGACATTCTTGCCTTCCGGCGGCACGGAATCTGCGTCGAAACCCTGACGCTTCAGTTCGAGGCGCGCCGACGAATCGATGCGCACGCGATTGAGCGGCTGGTCTTCGGCGCTGCCGCGACGCGGGTCGCTGTTGATCTGGATCTCGATGAGTTCCGAGACGGTGTGCTTGCCGTCGCCGGTCACGGAGGCCATTTCGCCCATCGCCGCGGCGACGACGCGACCGCCCACGACCAGCAGACGGTGCTCCAGACCCGTGACGAAGCGCTCGACGATCACGCCGTTGCCTTCTTCGAGGGCCACACCGAACGCGGTCGTGACTTCTTCTCGCGTGGTGAGATTGATGAACACGCCACGGCCGTGATTGCCGTCGTACGGCTTGACGACCACGGGCAGGCCTATTTCCTCGGCGGCTTCCCAGGCGTCTTCCGCGCTGTCGACCAGACGGCCTTCCGGTACGGGCACGCCGCACGATTCGAGCAGTTGCTTGGTCAGGTCTTTGTCGCGCGAGATGCTTTCGGCGATGGCGGGGGTGCGATCGGTCTCGGCCGTCCAGATGCGACGGGCGGCGGCGCCGTAACCCAGTTGCACCAGATTGCCGTCGGACAGACGCAGGTGGGGGATGTCGCGGTCGTCGGCGGCGTCGACGATGCACGCCGTGCTCGGGCCGAGACAGTGTTTGTCGACCAGGCCGCGCAGTTCTTCGACGGCGGCTTCGACGTCGTACGAGCGGTCTTCGATGGCAGCCATGACCAGATCGCGGGCCGCAAACAGGGCGGCGCGGGTCACGTCTTCATGCCAGGCGCGCACAATCACCTTGTAGACGCCCGAAATCGGGGTCTCGCGTGCCTTGCCGAAGCCGCCGGGCATGCCAGCGAGGTTCTGAAGTTCGAGCGTGACGTGCTCGAGAATGTGGCCGGGCCACGTGCCTTCGCGAAGGCGCTGAAGGAAGCCACCGCGCTCGCCGATGCTGCAACGGTGTTCGATGAGCGTCGGCAGCCATTCGGACAGCCGCTCGGGGAACCCCGGGATCTTGTTAGACGGGAACTCTTCCAATTCCCCGATATCGACCCATGCCTCAAGCACCGGCCGATATGTCCACATATTCGGTCCGCGCAGCGACAGGACATCGAAAATCTCAATGTCTTTCTTTTTCATCTAAGGCTTTAATTCACGCGTCAGGGCTGGTACACAAAAGCCGGCAAGGCCGATTTCATGCGGCACAGCCGGTCGCGCTCTTTCAGTTAACTGGATGCTTAACGCAAAAAATCCGTGAACGGTTGACACCCGCAACAATATTTCGATGTTGCACCGTGTCATGCGGGAACTCCGTGCCGCAAAAAGCGTCGCTGTGGTTATACTTGCGGCAATTTTGCGGACCTGACAGGGAAAGTCCGCGTCGATTCTTCTCCGTTTGCCTCGATGTCCGCCCCTTGAGGACACGTCTGCCGCATCAATGACCGACACCTCCGCCGCCACTCCGTCCGACGCCTCTGCGGATTCGCCCGCGCAAACCTCCCTTGCGTCCCCTGTGTCTTCCGCTTCCGCCCGGAACGCTGCGGCAGAACCCTGGTACCCGGATCTCGCCGCGCAACTTGCCGATGGCGAGACGGTGCTCGCCTGGTTGCCCATCGATCTTGACGCCCAGTTGCACTTCGCCCGGGGCGTGGTCGTGGCGACCGAGCGTCGGGTGATGGCGCGCGAAGCGCGGCGCGATGGCGGGTCGAGTCAGTCGCAGTGGCAATCGTGGCCCTATCATGCGGGGCTGTCGCTCACGCATACGGACCACGCGGGCGTGGGCTCGTTGGAGTTGTGCGATGCGCGGCAGAAGCTGGTGAACTGGCGTTACACGCTCGGCCACAATCCGGCGGCGCTCACGCTGATGGACACGATCGTGCGTCAGCGCGACATCCACGTGGCCGGTCACGCGGCGGTGCATGAGGTGGAAGAGGCGGGCGTCTGCCCGATCTGTCAGGCGGAACTGCCGCCCGGCGTGGACGAATGCCCGCAATGCAATCCCGAGGTAGAAGCCCCGCCGTCGACATGGGCATTGCTTCGATTGTGGCGTTTCGCGCGGCCGTATCGCTTTCAGTTATTGGCCGGTTTCCTGCTGACGCTTTGCGCTACGGGCGCGACGTTGATCCCGCCGTATCTGACGATGCCGCTCATGGACAACGTGCTGATCCCGTTCCAGAACGGCCAACCCATCGATTACCACCTGGTGGGAATGTATTTGTCCGGTCTGTTGGGCGCCGGTCTGGTTGCGTGGGTGCTCGGCTGGGCGCGCACGTATCTGCTCGCAAAGGTGTCGGAGCGCATCGGCGCGGACCTGCGCACGGCAACGTATTCGCATCTGCTGCGGCTGTCGCTGGAGTATTTCGGCGGCAAGCGCACGGGTGACCTGATGGCGCGTATCGGCTCGGAGAGCGATCGCATCTGCGTGTTTCTCTCGCTGCACTTGCTGGACTTCGCGACCGACGTGCTGATGATCGTCATGACGGCGGTCATTCTGGTGTCGATCAATCCGTGGCTGGCTGTCGTCACGCTCTTGCCGCTGCCGTTCATCGCATGGCTGATTCATCTGGTGCGCGACCGCCTGCGTCACGGCTTCGAGAAGGTCGACCGGATCTGGTCGGAAATCACCAACGTGCTCGCCGACACGATTCCGGGTATTCGCGTGGTCAAGGCGTTTGCGCAGGAAAACCGTGAGGTCGCGCGCTTCAAGGAAGCCAACCGCCACAACCTGATGGTCAACGACCGGGTGAACAGGGTCTGGTCGCTGTTCACGCCGACGGTGACGTTCCTCACCGAAGTGGGCTTGCTGGTCGTCTGGATCTTCGGTATCTGGCAGGTCTCGAAACACGAAATCACGGTCGGTGTGCTGGCCGCGTTCCTCACCTACATCAGCCGTTTCTACACGCGTCTGGACTCAATGAGCCGCATCGTCTCGGTCACGCAAAAGGCGGCCGCAGGCGCTAAGCGCATCTTCGACATTCTCGATCACGTCTCGAACGTGCCGGAGCCGGTCAATCCGGTGCATCTGAAGGAAGTGAAGGGCGCGATCGACCTGCGCGACATCGGTTTCCGCTACGGCAACCGGGCGGTGATTCGCGGCATGGATCTGCGCATTGCGCCGGGCGAGATGATCGGTCTGGTCGGTCACAGCGGCTCGGGCAAGAGCACGCTGGTGAACCTGATCTGCCGTTTCTACGACGTGGCCGAAGGATCGATTCAGATCGACGGCGTAGACATTCGCGCGCTGCCGGTGTCGGACTTCCGTCGCAACGTCGGTCTGGTGCTGCAGGAGCCGTTCCTGTTTTTCGGCACGATTGCCGAGAACATCGCTTACGGCAAGCCAGAAGCCACGCGCGCCGAGATCGTCGCAGCGGCCCGTGCCGCCCATGCGCACGAGTTCATTCTGCGTCTGCCGCACGGCTATGACTCGCTCGTGGGCGAGCGCGGTCAGGCGCTGTCGGGCGGCGAACGTCAGCGTATCTCCATCGCCCGCGCGCTGCTGATCGATCCGAGAATTCTGATTCTCGACGAGGCGACGTCGTCGGTCGATACGGCTACGGAAAAGGAAATTCAGAAGGCGCTCGACAACCTCGTCAAGGGACGCACGACCATCGCGATTGCCCACCGCTTGTCGACGCTGCGCAAGGCCGACCGGCTCGTGGTGCTCGATCGTGGCAAGATCGTCGAAGTGGGCAACCACGACGAACTGATCGCCCGCGAAGGCGCGTACTACAAGCTCTATCAGGCGCAACAGCGCAATGTCGATACGGATGTCGACGAGGTCATCGCCTCGGCCGAAGCCGCTGCCACGGTCGCGGCAGTGACTGCCGCACCGGCACAGCCGCTGTCCATCAACTAATCGCCGACTGACCGTCAACAGAACCGTTCGCGAAGACTCTTATGCAGATCGATTTCACCCTGTCGCGCAACGCCTTCGGCCGTTTGGTGCTGACCGATGCCGAGGGCGTCGCCCATGAAGGCGTGGTGCCCGTGCGGGCCTTTCCGATTGCCGCACCGGACGAAGGGCTGGCGCTCGTAAGTACGGAAGGGCGCGAGCTGGTCTGGCTCGACTCGCTCGACGCGCTGCCTGCGGCCATGCGCGTGCTCGTCTCGGAGGAGCTTGCCGCGCGCGAGTTCATGCCCGAAGTGCTGCGCATCAAGGGCGTGTCGACGTATGCGACGCCGAGCACGTGGACCGTCGAGACGAACCGTGGTGAAGCATCGTTCGTGCTGCGCGGCGAAGAAGACATTCGCCGTCTGGGTGGGCAGACGCTCCTCATCACCGATAACCACGGCATTCACTTCCTGATTCGCGACACGGGCACGCTGGACAAGCCCAGCCGCAAGATTCTCGACCGCTTCCTGTAACGTCTGGTTGCACGATTCGGGTTAGCGCACTTCGCTGCACCTCTGCACACTGGTAAAATCCATGCTTTTGATTTTGCGGTGATGCCGATGTGGTTCAAGAATCTTCAGTTGCACCGAATTCCTGCCGGTTGGTCCATGAGCGTCGCGCAAATGGAAGAGGCGCTCGAGAAGCACGCCTTCCGTGAGGGCGGCAGCCTCGAAATGCAAGTGCAGGGTTGGGCGCCGCCGCGCGATGGCGGCGAGCTCGTGCACAGCATCAATCGACAGTTTCTGCTGGCCTATCGGGCCGAAAAGAAGTTGCTGCCGACGACCGTCGTCAATCAGGTGACGCGCGCCAAGGCCGCTGAGCTTGAGGAGCAGCAAGGCTTCAAGCCGGGCCGCAAGCAGATGCGCGAGCTCAAGGAGCAGGTCACGGACGAGTTGCTGCCGCGTGCGTTCGGCATTCGTCGCGACACGCGTGTGTGGATCGATCCGGTCAATCGCTGGCTGGTCATCGACGCTGCGTCGCCCGCCAAGGCCGACGAAGTGCGCAGCCTGCTGCTCAAGACGCTGGACATCATCCTCGAGAACGTCGAACTCAACGAAGCGCCGGTGTCCGTGATGACGTCGTGGCTGGCTGGCAATGAAGCGCCGGGCGGCTTCACTGTCGATCAGGACGTGGAGCTGCGCTCGAATACCGACGAGAAGGCGGCCGTGCGTTACGTGGCGCACCCGCTCGACGGCGCGGATGTGCGTCAGCACATCGAAGCTGGCAAACGCTGCACGAAGCTGGCGATGACGTGGAACGACCGCATCTCGTTCGTGCTGACCGACGCGTTCATCATCAAGCGCATTACGCCGCTCGACATCATCAAGGACGCTGCCGACCCGACTGCGGAAGGCGAAGCCGAGAAGTTCGATGCCGACGTCGCGCTCATGACCGGCGAACTCGCCCGCATGCTCGACGATCTGGTCGAAGCTGTGGGCGGTGAACGTCAGATGGACAAGGCGGCCTGAGCTGGCTGAGCGGGAACGTTGGTGAGCCTTGGTGCTCGCCGACGACTCACGTAAGACAAAACGCTGCGATACCTGAAAGGGTGTCGCGGCGTTTTTGTTGGCGAGTGTGTCTTCTTGCGAGACCGCTTCAGGACTGCGCTTCGGCTTCCAGATCGATCAGATAGACGCCCTGCGACAGTCCTTGTTTGACCTGGCGCGTGGCGTCGTCGACGCTCACTTCCAACGCACCCGCCTCGATGGCCTCATAAGCCTGACGCACGACGTCGGACGGCGCGCTCTTTTCGGCGTCGATACCGCTCGTGAGATCGGTGTCGATGTAGCCCGCGTGTAGGCCGATCACCTGCGTGTTCTGTGCGCTCAGTTCGCGACGGACACCGTTCGTCAGCGACCACGCGGCCGACTTGGTAATGGCGTATTCGGGAATGTTGGTCGACGTGATCCAGCTCACGATCGACAGCACGTTGAGCAGGGCACCCCCGCCATTGTTGCCGAGGACGGGGGCGAATGCCTGCGTCATGGCCAGCACGCCGAACAGGTTGGTTTCGAGCGTTTCGCGCAACAGCTCGGCAGCGCCCGGCTTGGTCAGGCCTTGGGTCGGGCGAGCGATCCCGGCGTTGTTGATGAGCAGGGTCACGTCGCCTGCGAGTCGTGCAGCGGCGGCGACGTCGTCCGGGTTATTGACGTTAAGCTTGACGGGAATCACGCCCGGCAGCGTCACCTTCGACGGATCGCGTGACCCTGCGTAGACCTTCTTCGCGCCGAGCGCCAGCGCCTGTTTGGCAAATTCGAGGCCCAGGCCACGGTTGGCGCCAGTCACGAACACAACCGCATCTTTGATCTTCATTTCACTGCTCCAGCAAGGTAAGTGGGCCGCGCCAGTCAGGCGGACGGCGTCCGGTTTCGGCTATACTTCATCACGATTGCGATCGCCATCGTCATTTGCGTTGCATTGTGCCGAGATTGTTAGGCTGGTGTCAATGGTGATCGACATTGTCTTTTTCGATGAGTCCGATAGCGGCGATTGCGCCGTCGTCAGACGAGGAGCGGTAAATGGGTATTTCCAGAGAGCAGGCCGCAGAGAACCGCGAGGCCATCGTCAGCGCGGCCGACCGGCTGTTTCGCGAGCGTGGCGTCGATGCGGTCGGGCTGACGGCGTTGATGAAGGAGGCCGGTTTCACGCAGGGCGGTTTCTATAACCACTTCAAGTCGAAGGACGCGCTTGTCTCGGCCGTGATGGCGCGCGCAATGGCCGCCAACGAGGTGCGAATGGCGCAAGGCATGGGTGAGGCGTCGGCGTTTGCAGCGTCGGGCGATCCTGCTGTCCCTTCGAAGGATGGTGTCGAGCAGTATCTGTCGACGGCGCATCGTGACGACGTCGCGTGCGGTTGCCCGGTGGCCGGGTTCGCAGGTGACGTGCCGCGCATCGGCGAGGAGGCGCAGGCGTGCTACGCGAAGGGGCTGGCGGCGTCGCTCGAACGGATGACGGCGGCGGGCGTTGCCCGGGGGCTAACGCTGGAGCAGGCGACGCGCAATGCCATGGCGCGATTCTCGCAGATGGTCGGCTCGTTGATCCTGTCGCGCGCGGTGGTCGATGCCGACCCTGCGCTTTCCGAGGCGCTGCTTGCGGCAGGGCGTCAGGCGATTGAAGCGTCCGACGCGGGGCGCGCGAACGACTGAGGGCTGGCGCTGACGAAGCCGCGCGTCTTAATCCTGCGACCACCGCCATGTCGCGCGCAACTGGTCGCGCAGGAAGTCGATGAACACGCGCGTGCGCGGCGCAACGTGACGGCTATGCGGGTACACGGCGTGCAGCGGTGCGGCCGGGATCCGAAGCGACGGGAGTACGCGTGCCAATCGTCCTGCCTGGATATCGTCGCCGACGTCAAAGATCGATTTCTGTGTGATGCCTGCGCCATGCAGGGCGAGTTCGTGCGCGGTGTCGCCGTCGTCCACGACGTAGGTATCCGGCACTTGCACGCGTAATGTTTCGGATTGCGATACGAATCGCCAGTCCCCGTTGGGCGAATTGCCAAACAGAATGCAGTCGTGCTGCCGCAGATCGCCGACATCCTTGGGCGTGCCGCGTCGTTTCAGATACTCGGGCGACGCGACAAGCACCCGGTAATTGGGGGCCAGCTCCTGCGCGATAAGGCTTGAATCGGGCAGGGTGCCGACGCGAATCGCCACGTCGATGCCGTGCGCGACCAGATCGACCCACAGGTCGCTCAGTGAGAGATGCACCTTCACGTCCGGATGCCGCTCACGAAACGCCACTAGCAACGGCGTCAGATGTCGACGCCCGAAGGCTCGCGGAGCGCTGATACGCAGCACCCCGCCAACCGTACCCGCCTGACGCGTCATCAGTCGCTCGGTCTCGGCAATCTCCGCCAGAATCCGCTGGCAGCACGCATGGAACACCTGCCCCTCTTCGGTGAGCGCCTGTTTGCGCGTGGTGCGATTGAGCAGCCGCACGCCGAGGCGTTGCTCCAGCAGCCCGAGCCGTTTGCTCACGACAGCGAGTGACAAGCCCAGCTCGCGTGCGGCTGCCGACATGCTGCCGGTCGCGACGACTCGGTCGAAGAGCGTGAGATCCAGTGTCTGGTCGATCATCGCGGTGAGATTGTCAACTATTTGGAGAGAGTGATTCAGTTCTGCGGGGGATTATCGTCTTGCGCGGCGAGGATCACAATAGCCTCATGACGTTGCTTCCGAGTTGCGACGTCGCAGTTGTCTTCCCCTTCCGATTTCATCGATCTCATTCTGGAGTCATACCATGTTCAATTTCGAAGGCCAGCGCGTGCTGGTGATTGGCGGTAGTTCCGGCATTGGCCGTGCCGCCGCACAGGCGTTTGCCAAGGCAGGGGCGGCCGTCACGATCGCCTCACGCAGTCAGGCGAAGCTCGACGAAGCGCTGGCGACCATCGGCAGCACGGCGCGCGCCGTCGTGCTCGACACCGGCGACGTGGCCGCCGTCGAGCGATTCTTCGCTGATCACGCGCCGTGGCAACACGTCGTGATTTCCGCGGCGCAAACGCCGACCGGTCAGGTGCGCAAGCTCTCGCTCGACGACGCGCACGCGGCGTTCGACAGCAAGTTCTGGGGGACGTACCACGTGGCGAAGTTCGCGCGTATCGAGGACGGCGGGTCGCTCACGCTGACGTCGGGGTATCTGAGCGTGCGTCCGAACACTTCGTCGGTGGTGCAGGGGGCGATCAACGCTGCGGTGGAAGCGTTGGGGCGGGGGCTGGCGCTGGAGTTGTCGCCGGTTCGCGTCAACACCGTGTCACCGGGGCTGACTGCCACGCCGCTGTGGAACAAGCTTGCCGAAGCGGACCGCGAAGCGATGTATCGCAACGCAGCGGAGCGTTTGCCTGCACGCCGTGTCGTCGCGGCCGAAGACGTGGCAAATACGATCCTGTATCTCGCCGGTACGCCAAGCGCAACCGGTTCCACGGTACTGATCGACGCGGGCGGCGCTATCGCCTGAGGTCCCTCGATCAGGCCTGTGCTGCCCCGAAAATGCTGCGCCGCCACATCCTCCCGGTGTCCAACCTGCATCCATTTTGATGTCACGCAAACGCGGTATACCCGAATCACTTTCGGGTACCTATTTCGATAGGGATTGCCTAGAATGAAGTCGTGCCATCCCGTGACATCGAAGAAAGGAGGCCACCATGCTTACAGGGAGCTTGATTGGGACGTTGGTGATTGCGCTGGTCGTGGGCGCGGCAGTGGCCTGGCTGGCGAATCGCAACTGGTGCCGGGAGCATCCGGCGGCGCGCCATACGTGGCGACGCCACCGTCGTGACGTCCGGCACGGTTGAACCGTGCGAGAAGTTTGGGCGAATGGCCCGGACAAATGAAAAGCCCGCCTTCCGGCGGGCTTTTTTGCGACTACTGACACCTCTACAACTGGCTGGGCGCTCAGGCAACGGCCTGAAGGAAGTACTTGCCCTGAACAGTCAGGCGGGGTGACTTCGCTCCCGTCTCCAACTCTTCCCACTCGATCAGTTTGCTCTCAAGCAACGATTCGAGGTCAGGGCGATCCAGCTCCACTTGCTCCGGAGCATCCTTCACCAGCATCAGGGTGGCAAATTCATGATGACTCAGCATCTTCGTCTCCCGGTTTGCGGTTCCACAGGGGGTCCCTCGTCAGGGACTTTAAGGATAGGTCACGAAAAAGACGCTTGCGCGACAAAATTCGTACTTTCGATGCTGCTTTGCAGCACTTCTCGTGTTGGACTTTCCCACGCAGAGAATAGGCTTTGCTGATGACATTGGCATGTCAATCGTCTAGCATTTCGCAACGCAATAAACGTATTCAAAATGCATCGTGCTGCTGCGTTGCGGCAATGGTGCTTTTTGGGCAATTTGCGGGGGTGCCCGGGGGTTGCCCCGCTTATTAGCGGTTTGCTGGAGGTCAAGGGACGGTAGAATGGCCCAATTTGCCAGCAATCGCGCACAACAACCTGACATGCCGCAAAAGAAAACGCCGTACTTCGAGTTACGCAGTGGTGCTGTAGACACGCTGCATTTCGTAGTCAAGACGCCTCAACTGGACACCTTGCGCACCGAACTGGCGCAACGTTTCGAAGCGACCCCGGAGTTTTTTGCTGGCGACACCGTCGCCATCGACGTACGGCGTCTGGCCGGCAACGAACGCGTCGCCGTGCCTGCGTTGGCCGAAATGCTGGCGGAATTCCGCATGAAGCCGATCGGGGTCGTCGCCAACACGGAACAAGCGGGTTGGGCGGTGGCCGACGGTCTGCCACTTCTGGATAGTCACGAGCGCCACGAGCGCCGTGCGCCGCGCACGGCACGCGACGATGAGTCAGCGCCGCAGGCAAGCGCCGAGGTAGTGTCTGTTGCCGCGGCACCGGCGGTTTCTGAGGCCTCTTCCATCCCCTCAACCATCATCGACAAGCCGTTGCGTTCGGGTCAGCAGGTCTATGCGAAGGGCGACCTGATCATCCTCGATCTGGTGAGTTATGGGGCCGAGGTGATCGCGGAAGGTAATATTCACATTTACGCGCCGCTGCGGGGGCGGGCACTGGCAGGGGTGAAGGGCAAGCTCGACGCGCGCATCTTCTGTACCTGTCTTGAGCCCGAGCTGATTTCCATCGCCGGTATTTACCGGACCGGCGAATATGCACTGCCGCCCGATGTTCAGGGGCGCTCGGTGCAGGTGCGGCTGGTAGACGACAAATTGATTTTCGAGCCCCTCGGGCTCAAGTGATTCGTAGCTAATTTCATCCTCAAGTTTGGGAAGGCATCGACAGATGGCAAAAGTGATTGTGGTGACCTCTGGCAAGGGTGGTGTCGGCAAGACGACAACCAGCGCCAGCTTTTCCGCCGGCCTCGCCTTGCAGGGGCACAAGACGGCAGTCATCGATTTCGACGTCGGCCTGCGCAATCTCGACCTCATCATGGGTTGCGAGCGCCGCGTGGTGTATGACCTGATCAATGTGATTCAGGGCGAAGCCAACCTCAATCAGGCGCTCATCAAGGACAAGTCCTGCGAGAACCTGTTTAT
The DNA here is from genome assembly GCF_044772185.1 of Pandoraea sp. NPDC090278. Lineage (NCBI taxonomy): Bacteria > Pseudomonadati > Pseudomonadota > Betaproteobacteria > Burkholderiales > Burkholderiaceae > Pandoraea > Pandoraea sp. NPDC090278. The sequence goes on along the minus strand of NZ_JBIVYJ010000001.1, from coordinate 1,561,947 downwards.
CCTCCCCGCCTCGCAAACGCGTGACAAAGATGCACTCACGCAAGCGGGCGTCGAGAAGGTCATCAAAGACCTGACCGACATGGGTTTCGAATACATCGTGTGCGATTCGCCGGCCGGTATCGAATCGGGCGCGTTGCTCGCGATGCACTTCGCCGACGAAGCGCTCGTGGTGACGAACCCGGAAGTGTCGTCGGTCCGTGACTCGGATCGCATTCTGGGCATTCTGTCGTCGAAGACGAAGCGTGCCATCGATGGCAGCGAGCCGATCAAGGAGCATCTGCTCATCACCCGTTACAACCCGAAACGTGTCAACGACGGCCAGATGCTGTCGCTGGAAGACATTCAGGAAATTCTGCGAATCAAGCTCATCGGCGTGATTCCGGAATCGGAGTCGGTGCTCCATGCCTCGAACCAGGGTACGCCCGCCATCCATCTGGATGGCACGGACGTAGCCGATGCGTATCGCGACGTGGTAAGCCGATTCAAGGGCGAAGACAAGCCCATGCGCTTTACCGACTATCAAAAGCCGGGCCTGTTGCAGCGCATTTTCGGCTCGAAGTAAGGAGCGCCCATGTCCTTCCTGTCTTTCCTCCTGGGGGAGAAGAAAAAGACCGCCGCCGTTGCCAAAGAGCGCCTGCAGATCATTCTGGCGCACGAACGCACGGGCTCGTCGCCGCCTGCCGATTACCTGCCGGCACTGCAACGCGAGCTGGTCGCCGTCATCTCCAAGTACGTGAAAATCGCGCAAGACGACATCAAGGTCAGCGTCGAGCATCAGGACAACCTGGAAGTGCTCGAAGTGAAGATCGAATTGCCGCAGACCTGAACGGTCACCGGTGATCCGGCGGCTTCTTTGCAAGACGCCGGTGTCTGAAGAGCGAATAAGCGAAAAGCCCGCCACCCTAGATTCAGGGTGGTGGGCTTTCGTCGTGCTTGCGGCATGTGTTGGACGGAGGTTGCGTCAGAACTTGTAGTCGGGGTTCTTCGGGTCGAACGTGGCGTCCGTCCACTGCTCCTTGCGCACCTTCTCGAAGCGCATTTCCTCGACCTTCTGCCCGGCGGCGTCCCACGCTTCGATACCTCGCGGTCTGCCCGTCTTCAGATCGAGCAGCACGCGGGACTTGTTGGCGTAGTGCTGTGGCGGCCCGGACGGGGCCTCCCATTCCAGTGCCAGCACGCGAACGCCATTCGATTCGGAGACCGATATTTTCGCTGGCTTCTCGGAAAGTCCGGCGGCGCGAAAGCTCTTGCCGTCGTGTGCAATCTGATCGGCGATGAAGGCGAAACCGAGATCGCGCACCGTGTGGTTCGACTGCGAGCGGGCGAGCGAGCCGTCAATGCTGCTCCAGATCGACGTGAAGCCGAGGATGCCGCCAAGGTGTCCGTACATCTCCTTGGGACGTTTCGTCTCGTCATAGATGATTTCCTGCCCGGCGTGCGCGCCGTCAGGCTGCCACTTCGCGTAGATCTGCAACGGGTTCTCGCGAATCTTCACGAGCATGCGGTCGGGCGTGGTCTGCCACTGATTGTTGATGCGTTCGTGACGCGTCAATTCGTACTGATACTCCGGCAATGCCGAGGCCTCCGCCTTCAGAAAGCGCACGAGCGCTTCCGGCTGGATGGCCTGGATGCTGGCGACGATCTGCTCGTCGGGCATCTTCGCCAGTTCGCCGCTCTTGATCGTGCGTGCGAGCCATTGCGTTTGTGCTGCGACGGGCAGGGCGGCGAGCTTCGCGGTGTCTGCGTCCGGGGCGGCGGTGGACGTGGACGTCGATGTGGCGGGTGCGCTCGCCTGCCCGAGCGCACTGGAAGGAGCCAGCACGCCCGCGAGCGCACCGAAAGTCAGTGCAGCGGGCAGCATGGCCAGCGTCAATGTCATTCTCATATTGTTATCTCCCTTTATCTCCATGTGGTGCTGTGAGTCTCTCGCTACCTCCCTGAGACCGGTTCACGCAGCTCGCGCCGCAGGATCTTGCCGACCGTCGACTTGGGCAGTTCGCCCTGACGGAATTCGATGATGCGCGGCACCTTGTACGCGGTCAGATGCTTGCGGCAGTGCGCGGCCATGGCTTCGATGGTGAGCGTCGGGTCCTTGGCGATGACCACAAGCTTCACGCGCTCGCCAGCCACCGGATCGGGCACGCCGACGACCGCGGCTTCGCGCACGCCGGGGTGGAGCATCACCACGTCCTCGACCTCGTTCGGATAAACGTTGAAACCCGACACGAGAATCATGTCCTTCTTGCGGTCGATCAGCCTCACATAGCCGCGCTCGTCCATGACGCCGATGTCGCCGGTCATCAGCCAGCCATCGGCGTCGAACGTTTTGGCCGTCTCCTCGGGACGATTCCAGTAGCCGCGCATGACCTGCGGCCCACGCACGCACAACTCGCCCGGCTCGCCGATGGGTGCCCACGTGCCGTCGTCGCGCTTGAAGCGCACGTCGGTCGACGGCGCGGGCAGGCCGATGGAGCCGGAAAAGTCGACCGTGTCCATGTGCTCGATGTCCACGGGGTTCATCGTGACAATGGGGGAGCATTCGGTGAGGCCGTAGCCTTCGATGATCGGCTTGCCCGTGACCTGCTTCCATCGCTCGGCAATCGCGCGTTGCGTTGCCATACCGCCAGCGAGCGACAGCTTCAGTTTGGAGAAGTCGCGTGCACGGAAGTCGGCGTTCTCGAGCAGACCGTTGAACAGCGTGTTGACGCCGGTCACGCCCGTGAACGTTTCGTTGCGAATGATGTAGACGACTTTTTTCACGTCGCGCGGATTCGCAATCAGGATGTTGCGTCCGCCCAGACTCATGAACACCAGACAGTTCAACGTCAGCGAGAGGATGTGATACATCGGCAACAACGACAGATTGACTTCGATGTCGCCGTCGAGCTGATCGGCCGCCCACGCCTCCGTTTGCAGCAGATTGGCCAGCACGTTGCCGTGCGAGAGCATGGCGCCCTTGGCGACACCGGTTGTCCCGCCGGTGTACTGGAGAAAGGCGAGGTCTTCGCGCACGAGCGGCACCGGCGTGGCCTTCAGCTTTGCGCCGCTCGCAAGCGCCTGACGCAGCGCAACGGCCTGCGGCAAGCGATACGGCGGCACTTGCTTGGCGATGTGCCGCATCAGGAAGTTGACGGCATGTCCCTTGATGTTCGCGCCCGGCTGAAGCAGATCGCCGATCTGCGTCACCAGCACATTGCGTACTTCGGTGCCGGGTAACGCTTCCTCCAGCGTTTTGGCGAAGTTCTCGAAGACGACGATGGTCTGTGCGCCGCTGTCCTGCAACTGGTGCTTCAGTTCGCGTGCGGTGTACAGCGGGTTGACGTTGACGACGACAGCACCGGCAATGAGGGTGCCGAACAGGCAGATCGGATACTGAAAGCAGTTGGGCATCATGAGCGCGACGCGCTCGCCTTTCTTCACGCCTTGCGCTTGCAGCCACGCGGCGAAGGCATGGGCCTGACGGGACACCTCGCCATACGTGATCTCACTGCCGAGACTCACGAAAGCGATGCGGTCGCGGTACTTCTCGATCCATTCGTCGAACGCCTGCACGAGCGATGCATAGCGATTGACGTCGATGTCGGCAGGTACCCCGGGAGGGTAGGCACTGAGCCACACGCGTTCCTGCTGAACGGCTTGATCCATCGTTGTCTCCGTTGAAGTTTTCTGCATTTTTATGCGCCGCCATGATCGCGATGTGGCCGATCTTTTGTCGGCTCGCTGTCGTTCGCCCGGCGGCGTTTGCAACTTCCCCTGTGTGGCTTTGCTCGTTGTTTTGTGGCTGTTGTGTTTATCGTTCCAGCATTGCGACGACACCCTGACCGCCAGCCGCGCAGATCGAGATGAGGCCGCGGCCGCCACCGCGCTGGGACAACAGCTTGGCGAGGGTGGCGAGAATGCGCCCGCCGGTGGCGGCGAACGGATGGCCGCATGCGAGCGAGCTGCCGTTCACGTTCAGTCGCTGACGGTCGATACTGCCCAGCGGCGCGGACAGTCCCAGCTTGTCGCGGCAGTACGCGGGGTCTTCCCATGCCTTCAGCGTGCAAAGCACCTGCGCAGCGAAAGCCTCGTGAATTTCGTAGAAATCGAAGTCCTGCAACGTGAGTCCCGCCTGTGCGAGCATGCGCGGCACCGCGCAGGCCGGAGCCATCAGCAAGCCCTCGCGCTGCGATTCGTCCGGATTGAAGAAGTCGACGGCCGCCGTTTGCGAGTACGTCAGATAGGCGAGCACCGGATGGTTATGCGCCTTCGCCCAGTCTTCGCTCGCGAGCAGCACGCACGACGCACCATCGGTCAACGGCGTGGAGTTGCCTGCTGTGAGCGTGCCTGTAGCGCTACGGTCGAACACCGGCTTGAGGCTGGCGAGCTTCTCCAGCGTGAGGTCGGGGCGCAGGTTGTTATCGCGTTGCAGGCCGCGAAACGGTGTCATCAGATCGAGGAAGAAACCGCGCTCGTACGCTTGCGCCAGATGCTCGTGACTGGCGAGCGTGAGCGTGTCCTGCGCGGCGCGTTCGATTTCCCAGCGCTTTGCCATCAACTCGCAATGCTCGCCCATCGAGAGGCCCGTGCGTGGCTCGCCGTTGCGGGGCAGCGCCGGGTTGAACAACATGCCGGGACGCACCTTCGCCAGCGCGCCAAGCTTGCCGCCGGTGCTGCGCTGACGGTTCGCTTCGAGCAGGATCTTGCGCAGCTTCTCGTTGACGCCGATGGGCGCGTCCGATGCCGTGTCGACGCCACCGGCAATCGCCACGTCGATCTGACCGAGTGCGATCTTGTTGCCGGTGAGGATTGCTGTCTCAAGACCTGTGCCGCAGGCCTGCTGGACGTCGTAGGCGGGCGTTTGCGCGGCGAGTGTGGTCGACAACACCGACTCGCGCGTCAGGTTGAAGTCGCGGGCGTGCTTGAGCACGGCGCCCGCCGCGACTTCGCCGAGCGTCTGGCCGTGCAGATCGAAGCGGTCGATGAGACCCTGGAACGCGGCCGTGAGCATGTCCTGATTCGACGCCGTGGCGTAGGCCGTGTTCGAGCGCGCGAAGGGAATGCGATTGCCGCCGAGGATCGCGACGCGGCGTAAGGCGGGGGCGGGCGCAGTGGGTTTGAGGGCGCTCATGGCTGGTCCGGGAGATGGGTCTGTGAGGATGAGGAAGACGAAGAGGGCTGGGCCGAAGACGCGCCGCCGATGGGCTGACAGCGTCCGCGCAGATGCGGGACGGTGCCTGCAGCGTCGCGCAGTTCGAAATGTTGAGCACGCGGATGAGCGTCCGGTTGCACATGCGGTTGTGCGGGTGGCGCACGCCAGAAGGTGACGTCGCCGGGCAGCAGCACGGGCGTCTTGAATTCCACCAGCAGATCGATCGGGCCGGAAGCGCTCACGTCGTCTGGCAGCACAGCCGCGAGCGTTCGCGCGAAGCTCCACATCCCGTGAATGATCGGGCGCACAAAGCCGAACAGCTTCGCCGTGAGCGGCCACAGATGGATCGGGTTGTAGTCGCCCGAGATGCGCGCATATTGACGTCCAAGGTCCGCCGGGACTGCCCAGGTCTCCGCTTTCGTCAGTGACGGATCGGCGCTCAACTGTGCCTGATAGGGGGCGCCGAGTGCGTCGCGCACGCCGGTGCGCAGGTACAGACTCTCGCCGATCCACACGACGATGTCGTCGCGACGCGCCGTCGTGACCACCGTGAATACCTGTCCTTTGTCGTGTGCGGACAGCGGGCCGCACCGCACATCCAACGTCAGACGTTCGCCCACGTTCAGCGTCGCGAACTGCCGGATCCGGTTTGCCAGATGCACCATACCGAGCATGGCGAATGGGAAAGCACGGTCGGTCATCAGCAGCATGTGAAGCGGGAAGGCGAGCAGGTGCGGCCACGTGGGCGGCACGCCCGTCGTCTGTGCGAAGCCACACAGCCGTGCGTAGCGGGCGATGTCTTCACCGTCCAGTGGCACGTTGCGCCGCTCGAAAGCCAACGGTGGCATCGGCTGCGCGCGCGCTGGTTTGCGCGAGGTCATCAGTGCGCGCAAGTACAGATGCAGGGGCGACGGCAGATACGTGACCTGCTTCAGCTGTGTGGCGACGGCAATGTTCGGACTGTCAGATGGATCACGCGGTCGGTCGTTCGGCATCGTCATGCTCCCAGCAGGCTCTGGCCGCACACGCGCACGACTTGTCCCGTCAGCGCGCCCGAGGCGGGATGCGCAAGCCACGCGATGGCTTCGGCCACGTCGACGGGCTGGCCGCCCTGTCCGAGGGAGTTCATGCGGCGTCCGGCTTCGCGAATGGCGAACGGGACCGCAGCGGTCATCTGCGTCTCGATGAAGCCGGGGGCGACGGCATTGATGCTGATATGGCGCCCAGCGAGCAAGGGCGACCACGCCTCAACCATCCCGATGACGGCCGCCTTCGATGCGGCGTAGTTCGTCTGCCCGCGATTGCCCGCAATGCCACTGATGGAAGCGACACCGACGATACGGCTGTTCGCGCGCAGCACACCGGCATCGAGCAACGCGGCATTGAGGCGCTGCGGTGCGCCGACATTGATGTCGAGCACGCTTTGCCACTGCGCATCGGTCATGCGAACAATCGTCTTGTCGCGCGTGATGCCAGCGTTATGTACGAGGATGTCCAGACCGTTCGGTGCATGCGTCGCGAGATGCGCCATCAGTGTGGCGGCGGCCTCCGGCGACGCGATATCGCATGTGAGGGCGCTGCCGCCGAGGCGCGTGGCGACGGTGGTCAGCGCGTCTTGCGCGGAAGGGATGTCGACGCACACGACATGCGCACCGTCGCGCGCCAGGACGGTCGCGATGGACTCGCCGATGCCGCGTGCCGCACCCGTCACCACGGCGACCTGTCCGGCCAGCGGGCGGGTGTCGCGCATGGGCGGCGTTTCGAAGACGGGCGCTTGAAGCGTGATCGCCTGACCGCTCACATACGCGGCGCGAGGTGAGAGGAAGAACCGCAACGTGGAGTGCAACGACTCGCGGGCATCGGGGGCGACGTAGAGCAATTGCGCCGTTGCACCACGCTTGAGCTCCTTGGCCAGCGAGCGCACGAAGCCTTCCAGTGCGCGCTGCGCGATGCTCGCCTGAGGCGTGGCGGCCATCGACGGCGGCAGGCCCAGCACCAGCACGCGAGCGCATCGATCGAGCGTTGCCAGCGTGTCGTGGAAGAACGCGTAAAGCGATTCGAGTCCTGAGGTGTCGGCAATGCCGCTCGCGTCGAACAGCAGCGCTTTGGGACGCACGCCTTCGTTTGCGTTGAACCGTCCGCTCATCGTGCCTGCCTTGTTGGTGTAGGAGATCCAGTCGAGCCGCTGCGCGTGGGCAAGGCTCGGGATGCCGAGCCAATGCAGTTCGCGGGCGAGACCGGGCAACAGTGGCGCGTCGCCCGCGCCGCCGACGACGGCCAGCGGTGGCGCAACGAGACGCGCTTCGGCGACATCGTCGCCATCGTCCGGCATGCGCTCCAGCGGTACCGGGCGAGGCAGGCCCAGCGCGTTGGCCAGGCGGCTGCCCACGGCGGAGTTGGCAAAGGCAAGGTATCGGTCGGACGTCGTCACGGCGCGGAAATCCTCAGAGTGTTCTGGCGAAAAATCGATAACGGTTGGCAGGGCTGGACGACGGACTCACGACGTGAGTGCTTCGTCCGCCGGGGTCTGCTGCCGGGCCTGTTGCATATCGCTGGCACGCCCGAAATCGGCAGGGAAATCGTCGACCGCCACGGCCTTCGCCGCGTAATCGGCGTACTGCGCCAGCAGGCGGCGCTCGTCGTCGCTCACCAGTTGCAGCGTCGCCGCGTGGTCCACCCAGGCCGTGAACTCGGGCAGGCTCTGCGGCATGGCCGCCAGACGCCCCTCCTTGATCGCAGTGCGCAGACGTTGTTCGATCACGGTGACTTGCGGCGTCATCTGGAAGACGATTTCGCCGTAAGCCAGATCGTCGACGTCAGGGCTCGGCGAGTAGCTGCCAGCGATGAGGCGCTCGCGGGCATCGCCCGGTGTCTGCATCACCTCGGCCACGCGCGCAGCCAGCGCATCCGACGGCTTGGCGTACGGCAGGCCGAGCGGCATCAGCTTCCAGTGCATCCACCATGCAACGCCCCGCGACGGATAGTTCGCCAGCACGCCCTCGAAGGCTTCGCGCGCTTGCCAGAGGGCATCCTGCGCAGCCCAATGCACCAGCGGCAGGTCGGCTTCGGGGCGGCCTTCGTCCTCGAAGCGTTTGAGCGTCGCCGTCAGAAGGAAGAGTTGAGAGAGGATGTCGCCGAGACGTCCCGTGATGCTCTCGCGGCGCTTGAGCGAGCCGCCGAGGACCGCCATCGAAATGTCGGCCGCGATGGCGAGCAGTGTCGACATGCGGTTAGCGGCGCGGTAGTAGACGTGCAGTTCGGGCGCGGCCTTCGACGGCACGGCAGAGAAGCGCGCGTGCGTGATGCTTTGCAGCGCGCCGCGCACGATGTTGCTCGTGACGAACGTCAGGTGGCCGAAGAGCGCGTCGTCGAAGGCGCGCACGGCGGCGGTGTGGTCGGCCGTTTGCGCGGCGGCCAGCTCTTTGAGCACGTACGGATGGCAGCGGATTGCGCCCTGACCGAAGATCATCAGGCAGCGCGTCATGATGTTGGCGCCTTCCACGGTGATCGATACGGGAATCTGCTGGTAGGCGCGGGCAAGGAAGTTGTTCGGGCCCATGCAGATGCCCTTGCCAGCGACGACGTCCATGCCGTCGTTCACCACCTTGCGGGCGCGCTCGGTCACGTGGTACTTCGCGATGGCCGAGATCACCGAGGGCTTTTCGCCGAGGTCGACGGCCAATGCCGCCATACGACGCGCAGCGTCCATCGCATAGAGGTTGCCCGCCATGCGTGCGAGCGCTTCCTGAACCCCTTCGAATTTGCCGATCGGCGTGCGGAACTGGCGACGCACGGCCGCATACGCGCCGGTCGCACGCACGGCGATCTTCGAGTAACCGACGTTCGACGACGGCAGCGAAATCGCGCGGCCTGCGGCCAGACATTCCATCAGCATCCGCCAACCCTTGCCGACTTGCGCTTGTCCGCCGATCACCCAGTCGAGCGGGATGAAGACGTCCTTGCCTGAGTTCGGACCGTTCTGGAAGACGGCGTTCAGCGGCCAGTGACGACGGCCGATCACCACGCCCGGATGCTTCGTCGGAATCAATGCGCAGGTAATGCCGGGTTCGGCGTCGTCACCCAGCAGATGGTCGGGGTCGAGGGCGCGGAACGCCAGGCCGAGCACCGTGGCGATGGGACCTAGCGTGATGTAGCGCTTGTTCCAGGTGACGCGAAAGCCGAGCGTTTCGCGGCCCTCATGCATGCCGCGGCAGACGATGCCGATGTCGGGGATGGCGGCGGCGTCCGACCCCGCGTAGGGGCTCGTCAGCGCAAAGCAGGGGATTTCCTCGCCCTTGGCGAGGCGGGGGAGGTAGTAGTCCTTCTGCGCCTCAGTGCCGTAGTGCAACAACAGTTCGGCCGGGCCGAGCGAGTTCGGCACCATCACTGAAACAGCCGCGGCAGAGCAGCGCGACGCCAGCTTCATCACCACTTGCGAGTGCGCGTAGGCGGAGAATTCGAGGCCGCCGTATCGCTTCGGAATGATCATGCCGAGGAAGCCCGCATCCTTTGCGTATTGCCAGGCCTTGGGCGGCAGATCTTGCCAGACCTGCGTGCTTTCCCAGTCGTTCGACAGATCGCAAAGATGCTCGACCTGATTGTCCATGAACGCCTGCTCGTCGGCCGACAGGGCGGGGGCGGGCATGGCGCTGAATTTGTCCCAGTCGGGGCGGCCGGAGAACAGGTCGGCATCCCACCAGACGGTACCGGCTTCAATGGCGTCTTTTTCGGTGTCCGACATTTCCGGCATGATCGAACGGAACTTGGCGAGCATCGGTGCAGTGACCCACGCACGGCGCAGCGGGCCGATGCTGAGAATCAACGCGGGGAGGATCAGCACGACGGCGAGAATCGCGGTCGCGACCGTTCCTGTCAGTCCGAGCGAGATGCCTGCACCCACCCACAGGACGGTGGCGATCAACCATTGCCAGGCGTGCGCACGATAGAAAAGCAGGGCGGTGACGCCCACGACAAACGCGAGAATCCATAAGGCCATCATTTTCTCCTCCCTTCGGGTTCAGCTCCCCGGCCGGTGCCAGATGGCCCGCCTTCGCGCTGACCGTGCGCCCCGAGGGGCGAACGCAGCGTCGGGGCTGTCGTCCACGTGCCGTCTGTCGATCTTCGCTGGCGTTGTGCGCAGTGGGATTCGGTGACGGCGTTGTTGTTGGATCGTTCGGCGACGCAATGGTGCGCCGTGAATTCGAGTAAGGCGTCGAAACCCGAAACCATCACGCGATGGAAAGCCGACGGCCGTCCAGAGCGCGTTACGGGTTACTCAATTGATACGGCAAGCGCGAGGCGCGATGGCCTGCTGGGCCCCTTGTCCGGTCACGCAGTTGCCGAATACGTTCTACGTCAGACGCTCGCAAGCGAACGGTCGCTGGCGTTCGAATCAGGGCCGTCGTCGTGTGTTTGAGATCCCGTGTGTCCTGACGCCTGTCCGGCTTCGCGTGGCGGGGTGACGTCGGCATCTTTCGCCAGTGCGAAAACGGCAGCGAAGCTCGCCAGTTGCTCGTCGCCCGGCATCGGGGCCTTGAGCGCGGCGACCATGAGTGCCGTCAGGCGTGCCACGACTTGCAGGTCGCCCATCGGCTGTCCCTGCGCGAACGTGTCGATCAGACGGGAGGTGTCGCTGCTGGCGAGCACGCCGGAGAGCGCCTGCAACGCGAAGTGCAGACGCCAGCCCAGTTCCTGGCGCGGCAACTCCGGCAACGCGCGCGCGAAGGCTTCGAAGAAACGCTCGAAGACCGGCGCGTAATGCTGTTGCAGATAGTCGCGGATGAAGGGCGAGGGGTCGGCGTAGACGCGTCCGAGCAGCCGCAGGAATGCGGGGCCGCCGATGTCGCGATGATGGGAAATAGCAAGGGCCGGGATGAACATCGCGCCCAACACGTGCTCGCATGTCAGCTTCGGGGCTGGCCATGTGGCCTCGGCGCGCGTAAGCAAGGCGAGGCGTTCGTCGTTTAGCCGGTCCAGCCGGCGCGAAAGCATCGCCTGGAGCAGGGTTTCCTTACTGCCGAAGTGATAGTTGACGGCCGCCAGATTGACTTCGGCACGCGAGGTGATCTGGCGCAGGGACATGGCTTCATAGCCGAATTCGATGAACAGGTCTTCTGCCGCATCGAGAATGCGCAGTTTGGTGTCGCCAGCTTGACGGCCGGCCGAGACGCGTGGACTCACGACGAACCTCCTGTGTGTTCCAGGGACGGACCCAGAGACGGACGGCACAACGTCGCACCATCGTCAGGAACCGATGTTTCATTCAAACGTTCGATTGAATCCTAGGCGGTAAGTGGACGTCCCCCAAGCGCTTTTTGTGGGTGCCGTCCTCTAATCTGGGTTTTGGGCAGAGGGCTGCCGGGGAGGGCGTTTTTCGGGACGGAGAACTTCGGGAAAGGTAGAAAGGTCTGATTTCGGTGCTTTCCAGCCGGAAAGTCTGGAGGCGGGACAATAGTTTGCTAAAATGTTCCGCTTTGTGTGCAAGACCGTTTTGGCGCTAACCCGATTTGTCGGGTGCGGAGGGAAGCCGGCGACGCATCGTCGGTTCCGGCCCAAGGTTGATTAACTGACAGGGTCCGCTTGCGGCATTCCCTCGCCGCAACACAGAACGACCCTCTGGATGGACGAATATCCTCATGACTATCGCTGTTGAAAACCTCGGCAAGCTCGAGCGTCGCTTTACCATCACCCTGCTCAAGCAGGACGTCGAAAAAGAAGTCGCGACGCGCATTCAGCGACTGTCGAAGACGGTTCGCATGCCGGGCTTCCGTCCGGGCAAGGTGCCCCTGAAGATGGTCACCCAGCAGTACGGTGGTCAGGTCGAAGCCGAAGTCGTCAGCGACAAGGTTGGCCAGCAATTCTTCGAAGTCAGCAAGGACCAGGACCTGCGTGTGGCCGGTCAGCCGCGTTTCGCGCCGAAGGCCGACGCCGCTGAGACCGAATACGCTTTCGACGCCACGTTCGAAATCTATCCGGAAGTGAAGATCGGCGATCTGGCCACGGCTGAAGTCAGCCGCACCACGACCGACGTCTCGGAAGCCGAGATCGATCGCACCATCGACATCCTGCGCAAGCAGCGCGTGCACTACCACGTGCGCGGCGAAGCCGGTGCCCACGGCGACGGCGGCTCGGTCGAAGCCAAGGACGGCGACCGCGTGACGGTCGACTTCGTCGGCAAGATCGACGGTGAAGTGTTCGCAGGCGGCAGCGCCGAAGACTTCGTGTTCGTGCTGGGCGAAGGCCGCATGCTCCCGGAATTCGAAAAGGCAACGCTGGGCCTGAAGGTCGGCGAAGCGAAGGAATTCGAACTCAAGTTCCCGGACGAGTACCACGGCAAGGAAGTGGCCGGTAAGACCGCCACGTTCACCGTCACGCTCAAGAAGGTCGAGTGGGCACACCTGCCGGAAGTCGACGGCGAATTCGCCAAGTCGCTCGGCATCGCCGACGGCAGCATCGAAAAGATGCGCGCCGACATCAAGGAAAACCTGTCGCGCGAAGTGAAGCGTCGCACGCAGGCACTCCTCAAGGATCAGGTCATGAACGCCCTGATCTCGGTGTCGGAACTCGACGTGCCGAACGCACTGATCGAACAGGATCAGGAACGCCTCGTGGCGATGGCCCGTCAGGACCTCGCACAGCGTGGCGTGCCGAACGCCGGCAACGTGCCGATCCCGGCTGAAATGTTCAAGGAACAAGCCGAGCGTCGCGTGAAGCTGGGTCTGATCCTGGCTGAGCTGGTCAAGCAAAACGACCTGCAAGCCAAGCCGGACCAGATCAAGGCCGAAGTCGAAGAGTTCGCGAAGAGCTACGAAGACCCGCAAGAAGTCGTCCGCTGGTACTATGGCGATCAGCAGCGCATGGCGGAAATGGAAGGTTTCGTCGTCGAGAACAACGTGGTCGAGTTCGTCCTGGGTAAGGCCAAGGTGACCGACAAGCAAGTTAGCTTCGAAGAGCTGGCTGGCAACACGCAAGCGTAATCGGCGCAACACGACCGACTGAACCGCCGCGGCCGCAAGGCCGTGGCGGTTCTTTTCCAAATGGCCTTCGGGCTTCCTCCTTGCGGCGCGCAAAACCATCTCGATAGAAGGGTCGAACCGATATGATTACCCGTTCCGAATTGCTCGCCCAACTCGCCTCCCAGACGCACAACTCCGCTCTCGACACGCAAGGCCTTGGCCTCGTGCCGATGGTCGTCGAGCAAAGTGGTCGTGGTGAGCGCGCTTACGATATTTATTCGCGACTCCTCAAAGAGCGCATCATTTTCATGGTTGGCGAGGTCAACGACCAGAGCGCCAACCTCGTCGTCGCCCAATTGCTGTTCCTCGAGAGCGAAAATCCGGACAAGGAAATCTCGATGTACATCAACTCGCCGGGCGGTTCCGTCTCGGCAGGTCTGGCGATTTACGACACGATGCAGTTCGTCAAGCCGGCGGTCTCGACGCTGTGCCTCGGCATGGCTGCGAGCATGGGCGCTTTCCTGCTGGCTGCTGGTGAAAAGGGCAAGCGTTTTGCTCTGCCGAACGCACGCATCATGATTCACCAGCCGCTGGGCGGTGCGCGTGGTCAGGCATCGGACATCGAGATTCACGCCAAGGAAATCCTGCTGCTCAAGGACCGGTTGAATCGTCTGCTGGCGGAGAACACCGGGCAGTCGCTCGAAGTGATCGCACGCGACACCGACCGCGACAACTTCAAGTCCGCTGCCGATGCCGTCGAGTACGGTTTGATCGATCGCGTGCTCGAAAAGCGTCCCTGATTCGGACCCGGAGACGGGGCGCCTGACGGCAAAATCGTTGGCGCGACACCGGGTATTTTCGATTCGGGAAGCCGGGTGATCGCGCCAAGTCTTTGTCGTTAAAGGGAATTTATGGCTGTCGCGAGTGGGCCACACGCTCGTACAGCATGGCGTTACAATGGGATTCACGTATGCCGCGTTTGCCGCCCCCGGCGGGGGACGACCGGGGCGCAAATTGCTAGCAGGCTGACACAGATATGGTGGATAAAAAAAGCACTTCCAACGGCGAAAAGCTGCTCTACTGCTCCTTCTGCGGAAAGAGCCAGCACGAGGTCAAGAAGCTCATCGCAGGTCCGTCCGTGTTCATTTGCGACGAGTGCATTGATCTGTGCAACGAGATTATTCGCGACGAGGCCGCAGCGGCCGAAGACGAGAGCGGCAGCGGCGCCAAGTCCGATCTGCCGTCCCCGCAGGAAATTCGCGAGAGTCTCGATCAATACGTGATCGGTCAGGACCGGGCCAAAAAGATTCTGGCCGTTGCGGTCTACAACCATTACAAGCGATTGAAGCACCTCGGCGACAAGCGCGACGAGGTCGAACTTTCCAAGAGCAACATCCTGCTGATCGGGCCGACCGGCTCGGGCAAGACGCTGCTCGCGCAGACGCTCGCGCGTTTGCTCAACGTGCCTTTCGTGATTGCCGACGCCACCACGCTGACCGAAGCCGGTTATGTGGGTGAGGACGTCGAAAACATCATCCAGAAGCTCCTGCAGAACTGTAATTACGAGATCGAGCAGGCGCAGAAGGGCATTGTCTACATCGACGAAATCGACAAGATCAGCCGTAAGTCGGACAACCCGTCGATTACGCGCGACGTGTCGGGCGAAGGCGTGCAGCAGGCGCTGCTCAAGCTGGTCGAAGGCACGATGGCGTCGGTGCCGCCGCAGGGCGGTCGCAAGCACCCGAACCAGGATTTCATCCAGGTCGATACGACGAACATCCTCTTCATTTGCGGCGGCGCGTTCGATGGTCTCGAAAAGATCATCATGAACCGTACCGAAAAGACGGGGATCGGCTTCGGCGCAACGGTCAAGACGGGCGAAGAGCGCGACGCGGGCGAATTGCTGCGCGAGGTCGAGCCCGAGGATCTGATCAAGTTCGGTCTGATCCCGGAATTGATCGGTCGTCTGCCGGTGGTTGCCACGTTGGGTAAGCTTGACGAAGACGCGCTGGTCACGATCCTGATTGAGCCGAAGAACGCGCTGGTCAAGCAGTATCAGCGTCTGTTCTTGATGGAGGGCGTCGAGCTGGAGATTCGCCCGGCCGCCATGCACGCCGTGGCGCGCAAGGCGATCAAGCGCAAGACGGGCGCGCGTGGCCTGCGTTCGATCATCGAACAGGCCTTGCTGGAAGTCATGTACGAGTTGCCGTCGCTTAAGGGCGTGACCAAGGTCATCCTTGATGAAAACGCGATCAGCGGCGACGGAAAACCGCTCTTGATCTATCAGGAGTCGCCCAAGGTTGCCGGCTCCAATTGAACGGTCAACTTAGCGCTACCCCAAGCCGTTCATGGAAACATGGACGGCTTTTTTTCCTTCATACTAGTGCCACGGGCAATGAAACCCCGAGTGGTGCAACTTGTTGGCGAAAGAGCTTTCCCAGCCTCTTGTAATTCTCGCCGGCGGCCTCAATTAGCTGGAACACAACGGTATCGTTAAATATGGGGAACGAGATGTCAGGCACCCAAATCCTCCCGCCCGAAGCGATTCAACTGCCCCTGTTGCCTCTGCGCGACGTGGTCGTGTTTCCGCACATGGTGATTCCCCTTTTCGTGGGGCGTCCGAAATCGATTAAAGCGCTTGAAACCGCGATGGAAGGCGGCAAGCACATCATGCTGGTCGCGCAGAAAGCCGCGGCCAAGGATGAGCCCACGTCCAAGGATCTCTATGAGATCGGCTGCGTGGCGAACATCCTGCAAATGCTCAAACTGCCCGATGGCACCGTCAAGGTGCTCGTCGAGGGTATCCAGCGCGCCCGCACCCTGAGTGTGGACGAAGAAGAAACCCAGTTCACGTCGGAAGTCATGCCGCTTGAGCCGGACGACGGCAATTCGCCGGAATCCGAGGCTCTGCGTCGTGCGATCGTGGCGCAGTTCGATCAGTACGTGAAGCTCAACAAGAAGATTCCGCCGGAGATCCTGACGTCGCTGTCGGGCATCGACGAAGCGGGTCGTCTGGCTGACACCATCGCTGCACACCTGCCGCTCAAGCTGGAGCAGAAGCAGAAGATTCTGGAGATGTTCCCGGTCATCGAGCGCCTTGAGCATTTGCTCGCGCAGCTCGAGAGCGAGATCGACATTCTCCAGGTGGAAAAGCGCATCCGTGGCCGCGTAAAGCGCCAGATGGAAAAGAGCCAGCGCGAGTACTACCTGAACGAACAGGTCAAGGCGATCCAGAAGGAACTGGGCGAAGGCGAAGAGGGTGCGGATCTCGAAGAACTCGAGAAGCGCATCAAGGCCGCGCATCTGCCCAAGGAAGCCAAGAAGAAGGCCGACGCCGAACTCAAGAAGCTCAAGCTGATGTCGCCGATGTCGGCAGAAGCGACCGTCGTGCGTAACTACATCGACACGCTGGTCGGTCTGCCGTGGCGCAAGAAGAGCAAGGTGAACAATGACCTGACGAACGCCGAGAAGGTGCTCGACGAAGACCACTTCGGTCTCGAGAAGGTCAAGGAACGCATCCTTGAGTATCTTGCTGTGCAACAGCGCGTGGACAAGGTCAAGGCGCCGATCCTGTGCCTGGTCGGGCCCCCCGGTGTGGGTAAGACCTCGCTCGGTCAGTCGATCGCGCGTGCCACGAACCGCAAGTTCGTGCGTATGGCGCTGGGCGGCGTGCGCGACGAGGCTGAGATTCGCGGCCACCGTCGCACGTACATCGGTTCGATGCCCGGCAAGATTCTGCAGAGCCTGTCGAAGGTCGCTGTGCGCAACCCGCTGTTCCTGCTCGACGAAGTGGATAAGATGGGCATGGACTTCCGTGGCGACCCGAGCTCGGCGTTGCTCGAAGTGCTCGATCCGGAACAGAACCACACGTTCTCGGACCACTACGTCGAAGTCGACTTCGATCTGTCGGATGTGATGTTCGTGGCGACGTCGAACTCGCTGAACATTCCGGCACCGCTGCTCGACCGTATGGAAGTGATCCGTCTGTCGGGTTATACGGAAGACGAGAAGGTCAACATCGCCCAGCGTTATCTGCTGCCGAAGCAGAAGAAGAACAACGGGTTGAAGGAAGGCGAAATCGATCTGACGGAAGCCGCGATTCGCGACATCATTCGTTACTACACGCGTGAAGCGGGCGTACGTTCGCTTGAGCGTGAAATCTCGAAGATCTGCCGCAAGGTCGTGAAGATGTTGCTGCTCAAGAAGGTCGATGGTTCGTCGATCAAGGTCGACGCTGGCAATCTCGACAACTTCCTCGGCGTGCGCAAGTTCGACTTCGGTCTGGCCATGAAGGAAAACCAGATCGGTCAGGTCACGGGTCTGGCGTGGACGGAAGTCGGTGGCGATCTGCTGACGATCGAAGCCGCACTGATGCCTGGCAAGGGCAACATCATCCGCACGGGTTCGCTCGGCGACGTGATGAAAGAGTCGGTCGAAGCGGCGCGCTCGGTGGTGCGTTCGCGTGCACGTCGTCTCGGCGTGTCCGACGAGCAGTTCGAGAAGAAGGACATCCACATCCACGTGCCCGAAGGCGCGACGCCTAAGGACGGTCCGTCCGCTGGTATCGCGATGACGACGGCGCTCGTGTCGGTGCTCACCGGGATTCCGGTGCGTGCGGATGTGGCGATGACCGGTGAGATCACGCTGCGCGGCGAAGTGTTGCCGATCGGTGGTCTCAAGGAGAAGCTGCTTGCAGCACATCGCGGTGGCATCAAGCTCGTGTTGATTCCGGAAGAGAACGTGAAGGATCTCGCCGAGATTCCCGATACGGTCAAGAACGCGCTGGAGATCGTGCCGGTGCGCTGGATCGACAAGGTACTTGAACTCGCACTGGAGCATGCACCGGTGCCGCTGCCCGAAGAAGAATCCAAGGCAGCGCCTGTGACGCCGAACGCAGACGCAAGCGGCAAGCAGGACGTCATCAAGCACTAAGCGGGTTTCGTTGGGCGACTGATCGCAGTGCGGTCGTCGCTCGATAGAAAAACGTTCAAAAAGCTCGGGGTTTTCCCCGGGCTTTTTTTATTCACACAAAGTGCTCGAAAATAACGTCCGGCAAGCACTGATTCAGGAGTGCTTCCGATGCAGTCAGAACGCCGCAAAACGGCTTGACATCAGGGTTTGCGGCTTGTCTAATGGCAAAGCCAGCGGACCTCTCAGATCAATGTCAAGGCGCGCAAAGAGCGCCTCCGCGGCTCAATCGCCTACTATCCTTGCAAGGGGGTTACAGTGAATAAGACGGAACTGATCGAGCACATCTCTGAACAGGCAGATATTTCGAAAGCTGCCGCAGGTCGATCGCTTGACGCATTGGTGGGTGCAGTAAAGAAAGCGTTGAAGAAGGGTGACGATGTGACGCTGGTCGGCTTTGGCACGTTCCATCTCGCCAAGCGCGCCGCTCGTACGGGACGCAATCCGCGCACGGGAGAACCCATCAAGATCAAGGCGGCGAAGGTTCCGAAATTTCGCCCTGGCAAAGATCTCAAAGATGCAGTAAACTAACCAGCTTTCCTGCTTCGGCAGGAGGCAGAAAGAACAAGACTAAAATCAGGAACGGGTGCTTAGCTCAGTTGGTAGAGCGGCGCCCTTACAAGGCGTAGGTCGGGGGTTCGAGCCCCTCAGCACCCACCAGTTCCAGATCTTGGGGAGCGGTAGTTCAGTTGGTTAGAATACCGGCCTGTCACGCCGGGGGTCGCGGGTTCGAGCCCCGTCCGCTCCGCCAAATTGTGAAAAGGCGAACTTCGGTTCGCCTTTTTTGCCATATAGCGTCATAAAACGCATCCAGACGACTCTTCCGATTTCGTATGTTCGACTTCATTCGCCGTCACCAACGCTTAGTTCTCATCTTCCTGACGGTGCTGATCGTCCCGTCGTTCGTGGTGTTTGGCGTTCATGGCTGGCAGGAATACGCCTCGGATGCCGGTACGATCGCCAAGGTCGGCGATCAGACCGTGACGCGCCAGGAGTACGACAGCGTGCTGCGCGCACAAACGGAGCGCATGCAGCAGATGTTCGGCGGCGCCGTTGACGCGAGCCAGATCAACACCCCGGAAATGCGCAGTGCTGTGCTGGATAATCTGATCCAGCAAAAGCTGCTGCAACAGGAAACCCTCAAGAAGAATCTGTCGGTGCCCGACACGCAAGTGCGCGAGGCGCTGCTCGCCATTCCGGCCATTGCCCAGTTGCGCCGTGCAGACGGTTCGATCGATCAGGCGGCTTACGAGCAACTGCTGTCCGCGCAGAACCTGACGCCGCAGCGTCTCGAAGCGCAGATCCGTTTCGAACTGGCGTCGAATCAGTTGCCGTCGAGCGTGCAAGCGAGCGCCATGCTGCCGAAGACGGTGCTCGAACGTTTCGCACAACTGCGTTCGCAGCAACGCGAAGTGTCGGCGCTGGACTTCCCGCTGACGGACTTCGTTGGCAAGATCGTACCGACGCAGCAACAGATTCAGGCGTACTACGACGCACACAAGGCCGCATTCCAGACGCCGGAGTCGGCAGAGATCCAGTACGTGGTGCTCGATCCGAAGGCCATGCCGACGTCGGCGCAAACCGCGCCGAGCGACGATGTGCTGCGCAAGATGTACAACGACAATCTGAAGCAATACACGACGCAGGAAGAGCGCCGTGCATCGCACATTCTGATTGCCTCGCCTGCAGATGCGTCACCGGCCGACCACGCCAAGGCGAAGGCCAAGGCTGACGCGATCCTCGCGCAGATCAAGAAGAATCCGAACGACTTCGCCAAGCTGGCCAGCGAGAACTCGGAAGACCCGGGTTCGAAGGGCAACGGTGGCGACCTCGGCTTCTTCGCGCGCGACGCGATGGTCAAGCCGTTTGCCGATGCCGCATTCGCACTCAAGAGCGAAGGTGAAGTGAGCGATGTCGTGACGAGCGACTTCGGTTATCACATCATCAAGCTCACGGGCATCAAGCCGGCGCAAACGAAGTCGTTCGACGAAGTGAAGTCGCAACTGGCCGATCAATATCGTCAGCAGGAAGCCGCGAAGGGCTACGCTAAGCTCGCGGACCAGTTCACGAACGCCGTGTACGAGCAGCCGGATAGCCTGCAACCGGTGGCCGACAAGTTGAACCTGAAGGTCCAGACTGCCAAGGTAACGCGTACGCCGGATGCCGCACTCGCCCAGAGCCCGCTCGGCAACGAGAAGCTGCTCAAGGCTGTGTTTGGCGACGAGTCGCTCAAGAACAAGCGTAATACCGAGGCTGTGGACGTGGGGCAAGGCGTGCTGGTGTCGGCTCGCATCGTGACGTATCACCCGGCTGCCACGCCGCCGCTCGATCAGATCGAAGCACAAGTGAAGCAAAAGGCGATTGCCGATCTGGCCGAGCAGGAAGCCAAGAAGGCAGGCGAAGCGAAGCTGGAAGCGCTTAAGAAGGGTGGCGATGCGGCATTCGGCGCTGCGCAAACCGTCTCGCGCGACAATCCGGGCAAGCTGGTGCCGACGGCACTGACCGCCATTTTCGGCGCGGACACGAGCAAGCTGCCCGCTTATGTTGGCGTGTCGCTGGGCGAAGGTCAGGGCTATGCCGTGTATCGCATCAGCAAGGTGTCCCAACCGGGAACGCAAGATCCGCAGCGTCTGGCGGCAGAAGCGCAACAACTCAACCAGTTGGCCGCACAGGCCGAGTGGAATGCGTGGGTGGGCGATCTGCGGGCGCGCTCGAAGGTCAAGGTTGTGAACGACGTGACCAAGGCGGCGAGCAACTGATCGCGTGAGGATCGTGTCGCGCACGATCCGTCAGCCATAACGAAAAACGGCCAACCGAGTTGGCCGTTTTTTTATGCGCCGGACTTTGATGTCCGTGAGTCTGCGGCTTTTGCCGGTGGTTTGGCGGGCGCTGCCGCTGCGGCGGGTTTGAGCAGAGGTTTCACCGTCGGCCAGACGTTTTGCAGAATCTGCGGATGCGCCTTGGCGAGCGGATGAATCTGGTCTTGCTGGAACCAGTCCTGATGTTCGATGACGCCCGCCAGCAGGAACGGCACGTAGCCGGTCTTTTCCTGCTTGGCGATGGTCGAGAACATGGTGAAGAATTGCTCGCTATAGTCGGGCCCGTAGTTTGGCGGGATGCGCATGCCGACCACGATCACACGGCTGCCGACCTTGCGCGACGCGGCGATCATCTCGCGCAGATTGCTGCGGGTGAGATCGAGTGGGATGCCGCGCAGTGCGTCGTTGCCGCCCAGCTCGATGATAGTCACGGCGGGGTGATAGCGTTCGAGTAACGGGGCGAGGCGGGAGCGCCCGCCACTCGTCGTGTCGCCACTGATACTGGCATTCACGACGTTATAATCGTAGCCACTCTGCGTGATCGTCTGCTGCATCAGATTGACCCAGCCGGCACCGCGCGCGATGCCATATTCCGCCGAAAGGCTGTCGCCCACGACGAGAATTGTCGGCGCGCCAGAACTTGCCGCGTTCGCCGCGGTCCCTGTCAGCATGCACCAGCCAACGGCGGCTGATGCGGCCAATTTCAAGAACTCTCTTCTTGCCATGTCGTTTTCCGAAAACGTAATTGAAGTGCGGGGCCTGGGCAAACGGTTGCGTGATGCCACCGGCGAGCTAGTCATTTTGCAGGATATCGACTTCTCCGTCGCGAAAGGCCAAAGCGTGGCCATCGTGGGAGCGTCGGGGTCCGGAAAGTCCACGCTGCTCGGTCTGATGGCAGGGCTCGACACCGCGACCGACGGCAGCATCACGCTGCTGGGCAAGTCGCTCGGTGAGCTTGACGAAGAGGGGCGCGCCGCGTTGCGACGGGGGGCCGTCGGCTTCGTCTTCCAGTCCTTTCAACTGATGCCGCACCTGACAGCACTCGAAAACGTGATGTTGCCGCTCGAGCTGTTGGGTGAGACACGAGAGATTCGCAATCGTGCCGTCAAATTGCTGGAACAGGTAGGCTTGGGGTCGCGCCTGACGCACTATCCTAAGCAACTCTCGGGCGGTGAGCAGCAGCGTGTGGCACTCGCACGCGCGTTTGTGACGGCGCCTGCCGTGCTGTTCGCCGACGAGCCGACAGGCAGTCTCGACACGGCCACGGGCGAGCGAGTCATCGAATTGATGTTCTCGCTCAACAAAGCCAGTGGCGCGACGTTGGTGCTGGTGACGCACGATCTGGCGATTGCGCAGCGTTGCGACGCCACGGTGCAGCTTGCGGGCGGACGCGTCGTGAATGGTGCGGCGATCTGACTCGCGATTCCGGCGCCGGGTTGTGAGGACTGTCCGCTCGCCTGACATCGCCTGAAACGAAAAAAGAGAAGCCGTAATGGCTTCTCTTTTCGTTGGAATCTGACGAATCCACAGGCGCTTGCCGGAAGGTCTCCGGCCCCCTGTTGTCCTGTTACCCCTTCTTCTTCAGCGCGTTCCCCGCAATGCGGATCAGCGATGCCGTCGAGGCGTCGTGGGCGTCCGGTTTGAGCGAGTCCGGATCGAGCAGCTCCGGCTCGATCGCGCGGCACAGTGTCTTGCCCAGTTCCACACCCCACTGATCGAACGGATTGATATTCCAGATGGCGGCCTGCACGAACACCTTGTGTTCGTAGAGCGCGATCAACGCGCCAAGGCGTTCGGGCGTCAGCTTATCGATCACCAGCGTATTGCTCGGACGATTGCCCTCGAAGCAACGCTGCGCACCCAGCGGGCCGCCGGCCTGTTCGGGCGTCGCCATCGAGCCGCCCTGAAGGAATGCCTCGCTCTGAGCGAAGCAGTTCGCCAGCAGCTTGCGATGGTGGTCGAGATAGGCCGGTTGATCGTATTGCGGTTCGAGTACGGCGATGAAATCGACCGGCACGAGCGTCGTGCCCTGATGCAGCATCTGGAAGTAGGCGTGTTGGCCGTTCGTGCCCGGCTCGCCCCAGATGATCGGTGCCGTCTGCCAGGCGACGGGCGAACCGTCGATCTGCACCGACTTGCCGTTGCTTTCCATGTCGAGCTGCTGGAGATACGGCGGCAGCTTTTGAAGCGCGTCGGTGTACGGTGCGATGGAGAGCGTCTGTGCGTCGAAGAAATTGCGATACCAGATGCCGATCAGGCCGAGCAGCACCGGCATGTTGGCTTCGAGCGGCGCGTGACGGAAGTGTTCGTCCATTGCGTGCGCACCGGCGAGCAGCGCTTCGAAATGCTGTGCGCCCAGATACAGCATGACGATCAGGCCGACGGACGACCACAGCGAGTAACGTCCCCCCACCCATTCGCCGAACTGGAACACATTCTCACGAAGAATCCCGAATCCCATCGCCTCGTCCACATTGGTCGAGACCGCGACGAAATGCTTGTCGAGATCGCCCTCGGGGATGCCGCTCTGAATGAGCCACGCGCGAATGGTGCGCGCGTTCGTCATGGTTTCGAGCGTCGTGAACGTCTTCGAGCAAACGACGACGAGCGTGGCTTCAGGGTCGAGCGCTGGCAACGTGCGCGCGAGCTCTGTCGGATCGATGTTGGCGATGAAGTTCGCCGATAGATCTTCACGTCCGTAGACGGCGAGGGCATCGCATACCATGCGCGGGCCGAGATCGGAGCCGCCGATGCCGACGTTGATCAGGTGCTTGATGCGCTTGCCCGTCGCGCCGACCCAGCGGCCGTCGCGCACGCGTTCGCTGAAGTCTCGCATGCGTGCGAGCGTCTCGGCGACGCCACTGCTGACTTCGCCCGAGCTGTCGCGAAACGTCACGCCCTTGGGGGCACGCAGCGCAATATGCAGCGCCGCGCGATTCTCGGTGACGTTAACGTGTTCACCGGCCCACATGGCGTCGCGCTTGGCGGGCACGTGGCATTCACGCGCGAGATGGGTGAGAAGCGTGCGCGTTTTGTCCGTAACGCGGTTCTTCGAGTAATCGAGATACAGCCCGGCCGCGTGCAGTGAAAAGTTGTCGACGCGGGCGTTGGCGCCTGCACCGGCGAACCAGTCGCGCATGTGTTGTGCAGCGATTTCGTCGCGGTGTTCAAGCAGAGCGCGCCAGGCGGGAAGTCGGTCCAGACGAACGGATGTCTTGTACGGCATGTGCGATATGGCCATTTCGATAAAGCGAAGTATAACGGGAGTCACCGTGAAATCACGCTGAAATGCGGCTAAGGACGGTGCTATGCGCGGATGGCGCTTGCCGTCGCCAGTTCGGTGCGGATCGCTGGCAGGAGTTCCGACGCCGTCAGACCCGCTGGCCCTGCACCTTCTCGAACACAACGATCGGCGGCGCGTCCGTGAATCCATACACCCGCCAGAGCGGCTTGCGTCACAGGCATGCCTTGCGCAAGCAGTGCGCCGATGACGCCGGTCAGCACGTCGCCGGTCCCGGCCGTCGCCAGCCCGGCATTGCCGGTCGTATTGATCCAGGTCGTTGCGCCATCGTCTACGACGGTGCCCGATCCTTTGAGCACCACTGTCGCGCCAAAATGCTGTGCCAATGCGCGGGCGGAAGCGAGTCGGTCCGACTGGATGCGGGCGACGTCGCAACCTGCGAGCCGGGCGGCCTCCAACGGATGCGGTGTGAGCACCGTCGGTCCGGCGCGGCGACGCACGCGCTCCGCAAGCGCCGGTTCGGCGGCCAGCAGGTTGAGCGCGTCGGCGTCGATCACCAGCGGCGTATCGTCCAGCGCCAATGCGCGGGAGAGGCAAGCCGCTGATGCGGCCGACGTTCCCAGTCCGGGGCCGACGGATACCGCTTGCATGGTCGCGAGATCGAGATTCTCGGCGTGCCGCAGCATGAGCTCCGGATGCACCGGATCCCACGCGGGGGCGTCGTGCGCGACGAACCCGACATACACGCGACCGGCACCGCTCATCAGGCCCGTGCGCGCAGAGAGCATTGGCGCGCCCACCATGCCATCGAAGCCGCCGAGGACCGCCAGCGAACCGTAGCTGCCCTTGTGCGACGCATGATGACGATGCGGCAAATGCGTGCGAAACGCATCGGGCGAGAGGGTGGCGATGGGAGATCGCGCCGGTACTTCCGCGAATGCGTCGTCGGCACCCAGTGTGGCGACGAGCACATCACCGGCGACATCGCGCCCGATGCCGGTGAAAAGTCCCGGGCAGGCGCCGATCATCGCCATCGTCTCATCGGCGCGGATGACCGGCCCGGCGGCCATGCCGGTGGCGGCAAGCAGTCCGCTGGGAATGTCGATGGCGAGCACCGGCGTGCCCTCTGTGTGTGCGTAGGCAATGTTCTCGACCAGTGTGGCGGCTGCGCCGTCGAGGGGGCGGGAGAGCCCGATGCCAAACAGGCCGTCGACGATCCACGCATAAGGCGTCGGTTGTGGCCAGGTGGTCGGCGCGGGCCGCACCGGCACGCCAGCAGTGAGGGCTTCGCCGAGCGCCCAGCGAGCGTCGTCTGCGGTGGGCGGCGAGAGTTGCCACACGTCGACCAGCACGCCGCGACGGTGCAATTCGCGAGCGGCAACGTAAGCGTCTCCGCCGTTGTTCCCGGGTCCCGCGAGCAGCAATACGGGTTGACGTCCCGCGCTTGCGAGGGCGGGGAGGCGGCCATAGAGCCAGTGCGCAATGGCCGCTCCGGCGCGCGCCATCAGGGTGTGAGGGGGCAGTTTGGCGGCGGCAACGCGCTCTACGTCGCGCAGTGTGGCGGGGAGAGACAGGTCGAGCGACGCGGTGATGGAAGCGGTCGTCGATACGGTGTCGGGAAGGGAGTGCGGTGCGCGCGGGGAATCGGACATGACAGGCGAAGCTCCCGGAAGCTAGGGCAATGGAGGCGGCGTCGCAGCGCACGACGCGCCCCGTTCGATTCCTGTCGGGGGGACAAGAGGCGTCTGGGGACGTCGCCACGCTTGGCGTGCCTATCAGGGAATTATGCCGTCAACGCGCCGCTTCGCCTGTCAGTATGAATCCCGACACTGTGTCGGCAATCTCCGACGCGGCGAACCGAGCGGGAAACGGTGAAAGGGGGCATCCCCCGTCGTTTCCGCTCGGTCAGTGCTCACCGATCGTATCGAGCGAGCGTCAGCCCGTTCAGATCGATATCGGGTGTTTGTCCGGAGATGACGTCGGCGAGCACGCGTCCCGAGCCGCAGGCCATCGCCCAGCCGGTCGAGCCGTGGCCGACGTTGAGGAAAATGCCGGGCAGATGCGTCGCGCCGAGCAGCGGCGGGCCATCCGGCAGCATCGGACGCGCACCGACCCACGCCCGCGCCTCGCGGTATTTGCCTGCGCCAGGGAACCAGTCGGTCGCCACCTTGTAAAGCGTTGCGATGGCGCGCTCACGCAGCACAAGCTGCGTGTCCCCCAGCTCGGCCGTGCCCGCAATGCGCAAGCGGTTGCCCTGCGGGGTGATGGCGGTCTTGTACGACTCGTCCATGACGGCGATTCGCGGGCTGAACAGTTCGGTCTTGACCGGCACTGTGATCGAGTAGCCCTTGATCGGCCACAGCGGCAGGTCGATACCGAGCGGGCGCAGCAGTGTGGTGCTCGCCACACCTGCGGCGATCACGACGGCGTCCGCTTCGAGCGTCGATGTTTGCCCCATCTGGGCGGTACTGGCCGTCTCGACGCTGACGCCGGCACGGCCAACGTTCGGTCGCACGGAGAGGACCGTCGTTTCGTTGGCGAGCGTGACGCCCATGTCGCGTGCGATCTGGGCAAGGCGCTTGGTGAACAGCGGGCAGTTGCCGGTCTCGTCGCGCGGCAGATGCAGGCCGCCAGCGAGTTGCGCATCGGTGGAAATGGCCGGTTCGAGCTTGCGGCACTCCTCGGCGGTCAGCAGCCGGTGCGGCACTTCATTCTCGGCGAGCATGGCGCGCGCCGGCTCGTTCATCTTGATCTCGCGCTCGGTACGGAACAATTGCAGATAGCCCTGCGTATGTTCGTATTCGAAGATGTGAGACTCACGCAGTTCGTGGAGGCAGCGCTGGCTATAGAACGCGAGACGCTGCATGCGTTCGCGATTGGCGCGATAGCGGTCGATCTTGCACTCGCGCAGCCAGCGGGCGGCCCAACGCCACGTGCCGGCCGACAGGCCGGGGCGGAAGATGAGCGGGCTGGCGGCGCTGAACATATAGCCCAGCAGCTTGCGCGGCATGCCGGGCGCGGCCCAGGGCGTGACGTAGCCCGGGGCGATGACGCCTGCGTTGCCGAAGCTGCTCTCTTGCGCAACCGTGCTATTGCGCTCGACGAGCGTGACCGTGTGTCCCGCAGCGGCCAGATAGTAGGCAGTACACGTGCCAATGACCCCGCCGCCGATAACGATGACCTTCATTCCCAACCGTCTGGTGTGTGGCGAACGCCCGTTCGTTCGCTTGTTAGTGTCGTTTTTTGACGTGCCGCATGGCCGGCGAGCTGCATGAACCGGGTTTTGCGGCCCGAGTGGATACGGGGCGCATAGGTTACCAGAGAGACGCCCTCACAGGGCGGGACGCAACGCAGATTGCCTGTCGCGCACTCGGGTATAACCCGGGGTAAGCAGGGTATAATCCCGGTTTGTCGTTCCCCCGCGTTCTGAACGCCTCGCCTTCCGTCCTTCCATGACTCACATTGCCTGCTTCGCCGGCGCCTTGGCGCTCTCCGAATTCCGCCAGCAACGTCTTCTGCAGACCCTGCAAGCCATCGACAGTTCGATCGTGCGCATCGATGCGCGCTACGTCCACCTGGTCGCCAGCGCCGAGCCGCTGTCGGGTGACGATGTCGCCCGTGTCGCCGGTCTGCTCACTTACGGTGAACTGGTGCGCGAAGAGCCGGTGGGCGACCAACTGCTGGTGATTCCGCGTCTGGGTACGATTTCGCCGTGGGCAAGCAAGGCGACGGATATCGCCCGTAACTGCGGCATCGATCACGTGCGCCGCATCGAGCGCGCAGTGGAATACACGATTGGCGTGAAGTCGGGCCTGCTGGGTGGCAAGAAGTCGCTCGCCGCCGACGTGCTCGCCCGTGTGGCTGCCGTCCTGCACGACCGCATGACCGAAACCGTCGTCGCGACGCGTAAGGATGCCGAAGTGCTCTTCGTCGAACTGCCGGCCAAGCCGCTGCAGACGGTCGACGTGATCGGCGTGGGCCGCAGCGCACTCGAAGCCGCGAACCGCGATCTCGGTCTGGCGCTGGCCGAAGACGAAATCGACTATCTTGTCGACGCCTTCACCACCCTGAAGCGCAATCCGACCGACGTCGAACTGATGATGTTCGCGCAGGCCAACAGCGAGCACTGCCGTCACAAGATTTTCAATGCCGACTGGACCATCGACGGCGAGCGTCAGGACCTGACGCTGTTCAAGATGATCAAGAACACGCACCAACTGCACCCGCAGGGCACGGTGGTGGCGTATTCGGACAACGCTTCGGTGATGGAAGGCGCCGAGGTCGAGCGCTGGTATCCGCGCGGTGCCGACGGCAAGTACGGCCGCAGCGTCGAACTGACGCACACGCTGATGAAGGTCGAGACGCACAACCACCCGACGGCGATTTCGCCGTTCCCGGGCGCGTCGACGGGCGCGGGCGGCGAGATTCGTGACGAAGGCGCGACGGGCCGTGGATCCACGCCGAAGTCCGGTCTGACGGGCTTCACCGTGTCGAATCTGGCGCTGCCGGATGCGCGTGAATCGTGGGAAAACGACCGCGACGTGGCCGTGCCGCCGTCGCTGCGCAAGCCTGACGACACCGGCGCTGACTACGGTCGTCCGGACCGCATCGCGTCGCCGCTGCAAATCATGATCGACGGCCCGCTCGGCGGCGCTGCGTTCAACAACGAATTCGGCCGTCCGAACCTGGGCGGTTACTTCCGTACCTACGAACAGAATGTGGGCGGTCGTGTTCGCGGCTATCACAAGCCCATCATGATCGCGGGCGGCATGGGCAACATCGCCGCGCAACACACGCACAAGCACGACCTGCCTGCTGGCACGCTGCTGATCCAGATCGGCGGCCCGGGCATGCGCATCGGCATGGGCGGCGGTGCGGCCAGCTCGATGGCGACGGGCACCAACACGGCCGAACTCGACTTCGACTCGGTGCAGCGTGGCAACCCGGAAATCGAGCGCCGTGCGCAGGAAGTCATCAACTGGTGCTGGCGCCAGGGCGAGGCCAACCCGATCCTGTCGATTCACGACGTCGGCGCAGGCGGCATCTCGAATGCATTCCCCGAACTGGTCGACGGCGCAGGCAAGGGCGCACGTTTCGATCTGCGTCAGGTGCAGTTGGAAGAGTCGGGCATGTCGCCCGCCGAAATCTGGAGTAACGAAGCGCAGGAGCGCTACGTGCTCGCCATCGCACCGGACAGCTTCCCGGCATTCCAGGAAATCTGCCAGCGCGAGCGTTGCCCGGTGGCGGTCGTGGGTGTCGCCACGGACGAGCGTCAACTGAAGCTGGTCGACCCGATGCATCCGGAATCGCCGGACCCGGTCGACATGCCGATGGACGTGCTGCTCGGCAAGCCGCCGCGCATGCACCGTAACGTCACGCGTGTGAAGCAAGAGTTCCCGCCGGTGGATGTCACCGGCCTGTCGCTGGACGAAGTGGCGCGTGCGGTGTTGCGTCACCCGACGGTGGCGAGCAAGTCGTTCCTGATCACCATTGGCGACCGTACCGTGGGCGGCATGACGGCACGCGACCAGATGGTCGGTCCGTGGCAGGTGCCGGTGGCCGACTGCGCCATCTCGCTGATGGACTTCGCGGGTTATCGCGGCGAAGCGATGACGATGGGCGAGCGCACGCCGCTGGCGGTGATCGACGCACCGGCGTCGGGCCGCATGGCCGTCGGTGAAGCCATCACCAACATTGCCGCAGCACCGATTACGTCGCTGGATCAGATCAAGCTGTCGGCCAACTGGATGGCCGCGTGCGGCACCGAAGGCGAAGACGCTGCGCTGTTCGACACGGTGAAGGCCGTCGGCATGGAGCTGTGCCCGGCGCTGGGTCTGTCGATTCCGGTCGGCAAGGATTCGTTGTCGATGCGCACGAAGTGGGACGACGCTGGCCACAACAAGGATGTGGTCGCGCCTGTGTCGCTGATCGTGTCGGCATTCGCACCGGTCGAAGACGTTCGTGGCCATCTCACGCCGCAACTGCGCTCGGTCGCTGACGCGGGTGAGACGGTCCTGATCGCCATCGATCTGGGCCACAACAAGAATCGTCTGGGCGGCAGTATCCTCGCGCAGGTGACGCAGCAGATCGGCGATGTGACGCCCGATCTGGACGACGCGCAGGATCTCAAGCGTTTCTTCGACGCCATCCAGAAGCTCAACAGCGACGGCAAGCTGCTCGCGTACCACGATCGTTCGGACGGTGGTCTGTTCGCCACGGTCGCGGAAATGGCGTTCGCCGGTCACGTCGGCGTGTCGCTCAACGTCGACATGCTCACGCTCGACGAAGGCTTCGAGTCGGATTATGGCGATGCCAAGGATTGGGCGAAGCAGACCGTCGGCCGTCGTGAAGACAAGACGCTGCGCGCGTTGTTCTCGGAAGAACTCGGCGGCGTGATTCAGGTGCGTGCTTCGGAGCGCGACGCCGTGTTGCAGACGCTGCGTGAAGCGGGTCTGTCGTCGTGCACGAACGTGATCGGCAAGCCGAACACGAACGACGTGATCGAAATCTATCGCGATGCCAAGAAGATCTTTGGTGCTTCGCGCGCCGAACTGCAACGCGTTTGGACGGAAGTGAGCTGGCGCATTGCGCGTCTGCGCGACAATCCGGCGGCAGCGGACGCCGAGTACGAAGCGCTGAACGACACGAGCGACCCGGGCCTCTCGCCGAAGGTGACGTTCGATCCGAGCGAAGACATCGCGGCACCGTTCATTGCATCGGGCGCACGTCCGAAAGTGGCTGTGCTGCGTGAACAGGGTGTGAACTCGCACCTGGAAATGGCCTATGTGCTGGACAAGGCCGGTTTCGAAGCTTACGACGTGCACATGAGCGACCTGCTGGCGGGCCGTCATTCGCTCGAAGCGTTCAAGGGCTTCATCGCGTGCGGCGGTTTCTCGTACGGCGATACGCTGGGTGCAGGTGAAGGCTGGGCGAAGACGATTCTGTTCAGCCCGTCGCTGGCCGAGCAATTCGCGGGCTTCTTCAATCGCGCCGACACGTTCGCGCTGGGCGTGTGCAATGGTTGCCAGATGATGAGCAACCTGTCGAACCTGATTCCGGGTGCGGCGGCATGGCCGAAGTTCACGTACAACCAATCGAAGTACGAAGCGCGTCTGACACAGGTGGAAGTGCTCGATTCGCCGTCGCTGTTCTTCAAGGACATGGCCGGTTCGCAATTGCCGATCGTGATCGCACACGGTGAGGGCTTCGCCAACTTCGGTCAGCAGGGCAACATCGACCAGGCGATTGCGGCGATGCGTTTCGTCGACCATCGTGGCCAGCCGACCGAGCAGTATCCGTACAACCCGAACGGTTCGCCGCGCGGTCTGACGGCAGTGACGACGGGTGATGGTCGCTTCACGGTGATGATGCCGCACCCGGAGCGCGTGTTCCGCACCGTGCAGATGAGCTGGGCGCCGGAGCAGTGGGGCGAAGACAGCCCGTGGATGCGCATGTTCCGCAACGCGCGCCGCTGGGTGGCTTAACGTGTTGAGGCGTTGCGCGGTGAGCGCGTGCCTCGCTTGATGCTGCAAGTCTGAAAGACCGTCTTTCCTGACAAGGGGAAGGCGGTTTTTTTGTCCGATGCCCATAAACAAAAATCCCGCCAGTTGGCGGGATTTTCGTTTTGCTTCAGCAGCTAAAACGCTTACTGAATCTTGGCCTTCTTTTCCAGGCCTTCGATGAAGCCTTGCAGCTTCTCTTCCTGCATCTGCTGCACGAGCTGCGGCTTGACGTCTGCCAGCGGCGGGATCTGTGCGTCGCGCACGTCGTCCAGTTCGAGCACGTGATAGCCGAACTGCGTCTTCACCGGCGTTTGCGAGTATTGACCCTTCTGCAGCTTTTGCAGTGCGTCGGCGAACTCAGGCACGTAGGCGTTGGCCGGGGACCAGTCGAGGTCGCCACCGTTCTGTGCCGAACCCGGATCCTTCGAGTACTGCTTGGCGAGGTCGGCGAACTTCGCGCCGCCCTTGAGCTTGGCGATGATGTCCTTAGCCGTGTCTTCGCTCGGCACGAGGATGTGACGTGCGTGATATTCCTTGTCGCCGAATTGCTTCTTCAACTGATCGTAACGCGCTTGCAGGTCAGCGTCCGTGACCGGCGACGTCTTCTGGAAGTCGGTGATGAGCGCGCGGATCAGCACGCCTTGCTCGGCCAGCTTGAGCTGCTGCTTGACGACCGGATCGGTCGCCAGACCCTTGCTGATGGCTGCCTGCGCGAGCACTTCGCGCTTGACCAGTTCTTCGCGCACTTGCTGCTGCAGTTGCGGTGAGTTCGGCTGACCCTGACGGACCATCTCGCGCAACATGGCGTCGGCGCGGGCCACAGGCACCGGCGTGCCGTTCACGACGGCGACGTTCTGGGCGAGGGCGGGGAGGGAGACGGCGGTCAGCGACACGGCTGCGCCGAGCGCCAGTGCCGTGCGGGCGAGTTTCAATGCCATGCTGTTTTTCCTAACGAATGACGAAGGCAAGATTAATCGACGGGGGACGCGTCGCAGGCTAGTTACGCTTCGCCAGGGGCGAGCGCAACGATGGCGAGGGCGTGAATGCCGTTCTGCATCAAATCGGCTAGCGCATCATACACCAGGCGGTGCCGCGCAACGCGGTTACGTCCGGTAAACGCGGCGGATACGATGCGCACGTTGTAATGCCCGCCCGAGGCGGCGCCCGCGTGTCCGGCGTGCCGCGCGCTATCGTTCTCAAGCGCAAATTCAAGTGGGGAGAGCGCAGCGGTGAGCCGCGCTTCGATTTGCTGTTCCATGGTCATGGCGGAGGCTTCCTGACAGACGACGTTACTCGTCCTGTTTGATGTACTTCGCGAGCCACAGGCTCTGCACGACGATGAACACGACCATGAGGCCCATGCCGCCGAAGAGCTTGAAGTCGACCCACGTGTCGGTGGAGAAGTGATAAGCGATGACCAGATTCAGCACGCCCATCGCAAGGAAGAAGAGCGCCCAGCTGAAGTTCACGGCGCGCCACAGATGCTCGGGCAGCGCCATTTGCTTTTCCATCATCGCGCGGATCAGATTCTTGTCGAACATCAGTTCGGCGACGAACAGCGTGATGCCGAAGAGCCAGTAAAGCGCAGTGGGTTTCCACTTGATGAAGGTCTCGTCGTGCAGCAGCATGGTCGCGCCGCCGAACACCACGATAATCGCAAGACTCACCCATTGCATGGGTTCTACCTTGCGGTGGCGCAACCACATCCAGATAACCTGAGCAATCGTCGTGACGATCGCGATGCCGGTCGCAACGTAAATACCGGCGAATTTGAAGGCGACGAAAAACAGGA
This sequence comes from Pandoraea sp. NPDC090278, assembly GCF_044772185.1. NCBI lineage: Bacteria > Pseudomonadati > Pseudomonadota > Betaproteobacteria > Burkholderiales > Burkholderiaceae > Pandoraea > Pandoraea sp. NPDC090278. Next base: position 1,528,539 of record NZ_JBIVYJ010000001.1, on the reverse strand, counting down.
TGACCGGTAACAGGTCGAAGAGAAATTTCATGAAGTCTCGGCTTGGGGGCTTCGGAGGTTTCCGCCCCCGGCGCAAAGGCCGGGGCGCAAACCCGCATTATATTTCAAAGGCCCGTGCCGGGAACGGAGAAGCGTGTCGGTTACTTGACGATTTCGATGCGCTTCACGTCGATATCGTTCGGCTTCATACGATGGGTGTCCACCTCGCCGATGATGCGCACCCGCGTCTCCGGGGTAATCTGCTGACCGGTCGGAAGATATTTGTCGTCGAGTTCGATCTCAATCGATCCGGAAGCGTCCTGGAACGTGTAGTGCTCGTGCTTGATCCGGTTGACGATATGCCCCTCGATGACGGCCTCCATATCCTTCGGGGCCTTGAGCGCCTGCTCGACCGTCACGGCGCGCGGCATGACCGCCGGTACAGACACGCTGCCTCCGGCCGTCGCGCCAGCTTGCGGCACGTTGATTTGCGCGTGCGCCGGAGCGCTAAGGATGACGCCACCTGCAATCAGCGAGGCGGCGACGGCGAGGCTAAGACGGCGTTCGGATTTCTTGGACATGACATGGGCTCCCAGTAAAAAGTCAGGTGGACGCAAGACTAAGGCCAGAAGTTGCCAATTGCGGGAGAACGGCGTGAAATTCACGCCGATTCACCGTGATTCAGCGGCGCGCGGCCGCCTTTTGAAAGCGGACGCCGTGGCGTCCGCTATGCAGAAGATTACCCTCAATCGTCTTTCGGCTTGTCGGACGCTCCCGCCTGATCCTCAAAGTTCAGCGATGCCGAGTTGATGCAGTAGCGCAGGCCCGTCGGCTGCGGGCCGTCTTCAAAAACGTGCCCCAGGTGGGCGTCGCAGTTGTGACAACGCACTTCCACGCGCACCATGCCATGACTGTAGTCGGCGATTTCGTCGATGCCAGCGCCGTCAATCGGTTTGGAATAGCTCGGCCAGCCGCATCCGGCATCGAACTTCTCGGCCGACTCGAATAGCGGCGCGCCGCAGCACACGCATCGGTAAGTGCCGTCCTTCCAGTGATCCCAATAACGGCCGGAAAAGGCATGCTCGGTCGCCGCGTGACGGGTGATCTCGTACTCGACGTCGTCGAGTTGGGCACGCCATTCGGCGTCGGTCTTTTCCACTTTGCTCATAGAAATCTCCTGTGGGGCGCCAGCACGGCGTGGGTCACCGTGCGTCGCATACGTTCAGTCGGGTTCAAAGGGATTCAGCGTGTCAGGAAGCCAATATGGGGACAAATCCTGTCTTTGCAACGCGCAGGTACACCACGTCCGCGGCGCGCCGAACCCCAAAATAATCAAGACGAGCAGCTCACTTCCAGTTGACCGGCCCAGTCCGGCGGCAACTCGGCGTAGCGCTCGAATTCGGGTTGTTCGTCATACGGATGCGAAAGCACCTTGAGCAGCGTATCGACCTCGGAGAAGTCCTTCTCGTTAGCGCGACGAATGGCGACTTCCGCCAGATGGTTGCGCAAGATGTACTTCGGGTTGACGAGCCGCATTGCCACGGCGCGTTTCGCGTCGGTGCTGGCCTCATGACGCAGACGCGCGCGGTAATCGACCGCCCACGCGTCGAATCCCGGACGGTCGATGAACATGTCGCGCAACGGGGCGTCCGCGTCGGGGTTGTCCAGTTGCAACGTCGCCAGCGTGCGGAACAGATGCGTGAAATCGACGCGCCCTTCGTGCATCAGCTTGAACAGCCGGTTGATGAGCGCCTCGTCGTCGGCATGCGACTCGCGCAGGCCCAGCTTGGCGCGCATGCGCAGGTCGATTTCTTCGGCAAAGCGCGTCTTGAAAACGGGTAACACCGATTTCGCTTGTTCGATGGCCGCTTCGCCTTCGCCGAACAGCGGCAGCAACGACTGCGCCAGACAGAACAGGTTCCAGTACGCGACGTTCGGCTGTGCCTGATAGGCGTAACGTCCCTGCGTATCGGAGTGATTGCAGATGTGATGCGCGTCGAAGCCATCGAGAAAGCCGAACGGGCCGTAATCGATCGTCAGACCGAGAATCGACATGTTGTCGGTGTTCATCACACCATGGCAGAAGCCCACGGCCTGCCAGTGCGCCACGAGCTCAGCCGTCGCATCGCATACGGCGCTCAGCAGCGCCAGATAAGGGTTGGCTTCCTCGCGGCAGTGCGGATAGTGGTGGTCGATCGTGAAGTCGGCAAGCTGACGCAAGGCTTCGTACTGATCGCCCGCCCAGAAGTGTTCGAAGTGGCCGAAGCGGATGAAACTCGGCGACAGACGCGTGACGACGGCTGCGGTCTCGATCGTCTCGCGGCGCACCGGCGCGTCCGAACCGATCACGCACAGGGCACGCGTGGTCGGCACGCCGAGGTGAAACATGGCTTCCGAGCCGAGAAACTCGCGGATCGACGAGCGCAGCACGGCGCGTCCGTCGCCCATGCGCGAATACGGCGTGAGACCGGCGCCCTTGAGTTGAATCTCCCAGCGCCCGCCAGGGCCGTCCGATTCACCGAGCAATAGCGCACGGCCGTCGCCCAACTGACCGGCCCACACACCGAACTGATGCCCGGAGTAGACGCTGGCGAGTGGATCGCCGCCGATCAGCGGGGTATTGCCCCCGAAAGTGGCAAGGAATTCCGGATCGCGCGCGGCGTCCGGCGACCAGCCGAGCAGACGCGCGGCATCGGCGGAGAAACCGACGAGGTAGGGCGCGGGGAGGGGCTGGGGCGGCAGACGGGTAAAGAACTCGGGGCCGAGCGTCGCGAAACGGTTCGCCAACGGTAGCGGTCCGAACGGTTTGAGCGAGGCGGAAACAGTGGCGGAGCGGTCGGTAGCCGGCATTGGGGACGTTCCTGATGGTGAACAAACATTCTACTTGAGGTGTCCGTTGCTTGCTGCCAGCTTGCGTACACTGGCGGGGCGTTGCCCGTGTTGCGCCGCACAAGCGATGAGCGTTGACCGGGCGAGCGTGCACGTCAAGAATGATTTCCGAACACGGCTTTCGGATCGCCTTTTTTGGCGCTCGCTGTTCAGTCTTTCAAATGTTGTTCCCCGACGTATCCCCGTAATTCCGGTTTTTCCGACTTTTCTGGAGATTCGACGTATGGCAACACCGCTCCTCGGTCAGATGATGGCCGCGCCGCTCCTGATTTCCTCGCTGCTCACGCATGCTGCCCGCCACCACGGCGACACCGAGATCGTGTCGCGCCGTGTCGAGGGCGATATCCATCGCTATACCTGGCGCGACGCCGAGCAGCGCGCGCGTCAACTGGCTCAGGCCCTGCGCCGTCTGGGCGTGAGCGACGGCGAGCGCGTGGGTACGCTGGCATGGAACGGTTACCGGCACCTTGAGCTGTACTACGCCGTCTCCGGCATGGGCAGCGTGGTGCACACCGTCAATCCCCGACTGTTCCCAGAGCAGATCGCCTACATCGTGGGGCATGCCGAAGACCGCTACGTTGCGTTCGACATCAACTTCCTGCCGCTGGTCGAAGCGATCGCGCCGCTGTGCCCGGGCGTGCAGGGCTGGATCGCGATGACCGATGCGGCACACATGCCTGCGTCGAATTTGCCGTTGCTTTGTTATGAAGACCTGATTGCCGCCGAGGACGGTGACTTCGCGTGGCCGTCGATGGACGAGAACACGGCATCCGGGCTTTGCTACACGTCGGGCACCACGGGCAATCCGAAAGGCGTGCTGTACAGCCATCGCTCGACGGTGCTGCATGCGTTCGGGGCGTCGCTGCCCGATGCCATGAGCATGTCTGCGCGCGACGCCGTGCTGCCCGTCGTCCCGATGTTCCATGTGAACGCGTGGGGACTGCCATACTCCAGCGCGCTCACCGGCGCGAAGCTCGTGTTCCCCGGCAAGGATCTCGATGGCAAATCGCTCTACGAACTTTTCGAAGCCGAGGGCGTGACGTTCTCGGCGGGGGTGCCAACCGTCTGGCTCGGGTTGCTGACGTACGTGAAATCGATTGGGGCCCGTTTTTCCACGCTGGAACGAACGGTTATCGGCGGTTCGGCTTGCCCGCCCGCCATGCTGCAATCGTTCGAAAAGGATTACGGCGTTCGCGTCATTCATGCGTGGGGCATGAGCGAAATGTCGCCGCTCGGTACGTTGTGCCACCTTCGCAAGCATCATCGCGACCTGCCTGAGCCGGAACAGCAGCACATTCTGGAGAAGCAGGGGACGGCTATATATGGTGTCGATCTGAAGATCGTGGGGCCCGACGGCGACGAGTTGCCGTGGGACGGCAAGGCGTTTGGTGATCTCCACGCGCGTGGGCCCTGGGTGCTTGATCGCTATTTCCGCGCCGACACTTCGCCACTGATCGACGGCTGGTTCCCGACCGGCGACGTGGCTACCATCGACCCGGAAGGCTACGTGCAGATCACGGACCGCAGCAAGGACGTCATCAAGTCCGGCGGCGAGTGGATCAGTTCCATCGACGTCGAAAACGTCGCCATGGCGCATCCGGAGATTCACGAAGCCGCGTGCATCGCGATTCGTCACCCCAAATGGGAGGAGCGACCGTTGCTGGTGGTCGTGCGCAAGCCCGGCTCGACGCTCAGCCGTGAGGACGTGCTGGCGTTCTATCAGGGGCGCGTCGTGAAATGGTGGATTCCGGACGACGTGGTCTTCGTCGACGAGATTCCGCATACGGCGACAGGCAAGATGCTCAAGCTCAAGTTGCGGGAGAAATTCCGCGATTACGAGGCGGCGACGTGACATTTCCGGAGTGAGGGCGGCGTGCCCCGCAGACCGGATCGGAATCTTCCGACTCAGCGGTGCTCGTCGTCCGAAATCCAGCATTGACGCCGTTTTTCGGGCGATCCAGGGCCATTTCGACTGCACGTCCCCTCTATAATGTCACCCTGAATTTCCCCCGATGCGGAGCTTGCGCCGCGTCTTTCATTGGCTTCCCGAAGGAGACGCAGTGCATCTGCTGAGTGACACCACCGGCCTCGTACTGGTGAACGGTGTGAGCTACGGCTTGCTGCTGTTCATGCTGTCCAGCGGACTCACGCTGATTTTCAGCATGCTCGGCGTGCTGAACTTCGCGCATGCCAGCTTCTATATGCTCGGCGCGTACTTTGCTTATGCGTTATCGGGCGTGGTCGGTTTCTGGGCGGTGCTGATCGTCGCGCCGCTGGTAGTCGGCGTCGCGGGCGCCGTGTTCGAGCGCGTCGTCCTGCGACGTCTGCGTGTGCGCGGTGCTTTGGCGGAATTGCTCGCCACATTCGGGCTGGCCTATATCGTGGTTGAGCTGGTGCAGCTTGCATGGGGGCGAGGGCCGGTCGACTACGGCGTGCCAGCAGCCTTCGAAGGCGTTCTCGTTCACGTGGGCGGGATTGCCGTGCCCGCCTATCGCCTGTTTTTGATGGGCCTTGCCTGCGCGATTGCGCTGCTCGTCTGGGTGGCTTTTCGTGCGACACGCGCCGGACTGATCCTGCAGGCGGCGCTCTCGCAGCCAGCGATGACACAGGCGCTTGGATACGACGTGCCGTCTCTCTATACAGGGGTGTTCGCGTGCGGTGCGGCGCTGGCCGCCCTTGCCGGTGCGGCAGGCGGCAATGTGCTGGTGACGGAGCCGGGCATGGCCGCGACGGTCGGCAGTGTGGTGTTCGTCGTCGTGGTCGTCGGTGGGCTCGGTTCGTTGGGTGGCGCGTTCGTCGCGTCGTTGCTGATCGGGTTGCTGCAAACCTGGGCGGTGACGAGCGACGCGACACTCGATCAATGGTGGTCGCACGGCGGTGCCGGTGACGCTGTCTCACCCCTGTCGTTCCTTTCGCCCTTATCGCATCTGAGCGTTGCGCAACTGGCACCGGCCGTCCCCTATCTGCTCATGGTTGCGGTGCTGTTGTGGCGGCCGCGCGGGCTATTCGGCGTGAGGGAGGGGTGATGGACGAGGTGATCGTGAACACGCCGCATGCGCCGCACGCGAGTCCTGCGTCGTGGCGTTGCCGGGTGGCCGTGTGGGGTGCCTTTGCCGCCATCCTGTGTGTGGCCCCGTGGTGTTTCCCGTCCGACGCGGCGCTGACCCTGATGACGCAAATGGGGACGGCCGCGATTCTTGCACTCTCATTCAATCTGCTGCTTGGCTCGACGGGCCTGCTCAGCTTTTGTCATGCGACTTACGCGGGCATCGGCGCGTATGCCGGTGTGTGGTGCATGAATCGCATCGGCATTCAGGGGTTGCCGGTGTCGATGGCGCTCGTGCCGTTCGCGGGGGCGCTGGCCGGGGGCGTAGCGGGCGCCACGCTCGGGTATGTCACGACGCGTCGCGCCGGGATGACATTCGCCATGATCACGCTCGGTGTCGCTGAGCTTGTCTGGGTGATGGCCGCGATGCTGCCGGAGTGGTTCGGCGGCGAGCGCGGCATTCCCACCGACCGCACGCTGGGTGCTGCATGGTTCGGGGTGACGTTCGCGACGCAACGCGAAGTCTATGGGCTGGTCGCTTTCTGGTTGTTCATCTCTGCGGGCTTGATGTTTGGCGTGACGCGCACGCCGCTGGGATTTCTGGCGCGTGCCGTGCGCGACAACCCGGTGCGCGTGGCATTCCTTGGCCAGTCGCCCGCCGCTGTGCGATACCGCATGCAGATCCTTGCAGCAGCGTTCGCAGGCGTGGCCGGTGCATTGGGTGCGATGAATTTCGAACTGGTGAGCGCCGATACATTCAGTCTGGAACGCTCGGGCGTTGTGCTCGTCTTCACGGTGCTGGGCGGGGTGTCGTATTTCGCCGGGCCAATGTTGGGGGCTGTCGTTGGTGTGTTTGCGACGGTCGTGCTCGCCACGATGACCCGAGCGTGGCAACTCTATCTGGGCCTGGGATTTCTGGTCGTCGTGGTGTTCGCGCCGGGTGGCATTGCGGGCCTGCTGGCGGCGCATTGGCAGGCATGGCGTGACGGTGCGCTTCGCAAGCTTTGGAAGCCCTACGCAGCCGTGTGTGTGGGTGTCGTGCTGACACTGTCCGCTGGCGTCACGATCATCGAGATGATCTATGACGCGCGCCTTGCCGTCGATGGGGTGTCGACCAGCGACCTGAGCCATCGATTAGGCGTGGGCGCGTGGATGCTCGTGGTCGTTGCGGGTCTTGCAGGCGGGTTCATCCTGATGTTTGCAGGGCGTCGCTTGCGCCGCAAGGTCGGCGACGTCGCGGTGACAGCGGAGATCCTGAGATGAGCCCATTCGTCACGCGCGCGGATCCGGCGACGACCCAGGCACAGGCGCTGAGCATTCGGGGGATCGGTAAAGCGTTCGGCCGAACACAGGTGCTGAGTGGTGTCGATCTGACGCTCTCGCCCGGTGAGCGACTTGCCATCATCGGCCCGAATGGCGCAGGAAAAAGCACGCTGTTCGATGTCATCACGGGGAGAACGCGTCCCGATAGTGGGCGAGTGCTGATGCACGATCGCGATGTGACGGGCCGCCCGCCGCATGTCATCAGCAGGCTCGGGTTATCGCGCAGCTTTCAGACGTCGCAATTGTTTGGCCAGATGAGCGTGATCGACCATTTGCGGTGTGCCGGTCTTTGGTCGAGCGGCCATCGTTATACATTCTGGCGGCGCATGCGCGGTCTGGGCGATGTGACTCGTCGCAGCGAAGCATGGCTCGAACGTCTTGGACTGGAAGCCCGGCGCGATGTGCCTGCGGGGGCGTTGAGCTACGCGGAGCAGCGCGTGCTGGAGGTCGGGTTGTGCGCGGCATCGGCGGGCGGCGTGATGTTGCTCGACGAGCCGACCGCCGGTATGAGTCAGTCGGAGTCCGTGCGCATGGTGTCTCTGATCGCCGAGCTGAGCCGGGGGCGCTCGCTGCTTATGATCGAACACGACATGCATGTCGTGTTCTCACTTGCCGACCGAATCGCGGTGCTGGCGCGTGGTGCGGTGATCGCGTGCGATACGCCGGACCGGATTCGTACGCATCCCGATGTGCGGATGGCGTATCTCGGCGAATTCGCGGACAGATTCGACGTCGAGGCAACGAGCGAGGGCCGCGATGCTTGAGTTAATCGACGTCAGAGCCGGTTATGGAGGCAGCCGCGTGTTGCACGGCGTGACGATGCGGGTCGCCCCGGGCGAGATCGTCGCGGTGCTTGGGCGCAACGGGGCGGGGCGCTCCACGCTCGCTCGCGCCATCATGGGGCAGGTGGCCCGCGAGGGAGAAATCCGCTGGCACGGGCAATCGCTGACCGCATCGGCGTCACATCAGATCGCCAGACTGGGCATCGGTTACGTGCCGGAGACGCGCGATGTCTTTGGGCCGCTGACCGTGCTCCAGAATTTGCAGCTTGGCCAGCGTGCCGTGAAGCAACGGACTGGTGCGGGTGCCTCCGACCGGACAATGACCGTTGCGCAGGCCTTTGAGCGATTTGAAGAGCTGGCGCCGCGTCGCGACGCACCGGCGGCTTCGCTATCGGGCGGCGAGCAGCAATTGCTTTCCCTGTGCCGGGCCATGATGGCCGGGCCGGATTTGATGATCGTCGACGAACCGACCGAGGGACTCGCGCCGCGCGTGGTAGCGCGCATTGGCCGGATTCTCACGGATCTGCGAGCGACGGGCGTCGCCATTTTGTTGATCGAACAGAAGCTCTCGCTCGCGCTGAGTTGTGCGCAGCGCGTTGCCGTCATGGGGCGCGGAGCGCTGGTCTTCGAGGGCACGCCGGAGGCGCTTGCCGCCGCGCACGAGATCCGTCGCGAATGGCTTGAGGTGTAGCGCTGCGCTAGAATCGAACGATCGTCTTGCCGCAGCTTGCGGGATCGCGGCACCCCCAAACGACACTAACAATATTAGGAAAGAGACAAGGATGAGCACGGCTTATGAGGTTCGTGACGGCGTGGCCGTCATCACGCTGGAGAATCCCCCGGTCAACGGTCTGGGTCATGCAACGCGTGCTGGCATTGCGCAAGGACTGACGCAAGCCCAGTCGGACGCACAGGTACGTGCCATTGTGCTGATCGGCGGTGGCAAAGCGTTCTCCGGCGGAGCCGATATCCGTGAGTTCAATACGCCGAAAGCCACGCAGAGTCCGCTGCTCATCGACGTGATCAATGCGCTCGATGCGTGCACCAAACCGGTCGTCGCGGCGGTGCATGCGGTCGCTATGGGCGGCGGTCTGGAACTGGCGCTCGCCTGCCACTACCGCGTGGCATTGCCGGGCGCGCAAATTGCCTTGCCGGAAGTGAAGCTGGGCTTGCTCCCGGGGGCAGGCGGCACACAACGCCTGCCGCGTGCCATCGGCGTCGCACGTGCGCTCGACATGGTCGTGACGGGGCGCGTCGTGAAGTCCGAAACGCTCGTCGGTACGCTTTTTGCCGATGTTTTCGAGGGCAATCACGACGATTTGCTCGCTGGCGCCATCGCGTTCGCGAGTGATATCGCCGACGCCGGGAACGCACTGCCGCGATTGCGCGACGTCGCCATCGAAGACGCAGACGGCTCGGCGCAATCGGCCATCGACGCCGCGCGAGACAAGGTGCAGCGCGAGCAGCCGCATTTCCCGGCACCGCATAAGTGTGTGGCGGCAGTCGAAGCGGCGTTGCTGCGTCCGTTCGACGAGGGCGTCAAATTCGAGCGCGAGTGTTTTGTCGCACTGGTGAGTTCGCCGGAATCGAAGGCGCTGCGTCATGCGTTTCTCGGTGAGCGCGCGGCTGCCAAGATTGCGGACGTGCCCGACGATACGCCGGTGCGCAGCATTGAACGCGTGGCTGTCATCGGCGCGGGAACGATGGGCGGTGGCATCGCGATGACGTTTGCCAACGCGGGGATTCCCGTCGCGTTGGTGGATACGACCGAAGCCTCGTTGGCGCGCGGCATCGAGGCCATGCGCAGCAACTACGCTCGGGCCGTCACGCGCGGCAAGCTGTCGGCCGACGAGGCGGAAAAGCGGCTGGCACGCATTCACGGCAGTACTGATTTCGCATCGGTGGGCGACGCCGATCTGATCGTCGAAGCGGTTTTCGAAGACATGGCGATCAAGCAGGTCGTTTTCCGCGAGTTGGACAAAGTCGCCAAGTCCGGCGCGATCCTGGCATCGAACACCTCGACGCTGAATCTCGATGCGCTGGCGGAAACCACTTCGCGTGCGGCGGATGTCATCGGCATGCATTTCTTTAGCCCGGCGAACGTCATGCGTCTGCTCGAAGTCGTGCGCGGCGCGCATACGGGCAAGGATGTGCTGGCTACGGTCATGAAGCTCGCGAGGCGCATCGGCAAGCTGGCTGTGGTGGCGCGCGTGTGCGACGGCTTCATCGGCAACCGCATGCTCGAACCGTATTTCAAGCAATCGCAGTGGATGGTGGAGCAAGGCGCGACGCCTGCACAGGTGGACGCCGCCATCGAACGTTTCGGCTTCGCGATGGGGCCGTTCCGGACGAGCGATCTGGCGGGTAACGATGTCAGTTGGGCGATTCGCAAACGCCGTCACGCTGAGCAACCGGGGATCGTGTATCCGAAGATTGCCGACGTACTTTGCGAAGCCGGGCGTTATGGGCAGAAGACACATGCTGGCTGGTATGACTATGCCGAGGGCGACCGTACGCCGCGCGAGTCGGCCAAAGTTGCACAAATGCTCGACGACTATCGCAAGACGAACGGCATTACGCCGCGCGTCTTTTCGGACGACGAGATTGTCGATCGCCTCGTGTACGCGCTGGTGAACGAAGGCGCCAGAGTGCTGGCCGACGGAACGGCAGCACGCGCGTCGGACATCGACATGGTGTATCTGAACGGTTACGGCTTCCCGCTGTGGCGCGGCGGCCCGATGCTCTATGCCGATACGGTCGGACTCGACAAGGTGCTCGCGCGTGTGAAGACTTTCGAAAGTGGCGAGCACGGTGAGGACTGGGTACCCGCCGCGCGATTGGTCGAACTGGCCGAAGCCGGGAAGCGTTTCAACGGCTAAGGGGAGGGACGTGACATGAAGCCAATGGACGAAGTGCTGCTCGTGATCGACGTGCAGAACGATTTCATGCCGGGCGGCGCGCTGGCGGTTCCCCATGGGGACGAGGTGGTCCCGGCGATCAACGCGCTGGCGAGTCAGTTCTCTCATGTGGTGATCACGCAGGACTGGCATCCGGCGGCACACGTGTCGTTTGCCGACAATCATCCCGGACGTCAACCGTTCGAGACGATCACGTTGCCGTACGGCGAGCAGGTGTTGTGGCCCGCGCATTGTGTTCAGAACACGCAGGGCGCTGCGCTACATTCGGATTTGCATATTCCGCATGCGCAGGCGGTGGTGCGCAAGGGCTATCAGACGAGCGTCGACAGCTACTCGGCGTTTTTGGAAGCCGACCGCAAGACGCCGACGGGCCTCGCGGGCTATTTGCGCGAGAAAGGCGTCAGGCGCGTGCATTGCGTGGGACTCGCGACGGATTTCTGCGTCGCTTGGAGCGCGCTCGACGCTAAAGCAGCAGGTTTCGATGCGTGTGTGATCGAACACGCGTGCCGCGCCATCGACCTGAACGGTTCGTTGGCCGCGGCATGGGCGGCATTGGCAGCCGCAGGCGTGTCACGTGAGTAGACGTGAGTGGGCGCGAGTAGACGCGGGTGGACGCGGGTGGACGCGCTTCGGCGCGGTCGTAGGATTACCGATGAAAATCAGACGTCGCGCCGCATGGGCGACGTCGTTAGTTGAAGACAGGACGATGGACAAGTTTTACCGTGAAGGCCAATGCAGCTGGAGTTCCCGATGAGTGGGCTGACGATTCGTTCGGGATTTATCGACCATCTGGGCGTCGAGTTGTTGCGCGCCGAGAACGGCGAGTCGGAGTTGCGTCTGGACTTGTCGGCCAAGCATCTCAATAGCTGGGAGGTGATGCACGGCGGCGTCACGATGGCGCTGCTCGATGTCGCGCTGAGTACCGCAAGCCGTAGCGTCGCACCGGAAGGTACCGGTGTTGTGACGATCGAAATGAAGACGAGCTTCATGCAGCCCGGTTCGGGGGAAATGCGTGCGTTCGGCCGATTGCTGCATCGCTCGACGACCATGGCTTATTGCGAAGGTGAGGTGCGCGATGCTAACGGCAAGCTCGTCGCTAAGGCGATGGGCACGTTCAAGTATCTGCGTCGTTTGGCCGTCGGACGTGAAGTACACGAGCAACGTCGGCCGGGCGAGCCGAGTGGTGATTGATGTTCGGCGACGCAACCCAATCGCGCGGTCAGGTCACTCGCTCACGTAATGCAGTTACGTAATTCATGCATGTCACACATGCGGAGGAAGTCTCATGACGATCAATCGCCAGATTTTGCTGGTCTCCCGCCCGACGGGAGAAGCCACGCTCGATAACTTCCACCTTGCCGCCCCCGAGCTACCAGAGCTGGGCGACGGGCAGGTGCTAGTGCGCAATTTCTACCTTTCCCTCGATCCTTACATGCGTGGCCGGATGAGCGACGCCAAGTCGTATGCACCGCCGCAGCCGCTCGATACGGTGATGATCGGTGCGACCGTGGGCGAGGTGATCGAGTCGCGAAATCCGGACTGGCAACCGGGGGATGCCGTGACGGCTATGTTCGGCTGGCAAGAGTACGGCATTTCGGACGGCAGCAATCTGCGACGTCTTCACGACGCGAGTGTGCCGATGAGCTCCTATCTGGGTGCCGCCGGTATGCCGGGGGTGACGGCCTGGTACGGTCTGAACCGGATCATTGCGCCGAAGGCGGGCGAGACGGTCGTGGTGAGTGCGGCGTCCGGTGCGGTGGGTAGCGTTGTGGGGCAGTTGGCCAAGCGCGCAGGATGCCGTGTGATCGGCATCGCCGGTGGCGAGCAGAAGTGTGCGTACGTCGTGGAGACGCTCGGCTTCGACGCATGCGTCGATTACAAGGCGGGCAACGTCTACGAAGCATTGCGTGGCGCGGCACCCGACGGCATCGACGGATACTTCGAGAACGTGGGTGGCGAGGTGTTCGACGCCGTGATGCGCAACCTCAACGCGCATTCGCGCATCGCACTGTGCGGCATGATCGCGGGGTACAACGGCGAGCCGATTCCGATGAAGTATCCGTCGCTGTTGCTCACGCAACGTGTGAAGCTCGAAGGCTTCATCATCATGGAACACCTGGACATCTGGCCGCAGGCGCTCAAGGAACTGACCGAAGCGATCTCCGCCGGTGAGCTGCGTTACCGCGAGTCGATGACGCAGGGCATTGAGAGCGCACCCGCCGCATTCCTCGGATTACTCAAGGGCGAGAACTTCGGAAAGCAGATCGTGCGACTGGTGTAAGTCTCTGGCGGAGTGGCCGGATGGCCAATGCTGTTGACCCGGTGACTCCGTCGGGTCACCTTCGATCAGGCGTGGTTGACGTCGAACCGGTAGTGCTGCAGATCGCGCAATTCGCTCGCAGGTTGCGACGGCGAGACGGTCGACTCGGTCACTTCGATGACGCCATCGCGGCGATAACGCAGCAACGTCGTGCAACGCGTTCCGTAGGCGGGCGAAGCGATGAACGCCGCGGAGAGTTTTTTCTCCCAGTCCCGTGTTACGCCGGTTTCCGGCAGTGATTCGTCGGCGGCTTCGGCGGCATCTCGCATGACTTCCATGAGAGCGATGTCGTCGGCGCCGCTTTCCAGCGCGACGCGCAGCGCATTACTTCGACTCACCAGCTTGGGCCACGGCGTGTCCAGTAACGCGTTCGATAGCCCGTGAAAGCCAGGTGCGATCGCGTGGGCTACCGGAAGTGACGCTTGGCCTCCCGCGCGCGTCTCCCGATTCCCCAACCAATACAACTTACCCGCTGGCAAATCGCCCGCGAGAAGATTGAAGCCTGCGTATTCGTGGGCATGCCTCTCGACGCGCGCCAGATCGTCGTCGAATGCGGTCGCGTCGAGCATGGCGGACACGAGCAGCCCGCGCGACGGTGAGTCCTTCGGCGTCATCGGTGCCCGGCCATCGCGGAAGTTGGTCAGGGCGGCGAAACGTCCTGCACGATTGACACCCATCCACGTTCCGCCGCCGCGCAGATCGCGCCCGGCAAGCACATCGGGACGATCGGACCACCAATGCAGCGGCTCGGCGGCGCGTTCGAAGAACTCGTCACGGTTGGCAAGAACGACCAGCGGCGTGGCGGCATCGGGCTGCCAGGAGAAGACGATCAGGCACATGGGGGGACGGGCGTCGGGATATCGACGAAACATTCGATGTGGCGTTCGCCTTCGAGCAACGACGCCAGACCGGACTCGACGGCCAACTGCGGTAGCGCCTCGACGAAGGCGGCATCGACGTCGTCGTATCGCTCCATCCAGGTCGTGCCGCCCTTGGCGACGTCATTGGCTGAGACGTCGGCACGCCATTGAATGCAGCCGGAAACGCCGAAGCGCCCGGCCGTCAGTGCAAAGAGCCGGGCGACCGCCTCGCGGGCAGCGTCGGTCTGCGTTGTCGAGACGCGGTAGTAGACGTAACAGTCCATCGGCGCTGGTCGTGCGCCAACTCAGGATGCAGCGGCCGACGACGCCGATGATGCAGGCGCTTCCGTCGGATCGAAGATCTCGTAGGGCAGCTCACCGAACGCCAGCGCCGGGCCGTCGACCGTACCAAGGCGGACATCGTCGGCTTCGCGCGCGGTGAGTTTCAGCTCGACAAGGACGTCATAACCGCCATTCGGTGCCGGTGCAGCTTGCACGACCATGCCGCAGGGCTGCTCGGGATCGCTCGTCTCGACCAGTTCCTGTCCCGGTGCTGGCAGCACGCCGTCAACATGGGCCAGATGGAGGCGACGCTTGATCGTGCCGCGATACTGGCTGCGCGCGACGACTTCCTGCCCCGGGTAGCACCCCTTGCGGAAGTTCACGCCGCCAACGACTTCCCAGTTGATCATCTGCGGCACGAACTGCTCTTGCGTAGCCGTAGTGACACGGGCCACGCCGCTTTGCACGTCGAGCCAGGTCGCAAGCGTCGGGTCGACGGCGACGACGCCGTCCGCGCCGACAAGCGAGTTCCAGGTTTCGGCGGCGTGCGCGACCGGGACGCTCCAAAGGAAGCGCGAAAGCGAGCGGGCCGTACCGGCGTCCGGCAGGCGTATCAGGCTGGTGCCGTTGCCGGGGGCGTCGCCCATCGTGGCGTGTACGGCTGCCAGCGCGGCGGCGGGCAGTGACGCAAACGTCCGCGACAGCACGGCCTCAACGGCCGGGCCACCGACTTGCAGCAGGACATGCGTGGCGGTGCCGTCGGTCAGTTTTGCCTTCGCGCGCAGCACGAACATCGACAGACGTTTCTGGACGGCGGCCTGCACGGTGGCGTCGCTGGCGAGATAGATCGTGGCGTCGGACGACGTGTCGCGCCACATCAGGAAGGTCGCAAGCAGGCGTCCCTTGGCTGAGCAATAGCCCGCCAGACGTGCCTGCACGGGCGAGAGACGTTCGACGTCGCTGGTCAACTGACCGTGCAGGAACGCGGCCGCGTCGGCACCGTTCACGGCGATGAGGCCGGTGTCGCTCGCCAGGGCGACGAAGCTGCCCGAGCGCAACGCATCGAACTGTGCGGCGCGTGCATCGGACGAAATATCGGAAAGAGAAGCGGCTGCCGCTTGCGGCAGAAGATCACGCCATGTGGAGGTCATAAACGAAAGTGCCTGTCAATCTGTGAGGGTTCGGCAAGTCAAAGTATTATATTGGGTCTTCCGCCAGGACGTGCGAGCCCGGTTCGACGCGCAAAATGCGCGACCCGACACCGTTGCCGCCACGCGCGCCCGGCAGACGAGTCCCCCGAACCCGCTGTCGTCATCGCGCGACTTATCCTGCAATTCATGTACTTCATCAAACGTCTGTTTGTCCTGTTGATTGTCGCGGCACTGGCGGCCGGCGGCGCTTTCTATTATTGGGCACAAGCGCCGCTGCAATTGGGCAAGCCGACGCTGGACGTCACGATCAAGCCTTACAGCTCGGTTCGCAGCGTCGCCACGCAGTTGCGCACGGGCGGCGTGCCGGTACATCCGCTGCTATTCAATCTGCTCGCCCGCGTGATGGACGTGGGCACCAAGCTCAAGTCGGGCAACTACGAGTTCGCGACCGGTATTACGCCCATGGAGGTCATGGACAAGCTCGCGCGCGGCGACGTCAACCAATACGTGGTGACGATCATCGAGGGCTGGACCTTCAAGAAGATGCGTTCCGAGATCGATGCCAACCCGGCGTTGCGTCACGACACGGCCGGGCTGCCCGACGCCGACCTGATGCAACTCGTGGGCGCAGATCGCGCGGAGGCCGAGGGCATGTTCTTCCCCGACACGTACCTTTTTCCGAAAGGCACCAGCGATGTCGATATTTACAAGCGCGCTTATCGCCTGATGCAGAAGCGTCTGGACGAGGCCTGGGCGTCTCGCGCACCGGGCTTGCCTTACGCCACGCCGTATGAGGCGCTTATCATGGCCTCTCTCGTCGAGAAGGAGACGGGGCAGGCCGTGGAGCGCGGGCAAGTGGCAGCGGTGTTCGTCAACCGGCTGCGCAAGCGCATGCTGCTACAGACCGACCCGACGGTGATCTACGGCATGGGCGATCTGTACACGGGACGTCTGCGCAAGCGCGACCTGCAAACGGATACGCCGTACAACACATACACGCGCGCCGGCCTGCCGCCGACGCCGATTGCGCTGCCGGGCGTGGCATCGCTAGCGGCGTCGCTCAACCCTGCGCCGACCGACGCCCTGTATTTCGTGGCGCGCGGCGACGGTACGAGCCACTTCTCGACCAATCTTCAAGAGCACAATCGCGCCGTGGACAAATATCAACGAGGTGAGCAATGACGCATTCCCCGGACGCACCGGCCGTGGTGCCGGGCAAGTTCGTGACTTTCGAGGGCATTGACGGTGCGGGCAAGAGTACGCACGTGAACGCCTTTGTCGACGCCCTGCGTCAGGGCCTCGCCACCGTTGGCCGTGACGTGGTGGCGACGCGCGAGCCGGGGGGGACGCCGCTGGGCGAAGCGCTGCGCAAGCTCGTGCTCGACGAGCCGATGGATATCGAAACCGAAGCGCTCCTGATGTTTGCGGGCCGCCGCGAACATTTGGTGAAGGTGATCGAGCCCGCGCTCGCACGCGGTGACTGGGTCGTCTCAGATCGTTTTACCGATGCGACGTTTGCGTATCAGGGCGGCGGGCGTGGCCTGTCGCGCGACAAGCTGTCGATTCTTGAGCGCTGGGTGCAGGGCACGCGCCAGCCCGATCTGACGATTTTGTTTGATCTCGATCCGGCGATTGCTGCCGCGCGACTCGCCGGTGCCCGCGCGCCCGATAAGTTCGAACGCGAGTCGGCCGCATTTTTCACCCGGGTGCGCGAAGAGTATCTGCGTCGTGCCGAGGAGTCGGGCGGGCGTATCGTGCTGATCGACGCAGCGCAGAGCATCGACGCCATTGCCGGACAACTCGCCGACGTATTCGCACGGCTGGGATTGCCGGGGCACTAAGGCGCCTGCGGGAAGGGACGGACTTCATCCGGTTTTCCCCGGTGCGCGCATAATTCGGATATCCACGTCGACGGCTGACGTTGGGCACGTCACGATTTCCCGCGATCTCCCATCGATACGGGAGATTCGGTCGATGCGCCCATGCAGCATTCGCAACATCTGCAACATCTGCAACATCCGGCCAAGGAGCCCACATGCTGTATCCGTGGCAGTCAGGGGACTGGACACGCCTTAACGACCTGCGCACTCAGATGCCGCACGCCCTGCTGTTGCAGGCGGTGCCGGGCATTGGCGAAGTGGCGCTTGCGCGAACGTTCGCGCAGGGCCTGCTGTGTGAATCGCCGCGTGCCGATCATCTTCCGTGCGGTACTTGCGGCGCATGCCAGTGGTTTGCGAGCGGCAATCATCCGGACTTCCGCGTGATTTGCCCCGAAGCGCTGGCAGAGACGCTGCCCGGCGCAGACGCGCGGGCAGAGGCCGACGGCGAGAAGAAGACGAAAACGCCGAGTAAGGAAATCAAGATCGAGCAGGTGCGCGAGGTCATCGACTTTGCGAGCCTGGGTTCGCATCGTCAGGGGCGCCGTGTCGTGTTGCTGTATCCGGCCGAGTCGCTCAACGTGCACGCGGCGAACGCCTTGCTCAAGACGCTGGAAGAGCCGCCTGAAGGCGTCGTCTTCCTGCTGGTGACGACGCAACCCGACCGCCTGCTGCCGACGATTCTGTCGCGCTGCCGTCGACTGGTGCTCACGCGTCCCGACGACGCGCAGGCCACGCAATGGCTGATGGGCGAGGCTGGCCTTAATGCAACCACCGCCGCGGCCGTGCTTGCGGAAGCTGGCGGTGCCCCGCTAGCCGCGCGCGCACTGGCCGAGCCCGACGAGCGTGGCTGGCGCGACTGGCTGCTGGGACAGCTCGCGCAAGGCGGCGCTATCGACGCTTTCGCCTGCGCGGAACAACTGCACAAGGGCAGCTTGCCGGGCATTCTGGAGACGTTGCAACGCTGGTGTTTCGACGTACTCGCCGAGCGCATGGCCGGTGCCGTCCGTTTCTTCCCGGCGCAGGCACAGGCGTTGCGCCGCTGCGGCGATGCGACCGACGACGTCCGTCTGCTTGGCTTCCTGCGCGAACTGGCGCAACAGCGTCAGGTGCAGAATCACCCGCTCAACACGCGTGTGCTGCTCGAGGCGCTTTTCCTGCAATACAAACAGTTGTTCGGTGGACCCGCATCGCTTTGATGCAATTCACCGGCAACCGATCGCACATCATGTTCATCGATTCGCACTGTCATATCAATTTCCCGGAGCTGGCCGAGCAGATGCCCGACCTGCTCGCCCGTATGCGCGAGAACAAGGTCAGTCATGCGCTGTGTGTCTCCGTCGATCTACCGACGTTGCCGCAGGTGCTGGAGATCGCGGCGCAGCACGAGAATGTCTACGCCTCCGTGGGCGTACATCCCGACTATGAGGACACCCCCGAGCCGAGCGTCGACGATCTCGTACGCCTCGCGGCCACGCCGAAGGTCGTCGCCATCGGGGAAACCGGCCTCGACTACTACCGGCTCGAAGGTCGCAGCATCGAAGACATGGAATGGCAGCGCGAGCGGTTTCGTACGCACATCCGTGCCGCACGCGCGACCGGCAAGCCGCTGATCATTCACACCCGCTCGGCCGCAGACGACACGTTGCGCCTCATGCGGGAAGAAGAGGCAGGCGAGCCTGCAGGCGTGATGCATTGCTTCACCGAGAGCTGGGATGTCGCGAAGGGTGCGCTCGATCAGAACTTCTACATCTCGTTCTCGGGCATCGTCACGTTCAAGAGCGCGCGCGATTTGCAGGACGTTGCGCGTCGCGTGCCACTCGATCGCATGCTAATCGAAACGGATTCGCCCTATCTCGCGCCGGTGCCATATCGCGGCAAGCTCAATCAGCCGGGCTATGTGCGCCATGTGGCGGAATTCATCGCGGATTTGCGCGGCGAGCCGTTGCAGAAGATTGCCGAGGCGACAAGCGAGAACTTCTTCCGCCTCTTCGCTACGGCGAAGCATTGAACTCGCATCACGCGTAGCTTTCGAACCGACGTTTTAGCCGACGCTTTCAGCCGACGCCTTTAATCGAACTTCCCGGACGACCGACAGGAGCCCCCGATGCGTAAATTTTCAGTGATCCACGTCTTCACGCTGTTGAGCGTGTTGTGGCTGACGGCGTGTGCTACGGCCGCGACCTCCAATACGTCGCTGGTCAAGGCTGTCGTGTTCGACGACACCAAGGCCGTGCAACAGGCGCTTAAGGCCGGTGTCGATCCGAATACGCGCGACGAGAAGGGCGATCCGCTGCTGGTGATCGCGATGCGCGAGAAGTCCGTTGGCGTGGCCAAATTGCTCATCGAAGACAAGCGTACCGATCTGGATGCCACGAATCGTGCGGGCGAGAACGCCATGATGATCGCGTCGCTGCAGGGTCTCACGCCGATGGTGAAGCTCCTGATCGACAAGGACGCTGAAGTCAACAAGAAGGGCTGGGCACCGTTGCACTACGCGGCGACGAACGGTCATGACGACATCGTGCAAATGCTGCTCGACGCGTCGGCTTATGTCGATGCGGAATCGCCGAACGGCACGACGCCGCTCATGATGGCGGCGCGCGGCGGCCACATCAGCACGTGCAAGGTGTTGCTCGACGGTGGGGCAGACGTGCGCATCGCGAACCAGTTGAAGATGACGGCCATCGACTTTGCGAAGCAGGCCAATCAGAAGGAAATTGCAGACGGCCTGAGCAAGCGTCTGGCGCAACTGCCGCCGCTGCCTGCACCGGCCCGATAAGGCTCGAAGCGTCCCGTTGCTTTACTTCTGACGCCGGGGTTACAGGGCCATAAGGGGCAGGTGTTAAGGCGTCTCGCGTGGCGCACCATGCCTGCCAGCCCCGGCCAGAAAAGCACGGGCACCCGCGACGCCTTCTGAGAACACGACCTCGTGTCCGGCAGCCCCCTCCTGACGCAGGGCTGCGTCCAGCGGCAGATCCCACTGCGCGTAGGCCGCCCGGCGGTCGGCGCGCAGTGCGCCTTGCGGTAATTCGGCGAGCTGATGCGCCAACGCAAGCGCACCCTGACACGCCATGCCCTCCGGCACCAGCCGGTTCACCAGCCCGATCTCGAATGCCTCCTGCGCGCCCACTGCGCGGCCGGTCAGGATCATGTCGAGTGCCCGGCTCATGCCGATCAGACGCGGCAGGCGGACCGTTCCCCCATCGATCAGCGGCACCCCGAAGCGTCGGCAGAAGACGCCGAACGTAGCGGAGTCGTCCGCGACGCGCAGGTCGCACCATAACGCCAGCTCCAGTCCACCCGCCACGGCATGACCGGTGACGGCCGCAATGACGGGCTTGTCCAGATGACGACGAGTGAGGCCCATCGGGCCGTCGCCACTACCGTCAGGCGTGACGTCGTTGCGAAGTTCGGGGTCGTCGAAGGCGGATAGATCCGCACCGGCACAGAATGACGCCCCTTTGCCGCAAAGCACCGCGACGCGCGCGCTCTCGTCCTGTTCGAAGGCGAGGAGCGCATCGCGCAACGCTGCCGCCATGTGGCGGTCGACGGCGTTGCGACGGGTCGGACGGGCAAGTGTGATGAGCGTTACCGGCCCGTCCGTCTCGACTTCGACGCACGGGGTGTCGGCAGGGTCAGAGGTGTGGCTCCGTTGGCGCATGGCATGCCTCCTGAGGGCGTCGTCCACGGCTGTCCTGCGTTGTCGTCGGATCGTCGGATCGTCGGACCGAAGGTGTCGGTCCGGCGCAGGACCGGCAGTCAGGCCGCAGCGGGTTGGGCGCAGCGCAACAAGGCGGGTGTCGCGGCCACCGGCGCGCGCAGATCGTTGATGAAACGGTCGCGCCACGTCGACAGGTTGTGCTCGCGCAAGGTACTCATCATGCTCTCGTGACGCGACTGGCGCTCGGACAGCGACATGTTCAGCGCCGAGCGCAGGGCTTCGGCCATGCCGTCGATGTCGTAGGGATTCACGATCAGTGCGCCGTCGAGCTCCTGCGCCGCCCCTGCAAAACACGACAGCACCAGCACGCCGGGGTCTGCCGGATCCTGCGAGGCGACGTATTCCTTGGCGACGAGGTTCATGCCGTCACGCAATGGCGTGACGTAGCCCACCTGCGACGCGCGGAAGAACGACATCAGCACTTCGTGATCGTAGCGCTTGTTGATGTAGCGCAGCGGCGTCCACGCCAGGTCCGAGAATCGGCCGTTGATATGACCGGCCTGCGTTTCCAACTGACGCCGGATTTCGCCATAACCGGCCACGTCCGAGCGGCTTGGCGGTGCGACCTGGACGAAGCTCACCGTCCCTTGCTGGTTCGGCCATAGCTCCAGCAGTCGTTCGAACGCGCGAAAGCGTTCCAGCATCCCCTTCGAATAATCCAGACGATCCACGCTCATGATGAGCTTGCGTTCTTGCAACCCTTGCTTCAGATCGAGGATGTGCTTGACGGTCGCGCGTGCGGTCGCCTGTTTCTGGATCTCGTCCGGATACACGCCGATCGGATAGACGCCCGTGCGCAAGGTTCGACCGTAAGCGGTGATCGTGCCGTCGCTGTTCAGCGTGGCTCCGGCGAGCCGGACCAGATAGTCGGTGAACGCGGTGCGGTCCGTCTCGGTCTGGAAGCCGACCAGATCGTATTCGCATATCGCGCGCACCAGCGCTTCGTGCGGCGGCACCGTCATCAGGACTTGCGGCGACGGGAACGGAATGTGAAGAAAGAAGCCCAGCCGTTGCCGCAGTCCGATCTGGCGGCACGCCTGCGCGAAGGGCAGTAGGTGATAGTCGTGCACCCAGATGAGATCGTCGTCCTTGAGCAGCGGCGCGAGCAGCGCGGCGAAGCGCGCATTGACGTGGCGATAGCCGTTGTAGTCGTCGCGTTGATAACGCGTGAGGTCGTCGCGGTAGTGAAACGTCGGCCACAGGGTCGCATTGGAGAAGCCGCGGTAGTACGTGTTGTAGTCGCGGCGGGTGAGCGGCACGGTGGCGAAGGTGACGTTGTTGCGATGCGCGATCTCGGGGGCGGTGGCGGGCGCCGCGTCGATCTCGCCGTTCCAGCCGAACCACATGCCCCCGGTGTCCTTGAGCGCATCGAACACGCCGATGGCCAGGCCACCCGCAGTGGGTTTGCCCTCGGTCATGGGCGCGACCCGGTTCGATACGATGACTAAGCGACTCATACGTCTGTCTCCTGTGAGGGTTGAGGCGGGGCCGGGGAGGTGTCGCCGTGCAGCGTGAGCAGCCAGGCAGTGAGCGCCTCAGGCGAAGGCAGCCGGTGGTGCGCGCAAGTCTCTCCGTCCCCGATCTTGATCGTGATGCCACCCAGTGCATTCACGTCCGCAAAACCGGCCTCGTCGGTGAGGTCGTCACCGGCAAAGAGCGGCGTTCGACCCGCAAACGGGGCCTCGTTCAGAAGTGTCGAAATGGCGCGGCCCTTGCTGACGTTGCGCGGGCGCAGTTCGAATACCAGCTTGCCCGGCTGTAGCGAGAACCTGTCGGCGTGCAGATCGGCCAGCGCACGCATGGTGTCGCGCGCCACACCGGCCAGTTCGGGGGCGCCGCGATAGTGCAACGCGAGCGCACAACCCTTGTTCTCGAGCAACAGCCCCGGATGCTGCGCGACCAGCGCTTGCAGCGGGGCCGCCATTGCGGCGACGCGTTCGGTGTCGGCGGCGTGGCCTTCGGCGCGCACCAGCTTGCCGTCTGCATGACGAATCTCGGCACCATGCAGTCCGGCGGCGGGCACACGCAGTGGGGCGAGCAGGCCGTCGATGTCGTCGATGGCACGCCCCGACACGACGGCGACTGCACCTTTTGTGCGCTCAAACAGGCGAGCGAGTACACGGGCGGTGTCGCGCGGCAGTTTGACCGCGTCCGGACGCGCCGCCAGCGGTGCCAGCGTGCCATCCAGATCGAAGAAGAATGCCACCGTGGCAATGTTGACGGCGTGCTGATCGGGCGGATGGGCGGCGAATGCAGTCGCAGATGTTGCTGACGACGGGACTGTCGGCGTCACGCTCGTGACGGGCGGGGAAGGCGTTGTGGGTTGCATGGCTCTCCGTCGCTGTCGTGCCGCAGGTCGACAGGTCGTTCCAGGGCCAGCAGGAGGGCTAGGGATTGGGCAGACGAGACGTGACGTGCGGCGGTATTGAAGGGCGGGAGCGCGGATATCCGCGCGGGATGTATTCATCCTAACCGCTCAAAAAGCGACAAGGCGTCGTCCGATGTATGAAATTCCTGTCAGATGACGCCTACAAAAGGCGGTGCAGACGTTTGGCGACATCCTCAAGACGAAGAAAGGTAAGTAGGTATTGAATATGAGAATCGTTTGCAATAACATTCGGTAATTGCCGCATAGTGCTCCATCCGGGGATTGCGGCACGGCACACCTGCCACGCACGCGCCACCACCGGCGCACGGACGTGCGTCGGACGACAACAATGATGAAAAGACTGTGGTTTCAACTGCACTGGTTCTTCGGCATTACCGCCGGTCTGGTGCTGGCGGTGGTTGGCCTGACCGGCGCACTGCTTTCCTATGACGACGAACTCACCCGCGCCTTCAGCCCGGGTGTCATGACCGTGGCCGCGCGAGACACGGCCCCGCTACCCGTTTCCGAACTGGTTGCTCGGGTGCATGAGGCCGTGCCGGATCGGCGCATTTTGCTGATGACGGTGACGCGCAATCCCGAGGACGCCGTCGGTGTACGGCTCTCTATTGGTGACGGCACGCGCGGCGAGACCTATTTCGTCGACCCGTACACCGGACAGATGCTCGGCCGCTCGCAAGCCGACGTCGTCTTCCGCTTCATCATGGACATCCACCGTTTCCTGACGGTGGACGGCATTGGTAAGCAGATCACGGGCGCAGCCACGCTGTTGTTGTTCCTGCTCGCGCTCAGCGGTCTGTATCTGCGCTGGCCGCGCCGGATCGGCAACTGGCGCGCATGGTTCCATATCGATTTCAAGAAGCAGGGACGTCCGTTCCTGTGGAATCTTCACGCGGTCATCGGCACCGTCGTGCTGGTGCCGTATCTCTTGTCGGCGACGACGGGGCTGTACTGGTCGTACGACTGGTGGCGCGGCATGCTGTTCTCGATGGCGGGCGTCCAGCAGCCTGTGCGCAACAAGCAGCCCGAGAAGCCGAAGATGGCGAAGCAGGGCGACGCGAATGCCAAGGGCGAGCGCAAGAAGGCGCTGCCCGATCTGGCGTCGACCTCCGCAGACGACATGAGCCCCGTGTGGGACAGCTTCGTCGCGCGCGTGCCCGGTTACACGAAGGTCTATCTGCGCCCGTCGCAGAAGCCGGGCGGTCCGCTGCAAATGACGTGGCTCGACAAGTCCGTGCCGCATGAGCGTGCGTTCAGTCGCATGGACGTCGAACCGGCGTCCGGCACGATTCGCAACGAGGAGCGTTACGCGCAGAAGACGACCGGCGGCCAGTTGATGACGAGCATCTACGCGCTGCACCGAGGCAGTTTCTTCGGGCCTGTGGGCATCGTCGTCATGATGCTGTCGAGCCTGATGATGCCGGTGTTCTTCGTCACGGGGTGGATGCTCTATCTCGACCGGCGCAAGAAGAAGCGTGCACTGGCGGCATCGCGCCCAGCGCAGGGTGCCGATGGCGTCAATGGCGCGAAGGGTGTGAATGGCGTGACGGCACCGTCGAGCGGCGGTTCGTTCGCCGACGAAGGCGTGCTGATCGGATACGCAAGCCAGAGCGGTGTGGCCGAAGGTCTTGCCTGGCAGACGGCCGGTATGTTGCAGGGGGCGGGCGTGCCCGCACAGATTCAGCCGCTGGCGCGCATCGGACAGGCGCAGCTCGGCGCGGCCAAACGCGCGTTGTTCATCGTCAGCACGTTCGGCGACGGCGAGCCGCCCGACAGCGCGCGTCGTTTCTCACAGCAACTGATGAATCAGGCGATGGCGCTGCCCAAGCTGCGCTTTGCCATGCTCTCGCTGGGCGATAGTCATTACGACACCTTCTGCGGTTTCGGCCGCAAGCTTGACGGCTGGCTGCGGGAGCAGGGCGGTGTGGCGGCGTTCGAGCCGATTGAAGTCGACCGTGGCGATCCGGGCGCCTGGGCAAGCTGGCAGGAACGTCTGGGCGAATGGCTCGGTCGTCCGCTGGTTGCCACGAAGGCTGAGGATGGTCCGCGCTTCGCGTCCTGGACGCTTGCTGAGCGCGAAGTGCTCAATCCGGGCAGCACCGGCTTGCCTGCCTACCATCTCGCGTTCACGCCGCCGCAGGGCGCGCAGTGGGTCGCGGGCGATCTGGTCGAGGTGCTGCCGCGCCATACGGCCGCGCGTATCGACGCGTTCCTCGCGGGCAGCGTGTGGGCGTCGGATGTCCGCGTGAGCGTAGCCGGGCGCGAGGCGTTGCTGGGTGAGGCGTTGCGCGAGCGTGTGCTGCCCGACGCCGCACCCCCGGCTGGCATCGACTTACAAGATTGGCTTGAACGTCTGGCACCGTTGCCCGAGCGTGAGTATTCGATTGCATCGACGCAGGACGAGGGCAAGCTGATGCTGCTCGTGCGCCAGACGCGCAATCCCGACGGCTCGCTGGGGCTGGGCTCGGGCTGGCTGACGGACGGCATGGCGCTAGGCGAAAGTGTGACGATGCGCGTGCGTCCGAATCCGGGCTTCCACGGTCCGGCTGACGCGCAAGGCATGATTCTGATTGGCAACGGCACCGGGCTGGCCGGGCTGCGCGCCCATCTCTCGGCGCGCATCGCGAAGGGACAGGTTCGCAACTGGCTGATCTTTGGCGAGCGCCAGGCGAGTCACGATGCTTTCCACGACGCGACGTTGCGCGAGTGGCAGGCGCAAGGCGGTATTGCTCGTCTGGACCGCGTCTATTCGCGCGATCAGGCGGAGCGGATCTACGTGCAGGATCACGTCCGCCAGTCGGCGCAAGAGATTGCCAAATGGGTGGCCGACGGCGCTTCGATCTACGTCTGCGGCAGCCTCGCGGGCATGGCCCCTGCGGTCGATGCTGCACTGGCCGAGGCCGTCGGCGCAGATGCACTGCTGGACCTCTCGGCACAGGGACGCTATCGCCGCGACATCTATTAGACGTCTACCGATGGTGTGCTAACGTAGTGACAGGGCTCGATAGTTATCGGGCCCTTTTTCCATCGAACGCACCGGCGACGGCAGGAGGCGCAATGACGACAACGTGGCAAATCGTGGTGCACGGGCTGGTGCAGGGCGTGGGGTACCGCGCAGCGTGCGTGGACGAGGCGCGCAGGCTCGGTCTGACGGGATGGGTGCGAAATCGTCGCGACGGTACGGTGGAAGCCATCGCGCAAGGCGAGGCTGCGCAGTTGCTGGCGCTGTGTGAGTGGATGCGTGAGGGACCGCGAGGGGCGCAGGTGTCGTCGTGTGACGTCGACAAGGCGTGGGTGGCAGAGTCGCCGCTCAAAGGCTTCGAGCAGCGCGCCAGTATCTGAGGTCTCAGCGCGCTTGTCGCTGTCGCATTTGCATCCCCCGCCGCAAGCCCGCCGAAGCGACGGCGGGCAGGGCGGGGTGGTACAAGAGAGGGATCAGGCGGCGAGCGCCAGCGCGCCCGGTGTACCGACCGTAGCCGTGCCGCCCATGCTGTGCGTCTGCGCGTGACTGGCTTCGTGCGACGACAGACGGAACAGCGCCACCGACTCGCGCAAGCGAGCGGCCTGCGTTTCGAGCGCGGCCGCTGCGGCCGAGGCTTCTTCGACGAGCGCCGCGTTCTGCTGCGTCATCTCGTCCATCTGCGTGACGGCCATGTTGACCTGCTCGATACCGCTCGACTGCTCCACGCTGGCGGCGGAGATCTCACCCATGATGTCGGTCACACGTTTGACGGACTGCACGACCTCCGCCATCGTCGAACCGGCACGCTCGACCAGACGCGTCCCGACCTCCACCCGATTGCCCGACGCTTCGATCAGTCCCTTGATCTCCTTGGCGGCCGACGCGCTGCGCTGCGCCAGCGTGCGCACTTCGCCTGCGACCACGGCAAAGCCGCGGCCCTGTTCGCCCGCACGTGCCGCTTCGACGGCTGCGTTCAGCGCCAGGATGTTCGTCTGAAAGGCGATACCGTCGATGACGGTGAGAATGTCTGAGACCTTTTGCGACGCTTCGGCGATATCGCGCATGGTCGTTACGACTTCCTGAACGACGTCGCCACCGCGCGAAGCGGTTTCCGAGGCCGTCACGGCCAACTGGCTGGCGGCGCGAGCGTTCTCGGCGTTCTGCTTCACGACGGCGGTCAGTTCTTCCATGCTCGCGGCCGTTTGCTCCAGCGACGATGCCTGCGATTCCGTACGACGCGACAGATCGGCGTTGCCGTCGGCAATCTCACGGGCGCTGCCGTGAATGGCTTCGGTACTCTCGCGCACCGTGCCCACCGTGCTGGCCAATCCGTCGCGCATGCGGCCGAGTGCGCCGAAAAGCTGACCCATCTCGTTGCGCGTACGTTGCTCGATGCGCTGGCTCAGGTCCCCTGCGGCCATCCGCTCGAAGTACGCAATGACCTCGCGAATCGGACGCAGGACGGCGCGCGCCAGCATGGCGCGGCCCCACAGGGCAAGCAGCAGTGCGATGACGAGCGTGGCGCCCATGGCGATGCGCATCACGTTGTAGCGCTGCTGAGCGGCGTCGTAGCGCGCTTTCTGACGCGCCACCTGAATGTCCTGAAGCTCGCGCATGAGCGTATCGACACCGTTGTATGCGGCGGGGGCGACGCGTGCCTGAATCTGATGGAAGCCAGCGACATCGCCTTGCTTGAGCGCGTTGAGCGCGGGCGTGATCACCTTATCGAAAAAGGCCTTGCGCTTTTCGTCGGCCGCCTTGGCCAACTCCGCTTCGTGCGCATCTTCTTTGGGACGTTTCAGATAATCGTTCCAGAGGGCGTCGGAAGTGGCGATGTACTGAGTGCCTCGTTTGAGGACTTTGTCCGATTCTTCGGGATTGGCCCCGAGGCTGACGTACGACGCATAGGTCGCCATCGACAGACGGGTCCGGAGGATTTGCTCGCCGGTTCCCTTGAGTTCGGCCAGGGCGGGGGTATCTTCCGTGGCCATCTTGCTCAGGGAGTCGTTGCTGGAGCCGAGCGCCCAGAGGCCCAGCACACTGGCGAGGACGAGAAGTGCACCAAGCAAACCTAGGACCAGTGTCAGGCTGGCCCGAATCGTAATGTTCTTATACATATTGATCGATGGATTGAATGCCCAGGCCGCGCCAGGAGATTGCGGGCCTCCCCGTCCATCGGTGAGTGCAAGACGGGGCATAGGGATTATCGGCATATGAGAAGCAGAACTTGAGCCATTCGGGCTCGGGGGATTCCGAAAGTGCGCCCGCGCGGGAAAAAGTTCGGAATTTGCGCAGTCGCAAGCGTCACGCAAACGGCCAGACTTAAAGGCTGTTTCACTTTCTTCAGTACGCCGAAGCGCGTGAATCGTGATGCGGCGTCAATGACGCGATGAATCCCGACAAATTCAAGTTCCGAAACAGAAGTGATGAGAGTCATGCCAACCCCGCTAACCCCGATCCGGGGGCGTATGCATCGGAGGGCGACAGCCTGCCGGAAGATTTCGTAAGGAATGCTGCCGAACGCGGCCCGGCAGACCCCGGCACGTTTCGCATGGCGCTGGTGCACGAGTTGCGTGCACCGCTCCAGGTGTTGCAGGGGCATCTCGACGCGCTGTGGGACGACGCCGGGGAGGTCGCCGGGGCGATAGACGCATCCGCGCCGCGTGCACGGCTGGGCAATATGCGAAGCATGCTCGATGTGCTCGCCGGGGCCGTCGACGATGTCCTACACCTCGGGCAGGACGACGTTGCGCAACTACCGCTGCGAGAGGCGGTGTTCGAGGTGCGCCAGAGTCTCGATGCCGAAGTCGATGCCTTTGCCGAATTGGCACGTCGCAAAGGGCTCGATCTGACGTGCGAGATCGCGGACGCGGTGCCCGTCTTTTTGTGGGGCGACGGCGCGCGTCTGCGGCAGATCGTGCGCACGCTGATCGATAACGCGTTGAAGTACACGGCGTTCGGTGGCGTCGCGGTGCGGGTCTCGTGGGTGTGCGAGGCGGCGGATTTGAGTGCCGCTGACGCTGCCGATTTGCCAGGCGACGATGACACCGCCCGCGCCCCGCATCTGACCATTCGCGTCACGGACACGGGGCCGGGTATTCCGGCCGGGATGGAAAACGCGGTGTTTGCCGCGTTCTCCCGCGCGCAAACGTCGGTGAAGGGCACAGGGCTTGGGCTTTGGGTCGCGCGACAGTGGACGTGGCGTCTGCAGGGCACGCTTTGTGTCGAGCCTTGTGCTTCGGGTGCACGATTTCGACTGTCGGTGCCATTCGCTCTACGGGGAGGCGGTGCGACGGCAAAGGCCAGGGATGACGTGCCTGCGGAGGGAGGTGCAACGTTACCTGGGGTGCCGGGGCATCGGCCCGAGAGAGAGGTCGTCGAAGTGGCTGTGCGCCCCGGATTACAGGCACTTGTCGTGGACGACCATGTGATGAATCGCAGGATTCTGGCCGATCAACTGGTGTCGCTCGGGTGCCACGTCGCCAGTGCGGAGGACCTGACAGACGCGCTTGTGCAATGGATTGCGCTCGACGTCGATGTCGTGCTGACCGACATCCACCTCGACGGCGTGAGCGGTCTGGCGCTCGCGAAAACGCTGCATGCGCTCGCCCCGATGCTGGGCCGCCGGGAGCCGGTCGTGTACGCGGTGACAGGCTCGGTGGTGGAAGCACGCGCGGCCCGGGAGGCCGGGTTGGACGGTGTGCTGACCAAGCCGGTGTCGCGCCAGCGGTTATCGCAAACGCTGGCGGTCCGCTGGCCTGCGTCGGAGGAGGGCGATGACGAACTCGTCCCCGATGTGACGTGCAATGTCGGCAGCGATGCAACGTCGGAGGCGGCGCTATCGCTCAGCCACGAGAAAAGTCCGCCGAAATCGCGGTCGGCGCTAAGGGATGACCCCTACGCGCGACGCATGATGCGAGATGAAATGGCGAAGGATCTGGCGCGCTTTCGTCGTCTTTTGGCAAGACGCCGTCGCGAAGACCTTGAAGCCGCTCAGGGCCTCATTCATCGCATGCGAGGCGCGTGCCGCATGTTCGGCGATCCGGCGTTGACCGAGCGGTGCGACCGGCTCGCCGAGAAGCTGGCGAACTGCCGGTGCACTGCGCAGGGTTCAGGGGACGACGTTTGATCGGAAAGGATCCGGAAGCGTCAGATGTAGCGCCAGACGGCGAGGTAATGACAGACGGTGCCACCGATGGCGAAGAGGTGCCAGACGAGATGCCCGAACTTGATGTGCCCGTCGAGCGAATAGAAGATCGCCCCGATGGTGTAGGCAGCACCCCCGGCATATAGCCATCCGGCGCCGGGGCCGGGAATGGCGGCCAGCACCGGACCTGCGACCAGCACGGCCATCCAGCCTAACCCGATGTAGAGCAGCGTCGAGACGAGCGGGCGGTCGAGCAACCCGAGCGACTTGGCGACGAGCCCCGCAATTGCCATCGCCCACACGCCGGTGAGCAGGGGCCAGCCCCACGGATCGTGCAGGATCTTGACGGTGAAGGGCGTGTAAGTCCCGGCAATGAAGAGAAAGATGGCGCAATGGTCGACGCGCATGAACACGCGCTTCGCCCGGCCGTCCGGCAGCCCGTGGTACAGCGCGGATGCCAGATAGACCACGACCATCGTGACGGCGAACACGCCGATGCCGATCTGCTGCACGGTGCTGGGCAGCGGCGGGCGTACGGCGGTGAAGAGAAACGGGATCGCTGCGAGCGCGGCCAGACAGGCGAGGCCGTGGCTGAGGCTGTTGGCGAGTTCTTCGCTGCGGGTCTGCGCGCGGGCGATGGTCCTCGCCGTCGGTGTAGCCGTGGTCATGCAGTCCTCATCGGGGAGTCGTCAGTGATGCCTTGGTGATGCCTTCAGTGATGCGTCTCGTGCCACTTGCGAACGGCAGCCATCGTGTTCTGGACGTGCTTGTCCGGATCCATGCTGACGTAGCTGTAGATCACTTTGCCGTCGGGGGCGATGACGTAAGAGATGCGATTGGCGATGTCCGGTTTGAGGGCGAGGACGGCGTCGTACGCCTTCATGATCTTCTGATCGGTGTCGGCCGCCACGGCAAACTTGCTGCGGCACTCGGACACGGAGAACTTGTTGAGCGTGTCGATGTTGTCGTGCGAAACGCCGATCACCGTCGCGCCCATCTCCTTGAACTTGTCGGTCGCTTCGGCGAAGTCATGTGCTTCGATCGTGCATCCGGTGGTAAATGCAGCGGGGTAGAAGTACAGCACGACGGGGCCCTGTTTGAGCGCGTCCGCGAGCGAGAACGTGAAGACTTTGCCGCCGAGCGAGGCTTGCGCCTTGAAGTCCGGCGCCGACGCGCCGTTCTGCAATGCCGCATGGGCGGGGATCATGCACCAGGCCGTGACACCGACAATCGCGGCAGCGGCGGTCATTCCTAACCAACGTTTCATGCAAGGCTCCCGAAGTGGATGCTTAAGGATAGAGGCTTGCGGGGGCGCTGTCCAACGTGCTCCGCGTCGCTTATCAGGACGATCGAAGGATGCCTGATGTTTAACTGGCGGCTGACGAGTGGCAGACGAGCGGCAGACTAGTGGCAGACAAATGGCCGACAGTTTACGGTCGGTTCCGTGACATGAATCTGTCAGCACTGCGTCATGAGTTGCCGGAGGACGCATTGCCATGCGCACTGGGCTGGCCACTGCCGATGGGCAGCACCGTGGTGGACTTGATCTGCGAGAGCGCAATCATCGAGTTCACTTCCTGCACCATCGGCAACTGAGAGAGCCGCTCGAAGAAGAAGCGCTCGTAGGCGTCGACATCGCGTGTGACGATGCGAAGCAGAAAGTCGACGTTGCCCATCAGCACGTGGCACTCCAGCACTTCGGGAAAGTCCTGAATCGCCTTGGAGAATTCGGGCAGTGCGTTGCGGTTGTGTCCGGCGAGTTTTACGTGGGCAAACAGCATGACGTTCAGCCCGACCTTCTTACGGTCGACCAGCGCAACGCGCCGCTCGATCACGCCCTCGGCATCGAGCCGGTCAATGCGTCGCCAACATTGCGATTGAGACAGCCCGATGCGCTCGCCGATCTGCGCGGCGGAGAGCGAGGCGTCTTCCTGCAAAAGTGCGAGGATTTTTTCATCGAATTCGTCAATTTGCATGATTTATTCCTCGACATAGGTAAATTTGAATGAATCATGTGAAATCGACGGGTTTTTGTCAACGATACGCGAAGCATTTACCGCTCGATCCCCGTAAAATTCACAGCTATTAGTGATATTCGCCGCAACAATTCCCTCCCGTTCGACTGAATCAGCAGGAAAACACGTACCTATGAAACTCGATTTGACTTTGCCCGCTGCCGAAACCGCGACCGGTGCCGTCGCCCAGCCCGTTGCTCCGCTGTCTGCCAAAGGCGCAGACCTGATTGCGCGCACGCTGGTCGACATTGGCATCGATACGGTGTTCTGCTACCCGGGCGGGGCCAATCTCGAAATGCTCGATGCGCTCTCGCGCGTATCGATCACGCTGGTGCGTACCGAGCATGAACAGGGCTCCGTCTTCGGGGCGCAAGGCTATGCGCGCGCGACTGGCAAGTTGGGCGTCTGCCTTGCGACCTCCGGCCCGGGCGCGACCAATCTTGTGACGGGCATCGCCGATGCCGCCAGCGATTCGGTGCCGATCCTGGCCATTACTGGCAATGTCGCTACACACTGGCTGGGCAAGAACGCCTTCCAGGAAGTCGACATCGTCGCGATCACCAAGCCCGTCACGAAGCTCGCGCGTCAGGTGCGCGAAGCGCGCGACATCCCGGCCGCACTGCGCGAAGCCGCGGCGTGTGCGCTGGCTGGACGTCCCGGTCCGGTCTTGCTCGACTTTCCGAAGGACATTCAGCAGGCACGTCCCGAACAGCCGACGGACAAGCGCTTTACGTCCGCCGTGCCTGCGGGCATGAGCGACGAGACGGCGCAACGCATTGCCGCATTGCTCGCGCAGAGTGAGCGGCCGGTCCTTTACGCCGGTGGCGGGGTGATCGCGTCGGGGACGAGCGCGCAACTGGTCGCACTGGCCGAAGCGCTCGACTGCCCGGTCGCGCTCACGATGATGGGACTTGGCGCGGTGCCGGACGACCATCCCCTGTTGCTCGGCCCGCTGGGCATGCACGGCGCGTATGCGGCGAACGTCGCGGTCAACGAGGCCGATCTCGTGCTGGCGCTCGGTGTGCGCTTCGACGACCGGGTGATCGGCGATCCCGCGTCGTTCGCGCGTCACGCGAAGATCGTGCATATCGATGTGGATGCTGCCGAGATCGGCAAGAACAAGCCGGTCACGCTGGGGGTGCACGCGGATCTGCGCGACGCTTTTGCCGGTCTGCTGGCGCACGCCAAACGGCGTGACGTCCCGGCATGGCACACCTATCTTCGCGAGCGCCGCAACGCCCATCCGCTGCGTGCACCGCAGACGGCAGGCGAGGCGAGTGCAGGCAAGGACACCGGTGTGCTGACCGGCGTGGACGTGATCGCCGCGCTGGCGGCGCTGCTGCCGCCGGAGGCGGTGGTCACGACGGGCGTGGGGCAGCACCAGATGTGGGCGATGCAGCACCTGCGTTTGCGCGAGCCGCGTACGTTCCTGTCGAGCGCCGGATTCGGCACGATGGGCTTCGGTTTGCCTGCGGCCATCGGTGCGAAGGTCGCGTTGCCGAACGTGCCGGTGATCGATATCGACGGCGACGGCAGCCTGAATATGTCCGTCAACGAACTCTCGACGTGTCGTCGTTACGGCATCGGCGTCAAGGTGCTAGTCATCAACAACCAGTGGCTGGGCATGGTGCGCCAGTGGCAGGACATGATTTATGCGCGCAACCGGGTGGCATCGTCGCTGGTCGACCCGAATGCGCCGGATGGGGCGAACGATGGGCGTCCGTACCCGGACTTCGTGACGATTGCCGCCGGGTATGGCGTGGCGGGCGCTCGTGTCACCCGTGCCGAGGAATTGCCCGCTGCATTGGCGCGCATGCTCGAAGACCCGAGCGAGCCGTATCTGCTCGACGTCCTTGTGGCGCGTGAAGACGACGTGTACCCGATGATCCCGGCCGGTAAAACCTACCGCGATGTGGTTTTCGGTCCTGGGCAAGCCGCCGGGCCGATTGCGGCGGGTGCATTCTGAGTTTTCGACGCAACCGGCCGGAAGACGGAGCGGGCTGCAGGCCCGTCGCATAGGTATTTTCACCGTGTGAGAATTCGGCCTCACGTCGCGAGATCGCAACGAGAAAACCCGCTTTGGCGGGTTTTTTTCGTTTCAAGGGCGCCGAGGAGTATCATTGCGCTCTTTCTGGAATCCTCGCCAAGGAAATTACTATGTTGACGAAGCGCCTGGTGCTGGCCGCCGCTTGTATTCTGACGACCTTTGCCGCGCTGCCGGCAGCACAGGCCGCCGATCCGACCTACACCGTGGGCGCAGGCGGCACGTACCGTCCGTTCGAGTTCGAAACGCCGCAAAAGGAACTGGTCGGCTTCGATATCGACATCATCAAGGCGATCGGCAAGGCCGGTGGTTTCAACACCAAGCTGGTCAGCACCCCGTGGGAAGGCATCTTCGCCACGCTCGATCAGGGCGACCGCGACATCATCATTTCCGGCATCACCATTACCGACAAGCGTCGTGAAATGGTCGACTTCTCGGCCCCGTACTTCCCGGCCGATCAGGTCATCATCACCTCGCCGGGCGCGAAGGTCACC
This sequence comes from Pandoraea sp. NPDC090278, assembly GCF_044772185.1. NCBI lineage: Bacteria > Pseudomonadati > Pseudomonadota > Betaproteobacteria > Burkholderiales > Burkholderiaceae > Pandoraea > Pandoraea sp. NPDC090278. The sequence continues at coordinate 1,493,340 of NZ_JBIVYJ010000001.1, read as the reverse complement.
GGTCTGGTCGATCTGAAGAAGCTGCAAGTCGGCGTGGTCAATTCGAGCACTGGCGACATCGCCGTCTCGGAAGAGCTGGGCAAGGCCAGCACCGCCATCCGTCGCTTCGACAACACGCCGCTCATGCTCGAAGAGCTGTATCGCGGTGGCGTGGACGCCGCCGTGGGCGACGTCGGCGTGATCAAGTTCTACATCAAGAGCCATCCGGAAAAGCCGTTCAAGCTCGTCTACGACAACAAGTTCAAGCGCCAGTACTTCGGTATCGCCGTGAAGAAGGGCAACAAGGTCGCGCTCGACAAGATCAATACCGGCCTGAAGAAGATCGTGGCTGACGGGACCTACGCCAAGATCTACAAGCAGTGGTTCGATGCCGACGTACCGACGCTGCCGCAACAGTAAACAACGCGTATAAGATTCGCGCCACGCGCGCCAGAGATTCTGGCCACTCGCGGCCCGTGAGCTGATCGTCAACTACCGACGTCAACCCCCGGGCCGCGAGCGTTTTTCCGCCGGTCAGACCGGTCCGTTTCATTTTGTGAGAAAGGTGCTTCATGGGTGGGTTCCAGTGGAACATCATCAGCGAATACATGCCCCTGTTCGTCGAGGGCACGCTGATGACGCTCAAGTGCACGGTGATCTGTGTGATCGCCGGCACGTTACTTGGGCTCGTGCTTGGCGTTGGCCGTCTGGCCGAAGCGCGTCACGGCTTCTATAAGTATTTCCTGCGCTACGCGGTGCAATACCCCGTGCGCTTCTACGTCAGCTTTTTCCGCGGCACGCCGCTGTTCGTGCAGATCCTGCTGATCCACTTCGCGTTGATGCCGTTGCTGATCAACCCGTCGGGCGGCCTGCTCGTGAGCGGCGATTTCGCCCGCGAAATCCGTTCGCAGTACGGTGCGTTCATGTCGGCCGTGCTGGCGATCTCGCTGAACGCCGGTGCCTACGTGTCGGAAATCTTCCGCGCCGGTATTCAGTCGATCGACCGCGGACAAGCCGAAGCGGCCCGCTCGCTCGGCATGACCTACATGCAAACGCTGCGCAAGGTGGTGCTGCCGCAGGCGTTCCGCCGCATGCTGCCGCCGCTGGGCAACAACGCCATTGCCATCGTGAAGGACTCGTCGCTCGCATCGGCCATCGGTCTGGCCGAACTGGCGTACGCCGCACGCACGGTGTCGGGTGCCTACGCGCGCTACTGGGAGCCGTATCTGACGATTTCGCTCATCTATTGGGTGATCACGCTGGTGCTGTCGGCATTTGTTCAACATCTTGAAACGAGGTACGGCAAAGGTGATCGTCGTCAATAACCTGCAAAAGCAGTACGGCGAGGCGCACGTACTGCGCGGCATTTCCTGCCGCATCGAAGAAAAGGAAGTGGTGTGCGTGATCGGACCGTCGGGTTCGGGCAAGAGCACCTTCCTGCGCTGCCTGAATGGTCTGGAAGACGTGAGCGGCGGCGAAGTGCTCGTCAATGGCTTCCACGTGGAAGATCCGAAGACGGACATGAATGCCATGCGCGCCAGCGTCGGCATGGTGTTCCAGCGCTTCAACCTGTTTCCGCATATGTCAGTGCTGGAGAATCTGATTCTCGCGCCGATGCAGGTCAACGGCATCAAGCGTGACGAAGCGGTGACCATTGCCGAACAGTTGCTCAAGAAGGTGGGTCTGATCGAGAAGATCGACGCCTTCCCGAATCAGCTCTCCGGCGGTCAGCAGCAGCGCGTGGCGATCGCCCGCGCACTCGCCATGCAACCGACGGTCATGCTGTTCGACGAGCCGACCTCGGCGCTCGACCCGGAGCTGGTGGGCGAAGTGCTGGAAGTCATGAAGTCGCTCGCCGAAGAAGGGATGACGATGGTCGTCGTGACGCACGAAATGGGCTTCGCCCGTGAAGTCGCCGACCGCGTGTTCTTCATCGATCAGGGCGTGATCATGGAAGAAGGTCAGCCCGAGCAGATCTTCACGGCGCCGAAGCACGAGCGCACGCGCGAATTCTTGCGCAAAGTCTTGTAATTCTCATGATCGCGGTGCGCGCAATGGTATATCCGCGCGCCGCATCTGATTACAATGCGAGGGTACGCGCGCCGAGTGACTTAGCGCCGCGGCGCGTCGCAGGCATCCTGAGCGCCCAGCCAGGTTTTTTCACAGGGCAGTGACCTTTGTCCGGGCCTGCCCCGCAATCGCTGATTGCACTCCGATTTCACGAGGTAGTCATGAGCCAGCAAATCGCTGTGACCCGCCAGACGTTCGACGACGTGATGGTGCCCAATTACGCTCCTGCCCAGATGGTGCCCGTGCGCGGCGAAGGCTCGCGCATGTGGGATCAGGAAGGTCGCGAGTATGTCGACTTCACCGGCGGTATCGCGGTCAACGCGCTCGGCCATGCCAATCCGGAACTGGTGAAGGTGATCGAAGAGCAGGCCCGCAAGGTCTGGCACATCGGTAACGGTTACACCAACGAGCCGGTGCTGCGTCTGGCCACGGCGCTCACGCAAGCGACGTTCGCCGACAAGGCGTTCTTCTGCAATTCGGGTCTCGAAGCGAACGAAGCCGCACTCAAGCTGGCGCGCCGCTACGCCTACGACCACGCCGCCGAGCGCGGTGGCAAGGAAAAGAGCGAGATCATCTCGTTCTACAACTCGTTCCACGGCCGTTCGCTGTTCACCGTGAGCGTGGGCGGTCAGGCCAAGTACACCGAAGGTTTCGGTCCGATTCCGACGGGCATCATGCACCTGCCGTACAACGATCTGGAAACCGTCCGTGCGACGATTTCGGACGCCACGGCCGCTGTCATCGTCGAACCGGTGCAGGGTGAGGGCGGCGTGCTGCCCGCCGATCCGGAATTCCTGAAGGATCTGCGCGAGCTGTGCGATCAGCACGGCGCGCTGCTGATTTTCGACGAAGTGCAGACGGGCGTCGGTCGCACCGGCACGCTGTATGCCTACGAACAATACGGCGTGACGCCGGACATCCTGACTACCGCCAAGGCGCTGGGCAACGGCTATCCGATTGGCGGCATTCTCACGACGAGCAAGGTTGCTGCAAGCTTCTCGCCGGGCACGCACGGCTGCACGTACGGTGGCAACCCGCTCGCGACGGCCATCGCCGGTCGCGTGCTGGAACTGATCAACACGGCTGAGACGCTGAATGGCGTGAAGGCGCGTCACGACCATTTCATCAAGGGCATCGAGGCAATCAACGCGCGTCATGGTGTGTTCGATCAGGTGCGCGGTATGGGCCTGCTGATCGGTGCCGTGCTCAAGCCGGCGTTCGCCGGTCGTGCCAAGGACATCGTCGTCGAATCCGAGAAGAACGGTCTGATGCTGCTGGTGGCGGGCGGTGACGTGGTGCGTTTTGCGCCGTCGCTGAACATTCCGTTCGCGGACATCGACGCCGGTCTCGCCTCGCTGGAGAAGGCGGTTGCCACGGTGGCTGCCACGGCGAAGGCCGCTTAAGAAGGCCGCCGAAGCGCGCGGTGAACGTAACAAGACCTGCGCCGATGCACAGGACTTCGGGCCGGACCGACGGATGACGTCGCTCCGGCCCTTGTTTTATCCAACTCACGGGATGCTTCCATGACGCGTCAATCGAAAGCGACGGCGATCTCCGGCGCTCCAGCGAATACGGCTGCTGCCTCCTCTGACGACATCGCGGCGAATTCGCTGCGCGTGGTGCGTCTGGCGCGTCCGGACGATCTGCCCGCGCTGCTGGCGCTGGCAGCGATGGCCGGGCCGGGCATGACGTCGTTCAAGCCCGACCGGGCAGCGCTCGAAGCGCGTCTGGCGCGCGTGGCCGCGACCGTCGAAGGACATGCGCCCACGGCGGAGCAAGGCTATCTGTTCGTGATGGAGGATGTCGACACCGGTGAGGTTACGGGCGTTTGCGGTCTGGAAGCTGCCGTCGGCCTCGATCAGCCGTTCTACACCTATCGCAAGGACACGATTGTCCACGCGAGCCGGGAGCTGAATGTCTGGTCGCGCATGCTGACGCTCTCGCTCTCGAATGACCTCACCGGCTACAGCGAACTCTGCTCGCTGCTGCTTGACCCGAAATGGCGCGGACACGGCAACGGTGCGCTGCTCTCGAAGGCCCGCTTTCTGTTCATGGCGCAGTTCCCCGAGCGATTCGGTCCGCACGTGTGTGCCGAGTTGCGTGGCTTCTTCGACGACGAGGGACAGAGCCCGTTCTGGCAGTCGCTCGGACAACACTTCTTCAAGATCGACTTCGATCAGGCGGACTACCTCACGTCCATTGGCAAGAAGTCGTTCGTGGCTGAGCTGATGCCCAAGTACCCGATTTACGTCGACTTCCTGTCACCGCAAGCGCAAGCCGCCATCGGCGTGACGCACCGCGACACGCTGCCCGCTCGGCGTCTGCTGGAGCAGGAGGGGATGCGCTCCGGGTCGCACGTGGACATCTTCGACAGCGGGCCGGTGCTCGAAGCGCGTGTTGCCGATTTACGTGCGGCGCGCGACAGCCGCTATCTGACGGCGAACGTCGTGGCGACAACAAACGAGGACGGCAGTCCGGTACCGGCGACGCCGAACGCGGAACCGTATCTCGTGGCGTGCCTAGGCCTCGAAGGTTTTCGCGCGACGCTGGTGATCGGTCGCCCCGAGCGCCGTGCGTTCGCGCTCAGCCCTCTCGCCGCGCAGGCGTTGGGCGTGAAGACGGGCGATCGCCTTCAGGTCTTGCCGCTCAAGCCGCCGCGCGCCGAAGCGGTCTGAACTCGCCCGGCACCTTCACGGAACGCCATCAGAACTGAATCGTCGCCGTGACCGTGTCGGTGTAGACCCCGGGGGCGGGCGTCGATTGAGACGGCACGCGCGCATAGATCGGAATGGCCTGCACAAGCCCTGTACCGGTGCCGGTCAGTTGCGACGTCCCCGACGTGCCGTCCCCCCCAGATCGTGGCGTAGCCGCTGTCGAGATACAACTGATAGCCGATGCTCGACGTGAGGCCGCTCATTGTGCGCGACGTGACCGTTCCCAGTAGTCCGCCCGACAGGCTCACGCGATAGGCGTCATTCTTCGTGCATTGCACCGAGAGTTGCCCGCTGCCGGTGACTGGACTGGCGAGCGCCGATTGTGTGGCAAAGGTAATGTTGGCGGCGGCGATGGTGCAGTTGTTGATCACGGTGACGTTCGCGGTGAACGGCGAGCCGGGCGCGGCCGTCATGGCGGTGCCACAGGCGGGCGCGGGCGAAAGCGCTGCGTAGGACGCATATTGCAGCGAGGTGTCCGTCGACGCGAACGCTCTCGTGTAGACCGTGTTGCTGCTGCCGGTCGTGGGCACCGTCGTTTGCGACGCCACGATCCTGCCGTAGAAGTTCACATTCTGTGTGACCGTGCCGCCGAGCAACGGCCGCGCCATCGTCAGCGAGATCACGCTGCTCGTGCCGCTGCCCCATGCGTTTGAGTACGCAGGATCTGTGAAGAGTCCGAAATTGATTGTGTTGCCCGCATTCGTCAGCGTAAGCGGCTGGGTGGCATTCAGCGCCAGACAGAGTTTGACGTTTGGATTGCCGGTGAGCACGGGCCAGTTGCACGACACGGGGATCGTGCCGGTCGCCGAAAGTGCGAAACCAGAGATCGGGCTGAACGCAGCGAACGCAAGCGTTGGCGTGCCGACGGAACATGTCTGCGCCAGCGCACTCGTCGTCATCGCGAGGCAGCCCACTGCAATGGCGCATTGCCGTCGCACGATGCGAAGCAGGGTCTTGAGCCTCATGACCGATCCTCCACATCGGAAGGCGTCGATGGCGTTACAGGCGCTAACCCATCCGATGTCGACGTTGTCTCCGACGAGCGCGGAAGCGCTTCCTTCGCTAGCGTGCCGAACGCCACGCATTCCAGCGGACCGACGCGGGCGATGCGTCCTTCGGGCGGCGTCGTCCAGTCGAAGGAAACGCGGCAGCGCTGCCGTCCGTCGCGTGATTCGAGGGTGTTGCGCGGGCCGAGTGCGTCGATGAACACTTCGCCGTCGTAGCCCACCACCGTCACCATGCCGCTTTGCACATGGCGCACCGACGTACCCGGGTGTAACGGTTGCCCTGAAGTGTCGACCAGCGTGACGAGTGCCGCGTGATAGCGACGTACCGGAAAGTGCACAAGCACGCCGCTGCGCGACTGCGGCGCCACGCGGCGTTCGGTTGTCGTGACTTCGAGATCGGCGGGCAGATGCATGGGATCGATGCCGATGCGCGACGCTTCGAAGCCGTTCAGATCGGGCACGAGGAAGTAGCCACGAGAGTCCGTGCGGCCGACCGGCACCGATTCGCGCATCACGGGCACGTTGGCTTGCGCGTCGGTGCTCACGAGTGCAAAGGCGTCGTAAGTGCGCCGCGTGGCGTGCACGCTGTTGTCCATGACGACGAGTGCACCGGTCATGCCTACGCCGACGCCGGATTGCCGTCCCACTTGCTGCGCCAGCGCCGAGACCTGCCCGTGACGCCCGAGATACTGCACTTCGCCCTGCATCGTGCGTTGCGAGAAGGCGCGTCCGCCGAGCACCTGCCAACCCCAGCCGCCAGCGTAATCGGGCGTGCGGTTCGCGCCCGCCCACGCCTGCGTCTGTCCGTCCTGTTGACTGAACGATGCATTCCCCAGCGCTGCACTTGCGCCTTCGCTGCCACCGCCGAGCAAGACGCTGAGCATCGCGAAGATACCGTGAGAGCGACGCCGCGCAAAGTCGCGAAAGCCGCCCATCGAGAGCATGCCGCGCGTGCCCGCGGGTAGCGTCAGGCTGGCAGACAGCACGCGCGTTGCTGGCTGACGCGGCACGCGTTGGGCGAACCAGGCGAGCGACGCGGTGCTGCCACGCGCGAACGGCACGGAGACGCTCACGCGATCGCTCGCACGCGGCACAGGCACACCGTCCAATGTGGCGATATCGCGGTAGTGACCGGTCGTGCGGATCATCTGTGCGTCGATGCTCACGTGGCGCGACAGGTACTGATAGCCCGCGCTCCATTGACCGCCGGTGCCGCGTCCGCCAGAGACGGCGGTGGACGCGCTGATGACGCCTGCCTGCCCCAGTGCCATCAGCGCGCCTGCGCCAGCGAGGGCGAGCCGTCTCCCGGCTTGCGCCTGTGCTTCGAGGGTCAGGGTGTCCGTTGCGCCGTAGCGCGCGGCCACCGACGCGACGGGATGACGCCGGTACGAAAACGAGCGCACGCCGTAGTCGTCGCGCGGCAGGCCAGCCTCCATGGAAAAGCTCGACAGACCGCGTGCGAGCAGGCGGGGATCGATGTAGAGCGGCACGGTGGTGATCTGCTCACGCCCGAGCGCGTCGCGCGTCACGACGCTCGCTTGCAAATCGCCAGTGAGGCCCGGTGTCTCCTGAATGACGAACGGACCGGGCGGTACGCGTCCGCCCATGCGGCGCACGCCGTCGAGATACAGGTCGACGGACGACGGCACCACGGCGCTGCCATGCAGGGCAGGGATGGGAAACGTGACCAGATCGGGGCGCAGCGCGAAGTTGCGACGCCATTGGAGCCCGCCAATGCGCAGCGACCGGCTCCATGAGAGCGAGCCGGTGATGAGGTCGCCCGCGACCCACGTGGTCAGTCGCGACGGGTTGTCGTGTTGCCACCAGGTGTCGTAGCGTCGGTAGCCACGACGCCATCGCGAATGCTCGGCGAGACCGGTCTGTTGTAGCGTGCCCCCCGACCAGAAGCCCCGCACTTCACTCCACACGGAGGCGCGTGTGAAACCGTCACGCTGCACGTAGCCGTCGTAGTTGACGATCAGACCGGGGTCGGCCGTCGCGCCGATCACGACCGGTGCGGGGCTGCCCAGGCGATAGGGCGAGAGCCACGCATCGCCGACCTCAAGCGCGAGCGTCTGGTGGGTGGCGTCGTAGGACACGCCGATGCCGTTCAGCGAATCGAGCGCGACGTCGACGGCATCGTTGTCAGGCAGGCCGCCGGATGATGACGTCAGGCCGAGCGCGCGCAGATCGCCTGCGCGGGCGAACCAGCGGCCTTGCCGTCGCGCGAATGGGGCAATGCGCCCGGTCGATTCGCCGTTGATGATGACCTCCAGTACGTAGGGCCCGTCGAGCCGGGCGATGCCTGCTGCCGTCGTCGTTCGCGTGGGCGCGGTGGTGGACGACGACGCCGTCGTTGTGTGTGAGACGGTCCGCGAGGCGTCGTCGAACAGCGCCGCACCGGCGTTGCGTGACTCGGCCGATGACGGGAGCGCCGTCAGCGCACCGAGCGTCGTCAACGTGGTCGTCAGCGTGGCAAATGCGACACGCATCCGCGTGGCGACGGCCACGGACACGCTTAGCGACGTTCGTTCGACGCGGCGCCTGCGACAAAGCGCATCGGCACCGCGTCGACGCGTGACTCCACCGTGAACGGCGCAACGGGGGGCGCACCGGCGGGCCAGCGCACGGCGAATCGACGCGTTTGTCCGGCGAGCACGTAGCCGAGCAAGCCACGCGTGAGTTCCACGCTGCGTCCGGAAGCGTCGAGTACCCGTGTTGCCCCCAACTGCGCGTGACGCTCGCCGTCATTGCGAACCTCAAGTTCGCCCTGCGTCATGCGGACGTCGAAATGCAGTGAAGGCGAGCGCGTCTGATTCGTTTGCACGAACACCGGCAGCGAGTAACGCAGACGGATGGAGACACCCTCCGACGGCGCGGCATCGACGGGCGGCAACTCGTCCACCAGCAGCCGGTAGCTTTGCTCGTTCCCCTCGATTTTTTGCGCCACGTGCACCAGCCGCACGATCTGCCGGTCGCCCGGCTCGATACGCACGATGGGCGGGCTGGCGATGAGCGCGTCGGTGGGGGTGAGCACGTTGTCGCCATTGCGTTGCGTCCATGCATACAGACGCAACTGGCCGTGAATCGGCAGATCGCCGGAGTTGCCGAGTGTGAGCGTGGTCGCAGGCTGCGTCGGCATGATGTTGACGATGACCGGCGAGACTTGCAGCGTCGCGCCGTTGCCATCGGTCACACAAAGCGTGACCAGCGCGACGAACGCGCCGCCACAGGCATACGCCGTCGGTCGGCGGACGACCGGTCTGGGAGAACGCATGTTCGTCATGATTCACCTGACCTCTCAGAAGTAGACGGTCGCCGTGACGGTCGACGAGTAGACGTCCGGCGCGGGCATGGTGGCCGAGAGCGTCGCCTGACCGTAGACGGTGTACGTCTTGACCACGCCCGTGCCCGAGTCGCTGAGTGTGTTCGAGCCCTGCGTGTTGCCCCACGGCGTGGCATAGCCCGCGTCCTGAAAAAGCCCGAACGGGATGGTCGTGGTGTTGCCGGTGAGCGTGCCCGCCAGCAGGCGGTTGGTCTCCGTGGAGTTCGCTACGGTGCCCGCATTCAGGCCGATGTTGTAACCCGTCGACGCGGTACAGATCACGGTGAGCGACGAGGTGCTTGCCACCGGTCCCGTCGCCGAGCCTTGCACCGCGTTGAACGTCATGGGCGTGGCGGCAATGGTGCACCCGGGCAGGATCGTCAACTGAACGCGCATCTGGGCGGTTGCCGACCCGTTGGAGTAAACGGCGGCATGGGCCGGCGCGCTCTGGCCAAGCGCGGCGACGATTCCCGTGAGGGCCAGACAAAGCAACGGTCGGTTCATGATGTTTCTCCTTTGGAGTCCTATTCGAAAGTGCGATGGTGCACCGTGGGGACTACGTAGATATCGTTCTCATGACGTCCGTACACGCACCGAATTTCGGACGCTTTTTACGTAGTCTATGAAGGCATTTGCCCGAAATGCGAACGCACAAAGGACTTTCGGAATGATCCCAATTTCACGGCGAAACGACGTACTGAGCGTCTCAGGGGTGTACGCGCAAAGCGCATGCTTTCGACGGACGCATTGCGCATGTGGTGAGTGACTGAAGGCAACGATAGTGAGGTAATGCGCGCGAATGCGACGCATTGCCGCAGCGATGGCGGGGCGATCGCGGGTGTCGTTGCGGAAGTGCCGGTGGGCGTGCAGGGCGGAGAATCGAGGCCGGATGATGTCTGTCAAAGCGCGTGCGAATGACACAAGCATTCGCGTATATTTCACTTGATCTCACGTCGAAGCCGTCTCTAGAATGGGTTCTTGACGCCCACCTAGCGCGCTCATTCACACTAAACGTGTCGTAGGTGTGATAGGTGCCGGTCGTCCGGATTCGCTGCCTGCGGATATTTCACGAGAGGGATGCCATGCTCAGACTTCTGTCGAAATACTGGTGGTTGCTTGTGCTGCGCGGTGTGTTGGCCGTGATTTTCGGTATCGCGGCCTTTGCGTTACCCGGCGTGACGATTGCGGTGCTGGTGCTGTGTTTCGGCGCGTTTTCGTTCGTGGACGGGGTCTTCTCTCTTAGCGGCGCATGGAGCGCACGCCAGGAGCATGCCGATTGGTGGCTGCCGTTGCTGCAGGGCATCGCGGGCATAGTGATCGGAGTCCTGACTTATCTCAACCCGGCGTTGACCGCCGTTGCGTTGCTTATCTATATCGTGGCCTGGAGTTTCGTCACCGGCGTGTTGCAGGTGGCTGCCGGTATCGCGTTGCGTCGCGAGATCAAGGGCGAACTGTGGGTCATTCTCTCCGGTGCCTTCAGCATCCTGTTTGCCATCTTCATCATGTGGCAACCGGGCGCGGGCGCGTTGGCGCTGATCTGGGCCATCGGGTCGTGGGCCATCATCTGGGGCGCTTTGCTGGTGCTGGCCGGTTTCAAATTGCGAGGTGCCGCGCATGGCGTGCCGCATGCGCCGCCGGGACACCTCAGGTCGTAGTCGCATTGTCTCCGTTCGTCCGCATGGGCGCCGAGCGCCCCTCGCCGACGGCTTCCCCCCGGCAACCTGCGGGTTGCCAGACGTCAGGAGTGTCAAATGGCTTTGAACCATACGCGTAACACCCTCGGTGAAAAGATCCGTATCGAATCGGTGAACCAGCTCAATCGCGGACTGATCAACGGCATCGATGTGCAGCGTCAGGCGAAGCAGGCGCACTGGAACGTGCACGGCCCGGGCTTTATCGAACTGCACTTGCTTTTCGACGAGGTTTACAACGCGGCCATCGAGTGGGCGGATCTGTGCGCCGAGCGTCTGGTCGCGCTGGGCGGCGTGGCCGACGGCCGCGTGCAGACCGTTGCACAGAAGACCGAATTGCCGACGTACAAGAACGAGTTCAAGCGCGGTCTCGATCATGCCGCCGCACTGGCCGAAGCCCTCGCTGCCTACGGTGAGATCATTCGCGTCCTGATCGATGCGTCCGCCGAGATCGGCGACGCCACCACGTCGGACGTCTTCACCGAAATCTCGCGCGGCGTCGACGATCACCTGTGGAAGGTCGAAGCGCACCTGCACGGCGAGTGACGACATGCCCGGGCGCTTGTGCGGGCGCCCGCGCGACGAACCCGTCGTTCGACGTCGACGGTTCCGCCGATAGTTCTGCATCACAGACGACGATGAACGCGCGCGCCGCTTGAGCCGGAGCGCGCGTTCTCACGTTCTCAGCCTCGCTGTTTTCCACGCTGTCTTACTCACCCCCGGAGTCGCCATGACCACCCGTAACCTGAGCCAGATGTTCCAGCCGAAGTCGGTCGCCGTGATCGGCGCGTCCAATCGCGAGCGACGCGTTGGGACGACCGTGCTGCAAAACATCGTCGACGGGGGCTTCAAGGGCGACATCTATCCGGTCAATCCGAAGTATTCGACCCTCGCCGGTCTCAAGTGCTACCGAGACGTCGGCGATCTGCCGCAGGCCCCCGACCTTGCGGTGATCTGTACACCGCCGTCGACCGTGCCCGATCTGATTCGCGACCTGGGTGAGCGTGGCACGCGCGCGGTGGTCGTGCTGACCTCGGGGCTTGCCAGAGAAAAGGATCGTCACGGCGTGACGTTGCAGGACCGCATGCTAAAAAATGCGAAGCCGCACGTGCTGCGCATTCTCGGTCCGAACTGCATCGGGCTACTGAGTCCCGGCATCGGCCTGAACGCCAGCTTCGCACACATGGGGGCACGCGCAGGCAAACTCGCGTTCGTCTCTCAGTCGGGGGCGCTCACGACAGCCGTGCTCGACTGGGCCGACGCTCGCGAAATCGGCTTCTCGCACTTCGTGTCGATGGGCGACAGCGCGGACGTCGATTTCGGCGACATGCTCGATTATCTGGCGAGCGACCCCGGTACGGACGCCATTCTGATGTACATGGAATCGATTCGCGATGCGCGCAAGTTCATGTCTGCCGCGCGCGCCGCATCACGCAACAAACCGGTCGTCGTGATCAAGTCGGGGCGCGTGCCTGAAGGCGCACAGGCCGCTGCGTCGCACACGGGGGCGCTGGCTGGCTCGGACGACGTATACGACGCCGCGATCCGTCGCGCGGGGATGTTGCGCGTGGATACCACCGACGAACTGTTTGCGGCCGTGGAGACGTTGGCACGCCTTAGACCGTTCCCGGGCGACAAGCTGTCGATCATGACCAACGGTGGCGGCGCGGGTGTGATGGCGACCGACGCGCTGGTGCTCGACGGCGGCAAGCTGGCCCATCTGACAGAGAAGACCCGTGCCGCGCTCGACGCTGCATTGCCGAAAACGCTGGGCCGCGCGAACCCGGTGGACATCGGCGGTGACGCGGATCTCGAACGCTACACGGCCACACTTGCGGCGCTATGCGAAGACCCTGAGACGGCGGCCGTCCTCTTCATTCAGGCACCCACCGCCGTGATGCCGAGTCTCGACGTGGCGAACGCGCTGGCGGCGCTGCCGCGTCCGTCGAAGAACGTCTTCACCTGCTGGCTCGGCGGCGAGACGGCCGAGCGCGCGCGCCGCATCTGCCGCGAAGCCGGGCTGCCGACCTACGACACGCCGGAGAACGCCGCGCGTGCCTTTCTCGAAGCGGTCAACTATCGACGCAACCAGGCGCTGCTGATGGAAACACCGCCGTCGATCCCGCCGGGCTTTGCGCCGGACGTCGCGCGCGTGCGCGCCATCGTCGACAGCGCCATGCGCGAGGGCCGGGACTTGCTGACCGAACCGGAAGCGAAAGGGGTGCTGGCAGCCTACGGAATTCCGGTGGTCGAGACGCTCGTGGCCGAGACACCGGAGCTGGCGGGCGAAGTTGCCAAGGGCATCGGTTTTCCCGTCGCCGTCAAACTGATTTCACCGGACATCACGCATAAGTCCGATGTAGGCGGCGTGGTGCTCAACATCGAAACGGCAGAGCAGGCGAGCGACGCGGCACGCCAGATTCGTAAGCGTGCACTGGCCGCGAAACCCGATGCACGCGTGACCGGCTATTCGGTGCAGCGCATGGCGAACGGTGCCGAAGCCTTCGAGTTGATCGTGGGGGTGGCCACCGATAACGTCTTCGGTCCGGTGCTGCTGTTCGGGCAGGGCGGCACAGCTGTCGAAGTCATCGCCGATCGCACCATCGGTCTGCCGCCGCTGAACCTGAACCTCGCGCGCGACATGGTGGCGCGCGCCCGTGTGTCGAAGTTGCTCGCGGGCTATCGAAGCCGTCCGGCGGCCGATCATGAGGCCATCTATCTGACGCTGGTGAAGCTCTCGCAGCTCGTGTGCGATGTGCCGGAGATCGCCGAGCTGGACATCAATCCGTTGTTTGCCGATGCACATGGCGTGCTGGCGCTCGATGCACGCATTGTGGCGCGCAAGCCGTCGCTCCCGGGGCATGGACGTCTGTCGATCGCGCCGTATCCGCAGGAGCTGGAAAGCACCATCGATGCTGGCGGAAAGCCCGTGCGCGTGCGTCCCATCCGCCCGGAGGACGAACCGGCCTACAACGCGTTCTTCCACACGCTGACACCGCAGGACGTCCAGTTCCGCTACTTCGGTCTGATCAAGGAGCTGTCGCATTCGCAAATGGCGCGCGTCACGCAGATCGACTACGACCGCGCAATGACGTTCGTCGCCACGGAAAAGGACGAGGCGGGCAATACGCGATTGCTGGGCGTGGTGCAGGCTTTGGCCGATCCGGACAACACCGTGGCCGAATTCGCGGTGACGGTGAGTCCTGCGGCGCAAGGGCGAGGGTTGGGGCGCGCACTCATGGAGCATATCGTCGACTACAGCCGCAAGCGAGGCACCGGAGAACTCATCGGCTATGTGCTCACGGCAAATACGCGTATGCTGACACTCGCCCGTCATCTCGGCTTTGTGGAAGACAAGGAGATGGAGGCGGGCATCGTTCATATCCGGCTGCCGCTGCAACAGACGGCGCAGGCGCGGGAGACACGCAAGGGCTGACGGTCGCGAGGGTGGCGGCGGTCGCATGCGCAGTGCCCGGCGCTCGCGCCACGCGCAGAGTGCAGGGCGGCCGCCTCGACCAGGAAGACGCATGCTAGTGAATTGTGTGGCCTATGAGGATGGCCGCAAGATTGCCGATCTGCACCCCGATGAAATCTCGGACTATCTCGAACGTCCGCACTGCTTTGTCTGGGTGGCGCTCAAGGATCCCGGTCCGGGCGAGTTGGCGCAGATGCAGCACGAATTCGGCCTGCACGACCTCGCCGTCGAAGACGCCCAGCACGGGCATCAGCGTCCGAAAATCGAGCAATACGGCGACTCGCTCTTTGCCGTGCTGCACGTGCTCAACAAGGACGCCGACGGCGATTTCACGATTGGCGAAGTCGCGATTTTCGCGGGCCACAACTATGTACTCTCGGTGCGCTCGAATGCCACGCAGGGACTGGGTGCGGTACGTGCTCGGGCCGAGAAGGAGCCGCATTTGCTGCGCCAGGGCTCGATCTTCGTTCTCTATGCCCTGATGGACGCCATCGTCGACAGCTACTTCCCTGTGTTCGACGACCTCGAAGCGCAACTCGAAGCCATCGAAGAGCAGATCTTTACCCCGAACGCGCCGAACAAGGGGCGCGCGATCATTGAGGATCTGTATCAGCTCAAGCGTCGGCTCATTACGCTGCAACACGCGTGCGTGCCGCTCATGGAAGCCGTCAGCAAGTTGTTCGGGGCGATGGCGCCCAAGCTGTGTGGTGGCATGCAGGAGTACTTCCGCGATGTCTTCGACCATCTCCAGCGGATTACGAAAAACATCGATCTGCTGCGTGAAATGGTTACGACGGCGCTTTCCGTCAATCTCGGCATGATTTCGCTCTCCGAGAACGAAACGACGAAGCGCCTCGGGTCGTTCGCGGCACTCTTCGCCGTGCCAACGATGATTGCCGGGATCTACGGCATGAATTTCGCCGACATTCCCGAACTGAAGTTCCAATACGGGTATCCGGTCTGTATTGCCGCGATGGTTGTCATCGACGTCTTGCTGTTCATGAAATTCCGTAAGGCGGGCTGGCTGTAACGACCCTTGTGAGGCCGTGACAGCCAACAGGCGGGGTGCGATGTCTGTGTCAGGCGCGTGTCCCGGCGGGCGTTGCCACCCGGGTTGTTGCCCGGTGGCAACGTGTGGTGCGACCTCCATTTTTTCGCAGTGACCGGCGTTGAATAACTGTTCTAGAATGCGCTGAATGCCGCGTCAGACGGCTGCCAAGGGTTGAGAACAACAACAAATCGCCAGGCAAGCAAATAGGGGTCAGATATTGAATGCACCACTTTCGGGGATCCGCGTCATTGAGTTCTGTCGTGGCGCGGCAGGTGCCTATTGCGGCATGTTGCTTGCCGACATGGGCGCGGACGTCATCATGGTCGACGATCCCGTCGACGATATTTCCAACGAATACCAAAGCACGATCGGCGAATCGGCGCAGGTCGGATTGCGTCGCAACAAGCGCTCTGTCGCGCTGGATCTGCTGACGCTCGAAGGCCGCAGTCTCGCTCACACGCTGGTGCGCGGAGCGGACGTCGTCATCGAATGTCTGCCACCCGGCACGTTAGCGCGCGCCGGGCTTGGCTACGATGCGCTGTCGGCTGTGCAACCGCATCTCGTCTACGTTTCCATTTCCGCATTTGGACAGGATGGCCCACGCTCTGTGCCGCAGCCAGGGGTGCCCGCGCTTGAGGCGCTCAGGGGCATGCTGGGGGTCGTGCCAAGCGGTGCCGAGCCGCCGCGCGATCTGCCCATTGCCGATCTGGCCGCAGGACTGTACGCCGCGTTTTCCGTCTCGGCTGCGCTCGTCGCAGCGAAGCAGCAGGGGGTGGGCGTGCACATCGATGTGCCGATGCTCGGCGCGACGCTGGCGATTGCGGCGTTGCGGGCGGGCGATGCCGGCGCCGAGGCTGCCCATCGTGCAGGGCTCGTGCCGGCTGCCGCCATGGCCGGAACGGAAGCGGGCGACGCGACGCAGGTCGACGCCGAGATGTCGGCCGTGGCGCGTCAGCGCCGGGCGCTGGCCGACGCAGCGGGTCATGGCAAGGTCTCGCCGCTGGCCGTACCGCTGGCCGATGAGGGCGAGCGTTTTGGCGGCCCATCGGCCCCTTGGCCGACCTTCCGAGCGCGCGACGGCTACTTCGGTATGGATTTGGACGTCCAGACGCATTGGGAGGCGATTTGCGCTCTCGTGCACCGTGTGGATCTGCTCGACGACCCGCGCTTCGGCAGTGCGCGAGAGCGGGCGCGTCATCAGGCGGCGTTGCGCGACGTGCTCGAAGCGGTATTCGTGCTGGACGACCGCGATGTCTGGCTCGCGCGGCTGGTGGCCGTCGGTGTCCCGTGCACGGAAATCAGCACCTATTCCCGTGTGCTGTCCGACCCACAGGTGGCGCATATGGGCTGGGTGCGTCCGATGGTGCTGCCCAGCGGTGAGACGACCCACACGATAGTCTCGCCTGTGCGTCTTAACGGACAAAGCCCTGTCACGCGTCTCGATCCGCCCGCGCCGGGCGCTCACACCGGAGACATCATCGCGGAACTCGACGCGGAATTCGATGCCGAGTCCGGCGCCAGCGAGACGCCCGTCGACATCAGTGCCCGGACATCCTCGTCATAGGCATTTTTCGTTGTTTCCCGTATTTCCAGACACGGCGGCGCTCAGGTAGCGCCGCATTTCTTTGCTGTCGTCTGATGCTTCTATATAATTCAGCGTCATAAGCTTATGACAAATAGTGATTTGGCTTTGGTGCCAAGTCACTCTCTGCTGGATATCGCCCATGTTCCCCGACCTTTCGAGTGCTTCGCCCACGGCCGCCCTGCTCGGTGCAGCGGTCGGACTGGTGTTGGGTTTGACGGGCGCGGGTGGGGGCATCTTTGCGGTGCCAGCGCTGGTGTTCGGACTCGGTTGGGGCGTGCCGCAGGCGGGGCCCGTCGCGTTGCTCGCTGTCGGTGCGAGTGCCGCCGTGGGCAGCGCGCAAGGTTTGCGGGCGGGCATCGTGCGCTATCGTGCGGCGATGCTGATGGCGGGCATCGGGGTTTGTCTCGCGCCGCTGGGCTCGTGGATGGTGCATCGGCTGCCGGAACGGTGGCTCGTGGGGCTGTTCGCCATGGCGATGCTGATCGTGGCCGCGCGGATGTATCGAGCGTCTCGAGGTGGGACGCGTAGTGTGGGCGCGGGTGGCACCTCAGGTGCTTGTGCACCGTTGCCGCCGTGCCGGATGGACCCTGCGACGGGGCGCTTGCACTGGACGCGGCAAGTGGCGAGCACGCTGGGTGCGATTGGCGCCATCTCAGGCTTTGCGTCGGGGCTGCTCGGCGTTGGGGGTGGTTTCGTCATCGTGCCTGCGTTGCGCCGCTTCACCGACATTTCGGTGCACGGCGTCGTGGCGACGTCGCTCTTCGTTATCGCGCTGATTTCTGCGGGCACCGTCGCCAATGCATGGTGGCATGGCATGCATCCGGGAACGCAGGGATGGACGTTTGTCGTGGGCGCGGTGGCGGGCATGTTGCTGGGGCGTGCGCTCGCGCCACGTCTGGCCGCATCACGGCTTCAGCAGATCTTCTCCGCACTCATGGCCGTCGTGGCATTCGGCATGTTCGTCAAAGCGTTTGGCGCTTGAATCTATTTATTCAAAATTGCAAAGTCGCTGCGGCTTTGGATTTCCTTTTGCCTATCTCCCGCTTTAATCGTATTTAATTGAATTTAATCGCTGCCGGTGTCGGCGGCGTTGACGCGCTTTACGTCTCGCAGTCAAAAGTCTAAAAATATTTCGAAAGTCGCAACGTCTTTCGAGTGACTTTTTGCCAATTCAGCACCCGCGTACCACGCTGCGTGCGGTCTGTGGCTGACATGATGGGCATCTTTCAAATGAATCTTTTCCTCACTTGCGTGTCAATTGGAACGCTGCCTGAGCATCTGCGCTACGTCATCTGAGTTATTTCCGCACTGATTTCGATGGCGACGCGCACGCTGTGTAAGCCGCGAACGGTATTCCTCCTAATTTGGACTAGGATGTTTCCTATAAAGAGATCCAAAACGGTAGGGTTTTGTAGATTTATCCTATATTTCCGCTGGTCGTAAAAATGACGCGTAACGTTCCTTTGTCACGCGGCGAGACGATTGGTAATGGACCGATGACCCCAACACACGTTGATGCTTTCTTACCCAGCCAATGCCCTCGCTCAGGTGCCACACAAGCAATGGGGCGGCGTGCTGTGACGACACTAATAAGCTTTGGCAGCGCGCTGGCGATGGCGCTGCTTGCGGGATGTAGCGAATACAAAGCGTCGACGGCGAATGTGACGGGCCTCACGATGGAATCGGAGCCCGACACTTCGCTGGCGCGGGTGGAGCCTCCGGTTGCGTCAACGCGAGAGGTCGAAACGCGGATGCGCCCGGTGGCAGCAGCGGTGAAGCTAAGCGATACGCCGCGGGTGGGCACGGTCGTGAGCGGTTCGTACCGATGGATGGCGGATTGGCCTGAGACCGATAGCGTGCACCTGTGGGAAGCAGCCGCCGGACCGACACGCATTCGCGTCATCGGACGGGCGCGCGAGATGATGCCCTCGGCAGGTTTGCGCGGCGTTCGCATTCGTTACTGTGTCAAGCCGGTCATCGGCACGGGCACAACCCGGTTGACAGGGCACAAGACGTGCTCGGCGTGGACCGCCGTCGATGGACCGGGTGCGGTCGTCGCCGGGAGTGTCGGGAGCGCCAGCTAAGGCAGGCAGCGGACGATGGGCCGTGAGCGGCCCCGCCGGACTGTCGGGGCCCGCAATTGTCGCCCAGCAGCAATGCGGTCACGCCTTCGTGACCAACGCGTGCGTCGCCAAGACGCACATTCCTCTTTTGGGAAGCCATGACGCGACGACACGGCGAGGGATCGCGCGCGCCCACGGCTGACTTCTTTTAACAGGATCCAGCAAATGATGGTAAAGATTCTGATTGCGGACGATCACCCGATCGTCGCCTCCACGCTACGTGAAATGCTGTCCCCGGACCCGGGTTTTCACGTGCTGCCTCCTGTCTCGAATTCGACCGAGTTGTTCAAGGCGCTCGAAACGAATTCCGTCGACGTCCTCATTACCGATTACTGCATGCCCGGTGGTGCATTCGGCGATGGCCTCGTCATGATCAACCGCGTCCGTCGCAAGTATCCCGACGTCAAGATCATCGTGTTCACGTCGATCGAACAGCCGGCCATCATTCATGCACTCGACAGCTGTGGCGTGTTGGGTGTGATGACCAAGTCCGACGATCTGCGTGAAATCACCGTGTGTGTAGAGCGTTGCCGTCGCGGCATGAGCTATCGCGGTGGGCGAGCCGAGCAGATTCTCGAGGAGCAGATGCGCCGCAAGCCGACGGCACGACGCCCGCTCTCACCCAAGGAAATGGAAGTGCTGCGCATGTATCTGGATGGTCAGAACGTGTCGCAAATTGCGGGCGCGCTCAAGCGTTCGGCCAAGACGATCAACAACCAGAAGCGCATGGCTATGTGCAAGTTGGGTTGCCGCACCGACATGGAGTTGTTCAAGCTGCATGTGTCGAGCCCGGTTCAGTTTGCGCGTGACGGCGAAGCCGAAGCGCCGAGTGCCGCCTGAGTCCGCCCCGATCACAGACGTTGGAGTCTATGCCTGCCAGAACGATGACGCGCGACATCGCGATCGCGGGCCGCCTGCTTCGCATTGGTGGCCTGCTGGCCCTGCTGTTCGGTTTGTCGGTGTGGGTCGCAGCGGTCTCCTATGCGCTCTTCGGCACACTCTGGCAAAGCGGACAAAAGACAGAGTCGTTCTTTGCGGCTGTCGGGCGAGAGATCCGGGACCTCGAAATCTTCAACGAACAGGCTCGCGCGATGGCGCAGGCTACCCAGGCAAGCGCTGTGCGTCCCGGCGGCACCACGCAGGCGCTGACCGATCGCATTCTGAAGCCGCTTAACTCCATGCCGGTGGGCACTGCGCGACGCATCAGCGGGGTGGGCTGGGACAGCGAATTCGAAATCGTCAAACTGGCGGAAATCACGCAAGCGCGTGCAGCGTTGCTCGCGCGTCTGACGTTGCGTCTTATGGTGCTCGACGCCAACTTCTGGAGTCCGCTCGACGCACAGGACGAGACCTTCATCATTTCCGCAGACGGTGCGTTTGCGACCTACCGTCCCGCCGTTGGCCGGGAAGCGTTCAGTCCGGCCGATCTGGCGCGCGACACGCAGGCGATTCTCGCAGAAATCAACAAGGTCGAGCGCTATCACGCGCGTATCCGGGGCAGCAGTGAAGGTCCGTTCTGGACTTACAACTACACGCATCCCGTCACGCATCTGAAAACCGTTTCGAGTTTCGTGCCGATTCGCGATCTCAACGGTCATCTGGTGCTTTATGTCGGCACCAGCATGTCACCGGATATGATCGTGCCGCCGCGCATGCGCAACCTTGAACGTTCCGGCGAAGCGCTCCAGTTGATCTCTGAGGACGGCCTTGTCATTGCGAGCGCCGGGCTTCCGATGTCGTCACTGGGTAATTTGCGTACGCTGGTGACGTTGCCGCTCTTTGGCGGAGCGCAGATGACCTTGCGCTCCGACGGTCAGCGTCTGGTGTTCGAGCGGCGATTGGCATCCACGCCGTGGTTCGTGCGTTACGCCGTGCGCCCCGCGCAGTTGCTGCAAGAGAACGCCACGTTGCTGCTCGGCGCGACGTTGCTATTGCTTCTGTACGCTGGCGGCGTCTATGCAGGCATGCGTTACATGCGTCAACGGATCATCGAGCCTGCGCGTCAGCGTACAACGGCATTGCTGGAGCGCGATGCTTTCACCCAGACGCTTATCGAGACGGCACCCGTCGGTATGGCGATCATCGATCCGTTCGAGCCGGCCGTGGTGATGAGTAATCCGGCGTATGCCGGTACGGTCGATTTGCTCAGACATCTTGGCGATGGCGAGCTGACGCGGATGTACCGTCAATTGCACAGCGGTGTGGTGGCGCGTCCCGTCCGGCGTCTTCTCAGCGCGCTCGACGACGCGGGGGAGCGCCACTACGCGGTGAGCTTCGTCGATACGGTGTTTCGTGAGCAACCGGTGTTGATCGGCACACTGTCGGACGTCACCGAACAGCGTCGCTTCGAGCTGGAGCAACGCAAGGCACGTCTTGCTGCGGAGAGCGCCAATCGCGCGAAGGACGTGTTCCTCACGACCGTCAGTCATGAGATGCGCACGCCACTGTATGGCACGCTGGCGTCGCTCGAATTGCTCAGCGCGCAGAACCTCGGCGACGATCATCGCTATTACGTGGACGTGATGGAGAGTTCGACGCGTAATTTGCTCGATCTCATCAACGATCTTCTCGATTATTCGCGCATTCAGGTCGGTCGCTTCGAACTGAATTCGCGCGATTGCTCACTGCTAAAGGAGCTTGAGGCGGTGGGGTTGTCGTTCACGGGCCGCGCGCGTTTGCAGGGTCTCACGTTGGACTGGATGATCGATCCGCTCCTCGTTCGTGCGGTGCACACGGATGCGCTGCGTCTCGGACAGGTCGTGACCAACCTTGTCGGCAACGCCATCAAGTTCACCGAAAAGGGACACGTGGCGTTTAGTGCAATGGTGACGCGCTCGGACATGCAGGGCTGCGACGTGGCCTTTACGGTTGGCGATAGCGGCGTTGGCATTGCGGCTGCGGATCTGGCCGATTTGTTCCGGCCATTCGGCAAGAGCACCACCGAGCCCGGCATGCAGCATGGTACCGGGCTGGGGCTTGCGATTTCGCATCAGTTCGTCGGCATGCTCGGCGGTGTTCTGGCCGTCGAGAGCGAGGAGGGGCAGGGCACGACCATGCGCTTCACGCTGCATCTGCCATGGGCACCCGATAGCGAGGCACCGGTTGTTGTGGATTCGCTGGAGACGTTCGCCTATGTGAGCGCATTGTCGCGTCGTCACTGGTACCTCGATGCGTTGATCCGCCGTGCGGGTTTCATCCCGGTTCGATATGACGAGGCCGTGTCATGGTCGACGGGGGCGGGTCGCGAACAGGATTCCGGCCTCCTGATGTTCGCTGACGAATGGCCGGTGCGCGGTATGGCGGGCGCAGAAGTCTACTTACTCCGTGCTACGCCGGTGGACCGTCCGGCCGGAAGCACACCGACGTGGCCGCGCGACATCGCTCTGCTGCAACAGGCTGAACTTTGGGAGGCGCTGGGTGCCACGCCACGCCCGGGCCTGTCGACCAACGGCGACCTGCCGGTGCCGGGCACGGCCAATGCGCAGACGCGCGTGAAGCCGTTGGCCGGTTGGTACGTCCTGGTCGCAGACGATCATCCGATCAGCGGCATGTTGCTGTCACGTCAGTTGGAAGGGCTCGGCGCGATGGTGGATTGCTATCACGACCCTCGCGAAGCGCTTGACGCGTTCGATGCCGAGTCGCACATGCTTGTTATCACCGACGCCAACATGCCCCACATTTCCGGGCATGCGCTGGCGACGGCGATCAAGGCACGTGCACCCCATGTGCCGGTGGTGGTGGCCACAGCCGACGTCACGCTGCGCAATGATCGCGAGGCGAAATCGCCTTACGATGCGGTCGTCTACAAACCCGTGGACGCCCGTTCGTTGTTGCGTGTCATCGAACTGGTTCGCTCGCGCTACCCGTCGCTTTGCGTGGAGATCACGCCGTTGCCGGCGTCGTCGCGACTGATCGAGAATGCACCCAAGCCGGTGCCTGAGGCGGCGTCACCCAAGGACTGGCGTTTGCCCTTGTCGGACATGCTCGACACCTTTGTCAAGATTGCGGATCAGGACATTGCGAATTGTCGGGCGGCGCTTGCCGAGGCCTCGCGCGAGACACTCCGCCACTCCGCGCACCGGCTGCGTGGCGGCTTCATGGCGTTTGGCCTGAGTTCACTGGCGTCCCTGGCCGCACAGGTCGAGCATCTTGCGCCGCAGGCGTCGGTCGGTCAGATGGAGGCGGCTTTCGACACACTTGATACGGCCTGGAACGATTGGCTGCGCTCGCAAGGGCACGCTATCGCCAGCGACGCGTGAGCGTGAGGTAGGAGAGGATGGCGGCGGGCGGCGCCGGGAAAAGGCGGCCCGCTGTGCTACTCCACGAAATGCTCCGAAATCAGCTGACGTAGCCACTGATTGCCAGCGTCCTGATGGTAACGACGGTGCCAGAACACATTGGTTTGCAGCGCTGGCAGACGCAGGGGTGGTTTGACGAAGTGCAGCCCGAACGGTGCGGCGGCGCGTTCGGCAAACTTCTGCGGCACCGTCACCACCAGATCGTTCGTGCTGACGATGTAGGGCACCGCGATGAAGTGGGGTACCCAGAAATTGGCGTCGCAACCGAAGCCAGCCTGTGCGAGAAGCTGATTGACACGCGCGTAAGGGTTGTCGCCCGTGGCAACGAACAGATGGCGAGCCGCCTTGAATTCGGCCAGGCCCGCGTCCGGCGAATCAAGCGCGTGACCGATGCGGTACATGCTCACATATTGCTGACGGAACAATCGCCGCTGGAAAAACGGCCCTGTCAGATCGTCGAAAGCCCCCACCGCAAGGTCGATGCGCCCTGCGGCCATCGCCTCCTTCAGATCGGGCAACGACGCGCGAACCGTGCTGATACGTACTCCCGGCGCCAGTTGTGTGCACAGGTCGATCAGCGCGGGCATGAAGTACACCTCACCGACGTCCGTCATCGCCAACGTAAATTCCCGCTGACTACTCACCGGATCGAACGCCTCGCGATGGTTGATGGCCCGCGAAATGCCCGCCAATGCAGCCGATACCGGTTCAGCCAGCGCCTCGGCGAACGGCGTGGGCTGCATGCCGGTGCCCGTGCGCGTGAACAACTCATCTTCGAATGTCTGCCGCAGCCGTGCGAGGCCGTTGCTGACGGCGGGCTGCGACAGCCCAAGCTCCCGTGCCGCCTGAGAGATGCTCCGGTGCGTAAGCACCGCATGGAACACCACCAGCAGGTTCAAATCGACGTCGCGTAAGGAAATCATAAAAGAAAGCGTCAGCGGTTCACTGGAGTGATATTCGCGTTGTGAATATAGTGGATTTGTCTATTTATATCGCAAAATGTGGTCGCTTGGCGGACAATTGTTCCATTCGAAAACAGGAGACGAGGCACTCATGCGTCAAGCAGATCAGATTCAGGGGGAGCTGGGCTACTTGTCCGGTTTCGCCAATGAGTTCGCGACCGAGGCATTGCCGGGCGCGCTGCCCATCGGGCAAAACTCGCCGCAACGTGCGCCTTACGGCCTCTACGCGGAACAACTTTCCGGCACGGCGTTCACGGCACCTCGCGGGCACAACCGCCGCTCGTGGGTGTACCGCATTCGTCCTGCCGCCATGCACAAGCCGTTCACCGCGATCGAGAACACGCGCTGGTTGAGCCGCTTCGACGAGGTGCCCACGCCGCCGAACCAGATGCGCTGGGATCCGCTGCCGATGCCCGAAGCGCCGACCGATTTCGTCGACGGCATGATCACGATGGCCGGTAACGGCGGTCCGGACGCCGGTCACGGTTGTGGCATTCATCTGTACGCGGCCAACAAGTCGATGGACGGCCGCTTCTTCTACAACGCCGACGGCGAATTGCTGGTCGTGCCGCAAGAAGGGCGTCTGCGTATCGCCACCGAATTCGGCGTGCTGGAAGTCGAGCCGTACGAGATCGCCGTGCTGCCGCGCGGCGTGCGTTTCCGCGTGACGCTGCCCGACGGCCGCGCTCGTGGCTACATCTGCGAGAACTACGGCGCATTGTTCCGTCTGCCGGATCTGGGCCCGATCGGCTCCAACGGTCTTGCGAATCCGCGCGACTTCCTGACGCCTGTCGCGGCTTACGAAGATGTCGAGGGCGACTTCGAACTGGTGGCGAAGTTCGGCGGCGCGCTGTGGCGTGCCGACATCGGCCATTCGCCGCTGGACGTGGTCGCCTGGCACGGCAACTACGCGCCGTACAAATACGATCTGCGTCACTTCAATACGATCGGCTCGATCAGCTACGACCATCCGGATCCGTCGATCTTCCTGGTACTGCAATCGCAAAGCAATGCCCCGGGCGTCGACGATATCGACTTCGTGATTTTCCCGCCGCGCTGGCTGGCGATGGAAAACTCGTTCCGCCCACCCTGGTTCCACCGCAACATTGCGAGCGAGTTCATGGGCCTGATCCATGGCGTGTACGACGCCAAGGCCGAGGGCTTCGTGCCGGGTGGCGCGAGCCTGCACAACTGCATGTCGGGTCATGGCCCCGATGCGGGAACGTTCGAGAAGGCCTCGGCGGCCGACACGAGCAAGCCGCACAAGGTCGATGCCACGATGGCCTTTATGTTCGAAACGCCGGCGGTGATTCGCCCGACGCGCTTTGCACTGGAGACCAAGCAGTTGCAGGACAACTACTACACCTGCTGGCAAGACTTGAAGAAGCACTTCAACCCCAACCAGAAGTAAGGGACGTTGTTGGCGTGAAAGGCACAGAAGCCACCGCGCCACGACACCTTTGATTATCCCGACGGCCGGCCCGGCGCCTCTCTCGCGCACGGTCGGCCGAAGCGTTACCTCGAACAAGGAATTCCACATGTCTGCTCTCCTGCAAAGCTGGGTCGCGTCCGCCAACACCGGTGTGACGGACTTTCCGCTGCAAAACCTGCCCTACGGTGTGTTCAGCACGCAAGCACAGCCCACGCCGCGCGTTGGCGTCGCGATTGGCGATCAGGTGCTCGACCTGGCGGCGCTCGAAGCCGCCGGCGTGCTCAAGGCAGGCGATACGCCCGTCTTCGCGCAAGCGTCGATCAATGCGTTCGTGGCGCTCGGTAGTGCCGCCTGGCGTGCCACGCGTGCTCGCCTGACGTCGCTGCTGGCCGTCGACGGCGACGCCGCGCTGCGCGAGAACGCGGCGCTCAAGTCGCAAGCAATCGTGCCGCTGGCGCAAGCCACGCTCCATCTCCCGGTGCAGGTGCCGGGCTATACCGACTTCTACTCGTCCAAAGAACACGCCACCAACGTCGGCAGCATGTTCCGTGACCCGGCGAATGCGTTGCTGCCGAACTGGCTCGAAATTCCGATTGGCTACAACGGCCGAGCCAGCTCGGTGGTCGTGAGCGGCACGCCGCTGCACCGTCCGAATGGTCAGATCAAGCTGCCGGATCAACCGCGCCCGATTTTCGACGCCTGCCGCAAGCTCGACTTCGAACTGGAAACCGGCTTCATCGTCGGTCGCGAAACGGCGATTGGCGAATCACTGAACGTGGAAGACGCGGATGCCGCGATCTTCGGCATGGTGATCCTCAACGACTGGTCCGCCCGCGATCTTCAGCAGTGGGAATACGTGCCGCTTGGCCCGTTCAACGCGAAGACGTTCGGTACGTCCATCTCCCCGTGGGTCGTGACGATGGAAGCCCTCGAACCGTTCCGCGTGGCCGGTCCGGCGCAATCGCCTGAGCCGCTGTCGTATCTGCAACAGCAAGGTAAGCACGCGTTCGATATCGAACTCGAAGTCCTGCTGCAAGCCGACGGTGATGCCGAGGCGACGTCGATTTGCCGCACGAACTTCCGTCACATGTACTGGAGCATGGCGCAGCAATTTGCCCATCACACGGTCTCGGGTTGCAACGTACGTGTGGGCGATCTGATGGGCTCGGGTACGATCAGCGGTCCGACGCCGGACTCGTTCGGCAGCCTGCTCGAACTCACGTGGAACGGCAAGAATCCGATTACGCTGGCCAGCGGCGCGAAGCGCTCGTTCATCGAAGACGGCGACACCGTCGTGATGAGCGGCTGGTGCCAGGGTGATGGCTATCGCATCGGCTTCGGCGACGTGTCCGGCAAGATCCTGCCTGCCAAGGCGCGCTGAGCGCACGGGGCAGACCTGATGCCGGTCTGGTCCCGACCTGACGTCGCTATGCGGGGAAGCGTTGCCACCACGGATTGACGCGTCCCACTAACAGGCTCGCGGTGACACGGCAACGTGTCGGCGTGTAGGCCAGTTCATTGGCGACGCGTCGCAACAGTGGCGGATCCCCCAGGCGGGCGCGACGCGGCACACGTAGCGAGCGCCGGGTACGCGGGGTGGTCTGGACGGTGGTGTTGGTCGATGGCATGGCGTGGCTCCCGAAGGTGTGTGGGTGTGGGAGCCATTTAGCCACGTCGCAGTGATACGCGACAGGTGAAGGAATCCGAAAAATGGGTGCGGGGCGCGTGACGTACGCGCCCCGCGTTCAACCCTCCGACTGGGCGGTCAGCGAGGTTTCTTGACGTCCGGTGCGGCCGTCGAGAGCGTCTTCGGTGCCGCATCCGGCGTACCTTCAGGCAAGGCTTTTCCATCCGCAGGCGACGCCAGCGGCGCACCGCTCGGTGCTGTCGCCGGACGATTCAGTCCCTCGTTGATCCACGCCATCAGCAGCGTATAAGTTACGGCGAGAATCACCGGGCCGACAAACAGTCCGACGATGCCAAACGTCAACATCCCCCCGAGTACCCCCGCGAGAATCAGCGTCATCGGCAGATCGGCACCCCGGCGAATGAGCATCGGGCGCATGACGTTATCGAGCATGCCGATGAAGATCGACAGCACCAGCAGCAACGTGGCGAGCGTCGGGCTGTCTTGCCAGTAAAGCCACGCCACGCTCGAGAGCAGTACCGGAAACGGCCCGATCTGCGCGATACACAGCACCAGCATCAGCGCGGTCAGGAAACCCGGCAATGGCACGCCGGTGAGCCACAGGCCAAGTCCACCGAGCAACGACTGTGTGACGGCCGTCACGACGATCCCAAGCGCGACCGCGCGAATCGACATACCTGCAAGTCGCACCGACTCCTCGCCGCGATCGCCACCGAGGCGTCGCGCAATGCGGATCAGTGCCCGTGCGGCACGTTCACCCTGCATGAAAAGAATGCCGGAGATGATCAGCGTGAGGCCGAGGTGAACCACCAGCAAGCCGATGGACCCCAGCTTGGAAAATCCCCATGACGCCGCTTTGACGGCATACGGCTGAACCTTGGAGACGAGACCGCCGGGACCGGCGGCCGCAAGCGACTGCCATTCTTCGCTGGCGCGCTGCCCGACCACGGGAATGCGCGCGAGCCACTCGGGCGGCATGGGGAGGCCGTTCTGGCCGAAGGAATGGACCTGATCGCTGATGTCCGAAGCGTGTCCGATCAGCGTGCCGATGGCTGCCGAGAGCGGTGCCACCACGATGATCAGCATGCCGACGATCATGATGGTCGTGGCAAGCCACCGTTTGCCCCACAGGCGACGCTGAAGACCGATGAGCAACGGCCAGGTCGACGCGACGATCGTTACGGCCCAGATAAAGGCGGGCAGGAACGGCAGCAACACCCATAAAGTGCCGACGATCAGTAGTCCGAGGACCAGCACGATCAGCAGGTTACGAGCGAGTTCGCTCGGTGTGGAATTCAGCATAGGCGCTCCGGCAGGCAGGGGATGACGCGTCTTGCGGTGCGTCCGTCAGAAGTGTCATGCGCAAAGAACGCGCTTGGAGAGCAAGATGCCACGCCGGGGCAGTCACGGCAAGTGCGCGCAACACTTCGTCACAAAGCCGTCAGGATGTCCTCGCGTTCGCCGTCTTCGTCCGGGGCCGTGGCAGTCTGGTGTCTCGCGGGCGGCGACACACCGGCGGGCGGGATCGATGTTCCCCGTTTGCGTCCCTGAAAGCTCTGATGTCCGCGATGCGGGTCATGTGGGCTGGCTGGTACAGGACGACTGACGTCGCTGTCCGACGACGTGCTGATGGCGTCGTTCATTGGCAGGAAGACAGCGTCGTCGCTGGACGTGTCGCCGGCATCGGTGTGTTGCCCATTGGCGACGGAAAAGGCGTTCGTACGGTTGCTGGCCGGACTGGCCGGGCTGACTGGACTGTCCGGCAGATCGGAGTGAGAGCTGCCGGAGGAGTGCCCCGAATCGTCCTGCGAGGTCAGTGTGACGGTGCTGATCTTCGGGCGTCCCCGCCGACACATGTAGGCCGTGGCAATCGCCTCATGCCGCGACGCCATGCCCTGCATCGACACGAAGGACGCAATCAGTCCGTAGAGCACGCTGAGCACCGCCTGTGTGTGCCAGTCGATGCCCCCGCCCGCAGCGCTGCCTGCCTCCGGCGGCGTGGTCGCGTTAGCACGGAGCGCCAGGGCGTTTTCCCAGACGGTCTCGTCGGAACCGGATGCTTCGAACGCATCGTCGATCTCCCCAGCCGTGGAGGCAGCGCCGTGGAACGTCGACAGGAAATAGAAGCCGAGGGTCAGCGTGAGCCAGATGGCCTTCGGCGCGCCGGAGCGCAGCAACCCCCCGAAGGCGGCCTGAAACGCGGGCCAGAACGACTCGCCGCCCTGCGGCGGGACGTCGTCGCTCATCTTGCAGATCAGATCCGCAAAGCGATCCTGCAACAGCGGTTCGAGCCGGGCATGGTCCGGATCCAATGCGATTCGGTCGATGATCGGCCCGAGGAATGCGCCGGGAATCGGACATAACAAGATCTCGAGCGCGGCGTGGATCGTGTTACCGAACCGATACGCCATGATGCCCGGCACGGCACTCGACAGCCCGGCTTCGGCGGCGATTCGCGCCAGGTTGCGCACGACACCGTAGCAAAACACGAATCCGATCACGTGCGCGGCAACGTCTCGTACCGGATGTCGCAGCATGGCGCTAACGGCTTCGAGCGACTGCGTGGGTGTGATACGCGCCATCCGGCTCGCCAGTTCCGGATGCCCGGCGGTAAAGCGTGCCATCCCGATCAGGTTGATCAGCACAACCCCCATCGCTTCGATGGGCGGCCACATGAGGGCAAGACGCCGCTGAGGATCGACAGTGTCTGCAAGGACGGAGAGCACGGTGGAGCCGAGGGCGAAGGGAAACGCGTCGCGCTCAAGGCCGATTTGCATTGCGCGCCAGGAGACGCCGCGATGCTCATGACGTACCAGCGCATCGAGCCGATGCCGGACCGTGTCCACGCACAGGCCGCGCTGCGCCAGCAGTTGCGACTCCGTGCGCAGATGGGGGAGCAGTTCGTCGAACCATGGCGGCGTGGCCGTCATGGTGTTGGGGCGGGCGCCACTGCGCGATGCGGGTGCTACGGATTTGGCGCGTGATGCGCCGCTGCAGTGCATGCGTTCAAAGCGGCGCAGCGCGGGCACGGCGACCTCATCACGCAGCATCGTGTAGATCTGATCGGCAGCGGCGGGGGTGTCCCGTGCGATGGATAGGCCTCGGGCAAGGGCGCGTCCCCGTTGTGCACCCCGCGACGATGCCAGGTTGGCGGTGCGTCGCAGCACGAGCGAGAGTTCGTCGCCATGTTCACGGGGAATGGCCTGTGCGATAGCGGTGATCCGGGGCGTGCGATGGCCCTGCGTCAGCCTCAGGGCAGCCTGCTGCGCGCGGGCGAAATCGCCGACGAGGTGACGCGCCGGTTCGCTCGACGGTGTGGCCGCTGCATGGTCGACGCTCAACGCGTTGACGCGTGAAAAGTAAGAGGGGGCTAGCGAGAGTTCGTGAGGCATGTCGTCGGTGGACGGCCGGACACGCGCGTTTTCCCGATTCCCTTTACCCGCGCCGCCCGCGGCCGTTTCGCAGGAGAAATGAAGTGGGCGATGCTACCCGTATCCCCGCGCGACGACGACGCTCGGACAGGCGTTTAAAAACGTTCATTCGCAATCCTGCGTAGGGGCCTCGCGCACTGCCGGTGACACGTCACCGGCAAACACACAAAACCTCCCCAACCGCCGGGGTGTCCCGCACATCATTCACTCGGGCACGACCATCACGCCTGCGCGTAGACCGTTCGCCACATTCGGATTGGGAAACACGATGCGCTCTTCCGGGTGCGAAACGGTGTAGGTGTTCTCACCGTCGCGCGCCAGTACGGTACCTGCGGGATATGCCGTGAAGTTCGGCGTGTCGGCGGGCACGTCGAGGACGAACGCATCCGTACGGCGCACGATTTCGCCCGCCACGCGAAAGCGCTTTGCCTGCAGCACCTTGCCATCTTCGCGCGCCGCCATGTCGCCACCGGACAACCATCGACGCAACGCGGCGTCGATGCCCGCGAAGTCCTCCAGCCGGTTCTCGCCGAACGGCGCGACCTTACCCAACTCCAACGTGCAACTCTCGGCGCCGAAGCGCGCACAGGTGTAGTACGAGAACGTGATGGACGGCTGTTCGGTGCGCATCGTCGCTTCGATGTCGGCGGCGGCAAGCGCATCGAACCAGGCCGCCTGAGGAGGGCGTTCCGGGGTGCCCGGGACGACGGCAAAGCGGGGAAACAGCGAAGCGCGAATCGCGGTGTGCATGTCGACGTGACGTCGTTGACGACGAACGCCGTCCACCCCTGCAAAGAACTGCGCCACGATGACTTCCAGCTCGCGTGCGCGCTGAACGGCTGGCGACTCGGCGCGTTTGGCGTGCGCGCCCTGAAACAGGCGATTGAGGTCGTATTCGAGATAGCGCTTGCCTGCGCGCACGGCATCCGGGTTGCCAAGCACGACGAGCACACGCTCGCGCAGCGTCAATTTTCCGTCGGCGATGTCCTGCAAGATGCCGTCGACGATTTCGATGGGGGCCGTTTCGTCTCCGTGAATGCCGCAGGAGAGGATCGCGTCATAACGATGGCCTGCTGCGGATGGGGATTTGGCGTCGGACGTATCGGATGCATCGGAGGCAGCAGCGAGCCCGGGCGGCGTCAATTCCAGCACACCTTCTGCGTGCCGCTGCCAGTGCACACCGCAAGGATCGATGCCTGCGTCATGAGGGTGATCTCGCGATTCGCGTACGTCACTGAGCCAATGACGAAGGGCCGAACGTTTGGCGTCGGTCATGATGAGCATTCTCCTAAAGCTGACTCGTATTCTATGCGTGTCGATGGCGTGACTGTCATGTGACGTCGCGCATGCCCGGGGGACAAGCGTTTGCCGCCGCGTGCAACGGCCGCGCATTGTTCCGTCTGTCGAATCCGTGTCATCATGATCCGCATCGCACGCCGCATCATCGGGCGTGGCCTCCGGGACTGCGACCCATGACCGATCTGTACATCGAAGGTGCCTGGCGTGCTGGCAACGGTGCGCAATTCCGCTCTCTCGATCCGATGTCGGGTGACGTCGTCTGGCGCGGACATGCCGCCGATGCGGCGGACGTCGACGCTGCGGTGCAGGCCGCGCGTCGTGCCCAACGCGACTGGGTGCGGCTCGGCGTCGATGCCCGTCTGACCATATTGCAGCGCTTCGCGGCCATCGTGACCGCGAACACGGAAACATTGGCGGATGCCATCGGTCGCGAAACCGGCAAGCCGCTCTGGGAAGCGCGTACCGAAGTCGCGACGATGTCCGCCAAAGTGGTCAATTCAGCCAGGGCCTATCAGGAGCGAACCGGCGAGCGACGCAGTCCGGTCGCCGACGGCGAGAGTGTCGTGCGGCATCGCGCCCACGGCGTGATGGCCGTCTTCGGTCCGTACAACTTTCCCGGGCATCTCCCCAACGGGCACATCGTGCCCGCACTTCTCGCGGGCAATACCGTGGTGTTCAAACCCAGCGAACTGGCACCCGGCGTCGCGCAGCGCACGCTGGCATGCTGGATCGAAGCCGGTTTGCCGCCGGGGGTGCTCAATCTTGTGCAAGGTGCGCGCGACACAGGCGTCGCGCTGGCCGCGCATGACGCTATCGACGGCGTGTGCTTCACCGGCAGTTCCGCAACGGGCCGTGCGCTCCATCAGCAATTCGCGGGCCGACCGGACAAGATGCTCGCGCTGGAGATGGGCGGCAATAATCCGTTGATCGTCGACACGCCAGCGGATATCGACGCCGCAGTGCACGTCGCCGTCCAGTCAGCCTTTCTCTCCGCCGGACAGCGATGCACCTGCGCACGGCGGTTGCTGGTGCCCAAAGGCGGGCAGGGCGATGCATTCATCGAGCGGTTGACGTACGTCACGCAACGTATCAGCGTCGGGCGTTACGACGCCGAACCGCAGCCGTTCATGGGCGCGGTGGTGTCGTTGCAGGCCGCACGTCGCATGACGGCTGCGCAGGCCGATTTGGTGGGGCTGGGGGCGCGCGCCATTGTGCCGTTGTCTCAACCCGATGGTCGCTCGGCGTTGCTGACGCCCGGTCTGATCGATGTGACGGCGCTTGCCGAGCGCAATGTCCTGCCCGATGAGGAATACTTCGGGCCGTTGCTTCAGGTGCTGCGCTACGACACGTTCGACGACGCCATCCAGCTCGCGAACCGCACCCGGTATGGACTCGCCGCCGGGTTACTGTCCGACGATTCCGCACGATACGAACAGTTTTTCGCTGAGATACGGGCAGGCGTCGTCAACTGGAACCGGCCGACGACAGGGGCGGCGGGTGCCGCGCCGTTCGGTGGTGTGGGGGCGTCGGGCAATCATCGGCCAAGTGCGTGGTACGCCGCCGATTACTGCGCGTACCCGATCGCGTCGATGGAGACCGACCGCCTGGCGATGCCGGAACGCTTGAGTCCGGGACTGGATTTTGGCGCAATGTGATTCAGGCACAATGCCGCAGGTTGGTGTACGCATTGCTGTAGGTTTTTCGTCTCAGGGTTTGGGTCTTTCTCTCAGGATTTCACATGACGCGCTTTGCCCTCGAAGCCAACTTCGACGGATTGGTCGGCCCCACGCACAACTACGCGGGTTTGTCGTTTGGCAATGTGGCGTCGGCCAACAACGCCAATCGCGTATCGAACCCGAGAGAGGCCGCGTTACAGGGGCTTGCCAAGATGAAAGCGCTGGCCGACATGGGCTATGCGCAGGGCGTGTTGCCGCCGCAAGAGCGTCCTTCGGTCGCGTTGTTGCGTACGCTCGGTTTTTCGGGAGACGACGCCACCGTCATCCGCGAGGCCGCCCGCAGTGCGCCGGGACTACTGGGGGCCGCCTGCTCAGCGGCGAGCATGTGGACGGCCAATGCCGCCACCGTCAGTCCGTCGGCCGACACGTCGGACGGTCGCGTGCACTTCACCGCCGCGAATCTTTGCAGCAAGCTGCATCGCGCCATCGAACACGACACCACGTCGCGCGTCCTGCGTGCCGCGTTTCCCGACGAGGCCCACTTTGCGCATCACGACGCGTTGCCCGGCTGGCCGTCACTCGGCGACGAGGGGGCCGCCAACCACACGCGGCTATGTGGCGCGTATGGCGAGCGCGGGGTTGAGTTTTTCGTCTACGGTCGCGACGACCTCGCCACCGCCGCAGCGCCCCGGCGTTTTCCCGCCCGTCAGACGCTGCAGGCGAGTCAGGCCATCGCGCGTCTGCATGGATTGAACGAGGCGGATGTCGTCTTCGCCCAGCAACACCCCGACGCCATCGACGCGGGCGTCTTCCATAACGACGTGATTGCGGTGGGCAACGGCAACGTGCTGTTCTGCCATGCACAGGCATTCCTCGATCAGGCGGCCGTGCTGGCCGCGCTGCGCGAACGGCTGGCTGCACAGGGCACGTCGCTCGAAGTCGTCGAGGTGGCGGCTGCCGACGTGTCGATGGAAGACACCGTCGGCAGTTACCTGTTCAACAGCCAGTTACTGGCGCGCCCGCCGCAGGCGGGGGGCGGCATGCGGCTGGTCGTGCCACAGGAATGCCGCGAGCGCCCGGCAGTATGGCGTTATCTGGAGTCGCTGGTCGCCAGCGGTGGGCCGATTCGTGAGCTGCACGTCTTCGATTTGCGCGAAAGCATGCGTAACGGCGGCGGACCGGCGTGTCTGCGGCTGCGTGTGGTGCTCACCGACGAAGAGCGTGAGGCGGCGTACGCTGGGCTGTGGATGGGCGATGCTCGCTACGCCACGCTGACCGATTGGGTGAAGCGTCACTACCGCGACCGGTTGGCCGTGGCCGATCTGGCCGATCCGGCGTTGCTGGACGAGTGCCGCACCGCACTCGATGAACTGACGCAACTGCTCGGTCTCGGCAGCCTGTACCCCTTCCAGCGCGTGGCGTGAGCCGTACCGAGCGTCTTGCCGCCGTCAACCCATTCCGCTTTGCAACAAGCAACGAAAAAGGAGTCGATTCGATGACGACGATCATTGGTTTGTCCGGCAGCCTGCGCAAGGGCTCTTACAACACGGCCTTGCTGATGGCCGCCAAGGCGGTGGCACCAGCGGGTGTCACCCTGGACGTGAGAACGCTTCACGGCATTCCGCTGTATGACGGCGATCTGGAAGCGAGCGAGGGGATTCCTGCGGCGGTGACGACCCTGAAGGACGCTATTGCACAGGCCGACGGCCTGCTGCTCGCAACCCCCGAGTACAACAACGGTATGCCGGGCGTGTTCAAGAATGCGCTGGATTGGCTATCGCGTCCGCCAGCGGATAGTGCGCGCGTGTTCCGCAATAAGCCGGTGGCGATCATGGGCGCATCGCCCGGCGGTTTCGGCACGATCCTCAGCCAGAACGCCTGGTTACCGGTGCTGCACACCTTGCAGACCACACCGTGGTGGCAGGGGCGGTTGATGGTGTCGCATGCGAACAAGGTCGTCGACGCCGATGGCAATCTCGTGGACGAGGCTGTGCTCCAGCAAGTGAAGGATTTTGTCGCAGGCTTCGTCGAGTTTCTCGGTTAGTGCAACGGTGTTGGGTGAGTTAATCGTTATTAATCATGGTCTTGCGATGGTTGATTGACGTTGAGTATCGAGAGCCTAGTGATCCGGAACCTTCTCCAATCGATCGTGACGAACCGATAAGCGACGCAATTTTCCGATCGTCCACCGATGCACTATGCTGGATGGAACGTGTCGGCCGACACGTCGATTGCGTCCTTTCGTCAACCCGGGGGTGCCGCCATGCAGATCGAGTTTCCGGATCACCGTCCCATGTTCAATTACGAAGAGCTGACGATCGAGTTTGCTGTCGTCGTCAATGGTCGGCCGATCGATTGTGCCGTCTCCGCCGAAGCGCTGGAATCTCACTTCCACGCCCATTCGGCACGCGCTGACGACCTGCTTCACGCATTCGAACACGGTCGCAGCCGCATCCATGCCCTCACGCGCGAGTACCTCGCAATGGGACTTCCCGGTCCCGTCCTGCTGCGCAGCGGGCATTTCCGCTGGGCGCAAAGTCAGAGCGCACGCCGTTAAGCGACAACTGAGCGACAGTTGAGCGACATCCCGCCAGACTACCTTCTTCCCATGAGGTGAAGGTAGGACTCGGCTGGCCTTCGCGCGGCCACAAAGGGCCGGGATATTGACGCGCATCAAACCCCGGATGGTTAGGCATACGACTCAATTGGCGCGCCATAGCGTTCGGCGTACACTGGTGTTGCCGCGAAAGAAGTTACGAAGCCAACTGATGTAGCGAACGAATGAAGCTTCGCGCGCGGCACCATTGCCGATAACTATAAGGAGTCGCTATGGGCTCGGAATTTCGCGTCGTCATCGCCTCGATTGCGGCCTTCATGACGCTTGGCGGGGCATTCGCCACTATCCACGGTTTGCTCTACGACAAAACCCACGTCATGCATGGCGGGGTGATCACAGTGATGTTCGGCATCTTGTTCGTCGTCGTGATGCTCACACCCTGGCCGCGTGACAGCGAAGCCGAGACCAAGTCAAAGTCCTGACTTCCGATATTTTCGCTGCACGAAGGCTGGACCTGCGACGGTCGGCTTACCGTTTGCACAACGGCGTCCTACACTGAAATCGAGGGACGCCGTCGAAGCCTTGGCTTCGCAACGGGCGTGGCCTCGTTGCGAGGTGACGTATGTGCTCCGATACCCGCGTCTGCATTGCCTCCATCGCCGCGTTCGTGATGCTGGGCGGCATTTTCGCCACAATCCACGGTTTGCTCTTCAACCTGCCGGAGGTGTCCCGCTACGGTGTGGCCGCTGTGCTGGCGGGGGCGACGTGCACCGCCACGATGCTGATTCCGTGGGGTGCACGCGACGAATCGTGACGATTCAACCGAGCGTAGCCCGCACCCAACTTATCGTGCGGGCTTCTGCAGCCGTGCCCGCAGACACATGAAGGCAGGGGCAAGGGATAGCTCGTCATAAAGCCGGGGGCTGACGGCTTTCATCTCCTGCAGCGGGAGCGGTTCGACCATGTGTTCAAGCTGCCAGCCAGCGGCCGCAGCGGCGTTGAGAATGCCTGCCAGCGGCCGACGGTAAGACTCGACAAAGGGCTTCGGCTCGCCGAAACCACTCCAGTACATCCCGAAGCGTGTGATTTCGAAGTAGCTTCGGTTGCGCCGCGTGCGCTCGTCGAGCCAGTCGCGCATAGGGTGTCCCATCGACCAGACCAGCGTTGCGCCGGGTTTGGCGACGCGCGCAAATTCTCGGAATGTCGGGCCGAGGTCTTCCACGTAATCGAGTGCAAGCGCGCTGACGATCGCGTCGAAGCTGTCGTCGTCGAGCGTGGCGAACGGTGCGCCGAGGTCCTGCACGTCGAAGGCGGCGGCCATGCCCTCACAGCGCTTACGCGCCAGCGCGATCATTTCTGGCGTCACGTCGATGCCACGGACGGTAGCCCCTTGCGCGACGAGCCACGCGCTGTTGATACCCGGCCCGCAACCCGCATCGAGCACATGCAGACCAGCGACGTCGCCCAGTAACTGGCGCGTGGCAGGGCGCTCATACAGTGCGTTATGCGGCTTGGTGACGGCAATCTCGGCGTAACGTTCGGCGAAACTGGCGTAAGCGGTGCGTCCCATCGACGACGGTTCGGATGACGACATGCGCGACTCCACGTGTGACGTCCTCTGCGCGAAAGGGGAGCGTGCATCGGCAATGGTGCCCGGGCAGGCGTCTCGGTTGCGGCAGGACGGATGAAAAATGCGGGGGAGGGATTGTAACGCCAAAGCGTCGAGAATCCTGCAGATGTGGCTCCCATGAGTCACTTCGACGAGGCTTTCGAGGGCTTCATACGTCACCGATGTGGGACAATGACGCCCTTGCCGCGCGGGTTTTCCGCCGCCGGTCTTCCTCATATTCCAGCATGCCCCCATTGAACGCACCTCATTCCCCATCCGACGACCTGAACGCTTCACCGACCGATACCGTCGACGTTGTCGATGTCGCGGTGATTGGTGCGGGACCGGCCGGTCTGATGGCGGCCGAAGTGCTGTCGGCGGCGGGCTGGCGCGTAGACGTGTACGACGCCATGCCCTCGGTCGGGCGCAAGTTCCTGATGGCGGGCAAGGGTGGTAGAACCTCACGCATAGCGAACCCGCCGAGCCGTTCGTGGCGCGCTACGGCAAGCGCGCCGGGGCCGTCGGTCAGTGGTTGCGTCGTTTCAGCGCGGACGACGTGCGCTCGTGGTCGCACCGCTTGGGCATCGACACGTTCGTGGGCACGTCCGGCCGCGTGTTTCCCGTCGACATGAAAGCCGCGCCGCTATTACGTGCGTGGCTATCGCGTCTGCGCGCGGCAGGCGTGCGTCTGCATGTGCGGCACCGTTGGCTTGGATGGGACGAGAACGCCGCAGCAGGACCGAACCATCTGCGCTTTACTACACCGACTGGCGAACGTCAGGTCTGTGCAAAAGCGGTGGTGCTGACGCTCGGCGGCGCGAGCTGGCCGCAACTGGGGTCGGACGCCGCATGGGTGCCGTCATTGCGCGAGCACGGTGTGAGTGTCGCGCCGCTGATCCCGGCGAATGCGGGCTTCGAGACGGACTGGACGCCGCACATGCGCGAGCGCTTCGCAGGCCATCCGGTGAAGTCCGTCACGATGACCTTGCCTGACGGCGCGACGCGCCAAGGGGAATTCGTAATTTCCCAGCACGGCATCGAAGGCAGTCTCGTCTATGCGATGTGCGCGCCGATTCGCGACGCCATCCGGTCGAGCGGCAGCGCGCAGGTCTATCTGGATTTGCTGCCGGACTGGAGTGCAGAGCGCGTGGCAGTTGAGGTGGCACGTCCGCGCGGGTCACGTTCGATGGCGAGCCACTTGCAGAGTCGTTTGGGCATCGCGGGCGTGAAGGCGGCACTGTTGCGCGAATGTTTGTCTCGCGAGACGTTCAACGATCCCGCAGCGCTGGCCGCAGGGATCAA
This sequence comes from Pandoraea sp. NPDC090278, assembly GCF_044772185.1. Classification (NCBI taxonomy): domain Bacteria; kingdom Pseudomonadati; phylum Pseudomonadota; class Betaproteobacteria; order Burkholderiales; family Burkholderiaceae; genus Pandoraea; species Pandoraea sp. NPDC090278. The sequence continues at coordinate 1,454,106 of NZ_JBIVYJ010000001.1, read as the reverse complement.
GCGCTTGCCGCTGACGTTGCTCAGGGTCCGGCCGATTGCCGAAGTCATCAGCAGCGCTGGTGGCGTGTCGCTGGAATCTCTGGATGCACAACTGATGGTGAAGGCGCTGCCCGGCGTGTTCTGTGCGGGCGAGATGCTGGACTGGGAAGCGCCCACTGGGGGCTATCTGCTGACGGCCTGCTTTGCGAGTGCTTGTGTGGCGGGCGATGGCGCGGCGGCTTACCTCGAAGCGAACCGCTGATCCGATGTTCGCCGACGGCGTTTGCCGTCGGCACTTCCTGAATCAAATACTACTCGGCCGTCCCCGAGCTTAGGCGGGACGCACACCCAGACGCCACAGCGACGTCACTTCGGCGCGACGGGCCGCGTGCAACGGATCATTGGCGTCGGCCGCTTTCGGGTGATTTGCCCGCACGTCGTGACGCGCCAGCACCACGAGTCCTGCACCGTGAATCCACGACAGCAGCGTCTCACGCGTGCGCAAGCCCAGATGCTCGGCGAGATCGGACATCACCAGCCAGCCTTCGCCGCCCGGGCTCAGATGCGCAGCGAGCCCGTTCAAGAAGCCCTTGAGCATCTGACTGTCCGGGTCGTAGATGGCGTGCTCGATAGGCGCGTTGGCCTTCGCGGGCAACCACGGCGGATTACAAACGATCAGCGGTGCCTTGCCTTCCGGGAACAGGTCGGCGTCGACGATCTTCACCGAGCGGTCGTAGCCAAGACGCGTCACGTTCTCCCGCGCACAGGCCAGTGCACGCGCATCGCGATCGGTGCCGATGACTTGCGCAACGCCACGACGCGCCAGCAGTGCCGCAATCACGCCCGTACCCGTACCGACGTCGAAAGCAAGCGACGTGGCAGGCAGCGGTGCCTGATCGATCAGTTGGAGATATTCGCCGCGCACGGGCGAGAACACGCCGTACCACGGGTGGATGGAAGCACCCAGCGCCGGAATCGCGACACCCTTCTTGCGCCACTCGTGCGCACCGATCAGGCCGAGAATTTCACGCAGCGAGGCGACCGAGGGGTTAGCGTCCGGTGCGCCCCACGCTTCGGTGCACGCTTCACGAACCTCCGGTGCGCGACGCAGCGGAATGCCGTAATCGGCGTCCAGCGGGATCAGCACCATGCCGAGAATGCGCGCGCGTTGCGCCTGTGCCATGCGGTGCTTGTGGAAAGCGTCGGCGGGGCTCGGCGCCGGGGCATCCTTAGCGGCCGGTTTGCGGCGCGGGCGATGCGGCGGACGGTCGACGCGACGCGCCATTGCCTGCATCAGTTGGCGTGCGTTCTGGTAATCGCCGCGATAGAGCAGGGCAGTGCCGCCACAGGCGAGTTGATAGGCTTCATCGGCGGTGACGGTGTCGTCGACGACTTCGACGCGACGCGGCGGCGTAACGCCAGCTTCTGAGCGCCAGCGGGCGGTGACGGGGCGACCGTCTTCGGTCCAGTCTAGCGTCGGGGTATTGTTCATGCGAGGTCTTCTGAAAGGCGTGGCGGCGCACCGTGGGTGCGCCGTAAGCCCGCATTATGCCTGCGTTGGCACGTGTCCGGGCCGAAAGCCGGTTTTCAGTCGGATGCGCCCGGTGCGCTGAAGAGCATGCCGATGGCTTCGCGCAACACGCGGTCGAGGATCGGATCGACGCCGTCGATGGGCCCGTCGGGCAGCACGGGCACGGGGCCGCCGTGACGCAACGCGGCGGCCATGTGCGTGAGAATCGCCGCGCCGGGATGCACCGGTGCATCGTGATCGTCCCCATGCGGGACGGTGTCGGTGATCGCATTCGCCACCCGCTCCAGCGACACCAGCGCGGGCCACCAGCGCGCGGCGCGTCGACTTACCAGCGGCGGTTCGGAGAGTGCGCGCTGCAAGGCGACGCGTGTGTCGTCCAGTGCCTTGTAAGCTGCGCGGCGCGCCGCAAACGCCGCGTCCGCGTCATGGGTGTCCGCCAGTGCTGCGTAACGGCCAAGCGCATCGAGCGCGTTGGCAACCCTTTCGTCCAGTTGACGGCGCTCCCACTTCGCCCACGGCAGATAGCCGACGAGCAGCACGATGGCGCAGGCCGCGACAGCATCGATGAAGCGCGCCAGCGCGATGTCCTGACTGCCCGGCTGCAACGCCCCCATCACCAGCATCAGGATCGGCAGGAGCAATGCGCTGAACAGTCCGTAGTTGCGGCGCAACGCCCACGGCAGGCAGGCCGCCAGCGGTATCAGCGTGACGAGATTGAACCAGCCGTTGCGGTCGATGGCGACGACCGCAGCCGACACCGCCACGCCGACGATACTGCCCACACCGCTTTGCAGCGCGCGCGCAAACACCGAGCCGTAGTTCGGCTTGAAGATCACCACGACGATCAGCGGTACCCAGTAGGAGCGCGGGAGCGCCGTCACGGCGATGAAGATCTGTGCGACGAGCACGCATAGGCCAATGCGCACGAGGTAACGCCAGACGTCCGGCCACGGCCACTTCGGCATCCATCGCGGATGCACGGCGGCACGCGCCTGATGACGGGCCAGCGCCACGAGCGGGGCTTCGGACGCATGCACAACACCCGTGAGCAGCGGCTCGGCGCGATGCAGGGCGGCAGCCAGCGTCGGTGCGTCGTTCTCCTTGGCTGCTGCGACAGCGGTGTCGAGTGCCGCTGGCCGGTCGCGCGCAATGTTGCGTGCTACACCGTAAAGCGCTTTGCCCAGTGGCGCGGGCACCGGCTGGCCGCTCTGCACGAGCCCGATAACGGCCGACGTAATCGGCTCGGCGGCAAGGATCTGCGCGGCGCGGCGCTCCAGCACTTCCCAGCCGCTCGACGTGCTCGCCCGAGCGGTGAGCAACGTGTCGTAAGCGGCGGCAATGGCGTTTTCGAGCGAGCGCCGGGCGAGTCTTACGCGCGGTGTGCCGCTCGCGTCGAGCACGTTCGCCAACTGTTGGTAGATAGCGGCGACGGCGTCGCGCTCAGCCGCACCGGGGTGCCTTAACCAATGCACGGCCATGAGCAACATGCTGAAGATGCCACCGGCGGCGAGCAGCAACGGCGCGCGCCATTCGGGCGGGGGCAGCGCGAGGCCCCAGCCGACGATCAGATAGACCGCGCCCTGCAACGTCGCTGCGGACGCCACGTTGCCGAACGTGCCGATGAAGCTGAAGAGCAGGATGGCGATTTGCAGCAGCACGTGGGCCAGCCACGGATGGGTCTCACCCACGGTGTGGATCAGCATCCCGGCGTGAAAGCCGAGCACGCCGGTCACGATGGTGATCAGGATGGAGCGGGCGCGCGAGCGATAGGGGCCGGTGCGGTCACCCGTGATGGCGGGCAGTGCGCCGAGGGCGATGAGCGAGGCGTCGGCGCCATAGCCGATGGATGCACCGATGGCCGTGGGTACGGCGACGGACAGGGCGGCGTGTACGGCGTCCCAGCGCGAGAACGCCACCGGCTCCAGACGTGCGATACGCGACATCCATGCGACGCGCCGTCCCGGCGGGGGCAATTCAGGTGTCGGGGGTGTGGGCGTCATCGCGAGGGAAGCGCTCCCGGACTCACGAGGCGCGCGCAGGCGCGTCGGCGTCCGTCAGCGGCATCAGCTTGCCCTGACCCCGGATCCATGCGTGATCGGCACGCTCGGCCATTTCCTTGTCGCCACGGCTGTCGCCATAAGCGAAGAGCACACGCGGCGGCGTATCGCCCCACCACGCTTCGAGGCGTCTCACCTTTTCTGGGCCCCAGCAGTTCGGCTGGGCGAAGGTCCCGGCGAAGCGGTCCTGCGCATCAAAAGCCAGCTCTGTACTGAGCACCGTCTCGAAACCAACGCTTGCCGCCCAGGGCCGCAGATACAAGCCCGGCGACGCGCTCACGAGCACGATACGGTGACCCAGCGCCCGGTGCTGACGTACGCGTGCGAGCATCTCGGGACGGAGCAGGCCGGGCAACTGATGGGCGATGAAGTCTTGCGCGTCGGCTTCGAGTTGCGCGCGGGAGCGGCCTGCGAAGACCGCGCGCAGGAACGCTGCTTTGGCCATGCCCCGGTCGATGAACTTCAGGGCGGCCCCGATCAGCCAGGGAGACGCGAGCAACGCGCCCGCCACAAAGCGTGGTGTGCCGACGGTGCGGCGCACGAATACGCGCAGGCTGTCGGTGGTAGAGATAGTCCCGTCGAAATCGAACGCGGCGACGATGGAAGCGTCTCGCATGCCGGGTCAGCGCGTCCCGGCCGGATGTTTCGAAGATTGAGAGAGTGGCGAGACCGACGCTGCACCTGCACGGGCGTCCGCGACGGCCACCAGATGCGGCCAGCGCTCGCTGGCCTGCGCGCTCGCGGCGATCGCCTGCTCGTCGCGGTAGCGGGGCAGCACGTCGGTGCCGACGACTTCGCGCAGGCGGTCGATATCCGACGGATAGCGACGCTCGATCATCGCATCGGCTGCGTGCTCGGCGGCGTGTTCATCCACCGGATCGACGGCAGGGTCGGCAACAGGGACGGCAGCAGACCCAGCCGCATGTTCGACCATGCGCGCGTCGGACGGCCCGGCAGCGGAGGAGGAGAGTTCGGTCTGGCTCATGCCGGGCATTCTATACGGTGCATCGTGCAGAGGGCAATTCCCATGCCTACCGGTCGACCGATGTACCCGCCGCACGACACTCGGCGGCTAACGTCTGCTTGCTCACTCGCACCGAGGCAAGCTAGCATGGCGCAACGTGCCATTTCCAGACACATGAACTGCGCTGTCCCGCCGGGCCTGGGTAATCTTCGGATTGCCTGACGACGTGATGTGACGTCGGGTCAATGGGGCGCGTTCGTGTGGATGTGGCGAACATGCAGCGCAAGAACAGACGAGGCATCACACATGCAGCTTCGAGCGTCTTGGTCGCGTTACACGAAGGTCTCAGCCATCTGCCTGCTGGTCGCCGCAGCGATGGACCCGGGTGGTGTCATGCTTGCGGGAGCAGCGCCCACCGGAGGCCGAACAGGCAAAGCCCCGGCACCGGCCGGTGCCACAGCCACACCGGAAGTCGCCTCTGGGGCGAGCGCAGCAGCGGATGCGTCAGGCGCAACGGCGCCGGTCATCGCGCCTGTGCCCGGCACCAGCCAGCGCACCGTCACGTTCGCCCAACTGGGGCAGACGAACGGGCTGCGTCTGCGCGGCACCGAAGGGTCGGGCGACGTCAACTTCGGAATCCGACTCGATCAATCGGTCGCATCGGCCTTGCTCCGGTTGCGCTACGCCTATTCCCCCGCACTGATTCCCGATCTCTCGCAGCTCAAGGTTTATCTGAACGAAGAGCTGATCGCGACGTTGCCGTTCAACAAGCAGGACGGCGGCAAGAATCTCGTGCGCGACATTCCGCTCGACGCGCGCATGCTCTCGGGCTTCAACCGTGTGCGCCTCGTGCTCATCGGGCATTACACGATGGAGTGCGAAGATCAGATGCATTCGAGTCTGTGGGCCGATATCAGCCCGCAGAGCGAGATCGTCACGAGCACGCAGCCGCTCACGCTGCGCAACGATCTCTCGACGCTGCCCGCCCCGTTCTTCGACCGTCACGACAACCGCGATCAGGCCGTACCGTTCGTGTTCGGTGCGCCGCCGTCGCTGGCGGTGGTCCACGCCGCCGGTGTGGTGGCGACATGGGCCGGTGCGATTGGCGACTACCGTCGCACGCGCTTCCCGGTCAGCGTGAATGCGTTTCCGTCCAAGCATGCCATTGCGTTCGTGACGAACGACACGATGCTGCCCGGCCTCGATCTGCCCAAGGTCGATGCGCCGACGCTGCGCATGGTCTCGAACCCGAACGACCCGTCGCTCAAGCTGCTGGTGATTCAGGGGCGCGACGCCAAGGATCTGGAGACGGCCGCGCTGGCGCTGGTGTCGGGCCGGGCGGCGCTCTCGGGCGACGCGACCCGCATCGCCGAGCTCAAGCAGTTGCCGCCGCGTCCGGCTTACGACGCACCGCGTTGGGTGCGCACCGACCGTCCGGTGAAACTGGGCGAACTGGTCGATAACCCGAGCGATTTGCAGGCGAATGGCTATATGCCGTGGCCGATCCGCATCCAGCTCAATCTCCCGGCCGATTTGCTGACGTGGCAAAACACCGGTGTTCCGATGGATCTGAAGTATCGCTACACGCCGCCGGTCAAACCGGACGACTCGTCGATGAGCGTGTCGATCAACGACCAGTTCGTGCGCGCGTATCGCCTGCGCTCGGCGGGTGCGAGCAGCGACAAGAGTCATATGCTTGTCGAGCTGCTGTCCGACGGCACGATGGCCGACCGCAAGGAAGTGCGCATTCCGGCGTTCCAGGTGGCGTCACGCAACTCGCTATCGTTCCAGTTCGCGATGGAGCCGCACAAGGAAGGCATGTGCAGCCAGACCATCACCAATGCGGCGCGCTCGGCCATCGACGCCGATTCGACCATCGACTTCAGCGGACTGCCGCATTACGCCGAGATGCCGAATCTGAGCTTCTTCGCGGGCAGTGGCTTCCCGTTCACCAAATACGCCGACCTTGCGCAGACGGCGGTCGTCATGTCGAAGACGCCTGACAAGGCGGAGCTGGAAACGGTGTTCTCGGCGCTCGGCCAGTTCGGCCGCTCCACCGGCGTGTATGCCGATCGCTTCGAAGTGCTCGACACCACGCAGACGGATCGCTTCAAGGATCGCGACCTGCTGGTCGTCGGCGGGAAAGATGCCGCCGATCTGCTGACCAAGTGGGGCAAGAACCTGCCGCTCGTCATCGATCAGACGCGTCGCGTCATGCAAGCTGAACCTCAGGGCTACCGTGGCGACGGTGCGACCGGCTCTGCGCTCGCGGCCAGCCGCATCGGGCCGCAGCGCATGGACGCGGTCTCGCAAGGCCCGCTGGCGGCGCTGGTCGGCTTCGAATCGCCGGTGAGCAGTTCGCGCTCGGTGGTGGCGATCAACGCGTCGAGCGACGACGGATTGCTGAGCGTAGTCGACGCCATCGACACGCAGGGCAATGCGATCCACGGCGATCTGGCGGTCGTCAACGGTGCCAGCACGGCGTCGTACCGATTGGGGAAAACGTACTTCGTGGGCGATGTGAGCTGGTGGACGCGCATTCGTTACCACCTCTCGAGTCATCCGATTCTGGTCGGCCTCGCCGCGCTGCTGGCGGCGTTCGCGATAGCGCTCAAGTGTTTCGGCTGGTTGCAGCGTCGCGCCGCACGTCGACTGGAGAAGTAAATGACACGCGCCGATGCTGACAGACGGCGCCGTCGGGCCGTGCTGCGGGCGCTGGTCGCCTGTGGTGCGGGGCCAGCGCTCGCCGGTCTGACGCCCGCCGCGCATGCTGCGCCCGCTGCGGCTGCGAAGCCGTCGGGGGCGTCTGCGCCGGGTGCGACGTCTGCGGCCGGTGGTAAAGCCTGCCCGCCGGTCGACTGGCCCGCGTGGACGCGCTTCAAGGCGGGCTTTCTGAGCGACGACGGCCGCGTGGTCGATCACAGCATGGACGATCAGCGCACCGTCTCCGAGGGCCAGGCGTACGCCTTGACGTTCGCTGTCATCGCCAACGACCGGACTACCTTCGACAAGGTGCTCGACTGGACGGTCGACAATCTCGCCCAGGGCGACCTCACCGCGCATCTGCCCGCCTGGCTGTGGGGCAAGAAGGACGACGGTCAGTGGGGTGTGCTCGACAGCAATCCGGCCAGCGACGCCGACATGTGGATCGCCTACGCGCTGGGCGAGGCGGGACGACTCTGGAACGTGCGTCGCTATACGGCGCTCGGTGCGCTCGTCGCGCGTCGTATCGCGTCGGAAGAAGCCGACTTCATCCCCGGACTCGGACGCACGCTGCTGCCCGCGCCGGTGGGCTTCCATCCGGCCAAGGATCTCTGGCGTCTTAATCCCAGCTATGTGCCGATGCAAGTCGTGCGGCGTCTGGCGGGGCTCTTTCCCGAGAGCGGCTGGGGGCAACTGATTGCGTCCTCGCTCAAGCTGATTACGTTGACCGCACCGCCGCTGGGCTTCGCACCCGAGTGGGCGATGTACCGCGCGGGACGCGGTTTCGACATCGACCCTGAGACGCAGGGTGAGGGGAGCTACAACGCCATTCGTGTGTACCTATGGGCGGGCATGCTGGCCTCGGGCAGCGACGATTTCAGGGCACTGATGCACACGTTCCCCGGCATGTTGAAGTACGTGGCTGCGCATGGCGCGCCGCCCGAGCGGGTGAACACGCGCGACGGCACGGCGAAGCAGGACGGCGGGTCAGGCTTCTCGGCGGCGCTCGTACCGCTGCTGCAATCCGTTGGCGACACGGCGCTCGCACGCGCACAGGCTGACCGCGCCCGTTCGCTCGACGCTCAGTCGCCTCCCGGCTACTACAGTTCCGTGCTCTCGCTGTTCGGACTGGGATGGCACGAAGCGCGTTTCCGTTTTGCGGCTGACGGCACGTTGCAGGTGCCCTGGGAGGCGGTTTGCGCGACACGCTGATCCGCTCCGCTTGCATGACGTGCCTGCTGATGGCCGCAGGCGGTGGGCACGTGCGCGCTGCGCCCGCGCCTGCGAACAGCACGGCCAAGCCCGCCGTTGCGGCGAATCGCGACGTGAGCAACCTGCTCTCGAGCGCGACGCTGTGGCATTCGCGTCATCGCAACGATCTTGCGCGTGCCGCGCTGGAAAAGGCGTTGCTCGTGCAGCCGGAGCAGCCGGACGTCCTGTCGTTGCTCGGACAGGTCGATATCGAAGAGAACAAGCCTGCGGAGGCGAACAAGGCACTGCAAACGCTGCGTGCCCGCTATCCGAACGCACCGGCGACCAAGGCGCTGGCCGACGTGATTCGCATCAACACCGTCGACAAATCGCGCATCGCTCGCGCACGGCTGCTGCAACGCAGTGGTCAGGCCGATGCCGCCTTCGCCGAATACAAGGCGCTGTTTCCCGACGGTCCGCCCACGGGGGATCTCGGTGTCGAGTACTACCGGGCGCAGGCCAACGCCACAAACGGCTGGCCTGCGGCGCAGCAGGGGCTGGCGAACTTGTCGAAGGCGTCGCCCGAGGATTCGCGCGCGTCGCAGTCGTTGGCCGAGCTGATGATCGACCGGCCGTCGAGCCGTCTAGCGGGCACGCGGATGGTCGCGGATCTGGCGGCGCGTCCGAATGCCGATCTGAACGCCTTGCTGCCGCTCTGGCAAAAGGGGCTCTCCAAGGCAGACGGCAATCTTGCATGGCTGCCGCTCTATCAACGCTACCTTGCACTCGCGCCGAACGACGCCGACATCCGCGCGGGCTACGACAAGCTGAACGCCCAGCAGGCCGCCCGCACACGCATGCTGAACGACCCTGCGTACAAGTCGCGTCAGGCGGGCATCAAGGCGCTGGATCAGGGGCGTCTTAACGACGCCGAGAAGTCGCTCGATGCTGCGCGCGTCAAGCGACCCAACGATGGCGAACTGCTCGGCTCGCTGGGTCTGGTGAAGATGCGTCAGGGCGATCACAAAGGCGCGCAGGAACTGTTCGCGCAGGCCTTGCGTAAGGATCCGGATAACGCGGGCAAATGGCGCGGCCTGCTGAAGACGTCGCAGTTCTGGGGCGCGATGTCGCAGGCGCGCGACGCCCGCGATGCCGGACGTCTGGACGAAGCGGACCGCCTTGTGCGCGGCGCGCTCGCCAGCGATCCGAACAACCCCGACGGGCTGGCGCTGCTTGGCGACATCGCGCTCGACGACAAGCGCGACAAGGACGCCGAGCGTCTCTTCCAGCAGGCGCTGAAGATCGAGCCGGACAACGACACGGCGCTGCGCGGCATGATCACGCTGTACTCGCGTCAGCAACGCCGTGCGGAACTGGCGAGCCTGCTGGGCGATCTGCGACGTCGTTTCCCGCAGGACAAGGCGCGCTTCGACAAGGCCGAGGCGGCGGCGCTGTCCGACGACGCCGATCGTGCCATGGCCGAAGGGCACAACGGCCCTGCGCTTGCCGCGCTGGAGCGCGCCGTCGCGCTCGATCCGGGCAACGCGTGGACGCGCTACTCGCTCGCCAGCCTCTATCGCAAACTTCGTCTGCCGCAGATCGGGCGCGAAGTCATGGCCGAAGGCATGCGTCAGCCGCTGGAGGCCGATGACCGTGCGCAGATGCTTTACGCACAGGCGATCTATCTCAACGTGATCGACGACGAAGCCGGTGCCCGCGAATCGCTCGCGCAGATTCCGGCGGCGAACGTCACACCGTCGATCAAACGCATGCAGACGACGCTGGCGATTCGCGACACGGCCCGTCTGGCGCGCGAGGCCCACGCGGCGGGCAACGAGGACGAGAGTGAGCGCCGCTATGGCGAAGCCCTCACGATGGCAGGCGACGATCCGGAGCTGATCGGTGAGGTTGCGCGGGCACGCGTATCGGCGGGGCAGCCCGATCAGGGGCTGGCGCTCATGCGCAACTGGCTCGCGGCGCACGCCGACAAGCCACAGCCCGACGCGCAACTGCGCTACGCCGAGTTGCTCAGCACCGCTGAGCGCGACGAGGAGCTGGGCACCTTCCTGGCGAGCATGGACCCGTCCACGCTCGGTGCCGACCAGCGCGACGAATGGCAGGATCTTCAGGACCGGCTGGCACTGCGTCAGGCGGACCGCGCCCGCGCGTTGGGCGACTTCGACACGGCGCAAAAAAAGCTCGAGCCGCTGCTCTCGCGTCAACCGCCGGACAAGCGTGCGCTGTCGACGCTGGGCGACATCTATTTCGACGAACGCCGCTTCGACGACGCCCGCAAGATTGCCGAAGACCAGATCCGCCAGGATCCGACGAATCAGGATGCTCGTCTGTCGCTCGTTCGCGTGCTCTACGAGCAGCAGGACGACGCGGCTGCCAACCGCGAACTCGACCGTGCGCTCGCCGAAGCGTCGCCGGACGACGTCTGGACGCAACTCGCCGCCGTGCGGCGTCTGACCGCGATGGAGCGCTACGACGAAGCCATCGCGCTCAACGACCGGCTGCGCACGCAGTTCCCCGACACCTCGGCTGTCACCGTGCAGCGCGGGCGCATCGCACAGTCGCAGCGTCACTACAACGAAGCGAAGGGATGGTACGACCAGGCGCGCAAGGAGGAGATCGTGCAGGGCGCACTGCCGGGTTACGACGGCATGACGTCGGCCCAGTCGGCCATCGATTCGCTGGAGTCGCGTCGCAACAGCTACGTCGCGGCCGGGTACGAAATCGACCAGAAGAAGGGCGACGGCGGTATCTCGATGTTCAATGCCCGTGCCGTCCCGCTCTATGGTCAGTACGCCGTGGGCTACGACGGCCACGTCTTCGCGCAGACGGATTACGTCAGCGCCGATTCGGGTGACTTGCCGCTCAATGGCACCTCGGAGTTCGGCACGCTGCCGTTCCTGAACGTGCCGTCGTTCCGGGCGGCGAATCCCGGCGTGCTGAGCGACTACGGCACGAAGCGTCAGAAGGCGCACGGGCAGGCGCTCATGCTCGGCTACGAGAACGACTGGATTCGCGCCGATATCGGCCACACGCCGGTCGGCTTCCCGATTTCCTATGTGACGGGCGGCGTGCGACTGTTCGGCAATCTCGGGCGCTACAACTACTGGGTCGACGCATCACGTCGGCCGATGACCGGCAGCATGGTGTCCTACGCCGGGGCGTATCTGCCGCTGCCCGAAGTGTTCGGCGACGGCAAGTGGGGCGGCGTGCGTCGCGATGCGATCACGTTCCACGCGTCGCGCGACTTCCTGAAGTGGGGCATCTTCGGCGAGGCGAGCGTGGCGCGTCTCACGGGCGAGAACGTGCTGAACAACTCGGAAGTGTCGGCCCGTGCCGGTGTCGACCTGCCGTTGATTTACAAGCGCGATATGCGCCTGAATACCGGCCTCACGCTGTTCTTCGACAGCTTCGCGCAGAACGAACGCTATTACACCTACGGGCACGGCGGTTACTACAGCCCGCAAACCTATGTGTCGCTCACGCTGCCGCTCGAATGGTATGGCCGCACGCAACGCTGGTCGTATTACCTGCGCGGCTCGGTGTCGTTCTCGCAGAGTCAGGAAAAGGCCATGCCGTACTTCCCGACGAATGGCGCGTTGCAGGCCGCAAGCGGCGATCTGACTTACGGCTCTGGCGGCGGCTTCGGCGTGGGCTTCTCCGTGACGGGGCGCGCCGAGTACTGGGTCAACCGCCATTGGGTGATCGGTGGACAGGTGCAGTTCGAGCGTTCCGACTACTACGCGCCGAATCGCTTCCTCGTCTACATGCGCTATCACTTCGACGCCCGCCGTGGCGACGTGCCGATGCCGCCGTCGCCGGTCCGCCCGATCTGGAGTTACTGACACATGAGCGCTCGCGTCGATACCGAAGTCCTGATGACGAACGACGTTGTTCGGTCTGAGATCCCGACCGGGGAGGGCGCATGCTGACGCTCATCGCTATCGTTTCCACTGCGGGTGGCGCGGGGCGAAGCACCGTGACGGCCCATCTCGCTGCGCAGCTCGCCCACGCCGGACAGCCGGTCGCCGTACTGGAACTCGATGCACAGAACGCCATCGGTGCGCTGCTCGGACTGCGTGAGACATGCGAGACGGGGGTGCTGTCGTCCGGCGTGGCACCGGACGGCTGGCGCGCGGTGTTGCGCGACACGCCCGCTGGGGTGCCGTTGCTGCCTGCGGGACGCACGAGCGTCGCCGATCTGTCTGCGATGGCGCAGTGGTTGCAGGGCGATGCGGGCGGATTGCGTCGCCAGTTGACGGCCGTCGGCTTGCCTGAAGGCGCGCGGGTTCTGATCGACACGCAGCGTCTGCCCGATGCCATCGCACTCGCCGCCGTGGCGGCGGCCGATCTGGTGCTGGGTGTGGTGCCCGTGACGACGGCCGGTTACGTCACGCAACCGGATTTGATGAACGCATGCGACGGTCGCGTGCAGATCGTGCCGAACGTGGCGGCTGCCAATTCATCGCTCAACAACGATTTGCTGAATTTGATTCAGGGACGCGGTGGCGACGCGGTCGTCCCGGTGCGCATCCATCGCGACATTGCCGTCGGCATGGCGGCGGCGAACGGCGTGACGCTGGCCAAAGCGGGCAACGGCTCGCAGGCCGCGCTCGACTTCATCCATCTCGAAGCGTGGTTGCAGCGCGCGACGGCGGTGGGGGATGGGAGTGAGGGCACCGCCAAGGGAGGCACTCGCCGATGATCAGCGACGCGCTGCGCTCCCTCTACCGGCTCGGACGCGACATCCTCGCGGTGCGTCTGGTTGTGCCGCATCGCCCGGACGGGCGTCCGCCGGGCGTCATGCAGTGGGTGCTGGCCGCGACGGTACGCTCGCCGCAGCACCGGTTGTGGATCTCGCAGATGTCGGACCATGTCGTGGCGCGTCTGGCGGTGCGGCTCGACGTCCGGCAACTGGACGAATGGCGCGACTGGTGGCTGCGCGCAGTGTTTCAACCGGCGCGCTCCGGTCGTCCCGACTACCCGGGCCGGGCCTTCGCGTGGTTCAACGAACGTTTGACGCAACGGTTAGATGTCCCCGCCGATGCGGGCTTCTGGCAGATCGTGGGTGCAATGCTGTGGCGTCGCGCCGACCGGCGTCCGGCGTTTCCCCCCTATACGGCATGGCTCGCGTTTCGACGGGGCAACGAACGGCTGCGTCTGTGGCTCGTGCAGTCGCTCTTCGGCATTCCACCCGATACGCCCGCCGAACTCGCGCATAAGTTCGACCGGAAGCTGGAAAAGGTCATGCAATGGCGCGTGACGTCGACCGTCGTCGCCTTGCTGGGGCTGTTCGGCGTGTTCTGGATCGTCACCACGCCGTTCGATCCGTTCTCGCAGTTGCTGTTCTCGATCTGCACGCTCACGCTGGCGCTGGTGTTCCGGCGGCTCGACAGCCAGTACTCGGTGCTGGTGCTGATCGGCCTGTCGCTCACGTCGACGGTGCGTTACGTGTGGTGGCGTCTCACGCAGTCGCTCGCGTTCGATACCGTGGCGGAAGCGACCGTCGGCTACACGCTCGTCGCAGCCGAGATGTACACGTGGATGATTCTGCTGTTCGGCTACATCCAGACGATCTGGCCGCTGCATCGCCGCATTACGCCGTTGCCGCCGGACACGCGCGAATGGCCGACCGTCGACGTCTACATCCCGACGTACAACGAGGGGTTGGATGTGGTGCGCCCGACCGTGTATGCCGCGTGCGGCATCGACTGGCCGCCCGAGAAGCTCAACATCTATCTGCTCGACGACGGACGTCGCGAGGAGATGCGCGAGTTCGCGGCGCAAGCCGGGGTGCATTACGTGACGCGCCCCGACAATCGTCACGCGAAAGCGGGCAACATCAACCATGCGCTCGGCAAGACGCAGGGCGAGTTCATCGCGATCTTCGACTGCGATCACATTCCCGTGCGCTCGTTCCTGCAAACGACGATGGGGTCGTTCCTTAAGGACGAACGTTGCTCGCTCGTGCAGACGCCTCACCACTTCTTCTCCGACGACCCGTTCGAGCGCAACCTCGCCACACGTGGTGCGGTGCCGAACGAAGGGCGTCTGTTCTACGGGATCGTGCAGGACGGCAACGACTTCTGGAACGCTTCGTTCTTCTGCGGTTCCTGCGCGGTGCTGCGCCGCACGGCGCTCGACGAGGTCGGAGGCGTGGCGGTCGAGACGGTGACGGAAGACGCGCATACGGCGCTCAAGATGCACCGTCGCGGCTGGAACACGGTGTACCTCAAGGTCGTGCAGGCCGCAGGTCTGGCGACGGAATCGCTGTCGGGGCACGTCGGGCAACGCATTCGTTGGGCGCGCGGCATGGCGCAGATCTTCCGCGTCGACAATCCGCTGTTCGGCCGAGGCCTGAAGATCGGTCAGCGCATCTGCTACGCGAACGGCATGCTGCACTTCTTCTACGGCATTCCGCGCATCATCTTCCTGCTCGCACCGATCTGCTATCTGTTCTTCGGGCTGCATATCGTGCAGGCCGCGGCGTTGAGCATCTGCGCTTACGTGCTGCCGCACATCGCGCACGCGAACATCGCCAACTCGCGCATTCAGGGCAAGTACCGGCACTCGTTCTGGTCGGATGTCTACGAAGCGGTGCTGGCCTGGTACGTCGCGCTGCCGACGACGGTCGCCTTCATCAACCCGCGCTACGGCAAATTCAACGTGACCGCGAAGGGCGGGCTGATCGAACAGAGCTTCTTCGACTGGAGCATCTCGAAGCCGTATTTGGTGCTGCTCGGCTTTAACGTCGCGGGCTTTCTCGCGGGCATTCTGCGCTACTTCTACGGTCCCGCACACGAGTCGGGCGCGTTGGTGTTCAACCTGCTCTGGGTGATGTTCAACCTCGCCGTGCTGGGGGCGGCGGTGGCCGTGGCGACCGAAGTGAAGCAGGTGCGACGCACGCACCGGGTGTCGATGCGCATGCCCGCTACGCTTTATCTGCCGGACGGCCGCACCGTGGCCTGTCACACCCGCGACTTCTCGGGCGGCGGGCTGGCACTGGTGCTGCCGGTCGTGGTCGATCCGGCTGTGGGCACTGAAGCGCACGTGGCGCTTGCACGGGGCGCGACCGAGTACGGCTTCCCGGTGAGTGTCGTCGGTGCGCGCGGCAACCAGCTCTTCCTCGCGTTCATGCCGCTCACCGCCGAGCAGGACAAACATCTCGTGCAATTCACGTTCGGACGTGCCGACGCGTGGCGCGACTGGGATGCCGAGCGCACGCGCGACGAACCGATCAAGGCGTTGTTCGAGATGCTGGCGATGGGGTTGCGAGGGTATCAGGTGCTGGCCAATTACCTCCTGAGCAAGCTGGTAACGCGCTGGCAGAATAGTTTGCGTGGGGCACGGCAGGCGTGGCGCGATTCACCCGATACGCGTGCGTGAGACCAAGGAAACCATACGATGGGCATCTGGAACCTCTATTTCATTCTGAAGCTGTTGCTGCTGTGGGCGGGCATCCTCGGCTTTCACGTGCTGCCGAACTTCGTCTTCGCGCTGTTCCTCGTGGTGCGGTTGCGCCCGCGCTGGGCAAGCATTGCGCGACAGGTCATCGCCATCCCTGTCGGCGCGGCGCTGCTTTACTACGACTCGAATTTGCCGCCGTTCGGACGCTTCATCGAACAGTTGCCCGCGCTGATGCAGTTCCGTTTCTCTTACATCATCGAACTGCTCGGCCGCTTCGTTTCGGCGCGCGACTGGTTGTTGCTCGCCATCATGGTGCTGGCTTACTGGATCGTGAACCGCTGGGTGCGCGTGACGACGTTCGTCCTGCTGGCCTTGCTGATCGTGCCGGGCGTGTTGCGTGTCGGCACGCTCGTCTCCGTCTCGCCGGTCGTGGCCGCGCAGGGCGATACCACGGCGTTGGCGTCCGGTGCCGCGACGGGAGCACCCGCAGCAGGTGCGGCGAGCGGCAGCAGCGAGTTCCTGACGGGCGACGGCGACGTGCCGCTGGGCGCGAACCCGAACGCGGCGCTGAACAGCTTCTATTCGCGCGAGCTGACGCGCTCCGTCTCGTTGCCCGCGCAGGCGGGGGCAGGTCCGGACTACGACATCATCTTCCTGCACATCTGTTCGCTCGCGCAGGACGATCTCGACGTCGACAACCTCGACAACCTGCCGCTGCTCTCGCGTTTCGACTTCGTCTTCAAGAACTTCAACTCGGCCGCCAGCTATAGCGGCCCGGCGGCGATTCGCGTGCTGCGCGCCGGTTGCGGACAGCCGGAGCACAAGGCGCTGTACGACCCGGCCGGACCGCAGTGTTACATCATGAGCGATCTGAAGAACCTCGGTTTCACGCCGACGCTTGCGATGAACCACGATGGTCACTTCGACAACTTCATGCAGGAAGTGCAGCAGAACTTCAACGTGCAGGGCGTCACACCCTTCGACAATACGCACACGCGTGTGGCGATGCGCGCGTTCGACGAGACGCCGATCCGCTCGGACGGCGACGTGCTGCAATCGTGGTGGAAGCAGCGCACGGCCATGCCGGACAAGCGCGTGGCGCTTTACTACAACACGATCTCGCTGCACGACGGCAACCGTCTCGAAGGCTCGAAGCTCAGCAGCGTGCAGAGCTATCCGTTGCGCGCGAAGACGATGTTCGACGACTTCGGTCAGTTCATCGACACCATCGCGAAGTCGGGACGCAAGGCGGTCGTCGTCTTCGTGCCTGAGCACGGTGCGGCAATACGCGGCAGCAAGTTGCAGATCTCCGGCATGCGCGAGATCCCGCTGCCTGAGATTACGCACGTGCCGGTGGCCGTGAAGCTCGTCGGCTTCGGCGACGGGGCCGCCGCCTCACACGGCACGCCGGTGACGATCTCCACACCCACGAGCTATCTGGCGATGATGACGCTCATCTCGCATCTGATCGCCAACAACCCGTTCGCGGGCACGCCGGATCTGGCGCAGTACGCCAACGATCTGCCGCAGACGGCCTTCGTGTCGGCCAACGAGCAGACGACCGTCATGAAGTACGGCGGCAAGATGATGATCCGCGGCGCGGATGGCGTCTGGCTCGATCTGAAGTCGCTGGAATAGCCTTTGAGGCGCGTGCGTCGCCACAGCGTTGGGCGGCGCACGCGTTTTCCCGGAATCGCGCATACTGTGCACCTTGTCCGCGACGCCGGGCATCGCTATTCACCAGTACTTGCCTCCGGGAGTTACCGTGCAATACACGAAATTCGGCCGCACCGGCCTGACTGTTTCCCGCCTGTGCCTGGGCACCATGACGTTCGGTCTGCAAACCGAAGAAGCCGCCAGCCACGCCATTCTCGACCGCACCGCTGAGGCTGGCGTCAACTTCATCGATCTCGCCGACGTCTATCCGCTGGGGGCCGACAATTCGCTCGTCGGCCGCACTGAAGAAGTGGTGGGCCGCTGGCTCAAGGGCCGTCGCGATCAGTTCATCGTGGCGACGAAGGCCTGCGGACAGATGGGGCCGTCGCCGTGGGACAAGGGCGCGTCGCGCAAGCACTTGTTGAGCGCCATCGACGCGTCGCTTAACCGCATCGGCACCGATTATGTCGACCTGTATCAACTCCATTCGGACGACACCGACACGCCCATCGACGAGACGCTCGAAGCGCTCGACACTATCGTGAAGTCGGGCAGGGCCCGTTACGTCGGCGTGTCGAACTACCTCGCGTATCGTCTGGCACGCGCGCTGGGCCGTGCCGACGTGCTGCGTGTCGCGCGTTTCGTGTCCGTCCAGCCGCGCTACAACCTGCTGTTCCGTCAGATCGAACGCGAACTGCTGCCGCTGGCAAGCGAAGAAGGGCTGGCCGTCATCCCCTACAACCCGCTCGCGGGCGGTCTGCTGACCGGCAAGTACCGCCACGACGCTGCGCCGACCGAAGGCCGCTTCACGTCGGCCACGGTGGGCAAGGCGGGGGCGATGTACCAGCAACGCTACTGGCATGAGCGCGAATTCGAGACCATCGAAGCGCTCAAGGGCATTGCGAACGATGCAGGCGAGTCGCTCACGCGTCTGTCGCTCGCGTGGGTGCTGGCGAACCCGACCGTGACCTCGGCCATCATTGGCGCAAGCCGTGTCGAGCAACTGACCGAGACGCTGGGCACCATCGACTACACGCTGCCGCCAGAACTCAAGGCAAAGCTCGACGACGCATCGCACGCCTATCGCTGGGGCGACGCGGCACGCTGAGCGGTCGCCGCAAGCTTCGTCTCACGCTGACGCCACAGGCCCGCTATGCCGGGCCTGTGGCGTTTTTGCGTTGCGTCAAAGGAAGCGAAGTCCGACGCCCATTTCGGTCGGATAAGACGCGCGGAGGGTGGCCTTCGCGCCCTATCGAGCGGTATAGTGGAAACGTCGTGCAAGGTTCGTCAGATGAAACATCGGGATGGCCGGACACGCGCATGGCATTCCTTCGACTCTCAACGCGAGGCTGCTCATGACAAAACGCATTCTGCTGGCGACCGACGGTAGCGAGTCGTCACGCCGCGCATTGCGCGAGGCCGCTGCCTTTGCGCGTCACGGTGACGCGATCCGCGTCATTCACACCGTGGAAGACCCCGTCAATTTGCTGACGGCCGCCTTCGGCAAACTCATCGATCTCGAACAGGTGCGCCGCGATATGCAGCGCGAAGGCGAAGAGCATCTCGCACGGGCGGTGCTGTACTTGCGCGAAGAAGGCTTCGACGCGCAGGCGCATCTGCTCGACTTGCGCACCACGGGCGAAACGGTGCCTGAAGCGATGACGCGTGAAGCCATCGAGTGGGCTGCGGACATCATCGTCGTCGGGACACACGGTCGCAGTGGCGTTCGCCGCGCGATGCTCGGCAGCGTTGCGGAGCAGATCCTGCGCAGCGCGGAAGTGCCGGTGATGCTGGTGGCGGGCGAAGCACGGCCGCATCAGCGGTTGCGCGCGGGCGGCCATTACGAACGTATTCTCGTCGCGCTGGACAACAGCGAGACGTCGCGGCTCGCCTTCGAATATGCGTTGGCACTGGCGCGCACGCATGGCGCGTCGCTGCGGGTGGTGCACGTGCTCGACTTACCGGGACCGTTCCTCGCAGGTTTCGATCCGGAGCCGTTGCTCGACGCTGTGCGCGCCGTCGCCGAACAGGTGCGAAGCTGGGCGCAGAAGCGCTTGAAAGAGGCGGAAGTGCCCGGTGAAATCGAGATGCGGGAGATTCAGCCGGTGGGTGAGGGCGTGGCGGATCAGATCATTGCTGCGGGCCGCGATGCCGACGTCGACCTGATCGTGCTGGGCACGCACGGCCGACGTGGATTCCGGCGCTTCACGCTAGGCAGCGTGGCAGAAGATACGGCCCGTCATGCGGGCCGTCCGGTACTGCTGTTGCCCGCTCACGCGCCGTCCGCCAAGTAAGGTCGACGGCGCGCAGGCGGTCGCGATCAGCCGAGTTCGGCCAAGAGCGTCTTGAGCGGCGTGGCGGCATCGGCCAGACGCGCCGGATCGACCACCGCACGGCGGCCGACAAGTTCGCGCGCCGTCATGAATTCCTGCGCGCGGTTGATGCTCGCAGCGGCCACGATTGCGCCATCGCGCAGATAGAACAGCATGAAGACGGCAGCGCCCTGTGCATCGGGCAGACGGCGTTCGATCACGGCGTCGTGACCATCGGTCATACCGACCATCTGCAACTTCGCGTTGAACTGATCCGACCAGAACCACGGGGCGGTCGCGACGGCCTTCGGTGCGTCGCCATGCACCACGCTTGCGGCTACCTTCGCCATTTCGCTAGCGCTCGGCACCGACTCCAAACGGATGCGACGGCCGAGTGCCGGGTGTTCGTGATGCGCGCAATCGCCCACGGCAAGAATCGCCGGATCGCTGGTGCGGGCAAATTCGTCCACGACGATGCCGTTGTCGACGGCCAGACCGGCGGTTTGCGCGAGTTCGGCGTTCGGGATCAGGCCGATACCGACGACGACCACGTCCGCTTCCAGACGCTTCTCCCCGGCCACCACGGCCACCACATTGCCTGCGGCATCCTGTTCGAGGGCGGTGACGCCCACGCCCACTTGCACGTCCACACCGTTCTCGCGGTGCAGCGTTGCGAAGAAGCCTGCGAGATCCGCTTCGGCCACGCGGGCGAGCAGACGCGGCGCGGCTTCGAGCACCGTCACTGAAGCGCCTGCCTTGACGGCGCTCGCCGCCACTTCCAGACCGATGTAACCGCCACCGACGACCACGACACGCTTGCCCGGTGCGAGCGCTTCACGCAGGCGCTGTGCGTCGGCGATGTTGCGCAGGTAGTAGACGTTGGATGCATCGCCGCCGGGAATCGGCAGGGGACGCACACGGCCGCCGAGCGCGAGCACGAGGTTGTCGTAACCGAGCGTCTGGCCGTCGTCGAACGAGACGGTGCGCGCTGTGCGGTCGATGGCCGTGGCCGTCACGCCGAGGCGTACGTCGATCTCGGCTTTCTCATAGGCGTCGGCCGGGCGGATCAGCAAACTGGCTTCGTCGGCCTGACCGGCGAGGAACGCTTTCGAGAGGGGCGGGCGGCGATACGGCAGATGGGTTTCGCTGCCAGCAAGCACGATGCGGCCGGTGTAGCCGAGTTGACGCAGCGCGAGGGCGGTTTCGCCGCCGGCTTGACCGGCGCCGAGAATGACGGTGGTGGAGGTGGCTTCGGACATGGAATTGGAGACGTAGGAAGCTTGAACAAAGCGAATGAATTTGGCCGCCAGTGTAATGCATTGGCGTCATCAAAGCGTCTCGGATACCGTCAGATGGCGCTTGCGTCGCTCGATCTGGCGCATTCGGGCACGTAGGGCAGCGGGTCGCGCGGCGGTCGGACGTCGCGCAAACGTCGCCCGTCTCGCTCGCCTGGCACACGGGTTTGGTCAGGCAAAACCCCCGTCGGAGCCCTCGTCGTTTCGCGGTGTTCGAGCATCCATGCGGGCTACGGGCCGGTTTTGGACGCGCTTGCCTGATGGTCGGTTTTCAGGCGTAGAGTGATTTCGTCGCGCAACATTGCCGCCGATGGAGGGACACCATGGCCTGGACTAAAGAACAGAAGCATGTGGTAACGGCAAGCTATCTTGGGTGGACGCTCGACGCGTTCGATTTCTTCCTGATGGTGTTCGTGCTCAAGGACATCGCAAAGGAGTTCAATACCGAGTTGGGCAGCGTGGCGTTCGCGCTGTTGCTTACGCTGGCGATGCGTCCGGTCGGCGCGTTCGTCTTCGGTCGACTGGGCGACAAATTCGGACGCCGCCCGGCCATGATGGCAAGCGTGCTGCTGTACGCCTTGCTTGAGCTGGCCTCCGGTTTCGCCCCGAGTCTTACCGTCCTCCTGATCCTGCGCGCGCTCTTCGGTATCGCGATGGGTGGCGAATGGGGTGTGGGTGCGGCGCTTACGATGGAGAGTGTGCCGACGCACTCGCGCGGCATCGTCTCCGGCCTGTTGCAGGCGGGATATCCGAGCGGGTACCTGCTGGCGTCGGTCGTCTACGGACTCTTTTACGACAGCATCGGCTGGCGTGGCATGTTCTTCGTCGGCGTACTCCCGGCGTTGCTCGTGCTCTACATCCGACGGCACGTGCCCGAGTCGCCCGCTTGGCGCAAGGGCGAAGCGACCAGTGCCGCGCCACGCGCCAACTTCGTGCAGGTGCTGTCGCGCGACTGGAAACTGGCGTTGTACGCCATCGTGCTGATGACGGCCTTCAACTTCTTCTCGCACGGCACGCAGGATCTGTATCCGACCTTCCTGCAAGTGCAGCACAAGTTCGATACCCACACCGTGAGCTGGATCGCCATCACGTACAACATCGGTGCGATTATCGGCGGGCTGTTCTTCGGTGCGATTTCGGAGAAGATCGGACGCCGTCGCGCCATCATCATTGCGGCGCTGATCGCGCTACCGGTGCTGCCGTTGTGGGCGTTTTCCAGCGGCGCGGTACTGCTGACGGTCGGCGCGTTCCTGATGCAGATTTCGGTGCAAGGGGCGTGGGGCGTGATTCCTGCGCACCTAAACGAGCTGTCACCCGATGAGATTCGCGCCACGTTCCCGGGGCTCGTCTACCAGTTGGGCAATCTGTTTGCGTCGGTCAACGGGAATTTGCAGACGACCATCGCGAAGGCGCACGACGGCAACTTCGGTTTGGCGATGGCGCTTGTGGCCGGGACGGTGGCGGTGGTGATCGCCGTCATGATCTACTTCGGACGCGAGCGGCGCGGGGTGGTGCTGGGTACCGGTGCCGATACCGATACGCCGCAGACAGGGGCGATGCCGCCCGGCGCATCGATGTCGCACTAGCGCGCCAGCGAAAGGTGCGTGCCGGTGATGACTGCACCGGCATGCACCGCGCCGCCATTCGACCGTCGCTTCACTCGTCCGTTTGTGGCGGTGTAAAGAACACCATCTCGACTTGCTTGAGCAACGCCGGGCCGAACGCTTCGCCGCCGACTTCAGGTGCGATCACCTGCATGAGCACCGGCGAGCCGGGCGGCGGATGCAGCGCATGGGCGAGTACGCAGAAGTACATCGCCGGGTGTTCGGCGCGAATCACGCCTGCCGCCATCCCTTCCACGATGAGCTTTTCCATGCAGTTGTAGACCGGTTCGAGCAGGTGGCGATAGAGAATCGCGCCGCGCTCGCCTGTCTCGGACGCATGCAGGGAAATGAAGCACTTGTGTTCGGGGTGCTGCACCGCATAGGCCGCGATGAGCCCGATGGCGTCGCGAAGGCGGTCTCTGACCGGTCGCGTTTCGTCCACCGAAATCGCACGGAGCGTTTCGACGGGGGTGGCCAGCGCGGCTTCCAGCGTATCGACACAGGCGCGCCACAGCTGTTCCTTCGAGCCGAAGTGCACGCGCACGAGGCTCGCGTCGACCTTGGCGGCCGCAGCGATGCCGCGCAGGTTCGCGCCGTCGTAGCCGAGGTGCGAAAAAGCGTCGATGGCCGCGTCGAGCAAGGCGGCGCGGCCATCGGGGAGGTGTTTGGGGCGTCGGCCCCGGGTCGTCGTTCGGGTGGTCATCGTCTGGCTACGTCTTGCGACGGGGCCGGTTGTGCCGCAGCCGGGGCCTGCGCTGGGGCAGCATCGGCAGGCTCGGGCGGCACGCCCATCGCGTAAAACAGTAGCGCAGTATCCGACAAACGCGCGCCGGTTGCACGCACCGTCGTCAGGTAGGCGTTCCAGTACTGCTGCTCGCGACCGCGTGCGGACGACACCGGCAAGGCCCCCAGACGCACCCGTGCCGCCGTATCGCGATAGATCTGCTCGGCCGCCGCACTGGCGCTATCGGCGTGCAACAGCGACGTATTGTCCGCTTCGAGCGACGCCAGCGTGTCCGCCACGTTCTTGAACGCCGTCAGCACAGTCTGCTTGTACTGTTCGACGGCCGCCTCGTACGTCGCCTGTGCCGCGCGACGCTGCGCAAGCAACGCGCCGCCGTGGAAGATCGGCTGCGAGATCGACGCCGCGATGCTCCACAGCGACCCGGCGTTGGACATCACCGTCGGCCAGTTGAAGCCGCCTTTGCCCATCGATGCGCTGAGCGACAAGCTCGGGAACATCTGCGCCGTCGCCACGCCGACCTCGGCCGAGGCCGCCTTGAGCGCCATCTCCGCCGCCTGAATGTCGGGGCGCGATTGCAGCAGCGTCGACGGCACGGACACCGGCACGGTGCGTGGCACCTTCAGCTCGCCGAGCGCCAGATCGTCGGGGGCTTGATCGGGCGTACGGCCGAGAAGGACGGCGAGCGCATGACGCGTCGATTGCCACTGCGCACGCAGCCCCGGCAGCGACGCGGCCAGCGATTCGGCGTTCTGGGCAGACGCCAGCGCATCGGCGCGAGACACCGCCCCAAGGGCTTCGCGTCGGGCCATGTCGGTGGCATCGGCTTGCGCCAGCTCGACCAGTCGCTCGGTCGCCTTGACCTGCGCACCGAGTACCGACGCGCCAATCGCACCGGAGACGATGTTCGCCGCGAGCGCCTGACGCGCCGATTCCAACTGGAACGCCTGCTGATCGACTTGCGCGGCGAGCGACGCATTGGCGAAGCGAGACGCCCCGAAGAAGTCGAACGTATAGCGCGCCTGAATCTGTCCGACGAACATGTTGTACAGCGCCGTCGGCGGACGGATGTTCGGAATGCCGAGGTTGCGCTCGCGGGCCACTTCCCCGCCAAGATCGATGGAAGGGAACAGCGACGAACCGATCTGCGCCTTCAACTGCTCACGCGCGGCTTGCAGCGCATGATCGGACGCCGCCAGATTCGGACTGTTACGCAGGCCTTCGTCGACGAGTGCGTTGAGTTTGTCCGACTCGTAGGCTTGCCACCAGGCTTTCACCGGCGGGGCCCCCACGTCGAAGCGTTGCGAAGCCCCTTGCGCCGTGACCGTGCGCTCGGGCAGGGCGTTCGCGCCGTAGTGTGACGGCGACGGCATCGCTGGCGGTTTATCGCCCGGCGTGAACGAGCAGGCGCTCAGCCAGAACATCGGGACGAGCGGGGCGCACCGCAGTGCGCGTGAAAC
The DNA here is from genome assembly GCF_044772185.1 of Pandoraea sp. NPDC090278. Classification (NCBI taxonomy): domain Bacteria; kingdom Pseudomonadati; phylum Pseudomonadota; class Betaproteobacteria; order Burkholderiales; family Burkholderiaceae; genus Pandoraea; species Pandoraea sp. NPDC090278. The sequence goes on along the minus strand of NZ_JBIVYJ010000001.1, from coordinate 1,429,190 downwards.
GATGCGCGAAGTCATGAGCGGTCTCCTTGCGAACTGCCGGACGAAGCCTGAGACGGATGATCGGCACGTTCGTCGTGACGAATACGGAACGCCGTCGCGTACAACGCGGGCAGGAAGAACACGGTCAGAATGGTGGCGCTGGTGATACCGCCCATCAGGGCTGTCGCCATCGGTCCGAAGAAGTTACTGCGCAGCAGCGGAATCAGGGCAAGCACGGCGGCAGCGGCGGTGAGCGTAATCGGACGGAAGCGTCGCACCGTTGCACTGACGATGGCGTCAAAGCGTGGGTGTCCTGCCGAAATGTCCTGCTCGATCTGATCGACCAGAATCACCGAGTTACGCATGATGATCCCGAACATGGCGATCACACCGAGCATCGCAACGAAGCCGAACGGTTTTCCGAACAGCAACAGTGTGGCGACGACCCCGATCATGCCGAGCGGCGCGGTCAGCACCACCAGCATTGTGCGTGCGAAGCTCTGCAACTGAATCATCAGCAGCGTGAGCACCGCGATCACCATGATCGGCATTTGCGCGTTGATCGACGCCTGACCCTTGCCCGACTCTTCGACCGATCCGCCGATCTCGATGCGATAGCCGACCGGCAATGCCTTGCGGATATCGCCGAGCTTCTTGTAGACGGCTTCGGTCACATCGATGCCTTGCTTGCCAGCGCGCACGTCGGAGCGCACGGTAATCGTCGGCTGACGGTCGCGCTCCCAGATCACGCCGTATTCCAGTTCGTCCACCACGCGGCCGAGCGTGGCGAGCGGCACCGGGCCGTTGGGCGTCGGCATGGCCAGCGTTGCGAGCTTCGCCGGGTCCATGCGTTCGGCCTTCGGCGAACGCAGCGTGATCGAGATCAGCTTGTCGCGTTCGCGGTACTGACTGATGTCGTAGCCGGTGAGCGTCATGGCGATGAAGTTCGCGATGTCCGACGAACTGACGTTCAACGCACGCGCCTTCTGCTGATCCACTTCGAAGCGCACCGAGCGTTGCGACGGCTCGTCCCAGTCAAACTGGACGTCGACCGTGTCGCCGTTGTTGCGCATCACGTCCGCCACTTGCTCGGAGATCTTGCGCACGGTGCCGATGTCGTCGCCGCTTACGCGGAACTGCACCGGGAAGCCGACTGGCGGCCCGTTCTCGAGACGCGACAGACGGGTGCGCACGCCCGGCATGGCCTCGCGCAGCTTCGGTTCGAGCCACTGCGCGAGCGCCTCGCGCTCTTCCACCGATTTGGCGGTGATCACGAGCTGCGCGAAGTTCGGCGTGGGCAGTTGCTGGTCGAGCGGCAGATAGAAGCGGGGCGCACCGGTGCCCACGAAACTCACCGTGTGATCGATCTCCTTACGGCCTTCGAGCAGCTTTTCGAGGCGTTCCGTCTCGCGCAGCGTGGCCTGATACGACGCACCCTCCTGCAAGCGCAGGTCCACCATCAGTTCAGGCCGGTCGGAACTCGGGAAGAACTGCTGCGGCACGAGCGAAAAGCCTGCCATCGCGATCAGGAACAGCACGACAGTGATGACGAGCACGATGAACTTGCGCTCGATGCACCACGTGAGCCAGCCGCGCAGACGGTTGTAGAACTTCGTATCGTAGACCTCGTGCTCGTGATCGTCGCCGTGATGCGCTTCGCGCGGGCGCTCCGGCAGCATCTTGTAGCCGAGCAGCGGAATGAGCACCACCGCCGCGAGCCACGACGCGAGCAGGGCAATCGCCGAGACTTCGAAGATCGAGCGCGTGTATTCGCCGGTGCTCGACTTCGCGAGCGCGATCGGCAGGAAGCCGGAGACGGTCACGAGCGTGCCGGTGAGCATCGGGAACGCGGTGCTGGTGTACGCGAACGCGGCGGCCCGCTTGCGATCCCAGCCCTGTGCGAGTTTCACCGCCATCATTTCGACGGCGATGATCGCATCGTCCACGAGCAGGCCGAGCGCGAGAATCAGGGTGCCGAGCGAGACCTTGTGCAGCCCGATGTCGAAGATGTACATGAACAGCGACGTGACGGCGAGCACGACCGGAATCGAAATCACCACCACCATGCCCGTGCGGAAGCCAAGCGAGACAAGGCTCACGACCAGCACGATAGCAACGGCTTCGGCCACGGCTTCGAGGAAGTCGTCGACCGAGTGAGACACCGACTGCGACATGCTCGCGACTTCCGTCAGCTTCAACCCGGCAGGCAACTGCGCACGCAATTCGCCCATGGTGTTCGCAAGCGCTTTGCCGAGGTGGATGACGTCCTGTCCCTTTTGCATCGTGATACCGATGCCGAGCACAGGCTTGCCGCCGAAGCGCATTTCCGAGACGGGCGGATCGACATAGCCACGCTTGATCGTCGCAATGTCACCGAGGCGGAACGTGCGGTTGTTCACGCGAATGAGCGTGTCGGCGAGTTCGTCGACATTGCGGTACTGACCGCTCGGGCGCACCACCACGCGATCGTTCGGCGCTTCGATGGTGCCTGCCGGTGAGACTGCGTTCTGACCGTTGACGGCTTGCGCAATTTGGTTCGGCGAGATGCCGAGACGGGTGAGTTGCGTGTTGCTGATTTCGACGTAAATGCGCTGATCCTGATCGCCGAAGTAGTCGACTTTCGCCACGCCGGGCACGCGCAACAGCACAGTGCGCAGCGCGTCGGCGTAGTCACGCAGTTGGGCGGGGCCGAAGCCGTCGCCTTCGAGCGTGAAGATGTGCGTGTAGACGTCGCCGAACTCGTCATTAAAGAACGGCCCCTGCACGCCCTGCGGCAACGTGTAGGCGATATCGCCGACCTTTTTACGCACCTGATACCACTCTTCGGGCACCTCGTTGGGTGGCGCGGAATCCTTCATCGAGAAGAACAACAGGGACTCGCCGGGGCGCGAATAGCTGCGCTGGAAGTCGATGTTGGGCATCTCCTGAAGCTTGCGTGCGATCCGGTCGGTGACTTGCTCCTGCACCTGCTTGGCGGTCGCGCCCGGCCAGAACGTGCGAATCACCATCACGCGGAAGGTGAACGGCGGATCCTCCGATTGCGCGAGACGCGAGTAGGCAAGAATGCCGAAGATCGTCGCCATCGCGATCAGGAAGATCACGAGCGACTTGTGACGTAGCGCCCACGCCGAGAGGTTGAAATGCCCCTCCTCGTGACGATAGTCCTTCGGTGCATCGGTGGCGGCGGCTGGACCCGGTTGCGGATCCTGGGGTACGGGCGGCTTCCCGTCCTGCGTGCTCATGACGCGAAGTCCTCAGGATGCAGCGGCGCGACCACGCGCACTTTCTGACCGGCGGTCACGGTGTGTACGCCTTGCCAGACGATGCGCTCGCCAGGCTCGATGCCACCTGCGACCGTGACAGTGCGCTCGCCATAGCGAACGATCGTCACACGGCGCAGGGCGAGCGTGTCGTCCTGCTTGACGACCCACACGGCAGGTTGGTTGCCATCATGGAAGAGTGCGGTGGAGGGCAGGGTGATGGGGTGCGCGTTCGCAGCAGTCGCGGCCGTCGCGCCGGATGCCGCAGCCGGTGCAGACGCATTCGCTACAGGGGCAGCGCCCGCGGGCAGCGGCTGGGCGAAGGCGACGTTGGCCGTCATGCCGAGTTTGACCTCGTTGCCGGGTGACAGCAGCGAAAGCTTCGCGCGATACGTGCGGCTCATCGGATCGGCAGCGGGCGAGATTTCTCGCACGCGTGCCTGCCACGTCTTGCCCGGAATCGCAGGGAGAGAAACGGTGGCCGTCTGCCCGATGCGGAACGCGCCGAGCGCGACTTCGGGGACGTCGGCGATCACATCGACATCACCCGTCCAGGCCAGTTGATACACCGGCTGACCGGCGCTGACGTTCTGTCCGGTGTCGGCTTGCTCGGCGGTGACGACGCCGTCACGGTCCGCCTTGAGGTTGCCGTAGCTCAACTGATCACCCGCGAGGGCGGCCTGTTGCGTAGCCTGATTGCGCTGCGCGAGGGCACTGGCATACGCGTTCTCGGACTGTTCGAGCTGCGCGGGGGCGATCAGATTCTCGCGCGCCTGCGCGCGGTCGCGGTTGACCGTCTGCGTCGCGTAATCGAGTTGATGCTGCGCGGCGTCGAGTTGCGCACGCGCGCTGGCGGCATTCTTCGACAAGTCGGCGGGGTCGAGTCGGGCGACGACCTGACCTGCCTTCACGGCGTCGCCAAGGCGCACCGAGCGGTCGACGATCTTGCCTGCCACGCGGAACGACAGCGGCGTCGTGTAGCGCGCTTCGATCTGCGCGGGCAGCGATGCAATCGGCGTTTGTTCGGTGAGCTTTGCGGCGACCGCGACGACCGGTCGCGGTGGCGGCTCCGGCGGCGCCTTGCGCGAGCAGGCGGCTAGTGCGGCGGCGGCAATGGCGGTGGTGGCGACAGCCAGCACGAGCCGACGTCGGGGAGCGGTATCAGGGGGAAAGGACATCATGCGCTCGTGACCCACAAAATAGGAATTCTGGTAGGAAAAACAACGAGTTACGACGACTTCAACGACGTGATCGCAATTGTGGTGTCCGCCCCGAGGACGGCCGTCTCCGCGCGATCCGGAAAAAATCTACGGGCGATGATATATGGATTGCCGGTGCGCTGCAACGGCCACGAAAGCGCTCGACGCGCACCCCTGTGACTATCGATAGGGGCGGGTCATTGGATTGTTGTTGGTGAGGTGCGAATGACCAACCAACAAATTATTTTGGAGTACGATGCCTGACAGGCGTACCCGCAAGCGTGTACGCGAGTGTAGTGTCAGCAGATCGTCACATTGCATGCAATCGACGCGGTGACGACGCGCGCTGACGCGCATGTCAGAAAGGCTACTCTCCGGGACAAATTGTCACAACCGAGGAACGTTGTCGCGCACATCGAGTCGCACTCGGGCCAGTTGCAATGACTGGTGACATCGCAGCGTTGACACCCGGCAGTTCACAACAAGAGCAGCACAGGAGGTCGATGCCGGCAGCGCGCTTTTCGATGCTGACGGTGCCGAGTGGCGCTGCGGCTTGACCAGGGTCAAGCGAAGTCTTTGCCGGGGTGTCGATTGCCACAGCAAGTCGGTCGTTCGCGACTATGCTGGATGTATCCGAAGTTTAACGACAGACGTTAACCAGAGACGGATAGCCATGACAACACGAACAGCATTGGTGACAGGTGGCATGGGCGGTTTGGGCGAGGCGATCAGCCTGCGTCTTGCCGATGCCGGGTACCGCGTTGCGGTCACCTGCTCACCCCAAAATCACGATTGCGAGGGATGGGTCGAGCGCATGCGCGCAACGGGCCGAGACTTCGCCGCTTATCGTGTCGACGTTGCCGACTTCGCGTCCTGCGAGGCTTGTGCGAAGGCCGTCGAATCGGACTCCGGTCCGGTGGACATTCTCATCAACAATGCGGGGATTACGCGCGACGCCACCCTGCGCAAGATGACGGCCGAAGACTGGCAGTCGGTATTGCGCACGGATCTGGATAGCGTTTTCAACATGACCCGGCCGCTGTTCGGCGGCATGGTCGCGCGTGGCTGGGGACGCATCATCAACATCTCCTCGGTCAACGGCAGTCGCGGCGCATTCGGGCAGGCGAACTATGCGGCGGCGAAAGCAGGCATGCACGGTTTCACCAAGGCGCTCGCGCTGGAAGTCGCCAAATCGGGTGTGACGGTCAACACGATCTCGCCCGGCTATCTCGCGACGAAGATGGTCACGGCCGTGCCGCAAGACGTGCTCGAATCGCGCATTCTTCCGCAGATTCCGGTCGGCCGACTCGGCCGTCCCGACGAAGTGGCTGCGCTCGTCGCCTTTCTTGTGTCGGACGACGCAGGTTTCATCACCGGCAGTAACCTCGCCATCAACGGCGGCATGCATATGGAGTGACGTGCAGCGACGCATCAAAACTACTGACTTAGGAGATTGACGATGTCACAGGAAACGAATCCGGCACTGGCGCTGGTCAAACTGGGTACGGCGAGCGCGCTGGGTGCTTACGGGATTCTGCTGGAAGCCGCGCAACGCACGCATCAGTTGCAAGTCGAGCGCGACGGCGAGTTGCTCAAAGCCCATTCAGAAGCGGCCAAATCCCTGGGCGGCGCGAAAGACTTCAATGGCCTGCTCACGGCCCATCTGCAACTGCTCAATGGCCAGATCGCTCAGCAGAACGAGTTCTGGCGCGAGTGGCTGGCCGTGTGTGCGAACAACCAGTTGCTGTGGGCGGAGCATTGCCGCAAGACCGGTGAGGAGCTACAGCACGGCATGGCCGGTGCCATGACGTTGCCCGACCTGATCGGTGCGGGCACGGCCGCAGGTGCGGCGACGCAGGCGGCCGAAGCGCCGTTACAGAAGTGGTTCCAGGCGTTCAACGAGGCGACGCAGGGCACGATGGACGCGTGGCGTCGTATGTCGACGGAAGCCGTCCAGGCGACCGAAGCCGCAGTGTCGCAGCAGTCGCCGCTTAACGGTCGTGTGCCGCCGAAGCGCGGCGGCAGCCACGCTCAGCGTTCGAGCACGTAAGTACCGGGCGCGTCGCCGAGCGAAGTCGCTGGCGGCCAGGGGGCGGCGACAGGTTTGTCGCCGCCCCCGTGTTTTCCTTGTGCCAGCAGCCACGCCTGCCATGCGGGCCACCATGAGCTTTGCATCGCGGGGGTCGCACCGAACCATTCGTCCGGATCGCGATAGGCCGAACCGGCCACGCGCGTGGCGACCCGGTGATGACTACGTGCATGTCCCGGCTCGCACACCACCCCCACGTTGTGCCCGCCCGAGACGAGCGCGAACGTCAGATCGCCGTGGTTCAACAGATGCATCTTGTAGACCGAGCGCCACGGAGAAATGTGATCGCGTTCGGTTGCCACGACGAACAACGGTACACGAATATCCGAGAGTGCCACCGGTTGCCCGCCGATTTTGAGCGTGCCCGTCGCCAGTGCACTGTTCAGATACAGTTCGCGCAGACATTGACTGTGCAGACGTGCGGGAATGCGCGTGGTGTCGGCGTTCCAGACGGTGAAATCGGTCGTCTGTGCCGGTGCGCCGAGCAGGTAGTCGTGCATGAGGCGTGACCAGATCAAGTCGCGCGAATTGAGCAACTGGAAGGTACCGGCAAGTTGCTCTCCGCCGATGAATCCCTGCCGCCACATCATCGCTTCGAGATACGCGACCTGACTCGCGTCGATGAACAGGCCCAACTCTCCCGGTTCGCTGAAGTCCGTTTGCGCGGCGAGCAGTGTGACGCTGGCCAGCATGTCGGCATCGTCCGCCGCCTTGCGTTTCGTTTGTCCTGACTGACCGGCTGACCCCGATTCACGCGCCAGCGTTGCCGCAGCGACGGCGAGCAGCGTGCCCCCGAGACAGTAGCCGCAGGCGTGCACGGGCACGTTGCCGGTCATGCGGCGCACTTCACGCAAGGCCGTCAGCAAGCCCGATTCCAGATAGTCTTCGAGGCCCCGGTCGCGATCTTCCGGACCGGGGTTATGCCAGGAAATCATGAAGACGCTATGGCCTTGCGACACCAGATAAGCCACCAGCGAATGCTGAGCTTCCAGATCGAGGATGTAGTACTTCAGAAGCCACGACGGCACGATCAGTATGGGTTCACGCCAGGTCTGCGCCTGCGCAGGCGCATATTGCAGCAGTTCGAAGAACGCGTTTCGATAGACGACCTTGCCCGGCGTGGCGGCGATTTCGTGTCCGACGCGAAACGCCTTGCACGCCTCGGGGCCTGCGCCCGGGGCGTTGCCTGCCGCCATATCCCGCAGATCCGACCACCAGCGTTGTGCACCCTTGACGAGGTTCTGCCCCTGCGTCTCGCGAATCGACAAGAGCACTTCGGGGTTCGCCCACCACTGATTGCTCGGCGAGAAGACGTCGAGCCACTGCCGCGTCATGAAGCGCACGACGTCGCGATGATGCGGATCGACGCCCGGAATCTCGCCGGTCATCTCATCGACAAACGCCTGCGTGCGCAGGAATCGCTCGCGCCACCAGGAAAACGGCGGTTTGTCCCACGACGGATCGCGAAAGCGCCGGTCGGCGTCGTGCGGACCACCGGCGTTCGTGGCATCGGTGCTTGCAGGCTTGTCGATGGCGGCGAACGCCTTGAACACATTCAACTGATGGCCGGGGGCGGTCGCTGCGTGCATGATCCAGTCGGCCCACGCAAGTGCGACGGCGGCGGGCGAGACGTTGCCGGTGAAACGCGCGGTCGTCGCCATGGCGGCGCGATCCAGATGATCGGTGAACGACGTTGAAGGGGAGGGCGAGGGTGTGGCTTGTGGCTTCGGTGCGACTGGCGTTGCCTTGTGCGTCACCGAGGCGTCAGCCGTCGCTCCATGCGGCACAGTCCGGCGCGTGGGTGGGCTAGCCGTCTTCGGTGCGCCCCGAGACCTCGATGCGGTGGACGATACGGGCGGCGGTGGGACATCCGCCGTCTTGCGGGACTTGTTGGATCGGGAAGTCGTGGAGCGGGACGTCTTGTCACTGCGAGCAGGCATGGCGGACTCCGTTCGGTCGCACGACGTGGGTCGCGCGTTTCACTGAATATAACGCACGCCACGTATGACTACTCTGATCTACGACAAGTTGCGCCCGCGCGCATCGATCGCCTAGCGCACTGGGGCGGGGCTTGGCGTTGGAAGCGCAGGCGTCACCGGTACCGTCGGTGCGGGCACGGGCTTGCGGGCCAGCCAGCTATAGCGTTTGAAGGGTTGTTCGCGGCCCGACATGATGAGCGCGATGTCGGTGATCCAGCGTTGCGTCGGCACACTCTCGCCGTGCAGCCACATCATGAGGACGAACAGACTCGCGGCCATCGGCAGCGTCTTCAGATTGGGCGCATCGTCGCCGCGCGTGTACCACGCGAATGCCGCACAGACCGAGAAGCCGACGATACAGCCCGCAATCGACTCCGAGACCGAATGCGCCGACAGCGCAACCCGTGAGACGCCCACGGCTACGCTCCCGGCGGCCGCGACCACCGTGCCGAGTACCCGCCACGGCCATGGCAGCTTGCTCAGCAGTAACCACGCGATGACCGGATAGACGGTCGCGGCAAAAAAAGTATGGCCGCTCACGCCGGTGAAGTCGATTTCGCGAACGCCAAGCCCCCAGCCGAGGAACATGACCTTCGAGACGGCTACGACGAGTGAGCCTGCGCCAAAGAGTGCAATCCAGGCGAAGGCAGCGTGCCATGCGCGTGCGGAAAGCAACCAGAGGATGAGGGCGGCGGCCAGCGGCACCGTGACGGCGGCGCTACCGTAATCGGTAATGGTGATCCAGAAGTTAGACATGACTGCCGAATGACGGCCCGGGAGCAGGGCGCTCCGGGCGAAAGCGCTATCTTACGCGTGCCGCCGTGACGAAACCAAATTGTCATGTGGCGGTGCGATAAGCACGCCGGTAACCCCGTCGAATTCGATGGGGTGTCACCGGGACAACGGCATAGTACGATGTCTGCGGTGTGACCCCCCGCACACCTTCCGGAGTTTTCATGGCTTTACCCCCGGCGCAAGCGCCTGCGCTGCGCACGCGCAACGACGGCATCGACCTGCTGCGCGGCTTGTCCATTCTGTTCGTGGTCGTTCACCACCTTGCCCTGAAGTTTCGTCTGCCGCTCGGCCCGAGTTTGCTGGGCGACGTCTTGCCCGAGCGCATCGTCAAGGGCATCAGTTTCAACGGTTACGAAGCCGTGTTCGTCTTCTTCGTGATTTCCGGTTTTGTGATTACGCGTCGTTCGCTGGAGCGCTACGGTTCGCTCGACGCCATGCGCTGGCGCCACTTCTATGCGCTGCGCGCTGTTCGCATCTTCCCGTTGCTGCTCCTGCTGCTGGCTGTGCTGTCGGTGATGCATTTGCTTGGTGTGCCGACGTTCGTCATCAACAAGCCGGGGCAATCGCTCGCCGGTGCCCTGACGTCGGCCCTCACGATGACCCTCAACTGGTACGAGGGCCGCACGAACTGGCTGCCGGGGGGATGGGACGTGCTCTGGTCGCTCTCCATCGAAGAGTGCTTCTATCTGGCGTTCCCATTGCTCTGTCTGTTGCTGCGCGGGCCGTGGCGCGTGTTCGCGCTCCTGGCGCTTGCCGTTTCGCTGCCTTGGACACGCGCGGCGCTGGCAGGCAACGAGATCTGGCAGGAGAAGGCTTATCTTCCGGGCATGGCGGCGATCGCCTGGGGCGTGCTCACGGCATTGCTGATGCAACGCGTGACGCTCTCGCGCGGTGTGGCACGAGGCCTCGGCGCGCTGGGCGTAACAGGGTTGCTTGCCGTCGTATTTTTCAACGACCTGTTGTGGCCGCGCCTGCACGACCACGTCATGTTGCTGCTGTGTCTGAGTGCGGCGCTGTGGCTTGCCGCCGCCCATGGCTCCATGCGCGCCATGCCGCGCGGCTTTGGCTGGCTGACGCAAATGGGCCGCTGGAGTTACGAGATCTACCTCAGCCACATGTTCGTCGTGCTGGCCGTGACGCCAGCGTACCGTGCGCTCGCGGGCGACGACATGCGCTGGACGTTCCTCGTCTACGTGCCCGTGCTGATCGTCTGCACGCTGCTCGGTGGTGCGCTGCACCGGCATGTGAGCGGACCGGCCGCACGGCGTCTGCTGCCGCGTCAGCCAGGTGTGACGCCAGCAGCAGCGTTGTGATTCGTTGACGCTTGCGACACTGCACCGGGCGTTTTGAGGTGAGTTTCCAAACGCACGATGGTACATTTCGGGTTCACGCTTTTTGAAGAACAGGATAGGTCGTGAGCCAAAACGCCGTCGCCGTTATGCCCGAAAGCAATACGCTTTTGGAGATCGTCAAAACACAAACCGAAATTGCCAAACTCGGCTTGGATCTTGGCGGCGTGATGGCCTTTGTGACGGAGCGGGTGCAGCACCTGACGCAGGCGAATGGCGCAGTGGTGGAGCTGGCCGAAGGCGACGACATGGTGTACCGGGCGGCGTCCGGTGTCGCAGCCAACCTGTTGGGCATGCGTCTGTCGCGCGACGGCTCACTCTCGGGCCAGTGCGTGAAGACGGGCGAGATCCTTCGCTGCGACGATTCCGAGACCGATCCGCGTGTCGACCGCGAGGCCTGCCGCAAGGTCGGTCTGCGCTCGATGATCGTCACACCGCTCAAGCATCTGGACACGACCGTCGGCGTGCTCAAGGTCTTCGCGCCCGAACCGTCGGCGTTCCCCGACGCCGACGTCCGCACGCTCGAACTGATGAGCGAACTCATTGCGGCGGCGATGTTCCATGCGGCGCGCTTCGAGACGAGTCAACTCTATTTGCAAGCCACGCACGACGCGCTCACCGGCTTGCCCAATCGCGCGTTGTTCTACGACCGCTTGCGACAGGCAGTGCACCTGGCGCTGCGTTCGTCGTCGTGCCTGGGCATTCTGAACATCGATATGGACGGGCTCAAGCCCATCAACGACCGCTACGGCCATCGTGCAGGCGACGCCGCTATTCGTGCCGCCGCCGAGCGCATGAACGCCACGGCGCGACGCTCGGACACCATCGCACGCGTGGGCGGCGACGAATTCGGCATGATTCTGTGCGGCATTCACTCGCGTGAAGACGCCGAAGCGCACAGCCAGCGACTGGCAAAGGAAGTGGGCGCGCCGTTCGAATTCGAGGGCAAGTCGCTCGAACTGGGGGTGAGCGTGGGTATCGCCATGCTGCCTGACGACGGCACCGATATGACGCAACTGATGGATCACGCCGACGAGGCGATGTACGCCATCAAGCGCACGCGTCCCGGCACACGACGCTGACCCGCCCGGCGACGCCGCATCCGGCGCTTGCCCATGTCCGTGCATCGTGTTGAGTAAAATCCCAATTCCCGGGGTTTTGGCCGCAACTTGCGGTAAGTTTGAGTCTTTTCCTATCAAATAACGCCACATCGCCCCGTAGACTGCGTCGTCTTCGACTGAGTTTTACGAGCGATGTCTTTCTCTACTCCTTTCGTTTGGTGCATGCGCGCCGCGTTGGGCAGCGCTGCGCAGCGCCAGCGAGGGCGGGGCGAGTGTACCCGTCCGCCCGGGGCTGCCTTCGCTGTTGCCTTCGGACTTTGGCTGGTCGTGCCGCTGTCGGCGCTGGCGGATGCGGACGGGCCGCTGCAGGCGCATCCGCGACTCACCACGGTACCGTTGTTCGTTCTCGAAGCGCCTGTGTCGATAGTGTCGTGGGCGTCACGTGGTCAATTCGGCAGCGGTGCAAGTGGTACAAGCGCGCCGAACTCTCCTATGCTCGTGTCGGCCGTCGGCCCGTGGATGCCGGTAGGGCTGGCACGTCCGGGTTTGTTTTCCCGGCCGACGAACATCCGCCCGTCAGCACAGACCAAGTCGTTTGTCATGCCGGTCGTCGGGGGGCGCATCACGTCTGAATTCGGCACGCGCCGCCATCCGGTCCGTCGGGTGTCGCACAGTCATACCGGCGTCGACTTCGCCGCACCCGTCGGCACGCCGGTACGCGCGGCCGCCGATGGCGAAGTGTCGTTCATCGGGTTCCAGCATAACGGCTATGGGCGGTACATCGTGATCTCGCACCGGTACGGGAGCGAGACCCTCTACGCGCATTTGTCGGCTGTCGTGGAGAACCTTCGCGTCGGCGACACCGTCGCAGCTGGTGAGCGGATCGGTGACATCGGACGAACGGGAACGGCCACAGGGCCTCATTTACATTTCGAGTTGCGTCGCAACGGAAATCCGGTCGATCCGGGGCCGCTGTTGCGCCAGCGCGCGACGGATGCCGACGGTGTCGGTCACGAATACCAAAAGGCAGTGCTGGACGTCTCTCCGGGCGCGCCGACCTGGGTGACTTATGGCCGTGCCGGCGTGCTTCCCCGCTGGAACTACTCGCCGCTCTGATCCCAGCTTAGAAGTTCGTCCCTTCGCAACGTCGTTCAGGCATTCGGGAATAAATCGTCGGGTGCGCCGGTATTACAGATAACGGCGCGCTCGCAACTCCGTCATGGTGACGAACCGGGCGCCCTCATTCTGTGGAGGTGTGCCATGAGCGGTCGGGATCCGAAGGACGATGGGAAAGACGTAGCCGACGCGCCAGCGATGTCGCGTCGTCGTGCGATGGCCTGTCTGGCGTGGGCCGGGGCAGGCATTTTATGGACGCTCGACGGCGGCGTGCCGCGCGGCCTCCCGCTGGCGACGATGCTGGGCGGCACGACGGCCTCGGCTGCCGAGAAGCCGTCGTCCGGCACGCTCTCGTTCGTCCAGATCAGCGATAGCCACATCGGCTTCAACAAGGCCCCCAATCCCGATCCGGCCGCTACGCTGCAATCCGCCATCGAGCGCATTCGCAGTGCCGCGCAGCGGCCCGCGTTCATGCTGCACACCGGCGATGTCAGTCATCTTTCGCGAGCCGAAGAGTTCGATACGGCGCAGCAGATCGTGAACGGCGCGGGTCTCGAGACCCACTATGTCCCGGGCGAACACGACGTCATCGGCGACGATGGCCGCGCCTTCTTCAGCCGCTTTTCGCCCCGTAGCGCGGGCAACGGCTGGTACAGCTTCGACCAGCAGGGCGTGCATTTCATTGCGCTGGTGAACGTCCTCAATCTCAAGGCGGGTGGCATGGGCTACCTCGGCGACACGCAGCTCGACTGGCTCGCCGCCGATCTCAAGGGCCGCTCCCGTAGCACGCCGCTTGTCGTGTTCACCCACATGCCGCTCTGGTCCGTCTATCCGGCGTGGGGATGGGGGACCGACGACGGCGACCGTGCGCTTGCGTTGCTGCGCCCGTTCGGATCGGTGACGGTGCTCAATGGCCACATCCATCAGGTATTGCAAAAGGTCGAAGGCAACGTGCGATTGCAGACGGCGATGTCGACGGCGTTTCCGCAGCCTGCGCCAGGTGACGGCCCGGGGCCGGGGCCGTTGAAGGTCGACGCAGCGCAACTGCGGCAGACGTTGGGGATTCGCCGCGTCGATTTCACCTCGCTGGACGGTGCGCCGCTGTTGGGCGACACCACGCTGGCGTCATGACCCGGGGGTGTCACCATGAAATCGTCTTCTTCGTCACACCTGAGCCTGCATGCCGCACAACGTCGCACGCTGCTGGCAGGTCTCACCGTCGCGGCGACCGGTATGTTCGTGCTCGCCGGGCGAGCCGAGGCTGCCGCCGCTGCCGCCGATCCGGGCGCAGTCCACATCGATAACTTCACCTTTTCGCCCGCGACGCTCACCGTCAAAGCCGGCACGCGCGTGACGTGGACCAATCGCGACGACGAGCCGCACACCGTCACGAGTTCGTCGAACCCTCGCACGTTCGCATCCGGCGCGCTCGATACCGACGGCACGTTCGCGTTCACCTTCGACAAGCCGGGAACGTACCCGTACTACTGTGCGATACATCCCCATATGACGGGGGTGATCGTCGTGAAATGACCGTGTGCGCGTGCAGATGTGATTCAATGAGCCCACTGACGTTGTTTGCGGATGCCTGCGACGATCATCGCGATGTTGTTCGCGCTGTTGTTCGCAATGTCGCGCGCGGCGTCAGTCCGACTCACGTGGGCACAGTGTTGCCCGATCTCGGGAGATCCCGGTGACCGATGCGGAAACCCCCGGCGCTCAGGCGTCAGGAAGATTCGAAGCGCTGGCCTTGCCACATCTCGATGCGGCGTACAACCTTGCGCGCTGGCTCTCGGGCAGCGCAAGCGATGCGGATGACATCGTGCAGGAAGCCTATCTGCGTGCGCTACGCTTTTTCGACGGTTTTCGTGGCGAGAATGCAAGAGCGTGGCTGCTGGCCATCGTGCGCAATACCTGGATGACCGAGTGGCGGCGCCGCTCCGACGCCGCCGACGGCACCCCGTTCGACGAAGCCATGCACGGTTCGCACGAGGCGGATCGTCTGCCGGGCTGGGACGACGCGTCACCGGGCGATCCGGAAATGCTGGCCGTGCGCCGCGACGAATGTGCGCTGGTGCGCGAAGCGCTCGCGGGCTTGCCTGTCGTGTTCCGCGAAGTGCTGGTCTTGCGTGAGATGGAGGATATGAGCTACCGGGAAATCGAGACGATCGTCGGCGTGCCTGCGGGCACGGTCATGTCGCGGCTCGCGCGCGGCAGACAGATGCTTGCGGCAGCATTGCGCGCGGCGCAGGAGCGCGGGGCGGCAGGCGCTTCATCGACTTCGTCCTCATCGGCGCAAGTGACACGCCTGACGCGCTTGCCGCTCGACGGCACGACTCGGGGAGGACGCGATGAGTAAGCAAGACAATGAGCAAGACGATATCCACAACGACCCCAAAGACCTGTCGACCGCAGGCGAGACAACCACGCTGGGCAAGATGCTGCGTGACGGCTCGCTGCATCACAAAGCGCCGCAAGCGTTGCGTGAGCGGTTGCGCGACGAGTTGGCAAAGGCCGAGCGTCATGCCATCGGACACGAGGCGGTGAGCGCATCGTCCGCGCCCGACGTCCAGCGCGAGCCTATGCAAGATGTAAAGCAGGATGTGAAGCAAGAAGCGAAGCCGCAAACCCGACCTGCGAAACCCGCCAGGTCCACCGGCGTGGAAGCCGCATGGGGGCCGAGTCTTGCGCCGTGGCTGTTCGGTGGCGCAGGCGGTGCGATCCTCGGTGGGCTGGCCGTGGCGATGGCGCTGCTAGTGACGCGTCCGCCCGCACCTGAGCCGGTGCAGGAACCGGCCGCTCAGTCTGGCTTGCAGCCGCAGGAGATCGTGTCGAGCCACGTGCGCGCGCTGTTGTCACAGCATCCGATCGACGTGATTTCGACGGACCAGCATACGGTCAAACCGTGGTTCAACGGCCGCCTCGACTACGCACCGCCGGTCGTCGATCTGGCGGACAAGGGATTCCCGCTCGCGGGCGGACGACTTGACTACGTCGGCGGTCGTACGGTGTCGGTGCTCATCTATCACACCGACAAGCATCCGATCGACGTCTACGTGTTTCCGGCACGCGACAAGGCGTCCGCTGCGCCCATGATCACCGGTAGCGATGGCTATGCGATTGCCCGCTGGCGACGCAATGGCATGACGTACTGGGCAATCACCGACGCGGAACCGTCGCATCTGCGTGTCTTCGTGGAGGCGTTGCAGGCGGCGACCTGATATCGTGACGGCTGTTGATCGATAGCCCCCCCGATGGAGTGATTCATGTCGCAAAACCAGCCGTCGAATACCTCGCACGCCCCGACCAATCCGGCATGGCAGGCGTCGCAGTACGTCAAGTTCGAAGACGAGCGCACGCGTCCCGTGCGCGATCTCGTTGCCGCGATCCCCGAGCTGCCCGGCCGCGATGCCGCGCGCGTCGTGGATATCGGGTGTGGCCCCGGCAACTCGACCGAAGTGCTGGCCGCGCGTTATGCGCAGGCACGAGTCCTCGGGCTGGACAGTTCGCAGGATATGGTCGACGCAGCGCGCAAACGTCTCCCGCAGTTTCATTTCGACGTCGCGGATATCGGTGCGTGGAAAGATGGCCCGTTCGACGTGATTCTCGCGAACGCCGTGTTGCAATGGCTGCCCGATCATGAAACGCTGTATCCGCGTCTCGTCGAGTGTCTTGCCCCCGGTGGTTCATTGGCCGTGCAGACGCCCGACAATCTCGATGAACCCGCTCACCGACTGATGCGCGAAGTCGCCGCCGACCCGCGCTGGGCCGACACGCTCAAAGGCACGGAACGAACCGCACGTCATGGTGCCGCGTTCTACTATCCGATGCTGCGCGCCCTGTGCTCGCGCGTGGATATCTGGCGCACGACTTACTTTCATCCGCTCGCAGGCGGTGCACCGGCTGTCGTCGAATGGTTCAAAGGCAGCGCGCTGCGTCCGTTCCTGACGAAGCTGGACGACGCGTCGCGCGAAGCGTTCCTCGCACGCTACACCGAAGAAATCGCGAAGGCTTATCCGGCGCTGGCCGACGGCACGGTGCTGCTGCCGTTCCCGCGACTCTTCGTCGTGGCCACGCGCTGATCGAGCCAGCGTGCCGTGCAGGCGGCACCGGCGACAGCCAGCAACATCGGCGCAAGGAAATCCTGATTCACGTGCGTGAATTCCAGCGCCAGCACCACGGCCGTGATCGGCATGCGCATCGACACGGCGAGGAAGGCGGTTGCCCCGATGAGGGCTGCCGCGCCAAGTGCGACTTCCATCTCCTGCGGCAACGCGCCATTCCACAATCCTGCCAGTACGACCGCGAGTAACGCGCCGTTCGCCAGTCCCGGTGTGAGCAGACCGCCAGCCGCACCAGCGCGCAAACTGCTCCACGTAAAGAGCACGCGCAACACGAGCAGCACGAATGCCAGCGCCGTCACCAGTTCGCCGTTGAACGCAAGCGATGCCGGGCCCTTGCCGTTGCCCGGCAATTGCGGGTACCAGGCGATGACCAGACCCAGCACCATGAAGTTGGCCAGTGTGAAGACCGGTGCGCGCCAGTCGCGCGGTGCAGCGGCGCGGGCGCTTTCCGTCAGACGCGAGAATGCCCATGCGGCCACCCCGATGAGCGGGCCGCACACGAGGGCCCAACCGACGAGCGGCGCGGTGACGTCGAACGCCGGGAGGGTGTACTGCTGTTCCGCGCCCATGCCGATCCATGCGACAGCGGCCGCAATCGCCGAGGTCGCAAAGGCGGGCAGCACCGCGCGCCATGCGAACGTACCGAGCAGCACTTCCAACACGAAGATCGCGCCACCGAGAGGCACGTTGTAGACGGCGGCGAGTCCCGCGCCTGCACCGCAGGCGACGAGCAGACGGCATTGTTCGGCAGACAGCCCGGCGCGACGCGCCAGTTGGTCGCCGATCAGCGCACCGATTTCACGCGGTGCGACTTCGCGCCCGAGCGGCGAGCCGAGCGCGACCGTCACGATCTGCAATAACGCATGGGCGAGCGTGCTGCCGACGGGCATCGGGCGCGAGCGTCCGACGGCTTCTTTGATGGAGACGAGCTTTGCGCCGTAACGATGCACGGCATACCAGCCGAGCCCGGCAACGACACCGCACACCGTCAGCACGGCAAAGCGACGCTCGGGCGAGGCGGCGGCGACACCGCTCAAGAAGCTCTGCGCACCGAAGACCTGATCCTCGGCATAGCCGAAGGCCAGATGCTGAACGATGTGGAGCAGGGCGGCGAGCAGTGTGCCGCCGATGCCCGCGCCAATGCCCGTCAGCACAGTGACGACGGCGAGCGTCACGAGCGGGGTAACTCGAACGCCCTCCGACTGCGCGGTCTCGCGGCCAGTCGGTGCGATGGCCGTGCGCGGGGTCGGTTGCCCGGTCTGTTGCGTTGGGATTTGCGTGGCTTGCGGGGTGTTCATCGTGCTGCGCCTTAACTCCAGATACTCAGGACGTCCCGACTAATCAGGGAATACCCGGAGTGTATGGCGCAACGCAACATAAGAGAAATGAATGTTGCGTTGATATTTATGATTATTTCGTATGGGTGTCGAGTGCGATGTCCGGACCGGCGACTGGCAGGTGCAATTCGGCACGCAGCCCGCCGCCGGGGCGGTTCGAGAGGATCAGCGAGCCATCGTGCGCCTGTGCGATGGTGCGGGCGATGGCCAGACCGAGACCGGCACCGTCGGGGCCACCGGGCACACCGTCATGCGCCTGTTCAGCGCTCTGACGATGGACCCCGGCGCGCACGAATGGCTCTACGGCTGCCGCCAGCTCGGCTTCGGGAATGCCGGGGCCGCGATCTTCCACCACGATTTCGAGATGCGTGCCCTGCGCCGACAGATGTGCCGACAGCCGACATCCACCGGCGTAGCGCAACGCATTGTCGACAAGGTTCTGCACGCAGCGTCGCAATGTGCGCGGATAGCCGCGTACGGTGCCGCTCGCGCTCTGGTCGCGCACGCGTACGTCGCCGCCTGTCTCTCTCGCGTCTTCCGCCACGGCGCGCAGCAAGGCTTCGATATCGACGTCGCGCAGCGCTTCGCCACTGGGCACGCCACGCACGTGATCGAGCGACGCGGCGATCATCGCTTCCATTTCCATCAGGTCCTGACGAAAGCGTTCGCGTTGCGCCGGGTCGCCGAGCGTTTCCGCGCGAAGCCGCAAGCGAGTGAGTGGCGAGCGCAGATCGTGAGAGACGGACGCGAGAAACGCCGTACGCGCCTGCATCGCTTCGATCAGCCGATGCTGCATGGCGTTGAACGTCTGTGCAGCGCGGCGCACTTCCACCGGGCCGTTCTCGTCGAGGGGCGGGCTGTGAATGTCGCGTCCGAGCCGGTCGGCCGCCGCCGACATGCGCGCCAGCGGACGTAATGCGATCCGCACCGTGATCACCGCGATCAGAATCACGGCAAAAATGCGCGCGAGATAGATGCGGACGAAGTAATCCGCGAACGCCGCGCCGGGACGCAGATCGAGCCCGGCCTGACCCGCCACCACGGCGAGCGACATCCATTGACCGTCTTGCAAACGCACGTCGGCGGCGAGGTGCGCCGTTGGGGCGTGCGCGCGAAGCAGCGTGGCAAGCGCCAGGGGTTCGCCGGTGTCGTCGTATAGCACGACCGGGTGCGCGACGAACGGATGCATCGGACCGAGTTGCGACGTGAGCACGCTGTCGAACAGGTCGTCGGAGAAGTGCGACATCCGTTGTTGCGCGGCAGGGGCGTCGATATTGCGCACTACGACGCCGGTCGCGCGAAGCCGCTGCATGAGTGCGCTGCGCTCGGCGGGCGGAACGACGTCGAACAATTTGACGGCGTCGGCGATGCGCGCGCCGCCCGAGCGCACCGGCACTTCGGCCACGCGGCCGTAGCGGGCGTCGAACCACACAGTGCCCGTGACGAGTTGCGTCGCGAGCATGCCGATGACGAGAATCAGCGCGAGGCGACCGGAGAGCGTGCTTGGCCAGCCAAGATAGCGGCCATAGCGTGCCCATCGCGAGGCGTACGACGGAGGTGCCGTCTGCGCACGGGAGACGTCAGACATGCGAAGCCATCACATCGGCGGCGAGCATATAGCCCTCGTTGCGAACGGTACGAATCAGCGGCGACGGTCGTGCACGCGTATCGAGATGGGCGCGCAGACGGCTCACGCAAACGTCGATGGCGCGATCGTTGGCTGCCCCATGACGACCGAACGCGCAGTCGAGCAGAAAGTCGCGCGAGAGCGGCCGGTGCGGATGCATTACCAGCGCCTGCAATGTGCGGTAATCGGAGCCGCCCAGTGTGATCACGCGGCCCTCCGGCGAAATGAGCTGGCGCGCGAGCGTATCGAGCCGCCATCCGTCGAAATCGAAGTACGCCGCCTGTGAAGTCTGAAGCGGCGCATGGTGCGGTGCGGGCGACGATGACACTGGCACAGCGCGCGCTGCCATCACGCCGTCGGACGTGACCGCCTGTGCGCTGCCCGGCGGCAGACGTGGCCCGCGTCGCAACACTGCCTTGATGCGCGCGAGCAACTCACGCGGATCGAAAGGCTTGGGCAGGTAATCGTCTGCACCGACTTCGAGGCCGACGATGCGATCGAGCAACGTGCTGCGCGACGTCAGCATCACGACCGAGACGTCGCCGCGTGCATGCAACTGTCGGCAAAGCGACAAGCCATCCTCACCGGGCAGCATCAGATCGAGCACCACCACGTCGGTGGGTTGCACGGCGAGTTGCGTCCACATCTGCACGCCGTCGGCGGCGGTCGCGACATCGAAACCCGACTCGCGCAGATAGTCCGAGAGCAGGTCGCGAATCTGCGGATCGTCGTCGACGACCAGCAACCGGGCGACCGAACGCATGGGAGAGACAGATGAAGAAGAGGGGGCGGCCGACATCACAAGGACATTCCAAAGAACGGGAGTCTACCGGCGGGCGCCCGTTTTGCGAGCGTCGCCCATATACCGATACACGCCAATACAAACCAATACATACCGAAATTCCGTCAACACGAAGCCAACACAACGCAACGCTACATTCTAATGGAAATGAGAATGGTTCTTGATTCTATGTTGGATGTCACTGTGATGCGGATGTTTTTCTCTCAGACCGTCAGACGCACTGTGTGCGCGGCGAGCGTTGTACTGTCGATAACCCTGGCGGCCATGACCGCATCCGTGGTTGTCACCCCGGCCCACGCGGGCGAAACCGTTACCGACATGGCTGGACGGCAAGTCACGTTGCCCGACCACGTCGACCGGATTCTGCTCGGCGAGGGCCGTCTGCTATATGCCGTGGCGTTGCTGGAAGGCAAACAGCCGCTCGCGCGCGTCGTCGGCTGGCAGGGTGAGTTGCAATCGCTCGACCCGCAGACGTGGCAGCAGTACGAAAAGATCTTCCCGAAGATCGACACCATTCCGAAGATCGGTCAGTCGTCGGAAGCGACGGTCAGTGCCGAGAAGGCGCTGGCGCTCAAGCCGGACCTCGCCATCTTTAGCATTGGTGGTCACGGCCCCGGGCGGCACAACGCGCTGGTCAAGGAGTTCGCTGCCGCGGGCGTGCCGGTGATTTTCGTGGACTTTCGTCAGAAGCCGCTCGAAGACACGGTGCCGAGTCTGCGCCTGATGGGCAAAGCCATGCACCGCGAAGCGCAGGCCAACGCGTACATCTCGCTCTACGAATCGCAGTTGAAAGCCGTGCGCGATGCGGTGGCGACGATCCCGGCGAGCGAACGTCCGAAGGTCTTCGTGCAGATGCTCGCGGGCGTGTGGCCCGGTTGCTGCCATACGGTCGGCAACGGCAACATCGGCGAGTTCGTCGACGCGGCGGGCGGCGTGAATATCGCGCGTGACTTGCTGCCGGGCGTCATTGGCGACCTGAACATCGAACACGTGATTGCGTCCCAGCCGGACGTCTACATCGCGACCGGCACGCGCGGCAACGCCAATCAGTTGCGCATTCACGTGGGTGCGGAGACCTCGGCGCGAGATGCGCGCGATTCGCTGAACGCCTTCGTGAAGTCACCGGGCATTGCGTCGATCAAGGCCGTGCGCGAAGGCCGCACGCATGGGCTCTGGCACAACTTCTACGACTCGCCGTACAACATTGTGGCGGTCGAAGCGATGCTCAACTGGTTCTATCCGGGCCGCTTCAAACAGATCGATGCGAACGCGACGTTTGCCGAGATTCACAAGCGCTTCCTTGCGGTGCCGTTCAACGGCACTTACTGGACAGACGGAGATAAGCCGTGAGTCTTGCAGGAGAAGTGGCGGATATGTCTCGCGCGTCAGGGCGCGCGTTGCCAGGTGATTCGTCGGCGAAGCTGGCGGCAGAGGACGTTTTGCACGCTGGGGTGGCGAGTGGTTATCGCCGGTTGAATCTGCGTCGTGCGCTCTGGCTCGTTGCTTTGGCGGCGCTGATCGTGTTCGCGTTGGCGCTGGACTTCACACACGGGCCATCGGCGCTAAGCTGGCGCGATCTGTGGCGAACGATCATCTCGCCCGCGACCGCTAGTCCCGACGCGCAGGTCATCGTCTGGCAGATTCGTCTGCCGTACGCCCTGATGGCGGTGCTCGTCGGAGGTGCGCTGGGTCTGGCCGGTGGCGAAATGCAGACGATCCTCGACAACCCGCTCGCCAGTCCGTACACGCTGGGCGTGTCGGCAGCGGCGGCCTTCGGCGCGGCGCTGGCCATCGTGCTCAATCTGCACGTGCCCGGGGTGCCGGACGTGTGGGTCGTGCCGGTGAACGCTTTCATCTTCGCGTTGATCTCGGCGCTGGTGCTCGACGGTGTGGCGCGCTGGCGCGGTCTGCCGACCTCCGGCGTGGTGCTTATGGGCATCGCGCTCGTTTTCGTCTTCCATGCGCTCGTCTCGCTGATGCAGTTCGTCGCCACCGAGGACGCTTTGCAGGGCCTCGTGTTCTGGACGCTGGGCAGCCTCACACGCAGCGACTGGACGCAG
This sequence comes from Pandoraea sp. NPDC090278, assembly GCF_044772185.1. Taxonomy (NCBI): domain Bacteria; kingdom Pseudomonadati; phylum Pseudomonadota; class Betaproteobacteria; order Burkholderiales; family Burkholderiaceae; genus Pandoraea; species Pandoraea sp. NPDC090278. Next base: position 1,406,413 of record NZ_JBIVYJ010000001.1, on the reverse strand, counting down.
GTGCGTGTGTTGGGCGCAGTGCTCGTGATCATGGCGGTGTTGGCATGGCGTCAGTCGTGGGCGATGACGGCGCTGCGCCTGGGTGAAGACCGCGCGGCGAGCTTCGGCATTCGTGTGGCGCGCCTGCGGCTCGTGACACTGATGCGCGTGTCGTTGCTCTCGGCACTGACGGTGTCCTTCGTCGGCACCATCGGCTTCGTCGGACTGGTCGCGCCGCACATCGCGCGTGGCATCTTCGGCGAAGACCATCGCTTCTATCTGCCGGGCTGCGTGATCGTCGGTGCGCTGGTCATGTCGCTTGCGTCAATCGCGTCGAAGACGCTGCTGCCCGGTGTGATCATTCCCGTAGGCATCGTGACGGCGCTCGTCGGTATTCCGTTCTTCCTCGTGATCGTGGTGCGTTCGAGCGGGAGGTCGCTGTGATCGCCTCAACTCACACGCTTGCCCTGTCGGCGACGGGCATCGACGTCACGCTCGGCCGTCGTCACATCCTGCATGACGTGTCGCTGCCGCCGTTGCTTGCTGGCAGCGTCACCGCGTTGCTCGGACCGAACGGCTCGGGGAAATCGACGCTGCTGCGTACGCTCGCAGGACTCGTGTCCGGGCGCGGTGAAGTGACGTTCGGTGGTGAGGTTCTGCACCGCTGCTCGGGCCGCGCCCCCGCGCGCGATGTCGTTTACCTGCCGCAAGCACTGCCCGCTGGCGTGCATTTGCGCGTACTCGAATCGGTGCTGGCCGCCGGGCATGGTGCGCGCCGAGCTGCGCGCGATTCGGTGAGCGTGACAGCCCCGACACCCGCCGTCGTCATGGCGTTGCTGACCCAGTTGGGGATCGAAGCGCTGGCCATGCGGTTTCTCGACGAACTCTCCGGCGGTCAGCGACAACTCGTCGGGCTGGCGCAGGCGCTAATTCGTGCGCCACGCATTCTGTTGCTGGACGAGCCACTGTCGGCGCTCGATCTTCACCACCAGTTTCAGGTCATGCGACTGATTGCGCGCGAAACAGTAGCGCGCCAGATGATCACTGTCGTGGTCATGCACGACCTGTCGATTGCTATGCGACACGCCAACGCGGCCGTGATGTTGCGCGACGGACGCGTGGTCGCCGCAGGCGAAGTCGGCGACGTGGTGACGGCTGACGCCATCGCCCGCGTTTTCGACGTGCAGGCCCGGGTCGAGCGCTGCTCGCGCGGCTTGCCACAACTGATCGTGGACGACGTCGTGACACCCGTCTAGACGCCGTTCGCCACCACGACGCGGCCCGCCGGGCTTCGCTGCTCGAGTCCTCTGCCCAGCAGCCACAGCACCGGCGCGCCCAGCCACATCGCCACGCCGGTCGCGTCGTTTTTTCCTTGTTGTCCGAGTCAGTCCGAACGCATCGGCGGTGTCGCACACCCCGGCGCGCGGGGACGCTTTTTGTCTATTCATCTCATAACGCACAACACCAGATGAAGCACTTGAATTCGATGGAATCCGACACCGCCGACACCGCGTTGGCGCTATTTGCCTTGCCGCTGGGGGCGGCGTCGCAGACGGCTACGCGCCAATCTCGCCTGCGTCTGAACACGCGCATGACGCTGGCCGCCGCGTTGGCCGCCGCGTCGCTGCACGCAGCCGCACAGACGGCACCGGCAACGGAAGCGTCCGCCGCGACACAGCCCAACGGCACAGCAGCTCCGGCGAAAGCCTCAGCGGATGCCGTGGCGCTGCCCGCAACGTCGGTCACCGCCACGGTCGATGCGCCGTACAAGGCCGAGACGGTCTCATCGTCGAAATACACCGCACCGCTGCGCGACATCCCGCAGAGCATCACGGTCGTGCCCAAGAAGGTGTTGGACGAGCAGAACGCGCAGTCGTTGCAGGACATTCTGAAGAACGTCCCGGGCATCACGTTCATGTCAGGCGAGGGCAATCTGGGCTGGGGCGACCTGTTCTCGATTCGCGGTTTCTCGTCTGAGCAGAGCATTACCATCGACGGCGTGCGCGACGCGGGTCTGTCGAGCCGTAACGACACGTTCGATCTCGATCGTGTGGAGGTCTACAAGGGCACCGGGACCATCGAGTCGGGCGTGGCGGCGCTGGGTGGCTCCGTCAATCTCGTGTCGAAGGAAGCCGAACTCGGCAGCTTCTATCGTTCCTCGTTCGGACTGGGGAGCGATAACTACCGACGCATGACAGCCGACCTGAATCAGCAGCTCGGCGATTCCACGGCGCTGCGTCTGAACCTCATGTCGCATCACAACGGCGTGGCCGGGCGCGACGAAGTGAAGAACGACCGCTATGGCATTGCGGCGTCGCTGGGTCTCGGGCTGGGCACCAGCACCCGCGTGATCTTCGACGTCTTCCATCAGAAGGACAACAACGTGCCCGACACGGGCCTGCCGATTCAGCGCGGCAACGGTGGTCAACTGATGCCAGGTGTGCAACAGAGCAACTGGTACGGCGCAGCGGGCATCTACACACAGCAGACCGAAAGCACGTCGCTGTCAGGTCGCATCGAGCATGACTTCAACGACACCACGCGAATTCGCAGCCAACTGCGCTGGCAGCGCACGGACAACTTCTCCGTGCTGTCGCCCGCGCGCTTCTTCGCGGCGACCGCCAACGGCAACAAGGTCTGTACCGGCACGCGTTGCGCGACGCTCGGCTATGCGGGTGTCGGGCCGCTGTCGAGCATCGGTGGCGTGAATTCGTACACCGATTACACGCTGACGGGGGCGCAGTACGGCATTCTGCGCGGCAGCAATTTCGGTAACTCCACGCGTTATCAGATTCTCGATAACCAGACCGATCTCAAGTTCACGGCGAACACCGGACCGTTCAAGCATGACGTGGTGACCGGCTTCGAGCTGTATCGCGAGACCTACGGTGGCAACCCTCGCGCGGCCTACATCCCGGCGGGCGACATGTTCTTCAACATGGCGAACCCGTCGAATTCGTTCGCGGGCACCTGGTCGATGGAGGGCAACAACCAGTCGAGTTCGACCGTCAACGACGCAGCCATCTTCGCCAGCGACACGATCACGCTGTCGCCGCACTGGCAGGTGCTTGCGTCGTTGCGCTACGACCGCTGGCGTGCGGAGACGAACTCGCCGACGGGTGCCACGCTCACGTCGAGCACCAACGGCGCGTGGAGCGGCCGTGCGGGTCTCGTCTACAAGCCGGTGGAGCCGGGCAGCATTTACGTGTCGTACAGCCGCGCCACGCAGCCGACCGCCATTGGCGCGAGCACGAACAACCTGATCTACGGCACGGCAACGACGGCCAAGTACGACCCGGCGACGTCGCAGACATACGAGCTGGGCACGAAGTGGGATCTGGCGGGTGGTGCACTCGGCCTCACGGCGGCGGTCTTCCGTACCGAGCTGAGCAACTCGTGGCAGTACACGAGCGACGACACGTCGCCCGTGCGGGCGCTTCCCGCCAAGCGTGTCGACGGTGTCGAACTCGGTTTGCAGGGCAACATCACCGACAAGTGGTCGATCTTCGCGGGCATCTCGCGCATGAAGAGCCGTATCACCAAGGGCGCGAACGAGGGGGCTGAGGCGGCCAACGTGCCGGACTGGAGCGGATCCATCTGGACGTCCTATCAGGTCACGCCGGACCTCGCGCTCAGTTACGGCGTGCAGTACGTGGGGCATCGCCGCTATACGGACAACCGCTATGTCGGCGGCCAGAACAACAACAGCAGCAATGCGTCGGGGCCGTCGGGGGTGAACCCGATCTACACGGCGGACAACGAGAAGGCGCCGAGCTACTGGGTGCATAACCTCGCGGCGCGCTATCGCGTGAACCGCCATGTGCACGTCAACCTGAACCTGAACAATGTGTTCAACAAGTTCTATTACGCACAGATCGGCGCGTCGCTCGACGGCTTCCAGTTGTACGGCGTGCCGGGCGCAGGACGTACGGTGACGGTTAGCGCCGATATCGCGTTCTGAGCGTGGTCTGAACGAAAGGGAAAGCACCATGATGATCGAGATTCCCGGCGTCTTCAGCCGCGACGAAGCGCGCGCTCTGTGCGAGCAATTGCAGGCGCAAACGTGGGTCGACGGTAAAGCGACGGCGGGCATGCAGTCGGCGCAGGCCAAGGAAAACCGGCAGCTTCCGGAGGACGACCCGTGGGGGCGTCGTCTGGGTGACGAGATTCTGCGACGTCTGTCGCAGGACGCTGTGTTCATGTCGGCTGCGCTGCCGCGTCGGATCTATCCGCCGCTGTTCAACCGGTACGAGGGCGGCGAGGCGTTCGGGTATCACGTCGACAACGCCGTGCGCGGCATCAAGGGCGCGCGCGAGCGGGTGCGCACGGACTTGTCCGCCACGTTGTTCCTCGCGGAGCCGGATAGCTACGACGGCGGCGAACTGGTGGTGCGCGACAGCTTCGGCGAGCGCGCCGTCAAGCTGCCCGCCGGTCACATGGTGCTTTACCCCGGCACGAGCGTGCACAAGGTCAATCCGGTTACGCGGGGCGTGCGGCTGGCCTCGTTCTTCTGGATCGAGAGTCTGGTGCGTGACGACGCCCAGCGCAGCGTCTTGTTCGACATGGACGTAGCGATTCAGCGTATGACGCAGCAGGGAGCCGATCGGGTCTACGGCGAATCGCTGGTGCAACTGACTGGCAGCTATCACAACCTGCTGCGGATGTGGGCTGACGTCTAGCCGCGAGGATGGTGAGCGCTCCCGGCCGTCCTGGTGCTTGCCGGACGGCCGTGTGCGACGCAGTGTAAAGTAGCGGGCATGGATGCCTTGTTTCAGCCCGTTCAACCGTTTCAGCCGTTCCGCAATGCCCCTTTGTACTGGCGCTCGACGCTCGTACCCGGGGGCGACATGCTCACGGCCGAATACAACGACCATACGTTCGCGCCGCACTGGCACGACACGTACACGTTCGCGTGCATCGTGGCCGGAGCGGAGCGCTATGCGTACCGAGGCGGCGAGCACGTGGCGGACGCCGGGTCGATCGCCATCATCCATCCCGGCGAAGTCCACACGGGCGCGCGGGAAACCGACTTTGGCTGGCGTTACCGCGTGTTCTACCTGCCCGTCGGCTTTGTGAAGGGCGTGCAACGTCAGTTGGAAAGTCCGCTGGATATGCCGTGCGGGGCGTCGTCGGTGGACGAAGCGATGCCCTGGTTCGGCGAACACGTCATTTACGACGTGCAGGCCATGGACCGGCTGCTCGAAGCACATCGACTGCTTCAGATCGGCGCGGATCCGCTATTGGCCGAAAGCGTGCTGATCGAAGCCGTGTCGATGATGCTGGTCCGTCACGCGCAGGCGCGCGTGCCAGCGCTGGAGATGCATCGCGACGCCGTGCGCGTCGAGACGATGAAAGCGCGTCTGTCGGCCGATCTCACCGAATCGCTCTCACTGACGGCACTCGCCGAAGCCGTCGATCTTTCGCCGTTCCATGCGGCGCGTCTGTTCTCCCGCGAGACCGGACTCGCACCGCATGCGTGGCGCAATCAGTTGCGTCTCGTGCGCGCGTTGCCTGCACTGCGCGCCGGAGCCTCGGCAACCGACGTCGCGCTCGCACAGGGCTTCAACGATCTGTCGCACTTCACCCGGTACTTCCGTCGCGCGTTCGGCGTGTCGCCCGGGAAGTGGAGCGTCGGGCCGGGGGCCTAACCTGTGAAGCAGGGGCGTGTGCTGCTTCATGTGCGGCTGCATGCACCCACGTCAGGAAATCCCGCAACGGTCTCGATTTGTCGGCGTCGCGTGGCACGAGCGTGACGTAGGTCGCCCCATCCGCCTGAATGTCCGGAAACGGCATCACGAGACGACCGGCCGCCAGTTCTCGATCAAGCGTCGGCGTGCAGCCGATACCCAGCCCCAGTCCATCCACCACCGCCTGCAAGCTCACGTGATAGTGGTCGAAGCGATGGAATCGCACCGGCCGAAGCGCAGGCACACCCGCCACACTCAACCAGTCTTCCCAGGCACCGACGCGCGTTTGCGTGGCGACGAAGGTGTGCTTCGCCAGATCCTTCAACCGACGTAACGGCAGCGCTTCCAGCAGCGAGGGGGCGGCCACGACGCTTGCGCGTTCGGTGAACAGCAGCGTCCTCTCATAAGGCTGCCATTCGGGGCGCGCTGGCGGATCGCGTCGGATGGCGACGTCGAACCCGCCGCGAAACGCCGGATCGGCCCCGCTCGACGTGGTGACGACCACCTGCACATCCGGGTGGGCCGCATAAAACGCAGGCAGCCGCGCGATCAGCCAATGCATGGCCAGCGTGGTCTGCGCGTTGACGCGCACCACGCGCGTTTGTGGCGCTTTGCCAAAGCGCAGCGCGGCGTCGCCAATGAGGTCGAACGCTGCACTGATCTCGGCCGCGAAGGCCCGTGCGTGGTCCGTCGCGACATTGCGCTGCCCCTGACGGACGAACAACGTTTGCCCCAGCCACTCTTCAAGCAAGGCGATCTGACGGCTCACGGCACCGTGCGTGATCGACAATTCCTGCGCAGCGGCGCTGAGGCTCTCGGCGCGTGCGGCGGTTTCGAAAACACGCAAGGCATGCAACGGCGGTAGTTGGCGCGACATGTTGGGGCTCTGGGAGGCGACGTCGTCAATGAACTGTGACTTTTTATCACAGAAGGGCGGCGAATTTGTCGATGGTGTGAGTGTGCATCATGCTTTATCGTCGCGGCTAAGGTTCACGCTGCCCGAGACGGCTTGATAGCGTGACGGAATCGGCAAATCGCGAGGCACGGATGTTGGCAGGACTCTTGGCGGGACACGCGTGGGGCATGGTCATGATCGCCATCGTCGGAACGGCGGCGGGGGCGGTCAGCGGGGTAGTCGGCACGGGATCGTCGATGATGCTGCTGCCGGTGCTGGTGTACACGTACGGTCCAAAACAGGCGGTGCCGATCATGGCCGTCGCGGCCATCGTCGGTAATCTCTCGAAGGTGGTGGCGTGGTGGCGCGAAATCGACTGGCGCGCTGTGCTGGCCTATTCGGTGCCGGGCGCACCGGCGGCAGCCCTCGGTGCGAAGACGCTCTGGAGCCTTCCGTCGACCGCCGTCGATATCGCGCTGGGGTTGTTCTTCGTCGCCATGGTGCCGACCCGGCACTTCCTTCGCCGTCATCAATTTCGTCTGTCGCTCTGGCAGTTGGCGGTGGTGGGCGCAGTGATCGGTTTCCTGACCGGCATCGTGCTGTCGACGGGCCCGCTCAGCGTTCCCGCATTCGCCGCGTACGGCCTGTCGGGCGGTGCGTTCCTCGGGGCGGAGTCGGCCAGCTCCGTCTTCATCTACGTGGCCAAGGTGTTGATGTTTTCGGGACTGGGTGCGCTGCCACCCGCAGCCTGGGCCAATGGCCTGATCGTCGGCATGACGCTGATGCTGGGCACCATGCTCGGCAAGCGCTTCGTCCTCGGCATTACACCGACCGTCTTCCAGCGCTTGCTCGATACGATGCTTGTCGTCTCCGGCGGCGTGATGTTGAGTGCGGCGTGGCGTTGAGTTGAGTGGGCGCGCATCCGTCGCCCAATCTACCTGCGGGCATCAGGCAGGCGTCGCGCCTGCCTCATTGAGTAGCCAGTCCGAGAACGTGCGAATCGGTCCCTGATGCAATTCGAGTGGTTCGGGCAGCACCAGACAGAAGTTCTTCGCCACGGCGCTGTCTTGCGGCCAGGGTGCGACCAAACGACCTTGTTCAAGCTCTGCCCCGACGTAAAGACGCGGCACCAGCGCCACGCCCAGACCTGCCAATGCGGCTTCGATCAGCATCGCGTGAAGGTCGTAACGGGCACCTACGGCAGAGTTCGTCAGCGTGATGCCCGTGCCCTGCGCGTAATGCTGCCAGGCGTCCGGATTCTGGCGACGATGCAGGCGCGGCAGATCGTCTAGCGACGCGTTTTCTCCCGCGCGGGCCAACAGCGACGGACTGCACACCGGAATCAGCACTTCCTCCAGCAGACGATGCACATGCATCCCGGCCCATGCCGGATGCTCGAAGTGGATCGCTGCATCGAAACCGCTGCCTGCCAGCAGGAATGGCGCCATGCATTCCGAGAGGTGGACGGTAATGTTCGGATGCTTGTCCTGAAAACGCGCCAAGCGGGGGATGAGCCAGCGCGTGGCGAAGGTCGGTGTCGCCGCAATATCGAGACTCGCGCCCTCGGTCGGTTGCCCCATCAGATACAGGCTGTCGCGCTCCAGCCGATCCAGCGTTTCGCGCACCTGCGCGGCATATCGCGCACCGTTCGGCAGCAGCCGTACCCGGTTGCCGATGCGCTCGAACAACGCCACCTCCAGAAATTCCTCCAGACGTCCGATCTGACGGCTGACGGCACCTTCGGTGCGGGCCAGTTCGTCGGCGGCACGCGCGAAGCTTCCATGTCGGGCGGCAGCCTCGAAGGCCAGTAGGGCGGAGTGGCTCGGAATTTTGCGGCGCATCTGGGTTCGTTCGGTGGGAAGGCAAAGGCAGTCAGCTTGATTAAATGTCACTGAAGGCTGATCGGAAATCGTTATGGGCGTGGAAAACGCCAGATTAGCATTACGTTAATGCAATGAAAACGCACGATTCACATGCGAATGCTCAACCTCCCGGAACGACGAAACCTCATGATCTACACCGTCGAATGCACCTTCGCCGACCCTGCGAGCGAAGCCGAATGGAACGACTTCTATAGTCGCGAAAAACTGCCCGCGCTCATTTCGGTGACGGGTTTTCAATCGTCGCAACGATTCAAGGCGGTTACCGGGGGATGCCCCGTGTATCTCGCCATCCATACGGTCGACGGGCTGGACGTGCTGACCAGCGACGAATATCGCCAGAGGGGCGGTGGCAACTTCGCGCGGTGGCAGCAGCACATTACGGACTGGCACCGAAATCTGTACAGCGACATCGGCTTGGCACCTGCCGTGCGGATCAACGAGCGTCTGGCGCTCTGCGCAAGCGGACCCGAGCCGCTGACCGACATGGGGCTTAAGCCGCTCGCGATGCAAGCGGTGGCGTTGGAGAAGGCTCCGGCGTACCGCTGGCTTGCCGTGGTGTCCGCCGACGATGCCGTGCGTCTCGCCGAGCCGCCGCAAGGCGTGCATCTCTACTCGCCGATGGGCGAACAACTCGCGCGCAGCGAGACCCCGCGCTGAGACGCGCCGAATGTCGGCGTACGCAACAACCCGTTCAGGAGTCGCAAGATGTCTTTCTCTCACTTCCCTCGCCAGCAGATCGGCGATTTCACCGTGACCGCCATCAGCGACGGCTACCTCACGGCAAGTTTCGAGTTCCTGTCGAATATCGATGCCACCGACGCCGACAGCATTCAGCGTGCTGCCGGTGAGTCCAATCCATTGGCCGTCCACATCAACTGCTACGTGGTGCAAGGGGGTGGACGCACCGTCCTCATCGACAGCGGGGCGGGTGGCATCAAGCAGTGGGGTGGGCATCTGAATGCGAACCTTAGGCATGCGGGGATTGCACCCGATGCCATCGATACCGTGCTGCTCACGCATGCACATCCGGATCACGTCGGTGGGTTGATGACGTCGGATGGACAGTGCGCGTTCCCGAACGCGGAGCTTGTCGTCAACGAGAGAGAGCTTGCGTTCTGGCAGGACGACGCCAATCTGGCACGCGCAAGTGAACGGGCGCGGGGCAACTTCAAGATCGCGCGCGGTGTGTTCGATGGCTACCACGATCAACTGCGCACCTTCAGCACCGGTGAAGTACTCCCCGGTATTCAGGCGATGCCGCTACCCGGACACACGGAGGGCCACACTGGTTTTCTAGTCGCATCGCACGACGCGGGGCTGCTCATCTGGGGCGACATCGTGCACTTCCCGCACATCCAGATCCAGCGGCCCGAGGTCACGATTGCGTTCGATCAGGATGCCTCGCTTGCCGCGGCGACCCGCTCGCGGTTGCTCGATAGCGTCAGCGCTGACGGCGTGCTGATCGCAGGGATGCATCTGGGCGAGCTTGGCTTCGCCAGGATCCGTCGCTCGAAGGGCGAGTACGGTCTCGCGTACGAGACCGATGCCTGATCATCGCTGAGCGCGGCGTCAGGCCCGCGCCATCCTCGCCGCGATGAGGTTCACCGCCAAGCCGAGCGTCATGGCGACGCCGCCCACGACGAACAGCAGCGAGTAGTTGCCGGACGTTGCCGCGAAGAGGAACGACAGCCCGTAGGCAGCGCCTGCCTGAAAGGTGGCGAAGCTGGTCGTCGCGGTACTCCACGCGCCTTTTTGCGCGGCGGGATGATGGGCGAGGAGTTCGTTCACCCGGCCGAGTACGAGCGGCACGATGCCCGGCGTGAATGCGCCCATTACCATGCTGGAGACGATCAGGGCGGGCAACCCGAGGCCAAGCACCGGCAGGATCACGGCAAACATCTGTGCGACGTACGCGACGCGCAAGGCACGCGCAAAGCCAATGCGATCGGCGAGGTGTCCGACAAAAAGCGGTCCGACGATGGCCCCCAGTCCGTACAGCACCCAGTAATTCGCCCCCGCATCGAGCCCTTTGCCCAGACCGCGTGCGACGTAATCGACCAGGAAGATCATGTGCGGCACCAGTGCCACGGCGTTCAGCGCGTACTCGATATAAAGCGAGCGCAACGTGATGGGGACGGCAGGGCGGTGCTTCGGATGTGCGGCCGTCGCTGCTGCCGCTGGCGCACTCGCGGGCCAGCCGCGCCACGCCACGACCGTGAGGACCAGCGACAACACGCCGAGTCCGATCCACGTTTGCGCGAGGCCCTGACGCAGCAACAGCGGCACGAGCGTGCCCGATGCGGCGATTCCCAACCCAAGACCTGCGAAGATCGCGCCGCTCACAATGCCGCGCCGCGACGGCGTGACGTGCGCCAGCACAGAAGGAGCGGCAATCACCATCAACACCCCGCCCGCGAAGCCCGAGACGAAACGCCATGAGAAGAACCACAGAAACGAAAGTGGCCATGCGCAGGCAAAGAATGCCGCGACAACCAGCAGCATCATCACGCGCAGGATCGTCACGTTCGACGCATGACGCGACAACACGCGCGCGCCCAGCGCACCGGCGAGATAGCCGCCGAGATTTGCGGCACCCAGATAGGCCGCCGTCGAGGGCGCGAACCAGTGGGCGCCGATGATCGCGGGGAGTAGGGCGGTGTAGGCGAAGCGGGCAAAGCCGATACCGATGAGACTCGCGCAGGCGGCGCAAAGCGTGGCGCGCCAGGCGTTGAATGGGGCGGTCGATGTGCCGCCGAGGACTGCATTGGACATGAGGACTCCGGGGGACGCTACGTCGCGTCGCGTATCGAACGGCGCGGCGCGCAAAGGCGATGGAGTCAGTGTAGGTTGCTGCGGTGCGTCAGAGAACGGCTGTGCGTCGGAAGTCATTCTTCCGCGCGACGTACGAATCGGTGCCCGTTTTGCCCGTCCGATGTGGCGGGTCACCCCTTAGCGCTTGCCTGCCGCCAGCTTGTGCGCATGCGAGAAATGCTTGCGCAGACGCGGCACCGCGAAGTCCACGAACGCACGCACTTTCGGCACGGCCAGCCGTCCCTGCGGGGTGATGACGTGCACCGGCATCGGCGGATGTTCGTAGTTCTGGAGGACGATCTGCAACGCCCCGCGCTCCAGTTCGTCGACGATGTGATACGAGAGCATGCGCGCCACACCGTGCCCCGCCACGACCGACGCGATGGCCGCCCGGATCGAGTTGACGATCAGGCGCGGCGTGAACTGGACGATCTGCGGTACGGTGCTGCGCCCCGTGGGCGGGAAGCGCCACGAGTCGATGCCGAAATACGTCATGGAAACGATGCGATGTTTCGCGAGATCGGCAGGTGTTTCGATGGGGGGGTGTGAGGCGAGATACTCCGGGGACGCGGCGATGATGCGTCGCACTTCACCGACCTGCGTCGCTACCAGTGACGAGTCGGGCAGGTGTGCCACGCGGACCGCCACATCGACGCCTTCGTCGATCAGGTTCACCGGCAGGTCGCTCATTTGCAGACGCACCACAACGTCCGGGTAGCGCTCGATAAACGCTTCGGCGATCTCGCGCATGAACGTCTCGCCCGCGGCGAGCGACATGGAGACGGTCAGTTGTCCGCGCGGTGCAGACCGCTCACCGGCGGCGATGACATCGGCTTCCTCGAGGTCGAGCAGAATGCGTCGGCAGGCGGCTGCATAGCGCTCGCCAGCGGCGCTGAGCTTGAGCGTGCGCGTGGTGCGATGAAGCAGCGCGGTGCCGGTGTGCGTCTCCAGATAGGCGATGGCGCGGCTCACCGCGGCGGCCGAGCGTCCGAGACGCCGGGCTGCTCCGGCGAGGCTGCCTTCGTCGACGGTGGCGACGAAGACCTTCATGGCGTCGATTCGGTCCATGAGCTAACGATGATGGCGAAGACGGTCAAGCGTACCCGAAACCCCCGAAACCGGCTAATGCGGCGACAATGGCGTGCGGATTTCCCGCCGGAGCCAGACACCATGCTGACGGTTCATCACCTGAACAACTCCCGCTCACAGCGCGTGCTGTGGATGCTCGAAGAGCTTGGGGTGCCGTACGATCTGCAACGCTACGAACGCGATCCGAAGACGATGCTCGCGCCGCCGGAACTGCGCCGCATTCATCCGCTCGGCAAATCTCCCGTCATTACCGACGGCGATCTGACGCTGGCCGAATCGGGCGCGATCATCGAGTACCTGACCGACCGCTACGGTCAGGGACGTCTCGCGCCGCCACGCGACACGCCCGAGCGTCTGCGCTGGACGTACTGGTTGCATTATGCCGAGGGCTCTGCAATGCCGCCGTTGCTGCTCAAACTGGTTGCCCTGCGTATTGCCAGCGCGCCGATGCCGTTCTTTGTACGACCCATCGCGCGCAAGATCAGCGGCACGCTGCAATCGAGTTTCGTCGATCCGCAACTGGCGCTGCATTTCGGCTATGTCAACGACGCCTTGACCAAGACCGGATGGTTCGTGGGCGATACCTTCAGCGCGGCCGATATTCAGATGAGTTTCCCGCTGGAGGCCGCTGCGGCACGGGGAGATGCGAAAGACCGCTGGCCCGCGATCGCCGACTTCCTCGAACGTATCCATGCACGCGACGCTTACCAGCGTGCGCTGACGCGCGGCGGTCCTTACGAACTGCTAAGCTGATTGCTCGCCCGCGCCACACCACACATTTGCCAAACGTTATGAAAAATCCGATTGCTTCGTTGCTCGCCACCGCCGCCGTCTGCCTTGTGGCAACGGCGTCCGTTCATGCCGCCGAAGGTATGGCGCCGTTGCCCGGTTCGGCGATTTCAGCGGCCGCCACCGAAGGACTGGGCGCATCGGGCAGTGCGACGCCTGCCGTGCCCGCGTCGCAACTGGCCGCGAACAAGCAGGCCGTGCTGGCCTTCTATGAAGCGGGGTTGAATCGCAAGGACTTCGCTGCCGCGCGTCAGTATCTGGGCGACAAGTACATTCAACACAACCCGAATGCGCCCGACGGTGTCGAAGGTTTTGGCAAGTTCGTCGACTTCCTGCGCAAGAATCAGCCGGACTCGCATAGCGACATCGTGCGCGCGTTCGCCGACGGCGACTTCGTCATTCTGCATGTGCGCAAGGTGCCGCATCCCGGCGATCTGCCGATTGCCATCGTCGACATCTTCCGTCTGGAAAAGGGCAAGATCGTCGAACACTGGGACGTCTCGCAGCAAACCCCCGCGAAGACCGTCAGCGGCAACTCGATGTTCTGATTTTCCGGCATAACGACATGCGGACGCGCGCTCGCGTTAGCCGGGCGCGTCGCCGGAGAACAGACGTTTGCAGTGTTCGAGGTAAGCAGCTTCGTGTTCGCTCGTGAGCTGAACCACGCTGGTCCAGAGCCAGACCGGCGTGTCGATGGTCTTCGAGCGGTTGCGTTGCAGGTCGGCGAGCCACGCACGACAGGTGGCGTCGTCCATTTGCCGCGCGTGCGCGTGGCCGACGACACCCCCGAGGTACTGCGCCACTTCGGCGGCGTCGTGCTGCGTAAGGGTGTCGATCTCAAGCTTCAGGTCCTGCGGTAGCAACTCGCGAATCACGACGGAGCGATCCATCAGTCGCGCTGCACGCATGCGCTCGCCAAGCGATGGTGACAGATGTCGCGCGCCGGTGACGACACGTTCGGCGTTGTCGCGAGGCATGCGAACGCCCGCGTAGCGAGGCGCTGCCGCTTTCACACCTTCTTTCAGGTCCATGAGACAGAGGTCGTCGCCCTGCACGACGCCACCGTCCACGTCTAGCAACACGGCGTAGCGCAGACGTCCGAGCGAACTGCACCCCTTCACCCAGTAGGCGGCATCGAGCACTTCGACGGCACCGTCGTTGGGCCGTCCGCGCAATGACGTGGCCAGACTCGCGATGGTGTCGAGCTGAAACAACGCGTCGATCTGCTTTTGCTCCGTCGCGCTCAGGGGCCAGAAGCGTCTGCCCAGTGGAATCTTCGGGTGAATGTCCTCGATGCGCTCCAGCGCCAGATGCTTCCATGAGCGTTTGACCGCACGTCGCATGATCAGATCGACGATCTCAGGGCGCTCGTCCTGTGCCTTCCCGTTGTGCGATTTGGCGCGCCCCTTGCCGTTTTTCGAGCCGCGCGATTTGCTGGCTTTCGGATCGTCCTTGCCATCGCTTCGCTCAAACGCCGCCATATAGCCATGCGTGAGCGCTTCGAGCATGTGGATGATGGTCAGCCCGGAGAGCGCGGAGCCGCGCGCGGCGCTGGCCAGCGAGAGGGCGAGGCGGATGAGGTCGTGGACGGGGTTGCCGATGACGGTCTGGTCGAGATCGCGGATCAGCACGTCGACGTGACCGTGGGCGTCCGCGAGCGGGCCGAGATTGCCGGTGTGACAGTCCCCACAAATCCAGATGGCAGGGCCTTGCGGCAGATTGACGTCGGCCTCGGCCAGCCATTCGTAGAATCGTGCGGTGCTGCCGCGCACATAAGCGTGGGGTGATCGCGCCATCTTGCGATCACGTTCACGGGTAAGTCGTTCCAACCGGGCCTTGGGCGTGGCCCATTGTTTCTTCTTACCCGCTTTGACGCGCTTGCCGTTCGCCATTCGACGCTCCCTGAGGGCGCGTCGCGCCAGCCACGCAGGTGGCTGGACGCGATGCAATGTGCCCAGTGTCGGGCAAACGTTGCATCAATGGCAAGCGGCGAGCGTCTTGAGGACGTCGGCAAGCGAGGTCGTGCCGCGTCGCGGCGTGCCTTCGAACGTCATCCAGCCCTGGTTGAAGCCGTCGAGCATTTGCATGCGCGGCGTGGGGTAACGCATACCTTGTGCGAGGAATCGCGCTTCCCATTCATCGCGCGCAATGACTTGCGGCGCGACATCTCGACCGAGCGCGTGGCCCAGCGTCTTTGCCAGCAAGTCAGGCGAGACGAGTTCAGGCCCGCACAACTCGACGACGCGCTTGCCCGCCCAAGGTTCGCGCAGCAGATGGGCGGCGGTCGTGCCGACATCGGCGGTGGCGACCATCGGGATCGCCCGGTCGAGCGGCGACAGGTAGCTCTCCAGCACACCGTCCGTGCGGGCACGTACCACGTCCCACGCCGCGTTCTCCATGAACCATGCCGCGCGCAGGAAAGTCACCGGCAGGTCGAGTGCGCCGAGGTGCTGTTCGAGCAGTGAGAGTTGCGAGAGCAGGCTGGGCTGGGTGGCTTGCGCACCGACGGTCGACAGGCAGACCACGCGCGCCGGTCGTGCGGCCTGCAGCGCTTTGACAATCCCCGCGATATTGGCGCGCGACTCAGCGAAGTCGGGGGACGGATCGAAGTGCGGCGGCAGCAGCACGAACACGCCTTGTGCACCGGTGAAGGCGCGGGTGAGGGCGTCGGCATCGGCCACATCGGCGATGGCGACGTCGCAGCCACGGGCTTGCCATGCCGCGCCCTTAGCGGCGCTGCGCACCACGGCGCGTACAGCGTCGCCCTGATCGAGCAGCGTTTGAGCGACGACACCGCCGACTTGTCCGGTAATTCCAGTAATGGCGTACATCTCGAATCCTTGAATAGATCGCGGTCCCTACCGCGCTGGTCGCTATTCTCGACAGATGTCATGCATTTCGCGATAACATCAATGTCATTTGATTCATGCCAATCTGGCATCTGATGCGGTGGAGGGCGACGTGGCCGGATTCGATGAACGCATGCTCAACGGCATGGGCGTGTTCGTGGCGATTGTGGAGGCGGGTAGCTTCGCGGCGGCGGGCGAGCGGCTGGATATGTCGCAACCGGGCGTGAGCCGTGCCGTGTCGCGACTGGAGGGGAGGCTCGGCATCCGGCTTTTCGACCGGACGACGCGCGTGGTATCGCTCACGGACGAAGGGCGTCGCTTCTACGCGCAGGTCACGCCGTTGCTCGCCGGGCTGGAGGATGCTGCAGCGACGGCGTCGGGCGGTGCTACGGCCGTGCGCGGCCGTCTGCGGGTGAACATCGATCCCTTCTTCTCACGCCTGATTCTCGGGCCGAGTCTTGAAGCATTCCTTGCGCAATATCCCGCGTTGCATCTGGAACTGATCACGCGCGACAGTCTGGGCGACATGATCGCCGACGGCTTCGATCTGGCAGTGCGTTTCGGCGTGCCGCCCGACTCGACGCTCGTCGCGCGAAAACTGCTCGACACGCCAATCCTGACGGTTGCAGCGCCCGCCTATCTCAAGCGCTGCGGGCGGCCGCTCAAGCCGGAGGAACTGGCGTCGGACGCGCATACCTGCATCGAGTTTCGCGATCCGCGCACGGGACGTCCGTTCCCGTGGGAGTTTCATCGCAAGCGCAAACACCTCGTGGTGCCGACGAACGGGCGACTCGTGGTGAACGATGCAGGCACGCTGCTCAGCGCCTGTCTGGCAGGTTATGGTGTCGCGCAGGTGATGGGCTTCGGCACCGAAAGCTGGCGCGAGAGCGGCCAACTCGTCGATCTGTTTCCTGACTGGCCCGACGAGCGGTTTCCGCTCTATGCCTATCATCCGTCGCGTCATCGTCCGCCTGCCAAGACGCGGGCGTTTCTCGACTTTGTGACGTCGCTCACGGCGAAGACATAGGGACATCCTCGCAATGAGCGACGTTGCAGAGCGTCACTGCCCGCGCGCCTGCCCACGGAAGGCACGGAATGCGTGCCACATCTCCTGCGCAAAGATCTCCGGTTCTTCAAAGGCCGCAAAATGTCCGCCTGCGGCGACTTCATTCCAGTAGAACACCGTCTCCCACGCCTGCTCTGCCCAGTGGCGCGGCGGGTTGAACGTCTCCGCGGGAAAGAGGCTCGCGCCCATCGGAATCTCGATCTTGCAGCCGCCCGACCGGCCCGGCGAGAAGAACTCGTGACTGCGGATCGTCTCGCCGACCCCTTCCCAATACAAACGCGACGCCGATGTGCCTGTACCGGTGAACCAGTAAAGGGAGATGTCGTCGAGCATCTGGTCGAGACTTAGCGCGTCTTCCGGTTTGCCCTGATTGTCAGTCCAATCCCAGAACTTCTCGTACATCCACATGGCGAGCGCCAGCGGTGAGTCGTTCAGCGCATAGCCGATGGTCTGCGGACGCGTGTTCATCTGGTCGGCGTAACCCGTCCCCTTGGTCACGAAGTACTCGATGCCCGCAAGCGCTCTGGCTTCCGCCTCGGTGGGGTTTTCGGGCAGTTCAGCAGGAACCACCATCGGCAGATTGACGTGTGCCGCGAGCAGGCCGTCGGGCTTCTGACCGGCGAGTGCCGTCGTGATGGCGGAGCCCCAGTCGCCGCCTTGTGCGACCCAGCGTCGATAGCCGAGACGTTCGGTCATCAACACGCCCCACGCTCGCGCGATACGGGCCGGATTCCACCCGAGGTCGCGCGGCTTGTCGGAGAAGCCATAGCCGGGAATCGCCGGGACGACAACGTGGAAGGCGTCTTCCGCCTTGCCGCCGAACTTGACCGGGTCGGTCAGCCGCTCGATCACATTGACGAACTCGGCCACCGATCCCGGCCATCCATGCGTGAGCAGGATCGGCATAGCGTTCTCGTGAGGCGAGCGGGCGTGAATGAAGTAGATGCCGACGCCGTCGATACGCGTGCGGAATTGCGGAAAGCTGTTCAGACGCGCTTCGAAGCGTCGCCAGTCGTAGCGATGCAACCAGTGCTCGACCAGCTGCTGTGCAGCGGCCAGCGGAACGCCTTGCGACCAGTCGTCCACGAGTTCGCGATCGGGCCAGCGAATGCTCCCGAGTCGGCGATGCAGGTCGTCAATGGCGGCGTCGGGCACATGAACCTCAAATGGCGTGACGGCTTCTGTGACTTCGGGCAACGTCAGGAATTGCGGCAAAACAGACATGAAAAACTCCGTGAACCGATGTCGATCAGCGATGTGACCGACATCGAAAAGGGAAAATCAACGCTTAAATATAGCGAGTGCTACAATATTAAACATGCGACGGCATGCGCATCAAGTGTTTTTTAGCGGTCGCTACATTTGGAGTACACTTCGCGTCATGGCACGCAAACTTGCATTCGACTACGAGCAGGCGCTCGACCGCGCGACCACGTTGTTCTGGCAACGGGGGTACGCCGCGACCGGGCTGCGCGATCTTCTGAAAGTGATGGAGATCGGGGAGGGCTCGTTCTACAACACGCTCAAGAGCAAGAAGCACCTGTATCTGCTGTGTTTGCAGCGTTATCAGGATCAGGTCGTGAGCACGCGCATGCATGCGCTAGCCGCCGCGCCGGATGCCGCATCGGGCATCCGCGCTTTCTTTGCCGCCGTGCTCGACTGCCTCGATGACCCGCAGACGCCACGTCTTTGCATGCTGGCGGCGATGGAGGTCGACGAGGTGCTAGCCGAGCCGGAGCTACGTGAGCGCGCCGAGCTGGGGCTGCATCAGTTGCGCTCGGCGTTGGTGAAGCGGTTGAAAGAAGACCGCAAGACAGGCCGATTGCCGTCGACGCTGGACGTCGAGACCGTCGCCCAGATTCTCGTGACGTTCCTGCAAGGCCTCTGGCGCATGGCGCTGGTCAAGTACGACAAACCGGCTTATGTGCGCCAGATCGATGGCCTGTTGACGGGACTCGGTCTCTGAGGTCAGCGCGGGGCGTTCCACAGATCGTCAATCGCGCGGATGGCGAGCAGATACCCGTTCGCCCCCGCGCCGCAGATCACCGCCGTCGCCGCGACGGAAATCGTTGAATGGCGATACTCCTCCGAGCGTCGATGAATATTGGTGATGTGTAGCTCCACCACGGGCCGCGCCAGCAGCTTGACGGCGTCCAGCACGGGAATCCGTCCGAAGGAAAAGCCAGCAGGATTCAGGATCAGCGCCGCGTCCTGAAGGAACGCCTCCTGAATCCAGCCAACCAGTTCGCTCTCGCTGTTCGTTTGACGGAACACGCAATCGAATTCCAGCGTCGCGGCAAGCTTCAGACAGTTTTGCTCGATGTCTGCCAGCGTGGTGGTGCCGTAAAGTTGTGGCTCTCGCAAACCCAGCATGTTCAGGTTCGCGCCGTTGAGGATGTAGAGTTTTCGGGTCATGACGTCAGTGAGTGGATGATCGGTCCAGGGGCGTGCCCTTCGATTCGGGCGAGATGGCGATCATCAGGAAGGAAAGCAGATTCAGCGAGCCGCACACCGCGACGATGGCCCAGGGTGAACCGTGGAAGGCGTTAAGCAGCGCCACGGCGACGATGGGCATCGGCCCGCCCGTCAGCAGATTGGCCCCCGAGTACGACAGGGCTGACCCGGTGTAGCGGGCTTCGGTCGGGAAGGACTCCGCGAACCACACAGGCTGAATGCCGCTCTGGAATTGCGTGAAACCGAGGAACGCGCCCATCACGACCATCGTCAAGGCCAGCGAGTTCTGACCCAGGATCGGGAAGTAGATCAGGCAGCAGACCAACGTGCAGAACGAACCGAGCAGCAGGGCACGCTTGCGTCCGATCCGGTCGCTCAGATAGCCGCCTGCGAGCGCGCCCACGATGGCGCAGACGTTCGCCACCATCAACAGCATGAACCCCGTTTGCTTGGGCACGCCGAGCTGTTTGGTCAGGTAGCTGAGCGAGAACACCACGATCAGATAGAACAGCGCGGCGGGGCCGCAGAAGAACAGCGTCAGACGAAGGGCCGTGCGCCAATGATGCTTGAAGACGATGCCGAGCGGGTTCGACACGCGGGCGCGTTGCCCGTCTTTCTTGAGTGCTTCGAATGCGGGCGTCTCGTTGACCTTGCGGCGAATGTAAATCCCCAACAGCACGAGCACGAAGCTGGCGAGGAACGGCACGCGCCATCCCCACGATTCGAAGGCGTCCGGCGAGAGCAGGCTGGCGAGTGCGAAGAGCGAGAAGTTGGCGAGGATCTGGCTCAGCGGCGAGCAGATGCCCAGCAAGCCGGAATACCACCCGCGCCGCTCGGCGCTCGCGTGCTCCACGGCCATCAGTTGCGCACCGGTCGACTCGCCGCCAAGGGCGAAGCCCTGAATGATGCGCAGCGTCACCAGCAGCGTCGGCGCAATGATGCCGACTTGCGCGTACGTGGGAAGCAGCCCCATCAGAAACGACGAAGCGCCCATCACCGACACGGTGATCAGCATCAGTTTGCGACGTCCCCAGCGGTCGCCGAGCATGCCGCAGATCACTGCACCAAGCGGGCGTGCGGCCAGTCCGGCCCAGAAGCTCGCAAGCGAAGCGAGTAGCGACGCCGTCGGATCGAGTGACGGGAAGAACAGCTTGGGAAAGATCGTGGCCGCGACCACACCGTAGAGCGCGAAGTCGAACCATTCGAGCGCGGTGCCGACCGTCGCCCCCGCGACCGCCCGACGCGCCATCATTTGGGCCTGCGTGGATTGTGCTTCCACGCTCAGGTCCGAATCCACCAAAGTTGACATGTTGTCTCCTGAGTTCTCGATATATTGAAACGTTCGTTTCTGGCGACGAACAAGTGCTATTGTTTGCGCGCACCGGAGAGGTCGTTCCAGACCGGAACTCCATTCCACATTATGGAAGATGACGTCGGATGTCACTAAAAAACGGGCTGAAAATTCTCGATTTGCTGGCGTCGGAAGGTGAGGGCGCGGGCCTTGTCGCGATTGCCGAAGCGCTGTCGTTGCCGCGCAGCACTTGTCACCGCGTGCTGACCGAACTGGTCGAGAGCGGGTATGTCAGGCAACTGGTCGATCATGGCCGGTACATCCTCACGATGCGCATGACGTCGAACGGCCTCGAATTCCTGAGCCTGACGGGCATCGCGGACATCGCGCAGCCGATCATCGAGCGTCTCGCTGCGCAGACGGCCGGGCTGGTGCGTCTGTCGCTGGTCGACTGCGACGCCATCATCTGGGTGGGCCGCGCCGACGGACAGCGAACGGGTTTTCGCTACGACCCGGACATGGGGCATGCCGCGCAACTCTCCTGCACGTCGACGGGCCATGCATGGCTCATGACGATGACCGACGAACAGGCCGCGTCACTCGTGCTCAAGCAAGGCTTCGGGCAGCCGAACGAGTTTGGCCCGAACGCGCCGACGACGCTCAAGGCGCTGCTGGGTTTTCTGCATGCGGCGCGCGTGCGCGGTTACGCGATGATCGACGAAGTCTTCGCGCCACGCATGGCGGCGGTGGCGGTGCCGGTCGTGAGCGGCTCGCGTTGCGTGGGCGTTATCAGTCTCGCAGCGCCCCGGGTGAGGCTCACGGCGAAGAAGATCCACGAGTTCTCCGGGCTGATGCTCGAAGCGGCCAACGAGCTGGCGCAACTGAGCAATATGGCGGGCTTTCCGAGCCGTCCGCCGCTGGGCAAGGGATAAGCGCTCATGCTGATGCACCATGAACGGGAATCGCGGCGATAATCGTGGGCTACCCAATGGAGCATCAGATGGACAAGCGTAATCAACGCGACGCAGCGCACGCAGAACCGGAGGCGGTGAGCGTAAACATTCCGAGCGATTTCAGCAGAATCGACGTGCCTGCGCGTCTCAAGGCACAGTTGTTGTTCATGCGCGAGGTGGATGCGCTCAAGGAAACCTGGCGCAATACGTTGCTGATCACTGGCAAGCGTTTCGAGAACGACGCTGAGCACAGCTGGGAAATGGCGTTGATGGCGACGGTGCTGGCCGAATATGCGCCTCAGGGCACTCAGATTCCCCGCGTCATGCTCATGCTGCTAATCCACGATCTGGTCGAGATCGATGCGGGCGACACCTACGCCTACGACGCCGTGGCCGCGCAGGATCAGCACGAACGCGAGCAGGCGGCGGCCGAGCGCATCTTCAATCTGTTGCCCACGGATCAGGCGCAATCGTATCGTGCGCTCTGGGAGGAGTTCGAAGCGCGCGAAACCGTCGACGCGAAGTTTGCACGTGCGATGGACCGGCTTCAGCCGCTGCTTCACAGCTATCACACGCATGGTCGCGTCTGGGGCGAGCGCTCGATCAAAGCGTCGCAGGTGCGCAAGCTGATGCATGTAATCGGCGATGCATCCCCCGCGCTCGGAGAACTCGCTGACCGGATGATCGCCGACGCTATCGACAGCGGCTTCCTCGAAGACAACTGACGGCAAGCGGTGGATTCTAGCGGCAGATCTCCGCGATCTGCTCGCGCAGCCACCGATGCGCGGGGTCGACGTCGCGACGGGCATGCCATACCGCTTGAAACAGGAACGGCGGTATCGCGAACGGCGCGGCGAAGCGTCGCAACTGCCGGTCGTGACGCAGATGCGCGACAGCGGTTTGCGCGACCGTCAGAATCAGATCCGTCCCCGCAATCAACTCCGGCGCGATGCTCCAGTGCGGCAGCGTGACGGCCACGCGCCGCGTGTGTCCTAACTCTGCGAGCGCCTGATCGATTTCGTTGTCCGCCCCCGGACGCATCGCGACCAGCACGTGCGGGCGCGCCAGCCATGCCGCCATCGCCAGACCGCCACGCGCAGGCAGCGTGGTGCGATCCGCCAGACAGACGAATGTTTCTTCGAACAGCGTCTGCGTCTCCAATTCCCCCGGAAACTCGTGAAACACACCCAAAGCCAAATCGATTTCACCGTCGAGTAGCTGGGTGAGCATCGCTTCGCGGCTCGCTTGCGTGGCTGCGAGATCGATGCCCGGTGCGTGCTCTCGCACGCGACGCGTGAGCTGAGGCAGCGCCACGCGCGAGCCGTAATCGGACAGCGCGATACGAAAGGTGCGCTTCGCCCGACGTGGATCGAACGCCGGTGCGTGCAACAACCCTTGCAACTGATCGAGGGCGTCTTCAAGCGGACGTTGTAGTTCCAGTGCCCGCGAAGTCAGTGCGAGGCCGCCGTCGCGCCGTACCAGCAGCGGGTCGTCGAAGATGCCGCGCAACTGCGCGAGCGCGTGGCTCACTGCGGGCTGACTGCGATGCAGACGTAGCGCTGCGCGCGACACATGGCGCTCCGCCAGCAAGGCGTGCAGCGTCAGCAGCAGATTGAGGTCGATTCGACGCAGATCATCCATGTGATGAATAGTTTGTGTGACGAATTCGAATTTCCATTATTGAAATGGATGATTCATGCTGAAGGCAAGCAATATTTACGTATAGAGAGGTCCCCCCATGAATGCGTCGTTGACACCCCAAATCCCCGCGACTGTCTTGTTGCCGCTCGTCATTGCGATGCTGGCCGGTGCTGTCGTCCCGTTTCAGGCTGGCAGTAACGCAGCGCTCGGGCGTGCGCTGGGTCACCCGCTGTGGGCGACGGTGGCGTCGTTGCTCGTGAGTCTCATCGTTGTGCTGCCCGTGCTGATCGGCATGCGCGCCGGATTGCCGGACATCGGCACTGCCGCGCGCGGGCCGTGGTGGCTGTGGATCGGCGGTATTGCGGGCGTGGCCTACATTACGGCGGCGCTGGTGCTCACGCCGCGTCTGGGCGCTGCGAACTTCATCGTCTGTGTGGTGGCGGGGCAGGTCGTCGCGTCGCTGATCATCGACCACTTCGGGCTGATGGGACTTGCCGCCAAGCCTGTCAATCTCGCGCGCATTGCCGGTGTAGCGCTCATAGTCCTGGGCATGCTCGTCGTGCAATGGGGAACGCGTGCAGCATCGACAGGGCCGGTCGCGGCGAAATCCGTCGTTTCCTGAACGGGACGCAACCCGCATCGTCGTCACCCGTTCGGCATTGCGTTCAACGTCGATGTAATCAGGTGGCTTGATATATGTGATGGATACGCAATTCGCGTTGTTCCGATTCCATTTCGGTGCACGTTTCCATCGGTGGAACGCCTTGTCTGGCGGGCGTTTGCGGGGAGTCGCGCGAATTTGTCGCGGCAAGGCTCAAGTTTCGTCAAAAGCACTCGTTAAGTCTCGTCAGAGGTACCGAAAGCGGTACGGAGAGAGACAGAGACCTGCCACGCGTGCTGGCGGCAGGGCGAAACCAAGACCCCCAGGACGAATCGCGCAACCACCGATGTTCAAGAATCTGAGTATCAGCAAACGGCTCGCCGCCGCCTTTTCCCTCAACGTTCTCATGCTGTTGGTCGTGGCGGTCGTCGCCGTGACGAAGATGGCGACGATGGACACGAACACGCAGCTCATCGTGTCCGACCTGAACAACAAGATTCTCGAATTCCATAACCTGAAGGATCGCGCGTCCTATGTGGCTGTGCTGCTGCGCGACATCGCGATGTCCGAAGACGCTTCGCAGCTCGACACGCGTCTGAAGAAGATCGACGAGCTGCGTCAGGCGAACCTGAAGAGCATCGACGGCATGGCGACGATGTTCTACACGGAGAAGGGCAAGGCGCTCTATCAGACGCTCACGCAGGCTAGCGCGGAATACGGCAAGCAACTCGACGCGTTCAAGACGCTCGTGCACAACGGCGACTACGCCGGTGCCAAGGCGCAACTGCTGGGCAGTCTCCAGAAGGCGCAACTGGCGTTCTTCTCGCCGCTCGACGACCTGATGGGTGTCGGCAAAGCCGTGAGCGCAAAGGAAGCAGCCGACGCGAACGACGCCTATCTGTCGGCACGCGTGTGGCTGTTCGCGACGTTGTTGCTGTCGGTGACGTTGTCCGTGGTGGCAGGCGTGGCGATTGCGCGTTCGGTGACGCGTCCGGTGCGCGCCGTCTCGGAAGGGGCTTCGGCGCTCGCCAACGGCGATCTGACGCATCGCGTGCAAGTGGAAAGCCGCGACGAAATCGGCGAGATGGCCAATGCGCTGGATACGGCCATCGCACAACTGAGTCATCTGGTGCGCAACATTCAGGGCGCATCGGGTGCCATCGACACCGCAGCGCGTGAGATCGCGCAGGGCAACACGGATCTGTCGCAACGTACGGAAGAGCAAGCCGCCTCGCTCGAGGAGACGGCGGCGTCGATGGAAGAACTGACGTCGACCGTGCGTCAGAACGTGGAGCACGCCGTCGAGGCGAAGCGTCTGTCGCAAGAGGCGTCGGGCGTGGCCGACGCAGGGGCGCACAGTGTGCGTGCCGTCGTAGAGACGATGCAGGCGATGGCCAGCGCCTCGGCACGCATGAGCGAGATGATCACCGCTATCGAAGGCATTGCCTTCCAGACCAACATTCTCGCGCTCAATGCCGCAGTGGAAGCTGCGCGTGCGGGCGAGCAAGGTCGCGGGTTCGCTGTCGTGGCGGGCGAAGTGCGCACGCTGGCGCAGCGCTCGGCAGGCACCGCAAAGGACATCCGCGAACTGATCGCGGCATCGGTTCAGCAGGTGCAGGACGGCTCGTCGCGCGTGGAAGTCGCAGGTCGCACGATGGATCAGATCGTGGTGTCCGTGCGTCGTGTGAGCGAACTCATCACCGAAATCGCAGCGGCGAGCGACGAGCAGGCACGCGGCATCGAACAGGTCAATCAGGCCGTCGCACAGATGGATCAGGTGACGCAGCAGAACGCCGCGCTCGTCGAAGAGGCTGCGGCGGCGGCCGAGCATATGCGTCAGCAGGCTTCCGACCTTGTGAGCGAGACGTCGAAGTTCCGCGTGGACAGCAGCGTCGGTGTGCACGGTGGCTTCGCGCATCATCCGGTGTCCATGACGCCGAGGCTTGCAGCCCCAGACGACAGGCATCTGCGCGTCGTCGGCTGACGACGCGCCCATCGCCGTCTTCCCGTCAGGCAGCGTCGGCGACCGTCGCGCCTTGCGCCGCCTTCGCACCGAATGCCGTGTCGATGGCGGCGACGGCATCTACCAACTGCTGCGCAAGCGCCGGTGACGCACTCGTCATCGGTGCACGCAGCACGTCTTCAAGCCAGCCTTCGCGCGCGAGCCACGCCTTCACGGGGCCAGGGTTCGCTTCGGCAAACAACAGCTTCACGACCGGCATGAGTGCATGAAAGAGCACGCGCGCGACGTCGAGTTGCTGTGCGCGTACGGCACGATAGAGCGCGGCGAAATGGGCTGGACGGCAATGCGACGACGCAATGATCGCGCCGTGACCGCCCATCGTCAGTGTCGACAGCAGTTGATGATCTTCACCGGCAAGGACAGACAGACGCCCGTCGGCGATTAGCGCCTGCGTCGTGTGCGCGTTGCCGCCGCAATCCTTGATGCCGCGAATGTTGGCGTGACCGGCCAGCGTGAGCAGTGTCTCCAGCGTCAGCGTCGCCCCTGTGCGATACGGAATGTCGTAGAGCACCAGCGGCGCTGCCGAGCGGTCGGCCAGCGCGTGGAACCAGTCGACGAGTCCCGCCTGCGACGGGCGGATGTAATACGGCGCGGGCGTCAGCACACCGGCGAGCGGCAGTGCGTTCAGGGCGCCCACGCGTGCGAGCGTATGCCCGAGATGATTCCCCGCGAGACCGGCGATGACAGGCAGTCCGTCGGCTTCTGCCAATACGGTCTCAAGCACAGCGATCTGTTCGTCGTCTTCCAATGCGGCCGCTTCACCGGTCGTGCCGCAGATCACGAAGCCTGCAATCCCCGAGTGACGATAGTGCGCAACGAGCCGCCGCAGTGCGGTGTGATCGACCGGGGTGTGTGCGCCTTCGCGCTTGAAGGGCGTGATGAGCGGCAGCCAGATCCCGCGAAAGGCTGACGGTGCGTGCAGCGAAGCAGTTGGGTTGGCGGCGATGGGCGATTGCGTGTCTTGCATGGTGTCTCCCTGATACGAATGCGATGAACGTGTGGTGACCTTGTACGGAAACCGTTCAGCAGGGCGACGCAAGATTTGACGCGTGGTGTTCGGGGCAGATTGGCCGGTGATGCGGGGCGGTGCAGGTATTGCAGGCGCGCACTGGGCGCTGGGCGGGACTGCCGGTCCACGTGGCTATTCCGTCGCTCAACTGACGGAACAGCACGCTCCGGTCAGTTGAGCGACTGTTTTTTGCTTTTGACGAACGCACCCCGTTGTCCCGGAAGGGCAACGCGCAGCGTCTGCGAACGGAGGAGGGCGGTATTCGTCATGCGGTGACTCTATACGCAATGCGCGGGTAACGTCAAGCACGTCACCGCAAAACGTCACGGCGATGCCCGCGCGACCGGCGACGTCGGCGCACTCGCACGTCCAAATGTCCGGAAGCGGTCGCCAGCCGGTTGTACAAGTTCTTCAGCCCGTTGCGGCGCGGTCGAGCGTGGCGATATCGATCTTGTGCATGGTCATCATGGCTTCCATCGCACGGCGCGCTTTGGCGACATCGGGATCGGCCATGAGATCGAGCAGTCGCTTCGGCGTGATCTGCCACGAGAATCCCCAGCGGTCCTTGCACCATCCGCAAGCCGATTCGGCGCCGCCGTTGCCGATGATGGCGTTCCAGTAGCGGTCGGTCTCTTCCTGATCCTTCGTGACGACCATGAAGCTGATCGCCTCGTTCGGCTTGAACTCCGGGCCACCGTTCAGGCCGACGAACGGCTGGCCCAGCACGGTGAACTCGACCGTCAGTTCTTGCCCGGCGCCAATACCCGGAATGGGCGAAACGTGGCGCGCCTGAACGTGACTGTCGGGAAAGGTGGCTGCGTAGAATTCGGCGGCCTGGCGGGCCTCACCGTTGAACCAAACACATGTGACGAGCTTCGTCATGAATGTCTCCTGTCGTGAGTCGCCGACGCAATGAAGAGGGCGAAGGCGAGTCAGGTTACTACACCGGTTCGCTGCCGAAGTCGGGCATCCCACTGCCGGTGTCGAGCGGCGTCGCGACGCGTGAGTATGCCGCCGCGACGCACAACAATTATCGGCGATGAATTGTCGATCGTCTCAGGATATTTAATTCGTATTCCGATGTAATTAGAAGAATAAAAATTACGGATGAATTCCTGTGGTGCATGCCTCCGTCGCATGGCGAGCGGTCGTTCCGAGTATCGTTGGTTTCGCCCGCAAAGCCCCGTCGCGCGGGCACCACGGGTCAGTTTTGCCGGTTGCTAATTTGAAAAGTCCAAGTGACAATCACCGAAACCCGGGCAGTCAAAAATATCGGGGGGAAGAAGGGCGGGCAATAACGAATAAGAATCGGGACAAGATGGCAGCCAAAGTGGTGAAGTATTCGCGCGACGGGGTAATTTATTACGAAATTCGAGGCGCTTTACCGGACGGCACGCGATACGTCGACCGGGTGGGCTTCAGCGACCGGGAGTTGGGATTCCGTCACCCGGTGGCGGCGAGAATCAAGCTGCTCCGCACCGAGTACGCGGCAGCATGCAGCAAGGTGCGGGCAGAATGTGCGGCGGATGTCGTCACACCGCGTTGGGTCAAGCAATTGATTTTTTAAGCGAAATCGGTCGGCCCGGCCGGTCAGTCCTGGCAACGACCGTCGCAGGAAGGCAATCGCAAGTCTTGCGTTGTCATGGTGATGAAATATTCACATGTTGAGATTGCCTTATACGGGCCGGGCGCTTCATGGCCGTTCGAAATAAATGGAATTCGTAACAAAAGACGTCCTGGCGAGTTGCATGGAGTTGCTGCTGGACGCAGTGTTTCTCGTCAATCGGTCCGGCACTCTCGTGTACGTGAGTCCGGCCTGCGAAGCTATTCTCGGCTATAGCTCGCAAGAGTTGATGGGGCGCTCGATGATCGATTTCGTGGCGAAGGAAGACCGCGACAGGACCATCGAAGAATCGAAGCTGGTCATGGCGGGACGCCCGCGGATCGGGTTCGAAAACCGTTACATCCACAAGGACGGCCATTACGTCCACATCATGTGGTCGGCGCGTTGGTCCGAAGAGCATGGCATGCGTATCGGCGTCGCCCGCGACGTCTCGGCCCGCAAACGGGCCGAAGCCTTGCAGCGCGCCACCTACTCGATTTCCGAAGCGGCTCACGACGCCGCCGACATTCGCTCCCTCTGCAAGGCCGTCCACGACACGCTGGGCACGCTGTTTCCCATCGACGCTATCGTCGTCGCGACTTGCGACGCGGACCTGCGCGTGTGGGACAAGGCTTATCAGTACCGCGACAGCACGGACGTCCCGCTGCTCGACTGGACGCAGGCAGAAGCGCTTTCGACGCACGCCACCAATGCGCAAGAGCCGCTCTGGCAACTGATCGAGACGGTGCCCGATGCCGATCCTGCGACGGATGCTGTTCACGTGCGCACCGAGCCATTCTCATTAGATGATAACGTTGAAGCCGCACGGCACGCGCTGGCGGTGTTGCCCATGCATACGGCACGGCGCGCTGTCGGCACGCTCATGATTTACGGGCCTGTGAAGGCGTTGCAGGCGGAAGCGGCACAGCGGCTACTGGCGTTCGTCTGCGATCAGACGGCGCTGGCCATCGAGCGCAAGCAACTCATCGACGACCTCTACAACGCCGCGCGCTTCGACGAACTGACCGGACTGCCGAATCGCCGCACGTTTGGCGAATTCGCCAGCGAAGCGGTACGCCGCGCGCAGCGCACCAACGGCAAGCTGGCGCTGCTCGTCGCCGATATCGATGGATTCAAGGACGTGAACGACAGCCTCGGACACGCGACCGGCGATCTGCTGCTCAAGGAGATTGGACGCCGCATGAAGGCCGGGGTGTCGGACTGTGGCTTTGTGGCGCGGCATTCGGGCGACGAGTTCGTCGCCATCGTGCAGGACGCCGAGATCGTCGAGCGGATCGACTTCGCCGTCAACCGGCTGCGCGCGGAGATCGAACAGGCGATCTCGGTGAACGATGCGAGCCTGACGGTACGGGTGAGCGTGGGCGTCGCCGTGTTCCCCGACGACGGTGAGTCCATGAGCGAATTGATCCGCGTGGCCGATCAGCGCATGTACGCCAACAAAGCCGCGCGCAAGTCAGGTGGCGCGAGTTTCCTCGAACGGTTGATGTGATGCGACGCTGAACATCGCCGTGCCGCCCGCGTTACCTCAGCATCACCCCAGCGTCTGCGTCGGCCAGACCATTTCGATTTCGACGGCAATCGAGCGCGCGAGTCCGTCGAGATCCGGAAACAGCGACGCGTTCGTGACGTTCATCCGGTAGAGCCACTTCATGGCATCGGCGCGCAGCGCGACCGGCAGCACGATCTTGCGCAGCAGCGGTTCGTCGCTCTCGTAGCCGTCCAGAATGCGATGCATCGGCCGGTCGATCACACCGGGCACGACGAAGGTGCCGGACTGCGCGATCAGACGGCCATCCATTTCCTCCGGCTCGCCGAACCAGACCACTTCGTTGTCGTTGCCGAGAAAGTACTTCTCCATATTCCCTTTAACGCGCGGGTCGATCGTGTCGCGCGTGAGCCACGGCGCATGGCGCGGTCGTGCGCGGTCGTCGTACAGCGCGGGCGTGTTGAGCGCAAAGATGGCGGAGTCGGACGTCGCGCGTTCCAGTGCAAAGAACGCCGCCACGAACGGCGACTTGGTGAAATCGAGCAGACGAGTGGGCGCGCCGTGGTGCTGCATCAGCCCGAGGCAGCGCAGGTCGTCGTGCAGCAGTTCGGGCCAGGGCACATGGTTGTGCGCCTTGCGACGGAAGATGCGAATCGCGCGGGCCTCCCGGCTGCGCCACTGCTCCTTGTCCGACACGTAGGCGTGCAGGTAGCGGGACAACGAACTTTGCAGATGCCAGCGAGCGTCTTGCTGCCCGCGAAACGCCCAGCCTTCGAAGCGGGAGGACAGCTCCATGAAATCCTTCCAGCTCTCGACGACAGTGGTGTCCATAGTGGGCGAAATCCTTGAGTCGGCGTGCCACGGTGCCCTGTGCCGCCATACAATTTTGTGAGGACGCCACGGCGCAACGAGTGCGACATGGCGTCGGCCACTATAGTACGGCGTCCGTGACAGCTCAAGCGCGAAGGGGGCGTTCGCGCGGACTTGCGCTCAGCCCTAGGCGGCGATGATGGCCATTGCGACGCTGACCACCCACGCACCCGCATATAAACCCAGACCGAACACTGTGTGCGTCATCAGACTGCGCAGGCGTGCCTGCGCCGGTTTGGGTGTTTTGCTGGCGGCAACACCAGCGCCGAACGCGGGTTGCATGACGAAGAAGGGCATCACGACGGTGGCCACACCGAACGCGACCGCCGGGAGCCACGTTGGCGCATCCAGCCAGGCGGCACCCGCGAGCATGACGAGGGCGGCGGCGAAGCCGACCCCGATGGCGTAGTGCGCGAACCACCCGAGCGCTTTCTCACCGGTGACGGGCGTCGCACGGGCGATACCGGCGTGAGCGAAGCGACCTGCAGGCATGTGCCCAAGCCAGCGCCCGACCATCGCGAAGTCGAGCGATGCGATGCCGAAGACGCGGCGAAGCAACAGCGCCCAGAGGTCCATCACAACCGTGGCGAATACACCGATCGCAAGGATCTGCGCGGCGAGCGTGAGCGTTGTCATTGTCAATCTCCTGAATCGATAGGGCATCCGCGCCGAGACGGCGAGTCCGCGATTAGGGCACTATACGAATTCAAGTCAACTTGAAGTCAAGCGGGAGTCTCGACATGACACTGGACATTGGCGACGTCGTCGCGCGTGCGGGTGTGCCGCCGTCCACGCTGCGGTTTTACGAAGAGAAGGGGCTGATTGCCGCGACGGGCCGACGCGGGTTGCGACGGCAATACGATGAGTCGGTCTTGCAGACGCTGTCGCTCATCGCATTGGGCCGCACGGCCGGATTCTCGCTGGACGACATCGCCACGATGTTGTTGCCGCAAGGTAAGGCGAACATCGACCGTGAGCGGTTGCAGGCGAAGGCGGAGGACATCGACAAGACGATCCGGCAACTGAGCGCGTTGCGTGACGGCTTGCGCCACGCAGCGGAGTGTCCGGCGACGGAGCATCTTGCATGCCCGCAGTTTCAGCGTCTGATGCGGCTTGCCAGCATGAAAGGAGCGAAGGGGGCGAAGGCATCCCCGTTGGCGACGCGCTCGCCCCGGCCAGGCAAAGTCGCGAAGGCAGGCTGAAGCCGTCTGAGGTTACGGACGGTCGCCACCGTTCCCGAACGACGGCATCGAGCACACGGCAGCGAGACTCCCTGGCGCGGCCGGACGCGCTTGCAAGGCGCGTTGCGTGTCAGGCGTGCCGATGAGCGCCATCAATCCACACGCCAGCGAACCACGCCAGTGCAGGTAGTCGTGTCCGGTGGCGGTCGACGTGTACGTCACGCGGTAGCCCTTCGCACGCAACACATCGCGCATGTGACGGCCGGACGTGCCGATACCGGTCGGCCCGCGTCGGTCTTCGAACAGCCCCGATTCAAGGTAGAACTTCACAGGCAGACGCGGGCCGTCAGCGTACTGACGGATCAACCAACCGGATTCGCGCGCGTCGGCATCGCCTTGCGACGGCGCCCACCAATATGACCCCGACTGCGAGAGCACGTTGCCGAACCACTGCGGTGCTTCATGGGCTGCCCATGCCGACGCCAGTCCCCCGTAACTCGATCCGGCAACCACCGTGTGTTCGGCGGATGCGGACACGCCCTGTGCCTTGGCCCACGGCATCAGTTCATCGGACAGGAACCGCGCGAACGCCGGATTCGGCGGTAGCTCCTTGCCTCGGGTGCTGCCGTCGATCACGCCGACGATGAGCGCAGCCGTTCGCGGGATTCGTCCCTCGGCGATCAGGTTGTCGAGAATCACCGGCGTGGGCACGGTGTTCACATAGGCGTGTGCGTCGAACACCACGAGCAGGCCTCGCGAGGCGTCATCCGCACGATATCCCGCAGGACGATAGACGTAGACGTCGCGCGTATTGCCGAGCACTTTGCTGGTGAAGCGTGTGGCTTGCAGGGTGCCCGACGGTACATCGGCACGGCGTTCGATCCACGGTTGCGGCGGGGCGTCGGGCAGGACGACCGACGACTTCACGCTGCGCTTGCCGTCGAAGCCTTCCACCGTGAATGGATGGCGGTTGAGCGGGTCGGCCTGCAACGTCTTCAGGACCGCCCGACGACGCTCCATTGGCGTGCCTTCGACGTCGGGGACGTTCGGCGCGAGCTGGTAGGACAGCCGGGTGCTGTCGGGCACGACGTAGCTGCGGTACCAGACGTCGCTGTTGCCCAACTGACGCATGTCGTCATGATCGCCGGACGGCGCCCCCAGAATGCGCACGTTATGCGGATGGCCGCGCCAGAGAAAGGTCATCAGCGACACTTTGCCGGGGGGCGCTGCGAGCGGCGAGGCCATCTCGTCGCCGGTGATGGCACCCGGTGCAACTACCTCGATCATCGGCGTGCCCGTCGCACTGACTTCTTGCCAGAAGGCGTCGGTATTACCACCCGTGCATAGCGTCGCATTCAATGCGAGCAGACGCGGACTCACGAGTCCAAGCCGGTATTGCGGTGCGTGAGGATCGCTCGCGCAAGCGGCGTCGGACGGTGTCGGGGCTGCCAGCGCGAGGCTCGTCATGCCGCCGGACGCAACGAGCGCGACGGCGACCGCCGTCGCCCGAATCATAGGGAATGTCATGGCGAACCTCAGAAGTCGACGCTGGCGGAGAGCTTGAACGTGCGCGGGGCGTTCTGGATCACGTAACCGTCGTTGAACGTGCCCGACCATGCAATGCGATTGGTGACGTTTTCGACAGCAGCACGGAACACCACGCCTTTGCCGTAAACACGTGTGGCATAGCGCGCGCCGACGTCATAGCGCGTCCATCCACCGATCTGCTGTGTGTTGGCCGAGTTCACATACTGCGAGCTGGTTGTGATCATGCGACCGGTGAGTGTCACGCCCGGCACCCACGGCAAGTCCCATTCGGTGCCGAGGTTGGCCGTCCACTTCGGCACACCGTACGGCGTGTTGCCGTTGTAGAGATTGCCCGCCGTTTTGGTCAGCTCGCCACGCGTGTAGGCCACACCGCCCAGCACACGCCAGCGCGGCGTGAATTCGCCGAAGACGTTCCATTCCACGCCGCGGTTACGCTGCTCGCCGTCCGGGTTGTAGGTGTTGGTCGCGACGTCCTTGATCATGCCCGGCTTGGTGATCTGGAAGAACGAGAGCGTGTTCGTGAAGCTGCCTGCGTCCCACTTCACGCCGAACTCAGCCTGCTTGCTGCGATACGGCGCGAAGACCTGTCCGTAGTTGGCGGCGCTCACGTCCGTGACCATGCCGCCTTGCGTAAGGCCTTCGATGTAATTGCCGTAGAGCGAAACGTTCGGCCCGAAGGGTTTGAGCACGAGACCGAAGGCCGGGGTGATGGCGTTCTCGTCGTAGTTGGACGTGCGCGCGCCGGTCGTCGCCGAGAAGGCGGCAGCGCGAACGCGCTGGCTGCGCAAACCGGCGATCAGCGTCACGCGGTCCTGGAACATCGAGACGGTGTCGGCCAGTGCAAAGCTGGAGAGCGTGGATTCGGCGGTTTTCGGGGCCGAACCGGCGTCTTTGGCCAGCGTCGGATTGACCGGGGCGTAGATGTTCGAGTTGTAGTTCGCGCTCGTCGTGAAGACGTTGCCGCTGGTCGTGTCGAGCGACGTGGCCGAGAGCGTCAGCTCATGCTTGAGCGGGCCGGTGCGAAAACGCGTGCGAACACCCGCGTCGAGCGAGAGGGTGTCGGTCCAGCCACGCTGGAAATAGGTTGCGCCGGTGTAGCTGCCGTCCGCCTTGATCGGCCCGGTGCGCGTGCCGGTGATGAAGCCGGAGTAGCGGTAGCTCAATGCGCCGATACCGGCGTAGGCCGTGATGGCGTCGGTCACATCGACCTCACCGCGCAGTTGTACGCCGGTGCTTTCGAGATTGCCGAACTCTCCGCGCAGCACGTTGGTGCCCGAAGCGGGCGGAGCGACGACTTTCGTTGCGAAGGTCGCCATCCACGGACTGCCGCCGGTGTACTTCTCCGAGTCGGTATAGGCGTCGAGGCCGATACGGACGCGGTCCGTCTTCAGATCCAGCGCGACGGAGCCGAATTCGCGA
Organism: Pandoraea sp. NPDC090278; assembly: GCF_044772185.1. Lineage (NCBI taxonomy): Bacteria > Pseudomonadati > Pseudomonadota > Betaproteobacteria > Burkholderiales > Burkholderiaceae > Pandoraea > Pandoraea sp. NPDC090278. The sequence goes on along the minus strand of NZ_JBIVYJ010000001.1, from coordinate 1,371,265 downwards.
CGCTTGTTCTGACCTTCGAGCGTGGTGCGCCCGTCGCGCAGTGCGCCGTTAAAGCGAATGCCGATCTGTTCGTTGTCGCCGAAGCGTCGGCCGATGTCGGCCTGCACGCCGAATTGCGAGTCCGACAGATAGTCGGCGGTCACGCGTGTGAGCGGCGCGCTTTCCGCCTTCTTCGTCACCACATTGATCGCGCCGCCGACCGCGCCCGACGGCGACATGCCGTTGAGTAGCGCGTTCGGTCCCTTGAGCACTTCGACCCGTTCGATGAACTCGGTCGGCACGTGGCCGTACGGCGACAGGCCGAACATGCCGTTGAGCGAGACTTCGTCGGCCGTCAGCGGGAAGCCGCGCACGCTGAAGTTTTCGTACATGTGGCCGCTCGACGTCGTGAAGCGGACCGACGGGTCGTTGTCGAGCACGTCGGCCAGCGTGGTCGATTGCTGGTCCTGAATCGTCTTGGCCGTATAGGACGTGACGTTGAACGGCACATCCATGAAGTCCTTGTTGCCGAGCAGGCCGAGACGTCCGCCGCGCGCGACCTGTCCGCCATCGTACGCTTCCGGCAGGCCGACGGCCTGCGCGACGACGTGCGTTGTCGGCAGCAACACGCCGTCGCCTGCGACCGCCGCACTGGTGTCTTGTGAGGCGGCGCGCAGCGTGTAGACGCCCTGACTGCTGCGCATCGCCTGCAACTGATGCGGCGAAAGCAGTTGGTACAGCGCTTGCGTCAACGTGTAGTCGCCGTGCAGGCCGGTGCTCTGACGTCCTTGCGTGAGCGACGCATCGATGACCAACTCGATGCCTGCCGCGTTGGCAAACCGGTTGAGCACGGCGTCGAGTGTGCCGGGGGCGATCTGCCATGCGCGATGCGCATCGGCGGCGTTTTGCGCGACGGGGGCGGCAGTGGATGCGGGCGCAGCGGTGGCGCGCTCGGCAACGCTTGCGGCTGCGAGGGCGATCAGCAGGGCGACAGCGGGACGAAGGGCTGCGGAAGAGGGCTTCAAGCGCGGCGTCGGGCGCTGCAGGGCGGCGTCGGGAGTCAACACGTTCGTGAACACGGTGGTCAGGTCTGGAGAGCCAGAAGGTTCGGAAAGGGATGCCGGTGCGGTCATGCCGCACCAGCGCATACAGGTATTCCGAACGAGATCGGCAAACCCTCAACCGATTTGGAAAAAATCTGAAAAAAGTTGGCAGGACTTGGCGAGCCGGGGCGTCAGACGTGACGTGCCATCGCTATCGCGCCTTGACCGTCACCCAGTACCGCGTGCGATAGACCGTCTCGACGGGCAGGCCGACGGCCAGACTTGCCAGCGCCCGGTCGGTGTCGGCGAGCGAGAACACGCCGCTCACCAGAAGATCGGCGACGGCGGCATCGCAGCGGAGGACACCGCGCCGATAGTGCGAGAGCGTCTCGACGAGATCGCCGAGGCGAATGCGTTCGACGACGAGTTGCGCGCGCGTCCATGCTGCGGCGTTTTCGTCGAACGGCGTGGATTCGGCCAACGGCTCGATGGCGCTGGATGAGAAGCTCGCCGCTTGCCCGGCGTCGAGCCGCTGCGTGTGCGCACCGTGTGTGGGACGCACGAGTACGATGCCGTCGAAGACAGCGACCTGCGTGTGGGCGCCGTCGTCGCGCACGGTAAAGCGCGTGCCGATATCCCGAATCTCGCCTTGCCGGGTGGCGACGGTCAGCGGCGCGCGGTCGGTTGTGTTGGACGGACCGGTCTCGATGCAGATACGACCGCGTCGCAACGAGATGCGTCGCTCGTTCGGCGAGAGGCGCACGTCAACCGACGAGGCCGTATCGAGCCACAGTTGGGTGCCATCGGCCAACATGACACGACGCACTTCGCCCACGCCGGTTGAATAGTCCGCCGTCACGGTGTCCCACATCGGCGAGCGACTTAACGTGTAACCCGCTCCCGCCAGCGTGATGACACCCCCGAACACGCGTAGCGCCCGGCGGCGTCCGGCATCGCTCACGCGCGGCGCCGGGCGGGCGGTCAGCGTGTCGAAGGCTACCCGTGGTGGCAGCTTGTCGAGCGCTTCGAACTTCTGTCCGATGATGCCCAGACGTTGCCACGCACGCTCGTGATCGGGATGTGCGGCGCGCCAGTGCTCGCAGGCGGCAACGTCCTCAGCGGTCACGGCTTCGGACCAGAGTCGGGCGAGCCAGAGGCTGGCGCGCTCGACGACTTCCGGTGAGAGAGGCGCAACGGGTGCGTTCGGCAAGCTCATACGTCGCTCCCGAACTGCACGGCATAGCACTCGCGCAGCGCCTGCGAGATGTACTTTTCCACCGACGACACCGAAACCTGCAACTGCTCGGCGATCTCCCGATAGCCCAGCCCTTCGAGCTTGCACAGCAGGAACGCGGTGCGCGCTTTGGCGGGCAGACGCGAGAGCAGGGTATCGATTTCGATGAGTGCCTCAAGCACGAGGGCGCGTGTTTCAGGCGACGGGGCGATCGGCTCGGGCAGCGCGGCCAGCGTTTCGAGATAGGCCGTCTCGATGTGACGTCGCCGGAACAGATCGATCACCAGACAGTTGGCGATGCGCGCCAGATAACGACGGGAATCTTCGATGTGCGGCGCACGTCCGTTGGAGAGCACGCGCAGGTAGGTGTCGTGCGCAAGATCGGCCGCGTCGAACGCATTGCCGAGCTTCTTGCGCAACCAGCCGCGCAGCCAGCCGTGATGATCGCGGTAAAGCGCGCCCACCTCGCGCTGAAAATGACTTTCCATGATTCCCCGTGTTTGCATGACGCGTATTCCACGGGCGATGCCGCTCAAGAAAGGACGCTGATCCGCAAATGATAATGATTCTTATTAATTCTAAGCGTGAATCGTGGGGCGACGCAATAGGCGTGACATTCGTGTGGGAAAACGCGCGATGAAATTCAGGCGGCGCGGGCAGGGGACAGACGCGCCTGAAGGTCGGCAAGCGCGGCCTCGGGCGTGATGTCAGACGTGTCGAGCGTGATGTCGGCCAGCCGGTACAGCGACTCGCGGGCGTCGAGCATGCGATGGATGTGATCGAGCGCCTCGTTACGGAGGGCTTCGGTGGCGATGCGCGCGTCGTTCTGCTGCATCACGCGCTGGAAGTGGACTTCCGGGCGTGCGCGTAGCCACACCGTACGGAATGCGCGCAGCACGCGTTCGAACGTCGGTGCTTCCGAGACGATGCCGCCGCCGGTGGCCAGCACGACATGCTCATGCTCGCCGATGATCCGCTCGATGCACTGCCGCTCGATGCGACGCATCGCGGCCTGCCCGTAAAGCGTGATGACTTCACCGATGGCAATACCGGCTTCGCGTTCGACTTCCTTGTCGAGTTCGATGAAGGGCGCGCCGATGGCTTCGGCCAATTGAGGACCGAGCGTCGACTTGCCCGCCCCGCGCAGACCGATGAGCGCGATGCGCTGGCCCGTCCGTGCGGCGTCGGCCGCGACAGGCACGACGAGCTGGCGGCGCAGCCGCGAGAGCACCTCCGGCGATTGCTGGCGCAGGTACTCGATCAGGATGAGTAGATCGCCGTCGTGAATGGAACGCTCGGCGACCAGTGTTTCGACGCCCACATTCAGGGCTTCGGCCAGCTTGTGCAGCACCGCCAGCGACACATTGCCGGTACCGGCTTCCACGCGAGCGAGATACGGCAGCGAGACGCCCGACTGCGCGGCGAGCTGCTTGCGCGTCATGCCGCGCTGGGCGCGCAGCGTGCGCACCTGCCGGGCGAGCGACGCCAGACGTGACGTCACCCCGGCGTCGGCGTCTTCGGCCGGATCGAGCGGTGGCGTGGCGGCAGGCGGTGTTTTCATAGGCTAGCGGGGTGTGGTGCGGTTGCTGATAAATATACTATGAGATAGCACGTACAGAAGTGACTCGCTGCGCACTTCCTGCAACGAGGCGATTGAATGTGCATTAAATTGCCTTTGCAAGCAAAATATCCCTGTTAACCCTGAACTGCATTGCACAAGCTGCGCAACGGCGAAAATATCTTATAAGATACTTTTCACGATTTGGAGCGATGCAGACTATGACCTACCCCCACCTGCGCGTGCGCGTCGAAGACGCCATCGCGTTTGTCACTCTCGACCGCGCCGAGAAGCGCAATGCGCTTTGCGATGCGGCCATCGATTCGCTCGAAGCCGCCTTCCGCGATTTCGACGACAGCGTCAGAGCCGTTGTCCTGAGCGGTGCTGGCGAGCACTTCTGCGCCGGACTGGATCTCTCGGAGAACAGCACGCGCGATCCCATCGACGTGTTGCGCGTCTCGCAGCGCTGGCACAAGGTCTTCCATGAGATTCAGTTTGGCGGACGTCCGGTGGTCGCTGTCCTGCAAGGCGCCGTCATCGGCGGCGGGCTGGAACTGGCGCTGGCAGCCCATGTGCGCGTGATCGAGCGCAACGCGTTTTTCCAACTGCCCGAGGGCAAGCGCGGGATCTTCGTGGGCGGCGGTGCCTCGGTGCGCGTGGCGCGCATTCTCGGCCCGGACCGGATGACGGAAATGATGCTGACGGGCCGCCGGTACGACGCTGTCGACGGTGAACGTCTGGGCCTTGGACACTATCTGGCAGATGTCGGCGACGGACTCGCGCTGGCGACACAACTGGCGCGCGACACGGCCGCCAACAGCCCGCTGTCGAATTGGGCGACGATACATGCGCTGTCGCGCATTCACGACATGTCGATGGCCGACGGCCTCTTCACCGAATCGGTGACGAGCGCACTCATGCTCGCCACGCCCGAAGCGCGTGAGCGGATGGAACGCTTTCTGGGCCGAGCGGCGCGCTAGCCATCCGGCCATCCCCACGGAGACGAATGTGAAATACGACAACATCGAGCAGGTCGCCGTCATCGGCACTGGCGTCATCGGCGCGAGCTGGGCCGCGTACTTTCTGGCGCGCGGTCTGCGCGTGAGCGCATGGGACCCCGCGCCGGGCGCGCATGAGCGCCTGCGTGAAGCTGTCGATGCGCACTGGCCCACGCTCATCCGCATCGGGCTGACGGCGGGCGCGACACGAGACAGCCTTACCTTCCACGACACACTCGACGCCGCGCTCGAAGGGGCCGACTTCGTCCAGGAGAGCGGCCCCGAGCGTGAAGACCTCAAGCAGGATCTTTTCCGCAAGATGGACAGCGCGCTGCCGCCGTCGGTGGTGATTGCGTCGAGTTCGTCGGGGTTGTTGATGAGCCGGGTGCAGTCGGTGTGTGCGCATCCCGAACGTGTGGTGCTCGGGCACCCGTTCAATCCGCCGCATCTGATTCCGCTCGTCGAGGTGATCGGCGGCGAACAGTCGTCGCAAGCCGCCATCGACACCGCCATGCAGTTCTATCGCGCGATCGGCAAGCGCGCGATCCACGTCCGCAAGGAAGTGAAGGGGCATATCGCGAACCGTCTGCAAGCGGCGCTGTGGCGCGAGGCGATTCATCTGGTGGATACCGGCGTCGCCTCGGTTGCGGATATCGACGATGCCATCGCTTACGGCCCGGGCCTGCGCTGGGCGGCGCTGGGGCCGTTCCTGAATCTGCATCTGTCGGGTGGCGCGGGCGGCATCGCCCATCTGCTCGAACACCTCGGCCCGCCCATCGAGTCGTGGTGGGCAGACCTTGGCGAGCCGGTCCTGACGGACGACCTCAAGGCGCGTATCACCGCAGGTGTTGAAGCCGAGCTGGCCGGTCGCGGCAATGCACGTCTCGAAGCGCAGCGCGACGCCGTCATCCTCGGCATTCTCGCGAGCAAGCCCTGAAGCCTTGACCTGAACGCATTCCGATCCAACGAACGAACCACCGATTCGAAGAAGGAGACACGCATGAGCAAACCCAAAGTCATCGTCACCATCGCGCCCACGGGCGGCATGGCGTACAAGTCGCAGAATCCCCATCTGCCCACGCAGCCGGATGAGATCGCGCGCGATGTCTACGACTGCTACAACGCTGGCGCGAGCGTCGTGGCGATTCACGCGCGGCGTCCGGGCGACGACGGTGCGACGTGCAATCCGGCGATCTATCGCGACATCAACCGCCGCATTCGCGACAAGTGCGACATCGTCATCAATAACTCGACGGGCGGTGGCGTTCACGGCGACATGATCGGGCAGCAGGCCGATAACGGTTATTGGGAAATCCTCTGGGAAGAACGTCTGAAAGGCATGGATGCCGGTGCCGAGATGTGCACGCTCGACGCCACGACCATCATCGCGAGCTTCGGTGGCAAGGAGTTGCTGATGCACACCTCGCCGGAGCGCTCAAAGCATCTGGCCATCGAGATGAAGAAGCGCGGCATCAAGCCGGAGTGGGAGGTCTTTAGTCCCACGCACATCGTGCAGGACCTTGCCACGCTCACCGCTGCCGGATTCGACGACGAGCCGTTCTTCGTCAACCTCGTGCTCGGTGTGCATCGTGGCTTCCAGAACGCCATGCCGTACACGCCGCGCGTGTTGCAGTCGATGGTCGACCTGTTGCCCAAGGGCAGCATCTTCTGCGTGAGCGGCATCGGTCCGGCGCAACTGCCGTCCGCGATGAATTCGCTATTGCTCGGTGGCCACGTGCGGGTCGGTCTGGAGGACAACCTGTACTACGAGCATGGTGTGCCCGCGACGAACCAGCAACTCACCGAGCGTGTGGTGCGGCTTGTGCGCGAGATGGGTTACGAGCCTGCCACGCCGACCGAAGCCCGCGAAATCATGGGCTTGCCGCGCAACCGTGAAGTACTGCCGGAGTTCGCCGTGCGCTAACGAGGAGGTGTGCGTCGCAAGCTGTCCAGCCCCTAGAACGAAAACATCCCAGGAGACAAGTCACATGGCGGCAAACAGGTTCACACGCAGTTTCGCGTTATCTCGCATGCTTTCGTTGTCGACGCTCGCCGGTGTGGCGATGCTCTGCGCGACCTCGCAAGCGTACGCCCAACCGGCGGGCGTCACCGTAGGCGTCACGCTTTCGACGACCGGCCCCGGCGCGTCGCTCGGCATTCCGGAGAAGCAGGCCATCGGCATGCTGCCGCCGACACTTGGCGGCTTGCCCGCGCGCTACATCGTGCTCGACGACGCCACCGATCCGACCACCGCGACGAAGAACGCGCGTCGTCTCGCGACGGAAGACAAGGTCGACGCGATCATCGGGTCGTCCACGACGCCCGCGTGTCTGGCCGTCGCCGCTGTGGCGGCCGATACCGGCACCCCGCAACTGGGCCTGTGCCCGTTCGTGCCGAGCGCCACGCAGATGCGCTACGTCTTCTCGTTGCCGCAATCGGTCGCCGTCATGGCCGACGCCGTACTCGACGACATGAAGGCGCACAAGGTGAAGACGCTGGGCTTCATCGGCTTTAACGATTCCTATGGCGAAGCGTGGCTCAAGGACATTCAGGCGCGTGCCGTCGCCCGTCAGATTCAGGTCGCACCGGTCGAGCGTTACGCGCGCAACGATCAGTCCGTGACGGCGCAGGTGCTGAAGGTCATGTCGTCCAATGTGGACGCCGTCATCATCGCGGCGAGCGGTACGCCGGGGGCGCTGCCCATGAGCACGTTGCGCGAGCGCGGCTATAAGGGACGCATCTACCAGACGCACGGTGTCGCCAACAACGACTTCCTGCGCGTCGCGGGCAAGAGTGCGGAGGGCGCGATTCTGCCGGTGGGCAACATCCTCGTCGCTGAGCAATTGTCGGCGAACCATCCGGGCAAGGCCGTCGCCACGGACTTCGCGAAGCGTTACGAGGCACAGTACGGTGCGGGCTCGCGCAACCTGTTCGCGGGTTATGCGTACGACGCTTATCTGGTCCTCGACCGTGCCGTCGCGGTGGCGGCGAAGCAGGCGCAACCGGGCACGCAGGCGTTTCGCGACGCACTCGTCACCGCCGTCGAACAGACGCGCGGTCTGGCGGCCACGCACGGCATGATCAATGTCAACGCACAGGACCACTCGGCTTATGGCGAAGACGGTCGTGTGCTCGTCACGGTGAAGCGCGGAAAGTGGACCATCGAGTGAACGTGGCGGCGGGCGCGCGCCGTCTCGCCCGGCCCGATATCGAACGCGAGGTGCGCGCGGACGGCAGCTTCGTGATTCGCTCTCGCACTGTGCTCGGCGAGTTCGCGCGCAGCCCGGCGGACTGGCTCGTGCAATGGGCATCGAGGACGCCGGAGGCTGTTTTCGTGGCTGAGCGGCGGCAGCCCGGCGACGCCACGTCTGGCGCGGGCCTCTGGCGTGAGGTCACCTACGGCGAAGGGCTCGCGATGGCACGCGGCATCGGGCAGGCGTTGCTCGATCTCGACGTGCCGCGTGAGCGTCCGGTGGTGATTCTGTCGGACAACAGCGTCAATCACGCGCTGCTCGTGCTCGGCGCGATGATGGCGGGGCGTCAGACGGCCATCGTGTCGTCGGCCTACTCGCGCATCGCGAAGGACATGAGCAAGCTGCACGGCATTCTCGCGCGGCTCGACCCGGCGCTCGTGTATGTCGAAGACGGCGATGCCTACGCGCGTGCGCTGGACGGTGCACCGATCCGCTGCCCCGTCGTCGCTACGCGTAATGCGCGTGCAGACTGGTTGCGCTTCGACGCGCTTGCGTCGACGTCGGCATCGGCGGCGCTGGATGCCGTCTTCGCGCAAGTGCGGCCTGAGGATACGGCGAAGCTGCTGCTGACCTCCGGCTCCACGGGTAAGCCGAAAATCGTCGTCAACACGCACCGCATGCTGGCAGCGAATCAGCAGATGATCGCGCAGTGCTGGCATTTCCTCGACGAGACGCCGCCGGTCGTGGTCGACTGGCTGCCGTGGAGCCATACGTTCGGCGCGAATCACAACTTCCACATGGCGTTGCGCAACGGCGGGGCGTTCTATGTGGACGACGGTCGTCCGGTGCCCGAACTCGTGGAGCGCTCCGTCGAGGCGCTGCGCGACGTGTCGCCCACGCTGCACTTCAACGTCCCGAAGGGGTTCGAAGCGCTCGCACCGTTTCTCGAAGACGACGAGGCATTCGCCGCGCGCTTCTTCGGCCGTCTCCAAGTGCTGTTCTACGCGGCGGCGAGTTTGCCCCCGGCGGTATGGCAGCGCTTCGAGCGACTGGCGTCGCGGCACTGCGAGACGCTGCCGTTCTTCACGTCGGCGTGGGGCGCGACCGAGACGTCGCCGCTGATCACCAGCGTTCACTTCCCGATTCCGGGTGCGGGCAATATCGGTCTGCCCGCGCCGGGTAACGAGCTGAAGTTCGTGCCCAACGGCGACAAGCTGGAGATGCGTGTGCGCGGTCCGTCGGTATTTCGCAGTTATGCGGGCGATCCGGAGGCAACGGCGCAGGCGTTCGACGAAGAGGGCTTCTATCGCACCGGCGATGCGGGCCGTCTGTCTGATGCGAACGATCCCGGCGCGGGGGTGATTTTCGACGGACGGGTGTCGGAGGACTTCAAGCTGACGAGCGGCACGTGGGTTTCCGTCGGTGCGCTGCGGCTGCGTGCGGTGACGGCGTTGGCCCCTTATGCGTCGGACGTGGTGATCGCCGGGCATGATCGCGATGAGATCGGGCTACTGATCTTCCCGAGTCCGGCGATGCGGGCGAAGACGGCCTCTGCCCCGGTGTCCGCAGACGATCACGCAGGCAAAACACTCGCGATGCACGACGATGTCCGTTCGCTCATTGCACAGGCACTCGCGCAACTGGCGCATGACGCCGGGAGTTCGCAACGCGCGGCGCGTGCGGCCATTCTGGCATCGCCGCCGTCGCTCGAACAAGGGGAGATCACAGACAAGGGATACGTGAATCAGCGCGCGGTGCTGACGTTGCGCGCCGACGACGTCACACGGCTTTACTCGGACTGCCCGTCGGTCATTCGCTTACCGTCTTCCAACGGGTAAGTGCGACAACTTGAGAGGTGGGGGAAGTGAGAGCGACGGCGCGCCGGTGGCGGGGAATGCCACCGGCGCGTCAGATCGCCGGAACTGAGCGTCTGCGTTCAGCGCTCAGGCGAGCGCTTCGCCGTGACTTTCCGGCAGGAAGAAGTAGACGATGATGGCGGCGAGCAGGAAGAAGCCCGCCGTGGCGCCGAGTGCAACGCTCACGTTCTCGCCACGCGACAGCAGGCCGACAGCCGCCGGGGCGAGGGCGCTCGCGGCGCGTCCCGTGTTGTAGATGAAGCCTTGTGCCGTGGCGCGCACCTGCGTCGGGAACATCTCCGCGAACGTCGGGGCGAAGCCGCTATAAAAGCCCGTGCCGAAGAACGCCACGACCGGCCCGAACACCAGCAACAGCATCGGCTCGCGAATCGCGACATAAAGCGGCACAGTAATTGCCGACACGATGAAGAACAGCAGGAACGACTTGCGGCATCCGATACGGTCCGCGATGTAGCCGAAGCACACGAATCCTGCCGCTGCGCCGATCTGCATGATGACGATCCACGTCGTCGAGCGCATCAGATCGAAGCCCGGGCCGCCCTGATCGATTGGCGTCGACAGATACGCAGGAATCCACGTGAACAGTCCCCAGTAACCGCACATCGCTGCCGCCGTGAAGGCAAGGCCGACGACTGTGTTGCGCGCATACGGCCCGAACAGCATGCCGAGGGTCTGGCCGAGCGTGAGCCGCACGCGTTGTTCGCGCCAGATCGCGGGCTCTTCCACGTGACGACGCACCCAGAACGCCAGCACCGTCGGCACCAGACCGAAGGCGAACACCCAGCGCCAGCCGAAATGCGGCAGGATGACGGCGGCCACGATAGCGGCGACTGCATAACCTACGGCAAACGCACTCTGCACCCACGCCATCACCTTGGCGCGGTGCTCGGCTGGCCACGTTTCGGTAATCAGCGCAGCACCCGCGGACCACTCGCCGCCAATGCCCAGACCCAGCAGGAAACGGAAGATGAGGAGCGACGTCACCGAATCGGCGAAGCCGCACAGCGCGGTGCCGATGGAGTAACACAGGATCGAGAGAATCATCGACTTCGTACGACCGATGCGGTCGGCGAGGAAGCCAAAGAACAGACCGCCGAAGGCCGTCGCCAGCAACGTGAGCGAAGCGATGATGCCCGCCACGCCCTTGTCGAAATGCAGGTCGACGCTGATGTAGCGAATCACCATCGCGAACAGCATCAGATCCATGATGTCGAGCATCCAGCCGATATAGGCCGAACCAAATGCCCGCCATTGCGCCGGGGTCGCGCCGCGATACCACGGTCGACGTGCCGCGCCCGCCGCGTTCAGGGCGGTCGTGCCAGTGTCCATTCTTGTCTCCTTCATGGAACTATCCTAATGTCAGTCCTAGCGTATCGACTATCGATACGCATGGGAATGATTTCGTTTGAATGGTAGCAGGACATTCCAAAGTCATGTCTCGTGGTAAACCATAAATGGTGCTTTGCGTATCGATGATCGATACTAAATGCCAGTGTTGTCTCGATGGTCGGGGCAATCGACTGGTCACAGGAGATCGAAGTGAAGCCGTTTCAATTGCGTTTGTACGAGGATGTCATCGCACCGAACCATCCGCCCGTGTATCTGCCGTCTGCGCGTCGCGCAATTTATGTCGTGCGGGGTGACGTCGCCATCGAGTTCGACACGGGCGCGCAGCATCATCCAGCCGAGAGTGCGTGGCTGGGCGACGACAGCGTCGCGCTGATCGCTGGGAGTGAAGGGGCGACGCTGTGGCGTTGGGAACTGATGTCGGGCAGTGAGCCGACACCGGGTGAGATCGCGTCGGCACCGGGAGCGTCGTCGACGCTCAAGCTCGACGCGCCTGTCGAGCTGGACCCGCGCCAACAGTGGCTCATGCGTTGCGACAAGGTACAATTCCCCCCCGGCGGCGTGGCGCATACGCACGTGCATCAGGGGCCCGGCGTGCGTTGCACGCTCGAAGGCGAGATCACGATCGAGACGTTGGGCGCGTCGCACACCCATCCGGCAGGGCAAGCCTGGCTCGAACTCGGACATGCGCCGGTGCTGGCACCGACGACCGAGGCACGCGATACGACGTTCATCCGCTGCTTCGTCCTGCCGCGGGCGTGCCGTAATCGCAGCTCGATTCGCTACGTCCGCCCCGAGGACGTGAACAAGAACAAGCCGCAGCGCTATCACGTGTTCGGCGAGCGTTTCATCTCGCTCGAAGCACAGTAATCAGCGCGCGACGACAGTGACAAAGGACACGCAGTGAAAGGATCGAAGGACACCCCGAACGACGTCATCCGCCGCCCGCGCGCCGCCGCTGTGCCGAGTGCCGCCGGCGACGAGCGCGCAGAGCAGGGCGGCGACGAAATCAACACGTCGTCGACTTCGGTCATTTCGTTGCGCATTCTGGAGTTGCTGGCCGAGCGCAATGCCGAGTGCGGCGTGACGCATCTGGCAGAAGCGCTCGGCGTCCCCAAAGCACGGGTTCACCGGCATCTCACGGCACTGCGTCAGGAAGGGTATGTGGTGCAGAACCCGCGCACGAGCCGTTACCGAATCGGCTGGCGTCTCTTTCTGCTCGGACAAAAGCTCGTCAAACAGTTCGACGTGGTGGGGCTGGCACGCCCTGTCATGGAAGAATTGCGCGACGCCGTGGGGCAGACCATCGTCATCAGTTCGTTCACCGAGACCGATGTGGTCGTGCTCGACGTGATGCGTGGCCGCAGTCCGCTGGAGATCCTGCTGCATCCCGGCACGCAGTTCAAGCTGCACAGCGTGGCGCAGGGCAAGATTGCGCTGGCGTTCGGCGCAAAGGAGCGGCGCGACGCGGTGCTCGAAGGCCCGCTCGACGCCTGTACACCGCACACCATCACCGACGCGATGCGCCTGTCGCACGAACTCGCGCTGGTCCGCGAGCGTGGCTGGGCGGATGCGCCGGAAGAAGTGTTTCTCGGCGTCAACGCGCTGGCGGCACCGATTGTGCAGGACGACGGAACGCTGTTCGGCACGCTCGCCATCGTCGGCTCGATTCACTATTTGCCTGCGCACCCGAACCCGCAGACGGTCGCAGCGCTCACCGACGCAGCACGACGCATCTCGCGTCTGCTCGGGAGCGGGCGCAGCAACTGAGCGCCACGCTCACGTCCTTCACGTCTTTCACATCCGCAAGACGGCGCCTGCGGCAATCGTCAGCGTCAGCAACATCATGTGCGTGAGTTGCAGACCTTCCTGACGAATCCAGTAGCCGAACCACAAGCCGCCGATCATCATCATCAGCCACGCTGCGCTCAGGGCCGAGAGGCCCAGCGTCGCCCATGCAATGGCAGCGTGGGTCGCGTGAGCGGCACCCACACCGATGGCGCCTGCCAACTGAATGCCACCCCAGCCGAGGCACACCGTCGCCGTGAACTGAAGCGCGATCAGTACGAGCAACGCCAGCACCGACCAGCCCTTCGCATGCATCGCACGACGCAGCAACGGAATTTCGATGGCCGGTGCTTCGCGCAGGGGCGACATGTCCAGCGTTCGGCCGATGGCCCACGACGACGCACCGAACGCCACCACGTTGTTCAGCGCGGCAATGGCCGACCAAAGCGTCAGGCCGGTCACGAGCACCAGCTTGAAAATTACGAACGCATCGAAGGCATCGAGAACACTGACAGCACCGGGCATCGAGAACGGCTCCTGGGGTTTTGGATTGCACGTCTTCGCAAAGACGAGCATGGGGACGTAGGCCAAAGGATAGGAGCGCATCGTTATTTATGCAAGTTAACGCTTGTATAAATCAGGGGTATGCGAAGCCTTTCGCGGACGGCTTCCCCGGCAGGCATCCGAGGCCTTCGAGGGTCGTTTGGATGGCGACGTCGAGCGGCGTGTGCGGCTCCTCGCCGAGGGCATCGACCAGACGGGCGTTGTCCATGCGAACCGGCTGCTTCCAGAGATAGCGCATCTCCTGCAACTCGCGCAGCGTCGTGACGAAGGGCGACGCCAGCGTCATCAGCCACCACGGGAAACGGCGCGTTTTGACTTCGACGCCATGACGCGACATCACACGCGTGATCGCTGCGGCCATTTCCGTGCCGTCGGCATCCCAATGCCCGGCCATGTGAAAGTTTGCGAACGCGTCGAGCGTGTGGCGGCGTTCGATCAGCATGACCATCGCACGGGCCACGTCGGGCAGATACGACCATTGATGGCCGACGCCGGTGGCGTTGGGGATCTGCACCACGCGTGTCGTTTGTCCCGGCTTCACCAGTCCCTGAGCGAACCAGCTATTGCGGGTGAGCGGGCCGAAGAAGTCGCCTGCACGCACAATGATCGTCTGCACGCCGTTGCGGCTCGCGTCACGCAAACGATCCTCCATCGTCGCGCGAATGCGGCCCTTGCGGGTCAGCGGCCGTTGGGGTGTGTCTTCATGCAGCACGGGGAACGTCTCCGGCCCGTAGTTATAGACGGTGCCCGGCAGGACGATGGTTGCACCATAGCGTGTGGCAGCGGCAATCGTGTTGTCCAGCATGGGCAGCACCTGCGTGTTCCAGTTGCGATAGCCCGGCGGGTTGACGGCATGCACGATCACGGCGCAATCGCGGGCGGCGGCGAGGACGTCGTCGGCATGCATGGCATCGCCGTCGATCCACTCGATGCCAGCGTCCGTCACCGAGGCGGGAGCGCCACCTCGGCGCATCGCACGCACTTGCCAACCCGCTGCGAGCAACTGCCGCGCGACTTCTCCGCCGATGCCGCCCGTAGCACCTAGCACCAGTGCACGGGATGTTGTCTGTTGAGTGGAATGGCTCATGAGGAGGCTCCTCGTTCGTTGTCGGTGATGCAATTCTCCGCGCGAGTCGATTAGAATAAAATTACCTAAAACAATCTATCGGCTATACATTTTTGTATGACATCGAATCTCAGCTGGGATCTCTACCGAACGTTCCTGGCCGTGCTGACGGAGGGTTCGCTCTCGGGCGCAGCGCGCGCGCTGGGCATCACGCAGCCAACGGCGGGACGGCATATCGCCACGCTGGAACAAGCGCTGGGGCAGACGCTCTTCACGCGCTCGCAAACGGGCTTGCTGCCGACGGATGCGGCGCAGTCGCTACGCTCGCACGCGCAGGCGATGCAGCACACGGCGCTGGCCTTCGAGCGGGCGGCAGCGAGCCATGGCGACGGAGTGAACGGGGTGGTGCGGATCTCGGCGAGCGAGGTCGTCGGGGTGGAAGTCTTGCCGCCGATCCTGACGGCGCTGCGTCGCGCGCACCCGGATCTGACCATCGAACTGGTGCCGACGAATCGCATTCAGGATTTGTTGCATCGGGAAGTGGACATCGCGGTGCGCATGGCCCCGCCGCAGCAGGACGCGCTGATTGCCCGCCGCGTCGGCGTCATCGACGTCGGCCTGCACGCGCGCGACGACTATGTCGCCCGCTACGGCGCTCCGGCCTCGCTGGCGGACCTCGCGCATCACACAGTGATCGGATTCGACAAGTTGACGCCGTTCCTGCGAGACGCGACGAAGGGCGTGCCAATGTGGGCGCGGGAGACGTTCGCGTTCCGGGCAGACAGTGATCTGGCGCAACTGGCGATGATTCGCGCCGGATACGGAATAGGCGGGTGTCAGGTGCCGCTGGCCAGACGCGACCCGCGACTGGTGCGTCTGCTGCCGAGTGCCTTCCGATTCCGGCTACAGACGTGGGTCACGATGCACGAAGACCTGCGCGCCAATCCCCGTTGCAAAGTCGCGTTCGACGCGCTCGTGGCCGGATTAACCACCTACATGGCCGGATAAGACGCGGAGAAGTCGTCGGCGCGGCAAATATCGGACGTAATCGATGAATAGTGTGATATACAATATATCAATAACATCAACGATTACGGGACAATCACTGCGCCATGTTCGACCCTTCCTTGTTCGGACGCATGCCACCGGACGTCATCGCGTCCGCCGCCCCGAGCGCGCCAGCGTCGGCCTCTGCTTCATCGCCATCCTCTCCGCCATCTCCCGACCCGCTGCCTGAACCGTTCTCACCCGGTCGCCATTCGCTGGGCCTGAGTGAGACACGCGACGCAGTCCTATACGTTCCCACCGATTTGCCCACCGACAGACCGGTGCCGCTGTTCGTGATGTTTCACGGCGCGGGTGGTTTCCCGGAGAAGGTGCTGCCGTTCATCGAACCGCACGCGGATCAACACAAGTTTCTCGTGCTTGCGCCGCATTCGACCTTCCCAACGTGGGACATCGTGATCGGCGGCAACGGCCCCGATCTGGAACGTCTGCAAGCGGCGCTGCGACGCGTTGCTGCGCGCTATCGCCTCGATGCGCAGCGTGTGGCCTTCGCGGGCTTTTCCGACGGCGCGAGCTACGCGCTGTCGATTGGCGTGACGAACGGCGACATTGCGAGCCACGTCATCGCGTTCTCCGGCGGATTCATGTCGATCTTCGTGCAGGAAGGGCTGCCGAAAGTGTTCATCGCCCACGGGCTGATCGACGAGCAATTGCCGATTGCCACGAGCGGGCGTCAAAACGCAAACAAGCTCAAAGCGGCGGGCTACGATGTGCAATACGTCGAATTCGACGGGCTGCACATCATCGAGCCGGGTGTCGTGGCGCGTGCCATCGACTTCTTCCTCGCCTGAACCGATACGCCATACGGGGAGTGCCGTCCATGGATTTCGAAATTCCTGAATCATTGATTCATCCGCTGATGCAACTTATCGGCACCGAGTCACCGCTGGGCAAGCAACTGACGGCCTACGGGGTGTGTCGCGGCAATATGCTGGTCTCCAGCGAATGGTTCGACGCGAAGTCGCTCAACACGCTTTACGTGCTGAGCAAGTCACAAAACGAGCGCGCATTGATGTTCCAGATGCTCGCGCTCGATAACGTCTACAACGCGCCGCAAGCGCGCGTGATTCCCAGTCTGGACAAACTCGTGCCGGGGCTGGTCGCTTACCTCGCACGCGATGTGATCGACGGCTGGCTGTATCAGCGTCATCGCGACGGTGCGTTGTTGCCCTGGCTGGTGCGACGTTTGCGCTACGTCGAACCGGATCAGGGCTCGCCGTACGTCGTCGTCGACATGCTGGCGAACACCATGCAGTCGGCGAATCTGAGCCCGACGGAGCATCGTCCGCGTCGCTCGGGGATGACCACGTCACTTGTCTTCACGCGCGACGACATCGCGAATCGCACCATTCCCGAATTGCTCGCGGAGTTCGGTTTCTACAAAGAGTGCGCGGAGTTCAAGACCGAATACGAACAGCATGCGCAACGCTTCTTGCGCGTGCAGCGTGCGTTCGGTGCGCAGTTCGTGCTGAGCCGCGCCGCGTTCTCCGTCGACCCGAAGGGCGTGACGGAACTGATTCGTGTGGGCGACGGCGTGACGGCGAAGTGCGTCAACGACGAAGAGCGGCTGGAGCGCAACTTCGAAATGGCGTGCGATGCCGACTTCTGGCGCAACGCCGAGATCGGGCAGGCATTCGAGACGATTCCGCTGCACTGCTACGTGCACGTGTTCCATCTCGACTGGCACCGCAATCTCTGGGTCCACGTGCAGAACATGACCGAGTACGAATATCAGCCGAGTCTGCGCGACAAGCTGGTATTGCCCGCGCACCATCACGATCTGATCGACATCCTGACGTCGAATATGGACGTGATGATGCCGGACTTCGTCCCGGGCAAATCGGGTGGTGCGACGATCCTGTGTCAGGGCGCACCGGGCCTCGGCAAGACGCTGACGGCGGAGATCTACTCGGAAGTGGTCGGCAAGCCGTTGTATCGCGTGCACTCAGGTCAGTTGGGCACGACGGCGGCGTCCGTGGGCGCCACGCTCATGAGCATCTTGCGGCGCGCCATGCGCTGGAACGCGATCCTGTTGCTCGACGAAGCCGACGTGTACATCCGGCGTCGCGACAACGATCTGGAGCACAACGCCATCGTCGCGGAGTTCCTGCGCTCGCTGGAGTACTTCCACGGGTTGTTGTTCATGACGACGAACCGCATCGGCGACGTGGACGACGCCATCCTCTCGCGCTGCATCGCCACGATCCACTACGAAGTGCCGTCGTCGGCGGACGCGCGCAGGCTCTGGCGTATGCAGGCGGAGCAGGTGGGCGCGCATCTCGATGATGGGCTGATCGAGACGCTGGCCGCGCGATATCCGAAAGCCAGCGGGCGCGACATCAAGGAGTTGATGAAACTCGCGAGCCGCTATTGCAAGGTCAAGCAGTTGCCTTACACGGAAGACGTGTTCCGTTTGTGCGGCCTGTTCCGTGGCTACGACGCGTGACCGTCCGGCGGCAATCTTATCCGTTATACGACGCCGTCACTCCCGGTTGAAACGACGGTGAGCGATCGATCGTGCTCGCGTGTCGATCGCAAGTGACGCGACAGATGGATGGCGGTTGCCGCCAACGCGATCCCGGCGATGATGTCGATCAGGTAGTGTCCGCCGAAGGGCAGCGCCGAGACGATCATCAGGACGTTCACGGCGGGAATCACAAGATTCCAGCCGCGTAAGTGTCGAACCACATAGCTGAATATCACGGCGTGTGCTGCATGCAATGACGGCAGGGAAATCAGCCCCTGATTGTCATTCAGGTCGATGGTCCTCTGCATGCCCTCTCGAATGCTGGCGAATTGCGACCATTCAGATAGGTCATGCGGACCAATGCGGCCGAAATGGATGTAGGGGTTCGATGCAGGCACTGCTGTCGAAATCAAAATGGACAGGACCACGGTTGCGCAGAACAGTAGGAGGTAGTCCGTTAGCTCGACAGGTTTGTCTTTATAAGCCAGCAATACTGGCAGTAACGCTACCTGCCATCCGTACACCCGATAGCAAGTGCGAAGCAGATCGAAGAGGGGCGGGTGATTTTCAAACCAAGGATAGGCGGCATGCCAGCGAAAGCCCAGTGCGTCGTCGATCTGTTCGAGTCGATTGTCCACCAGGTCGAAGTGGATCGCGATGGCGCAGTCCTGAAGCACGAACGCCGCGAATGAGAAAACGGTGAGGAAGTAGAGACAGATGAGTGCGACGCTCGTTCGCGCCCAGAATCGTCGTAGTTTCGACCGGGTTTGACGAGACAGAACGGCCATGGCGATCCCAGTCAGCGCAACGGGGCTCGCCCAGTAGACATGATCAAGCCCGGTGAGCGTGAAGCCGAGCATCTGCGTACCGATGACATCCAGCAACAGTACGCCCGCCAGCAACGCCAACGCGAGCTGGAGTTTGCGCTGCGCAAAGAACGCTGCCAACAACGCGTTGGACGCACCACTTGCGCCGCGATTTCCGAACGTCCCCGAATGCCCTGATTCACCGTCTGCGTCGATCTCATTCATATGAGTATGCACACGACTTTTGTTAGATGTACTTTTTATTTCCCCGATGGCCAATGGTATATCGGGATGCTGGCTTCAGATCGAAGGATTTATCGGGGTTTACCAAAGGTCGACGGTTGGCTGGCGTGCGACGAGTTTCCATCCATTTTTCGAATACCACCCAACCAAACATTTAATTTCCCAATTCAAAACGTCCCACCCATACTCCATTGCACCAACACGCATTCAGCAAGGGCGATGCATAGACCGCGCCAATAAGCGGTCAGACCGAACGGTCAGGTCGTCCTTGCTTCAATCAAGGAGACAATGCGGATGCAATTGGACGTTTCGAACGAGGTCCTGGGCGGCATGCCCTCGACCGGGCAGTCTCATGCCCAAACTCACGCCCATCACTCTGTGCACGGGCTGAGCCCACGGCTGCATAACGCCGATCTGGCCCCGACAAAGGCCGAAGGACGGCGCTGGGGCCGCTACAGCATCTTTGCGCTGTGGACCAACGATGTGCACAACATCGCCAACTACTCCTTCGCTATCGGACTCTTCGCGCTGGGCCTGACCGGCTGGCAGATGCTCGCGTCGCTTGGCATCGGCGCGGCGCTCGTCTACGTCTTCATGAACCTGACGGGCTACATGGGCCAGAAGACCGGCGTGCCGTTCCCGGTCGTCAGTCGCATGAGTTTCGGTGTCTTTGGTGCGCAGATTCCTGCCATTGTGCGTGCCGTCATCGCGATTGCGTGGTTCGGCATTCAGACGTATCTCGCCTCGGTCGTGCTGCGGGTATTGCTCGTGGCGGTGTGGCCTGCGGTGGGTGCCTTCGATCACAACAGTGTGCTAGGTCTGTCGACACTCGGCTGGCTGAGCTTCGTCGCCATCTGGCTCGTGCAACTCGCGATTCTCGCGTACGGCATGGAGATGGTGCGCAAGTACGAAGCGTTCGCCGGGCCGATCATTCTCGTGACCGTCACGAGTCTTGCGGTGTGGATGTATCACCGCGCCGGAGGCCATATCGCCATGTCGGTCGGCACGCCGCTCACGGGCGTTGCCATGTGGATGAAGGTCTTCGCGGGCGGCGCGTTGTGGCTCGCCATCTATGGCACGCTGGTATTGAACTTCTGCGACTTCACGCGTGCTTCACCGAGCCGCAAGGTCATTCGCACCGGCAATTTCTGGGGGCTGCCCGTCAATATCCTGATCTTCGCGGTGATCAGCTTCGTGCTCGCCGGTGCGCAGTTCAGTCTGAACGGTCAGATCATCCACAGCCCGACCGAGATCATCGCCACCATTCCCGACAAGACGTTCCTCGTGCTCGGCTGTCTCGCGTTTCTCGTCGTGACGGTCGCCGTCAACATCATGGCGAACTTCGTCGCCCCGGCGTTCGTGCTCACGAGTCTCGCACCGCATCGGCTGACGTTCCGTCGCGCAGGGCTCATCAGCGCCACGATTGCCGTCGTTATCTTGCCGTGGAATCTCTATAACAGCCCCATCGTGATCGTGTACTTCCTGTCCGGTCTCGGTGCGTTGCTCGGTCCGCTCTACGGCATCATCACCGTGGACTACTGGCTGCTTCGCAAGACGTGCGTGCACGTGCCGCATCTGTACAGCGAAATGCGCGAGGGCACTTACCACTATGTGCGCGGCGTGAACCCGAAGGCGGTGATCGCGCTGGTGCCGTCGGCGCTGGTCGCGGTGACGGCGGCGCTCGTGCCTGCGTTCAGCGCGCTCACACCGTTCTCCTGGCTGCTCGGCGCAGGCATTGCCGGTGGCGTGTACTACGCCATCTCGGACCGTCGCCGCACGTTCGACGATTGCTCGGGCGAGCACTTCGCCGTCGACAGCGCCGCACACTAGGGTCTGTTCACATTAATACGGGCTCGTGAACGTGTTCTACCGGCTGGCTGGCAAGGCGCTCGCAGCGCCGCTTGGTTGCCCCAAGCAAGCTGCGGGCAACGCCGCCAGACGGCCGGTAGGGCACGTTCCCTTCGGGTTGTCCACCCAAAGGGGCGATCGCGGCGTCATGATCCTCGCGAATATTACCGATATTCGCTTCGGCTCATTCCTTGCGCTCGCCCCTTTGGCCGGGCAACACGAGCCCGTATTAATGTGAACAGACCCTAGTCCCCCCGCCTGCGCTGCGCCGGTAGCGCAGGCGAGTTTTACCTCTGCACCCATCCCATCTAGTCCCTTCTGGAGTGTTTATGAAGATCCTTGTCGTGAACGTCAACACGACGGCCGCGATAACCGACGCCATCGCGCACCATGCACGTGCGAGCGCGTCGCCGGGCACGGAAATCGTCGGACTCACGCCGCACTTCGGTGCGGAATCCGTCGAAGGCAATTTCGAAAGCTATCTCGCGGCCATTGCCGTGATGCAGCGCGTGATGAGTTACGACGAACCGTACGACGCCGTGATTCAAGCCGGTTACGGCGAACACGGACGCGAAGGCTTGCAGGAATTGCTGCACGTGCCCGTCGTCGACATCACTGAAGCCGCCGCGAGCATGGCGATGCTCCTAGGCCACAGATACTCGGTCGTGACCACGCTCGATCGCACGGTGCCGCTCATCGAAGATCGCTTGAAGCTGGCGGGTCTCGACGCTCGCTGTGCTTCGGTGCGCGCGAGCGGCATGCCGGTGCTGGAGCTGGAGCGCGATCCGCAGCGCGCCATCGAGGCCGTCGTGGCGCAGGCGGAGATCGCCGTGCGCGACGACCATGCCGAAGTCATCTGTCTTGGTTGCGGCGGGATGGTGGGGCTCGACGCGAAGATTCGCGAGCGCACGGGCGTACCGGTTGTCGATGGCGTGTCTGCTGCCGTCGCACTCGCCGAGTCGCTGGTGCGGCTCGGCCTGAGCACGTCCAAGGTGCGCACGTATGCACCGCCCCGCCGCAAGCAGATCGTCGGCTGGCCGCAGGCGCTGTTCGGCTGACGCAGATGATATCTGCCCGTTGCTCCCGCCCCGCTGCGACATCCATCAGAAAAACTCATGAAACGTTGCAGCATGCCGATATGCGGGAAAACTAGAGGCGCGCCCGCGCGCCGGTCTGGCTATATTGGTTGCGGACCGGTGCTGGTGTCATGGCGAACCTTTGGCAAGGCGAGCGCCTTGTTTTCAAGCCTCTGACTGTGCTGCACCGCGCCATTTCATCGGTACGGCAAGGAGACGCAGTGGAGACGCATGGCGAACTGCACCGGGCGATTCTGAACAACATCCCGGATCAGGCGTGGCTCAAAGACACCGAGTCGCGCTATATCCTCGTCAATGACGCCTTCATGGCCGCATGCGGGCGCACCGAGGCTGACATCATTGGCAGCACGCCGGACAAGGTCTGGTCCTCCGAGTGGGGACGTGTGTACCTCGCTACCGACCGTGCTGTCGTCGCGAGCGGCGTTCGTCGTCGCTACGAAGAAAGCCGACCCGGTGCGGACGGCGCACCACGCTGGTTCGACACCGTCAAGATGCCTGTGCGCGATGCGCACGGACGCATCGTCGGCACCGTCGGCATCTCCCGCGACATCACAGACCGAAAGCGCTCCGAGATGGCGCTGCTCGATTCGCGCGCACAACTTCGTCAGCTCTCCGCGTATCTGCAAACCGTACGTGAAGCCGAACGCACACGCCTGTCGCGCGAATTGCATGACGAACTCGGGCAGTGGCTGGGCGGTCTGCGTCTCGGTCTTAACTATCTGGAGACGCAACCGGACCTGCCTGCCGCAGATCAGTCCGCCCAAATCCAGATGCTCAAGGAACTGGTCGACGAGACCATCGACGCTGTGCATCGCATTGCGGCGGATCTGCGCCCGGCGGTACTCGACGAACTCGGCCTGCACGCCGCGCTGGAATGGCTCACGGAATCGTTTGCGCAGCGTCACGGCTTGCCGTGCGAACTGGCGATGCCCGAGTCGGTGACGGCGTGCCTCGATAGCGAGTGCAGCACAGCCATCTTCCGCATCGTGCAGGAGTCGCTCACGAACGCGAGCCGTCACGGACAGCCGACGCAAGTCCGCGTGACGCTCGAACTGCGCGACGGTCACTGCCACGTGTGCATCAGCGACGACGGGCGGGGTATGGATCCGTTGCGCGCCGGACATGGCCAGCGGCTTGGCCTCATGGGCATGCGCGAGCGGGCGCTGATGCTGGGCGGTGCCTTCGATATCGAAAGCGCGCCAGGGCAGGGCACGCGCATCGTCGTGCGGATTCCCGCACGGCCCGCAACGCACGCCTCGACGATTCCGGCGACTCACGATGCGGGGTGGCCATGCGTGTAATGATTGCCGACGACCACGCGATCATTCGCGACGGTCTGAAAAAGATCATTTCGATGGCCCCCGACATGGCCGTCGTGTCCGAGGCGGTGGATGGCGAAGACGTTCTGAAGCGTCTGCGCCTGACCACCGTCGATGTGCTGTTGCTCGATATGTCGATGCCCGGCAAGAGCGGCATCGCGCTTATCGCCCAGATCAAGTCTAGCTATCCGTCGCTGCCGATTCTGGTGCTCAGCATGTATCGCGAGTCGCAATATGCGGTGCAGGCCATCCGCGCGGGTGCGGCGGGCTATCTGACGAAGAACGCCGAGTCCGAGCAACTGATGAGCGCCATCCGGCGCGTGGCACGTGGTGGCACGGTCGTGTCGCCGCTGGTGGCCGACAAGCTCGTGCGTCAGTTGCAGCAACCGGCCGAGGCGCTACCGCACACGCGTCTGACGGCGCGCGAGTTCCAGATTTTCCAGATGCTGGTCGAAGGCAACGGCATCAACGACATTGCGCGCTGCCTGTCGTTGTCGGCCAAGACCGTCAGCACGCACAAAGCGAACATTCTCACCAAGATGGACATTCCATCGACGGCAGGGCTTGTGCATTACGCCATCGAACATGGCCTGATCGTCGCCGGTACCGATGCCTGATCAGGCGTTGAATTCCCTTGGCCGGACCCTCTGTCCGGTCAAACCCTTCCCCACGTTTTGATTGCTGCACCGCGTCTAGGGAAATTCTTAGGCGAAAACCAGCAAATCCCGATGCCCCGTAGTCGGGCGCTCTTCTAATCTTGGTTCAAGCCTCTCTTGAACCTTTGCCACCCCGGCCGTCAACGCATTCCTAGCACCCCGGCCAAGTCCATCAACCTCACTCTGCGACGTGATTCGCAAGTGCTTTTCGTGACGTAAGGAGACCCGCACCATGCATGTGGACCTGCTGATCAACAACGTGTGCGTACGCGATGACGCGCCGCTCGTGGATATCGCCATCAAGGGCGGACGCATCGCCGCGATAGAGCCGGGCATCGACGCCACCGCCGACGAGCAGATCGACGCGCAGGGCCGGGCTGCGATTCCCGGCCTCGTCGAGGCGCATTTGCATCTCGATAAGGCGCTGCTGCATCGTCGTCTGCCCGCACGTTTCGGCACGCTCGACGAGGCCATTCGCGTGACTGGCATTCTCAAGAGTAAGCAGGAGCGAGAAGACGTGCTCGACCGCTCGCGTCAGGTGCTCGACATGGCCGTCAAGAACGGCACGGTCGCCGTGCGTGCGCATCCGGACGTCGACCTGATTCAGGGCCTCATCGGCGTGGAGACGCTGCTCACGCTCAAGGACGAGTACGACAGCCTGCTCGATCTGCAGATCGTGGCGTTCCCGCAGGAAGGCATTCTCAAGTCAAAGGGCACCTATGAGCTGATGATCGACGCGCTGCGCATGGGCGCCGATGTCGTGGGTGGCTGCCCGTACAACGAGCTGAACTGGGAAGACACGAAGCGCCACATCGATATCGTGTTCGAGCTGGCGCAGCGCTTCGATGCGCCCGTCGACATGCACGCAGACTTCGCGGACGACACCAGCGATCAGCGCTTCGCCGCGATTTCCTACATCGCGCAGCGGACCATCGACACGGGCTATCAGGGACGCGTGTCGCTCGGCCACGTGACGAGTCTGGGCGCGCTTGACAACGACGAACTCGCGCCGGTGATCGAACAGATCCGGCTGGCGGGCATCAGCATCGTCACGTTGCCAGCAACGGATCTGTATCTCGGGGGGCGCAAGGATGTGCGGAACCAGCGCCGTGGACTGACCCCTGTAAAAGCGTTGCATAGCGCGGGCGTGAACGTCGCGTACTCGTCGAACAACGTACGTAACGCGTTCACGCCGTTCGGCAAGGCCGACATGTTGCAGATCGGCAATTTGCTCGCGCACGTGGCGCAGTTCGGCGTGCCCGAGCATCAGCAGGCGATTCTGGACATGGGCACGCATAACGCCGCGCGGGCCATCGGGCTGTCGCACGACTACGGCATCGCCGTGGGCAAGCAGGCCGATCTGATCATTCTCGATACGTTCCGGGTGGCCGACGCGCTGCTCGATATCCCGCCACGTCTGTGGGTCATCAAACGCGGCCGCATCACGGTCGTGACGCAGCACAGCTGCGAGATTCACCGGCATTCATGTTGTTGTGCGCAATGAAGTTCTTATAAAACTCAAGGAGACAATCATGAAGAAGCTGCCTGCGGAAGTCGTTGCCTCACTACTTGCTGTCACCACTATCCCGATTGCGATGCTGCCGTTGCATCTGCCGCCCTGGGCGATCTTCATCAGCTGGGCAGCCACGTTTGCGATGGGCGGCCCGACGCTGGTGAACCTCAAACGCATCTGGGCGACGCTACCGATCGGATCGTTCTTCGCGTTCCTGATCGTGCTGGGCTTCAAACAGGCCGCGACGCAATTCAGCGGCAACACGCTGGTGGTCGCGGAGATGGTGATTCTCTTCGCTGGCAACGGCTCGATGATGGCGCTGGCGCGCTTCTTCCCCGGCCTGAACTTCATCCCGGGCATGTTCTTCGGTTTCGCGACTTACTTCGCCACGCTGTTCGGCGGCTTCGGTCCCGTTGCGCAGGACCCGCTGGCCGCACTGGCCGCCGCCGTGGCGATGAACGCCCTCGGTCCGGTCTACGCCTGGGTCAAGGAGCGTTACTCCGCCCCGGAAGTTTCGCATCAGCGCAACTGGAAGGGCTGGAAGGCGGAAGTCTGACCTCCAACGCTTTGACGACTTAACTATGCGAGGGCGAAGCGCTGCCAGTGTCGGGTGCGCTTCGCCTTCCAATGACATCCCCAAGGGAGACGGCATGACGTTCGCACCAAAACTGGCCGATGGCCTCACTCCGACACCCCCGCAATCACAGCCTTCCACCAACGGCGACGCGACCGGCATCAACGCGCGTCGCAACTTTCTGATGGGAACGGCGGCACTCGCCGGTAGCGCCGTCCTGCCGCTCTCGGCTGTCGAGGCTGCCGAAGCCGTGGCAGCCGCGCCGTCGGTGGCGTCGAAAGCCGAGACGAACGCAAAGCCGGACGGGCGTCTCGCACAATCGACGCGCGGCATGGTGACCAGTCCGCATGAGCTGGCGAGCGAAGCGGGGCTGGAAGTGCTGCGCGCGGGCGGGAACGCCATCGAAGCGGCGATTGCCATCGGCGCGGTGCTGAGCGTCACCTATCCGCATTTCACCGGTCTGGGCGGCGATGCCTTCATGGTCATCAGCGATCGTGACGGCAATGTACGCACGCTCTCAGGCATCGGTCAGGCCGCAGCGCAACCGCCCGAGTACGGTAGCGCGATTCCTGTGCGCGGCCCCGGCGCGACGCTGACCACCGCCGCGACCGTTGCCATCTGGGACAAAGCATTCGAATTGAGTCGCACGCAGTGGGGCGGACAACAATCGTGGCCGTCGCTCTTTTCGCGTGCGACCGAGTACGCCGCGAACGGCTTTCCGGTGACGCCGTCGCAGCACTTCTGGCAGACGTTTCGTGCCAACGAGTTGTCCGGCTGGGAGGGCTTCTCAAGCACCTTCATGCCGAACGGACGCATCCCGCAGGCCGGTGAGCGCTTTCATCAGCCAGCGCTGGCGCGAAGCCTCGACAGCATCGCCACCCACGGCGGACGCGAATTCTATGAAGGCGATCTGGCCGGACGCATCGCCGCCGGTCTGAAGAAGGTGGGCTCGCCGTTGCGCGCGAGCGATCTCTCGCGTGCGCAGGCGCGTGAGGAAGTGCCGTTGCGCGTGGCATATCGGGACGGCGAGTTGCTCGGGTTGCGTCCGCCGACACAGGGCGTCACGACGCTTGAGATCATGGGCATCCTCAACCGCTTCGATCTGAAGTCGATGCCGGAGGGCAGCGCCGACTACTATCACGTGCTGGTCGAAGCCGTGAAGCTCGCGTTTCTCGACCGCAACCGCTACGTGGCCGATCCCGATTTCGTCGACGTGCCGGTGGATCGTCTGCTGTCGAGCACGAATCTCGACGCTCACGCGCGCAGCATTCGCATGGACCGCGCGATGCCGTGGCCGCACGTCTACAAGACAGGCGACACGGTGTACATCGGGGCGGCGGACAGTCAGGGCAATTGCGTGAGCATGCTGCAAACCGTCTACTTCGACTGGGGCAGCGGAGTAGTGTTGGGCGACACCGGTGTGCTGTGGCACAACCGAGGGGCATCGTTTAGCGTGGACCCGGCGAGTCCCAACGTGCTGCGCGGCGGCAAGCGTCCGTTCCATACGCTCAATCCCGGCATGTACCTGAAGGGTGGACGCCCGCAATTGCTTTACGGCACGCAAGGTGCAGACGGGCAACCGCAGACGCTGGCGGCCGTGCTCACCCGTCTCATCGACTACGACATGGATCCGTTGACGGCATTGAAGCGCCCACGCTTCCTGCTGGGCAAGACGTTCTCGGATTCGCGCGACAGCCTCAAGCTGGAGCAAGACGCAGGTGCTGGGGTGTTCACCGCGCTGGCGGCGCGAGGACACGAGATGAGTCCGCTGCCGCCACAAAGTCAACTTGCCGGGCATCCGGGGGCCATCCGTATCAGCCCGCAAGGACAGATGAGCGGCGCGCACGATCCGCGCAGCGACGGACGGGCGTTGGGCGTCTAACCAAGCGCTACCTGCACGACGCGGTGCCGGTCGCCACCCTGGCGCTGGCACCGCCGAAAACCCCAGTTGCCGGGCGTTCATCGCGCGTGATACAAGTTCAGCCATTCATCGCAAAAATAAATATGAGACATGGCTGGCAGTGCGAAATCGAATCGACCGCTGTTCGATCTGGACCTCTTGCGCTCGATCATCATGGTGGCCGATTGCGGCAGCTTCACGACGGCGGCCGCCCGTCTGCATTCGACGCAGTCCACCGTCAGTCAGAAGGTGAAGCGCCTGGAGGACATGGTCGGCCATAAGCTGCTCGACCGTGGCAATCGCGAGGTGCACGCCACCGACGCAGGCGAGCTGTTGCTCGGTTACGCGCGTCAGATGCTCGCACTCAACGATCAGATGTTCGAGGCGCTTTCGGGGGCGGTGGTGGCGGTGACGGTGCGCCTCGGTGTGCCGGAGGATTTCGCCACCGGTGCGACGACGCAGGTGCTCGCTCGTTTCAACCGTCAGTATCCGCAGGTCAAACTCGAAGTCACGAGCGGTCTGAGCCGCGATTTGCTAGGCAGTTACGATCACGGCGAACTGGATCTCGTGCTGGTCAAGCAGCGTCGCAACAGTCGCGAGTCGGTGGCGAGCAGTCCGGAAAAGCTGGCGTGGATCGACAGTGCGAAGCATCCGTCGTTCGGTCTCGATCCGGTACCGCTCGTGACGTTCCCCACGCGGGGGCTGTACCGCGACGACATGATCAACGCGCTCGAAGCGATGGGACGCAACTGGCGCATCAGCTTCACGAGTTCGAGTCTGAGCGGGATTCAGGGTGCCGTGGCCGATGGCATGGGGATCAGTCTGGTGCCGCCGCGCGCAGTGCTGCCGGGGCATGTGGTGCTCGGTCGTGCGCAGGGATTGCCTGTCGTCGACACGTTCGAGCTGGCGATCTTTCACCGGCCGACGGCCGACCCGATGGTGGTGGCGCTCGCCAAGGTGCTTGTCGGGATGCTGGAATCGAAACCGCGTGCGTCGAAGTGATCACGACGCACGCGGCTGAACTACCCGGGAACTACCGCTGAATACCGCTTACTTCGGCTGAGCGCCCAGCGTCAGATTCATGTGACGGTTGACGTCTTTGTACAGCAGGTAGCGGAACGGGCCCGGACCACCGGCGTAGCAGGCCTGCGGGCAGAACGCACGCAACCACATGAAGTCACCGGCTTCGACTTCCACCCAATCCTGATTCAGACGGTAGACGGCCTTGCCTTCGAGCACATACAGGCCGTGCTCCATCACGTGCGTTTCCGCGAACGGGATCACGCCGCCCGGCTGGAACGTCACGATGTTGACGTGCATGTCGTGGCGCATGTCCTGAATGTCGACGAAGCGCGTCGTCACCCAGCGGCCGTCGGTGCCCGGCATCGCGATCGGCTCGACGTCCTGCTCGTTCTTCACGAACGGTTCCGGATACGGCAGACCTTCCACGGCCTGATAGTGCTTGCGGATCCAGTGGAAGCGCGCCGTGCTCTGGCTGTTGTTGCGCAGTTGCCAGTCGGTCGCGGGCGGAATGAACGCGTAGCCGCCCGGGGTGAGCGTGTTCGCCTTGCCCTGAATCGTCACGGTGATTTCGCCTTCCACGACGAACAGCACGCCTTCGGCCTTGTCGTCCTGCTCGGGCTTGTCGCTACCGCCGCCGGCGCCCACTTCCATGATGTATTGCGCGAACGTCTCGGCGAAACCCGAGAGCGGACGTGCCAGCACCCACAGACGCGTGTTGTCCCAGAACGGGAGGTGGCTGGTCACGATGTCGCGCATCACGCCCTTCGGGATAACGGCGTACGCTTCGGTGAACATGGCGCGGTCGGTGAGCAGTTCCGTTTGGCTCGGATGCCCGCCGTGCGGCGCGTAATACGTAGTCTTGGACATGCTTGTTAGCTCCTGATGATTCTGATACGTCGTTCTGTTTTTCTCCCCATCGTCCGCCGCCGGGTTCCTGGGTCACGATCCACGCTTGGGGGCGCGCACGGATCGCTTCACCTCGGTGCGACGAACGTGAGCGACGCCAGCGCCTCGCGCAGGCAGCGGCGTCGCGCATGACAGTCAGGTCGGGGTGACCCCTGCTGTGTCTTTGAGCAGGGCGGGGTCCAGCGCGAGTTGCGCCGGGCCGCCCCAATAACGTCCGTGACGAATCACTGCACGCGCCGCCGGTGCGGCTGCCACAGCGGCTGCGGCGTTCGGTGCGTCGAAGACGACGAAGCTGGCTTCGTTGCCGGTGTGCAGTCCGTAGTCCGCTTTGCCGATCACGGCCGCAGCTGCCGTCGTCGCCATTTCCAGTGCGACGTGCAGGTCTTCGTCCGTATAGAAACCCGAGCGATAGCCGATCAGCATCGCGCGTTGCAGCATGTCGCCGTTGCCGTACGGCCACCAGCTGTCCTGAATGTTGTCGTTGCCCGTAAAGACACGCACACCCGCTTCGCGCAAGCGCAGAATCGGCGGGAAGGCTCGGTCGCCCGGGGCATTGGTCATGATCGAGACGTCGGCGTCGGCCAGCGCACGGGCGATGGTGTCGAGTTCCTCCGGGCCGATGTCGCCCAGTCCGTAGGCGTGGCTGACGGACACACGTCCCTGCAACCCGGCCGCCTGCGTACGTGCAGCAATGCGATGCAACTGCGCGAGACCGATATCGCCCGGCTCATGCAGATGGATGTCGATCTTCGTGCCGTGCTTCTCGGCAATGCCGAAGATCACACTCAGTTGCCCGTGCGGGTCGCCGTCGAGCGTGGTCGGGTCGATGCCGCCCACGACTTGCACACCGGCGCGGACGGCGTCTTCCAGGACTTCGGCCGTGCCGGGGCACGTCATCACACCGGCTTGCGGGAAGGCGACGAGTTCGATGTCCAGCCATTCGCGCCACTTTTCGCGCATGGCCAGGATTTCGTTCAGGTGCGTGAGGCCGGTGCTGGCTTCGACGTCCACATGACAGCGCATGGCGACGGTGCCGAACGACACGGTTTGACGCATGAGGGTGTCGGCACGCTGAGCCATCGGCGCGGCGGCGGCGATTTCCTGTTTCTCGGCGGCAAGGCGCTCGCGCAGGGTCGCAGCAGGGCGGTGCGGCCGCCAGCCATCGCCGACGAAGCTCTTGTCCAGATGGATGTGCCCATCGACGAAACCGGGCAGCACGAGCTTGCCTTGCAGATCGATGATTTGGGCGCCGGTGGCGTCGGGGGTGTACGACTCGGGCGCGCCGACGTAGGTGAAACGTCCGTCGCGCACAGCGAGGGTGATGGGGTTGCCGTCGGCACCGACGGCGCCGACGAAAACGCGGTGAGTCATTGGGAACGCCTCTATGCTGCCCGGGGCCTCGCTGGCGCTGCCTCACAACGTGCCGTGTGAACCTGTCGTGTGGAGGTGCGCAGCCGCGCTGCGGGGTCTCGTGGGGGGTGAAACTGCGGGGTAAGACTTACAAGATAGCGAACCGATCGGGCATCGACAAATTAAATATCAAAATGCATGCCATTCGATTTATGAATAGTTGGTTGCGGGTGAATCCATCAGCCCGCAACGATGGATAGCGGCCATCGAAATGTACCGAGGACCTCCGCATTTCGATCCGTCACGATTGCCTCGATCTGCATGTCGACGCTTCCCTCCGCAACAACGTCGACCTCCCAGCATGCGTCATGCGTGGTGCGCGTTTCGAACTTGGTGGGGTCTTCCATTTGTGGGACGAAGAGCGTCGCGTCGGGATTCGTCGTCAGGACCAGATCCGTGAGTACGTCGTCGTCAGGCAACTGCAAGTCAAGCAGGATTGCATGCTCGCCGCGCACCGATGTCGGGGACCAGCGGAAGCTGACACGCTCGCCAGGCATCGCATTCAGGTGAAGTTGCCCGTCGTTGCTGGTCAGCAGAGAATCCAGCCCGGTGCATAGCGCGTAACAGCAATCGGCGGCGGACTCTCCCGACAGCAACGCTGCGGCGTCGATGATTAACAGCACGTCCGCGCTGGTTTGGGATTCGGGCATAGCGGATTCCTTGCCGTGGGCAGTGGATTTGCGATCCACCGGCCGGTGGATCGCTGCCGTCAGTGATTTAGTCGTTGCGAATGCTGATGAACGGATCCCATTGATAGCAGCCGCAGAGATTGCCGCTGCGATCCAGAATCTGGAACTGGAAGTGATAGGTCACGCGTCCGGTCTTGAGCGTTTCGCACGACCAGAAGTAGTTGGATACCTGCTGCTTCTTCGGATGCGTGGGGTCCTGCGGGTTCGGCACGGGAATCTTGACCTCCGCTTCGCGCGGCGAGGGCTCCGAGATGAGATTGACCTGGCCGCTGACGAACTTGTAGAAGATGCATGACTCCTCGAAGCCCAACGAGAGGGAGTTTTCGCGCCAGCGGATCACGTCGCCGATCCGGGCAGCAACATCGAGTTCGCCACCGGCCTGACCGCTGACCACGTTCTTCTGCGTCACGATCATGAAAACGTGCTTGGCGTCGATGAGCGGCGGATTCGACAGACTGCTGTTCTTGCCATAGCGGTCGAGGATCGCCCTCGTGTCGATGGCAACGAGTACGTCAGTGACTTCAGACATGTGAGTCTCCCAAGAGGTGGAGTGATATGCCGTCGCAGAAGAGCGACGTCGTGGCGCGTAGCGATAGCGGTGCTTCGCGTCTCACTCGTGCAGGCTAGAAGCCCGTGCGGAGGACAGCAACCTACTCTGGGCGCGGAAAGGTGCGCTACTCAAGTGACGAACACGCGGAATACGCGATGAGCGTTGGATCGGCGGCGTGAGCGGCCTTCTCGGTCGAGTATCACCAAACGATGGATTGAATCGCCCGTCAATGTCCGTTTGCGTGGCGGACGTCGGAAAGGTGACTTCGGAGACGATGCAATGGCAGGGGAGGGAGAGCGTCACCCGGCCGCAGGTGGGCCGGGTGTACGTAAAGCTAACGCGAGGATTACGCGTCCTTGCGGCTATGTTGCAGACGTTCGAGTACGTGGATGCTCAGACGCGCCGTGTGGCTGCGCATCGCGTTATAGGCGGCTTCGGCATCGGCGGCCAGCACGGCTTCCACGACGCGGTCGTGTTCGTCGAACGACACGGTAAAGCGTTCTTCGACATCGGACTGCGCCGCCCGGAACGGGGCGAGCCGTTCGCGGTGGCTGTCGATCAGCGCCATCAGCGTTTTGTTCTGCGTGCCAGCGCTCAGCAACTGATGGAACTCGCGGTTGAGCGCGAGATAACCGGCTTCGTCGCCTGCGTCCATGCACTGCTTGCTCTGGACGTGGATCATCTCCAACTGCTTCTTCTGCATGGCGCTCATGCGCTGTGCACTCAGGCGGCAGCAAAGCGCGTCGAGTTCGCACATCGCTTCGAGCATGTCGGACAGGTCGTCGACGCTGATGCTCGCGACGACACCGCCCTTGTGCGGCGTGAGTTCGATGAGGCCACGGGCGTTCAGCTCGCGCAGCGCTTCCCGAATGGGCGTGCGCGACGCCTTGAAGCGCTCGGCCAGCACGACTTCTTCAAGCTTCTGGCCCGGGGGCAGGCGGCCGTCGATGATTTCGCCCGTCAATACGCGGCAGATCCGTGCGGCAATGGTTTCGGCCATGCTGGTTTATCTCGCTCCGTAGATGCGTCGTTTTAGTCGGATTGTATACATGCGGATTATACGAGTATTTTTCCTCGTGTTCTCGTGTAAAAAGGGCGCAACGCCATAAGGGACGGGGTTTTGTCGATTTCCGGAACGATGGGAGGCTCAGCATGCATTCAAAAATACGTTTTTGAATGCAATATGCTTAGATAGTATACATAAGCCATTCGTCGGCGGTGCCGGCGAGGCCTATCACCTCAATCCGAAGGAGACATTCATCATGGCCAAACTGCGTCACATTGCGCTTTCCGTGCCGGACCCCTGGAAGGCAGCCGAGTTCTATATGCAGGCGTTCGATTTCAAGAAGGTCGGGGAGACGGACTCCTCGCTCGCCCGGGGCGTCTACCTCTCGGACGGCGTCATCAACCTTGCGCTGCTCAACTATAAGAACGACGAAGCGGCAGGCGACCGCGGACGCGAGTTCGTCGGCCTGCATCACATCGGCATCTGGGTGGAAGACGTGGCCGCCACGCGCGCGAAGATCGAAGCCGCTGGCGGACGCTATTACATGGGCGAAGTGCCGGTGAAGAGCAACATCTTTTACGAAGTGAAGTTCTTTGACCCGAACGGCGTGATCTTCGACGTCACCGCGCACGGCTGGGGCGGCGCCTCGAAAGACGGCACGGGCAGCGACAACGCACCGAAGCTGCGCCACGAAGGCCTCCAGGCCGACCGCAGCGGACTTTGATCCGCGCGCGACGCATCTCGATATTCCCCACCGTCGTGCCTCAAATCGCCGCTGGCCACCTCGCGTGCATCGCGCCAGGTGTGTCGGCGGCGATTCATCATCCAAAGTCCTAAGGGGTAACCCGCTATAAAAAAATAGCCCGTTTGTATAAGCAAATAGCAGTAGAAATTCAATTTCTTTGATATGTATAATCATTCGAAAGATTGTATACATGCAACGGGCGAGCGGCAGACATCCCGGCAGTTAAACAGGGGAGGCGTCGCAAATAAAACGAGAAACATCAGGAGACAGCATGAAGAAGCGAGTGTTGTGTGCATTGCTGCTGGGTGCAATGCAGGGCGGTGCGTACGCGCAGTCTTCCGGGGGTGTCACGCTCTCGGGGTTCATCGACCTGAACATGGAGCAACTGTGGGGGTCGGGCGCGAATGGCGGCAAGGTCACGAGAATGTCCAGTGGTGGGCTGAACAACTCGCGTTTCAACCTGAGCGGCTATGAAGAACTTGGCGGTGGGAACCGCGCGTTCTTTACGTACGAGCCGATGTTCTCAGCCAACAACGGCACACAATCGGCGCAGGCGCGTCAGTCGTTCGTGGGGATCAAGGGGCCGTGGGGCGATCTGTCGCTGGGCCGTCAGTTCACGCCGTCGTACTGGATCGCGGGTTATGCCGATCCGAGCTGGGCGGCTGACTTCAGTATGGTCAACAACATGGAGTTCTTCTACGCGTCGTATCGCGTCGACAACTCCATCCAGTACAAGACGCCGACCTGGTACGGCCTGAACGCTCGCTTCATGGCGACGACCGGTGTGGGTGACGGTACGCGCTCCGGCCGCTTCTACTCCGCTGCGCTGGAATATCGCCAGGGTGGCATCTTCCTCGGCGCGGTCAGTGAGCTGCAATATACCCGCGACATCTATTCGGCCAGCCAGATCCGCTCGTCGCGCGACAACTACTTTGCTGCGACGTACAAGTTCGGCAGCGTCGAACCGACGTTCATCTATCACACGTACAACGGTTACTACGCCTATCCCCCGTACGTTGCGTTCAACGTGCGCGGTTGGGACATTCAGGCGGGCGTGCGCTATGCACTCACCGACCGCCATCGCTTCTACGCAAGCTTTGTTCACCGTCAGGACGACGACAACAAGGCGCTCTCCAACGCCAACGGTTTCGTCGTCGGCTACATGTACGGCTTGTCGAAGCGCACCACGCTTTATGCGACCTACGCTCGCGTGCAGCACAGCAACGACACGACCGTCCATTACCCGGTGACGTTCCAGGTCACGCCGACCGGAACGCAGAACCCGTCGGGCGTGCAGTTGGGTATTCGTCACGCGTTCTGACGCAGACGTCGTTCGCTATCCGCATTTCCGCATTCCCGCTTTTCGGTAATACGCCGCCGGCGTAGGTCGTTCACAGCGCCGGCGAGAAGACTTTTGAGACGAAGGAGGAAGACATGTTTCGCATGCAGACACGCGGTGCAGCCCCCGCCATGTTGACAGCCACGGCAGTGCTCGCGGCGCTCACGATGACGCTTGCCGCACACGCGTCGGCTCCCGAGAGCGCGCCGGTCGCGCAACCGGCCGCCGCTGAGAATCCGTCCGGTACGCCCGGCACGCCGAACGTCAAGGACCCGTATCTCGCCGGATGGTTGCGCCTCACGCCGGACCGCGAACCGAAGCCGCTCAAGGCCGGTGTCGACTACGGTATGGACCCGGCCACCGGCAAGTTCATCTGGCCGAAGGCATCGCCCGAAATTCACACGGGCCAGCGCTTCCCCGGCGAACTGACCACGTGGGACAAGAAGAGCTATTCGAAGAACGTGAAGGTGCTGGCGTTCTATCCGGGCGTCGATTCGCCGTTCCATGCGTGGAACAACATCGCCGACTTCAACGGCAAACGCTATCTCTACATCCACGACCGCGACTATCTGCGCATCATGGACGTGACCGATCCGGCCAACGGCAAGGTCGTCTACTCGAAGGGCGGCGTGTGGGGGCCGAAGGGATCGAGCGAGAAGTTCGACGCCAACAACGTGCAGGACTACCTCGGCGGCGCCACCATCGTGTGGAACAAGAAGCTGGGCAAGCCGATCCTCGTCGCGTCGTTCGAAATCGGCCGCTACGGGCTGATGCAGGACAAGTCGAAGCAGCCGGACAAGGTCGCAGCACAACGCAATTACAACTCGCTCAAGGGCTTCAAGGTCTTCGTGATGGACGGCCCGTTGCCGTCCGACTGGAAGCTGATCGCCACGCGCACGACCGACTACAAGCATCCGAACGCGCCGGTCGGCCAGCAGCAAGGCTCGGGTTCGCTTGACTCGCCGGAATTCTACGGCGGCAAGTACATGATTCTCTCGTCGGCGCCGGACGACAGCTACGCGCTCACCGAATACCCGAACTATCTCTACTCGCCGGGTTACCAGGTGTGGGATATGTCGGACCCCGCGAATCCGAAGTTCATCTCGCAGATTTCGGTGCCGGGCCAGATTCTCGGCAACGAAGAGCATGAGCAGGCCTACCTGCAAAACCCGCGTGCAGGCAACCGTACATCGTGGATGGGCTCGCGTATGCCGATCTTCCTGCCCAAGCCGCTGGAGCAGGGCGGCAAGGTGGGCTTCGGCGCGATGGGCGGTCTCGGACTGTGGTCGTTCGATCTGAGCGATCCGGCGCATCCTAAGGTCGTTGGTAACGTGAACACGGCACCGAGCTTCGCAGGCACGGAGTATGACAACGCCGACGTCAGCCAGTACGAGCGCACGGGTTATGTGCTCACCAGCGGCTACCCGATGAACCGCGACTGCTACGAGCCGTACAAGGACATCTTCGTCGTCGACGCGCGCAATCCCGCAAAGATGAAAGTGGCGGGCAAGCTGCCCGAGCCGGAAGTGCCGGAAGGCGCGCCGTTCACCAGCTTCTGCCAGCGTGGCGGCAACTACGGTCCGAAGCGTTCGAACTCCATCGGTCAGCCGGGTACGTGGCGTCAGGGCATCGTGCCGTACTCGTTCTACAACGCAGGCGTGCAGATTTTCGACGTGAAGGACCCGACCAAGCCGCGCATTGCCGGTTACTTCGTGCCGGGTCTGGCCGACGAGACGGAACTGCCGGTCTACACGCTGGGTAAGGGGGTGTTCGCGATGTACACCGAGTACGACCGCAACATCATGTGGGCCTTCACCGAGAACGGTGCCTACGCGCTGTCGAGCCCGCTGCTGGGTGAGCCGGTGATGGGCGCGCCTGCTAAGCCGTACCCGGCACGCTAACGAACGATTCGACGTCATGGGCGGCGCGACCGGAGGCATCGGTTCGCGCCGTCACCGCCGACTTCACAGGGCCTCCAAAGCGTGAAGTGTTGAAGCGGGCAACCTCCGATGGTCTCCCGGTTGCCCGCTTCTTTTTTATTTTGACGCGTTGCGATGTCCAACGGCGTTGACGGCAGCCGGTAGCGACGTGCCAGCCAGATGGGCGCGTGCGTTCGCCAGCAGCAGGTCGATCTGTGCTTGTAGCGCGGCGGGAGAGCGGCCTGAGATGTGCGGCGTGAGCACCACGTTCTCGAGCATGCGCAGTGCAGACGGCACCTCGGGTTCGGTCTCGAAGACGTCGAGTGCGGCACCGGCAATTACGCCGTCGCAAAGCGCTTCGATCAGCGCCACGGTATCGACCACGCTGCCTCGGGCCACATTGACGAGGAAGCCTTGTGCGCCCAGACGCGCCAGCACGTCGGTGCTCACGAGGTGATGCGTGGCCGGGCCGCCGGGACAGGCGAGTACGAGGAAGTCGCTCACGTCGGCCAGTGCGCCGATGTCGTCGAAGTGCTGCCAGCGACAGTCCGTGCGAGCCGTGCGCGTGTGATAGCCGATGGACATGCCGAAGGCTTCCGCACGCGTTGCGATGGCCTGACCGATGTTGCCGAGACCGACGATGCCGAGTCGTGCGCCGCTCAGCGTGGGACGCGGTGCGCGATGTTTCGCCCAGCCGCCAGCCTTCACGGCGCGGTCGAGCGTGACGAGTCCGCGTGCGCTGGCCAGCATCAGCGCGAGCGCGTGATCGGCGACGGTCTCGCCGTTCGTGTTCGGCGCATGGGCCACAGCAATGCCGCGCTGCGTGGCGGCGTCGACGTCGATGTTTTCAAAACCCGCGCCGAACGCGCAGATGAGTTCGAGCTGCGGTAACGCGTCCATTTGGGCAGCCGTGAGACCGGTGGTGCCGTTGGTCAGCACGAGGCGCACATGGGGCGTTACGGGGTCGTCCCCGACGCAAAGCTGGGTGGCGTCGACGTCGTGCAGATGCAGTCCGGCGGCAAGCAATTGGGCGCGGGCGAGCGGTTCGAGCGGGATGAGATTGAGGAGCAGCGGCGTGTCGTTCATGGGCCTTAATCGTCTCGACGAGATGGATTGAAAAATAAAATACAAATCAGTTGCTATGTATACATATGCTATGTATTGTGTTTCAACATAGCAATCAAAAAGACAGCCGATACGTGAAAACGAGATCGGTTACCGATGGAAGACAAGGAGGAAGGTGTGACCTGGTTTGGATTGGCAACTTATGAATCGCTGGCGCCGGGCGCCGTCGCCGCTCGTCGTACCGCACTGGTGCAGCACGGCCGTCTGTATGACCTCGAAGCGGTGCTGCGTCACATGGGCGCGGGTGCGGAAGACGACCTCGCGTCGGCACAAGACCTGACGGCGCTGCTCTCGGACTGGTATGTGCATGGCGAGGCCGTGTCGGCTGCGGTGCGTCGAGCACTGGACGCAGGCGTTCCGGCCAAGGTGGGTGCGCTGGCCACCGACAGCTACCGTCTGTGCGTGCCGTATCAGCCGGGCCGCATCTTTGCCACGGCGTCCAACTTCTACGAACACGCGGCGGAAATGGGCACCAAGCTTGCCCCGCGCAGCGAAAGCTCGCCGTACATGTTCATGAAGGCCGAGACGAGCGTGACGGCCACCGGCACCGATGTCGTGCTGCCGCCGCATGCCGAGCGCGTCGACTGGGAGGTCGAGCTGGCCGTGGTGATCGGCCGTCCGGGCCGTCACGTGCCGGTCGAACAGGCCCATGAATGGATCGCCGGTTACACCGTGATCAACGACGTGAGCGCACGGGATTTGAACCGTCGCACCGACTATCCGTTCACGCACGACTGGTTTCGCGGCAAGAGTTTCGATACCTTCGCACCTCTGGGGCCGTGGTTTGTGCCGCGCGACGTCATTCGCGATCCCCAGAACCTGCGCATGACCCTGTCGGTGAACGGCGAGTCGATGCAGGACGACACGACGGCAGGCATGATCTTCAACATTGCGGAGCAGATCGCTTACCTGTCGGAAATCCTCACGCTCAAGCCCGGCGATCTGATCGCCACGGGCACGCCGACCGGTGTGGGCATGGGGCGTGGCGTGTATCTCAAGGCGGGTGACGTGATGGTGGCGGGTATCGAGGGCATCGGCGCCATCGAGAACCGCGTCGTGGCACAACGCAAATAAGAAAGACCGCTCATGTGGCGGTCAGGAGGAGGCAGCAATGCAGCAGTGGCAGTGGACCCGGCGCTGGTGGACGGCGCTCGCATGTGCCAGCACGATCGGCACGGCAGGGATTGTCGGCGCAGGCGCGTTGTGGGCGACGCCGGTCGCCGCACAGGACAAGGTCAAGTTCAACCTCTCATGGCTGCCGCAGGGCAGTACCGGCGGCGTGCTCGTCGCGATCAACAAGGGCTATTACCGCGAGGCAGGGCTGGAAGTCTCGGCCATCGTCGGTCACGGCGGGCAACGCACCGTCAATGAAGTCGATCAGGGCCTGTTCGAGTTCGGCTACGGCGACCCGATCAGCGTCATGCTCAATCGCGCACAGGGCGGCAAGACCCGCATGGTCGGCTCGATCAACGCGGTCTGGCCCGGCGCGATCTGCTATCTCGCCAAGCCCGGGCGCACCATCACCAAGCCCGCCGATCTGAAAGGCATGTCGATGGGCGGTGGCGGCGCGTCGCCGTTGCAGAACATCGTACCGGCGTGGCTCAAGGCGAACGGCCTGCCGCCGACGTCCGTCAAGCTGCTTCGCCTCGATCCGTCCACGATCAATCCTTCGTTCCTGCAAGGGCGCGTGGATCTGACGGAATGCTGGGAAGGCGCGAATTTGCCGGTGCTCAAGTCGCTGGCGTCGAAGCAGGGTCGCGAGATCGGCTCGCTGCGCTATCGCGATTTCGGGCTGGACATGGTCGGCAACGGCATCGTCACGACCGAAACGATGATCGCGCAGAAGCCGGACGTGGTGCGTCGCTTCGTGCAGGCGACCTACAAGGGCTATGCCTGGATGCGCGAGCACCCGGAGGAGTCCGCCGGTGTGATCGTCTCGCAGTACCCGATGCTCGACAAGCAGGTCATGGTCGAACAGATTCGCCAGATCGGCGCGCTGGAGACCGATAGCGAGACGAAGGGCCACAAGCCGGGCTGGCTGCCGGTGCCGCGTATGGAGTCCACCGCGAAGTTCGTGCGCGATGCTTTCAATCTCGCGCCGACGCTCAAAGCCACCGACATCTATACCAATCAGTTCGTCGAGTGATTCCCGGTGTTCGGGAATTCGATCGATAGGCGATGAGAACTGTTGCAATGCAAGGAGTGGAGATGACAAGCCCCAAACCCAAACTCAATCCGAAGCGTCTCGGCCATCTGGTGCTGGTCGTGCGCGATATTCAGAAGTCGGTGAAGTTCTATACCGAAGTGCTCGGCCTCACGGTCTCCGACTGGATCGACGACCAGATGGTGTTCCTGCGTGCGGGCAGCGATCACCACGATCTGGCGCTGTCGCAGATTCCGAAAAACTCGCCCGACATCGACGATCTGCCGCGCTACGGACGTCCCGGCATGGAGCACTTCTCGTATCTGGTCGACAGCGTCGACGAGATGGAGAAGGCTGTGGAAGTGCTGCGTGCGCATGAGGTCGAAATTGTGCGCGGCATCGGCCGCCACGGTCCCGGTGCGAACTACTTCCTCGTGTTCAAGGATCCGGACGGCAACAACGTCGAGCTGTATTGCGAGATGACGCAGATCGACGCCGAGCATCCGTACGAGGCGAAGGTGTGGGAGCGCAACATCGAGAGCTTCGACCGGTTCCGGTTCGAGCGTTTCGTCGTGCCGCCCCCGCCGGGGATGGTCAAGGAGAAGTCGGGCGGCAAGGCTTAAGCCCCGTCCATCCGGAGGAGACATTCGAATGAAACGCATCGCACAGACGATCGTATTCTGGGGCGTGTTGCTCGCCCTGTGGGAATTGGCCGTGACGTACTTCAAGGTGCAGTCGTACCTGATGCCGCCGCCGTCGGCCATCTTTCGCGCCGCGTGGGAAGTGCATCCGCAGATGCTGGCGGACACATGGGTGACGACTGTCGAAGTGCTGACGGGGTTCGTCGCGGCCGTCGTGGGCGGGCTGGTGATCGGTGTGGTGATCAGTTACAGCGCGTTCGCGCGCCGCACGCTGTATCCGCTCGTCACCGCTTTGCAGAGCATGCCGAAGATCGCGCTCGCGCCGCTCATGATCGTGTGGTTCGGCTACGGCTTCGCCTCGAAGCTGGCGTCGACGTTCCTGTTCGCCTTCTTCCCGGTCGTGGTGGCGACGATGGGCGGTCTTGCGTCCGTCGCCCGCAATCTCGACGAGCACTTCCGTGCGCTGGGCGCAAGCCCGTGGGACACCTTCTGGCGGTTGTATCTCCCGGCGGCGCTGCCCGCGTTTGCCGACGGTCTCAAGATCGCCATGCCGCTCGCGGTCATCGGCGCCATCGTCGGCGAGTTCATCGGGTCGGAAGAAGGGCTGGGGC
Organism: Pandoraea sp. NPDC090278; assembly: GCF_044772185.1. Taxonomy (NCBI): domain Bacteria; kingdom Pseudomonadati; phylum Pseudomonadota; class Betaproteobacteria; order Burkholderiales; family Burkholderiaceae; genus Pandoraea; species Pandoraea sp. NPDC090278. The sequence continues at coordinate 1,329,022 of NZ_JBIVYJ010000001.1, read as the reverse complement.
ATCTGATCGTGTTCGCCTCGGCAGCGGCACGCACCGACGTGATGTTCGCGGCGATTCTCATGGTGACGTTGCTGGCGGTGGTGCTCTATTGGGCCATCGAACGGCTGGCACGGTTTGTCTGGTGGCGGGGGATCAACGTATGAGCGGTCTGACTAACTCGAAGGCGAACATCGTGACGCCTCTGCACTCGACGCGCGCGGCCGAAGCGCCGTCTGTGGCCCCCCAAACGTCGGACGCCATGATCGAAGTGCGCCACATCGACAAGACCTTTCCGGCGAAGAACCGCAAGACTGCGCCGGTGAAGATCCTCGACGACGTATCGCTCTCCATCGCGGACCAGGAGTTCGTGTCGATTCTCGGCACCAGCGGCTGCGGCAAGAGCACGCTGTTGCGTATCGTGGCGGGCCTGGTGGCGCATGACGGCGGTGAGGTGCGGGTGGCTGGCCAGCGCGTGTCGCGTCCGGTGCCCGAGATCGGCGTCGTGTTCCAGACGAGCAACATGCTGCCGTGGCTCACGGTGCGTCAGAACCTGCTGCTCGGCACCAGCCTGCGCAAGATTCCGAAGGAGAAGAGCGAGCCGCGCGTGGCGGCGCTGCTGGAGATGCTGGGACTTGCGCAGTTCGCCGACCACCATCCGCACGAGCTGTCCGGCGGTATGCGCCAGCGCGCGTCCATCGGCCAGATTCTGGCGCTCGAACCCAAAGTACTGCTCATGGACGAGCCGTTCGGTGCGCTCGACGCGCTCACTCGCGACAACCTGAACGTCGAACTGCTGCGCATCTGGCAGGAGCACCGGCAGACGGTGTTGCTCGTCACGCACAGCATCGAGGAGGCGGTGTTCCTGTCGGACCGCGTGATCGTGATGTCGGCACGTCCGGGCAAGGTCGAGCAGGAAGTGGTGATCGATCTGCCGCGTCCGCGCTCGCCGCAGACGATCAAGCAGCATCCGCGCTACGCCGGGTACATCGCGCAGCTTTCGCAGTTGATGGGAGTCTATTGATGGACGGACAGAGGTCAGTCGCCGCCGAGTGGGAAGTCGCACGCGCGGTCATGCGGGTGATCGGCCCTTCGTGGACCGACGACATCGCCGCTGGACGCCGTGCCGTGCTCGACACCTACACGCCGTTGCTGGCGAAGGCGTCGACGGAAGGCTTCTCCGTCGTGCAGGATCTGGCCTATGGCCCGCATGCGCGGCATCGGCTCGACGTCTACCGTCCGACAGCGCCGACCGGACCCGCGCCCGTTGTGGTCTTCGTGCACGGTGGCGGATTCGTGCGTGGCGATATGAATGCCAACGCGCAGATCTACGGCAACGTGCCGCGCTACTTCGCGCGTCACGGCTGCGTGGCCGTCAACGTGGAGTATCGGCTCGCGCCGGAAGCCACGTTCCCGGGCGGCGCAGAGGATGTCGCGCTGGCGATGCGATGGATCCGCGAGCACATCGCGCAATACGCGGGCGAGGGCGGGGCCGACTTGTCCCGCATCCTGCTGATCGGGCATTCGGCGGGCGGCTCGCACGTCGCCAGCTATCTGTGCGATCCGCGTGTGCGTCCGGTGGTACCTGAGGTGGCCGGAACCGTGCTGATCAGCGCGCGGCTACGTGCCGACGTCTTGCCGGACAATCCGAATGCCCCGGGCGTCATCGCTTATTACGGCGTCGACGCGGCGCGTCATGAAGCGGACGCCCCGATGGCGCACGTCGATGCCATGCCGGTGCCGGTGATGACGGTCGTTGCCGAGTTCGAGAATCCCCATCTCGATACTTACGCGCTCGAATTCTGTCATCGACTCGCGAAGCGCGATGCGCACGCGCCGCGCTTCGTTCAGGTGCACGACCACAACCACACGTCGGTCGTTGCGCATCTCGACACGGGTGACGATTCGCTCGGCCGCGAAATTCTGCAATTCCTGCACGAAATCAACCCATCGCCCTGATGCGGTCCGCGCCTGCCTGAATCGCTGAACGGGGACGTTCAGCGAGGGCAGCGCCGCAACTCTCTCCCTCTCTCTTAGGAACTGTCATGGTCGATCACGAATTGACCGGGGCGTTTGCGCCCGTCGTCACGCCGTTTCACGCGGATCTGACGCCGGATGCCCCCCGTTTTCTCGCGCATTGCGAATGGTTGCTCTCGCAAGGTGCCGGTCTCGCGCCGTTTGGTACGAACAGCGAAGCGAACTCGCTCGGACTCAGCGAACGTATGTCGTTGCTCGACCTGCTCGTCGACAACGGTCTCGACACGCGACGTATGCTGCCGGGCACTGGATGCTGCTCGTTGCCGGAAACGGTGGCGCTCACGCGTCATGCCGTCGAGCGCGGCTGCGCCGGTGTGCTGATGCTGCCGCCGTTCTTCTACAAGGGCATCTCGGACGACGGCCTGTACGCCTACTACGCCCGCGTGATCGAGCAAGTGGCCGATGCGCGTCTGCGCGCGTACCTGTATCACATCCCCGCGTTGTCGGGCGTGCCGATCACGCTGCCGGTGATCGAGCGGCTGACTCGCGACTTCCCGCAGACGGTTGTCGGTATCAAGGACAGCTCGGGGGACTGGAACAACCTGAATGCCATGCTCGACGCCTTCCCCGGCTTCGGCATCTTCCCGGCGTCCGAATCGCTTGTGTCGCGCGCGTCGGCCAAAGGTGCGAAGGGGTGCATCTCGGCGACGGTGAACGTCAACCCGCAAGTCATCGGACGGTTGTGCCGCGAATGGGCGGGCGATGCGGGCGCAGCGCTTCAGGCACAAGCGGACGCCGTGCGCAGCATCGTGCAGTCGTACCCCATGATCCCGGCGCTCAAGGCGGTGCTGGCGTCACATCGCGACGACCCGGCATGGTCGCGCGTGCGTCCGCCGCTCACGCAGCTGTCGGATGAGCAACACGAGCGGCTGCTTGCGCAGTTGGCCGCTTGCGGTTTCACGTTGCCGGGTTAAGGCAGGATGCGCGGCGCGTTGCGGTATCGGTTCTCACGCCGACGGGACATGAGTCATGCGACACGTTCAGGGTCTGCGCGCGCTGGCGCGCGTATGCCCGGTGCGGTGCTGGCGGTGGCCGTCGGGTTCGGCGCTTGCGAGATGTCGCAGGCGCAGGTGCAGATCTATGGACATCTCACGCCGATGACGGACTGGGTCAGCGTGAGCGGACGTCAGGTGCCGGCCTCCGCGCCGCGTCCGACGCAAGCGCCCGCAGGCGCGATCAACGTGCCGGAGCTGAGCGGCACACGCATGCTCTCGAGCATTTCGTACTTCGGCATGCGAGGCAAGGAAGATCTCGGCGACGGTTATGCCGCGATCTGGCAGATCGAAACGCCGGTCTCCATCGACGGCAAGGCCGTCGGTTCCATCGGCAATCGCAATTCGAACGTCGGGCTGAAGGGGCCGTTCGGCACGGCGTTTCTGGGCAACTGGGATACGCCGTATCAGTGGTCGACGCTGTCCGTCGGCTCGCCGGTGCGCAATCCCTACACGGGCGACCTCAGCACCATCCTGAGCAATCCCGGCTTCAACGTGCCGAACACGACGACGCAATCGGGGCGCGTCAACAACGCGTCGGATGCCACGTTCAACCGGCGTCAGGGCAACAGCCTTCAGTACTGGACACCCGAGTGGTACGGGTTGCAAATGCGGTTCTCATACTCGCTGTCGAACGGCAGCGTGACGACACCGGCAGGCAGCATTTCGCCACAAGTGTTCGGTGCGGGGCTGGAGTACGTGAACGGTCCGTTGCGCGTGCGTTACGCGTACGAGATGCACAAGGACTACTTCGGTCTTGCGTGGCTCGGCGCTCCGGCAAGTGCGAATCCGTCGAACGTCGGCTCACGTGCCACGGGCTCTCGCGACGACGGGCACAAAGTGCTGGTCGTCTTCACGTACGCCAACACGAAGTGGGTGGCGGGCTGGGACCGGCTGACCTATCGCACCGACGACGGCACCATCGGCAACCTCAACCACTACCGCCGCGACGCCGTCTACGCGATGGTCCAGCACTTCTTCGGCGGGGGAAAGCACTCTGTCTGGCTCGGTGGCGGCTATGCGATGAACGGTTCGTGCTCGCGCGTGGGCGGTGCGGTGTGTAGTACCGCCGACCTCGGCGCGACGCAGATGAACCTCGGCTACCGCTACGACTTCTCGAAACGCACCGACGTGTACCTCGCCTATTACCAGGTCATCAACCGGGCGTGGGGCAGCTACGGCTTCTCGCCACGTCCGAACTTCAGCGCCACCAATGGCGGCGCGGCGCCGCCCGGGGCGCACTACCGGGGCATCGGCTTCGGCATCGAACACACCTTTTAGTCATTTCAATACCGCAATAGCGAAGTACCGCAAGGAATATAGGAGACGATCTTGAGTACGACACAACCAGGCTTCGACAGCATTGTCGAGCGAGAAAAGGGACTGCACCGCGGCTTGACCAGCGGGCAGTTATCGATGATTGCGATTGGCGGTGCGATCGGCACTGGCCTCTTTCTGGGCAGCGCGTTCGCCATCGGCTTCGCCGGGCCGAGCGTCCTGCTGAGCTATGCCATTGGCGGCGCGATTGCGTTGCTGCTCATGGGCTGCCTCGCGGAGATGACCGTGGCGCACCCGACGTCCGGCTCGTTCGGCGCGTACGCCGAGCACTACATCGGGCCGCTGGCGGGGTTTCTGGTGCGCTACGGCTACTGGTCGTCGATTGTCTTTGCCGTGGGCACGGAAGTCACGGCGATTGCCGTCTACATGAAGTACTGGTTTCCGGCCGTGCCGGGCTGGTACTGGATCGTCGGCTTCTCGGTCGGCCTCATTGCGATCAATTCGGCGAGCGTCAAGGTGTTCGGCGCGGTCGAGTACGCATTCTCAATGCTCAAGATCGTGGCCATCGTCGCGTTCCTGATTCTCGGCGCGTACATCGTGTTCCGCGCCCCGACGGAAAGCGGCATCGGGCTGGCGAATTACACGTCGCACGGCGGATTCTTCCCGAAGGGGGCGTGGGGTATGTGGGTGGCGGTGATCGTGTCGATCTTCAGCTATCTGAGCATCGAGATGATTGCCGTGGCGGCCGGTGAAGCGCAGGACCCGCAGCGCGCCATCACGCAGGCCTTCCGCGCGACGATGTTCCGTCTGGTGTTCTTCTATCTGCTCACGCTGGCGCTGACGCTCGCCATCGTGCCGTGGAATGCCGCAGGTGAGGACGGCAGTCCCTTCGTGAAGGTGATGGCCGCGACGCATATTCCGGGCGCAGCAGGCGTGATCAATCTGGTGATTCTGGTCGCCGCGCTGTCCGCGATGAACAGCCAGCTCTACATCACCACGCGCATGATGTTCTCGCTCTCGCGTGCAGGGTACGCACCGCGCCGCTTCGGTGAAGTCAGCCGCAACGGCGTGCCGGTCGCCGCGCTCATGCTCTCGACCATCGGCATTGCGCTGGCGGTTGCGCTCAACGTGCTTGCGCCTCAGGCATCGTTCACGCTGATGATGTCGGTCTCGATGTTCGGTGCGATGTTCACGTGGCTGATGATCTTCGTCACGCATCTGTTCTTCCGCCGTGCGCACGACGCGAAATCGTTGAGCTTCCGGATGTGGGGGTATCCGTACGCCAGTCTGGCGGGCGCGTTGCTGATGCTGGCGACGCTCGTCACGACCTACTTCACCGACGAGTTCCGCATGACGCTCGTCTACGGCGTGCCGTTCGTCATCGCTTTGTCGGTGGTGTATGCGGTCTGGTACCGTCAGCGTGGCAATGCCGCTGCCGTTCCTGCTCAGGGGCAGGGTAACTGACATTAAGAGAGAAACGCACCGCGCCGAGAAGAATGGCGCGGTGCGAATGTCGTGCTTACGACTTGTGCGTGCCGTCCAGGCGAAGGGGATCGATCTCCAGCTCGGTGCGTTTGCGCACGGCTTCATTTGCTGTGTCGTCGCGGGTGCCCGCAGCATCGTTTTGCATGATGGACTGAAGCAACGTCATCAGATCGGACGTGCTCGACGCCGACAGCGGCGTGGTGACGTCGCTCACCAGCTTGGCCATTTCATAGCGCTGCACCTGCGTCTTCTGGCTAGCCGAGCGGCTGACCTGAGCCTGGGCAAGCAGGCCGTCGCGATAACTCACGTCGACATTGCTCGACGCCGAATCCTGCACCTTCACGTATTCGTAGTTCTGCGACTTCGGATCGCTCGTCAGTTGCAACGGCACTCCGGCCCAGAGCGAGCGGTGATAGCTCGCCGTCAGTGTGGCCTGCGATTGCTGTTGAATCTTGCGGTTAAGCGTGTCGGTACCGCCGATCTGGGTGCTCTGCGAGATCTGGTAATCGAAGCCATCGACTTCCGACGGACGCATAGGATTCGGCGACGTCTTCGTCTGCGACAGCGAAGCGCTGAAGTCTGCCAGACCGCTCAGCGTGGCCTTGTCTGCGTTGCTAAGCGTGATGCGCGGCAGGGTGGGCGCGGGCGGGTAATGGCTGTTCAGACCCGTGAATGCGGCCTTGAACATGTTCATGAGCGACTTATCGCCGTCGCCTCGCGCCTGCGCCGTGTCGAAGCGGGCGAGCCAGGCGTCCAGCGCTGCGGCTTGCGCCTTCGGGCTGCCGATAGCCTGAAGATTCTTCAAGTCGACGTTGACATCGAACTTGCCACTCGCGCCGTCGACGTGCATCGAACGTTGCGTCGCGTCCGTGTGGAACACGAAATTCTGCGGCGTGGTGCCGTTGGCATTCAGCGTAGCCGACAGATCCACTGACGTAAGCACCGACGTGTCGAAGCCCGTCAGTGCGCTGAAGTCTACGATGGGTGGTTGCTTCGCAAGACCGTTCACGGCGGTCTGGAACGCGTCTCCCAGCTTGCCGAGCTGATCTCGTTCGGCGTCGGTCAACGTGCCTTTCGTGACGGAAAATTCGACGGACAGACCGTCGTCGCTGCTGCCCAGCTTGACGTTGACCTGCGCGCCGCTGGCGGTCGTGACCGTCAGTGCGAACTGATTATCGGCGCTCGTCTGCAGCTTGAACTGTTGCAACGCCAGATCGGCGTCGGTGGCGGGCGTTGCAGACGTCGAGCGCACCACGCTTTGCGAGAAGGACGTAGCCCCCGTCGAAATGGCGGACATCAGCTTCGATCCAAGCTGATCGAGGCGATTGCCCAACGAGGTCGTCGACAGGTTGCCCGACATCAGTAGCGAAATCGCGTCAGAGGGCAATTGCCGCCAGTTCAGCGCGGCACCGTTGGCGACCGGCTGGGTGTACGTCGGCCAGTTGGCGACGGGCGGCGTTTGCGTGAGCGTGACGCGGGTCGATTCGGCGACTGCCGAAGCACCTGAGTCGGTAGAGCCTGCGCCGGACACTGCGCTCGGACTGGCAGCGCGCGACGCAAGGTCGCTCGTCGTCAGAGGAATCAGGTTCGTTGCTGTGTTGATAGACGTCATCGGGGGGGCGTGTCGTCGAAAGGGTTCTGGTAAGGCCCCGTAAGGAAGGCGGGCTAATCCTATGCATTAACGACCAGAGGTCGCCAATATTTAGCGGTACCCCTCAAATTGGACGGGGTTCGATGGCACTTGCATCGGTAGCTTCTCTCATGGCATGATGAAACATCAAAAGTTACATGAAAGTGGAGCCAGCCATGCAACAAGACACCATTGCGATGTTCGATCAGCACGCGGCAACGTACGACCAGACCTGGAGCGCGATGACGCCTTTGCGCGATGCGCTGCAACTGGTGCTCGACAACGTCTTTGCGCCTTTGCCGCCTGAGGCGAACATCTTGTGTGTCGGCGCTGGAACAGGCGCGGAGCTTCTGTATCTGGCCGAGCGCCATCCGGGCTGGCGGTTCACGGCGGTCGAGCCGTCGGGGCCGATGCTGGACGTGTTCCGCGGCAAAGCCGAAGCGCAAGGCATTGCGTCGCGTTGTGTCTTCCATCAGGGCTTTCTCGACTCGCTGCCCGAGAGCGAATCGTTCGATGGCGCGACGTCGATCCTCGTCTCCCAGTTCGTGACGGACCCGGCCGAGCGGCGGGCATTCTTTCGCGGGATCGCCGACCGGCTGAAACCGGCAGGCTACCTCGCGAGTGCGGATCTGGCGTGCGACATGACGTCCGAAGCAGGGCGGCGGCTGCTGGAAGTCTGGTTCGGGATGATGTCGGTATCGCCCGAGGCGCGTGAGCGGGCGAAGGCCATCTATGGGACGCAGGTGGCTGTTGTGCCGCCGGACGCGATGGACGACATCATCTGGGAAGGTGGCTTCGACGAACCGGTGCGTTTCTTCCAGAGCGGCCTGATTCACGCGTGGTTCGCGCGTCAGGCGCTGTGAGCGAGGGGTGACGATGAGAAGCGACAGTCGACTCTCGCGCATGCTCCACGTGCTGCTGCACATGGCGCGACATGACGCACCGTTCACGTCCGAACAGCTCGCGCAGATGCTGCGCACCAATCCCGTTGTGGTCCGACGCACGATGGCGGGATTGCGCGAGGCCGGGTATGTTCGTTCGGACAAAGGACATGGGGGCGGCTGGAGCATCGTCTGTGATTTGCACAAGGTGACACTGCTCGACATTCATCGTGCTGTCGGTGGTCCGAACATCTTCGCCATCGGCGTGGAGAGCGACAACCCCGAATGTGCCGTCGAACGCGCGGTGAACGCGGCGCTCGACGGGGCGTTACGCGAGGCGGAAGCGATCCTTATCGCAAGGCTCGGTGCCGTGTCGCTCGCTGATCTCGCGCAGAACTTCGATGCGTTGTGCTCACAGCATGAGGCGACAGCGAGCTAGTCGATGGGTGGGGCAGGCGTGAGATCGAAGTGGGTGTCCTCGTAGATCTCCTCGCGGCTGTCCAGCAAATCTAGTTCGGCCACGAACGTTTCGATTGTCGGCCCCCCAGCCCCCCCGAGATGCGCCTCATTGGCGTGCGAGAAAATCACTTTTCGCAACGCTTCGACCCTCGATTCGGACGCGTCGCCGGACGGGCCAGCGAGCATATGACGCGCGCCATGCCAAAGCAACGTGCGCCCGAACGGCCCGTATTCATGGACGCCCATTGCGAGTGACGGGAGCAGGCTGTTGAACGTGCGCGAGTTCGGCTGGACTTCGCCGGGTTCAAGCACAATGAGACGCGGCAGATTGAGGCAATTGAACGCTCTCTCCGCAAGATACTTGGGAAGGGGCGTTTTGCCTCCGTCAAAGCAGTTGTCGAGAATGCTGTCCATCAACAGGGCGTCCGGCGAGCCCTGTGGGACCTCGGTCATCCATTGACGAATATTGTTCACGAAGGTGCGCGCCTCAACCGATGCGAGCGGTTTTGCTTGCGCTGCCAGTCTGGTGAGCGCGTCCCAGGCGAGATTGTCAGGCACCCACGGATCACCCGCTTCTGGCTGGTTTGCGAGCGCCAGGTTCAGCGTCGAGGCGAGCGCGCCGATAGCGAGATCATCTGTGCGACTCTGGTGGGTGGCAGGGATAGCGCTTTCGGTACCCTGAATTCCGTGCATACAACCCTCCATAAGAAAGTGGCGAGAACTGTCTACTGTCTCGCCACTGACGGGTTTGTGCTTACGGATTTGGCTCTTTTGCGTCCGATTTACGACGGTTGCGCCGCCAACTGCGCCTTGATGGCCGCTTCCGTCTTGTCGTAATCGCCTTCGCCGAAGTGCGTGTAGACGATCTTGCCCGACTTGTCGACGAGATAGAACGCGGGCCAGTAGAGGTTGTCGTAGGCCTTCCATGTGGCGTAGCGGTTGTCCTGCGCGACCGGGTAGGTGATGCCTGCACGGCGTACGGCGTCCTGCACGTTCTTGGTGTCGCGCTCATAGGCGTATTCCGGCGTGTGCACGCCGACCACGACCAGTCCCTGATCCTTATACTTTTCGTACCACTGTTTCACGTACGGCGTAGTGTGGATGCAGTTGATGCAGGAGTACGTCCAGAAATCGACCAGCACGACCTTGCCGCGCAGTTGCGACAGTGTGAGCGGCTGGCTGTTGATCCAGTTGTCGATGCCCGTGAACTCGGGCGCAGTGCCGCCGGAGAGCGGACGAGCCTGCGACGGCGCGCAAGCGGTAAGGCCGGTGAGGGCGAGGGCGACGAAGGCACTTCTGAGTAGCGTCAACATGGCAGTTCTTCTCCTGTGAACAGTGCAACGGTTTTGGTGAGTCGGTAGCCGTATTTGACTGTCCGCGCGTATCTGCCATGTGTGCAAAAGGCCGCATTTCGGCAATGTCGTGTATCGGGGCGCCGTCCAGATACATTGAGATACAAACCGGGATAACGGGCGCGTTCGATTGCGATATAAAGCTCTCAACGACCGTGCCACCGGCGCGGGCCTATTCGGGAGTCGATCCATGTCTGAAACGTTGCAAGGTTCCTGCCACTGTGGCGCCGTCCGATTTGAAGTAGTCACGCCGATTGAACCGGCTGCGCGCTGCAATTGCAGCTTATGCCGCCGCAAGGGGGCGCTGATGACGCCTGCGTTCCCGGAAGCGAACCTGCGTATTCTCTCGGGAGCGGACGACCTGACCTGCTATCAGTTCAATACGCGCGTGGCAAAGCACTACTTCTGCAAACACTGCGGCATCTATCCGTTCCACGCATCGCGCACCATGCCCGGGATGTGGCGAGCGAATATCGGGTGTCTTGAAGGCGTCGATCCTTACGCGTTGGAAGCCTCCGTGGCCGATGGTCAGAAGCTCTCCGTGGTGGAGGACGCATGAGACGTCTGCTGAGTGTGCTGGCATTTCTGGCGGGTGGCCTGACGACGGAAGCCGTTCATCCGCTGCAATGCGATCTGGCCCCGGCGAGCCGCCGTGTGCTGCCGGAGACGGAGCGTGCACGGCGTCGTAAAACCCCCGATCTGGCGGGGAGCGGTGACGGCCGTGGATGTGGGGACTCGTCGCTATAATCGTTCACATGGAAAAAATCGATCATGTGCTGATCGTCGACGACGATCGCGGGATTCGGGAGTTGCTCGCCGACTACCTCGAAAAGAATGGCATGCGTGTGAGCGTGGCCGCGAACGGGCGTGAGATGCGCGCGGTGCTTGCCGACGGCGCACCCGATCTCATCGTGCTCGACCTGATGCTGCCCGGCGACGACGGCCTCGTGCTGTGTCGTGAGCTTCGCGCGGGCAAGTTCAAGGCGGTGCCGGTGCTCATGCTCACCGCGCGCAGCGAAGAGACCGATCGCATCGTCGGCCTGGAAATGGGCGCGGACGATTACCTCGCCAAGCCTTTCGCCGTACGAGAGTTGCTGGCGCGCATCAAGTCGGTGCTGCGTCGTACGCGTATGTTGCCGCCGGGGATGCAGGTCACGGAGACGGCCGAGATTCTCGGCTTCGGCGAATGGCAGCTCGACACGACGGCGCGTCACCTGCTCGATACCGACGGCACGCAGGTCGCGCTTAGCGGCGCGGAGTATCGCCTGCTGCGCGTACTGCTCGATCATCCGCAACGCGTGCTCACGCGCGACCAGTTGCTCAATCTCACGCAGGGCAGACAGGCCGATGCCTTCGACCGGTCCATCGATCTGCTCATCAGCCGGTTGCGCCAGCGCTTGCGCGACGGTGCGCGTGAGCCTCGCTACATCAAAACGCTGCGCAACGAAGGCTACGTGTTTTGCTCGGCTGTCACTGTCGTCGCCGCACCCGAATGACTCCAACCCTGACACAAGGCCCCGCTCCCGGGGCGTTTCAATGGCATTGGCCGCGCTCGCTGTTCGCGCGACTCGCGCTCATCCTCTTTGTAGGGCTGGCGCTCGCGCAGGCCCTCTCGTTCTGGCTCACCATGACCGAGCGCAATCGCGTGACGTCGAACATGATGAGCGTGTACATCGAGAGCGAAGTCGCCAGTTCCGTCGCTTTGCTCGATCATTTGCCAGCCGCCGAGCGGGCACAGTGGTTGCCGCGTCTGGCGCGTCGCAGCTATCGCTTCGAACTCGGCACGGGTGCTGCGGGTGGCAAGCCCGATGCCGGCGCGGCCGCGCAGGTGGCGCGCGTCATCGAAGATTCCATCGGTGTGGCGTATCCCGTGACGGTCAATAGCGTGCCCGGCGATCCGGATCAGCTTCAGGCGCACTTGCGTCTGAGCGATGGCTCGCCGCTGACCATCGACGTCTTCCCCACGCCGACCCTGCCGCTTTCGGGCTGGCTGCCTGCGATGCTGGTGCTGCAACTGGTGTTGATTGCCGGGTGCTGCTGGTTGGCGGTGCGTGTCGCGACGCGTCCGCTGAATGCGCTGGCGAAGGCCGCCGATACATTGGGGCCGGATTTGCGGGCGGAGCGTCTGAGCGAAGACGGCCCGTCTGAAGTGGCGCGTGCTGCGCGGGCGTTCAACGCGATGCAGGATCGCATTGGCGGCTACATGACCGAGCGCATGCAGATTCTCGCGGCCATCTCCCACGACTTGCAGACGCCGATCACGCGCATGCGCCTGCGCGTCGACACGATGGAAGACGAAACCTCGGCGGTACGTCTGCAGCAGGACCTGAAGGAGATGGAGTCGCTGGTGAAGGAGGGGGTGACGTACGCCCGAACGTTGCACGGAGCGTCCGAAGCACCCTGCAAGGTGGATCTGGATTCGTTGCTGGACAGTCTTGTCTGCGACTACGTGGATGCGGGGTCGCCCGTCACGTTGACGGGGCAGGTGGGACAGCCGATCGTGACGCGTCCGCAGGCGTTGCGCCGCATTGTAGGCAACCTCGTGGACAACGCGCTCAAGTACGGCAGCGAGGCGCATCTCGACGTGGCGCGGCGTGCCGGAGGGATCGATGTGATCGTGACCGATCGAGGTCCTGGCATTCCGGAGGACATGCTCGAAGCGGTCTTCGCGCCGTTCGTGCGGGTGGAGACGTCGCGCAACCGTCACACCGGTGGCACAGGGCTGGGGCTGGCGATTGCGCGTCAGCTTGCGCAAGCGATGGACGCGACGCTCACGCTGCGCAATCGCGAGGGCGGCGGGTTGGAGGCGCGGTTGTCGCTCAAGGCATAAGCGGGAACGACGGATTTCGTCGTCGCTTTGTATCGCAGTTTGTCTGGCAGCGTCGCAGGTACTTACGATTGCACTGGGCGCTGTATCGGACAAATGCCAGATACCTCCGAGAGGTCTAATGGTTTCAACGGCGGAGCAACAGAAACACACCGCGCGTTACTTAACCTTTACATCCTCTGGAGTTACACCATGAAAGCCCTTCTGATCGCTGTTTCGCTCGCTACCCTTGGCACCGCTGGCGTCGCTTACGCCGCAGGCACCGATGAAATCCTGACGAGCACCGGCAACTCGCTGTCCGCCGCTCACTGGACGCCGGACAACGGCCCGACGCTCAGCACGGCGCAAGTGCAGGCGCAACTCAAGAGCGCCGAAGCCTCGGGCCAGATCGACCACCTGAACATGACGCTGTACAAGGGTGCATGAAGCGGGTGTGCCGGGCTGACAGGCCCGGCAACGTTGGATGGCCTGAAACGACTGACGATGGGCTGAGCGCCGCGACATGCGGAACTCAGCCCATTTTGTCTTTTTGCCTACAGGCGATTGGCCTCTGATGGTTTGTGAATTAATTCTGAAATTTCTGTATTGACAGAAATAACTGAAATACTTACATTGGCTCCATAGAAGACGCAACTCGAAGCGAGGGAGCCATGAATGTTCTCGTCTGCGGTGCGCATGGATTCATCGGCGCGGCGCTTTGTGAACGGCTGGAAAGCTGCGGACACAAGGTGATCCGGGGGGTGTTGCGCACTGTCCTGCCTCAGGACCGGGAGATCGACTACACGCGTGAGTTTTCGCCGACGCAGTGGGACACGGTGCTTCACGGTGTCGATACTGTCGTGAACGCCGTCGGCATCCTCGTGGAGGATCGCGTGCAGCGCTTCGACAAGGTGCACACGCAGGCGCCGCAAGCGCTGTTCGACGCCTGTCAACGGCTCGGCATCAGGTGCGTCGTCCAGATTTCCGCGCTCGGCGCGCAGGACGGATCAACGGCGTACTTTAGGAGCAAGCGAGCGGCCGACGATCACCTGCTGTCGTTGCCGATCGCTGGCTGGGTGGTGCGACCGGCGCTGGTCTATGGCGCGTCGGGGGCGTCGGCTTCGTTCTTCCGAATGTTGTCGAGCCTTCCCCTGCATTGTTTGCCTGCAGGCGGTCGCCAGTCGCTTCGTCCGGTTCATGTGGATGAACTGGCAGAGATCGTCGAACGCTTGGTGAGTGGGACTTTTCGTGAGGCGGGAGTCGTCGAGATTGTCGGCGGTGAAGCGGTGCAATACCGCGAGATGCTCGCGATCTATCGCGCGTCGCTCGGGTTTGGCCGGGCGTGGCAGGTATCGGTGCCGGGTTGGCTGATTGGCTCCGTGGCGATGTTGCTCGACCGGGTGCCAGGCTCGATGCTGACCCGCGACACGTGGCACATGCTTCAAACGGGGAGCACCGGGGACGTCACCGCGACCACGACCCTGCTCGGGCGACCACCGACTGGCCTGCGTCAGTTCATCGGTGCCGACGCCCGGGCGCTGAGAGACCGAGCCCTCAACGCGTGGCGCTCGCCGATGCTCAGGGTTGTGCTGGCGTTCGTCTGGCTCTGGACTGCGGTGGTGAGTGCTTTGGTGTATCCGCGCGACGCAAGCATGGCGCTCCTCGCTCGCAGTCATCTGTATGGGGGGCTTGCGACGGCATCGTTCTGGCTGGCAACGGTCATCGACTTCGTATTCGGGGTGATGACAATTGTCAGGCCCGGGCGCTGGCTCTGGCTCGCTCAGGCCGGTGTGATTGCCGCGTACTCGGTGATCATTGCTGTCACGATGCCGGAACTGCTTTGGCATCCGTTCGGCCCGCTCCTCAAGAATCTGCCTGTTCTGGCCATCCTGCTGATTTTGTTCAGCGAGGAGACTTCACGATGAACGCCTATCTCACCGTCAAGGTACTTCACATCCTGTCGTCCGTTCTGCTTGTCGGGACGGGCTTCGGTTCTGCGTTCTATCTCTACTTCGTGAACCGCACCCGGTCGGTGGCAGCCATTGCGGCCGTCTCGAAGCTTGTCGTGCGCGCCGATTGGTGGTTTACGACGCCCGCCGTACTGTTTCAGCCACTTTCAGGTCTGTGGTTGATGCACACCGCAGGGTGGTCGTGGAGCACGCCGTGGATCGCCGCGACGCTCAGTCTTTACGCGATTGCGGGCATTTGCTGGCTTCCTGTCGTGTGGATGCAGATCGAGATGACAAGGATGGCGCGCGCCGCCCATGAGGCAGGGGACGACGTCCTGCCCAAGCGCTACTGGCGTTTCGCAAAACTGTGGGAGCGCCTAGGGTATCCGGCCTTTATCGCGATGGTGGCGATCTACTTCCTGATGGTCTTCAAGCCTGTCTGACGCGCTGCCGCTTTCATCAGTGAGACGACACATAAACCGCATCGGCAAACGCCTCGGGAATCGCAAAGCTCTCGCGCATGCGCTTCGTTTCGGCGGCGGGCGTCAGACCGAATAGGCGCTTGAATTCCCGGCTGAATTGAGACGGGCTCGTGTAGCCGACGGCATGGCTTGCCGCCTCGGCCGTCAGATCCTGACGCACCATCAACAGCCGTGCCTGATGAAGGCGTGTCGACTTGACGTATTGCATCGGCGAGACCTGCGTAATCGTTTTGAAATGACTGTGGAAGCTTGGCACGCTCATGCCAGCCTCGTCGGCAAGCTGCGTCACGTCGAGCGGCTGGGCGTAACCGGCATGAATCAACCGCAGCGACCGGCCGATCCGGCCGAACTGTCCCCGCATCGAAAGCGCCTCGCGCATCGCGCCACCCTGCGCCCCGGTGAGTACCCGGAAGTAGAGTTCACGCAGCAGACCGTGTCCGAGAACGGCGGCTTCGAGCGGATCGCTCATCGCTTCGAGAAAGCGAAGTACGGACGTTTGCATCCGTGCGTCCATCGGTGTCGACATCATGCTTTGCGGTGCGGCTTCACGGACGTTAGTGCCTTCGCGGTCAATCTGCGCGGCGAGTTCTGCGGCAAGCGTAAAGTCCAGATGCAGATAGAGCGCCAGCAGCGGCCGCTCGTGCGTCGCGTCCGTCTCCATGCTGAAGGGGACGGGCACCGAGACGGCGAGATAGTGGTCTTCGTCGTACTCGTACAACTGTTCACCGAAATAGCCTCGCTTGCGCCCCTGACACACGATCACGATGCCCGGGTCGTACAGGACCGGCGTTCGCGACAGCGCTCGGTCGGAGCGCAGGATACGGACGCTGGGCAACGCCGTCAGGTTGTAGCCCTCGGCGGGCGCGAGGTCTCGCAACAGCGCGATCGTGCGTGAGCGCATGTCTGTGCCCGCCGCTTGCGGCTTTTGCGAAGATATCTTGGGCGTCATAGCTTTAGGCAAGAAAAATAGCGAATTTCGACTTAAACGTAGAATTCAGTGAGACTAGTATGCGCCCATCGATTAACGTTTGGGAGAGGCAACGATGTCATCAGGAAAGATATTGCTCATTACGGGCGTGAGCAGCGGTTTCGGCCGTGCACTGGCGCAGGAAGCGCTTGCAGCAGGCCACAAAGTCGTTGGGACGGTGCGCAACGAGCAGGCGAAGCGTGAGTTCGAATCGCTTTCGTCAACATCGGCGTTCGGTCGCCTGCTCGATGTCACCGACTTCGACGCCATCGATGGTGTGGTGGCGGAGATCGAGGCCAACGTCGGCCCCATCGATGCGCTGATCAACAATGCCGGTTACGGGCACGAAGGCATCATGGAAGAATCGCCGCTGTCCGAAATGCGCCGACAGTTCGACGTCAACGTCTTTGGTGCTGTTGCGATGATGAAGGCGGTGCTGCCGTTCATGCGCGAGCGTCGGCGCGGACACATTCTGAACATTACGTCGATGGGCGGGCATATCACGATGCCGGGCATCACGTATTACTGCGGCAGCAAGTTCGCGCTGGAGGGGATTTCGTCGAGTCTCGGCAAAGAGGTCAAGCCTTTCGGGATCGCGGTGACGGCCGTCGCACCGGGCTCCTTCCGAACGGACTGGGCGGGACGCTCGATGGCGCGCACCCCGCGCTCAATCCCGGACTACGACGCGAGCTTCGATCCAGTGCGTCGCGCGCGCGAGGAGAAGAGCGGAAAGCAGCTTGGCGACCCGGTGAAGGCCGCTCGCGCCATGCTCGCCGCCATCGACTCGGCCCATCCGCCCGCACACCTCTTGCTCGGTAGCGATGCGCTCAGACTCGTCCGGGAAAATCTCACGGCATTGGAATACGAGTTCAGCCAATGGGAGACGGTGACGCTTTCGACAGACGGTTGAGGCGGTCGGGCCGGTGGTCGATGTCGCTCAGAGCAGATCGGCGATCTGCGGATGAAACTTGACCGGATCGAAGACGGTGACGCGATAGTCGGCAAGACCATGAATGCGGAACGGGTCTTGCTCGATGAGCGCGTCGAGTTCGTCACGCGAAACCTTACCGGAGACGATGAAGATGCCACCGTTACGCGGCTCCTTCGGTCCGGAGGCGATGAAGATCCCGCGCTCGTACTGCGTGGAGAGAAACGCGCGGTGCGCCTGCAACTGCGCATCGATGGCGCTCAACGGTTGAATGTAGGTCAGTTCGACGATGTACATCAGGGTGGCCCCATCAGGAAAATACGGCGATTGCCGCTTGGCGGCCAGTGTAGCAATTCGCCTGTGGACGCGTGCGACACATCGATCAATTGGCGTTGACCGGTGTTTCGTGCAGGTGACGCCAGACGATGTGTCCGTCGGACTCGCGTTCGAACACCGCTGTGGAGCGACGCACCGTCGTATGGCCTTCACTGTCGGTTTGCGTTTCCCGGTACGCCACGACACCGCCTGTCGGCGACTCCGCGATGGTGTCGACCTCGTCGACGACGATTTGCAATCCGGGACGCTTGCCATGTCCCTGACCGAAGAGCGTGTCGAGCGCGGCGCGATTCACACGAGCGCCTGAGAGCGCGATCATCGAAAACGCCGGTGAGAATCGGGCCAGCAGCGGTTCGAGCGCTGCGGATTCGGCGCGGCCGCTGAGCCATTGTTCGATGGCGATGTGCGCGTCGATGACTTCCTGAGCCAATGCAGGCGAGAACTGAGGGCGATGGTTTGACATGACGTGGCAGGTGCGAATGTGAAGCCGGACATTCTAGCGAGGTCGCATCCGACCTGCACAGTGCATCGGGTGCGGGCCTTCGGATGGATGTCCTGAGCATGTATTGAGCTAGGCGGCCGCCGTCTCGAAAAGCGTTATCACGGACACCGAATGTTCGTCATAGGGCTGGATCCGCTTCACACGCCGCATTGTTTCCCCTACACTCGCAACGCCGTATTTGTTTCGTACGGCGCAACCGCGTTTCACGCGAACCGTTCCCAAATTGCCCAAGCCGGACCCGTCGGGGTCCTGTTGCGCCTTGCTGCGCCGGGCATTTGGCACGGCTATCGTTATATAGATAGATATACAACGACGCCGAACGGCGACGAACTACAAGAACGAGAGGGGACAAAAGCAGTGCGCTTTACGATGAGAAAACTGTCGAAGCGAAAGCTTCCGTGGATGGTGGCGGCCGCAATGTCGTCGACGATGGGGTATGCAGCCGAAGACCCGGTCTTCGAGCTGGGCCGGGTGGATGTGACGGCAAAGAGCGACCGAGTTCCTGTCGGCACCGAGACGCTCGATGCCGAACAGATCGAACAGGCAAGCCGTTTGACGGTCGGCGCGGCGCTCGACATGTTGCCGGGCGTCAACATCTCCAAGGTCGGGCCGCGTAACGAGGAGATGGTCTATGTTCGCGGCTTCGACATGCGTCAGGTGCCGTTGCTGATCGATGGCATTCCCGTGTACGTGTCCTACGACGGCTATGTCGACCTCGGGCGTTTCACGACGTTCGACATCGGGGCGATCGATGTGCAGAAGGGCTACAGCACCGTACTTGCTGGCCCGAACACGCTGGGTGGCGTGATCAATCTGGTCAGCAAGCGTCCGCAGAGCAAATTCGAAGGCAACATCGGCGGCGGGCTGATGTTCGACCGCCAGATGGCCAACAACGGCTATCAGGGCAACTTCAATCTCGGCAGCAATCAGGGCATGTGGTACTTCCAGGTGAGCGGTTCGTACCTGGAGCGCGATTTCTACACGCTCTCGGACGCCTTCAAAGGTGTGCCGACCCAAGGCCCGGGACGGCGCAACAACTCCGACAATCGCGACAAGAAGATCAACGTCAAGATCGGTTTGACGCCGAACGCCACCGACGAATACTCGCTCAATTACATCAACCAGCAGGGCAACAAGGGTAATCCGCCGTATGCGGGCACCGACCCCACGCAGACGCCGCGTTACTGGCGCTGGCCCTACTGGGACAAGGAGAGCCTGTATTACATCTCGCGCACACAGATTGGCGACGACAGCTACGTGAAGCTGCGTGCGTACTACGACCGTTACAAGAACGGTCTGAGTATCTACGACGACGCTACGTACTCGACGCAACTCAAGAAGTCGTCGTCGAATTCGTCCTACGACGACCACACGTGGGGCGCGAGCGCCGAAGTCGGCACGAAGCTGTTCACGGCGAACACGCTCAAGTTCGCCGCACACATCAAGAACGACTACCACCACGAAACCAACGCGGGCAAGCCGGACCAACATTTCGAGGACGCGACCCTGTCATTCGGCATCGAAGACACCCACGAATTCACCGACCGGTTCTCGGCGCAGGCAGGCTTGAGCTACGACAAGCGCATTACGCGCAAGGCAGAAGACGTCAACGCGGCGAACCAGATCGTGGGCTTCCCGAAGGACAACGTCGACGCCTGGAATCCGCAGGTCGGGTTCGTCTACAAGACGTCGTCGACCGGCAAGGTGCATTTTGGCGTCGCGGAGAAGAGTCGCTTCCCGACGATCAAGGATCGCTACTCGTATCGCATGGGGACGGCGATTCCCAACGCAGGCCTCAAGCCCGAGCGCGCGACCAACGTCGAGCTGGGCTATAGCGAGCGCATCGCGCCGGGCACGATGGGCGCAGTGAATCTGTTCTATAGCGACATCCGGAATCTGATTCAGGGCACGTCGATTCCCGCCAGCGCTTGCAGCAGTCCGCCGTGTACCCAGATGCAGAACGTCGGCCACGTGGTTGTGCAGGGCGTCGAGCTGTCCGTCAACAGTCAGATCGGCGATGCCGTCGAAGTTGGTGGCAATTACACGTATCTGAATCGACAGAACCGCAGCGATCCGTCCATCGTGCTGACCGACGTGCCGCGTCACAAGCTGTTCCTTTACGGCAAGTGGAACATCACGTCGAAGGTGGCGCTCAGCGGGGACACGGAGTTCACGTCGTCGCGCGTGAGTTCGAGCGATGGCCGACGCGTGGCGGCAGGCTTCGGTATCGCGAACGCCAAGCTGGCCTGGAAGGTCGTGCACAACGTCACAGCAGAGCTGGGGGTGCGCAACATCTTCGACCGTAATTACGCTTACACCGAAGGGTATCCGGAGGCCGGGCGAAACTATTACGTGAATCTGAACTACGCGTTCTGACGGAGACGGGCATGCGCGAACGAGAGAGTGGGTCCTGGGTGAAGCGGTTGCGCGCGTCGGCGGCGCTTGTGCTGGCAGTCGTGGCAGGCGGCGCAGTGTGTGCGCCGCGCGAGACGATCACCGTCCTGACGAGTTATCCGGAAGAGGTGGTGGCGACGTTCGAGCGGGCATTCGAGCGTCGGCATCCCGAGATCGGGTTGCAGATTCTGTGGCGGCAGCATCGCGACGCCTACGACTATCTGCAAGGACCCGCGCAGGGGGGCGTCGATGTGTACTGGTCGCCCGCCGTGCGCAACTTTGCTGATCTGGGCGAAGAGGGATCCCTGCGTAAGTTGGACGTCGACCTGAACGGGTTGCCGTCCCACGTCGGCAAATTCCGCATCTCGGATCCGGACGGGCGCTTTGTGGCGTCCGAGATCGCAGGCTTCGGCTTCATGATCGACCCGGCCGCACTGGCCCGACAGGGATTGCCTGCGCCGAAAACGTGGCAAGACCTGACGGACCCTCGTTATCGTGGACGCATTCTGTTCCCGGTGCCGAGCCGCGTCGGCTTCTCGCCGACGCTGCTCGATGTGTTGCTTCAGTCGCAAGGCTGGAATGACGGATGGGCCTTGCTATCGGAGGCTGCGCCGAACTTTGTCTTTGCGGAAACCGGCGGCGCTTTCGCCAGCTTGTCGCAAGGCATGCGCGCGCCGATCTCGGTGGCCGTGACGATCGATTTCTTCGCCAGTTCGGCGATTGCGAACGGTGCACCGCTGGCGTTCGTCTATCCGCCTGGCACAGGGTTTTCGCCAGCCCACATCGGCATCCTGCGCGACACGAAGCATCTCGATGCGGCGCGGACGTTCGTCACGTTCGTGCTGTCGGACGAGGGCCAGCGTTTGCTGTTCGCGCCGGACGTGCGCAAGCTGCCGGTGCGTCCGAGCGTGTATCGCGACGCGCCCAAAGGCACCTACGATCCGTTCGCGGCCAATGCCACCACGGCCAATGTGACCTACGAGGAGACGCTCGGGCTGTCGCGATACTCACTGGATAACGCGCTGTTCGACGTCTTCGTCACGCGACGCAAGGCTGATCTGACCGAACTGTGGAGCCGTTGGCAGACGATGTCCGCGACGATCCGCGATAAGGCGCACGTCACGAACCCGGTCGATGCACGTTGCGTCGCGAAGGCGCGCAAGCTGTTGGCGCAAGCGCCGGTCGATGCGGCGACGGCGGCCGATCCAGCGCTTCAAAAAACGTTCGACCGTCGACGCAGCGATCCGCAGGCCAAGGCGCAAGCCGAGGCATTGGAGGCCCGCTGGTCCCAGGTGCTCGACGGACGTACGACGCAAGTTCGTCAGTGGCTCGCGGACGGCGCGCAATGTCCGGACTGAGGCGATATGCACGCGTGATGTCGCGCGTGTGCCTGACGACGGTCGTCATCGCCAGCACGTTTGCCGGTGTGGCCATCGCGCAAACGTCCGCGCCGTTAACGCGCGAGGCGTTCGGTCAGCCGATGGCGCTAGTGGATGAAAGCGAAGCGTCCCTCGCGATGTTTGCCGAGGGGCGCTCGTTGTTCCGGCAGAGCTGGGTGGTGTATCCGTCGGCAGACCGCCGCATCGCGGGCCTTGGTCCCGTCTACAACCAGATTTCGTGCATCGCCTGTCACGTCAAGTTCGGACGCGGCAATGCTCCAACTGGCCCGGAGGAAGCGCCACGTGGTCTGCTGGTTCGCTTGAGTGTGCCGGGCAAGACGGCGACGGGCGCGCCACGCGAGCATCCGAACTACGGCGACCAACTGGGCGACAAAGCGATTCCCGGGGTGCCTGCCGAAGCGCGGGTGCGCATCCGATACACCGAGCGGACGGAGACACTCGCGGGTGGTGAGGCCGTAGCGTTGCGCGTGCCGCATTTGCATGTCGACGCGTTGGCGTTCGGCCTGTTGGGGCATGGCACGATGACGTCGGTACGGGTCGGTTCCCCGGTCTACGGATTGGGATGGCTCGAAGCCGTGGACGACGACACGCTTCATGCGCTGGCGGCGCGTCGCTTGCCGGATGGCGTGCGTGGTCGCGTCAATCGCGTCTGGGATGCGAGTTCTAAGAGGCAGGTCGTCGGGCGTTTTGGATGGAAGGCTAACCAGCCGTCGATTCGTCAGCAGATTGCCAGCGCGTTCGTGGGCGATCTGGGCATCACGTCTCCGATCTTTCCCACGAAGTCCTGTCCGCCGGTACAGACCGCGTGCCGGGCTGCGCCGACAGACGGCCAGCCCGATCTGTCCGTCGCGCAGCTCGCCGCCATCGAGTACTTCCAGCGCACGCTCGACGTGCCGCCGAGACGCGACGTCGATGACGCACAAGTTCGACGAGGCGAGCGGCACTTCGGTCAGGCCGGATGCGCCGCGTGTCATGTGCCGTCGATGCGCACGGGCGCTTTCCCGCCCCTACGCGCGATGGCCAACCGCGACATCGCGCCGTACACCGACATGCTGTTGCACGACATGGGGGCTGGGCTGGCCGACGGGCGTCCGGATTTTCTCGCAGGTCCGAGAGACTGGCGCACGCCGCCGCTGTGGGGATTGGGGTTGAGCGCGATGGTCAACCCCGAGGCCACATACTTGCATGACGGCCGCGCCCGCACCGTGCAAGAAGCGATTCTCTGGCACGGCGGCGAAGCGCAGGTGTCCCGCGAGCGATTCCGCTCGATGACACCGCAGGCGCGCGCGGATCTGCTGCGCTTCCTCATGTCGCTGTGAACGTGCGGGGCAGGGTGTGTGGGACTATCGCTCCAGCCCTGCGCGATGCTTCTGATACTGGATCGCGGAGACGATGGCGACGCGCCGGATCGGTTCGGGCGGCAACCACGTCGGGCGTTCGAAACCCAGCGCGTCCGCCAGCTCCGGCGATTGTTGGCCGCAGGCCATCTCGCCGAGCAGCTTGCCGAACATGCTGCCCTTGAGCACGCCCGCGCCGTTGCATCCGAGCGAGGCGAACAAGCCCTGACGCACCTCGCCGAAGTACAGCGCGCCGTTGCGGGTGAGCGCCGTCACGCCGCCCCACACATGCTCGAACTTGTGCGAAGCCATCTGCGGATAGCGGCGCTGATAGGCGTCGGTGAGCATGGCGTTGACGTCGCCTAACGGACGCTCTTTCTCGTACGAGTACGCGCTACGCACGACGAAACGGCCGCCTAGCGTCTTGCGCAGCGTCGTCCCGAGGCGGTTCGCCGGGATCACGCCCCATTCGGTCGCCGGGCCAAGCTTGGCGAGTTCATCGACGGACAGAGCCGGGGTCATCGCCGCGTAAGTGTAGATCGTGAAGACGCGGTCACGCGCTAGTCCCAATTTGCTGGCAAAGCCGTTATTGGCGACGATGACTTGCCCGGCGCGCAGTTGCGTCGTCGCTGTCGTCACCGTGAAGGGGCCGGTACCGTCGAGCGACACGACCGGCTCGTTTTCCCAGAGACGGACGTTCGCGGGCAGGCTGTCGGCGAGTCCGCGAACGAGGGCCGCTGGTTGCACGAAGACGTTGTTGTTTGAGTGATAGCCGTAGCCGTAGTAGTCGGTGCCGATCTCGCTGCGCAGGGCGTCGCGCGACAACTCACGGTACGTCACCCCCCATTCGCGGTACTGCGCGAGCGTGTCGCGCAGGCGTTGCTCGCCGTCGGGCGTGGCGGCCGCATGGTACTTGCCGACCGGATTCCACCCGCAATCGATGCCGTACGTTGTCACAAGTTCGTGCAGCCATTTCAGACCGAGGTCGTACAGATGGATCTGCTTACGGGCGACCTCGACCGGGCTGCCGTGTCCGCCCATGCCGGTGTTATGCGGCAGGTTGATGAGAAAGCCCGAGTTGCGTCCTGCCGATCCGTTGCCGACGGTGGTGGCGTCGATCACGAGCACCGTGGCGTCCGGGCGGAGTTCCGCGACGCGCCGCGCCGCCGCCAGCCCGGTGAAGCCCGCACCGATGACGATGACGTCGAAGCTGCGCGCGACCGGCGCTTGCGTGTGGGGCACGCGAGACGGCAGCAGCGCGTTCCAGCCTGCGCCCGCCTGATAGGCGGGGAAAGTACCCCGCGAAGCGCGGGAAGGGGTGACTTGATTGGACATAACAATTGAGGTGCGGGGGCTTGCGAAACGTTGCTGAGGTAGTGAAGCCTTATGCCGCCTGACTCTCCAGGCTGCGCATGACTTCGGTCTGCACCGTGTTCCAGATTTGCGATTTGAGTTCGTTGTAGCGCGGCGAGAGCTGCACCTGTGCGTCGCGTGGCATCGGGAGATCGTTCGTCAGATCGCAAGCCACGCGACCCGGACGGGCGCTCATGATCACCATGCGCGTCGAGAGCATCAGCGCTTCGTCGATAGAGTGTGTGATGAAGACGATGGTCTTGCCGCTCTTTTGATAGATCTGGAGCAGTTCTTCCTGCAACACCTGACGCGTCATGGCGTCGAGCGCGGCAAACGGTTCGTCGAGCAAAATCACGTCCGGATCGTTGGCGAGCACGCGGGCAATCGACACACGCTGACGCATGCCGCCGGAGAGCGCCTTCGGGTAGCGATCCTCGAAGCCTTTGAGGCCGACCATTTCGATATAGCGTCGTGCAGTGGCGTAACGCGTAGCCTTGTCGATGCCTTTCATCTTCAGACCGAACGCCACGTTATCGAGCACGCTCAGCCACGGGAACAGCGCGTACTGCTGAAACACCATGCCGCAATGCGGGTCGATGCCTTTCACTTCGCGGCCGTTCACACGAATTCGGCCGGTCGTCGGCTCGTCAAAACCGGTGATCAGGTTGAGTAGTGTCGACTTGCCGCAGCCGGATGCGCCGAGCAGCACCACGAACTCGCCACGAGCGATGTCCATGTCGACGCGTTCCAGTGCCTGAAAGTCGCCGTACCGCTTCGATACGCCTTCGATGGCGATCATCGTGTCGGACGAGCCGTTGCCATGATGCGCAGCTTGCGCGCCTGCGTGGGAATCGATGCGATCGTTCATGCTTGCCACCTCAACACCTTGCGCTCGATGGCGCGAAATACGATATCCGTCACGAGTACCGTGACGCTGATCATCACCATGCCGAGCACCACGACTTCCGTCTGGAAGAACTCCTTGCCGTTCATGATGAGAAAGCCCAGCCCTTCGCGCGCGGCGACCAGTTCGGCAGAAATCACACACGTCCATGACAGGCCGAGAATGATCTTCATCCCCGAGAGGATCTGCGGCAGGCTGGCGGGCAGGATGACCTCGCGCATGACTTGCCAGTTGCTTGCGCCGAGGTTCTTCGCGGCGCGTACCAGCAGCGGGTCGACGTTGCGCGTAGCTTCGATCACGTAGACCAGCGCCGGGGCGAACGTCCCCATGAACACGATGCTGTACTTCTGCGTCTCCGAGATGCCGAACCACAGCAGCGAGAGCGGAATCCAGCTCATCGACGGCAACGGGCGGAGGAACGACAGAATCGGGTCGAACGCGGCGCGTGCGTAGCTCGACGTCCCCAGCACAATCCCCAGCGGAATCGCCACGACCGTGGCGGCGATGAAACCGGTCATCACGCGACGGGTGGAGGCGAGCACGTTCGAGAGCAACGTACCGTCGCTCAGCATGGCGATGATGCGCTCGCCCACGGCCGAGGGCGGCGGCAGAAACAGGGGATCGATGACCCCGGAGCGGCAGGCCGCTTCCCATGCCAGCAGGAAGACGACCACGGACGCAAATCCCACACTCAGCAGCGTGGCGCGGGACGGTTGACGATGATTCACTATCAGACTCCTCAGGCGGACGCCGGTACGCGTCGGGGGGGTAGAGGGGGGCGTACCGGCACGCGGATGCTTACAGATACGACGTGTTGATCCACTGGCGCACGGCGGGCGCCTTGTCGATCTGCTTGTAAGTCACGAGCATTTCGGCCAGACGCTGGAGGCCGTCGACATAGCTGCCCGGCGACTTGAGCAATTGCGTCTGTTGCGCGTGGCTGTACCACTCCGCGCCCTTGATCGTCTCGATCTGGTCGAGCGCCGACATGCTGGTGAGGCCGACCAGCGTGCGTGCGGCTTCGTCCGGCTTGTCGCGCAGGGTCTGGCAGGCGTCGAAATAGACCTTCAGGTACTTGCGCACCACGTCCGCGTTCTTCTCAGCCCATGCATTGCGCACGATCAGGACGTCCGGCCCCGGCGTCACGTTGTACTTCTTGTAGAGCGAGAACTGCGTGTCGTCGGCGAGCAGCTTCATGCCCGTCATCGCGCGGATGCGGTTGAACTGCGGCGTCCACGCGGCTGCGGCGTCGATCTGGCCCGACTGAATGGCACCGGGAATTTCCGGGGCGGGGACGTTGAGCACCGTGACGTCGTTCGACAGACCGGCGTTGCCCAGCAGGTCCAGCACCAGCAAATGCGCACTCGACGCAAACGTCACACCCAGCTTCTTGCCCTTGAGGTCCTGAAGCGAGTTCACACCGTCACGCACGAAGAGTCCTTCGACGCGTCCGAAGCTCTCCGGCACGGCCACGATAGAGAAATGCTTCGAGCCACGTGCCATCAGCGCGAGCGCCGAGACGATCCCCGTGCAGGCGATGTCGATGCCACCGGAGAGCACTGCGCTCATGCGGGCCGACGACGTGCCGAACGACTGCCATTGCTGGTCGATGCCTGCTGCGCTCAGTGCGCCCGACTTCATCGCGAGATAGGCGGGATAGTGGCCCAGCCATGCCGAGCCGCCGTACTGGACCGTCGTGGCGTCTGCGGCGCGGGCAATACCCGACAGCGACAGATTGCCGACGGCGGCGGCAGCGGGCAAGGCCGAGAGCGCGGCGCTCGTGTGGAGGAATTTGCGTCGTGAGAGGTTCATGCGTGTCTCCTTTGTAGGCTATGTGTTATTCGCGTTGAACGGTGGGCGCACTTCAGGTGAGGTTCGGTGTGAAATTCATCTGGCCCGGCGCCCCGGGCGGTGGTTCAGCAGAGCGCCAGCCGCTCGCCCAACCAGGGCATCACGCGGCGCAGTTCGGGGAAGGCTTCCTGCGCGAGCGCGAGACGCCCGGCAAGAAAGCATTGCGAGGCCATTTCCGAGACCTCGCCTTCACGCGAGACCTGATAGATCGTTCGCGAAAGTGCGGGTCCGGGCAGCGGCAGGGCGGCGACTTGCGAGAGCGAAGCGCGGCCTTGCAGCAAGCAGAGCGGCGTCGCAATCGTGAAGCCGACCTCGGCAGCGACCATCGACATCACCACATCGGACGTATCGATTTCGAGGTGCATGCGTGGCGAATGCCCGGTGCGACGCAGGTGACGTTCGATCACCGCGCCGAAGTGCGAGCGTCCGGAAAACCGAATCAGGGGCATTGAGCGAATCAGCTCGCTGAGATCGGCGTTCGCAAGCTCGGCCTCGCGTGCCTTCGGCACGACGACGATGAACGGCTCGGTAAAAATCGGGCGGCGCACGAGGCGTTCCATGTCGTGCATCGGATCGCTGGTGACGATCAGATCGAGTTGACGGGCAAGAAGCGCTTGCGCATGACCGTTGGCGAGACCGGACCAGAGAAGCAGTTCGCTGGTGCTCCCCGACATCTGCTTGACGATGGAGGGGCCGACGGTGGCGGCGAACGAGTCGATCATGCCGACGCGCACGGCGGCGCGGCTGGCGACGTCGGCGTCCTGCACCTGAGCGATAAGCCGATCCATGTCGTCGACGATCTGGCGGGCGTGACGCGAGAGTGCGAGGCCAGCGGGCGTGAGTTTCAGCGGGCGGCGTGAGCGATCGAGCACACGGGTGCCGACGGTTTGCTCGATTTGTGCGATGGCTTGGGAGATGGCGGACTGGGTGACGCCGAGGGTTTCGGCGGCGCCGGAGAGGCTACCGGCGCTGGCGACGGCTTCGAAGATCCGGAGTGATCGGACGTCGAGGTCTGCGCGCTTTTTCATCGGCGTGTCTCCATTCGGGGCGGCGAGTATCAGGGGATGAGAAGGTCTTTCCTGAGGTGCCGCGATGAATCGGTATAAGAATTTCTGGCGATTGTAGGGATATGGCTGGCTAAAACAAAACCAAGTTAAGTAAAACTAATACTTTGTATTAGATGGCGGGAATCGGGAGCGAAAAAAGGGGGAATTCTGGCGACGTCGGTCTCAGTGGATGAAATCAACGAGACGAAAGAGAGAGGGGGAGGTTTCGGTTGAGGGACTGATAGAGACGAGAGGGACGGATCGGCGCCCCCTTCTGAATCGAGTTGGGTCTATGTCTGAGAGGCGGAAGGGGGCGGCGGTCCGTCGGACTGCGGGGGGGTGAAGCGGGTGAGGCAAAAAAGTGCCGAGGCATTAGCCAATACCTCGGCAGGATGACATCAGAAAACCAAGTCAGAGCAACCTATAAGCCAACCGTGCGGCAACACGTGCCCCGGTGCCTTGTGCATCGAAGCGCGGGTTGTACTCGGCGAGATCCGCCACGCGGAGTTTGCCGGAGCGGCGAACGTGGGTGACGATGGCTTCGATGACGGAGATCGGCACGCCATAGGCCGCAGGGGCGGAGACACCGGGCATGACGGGAGCGGGGAGCACGTCGAGATCGATGGTGAGGTAGACGTGGCTGACGTCTGCGATCAGTGCGTCGATCTGTGCGAGACGTTCGTCGAGATGGCGGTCCTGCATCTCCGTATCTTCGACGTACGTCACCTTTAGCGCATTGGCGCGTTCGAACAGCGACGCGGTATTGCTCAACCGGCTGACCCCGAGGCATGCATAGTCGAACGGAAGTCCCGCAGCCTCGCAAGCTTGAGCGATCTGATCGAACGGCGTGCCCGACGTACCGGGTCGCGCAGTGCGCAAATCGAAATGCGCGTCGAGGTTCAGGATGAGCACCCGCGAGCGATCACCCTGCGCGTCGAGGTGAGCGCGCAGGCCTTGCCACGTTCCCCACGCAATCTCGTGTCCACCACCAAGCACCACCGGCTGTGCACCGGCGTCGAGTTGGTGGCGCACGGCGTCGGCGAGGGCCTGTTGGGCGGCTTCGAGGGCGTCGCCGTCGCAGACCACGTCGCCTGCGTCATACAGACAGGCGATGTCGTGCGCGGGCAGGTTCGCCAATGCACGACGAATCGCCAGCGGGCCTTCGGCAGCACCAACGCGGCCCTGATTGCGTTTGACGCCCGCGTCGCTCGCAAACCCGAGCAGCACGGGCGCGCCGCTCGTAGGGGCATCCGTCAGCGCATCGATCTCGCGCACGACATTAAAGAGACGGCGCGTGTCGCCGCGCTCGCCGACGTCCGTACGACCGTGCCAGATCGGCGTGTCGCCGGATACCGGTTTCAATTGCGTTGCCATGAAGATGTCTCCAGTTCGCGGGTGCTCAACGCGTCGAAAGATCGCGCCACTCACCGTTGCGCACCGTGCGCGAGGGCAGTTCCCCGCCCAACCAGTACGCCAGCTCCGCCGGACGCTCGATTTCCCAAGCCACGAAGTCCGCCGCCTTGCCGGCTTCGATCGTGCCGTGCGTGTCGAGCATGCCGAGCGCCTTCGCTGCGTTGCGCGTCACGCCTGCCAGGGCTTCTTCCGGCGTCAGCCCGAAAAGCGTGCAGGCCATGTTCAGCATGAGACGCAGCGACAGCGCAGGCGACGTGCCCGGATTCAGATCCGAGGCCACCGCAATATCCACGCCGTGGCGTCGCAGCAAGTCCACCGGTGGTCGACGCGTCTCCTGCAACATATGGAACGCGCCCGGCAGCAGCACAGCGACAGTACCCGCACGGCCCATTGCGGCAGCGTCTTCGGGCGTCATGTACTCCAGATGGTCCGCCGACAAGGCGCCCAGCTCTGCGGCCATGCTCGATCCGCCGAGCGGAGACAACTGCTCCGCATGCAGCTTCACCGGCAGCTTCAGTTTCTGCGCGCGAAGCAGCACACGCATCACCTGTGCGGGCGAGAACGCAATCGTTTCGCAGAAGGCATCGACCGCGTCGATCAGACGTTCTTCCGCGAGCGTCGGCAGAATTTCGGAGCAGACGTAATTCACATACTCGTCCGCTTTGCCTGCGAACTCCGATGGCACCGTGTGGGCGGCCAGACACGTTGTCTTCACCGTGACCGGCAGCGTCTCACCGAGACGACGTGCCACGCGCAACATCTTGCGTTCGCTGTTCAGATCCAGCCCGTACCCGGACTTGATCTCGACGGTGGTCACGCCGTCGCGCATCAGCGCGAGCAAACGCTTGCGGGCGGACTCGTAAAGGGCGTCCTCCGTGGCGTCGCGGGTGTGACGCACCGTGTGCTTGATGCCGCCCCCGGCCGCCGAAATCTCCGCGTAGCTCACGCCTTGCAGCCGCTGCTCGAACTCGAGACTGCGGTTGCCGCCGAACACCAGATGCGTATGGCAATCGATCAGACCGGGTGTCACCCACGCGCCCTGAAGATCGACACATTCATCCGCGCCGGAAGCCGAGCGCTCGCCACGCGGACCTACCCATTCGATCTGCTTGCCGCGCGTGACGATCACGGCGTCTTCGATAGCGTTGTAGCGACCGTCGCGCATCGTCGCGACATGGCAATGCTTCCAGTAGGTACGTTTCATGTGAGGCTTATTCCAGACTCATTTGGTTGCGCAATTGCGCTTCCTTGGGTTTCACACCGAACTGATACGCCACCGACATCAGCGCGATCCAGCCTGCACCGACGTAGAGCGCGACGCGCGTGTCTTCCATATACCCGAGCACACCGATCACGAAGAGCATGAAGGCGATGGCGAGCGCCGGACCGACCGGCCACAGCGGCACCTTGAACTTCAGCGCGGCCACTTCCTCCGTCGACAGACGACGGCGCATCGCCACCTGTGAGAGCAGGATCATCAGCCACACCCAGACCGTCGCAAACGTGGCGATGGACGCAATGATCAGGAACACGCCTTCCGGAATCAGGTAGTTCAGCACCACGCCGCCGAGCAGCGCGAACGTCATCACCAGCACCGTGACCCAGGGTACGCCGTGACGCGACGTCGCCGAGAACGCGGCCGGTGCCTGACCATGCTCGGCCATGCCGAACATCATGCGCCCCGCGCCGAAGATGTTGCTATTGATGGCCGAGATCGCCGCCGAAATCACGATGACATTGAGAATCGCTGCGGCCGACTTGATGCCGAGGCCCGAGAAGATCTGCACGAACGGGCTGCCCTGGCTGCCGATGCCGGTCCACGGGAAGATCGTCATGAGCACACACATCGTGAGCACGTAGAACAGCAGAATACGCGCCGGTACAGCGTTGATCGCACGCGGAATCACCTTCTCCGGATTCTTCGCTTCGCCGCCCGTAATGCCGATGATCTCGATGCCCCCGTAAGCGAACATCACCACCGCCAGCGAGGCCACCAGTCCACCCCAGCCATTCGGCAGGAAACCGCCGTGCGACCACAGATTACTGACCGCCGGGGCATGCTCGCTGTGCAGTTGCACACCGGCAAAGAGAATGACACCCCCGCCCACAATCATCGCGACGATGGCGAGAATCTTCACCAGCGCCAGCCAGAACTCCATCTCGCCGTACACCTTGACGTTACAGAGGTTCAGCCCGCAGATCAGCATCACGATGCCGAGCACCCAGATCCACTGAGGGACGTCCGGGAACCAGAAGCCCATGTAAATCCCGAAGGCGGTCACGTCCGCAAGACAGACGATCACCATCTCCAGAATGTAAGTCCAGCCCGTGAGGAACCCGGCCAGCGGGCCGAGGTTGTCGCGTGCGTAGCGGCCGAACGAGCCCGACACCGGCTGACGAACGACCATTTCGCCGAGGGCACGCATCACCATATAGACGGCGGCACCGCCCACGATGTACGCAAGAATGACCGCCGGGCCTGCGAGTTGGATGGCCGACGCCGAGCCGTAGAACAGACCGGTGCCAATGGCTGAGCCGAGCGCCAGAAAGCGGATATGCCGCGCGCTCAGATTGCGTTGCAGGTTTTTCAAGCTGTCTCCTGAATGCCTAATGAGCCGGCCCGCGCGTGCGGGCGGCAGGTGAACTCGGGTTGTGCGTGGACCGGTCCGAGGGGCGAACCCGTGGACCGGCGAACGAGGGGGCAACCCGGTACGCCACAATGCCGGTGCGCGAATCACTGTTCGTTTCGCCCCGGCAAGGGGCTGAATCAAACGCGAATCAAGCGCTCGGCAACGTACCGGCGGGCACAAGTGCGCTCAGTTGTCGTTGCGCAATCAGTTCGCTAGCGCCCTCGATGTCCGGGGCGAAGTAGCGATCCTTATCGTAGAACGGAACCGACTGGCGCAGCAGTGCGCGTGCCTTTTCAAGGGCGGGCGTGGTCTTCACACCTTCGCGGAAGTCCAAGCCCTGCGCGGCGCTCAGCCATTCGATCGCAATGATGCCCTTGACGTTATCGGCCATCTCCCAAAGCCGCTTACCGGCGTTCGGGGCCATCGAGACATGGTCTTCCTGGTTGGCCGAGGTCGGGAGACTATCAACGCTGGCCGGATGTGCCAAGGCTTTGTTGTCGGAGGCGAGTGCGGCAGCCGTCACTTGGGCGATCATGAAGCCGGAGTTCACGCCGCCGTTGGCCACGAGGAACGCGGGCAATTGCGACATGTGCTTGTCCATCATCAGCGAGATGCGACGCTCGCTCAGCGCGCCGATTTCGGCCAGCGCCAGCGCGAGATTGTCGGCTGCCATCGCTACCGGCTCGGCGTGGAAGTTGCCGCCGGAGATCACGTCGCCCTGTTCCCAGAAGACCAGCGGGTTGTCCGACACCGCGTTTGCTTCGACGGCGAGGACTTCCGCCGCCTGACGGATCTGCGTCAGGCACGCGCCCATCACTTGCGGCTGGCAGCGCAGCGAGTACGGATCCTGCACCTTCTCGCAATTGGCATGCGATTGGCCGACTTCGCTCGTCTCGCCCAGCAGGTGACGGAACACCGCCGCTGCGTCGATCTGGCCGCGCTGACCGCGTGCCGAGTGAATACGGGCGTCGAACGGTGCACGCGAGCCGAGCATCGCTTCGACCGTCATCGCGCCGCACACGCTGGCGGCGGCGTACATGTCTTCGGCTTCGAACAGGCCGCGCAGTGCGTAGGCCGTCGAGACTTGGGTGCCGTTGAGCAGCGCGAGGCCTTCCTTCGCGGCGAGCGTCAGCGGCTCGAGACCGGCGATGGCGAGCGCCTCACGGGCGTTCATCCACTGACCGCGATAGCGGGCCTGACCTTCGCCGAGCAACAGCAGCGACATATGGGCGAGCGGGGCGAGGTCGCCCGACGCGCCGACCGAGCCCTTGAGCGGGATGCGCGGATAGACTTCGGCGTTCACCAGCGTGACGAGCGCGTCGATCACCTTGCGGCGAATGCCCGAGAAGCCGCGCGCCAGGCTGTTGATCTTCAGGACCATGATGAGACGCACGAGGGCGTCGTCGAGCGGCGCGCCTACGCCAGCAGCGTGCGAGAGCACGAGCGAGCGTTGCAGGTTTTCGAGGTCGTCGTGTGCGATGCGCGTCGAGGCGAGCAGACCAAAGCCGGTATTGATGCCGTAAGCGGTGCGGCCTTCGGCCACGATGGATTCCACACAGGCCACGCTCTTGTCGATGGCGGCGTACGCCTTCTCGTCGAGCGTAACGGTGGTCGGGTTTTGATAGACGTCGCGCAGTTGCGCCAGCGTAAGGGTGCCGGGCGTCACGAACAGTTGTGCCATGGACGGATTTCCTTGATTCGACATATCGGGGGGTGTCTTGTCTTGATGTTTACTTTGCGGTGTTCAGCATTGGCAGATTGAGGCCGTGTTCACGGGCGCAATCGATGGCGATGTCGTACCCGGCATCGGCGTGGCGCATGACGCCGGTCGCCGGATCGTTGTTCAGCACGCGGGCGATGCGTGCGGCTGCGGCATCGGTGCCGTCGCACACGATCACCACGCCGGAGTGTTGCGAGAAGCCCATGCCGACGCCGCCGCCGTGGTGCAGCGAGACCCACGTCGCGCCGCTGGCCGTGTTGAGCAGCGCGTTGAGCAGCGGCCAGTCGGAGACGGCGTCCGAGCCGTCGCGCATGGCTTCCGTTTCACGGTTGGGGCTGGCGACCGAGCCGGAATCCAGATGGTCGCGGCCGATCACCACAGGTGCCGAGAGTTCTCCCGAGCGTACCATTTCGTTGAACGCCAGTCCGAGCTTTGCCCGCAGGCCCAGCCCAACCCAGCAGATACGCGCGGGCAGGCCCTGGAAGGCGATGCGCTCGCGCGCCATGTCGAGCCAGCGGTGCAGGTGGGCGTCGTCGGGGATCAGTTCCTTGACCTTGGCGTCCGTCTTGTAGATGTCTTGCGGATCGCCCGAGAGTGCAGCCCAACGGAACGGGCCGACACCACGGCAGAACAGCGGACGGATGTACGCGGGCACGAAGCCGGGGAAATCGAACGCGTTCTGCACGCCTTCTTCCTTGGCCATCTGACGGATGTTGTTGCCGTAGTCGAACGTCGGCACGCCCATCGCCTTGAAGTCCAGCATGGCCTTCACATGGACGGCCATCGATTGCTTGGCGGCCTTCACGACTTCGGCAGGCTTCGAGCGGGCGCGTTCGCGGTATTCGTCCCACGTCCAGCCGATCGGCAGATAGCCGTTGAGCGGATCGTGCGCGCTGGTCTGGTCGGTGACCATGTCCGGGCGTACGCCGCGACGCACCAGTTCCGGCAGGATCTCGGCCGCGTTGCCGCACAGGGCGATGGAGACGGCCTGACCCTCGGCCGTGTACTTGGCGATGCGGGCGAGGGCGTCGTCGAGATCCTTGGCCTGCTCGTCGACGTAGCGCGTGCGCAGGCGGAAATCGATGCTCGTCTGCTGGCATTCGATGTTCAGCGAGCACGCACCGGCCAGTGTGGCGGCCAGCGGTTGCGCGCCGCCCATGCCGCCCAGACCAGCGGTCAGCACCCAACGCCCCTTGAGGTTGCCGCCGTAGTGCTGACGGCCGGCTTCCACGAACGTCTCATACGTGCCTTGCACGATGCCCTGGCTGCCGATGTAGATCCACGAACCGGCGGTCATCTGGCCGTACATGGCCAGACCCTTGGCGTCGAGTTCGTTGAAGTGCTCCCAGGTGGCCCAGTGCGGCACCAGATTCGAGTTGGCGATGAGCACGCGCGGCGCGTCGGCATGCGTCTTGAACACGCCGACCGGCTTGCCCGACTGGACGAGCAGCGTTTCGTCGTCGCCCAGCGTCTTGAGCGTCTCGACGATCTTGTCGAAGCATTCCCAGTTGCGTGCGGCGCGGCCGATGCCGCCGTAAACCACGAGCGCGTTCGGATTCTCGGCGACGTCCGGATCGAGATTGTTCATCAGCATGCGAAGCGGGGCTTCGGTCAGCCAGCTTTTGGCATTGAGCTGCGTGCCGCGCGGGGCGCGGATCGTGACGTCGCGATATCGGGTGAATTGGCTCACGGTAATTCCTCTAGTTCTGAGCAGATGATGGCTTGTACAGTATTGTATATACAACCAATCGTGAACTAGGGTTTTCACGAACGCCGAACCTTTGTAGGGCGTTCGTCGGGTCTTACTTGTCGACGGGATTACTCGGCGTCGCCGAAACGCCCTTCGAGACGATGGCGCGAACCCGGATGCAGCAAACGGGCGACGGAGACGACGCGCTTACCCGACCACGTCCGACGGCGAATCAGCAGGCAGGGCTCGGTGCGTTGAATTTGCAGCATGTGCGCTTCGTCCGGCGTCGCCGTGACGGCTTCGACCACATGCTCGCCCGAGGTCAGCGGTGAGGTGCGCTGCAGGTAAGCGTTGGGCGTGAGCTTGGTGAAGTCCTGTTCGAGATAGTTCGGCGCGAGCGCCGGATTGACGAAGCGGTCTTCGATCTGCACCGGGATGTTGTCCTGATAGTGGACGATGACCGAATGGAACAGCTTCTCGCGTTCCTGCAATCCCATCGACAATGCGCGTTCCGGCCCGGCCAGTTCCTCGCGCAATAGCTTCACTTCGGCGCGATGGCGGTGGCCGTGCTCGGAAATCTCGTCGGCAATGTTGTTGACGGCGAGCAGCGGCGAGTGCGACTTCGGTTCGGCGACGAACGTGCCCACGCCTTGCATGCGCACGAGCCGACCTTCGGCGGTCAGCTCACGCAGCGCGCGATTGACCGTCATACGGCTCACACCGGACTGTTCGACGAGTTCGTTTTCCGACGGCACGCGGTGGTGCGGCGGCCAAACGCCCGTGTCGATCTGACGGCAGATGAACTGCTTGAGCTGCAAATAGCGCGGCGCAGGCCCTTGTTCGTTAAGCGTTTCGGCAGTGGGCTGAGCAGTTTGGCGTGGCACCTTGTTGGCCTCTCCGGTCACGAGTGTGCGGGTGGGGAAAGCCTGAAGGATAAGCCAATCGCCTGCCGGAGACGAGAAAAAAAGCGGCACGCCTGCGCACAGCACGGCTTGAGGCAAGGCCGTGCGAGGGGTGTGCGAAAGCGTGCCCAAGGGTGAGCCGGTCCGTCATGCAACGCCACACCATGTCCACAACGTTGCGTGTCGATCCGGTTCTCGCGAAGTCCCCGAGGTGAGGCTCAAGCCCCCCGCCGTGGGGCGGCGGGGGACAGTCCAACGTGACCCTACATCTACTACGGTGCTACAACTGCGATCCGCTCAGACGCTTAGAACGTCTGACGGACACCCACGCGCACGAACGTCTGCGTCGCCGTGGCGGAGGAGATGCCGTTGCCCACGTCGCCGACCGAAGCCGTCGCCGAAACAACGTTGCCGAACGTGTCGAGCGTGCTGCCCGACGCCTTCTGATAGCCGACCAGACCGTACAGCGACGTGCGCTTCGACAGGGCGTAGTACGAAGCGAAGTTCACTGTGTGGTACTTCGGACCGCCCGAACCCTTCACGTCGCTGCCTTGCGTGTAGTTGTACGCGGCGGCCAGACGCAAGGCCGGGGTGAACTGGTAAGCGATGGTCGTGCCGATCGTGTTGAACGTGAAGCTGCTGGCGAACGTCGACAGCGAGCCCGGCGTGTACTGCACGTTGCCGTACTGGATACCGACCTGCGTGGCGCCGAACGTATAGCTACCGGCGGCCGAGATAATGCGCTGGCTGGCGGCCGAGGCGAAGCCTTCGTTGATCGAGGACGCGAACGTGCCGTCGTACGAACCGGTCCACGTGCCCGAGGCGCCGTATGCGTTCGTCGCTTGCAGGTAACCCACGCCGATGGCGAACGGGCCGCTGGCGTACGAACCGCCGAAGCCCCACGTGTTCTGGTTCTTCACGCTGCCGGGTTGACCGCCGAAGCCATAGATTGCGCCGAACTGGAAGCCTGCGTAGTTCGGGCTGGCCCACTTCACCGAGTTGTTCACGCGCGACTGGTTGTCCTGGTTGTCGATGTCGCCCGGGTGTGCACCCATGCCGGTCACGAACGTACCGGCGCTGATCGGGCCGACGTAGTCGACGATCGGATCGTACTGACGGCCGAACGTGAGCTTGCCGAGCGTGGCGCTTTGCAGACCCATCCACGATTGACGACCGAACTGACGGCCACCCTGACCCGACGTACCGTTACCGATGTTGAAACCGTTTTCCAACTGGAAGATGGCCGAGTTGCCGCCACCCAGATCTTCCGAACCCTTCAGGCCCCAACGGTCGCCCGACCAGGTGCCGCTCGCGAAGCCCCAGACCGAACCGTTCGTGTAGTTGATCGGTGCGCCGACGCCGCCCTTGGAGTTGGCCGTGCGCTGACCGCTGGCATAACCCACGCCGGCATCGACGATGCCGTACAGGGTCACGCTGCTCTGAGCGTAGACGGGAGCCATGATGCCGGCCATACCGCCAAGGCCGAGTGCAGCGAGAAGAATACGTTTCATAATATTAGTGGTCCTAAATTTATATTGCAGGAACATCACGAAAACGCACCGGCAGTTCCCCGGTGTGGGTCGGTTTTATCGAACTGCCGATGTTACTTTCCGGGGTGGTCACCTCCGGGAAGTCCGGTGACGCTCAGCCAGGTGGCTACGGCCACGACCAACGCGTCGAGATCGTCGAAGCTCTCGGTGCCCGGCACGGCCGGGGCGTCGAGGACGGTAAAAACCGGTTTGCGCCACTGAAGCCCCAGCGCGATTTCCGAGAGCGTGCCCAGCCCGCCGCCCACGGCCACGAGGCAGATCGATGCGCGGGCGATCAGGGCGTTGCGCGTGATGCCCAGCCCGGTGGGCAGCGCCACGCTCAGGTAAGGATTGGCGTCGTTGGCATGTTCCTCGGGCAGCAGGCCGATCACGATGCCACCGGCGGCCGACGCCCCGGCGGAAGCCGCTTCCATCACGCCACCCTTGCCGCCGCACACCAGTGCGACACCGGCCGCTGCGAGCGCTTCGCCGATGCATTGCGCGGCGTAGAGTTGTGCGGGCGAGGCTTCGCGCGGACCGATGACACCGACGGGCGTCACATGACGCGAGGGACCTGCCTGACGGGCCGCGAGTTGATCGAGAGCGTGGCGGGCCGCAGCCGACCACTCATTAAGGATGACGCCGTACAAGACACTCTCCGAGAGCGAGCACACCGCTGCATACCGCCATCAACACGAGCGACAGCGCGGCAGCTTGAGGGAAATCCGTTTGCCCGTCCGACATCTTCAGGAACATGAGCAACGGCAGGATGTTGATCTGGGTGCCTGCGAGCGCCAGCGCCGTACCGTACGTCCCGAGCGCAATCGCCGTGACGAGACACCATGCGGCGGCCAGCGTAGGCCACAGTTCGCGCAGGGCGACGTCGACGATCGCTCGCAACGGCGTTGCACCCAGCGTGAGTGCAGCTTCGATGGGACGGCGGTCGAGGTTGGCGATCGCCGGATACACCATCAGCGCCGCGCGCGGGATCAGGTAATACGCATAGGCAGCGACGAGTCCGGGCGCGGTGTAGATCAGCGCACCGAAGTGCACCGGATCTGCGCCGAGCGACGCGAGGGTCATCGTCACGAAGCCCGAGCGGCCGAACGCCAGGATGAAGCCGTAGGCGATCACCAGCCCCGAGAAGGCGAGCGGCACGCCCATGGCCGCCAGCCAGATCCGGCGACGGCGCGGCGTCTGACGCGCAAGCGTCACGGCGATCAGCGCGCCCACGACGAGTGACACGGTGCCTGCGCCGATGGCCAATGCCATCGAGTTGACGAAGGCGTCGCGCACCAGCGGATCGAGGACGATGGCGGAAAACGCTGCGCCACGTCCCTCGAACGCTGCAAAGACCAGCGATGCGAGCGGCAAGCCGAAGCCCAGTGCCAGCACTACGGCGGCGGGCAAACCGCCGAAGCGGCGTACCCAGCCACGCGGCGTGTCTTTCGCACGTTGCGCCGTCGGCGACACGTTGGGATCGGGTGGCTCGACGAAGCTGGTCGATGCACGCGCTGACGTCATGGTCTGCGAACTCACTTGGCGAGTGCTGCGGCCGACCACAGACGATCGACTTCGGCCTTTTGCGCAGCGGCGCGAGCGACGTCGAGCGGATGCACTTGCGGGGCGTCCGGCATGCGTGCGCGCATCTCTGAGGTGAACGGCGTGCCGGGTACGGCCGGGCGCACATAGCCTTGCGCGAACAGCGACTGGCCGACCGGGCTCATGATGAGGTTCAGCCACAGCTTGGCCGCTTCCGGATTGGGGCCGTTCTTCACGAGACTGATGGCGTAGGGCGCCGAGACACTGGCTTCCTTCGGAATCACGACCTGCGCTGCGTCGCCCATACCGTCGGTGTACTTGGCCTTCAGGCCGTCGTTCTCGTAACCGATGAGAATCGGGATCTCGCCCTTGACGAACTTGGCATACGGCGTGGTGCCTTCGACACGCATCACGTTGCCTGCATCGCGCAATTTGCCGAAGAACTCGGCACCCGGCTTCGGATTGTCGACGTTGCCACCGAAGGCATAAGCCGCAGCAAACACAGCCACCTGACCCTGACCGGTCGAGCGCGGATCGAGGTAGACCACCGAGTTTTTGTACTCGGGCTTGAGCAGGTCTGCCCACGATTGCGGCACGTGCTTCACCAGCTTCGTGTTCACGAGAAACGCGATGTTCAGCGAGTGAATCGTGAACCAACGACCGTCGTTGTCGCGGAAGACCTTCGGCAGCGTGTCGAAGTTGATCGGCTTGAACGGCGCGACGACATCCTTCTGAACGGCGTCGAGCGCCGAGCCCGCGAAGTAGTAAGCCGTGTCGGCTTGCGGACGGCGACGCGATTTGTCCAGCGCGGTGACGGTCGCGGCGGAGCCGATGTCGTTGTACGTGATCTCGACCTTCGGATAGCGCTTGCGGAATTCGGCGAACAGCGCCTTCCAGTTGGCCCATTCCGGACCGGTGTCGAACGACACGACCAGACCTTCCTCGGCCGCCTTGGCATACAGCTCGGTCTCGCCCGGATACAGCGGAGCGGTAGCGCTGGTTTGAGCGAACGCGGAACCTGCGGCACCGGAGAGCAGTGCAAAGGCAGTCGCGAGCGTCGCCAGTGCAGGCAGGGCGCGCGGGCGCAGGGAAGAGGCGGGGTGGATCATCGACATAGCTCCGTCTTGGACGTGAATCGGAAAATGTTTGGCAGGTCGCGCGGTCATGAGGGCTGACATCTCATGCCCCCACTGGCGGCAATACGCGCAGATGCGCGGGGTCAAGCGCGATGGCGAACGACGCGGGCGTGCGGCTCTCGCCGAGCAGTGGGGTTGTCGCGCCTTCGGGCAGGAAGTCGAATCGGCAGGTCGCGCCGAAGAAGCGCACCGCGCCCGGATGACCGCCGAGGCGGTTGATGGTGCTCACCGGCGGGTCGCACTGAATGTGCTCGGGGCGCACCAGCAATGAGACAGCCGTCCCCGGCCGCCAAGCCCCGGTCTCGACGTGTAGCTCGGCGAAGCCGGTGTCGACCATGCCGGGACGCGTCACCCGTGCAGGCAACACCGTCGACAGCCCGGTAAAGCTCGCGACCGTCGCGCAGGCCGGGGCGTCGTACAGGCGTTGCGGCGTGTCGATCTGCAGCAGACGGCCGTTATCGATGACGGCGACGCGATCCGCCATGCTCAGCGCCTCGTCGCGGTCGTGCGTGACGATCAGCGTGGTGGCACCACTAGCCTGTTGCAGCGCGCGAATTTCGTCGCGCAATTGCTGACGGATACCGGCGTCGAGTGCGGCGAGCGGTTCGTCGAGCAGCAGTACGCGCGGCGAGATGGCCAGCGCACGGGCGAGCGCCACGCGCTGTTGCTGGCCGCCGGAAAGCGACGTTGGGCGACGCGTTGCGAATTCGGCCAGCCCGACACGCGTGAGCATGTCGAGGGCCGCACGCTGACGCTCGGCCGACTTGATGCCTTGCATCCGAAGCCCATAAGCCACGTTGTCGACAACGCTCAGATGCGGAAACAGTGCGTATTGCTGGAACACCATACCGACGTGACGACGCCAGACCGGCACGCCGCCGACGTCTTCATCGCCGATGGCAATGCGTCCGCGATAGCCGTCGAGCAGACCTGCGACGAGTCGCAGCACGGTCGACTTGCCCGAGCCGCTGCGGCCCATTACGGCAAGCAATTCGCCCTGACGCGCTTGCAGGCTGACGTCGTCAAGACCATTGGCCGCGCCTGCATAGCGGAAGCTGACGTTTTCGAGAGTGAGACTCATGAACTGACCTTCTGGCG
Organism: Pandoraea sp. NPDC090278; assembly: GCF_044772185.1. Classification (NCBI taxonomy): domain Bacteria; kingdom Pseudomonadati; phylum Pseudomonadota; class Betaproteobacteria; order Burkholderiales; family Burkholderiaceae; genus Pandoraea; species Pandoraea sp. NPDC090278. The sequence continues at coordinate 1,287,017 of NZ_JBIVYJ010000001.1, read as the reverse complement.
GGAAGCCGCGACGATCGACATGCCGGTCGCGGCAAGCGCGAGCACGAGCAGCACGACGGTGGCGGCGCAGGCGAAGCCGGTCGCACCGTAGAACGCCTGCAGCAACACCACCGGATAGTTGCGATAGCGGAAACCCGCGATGAGATTGGAAATCTGGAATTCGCCGATGGACAACGCGGCGACCATCACCAGCCCGGCCACAAGACTGTGCGTGAGGTTCGGCACGGCAATCGTCAGGAATTGACGCAGCGGCGAAGCGCCCAGCGTGGCCGCGCAATCCTCAAGTTTGGCAATGTCGAGATGCCGCAGATCGGCAAGCAGCGTCTGCGTGAGATAGGGCAGCGTGAGCACAGCGTGCGCCAGCACGAGCAGCCAGAGCGAGCCGAGCCACGGCAGCGTGTCGCCGCTGAAGACTGCGATGTAGCCGAAGCCGAGCGTGAGCGCGGGCACCGCTACGGGCAGCAGCGTCACGAGTCGTGCAATCGCCCCGCGGCCGCTGCGCGAGCGGTGATGCAGCGAGTACGCCAACGGCAGGCCGATCAGTGCGGTCACCGCACAGCAGCTCAGCGCGACGATGAGGCTTGTGGAGAATGCACGGCGAAACGACGGGTCGCCCGCCAGGTCGGTGAACCAGTGCCCCGTCACGCCCGTCGGCAATACGGTATTGGTCCACGTCTGGCCGAACGCGCCGATCAGCAGCAACAGCACCGGCAGGCAGAGGTAAATCAGAAACAGAGCGGCGACGGCGCGCACGACCCAAATCAGCAGCCCCGTCTTCGCACGGGGTGCAGCATGCCCCACGGCGCCTGCGTCGGCAGGGGCTGGGTTGTGCCGGGGTGGCACAGTTTGGGCAAGGCGGTCGGCGTGGACGTCGGACATCGGGGAAACCTGAACGGCATACGGTGACAAATTCGCATCGGTCGGCCGGATGTCTTGCAATCCCTTACTGCAAAAGGGCGGGCGGGGAGACAGCCGGATCGACGTTGGGCGAGAGTTTCACGGTCTGAAATGTCATCGTCATGAAGAAAACACACGATTCGGGCATCGTTCTGTGCGAAAACGGAACAGTTGGCGCGTCGTCGGAATCGACCGCGAACCACTGTTTCTGACCGGAACCCAACGCCAGCCTGACATTCCCCGATGCGCCATTGCTATCCGAACATCGCCGAACTGCTTGCCTTCACCAGTGCGGCAAGGCACTTGAATTTTTCTCGTGCCGCTCGTGAGCTGGGCCTGACGCCGAGTGCCGTGAGTCGGCAGATCGGGGCGCTTGAGACGCTCGTCGGCACGGCCTTGTTCGTGCGCGAGGGGCGTCATCTGGTGCTGACGGAGGCCGGGCGTCGCTATCACGACCGCGTGGCCGAGCCGTTGCGTGAGATCGGGAATGCATCGCTGGAACTGATGACGTCGCGTGGCGAAAGCGATCTGCTGACGATTGCCAGCGTGCCGACGTTTACCACCAAATGGTTGATCCCCCGTTTGCCTGACTTCCTGGCGAGCACGCCTGGCGTTACCCTAAGTTTCAGTCGTCACCTGGCGCATGGCGACGCTTTTCCGTTCACGCTGGACGCGGCCGTGCGCTATGGCGATGGCTCGTGGGAGGGCGTCGTGAGCGAGTATCTGGACGGACGCCGCTTCGTGCCGGTCTGTGCGCCATCGTTCGTCGCGCGTTATCCGCTGGCGAGCGCAACGGATGTGGCCCGCGCGCCGAGGCTCGTGCACAATCAGGCGGAAGAAGTCTGGGGCACATGGGCGACGTGCTACGACGTTGCGCCCCATGCACAGCGCCCGGGGCCGCGTTTCGAGCAGTACTCGGTGCTGCTACAGGCGGCGGAGGCGGGCATGGGCGTGGGATTGGTGCCGGAGTTTCTGGCGCGCGAGGCGATACAGGCGGGTCGCCTCGTCGTGCCCGTCGAGGCCGGTGTGGATGTGCCGCGTCACGGGCATTACCTTTGCTATCCGAAGGAGCGCCTGCAACAACGCTCGGCGTTGCGGTACTTCCGCGAATGGATGCTCGGGCAGGCGTCGCAGGGGTAAGTTACCTATCAGGGAATTGCGTAATGGTTTTGCGTCTTGTCAGGATTGCAGGAGTTACCGTCGCTATGTCGTTCACGATTGGCGCTTACGCCGCACAAGGCGACTGTCCCGCGCCGCCACCGGGCAACCCCGACATCCGGGCGATGGGCTACTACTCGGACGCGGCCAGCTCCGTCGTCGATCCTCGGCTCAAGGCCGAAAGCGACGCGGCGGCCAAACCGCTGAACGACTTCGCGTCCCATGTCACGAAGACGGCCGATGCGTACGCCCGAACCGTCGACGCGGCCGCCGCACGCTGCACGTTGACGTGGCTCGACGCGTGGGCGAGCAGCGGGGCGATGCTCGGGCGTATGGTGCACGTGAACAACGACCAGTCGGACTACATGCGTCAGTGGATTCACGGCGCGATCGCGCTGGCTTATCTGCGCACACAGGCGGTGGCGACACCACAGCAACGCGCATCCATCGAGCCGTGGTTGCGCAAGCTGTCGGCCGCCAATCTGGCGTACTGGGACAACCCGAAACATAAGCGCAACAATCACTACTACTGGACCGGGATCGGCATCATGGCGACGGCTGTCGCCGTGCGCGACGACGCGTTGCTCAAGACTGCTCAGGGCGTATTTCGCACCGGCATCGATGCCATCGAGCCCGATGGCAGTCTGCCGATGGAGATGGCGCGCAAGCGTCGCGCGCTGCATTACCACGACTACGCGACGGCACCGCTCGTGATGATGGCCGAGCTGGCGCGTCTTCGCGGCGAAGACTGGTATGCGTACCGTCAGGGGGCCCTGGAACGCCTCGCCGCACGGGTGGCCGATGGTTACCGTGATCCCGCATGGTTCAACGCGCAATCCGGTTCGGCACAGGAGACGGCCAGCCCCAAGGCGTCCAGCGGCTGGGTCGAGTTCTATCGTCTGCGCTCACCCGATCCCGCCCGGTTTCAGGCGATGCACGACGCCGGGCCATTCCGGGACCCGCGAATGGGGGGCAATCTGACCTTCATGGCCACGAACGGCATCGTGCCGTCGGCGAACTGATCGACGGCGTCAGTCAGTCATCTGTCGAGCGTCGCACGGGACGCGATCAGATCGTAGAGCGCCTGCGCGGCAGGCGAGAGCCGTGCGCCTCGCCGGGTCACGAGCACCAGTGTTCGCGCAATCACCGGTTCGACCAGATCGACCACACGTATGTCCGGGTACGCCCCCTTTTGCAAGGCTAGACGCGGCACCACCGCCGCGGCCACGCCTTCCGCCACCATGCCCACCGCCGTCGAACTGCGCTGCACCTCGAAGTGCGGCTGCAGGTCGACGTCGCCCAGCGCGCCGTCGAGCAATGCCCGGTTGGCGCTGACCTGACCCGCGAAGATGAGTGGGTAGGGCGACAAGCTGCGCCAGGGAACGCGACGTCGCCGCGCGAGCGGGTGCGACGCATGACAAATCAGCACGAACTGATCCTGTGCGACGGGCAGACCGACGAGATCCGCGTGACGTGAACCCGCGATGTGGATGCCGAACTCGGCTTCACGACGAAGCACCGCGTCCGTTACGGCAGACGACGAATGATCGAGCACGCGCACACGGTTGTGCGGGAACTGCTGGGCGTACGTCTGAAGAATGCTCGGCAGGAACTGCACCCCCGCCGTGGGCACGCAGGCGATGGAGACGTCGCCACGCGCGGCTTGCCCGCTCTCGCGAATCTCGGTGAGCGCGTCGGACAACTCGTCGAGCAGTCGTCGCGCCTGCGGCAGAAAATCGCGCCCGATCTGCGTGAGCGAGACCGAGCGTGTGGTTCGCTCGAACAACGTGACCCCCAGATAGTCTTCCAGCTTGCGCAATCGCTGAGTGATCGCCGTTTGTGTGACGGAGAGCGCGTCGGCAGCGCTCTGGAATCCGCCACGGTCTGCAATGGCCACGAAAGCCTGCACGCCGAGGATGTCGATTTTCATCAGAAATATTGAGTAATCGGACAGATAAATTCATTTTACCGGCATTGAGACCAACGCCAGAATGCGTCCTGCGATCGCACCCATCCACCCCACAAAACCTTCCAAGAAGGAGTGATCGATGTCTCAATTCCTCTCTCCGGAGGCGCTCGCACGCCTCTATGCCGCCATGGCCGACAAGCTGGCCATCGTGCGCCGTCGCCTCGGTCACCCGCTGACGCTTTCCGAGTCGGTACTGCTCGGCCACCTCACCGATCCCGAAACGCAGCCACTGGTGCCAGGCAAGAGTTATCTGGCGCTCAGCGTCGACCGCGTTATGTTCCAGGATGTGCTCGGTCAGACGGGCATGCTGCAGTTCATGCAGACGGGGCGCGAGCGTGTCGCCGTGCCCGCGAGTATTCATTGCGACCATCTGATTCAGGCGCGTGTCGAGGGACGTGCCGACCTGAAGGCGTCCGTCGACGAAAACTACGAGGTCTACGCGTTCCTGCGCAGCGCGGCGGCGAAGTATGGCCTTGGGTTCTGGGAGCCGGGCGCGGGCATCATCCATCAGGTCGTGCTGGAAAACTATGCGTTTCCCGGCGCGCTCATGATCGGCACCGACTCGCATACCCCGAATGCTGGTGGTCTTGGCGCGTGCGCCGTCGGTGTGGGCGGTGCGGATGCTGTCGAAGCACTGGCCGGTTTGCCATGGGAGGTGCTGTATCCGAAGCGCATCGCCGTGTACCTGACAGGCACGCTCGGCGGCTGGACTGCACCGAAAGACGTGATCCTGCGCGTCGCGGGCGAGCTGACGGTGTCCGGCGGCACCAATGCCATCGTCGAGTACATCGGTCCCGGCGCTCGCACGATCAGCGCGACCGGCAAGGCGACCATCGCGAACATGGGCGCAGAGCTGGGGGCGACGACGTCGATGTTCCCCGCCGACGCACGCATGCTCGATTACCTGCGGGCGAGCGGACGCGCCGATCTGGTGCCGGTGATCGAAGCCAATCTGGCGTTGCTCGCCCCCGATCCCGAAGTGGAAGCCGACCCTGAAGCGTTTTACGACCGGGTCATCCGCATCGATCTGTCGACGCTTGAGCCCCACGTCGTCGGCCCGCATTCGCCGGATCGCGCCCGCACGGTGGCGCAACTCGCATCGCAAATGAAAGCGGCCGGTGAGTCGCAGAGGTTCGACGCAGGGGACGTGCAGACCGACGCCATCTCCACCGCACTCATCGGCAGTTGCACCAACTCGTCGTACGAAGACATGAGCCGTGCCGCGGATGTCGCCCGACAAGCACAGGCAAAGGGTCTCAAGGCGACGGTGCCGTTCATGGTCACGCCCGGTTCGGAGCAAGTGCGGGCGACCATCGAGCGCGACGGGCAACTGGCCGCGCTGTCGTCAATGGGCGGGACGGTGCTCGCGAACGCTTGCGGGCCGTGCATTGGGCAATGGCGTCGCGAGGCAGCGGCGGTTGCGTCACCCAACACCATCGTCACGTCCTACAACCGCAATTTCCCGCGTCGCAACGACGGCTCGGCCAACACCGTCAATCTGATCGCCAGCCCGGAGATCGTCACAGCGTGGGCGCTCGCAGGACGGATTTCGTTCGATCCGCAACGCGATACGCTGACCGGCCCTGACGGCAAGTCATTCCGGCTCACGCCGCCCGCCGTCGCGCCCGAGGTGCCGCCGCAGGGTTTCATGCGTGGCGCGACGCACTACATCGCACCTCCTGAGGACGGCCGCGCCGTGACGATCAGCGTCGATCCCGCGAGCGAGCGCATTCAGGTGTTGCGTCCGTGGCCCGCGTGGAATGGCAAAGATCCGAAGGGCATGCCGCTGCTCATCAAGACAAAGGGCAAGACCACGACGGACCACATCTCTCCAGCCGGGCCGTGGCTGAAACTGCGCGGGCATCTGGAGCGTTTCAGCGACAACCTGCTGATGGGTGGCACGAACGCCTTCACGGGGGAGACGGGCAGCACGACCGACTGGCTGAACGGCGCGGAGGGTGTCACACCTGCGCAGGCAGCACGTGCGTATCGCGCGGCGGGTGTGCCGTGGGTCATCGTCGGCGACTTCAACTATGGTGAGGGCAGCAGCCGCGAGCACGCGGCGTTATCGCCACGACTGCTCGGAGGTATGGCGGTGATTGCGCGCAGCTTCGCCCGGATTCACGAGACGAACCTGAAGAAGCAGGGGCTGCTTGCACTGACGTTTGCGAATCCCGACGACTACGAACGAGTTCGCGCCGACGACCGTATCGATCTCATCGGGCTGGCCGATCTTGCACCGGGCCGCGAGGTGCAGTGCGTGCTGCATCACGCGGACGGCACACAGGAAACTGTGTCGCTCAAGCACAGCTATAGCGATGTGCAGCTGGCGTGGTTCAGGGCCGGGTCTGCGCTGAACGTTGTGCCGAAGTCTGCGCAGTAATGGAAAGACCGGGCGGACGAGACCGAAACCATCTCGCCGTCCGGTGGCCTGACGTCAGATTGTCAGATCATCGCGACGCGCTTTGACGCGTCGCCTGTCCCTTCGTTTCAAGCACGGCGTTGAACGAGGTATCGACGATCTTGCTCACATCGAAGCGGTTCGGCAGTGCGCCGGTTTGCGTCAGGAAATCGCTCGTGCCCTGATAGTCGGCCACGGCTTGCTTATCGACGGCATCGACCGTCATCCCGGCCTGACCGATCCAGTGCCGCGCTACGTCGCGATCCAGTCCGGCTTTCTTCGCCCATTGATCGGCGTAAATCTCCTTGTGGCTCTCCACCCACGCGCGCGCCTTTTGCAGCCGTGCGAGGAAATCGGCAATCGCCGCGTGCTTCGTCCCGACCGACGGCGCGTAAGCCGCGACGCTACTCAGCCCCGGCATCAGATTGCGCGCCGTGATGATCGGACGCGCGCCGTTGTGCACCACTTGCTGCGAGATGTACGGCTCCCAGACGGGGAACGCGTCGATAGCGCCATTCGGCAGCGCGACGGCAGCATCGACCGGCATCAGCTTGACGAACTGGACGTAATCGGTCGGAAGTCCGGCTTTCTCCAGCGCGCGCAGCGTCAGTTGCTGACTCCATGCCCCCGGCCAGTAGGCGACCTTCTTGCCCTTGAGATCCTGAATCGACTTGACGGGCGAGTCCTTCGGCACGAGTAGCGCAATCGTGTCCGGATTCTGACGCGAGACGGCGATCAGCTTGACCGGTGCGCCTTTCGCAGCGAGGAACAGGAAACCCGAGTCGCCGAGAAAGCCGAGATCCAGCGCCCCCGCGTTGAGTCCTTCGGCCACTGGCGCGGCAGACTGGAAGTGTTTCCATTCGACTTGATAGTTTGCCCCTTCGAGCGCACCCGAAGCCTCCATCGAGGCCCGCACGTTGTAGTAGTTCTGATCCCCGACGCGCAACGTGATGCCTTGTGCGTTCGCCACGTTAGCGTGCATGACGCCGAATGCAGTGAAAGCGGATAGAGAAAGGGCGGGCAGGGCAAAGCGGGCGCGACGAATCCAGCGCAGCAACATCATGACACCTATAAAAAGCGATTGAAAAGAAGAACAGAACGAGAAACCTCGACGCGAATCACGCCGCCTGAGGCGTGCGCTGCCGGTCGAGTTCGGCGGTATGGCGGCGGATGGCGGGAATCAGCGATTCGCCGTAACGGATCGTGTCTCCGAGCGGATCGAAGCCGCGAATGAGGAACGTGTCGACGCCTAGCGCGTAATAGCGCCCCAGCGCTTGCGCCACCTGCTCCGGCGTGCCGACGAGTGCCGTCGAATTCCAGCGTGCGCCCGTCGCTTTTGCGACGCCCATCCACAGACGCTCGTCCACGACGTCACCGCGCTGGGCAGCGGCCAGCAGACGCTGGGAGCCGACGTTTTCGGGGGCTTCCGCTCGGAGGCCAAGGCTCGCGCGCGTTGCCTTGACCTGACGCAACACGTCGTCGGCCCGCGCCCATGCTTGTTCTTCCGTGTCGGCGACGATGGGGCGGAACGAGATCGAGAAGCGCGGCTTACGGCCGTAACGTTGTGCGGCGGCCCGCACGCGGTTGACTAGCGACTCGACGGCGTCGAGCGGCTCGCCCCAGAGCATGTACGTATCGGCGTGGCGTGCCGCGACGTCGATGGCGGCGTCGGACGCACCGCTGAAGTAAATCGGAATGTGCGGTTTCTGCCACGTCTGTACGGCGGGCGAGGCTTGTTCGAAGCGATAGTGCTCGCCGTCGAAATCGACTGGACTGTCGGCAGTCCAGATGCGCTTGAGGGCGTCGAGGTATTCGTCGGTGCGGGTGTAGCGCGCGTCGTGATCGAGGAAGTCGCCGTCGCGGCGCAGATCGGCGTCGTTCCCACCGGAGACCACGTTCAGCGCCACGCGGCCGCGCGAGAACTGGTCGAGTGTGGCGAGTTGACGGGCCGCAAGCGGCGCTGCAATGACCCCGGGACGGTAAGCGAGCAGAATGCCCAGCCGTTGCGTCGCGGCCGCGACGTGACTACTGACGAGGCTGCCCTCCGGGCCGTTCGAGAAGTAGCCGATGAGCGCGCGGTCGAAACCGGCCGTCTCATGGGCCTGCGCCATGCGCGTGATGAACGTGGGGTCGACGGCCGCGCCCGTGGGTTGATCGACTTCGGACCCCGGCGCTGCCGTAATCATCCCGATAATTTCTACGCTCATGAGTGCACTCCATACAGGCAAAGTGCGAGCGTAGCGGGCGCATGGCGCGCCGTGAACGAAGGAAATCGGGATACGTTATGCCGCGAGGCGGCATAAGCATCGCCAGCGTGCGACGCGGTCCTTAAGCAGCTACTCGGCGCTTACCAGCCGTGCAGACGCGACCACGTTGCGACATCGCGATCCGGATCGATGGCGTGGTACTCGGGAAATTGCGCGCCCGTCGCGCACGCATGATTCGGCAGAATGCGCAGCAGAGTGCCGATGAGGAAGCGCGCCACGATGTCCGGATCGGCTTCGCCCTCACGCGAGAGAATGCCGTGCTCCTGATTCGCACCGCTCAGCACGTAACCGGGCACGACGCTGCCGTCGATTCGGCAAACCTGCCCGTAACCGAAGTCGCGCTTCTGCTTTTGTGTGCCGCGGTCGCGACTCATGGCCATCCAACCGGCGTCGACGATGGCCCAGCCTTTGTCCGCCTGATGTCCGATCACCGTCGTGAGCACGCTCAGTGCCAGCTCGTCGGTCGTGCACACGCCGACGTTATGCATCACCAGATCGAAGAACACATACACCCCGGCGCGGACTTCCGTCACGCCTTCGAGGTGTTCGGCGGCGAGCGCGGTGGGCGTTGACCCGACGCTCACGACCGGACACGGCAGTCCGGCATCGCGCAGACGCGTCGCTGCCAGCACGCAGCCCGCGCGCTCCTGTTCGGCGATGGCGGCGAGCGCTTCGGGCGTGTCGAAGTCGTAGCTCGAACCGGCGTGCGTCATGACGCCGCCGAGCGTCGCGCCGCCGTCGTGCAGCACACGGGCGACATCGATCAGTGCGTCTTCATCGGGACGGATGCCCGAGCGATGTCCGTCCGTATCGATCTCGATCCACACGTCGAACGTCTCACCATACTCGGTCCCAAAGGCGACGATGGCCTGCGCCGATGCCACACTGTCCGTGATGATCTTCAGATCACAACCCCGGCGACGCAACGCCAGCGCTGCGGGCAACTTGCTCGCCACCATGCCCACGGCATAGAGGATGTCGGTCACACCGTCGTCGAAGAAGCGTGCGGCCTCTTTGAGTGTGGACACTGTGATGCCCGTTGCGCCTGCGTCGATTTGGGCCTGCGCGACCTCCACGCACTTGCTGGTTTTGACGTGCGGCCGGAATCGCACGCCGAGCGCGTCCATGCGCGACTGCATCCGGCGGATGTTGTGCTGCATGCGCGGCACGTCGATAACGGCGGCGGGCGTTTCCAGCGTTTGCAATGACGCGAGCGGAACGTTGTGGATCGAAGTCATGGCGATGAATTTCAGGCGGTGGCGTGGAAGTGGCGAAGCCAGTCGAGCGCAGGCGCAAGCGTAGGCGCTTCGCTGTCGGGGGCGGGCGCGCCGTCGGGACGCGACAGGCCGACACGGTTATGCCAGAACGTGCGCAAACCAACGGCCGACGTACCGAAGAGGTCGTAACCGGAACCGGCGACGAAGGCCGCATCGCTGGCCTCGACGCCGAGCTTGTCGAGTGCCAGACGATATGGGCGCGGGTCGGGCTTGTAGAACCCGGCTTCCTCCGACGTCACCACGACATCCCAGTCGATGCCGAGCAACCCGGCGGCCTGATGCCCGAGTGTCTTGGAGCAGTTCGTGACGACGCCCAGTTTGCAGTGCGGACGAAGCGCCTGAAGCAAATCGCGCGCGCCGTCCCAGGCGGGGAGCGTCAGCCATTCGGCTTCGAGTGCAAGCGGTGCCGAGGGCGGCAGGCCGACGTGTGCTGCCGCCTCGCGCACCAGTTGTTCGTAGCTCACATACGCGCCGCAGCCGTAGGTGCGTCGCAGATACTCGGCGCGCCAGGTCCGGCCCGCCGTTTCGCTACCGGCGGCGCGATTCCAGACGGTCCACGAGTCGAGCAGCGCGGTCAGAAGATCGAAGAGCACGGCGCGCGGCCAGCCGGTCTCGCGGGCGGGGGATGTGTCGGACATGACAGCCTCTTTCGTTGTGATTTTGCGTGAGATGACTGGACGCAGTGTAGGAAGGATAGGGCGTGCCGTGGTTAAATTACGGCACATCAAACATTAAGCTCAGGTGAATGATCCAGATCGAAGACCTGCGTCTGATCGAGGCGCTGTCGCAGTCGGCATCGCTGAGTGCGGCGGCGCGCATGCTCAACGTGACGCCACCCGCGTTGTCCGCCCGTCTGCGCAAACTCGAAGCGACGCTGGGGCTGGCGCTCGCGACACGCACCTCACGTCAGCTCAGCCTGACGGCCGAAGGCGAGCGTCTGGCCCGCGAAGGGTCGGCGTTGCTCGCGCAGCTGGACGCGCTGCCCGAATCGTTTCGACGCGAAGACAAACGTCTCACCGGCACGCTGCGCATTTCGGCCCCGTTCGGCTACGGGCGGCACCACGTGGCTCCGGTGCTCGCGCGCTTCGGGCTGTTGCATCCGGATCTGAAGCTGCAACTGGAGCTACGTGAAACCCCGTGGCCGGACAAACACGACTCGGATGCCGTGATTCATGTGGGTGCGGTGCGCGATTCGTCATGGATTGCGAGGCCGCTCGCGCCGAACGACCGCTGGCTGTGTGCGAGTCCTGCTTATCTGCAACGACACGGCACGCCGACTGAGCCGCACGCGCTACTACAGCATCGCTGCATCTGTATTCGGGAGAACGACGAAGACGCTTCGCTCTGGCGGTTTCGACGTCGGACGAAGACATCTACCAAAGCCGCACCCGCGACGTCCCGACGTGCCCCGGCACGAGACAGTGTGCGTGTGGTGCCTGCGTATACGACCAACGACGGCAGCGTCGCAAGGGAGTGGGCAGAGCAGGGGCTGGGGCTGGTGCTGCGTTCCGAGTGGGACACGCGCGACGCCGTGGCAGCGGGGCGTCTCGTGCGCGTGCTTGCGGACTGGGACTTCGACAGCGCGCCCGTTACGCTGCTGGTGCCGACGCGTCGCGGTCGCACCGCACGTCTGCAGGCGCTGATGGCGTTTCTCGAGGAGGCGCTGGCGACGTCGGCATCAGCGCGCCGCCCTACACGTCCTGCACGCGCGGGTCGCTGAAGTACTCAGGCCGGTTGATGCGCGAGCCGGGCGCTGACGGTGCGTGCCCGATTGGCCAGCACGCTGCACAGTACGAGCAGGATTGCCGTCATGAAGAACACCGCCGGGAGTCCGAACACGACGGCGATCTGACCGCCGATGATCGGGCCGATGACTTGCCCGCTGAACTGCGCCGATTGCAGATACCCGAGCAGCTTGCCAGTGCTGCGCTCGTCCACGGCGTGCCGCGCTAGCTTGCCGATGGCGGGCAGCAGGCCCGCCAGTGTCATCCCCATCAGCACGCGCAATGCAGCCAACTGCCACCACTCGGTGACGAATGCCTGTGGAATCATCACCAACGCGGTGGCGATCAGACACCCGACGATCACGCGCCAACTACCTACGCGGTCCGCCAGCGCGCCGAGCTTCGCGGCAGTTAGCATGCTGCCCAGCGCCGAACTGGCCATCACCACACCGGCCACACGCGTGAGGTGCGCACCGTCCACACCCAACTGTCCGATGTAGACGGTAATGATCGGCTCGATAGACATGTTGGCGAGCAGCACCATCATGCCGGTAAACAGGATGGCGGCGATGATGCCCACGCGCGCACGGGGCATGGGCGCGGTCGTGGCCGGATCCGCTTTCCGTTTGCTGTCGCGTGTGCGGTCGAAGTCTTCACGTACGCCGAAGATGGTGAGCAGTGCCGTGATCGAGATCATGCCCGCACAGGCGAAGAACGTGCCGCGAATGCCGAGCAACGGCGGCAACAAGCCGCCGATCAGTGGGCCGGTCAGATTCCCCGCGAGTGCGCCGGTCGAGAGTACGCCGAGTGCCCACCCAGCACGATCACGCGGCGCTTGCGTGCCGATCATGACCGTAGAAGCTGACGCGTAACCACCGATGAGTCCCGTCAACAAACGCAACGCGACGAGTTGATAGACGTTGTGCGCAATACCGATGAGCGACGTCACGATCACCATGCCCACAGCGGCGCGAATCAGCATCGGTCGACGCCCGAAGCGATCTGCCAGGTGCCCCCAGATCGGCGCGGTCACAGCGGTGCCGAGAAACGTCGCACTGAACGCGACGCCGGACCACTGGATCACGGCCGACTCGGGTGCGACGCCGAGTTGCTTGACGTAGAGCGGCAGGAACGGCAGCAACATGCTGAGTCCGGCCAGCGTTGTGAACGAGCCAAAGACACAGATGGCGAGGTTACGTTGCCAGTACGGATGGTTGCGTTCGGTGTAACTGGCGGTGGTGGGGGTAGATTCGGACGGGGGATTCACAAAAACCTCGGTATTTCGCGATTTACACGCGATGGTGCTCCGCTGACGCGTCATCCGTTGTCAGCAGTCCGAGTTTATTCCGGACGACGGGCGGTGAGTACGTCTGCTGCGCGTACGTCACTCTTACGCGGCGTGGACGAATGCGCAAGCGTTTGCATCAGGTAATCGACGAAAACCCTCCCGCGAGATGGGAGCGTCTTGCCGTGCGGATACATGAGACTCACGGGGCGAGAACGGCCTGCATGTTCCGGCAGCAGCTCGACGAGGCTCCCTTCGGCCAGTTCGGCTGCCACGCAGAACCGGTAGGTCTGGAATATGCCGCCACCCGCTTTGGCGAGTGTGACGCCGCCGAGCACGTCGTCGGCACAGCGGAATCCGCCGCGCGCGTGAAACTCGACGTCTTCGCCACCATTGCGGAACAGCCAGGGGATCGGACGCCCGGTGCTCGGCAAATCGAATTCAATGCACTGGTGATCGGCCAGATCGTCCAGCGTTCTGGGCGTACCCGCACGTTTGAGATAGTCCGGATGGGCGATCACGACCAACTGCGCCTCTTCGAGATGCCGCGCCACCATGCGCGACTCAGGTTGCGCGCGAAAGCGGATGGCGAAGTCGAAGCGCTCCTCGTGCAAGTCGATGTTCTGGTTGCTGACCTGAATGTCGAGCTTGATGAGTGGGAAACGAGCACGGAATTCGGGCAGCACAGGCAGCAGCCGATAGTGCCCGTAGGTCGTGGGCACACTGATCCGCAGCGTGCCGGAAGGCTGCGACTGCGCGCCCGAGACCCGTCGTTCGGCCTCCGACAACAGGCTCAGCGCAGTCCGGCATTCCTCGAAATACGCGCTGCCGCCCTCCGTCAGACGGATGCTGCGCGTCGAGCGCACGAACAGGCGCACGCCCAGTCGTTGCTCCAGCCGCGCGACCGACCGGCTGACGGCCGCGGGCGTCACGCCCGCCTGATTGGCGGCCGCCGTGAAGCTGCCAGCCTCCGCCGCCAGACAAAACAGCTCGATGCTGCCAAGCAGCACATCGTCGAATTGACGTTGCATGGTCGCGATTGATTACATGATGTAAAAAGACAAGTGTAATCGCATGCGTTTTTCGCGTCTTCAATCATGAATAGAGTGTGTTCAACCGGCGAGGCGGACGGATTGGCCGACGCCCCGGCAGGCGAAACGACATCAAGGACACACATCATGAGCAAGTCGGAACATACGGTCATCATCACGGGTGCTACGAGCGGCATCGGCCTCGGGCTGGCACAGGCATTCTTGCGCGACGGATACAACGTCGTCGGTACCGGGCGCAGCAGTGCCCGTCTCGAGCAGACGGCAGCGTTGCTGAACGCCGGAGAGCGTTTCCTGCCGGTCGCAGGCGACGTTGCCGATCCGTCCGCAGCCACCGCAGCGTTCGCGAAGGCCATCGAGACGTTCGGCCACGTCGACGTGCTGGTCAACAATGCAGGCATCTTCGCGGCGAAGCCGTTCGTCGACTTCACGCCGGAGGAGATCGAGGAACAGATCGCCACCAACCTGAAGGGCACGCTGTATTTCTCGCAGGCGGCCGCACGTCACATGAGCGAGCGCCGCAGCGGGCGGATCGTGAACGTGACGGCATCGATCGCCCTTCAGGCGCATTCGGGCGTGCCCGCGCTGCTGGCTGCGGTCCTCAAGGGCGGGATGAATCAGGCGACGAAGGCGCTGGCGCTGGAACTGGCGCCGTTCGGCGTCACCGTCAACGCCGTGGCCCCGGGCGTGGTGAATACGCCGATGCATGCGCCCGAGACGCACGACGCGCTGGGCAAGATGCACCCGCTGGGCCGTATCGCGGAGGTCGAGGATGTCGCGCGCGCGGTGCGGTATTTCGTGGAGAGCGATTATGTGACCGGCACGATTGCACCGGTGGACGGCGGTTTTGCCGCCGGTCGTTAATGGCAGCGACGGCCAATCATTTGCGATGAGTCGGTCGTCTCCCCCAACATCAGAAGGAGCAAGTCATGCCATTCGTCAGCATTCGCATCACCCGTGAGGGCAACACGGTCGAGCAGAAGGCGCAAGTCATTCGCGAAGTCACCGAGACACTGCAACGTGTGTTGGGCAAGCCGCCGCATCTCACGCACATCGCGATCGAGGAAATCGATACCGATAACTGGGGCTACGCGGGCCAGACTACCACTGAGTTTCGGCGTCAGTCAGCGGAGAACAAGGCCTGACGTCCGTGTGTTTCCGACGGCACGCCGCCGTCACGTGTTGTGACGGCGGC
Source organism: Pandoraea sp. NPDC090278 (assembly GCF_044772185.1). Lineage (NCBI taxonomy): Bacteria > Pseudomonadati > Pseudomonadota > Betaproteobacteria > Burkholderiales > Burkholderiaceae > Pandoraea > Pandoraea sp. NPDC090278. The sequence goes on along the minus strand of NZ_JBIVYJ010000001.1, from coordinate 1,271,795 downwards.
GTGCTGTCGTTTGGACGTTGTCAGAACGGTTTCGACATCGCCAGATAGAACGTGCGGCGCGGCCCGAACTGCGGTGCGCCGACACCGATGCCGGTGCCGTCACGCAATTCATAGACGCGGTCGAAGACGTTCAGGACCGACAGCTTCGCATCGAAGCGACCGACGCCCGGCAAGTTGAACTTCTCGCCGACACCGAGGTTGACCTGAAGGTACGCTGGCAGATGCTCGCTGTTGACGAACCCGCTGCGCAAGCCCGAGCCGAACAGTGCATCGGCCGATAGCAGCGTCCTGCCCCATTGATAGGACACACCGGCCGACCCCGTCACCTGCTGGTCGTGATCCAGATGCACCCAGTGATTGGCGATGTAGGCCAGTTCGTCCGCACCGAAGTTGAACTGGCCGGTCTCGATGCCTTGCCCCATCGCGCGCGAGACCGCCACGTTCAGGTACGCACCAACGTTGCCCTGACGGTAGTTGACGGTACCTTCCACGCCGTAAATGCGGCCCTTCTCGTAGTTGAACGTCGAGTAGATGAGCGCATTGCCGAACTGACCTTCGTCTTGCAGATGGTTTACGCGACGATAGTAGGCGTCGAGGCCGACGGTAATCGCCGACGTCAGTTGATGCGAGACACCCAGATCGAAGTAATCGGAGCGCTCGGCGCGCACGGCGGTGTTCGCGTCCGAGGGCAGGGCATTGGTCGTATTGAGGAATTTCGCGACCGACGTCGTATCGATCTTCTCGGTGGCCGGTGGTGTGAAGTAACGCGAATACCCGGCATGCAGACGCGTCCGGCTCGTCAGGTCGTACGTCAGCCCAACTCGCGGCGACAGTTGCCCTTCGTTCGTCACAGTATTCACGTGATCGTAACGAGCGCCATAGTTGACCGTCAGACGATCGGTCGCTTTCCACTCGTCTTGCAGGTACAGCCCGTAGGTGGTGCCCCGGTCGTTGGCGTTGTCCACGATGGTCAACGGCGTGCCGCTCGTCTGCTGACCGCTGTCGTCGGCGGGGAAGACGTTCGACGTGTTGTCGACGCTGAAATGCTCCTGCTGCACGAACAGTCCGAAGCGCAGCGTGTGACGGTCGGTGAGCTTGTAGCTACTGTCGGCCTGCACGCCATACGCTTCATTACGGCGCGTGATATTCGATGCCACGCCGTTGTAGACGAGATCGCCAATCGGATCCAGTGTGTAATCGACGCGGCTGGTGCGGTGGAACAGGGATATCTGGGTGTCGAGCTTTGGCGAGATGTGGCTTTGCCATGACAGCACCTGGAAGTCGGTCAGTTCGCGTTGGTGAGCGTTGAGGCTCGACGAATCGGGAATGGCGCCGTTGTCCAGCGTGAACTGTGGTGCAACGCCCGGCAGATTCGGAATCTGGAAGCGGTTGTTCGCGGTGCCAAACATGAACGACACGCGGTTATCCGGATTCAGCAGGTAGGACACCATGCCGAACGCGTTCGTCTGATTCGTATGGTCGTGAATCGCGTTGCGGTCGCCCGTCGGATTCTCGATCCCCATGTCGTTGGCCGAAACACGTGCGCTGAAGTAGTAGCTGAGTGCTCCTTTGGTGCCGTACAACTGGGTGTTGACCTCGCGGTCGGCATGGCTGCCGAAGACCACGCCGACTTCGCCGCCGAAGGCCTTGGGCGGCTCGCCGGTGTCGGCGGTGCCGTCGGCGAGACCGGGCGAACCTTTGGTGTGAATGTCGACGATGCCCGCCGTGCGATAGCCGAACTGTGCAGGCAGGGCGCCGGTGATCAGATTGATTTGCGACGCGATGCGCGCGTCGATGGCCTGACCGAATCCGCTGATCGACTCGGGAATGATCACGCCGTCGATGCGGTATTGCAGGTTCGCGTGATCGCCGCGCACGTGCAGTTGACCGTATGAGTCCTGCACGACGCCCGGCGCTTGCAGGAGCACCTGATTGAGCGGGGTGTTCGCGCCGAGTGGCAGTGTCTCGATATCCGTCTGGTCGAAGTTGTAGACGGAGCTGCCGGTATCGGGCGAGAGCGCGTTGCGGGCGGCGTCGAGCCGCTTGGCGGAGACGGTTGTGCCGGAAAGTGCGACGTTGGCGTCGGCCGGATTAGCGGTCGATTGGGCGTGCGCGTTGACGGCGAACGCGGACGCCGCTGCTGCCGCGAGGGCATGACGGGTAAAGCGGGTTAGCTGCGAGAAATGCTGGGAAAGCTGGAATTGCGTGAGACGAACGAACGGAATCCATCGGGCAGACATGCCGGACCTCAGTGTGTTTGACGTGTGGCCGCCGCGCAGCCGGTGACAGACGCGCCTGAGTTGGCGCGTCGCGACCTGCGACGGCGAATGTTCTGATCTAGACGAACGACACTGAGGGGCGTGGTGGGTCGCGATTACGTGTCGGCCCCCGCAAGACGGAACGCACCTGCACCGGCACAACCGGCGGGTAGTGCCACTCGCGCAGCGGCCGGAGCGAAGCAAAGACGGGCAGTGCGGGGAGTGCAACGTCGACCGCAATGAACGCGAGGCATTGCTCGCAGACGCCGTCTTCGTCGTCCGAGCGCTGGCCGTTGCTACCGACATCACCGTGTTGACGTGGCGCGTCTGCCGGTTCCACGGCGGCCATCGACGCAGCCGCCAGCGCGGCTGCGGTGTGAAACACCACGTGCCGTGCAAGGGCCATCTGCGAGACGAGTACGCAGACGATCAACCAGAAAGGAAGCCAGCGGCGATACATGAGCCGACGAGGAGCCGAACGAGAGACGGAAAAAGCGATGTCGAAAACCGGACGACAAATCGCGACAAAATTAAATGCAACTCAATTGCAATGCAACTGAGTTGCGAATTCTGTCACATCCGTGGGGGCTTTGCCAAGTCGGAAAACCGGGCGGGAGGAGACTTCAGGCAACCGGCTGACGCAGTGTGGCGTCAGCGACACGAATTTGTCGCGGAATCAGCTTGAGTTGCAGGAACGTGTCGGCAATCCGTTGTTGCGCGGCCAGCACGGACGGGGACACCGGCTTGTAGATGTGGGCGTAATGGCGCAGCCCCTTCTCGATAATTTTGGCATCGAGTCCCTGAATCGGGGCCAGTTGTGCGGCGGCGGCAGCATAGTCGCCGCGAATCTGCTGCCCTGTCTGGCCGAGCGCGTCGAGCGTTGCCTTGATGACGTCGGCGCGTTTTTCCGCGAAGGCCCGTTGGCTCAGGAAGAACTGATGGTGGTCGGCCGCGCCTTCGGCATTGGCGAGCAGACGCACCGGACTCTGGTCGAGCACGGCGGTAAGGAACGGATCCCAGATGGCCCAGGCGTCGACCGAGCCGTGCTCAAGTGCTGCGCGCGCGTCGGCGGGGGCAAGAAACACCGGGCTGACGTCGCCGTAATCGAGCCCGTGCTTGCGCAGCAACGCAACGAGGAACCAGTGGACATCCGATCCCTTGTTGAACGCCACACGCTTGCCGCGAAGATCGGCCACTGTCTTGACCGGCGAATTGTTGGGCACAACGACGCCCTCGGCCAGGGGCGTCGGCACCTCGTAGGCACTGTAGACGAAGTCGGCCCCGGCCGCCTGCGCAAAGACGGGCGGCGCTTCGCCGACGTATCCGAAATCGATCGCGCCAACGTTGAGCGCTTCGAGCAGCTGCGGTCCAGCCGCAAACTCTGCCCACGTGACTTCCACGCCGAGCGGTTTCAGACGCGCTTCCAGCGAACCATTCGCTTTGGCCAGCACGAGGGTGCTCGCCGCCTTCTGATAGCCGATGCGGAACTTGCCCGGCTCGTAGGCGGCGCGCGCCGGGAACGACGGCAACGCTGCCGCTGCCGCCCCTGCGCTGAGGACCGTAAGGAACTGACGGCGTGAGAAGGCTGAGATGGCTGAGTTTGTGTGACGCGGTTTCATGAGCGTTGCCCCGTGCAATGGCGTTGTAATGGATGTCGGTCAATTCACAAGAATTATCCGGACCGGGTCCACACGGGCAACGAAGCGATTCTGCTTTAGATATTCATCGCTGCGGTGCAATGTAAGCGACGCAAAGCGGCATTGCCGAGCCGGGCGTGTTGCCGCCGTGGTACGAGAATGGCAGCGTTTCGCGGGCGTCGATGGTCAGCGACGGCCAAAGGGCGAGCGTGTGCGCGAAGCTGGCACGTCGACACGACCGGCCGGGGTGGCCGAGCAGGATCGCCCCGCGCGCGCGGACCTCCACCTCGTCGATGTCCTTTGTGTAGATGTTGGGGCGCTTCTTCTCCGACCAGCGGGTGAGCAGGCGTGGGTGGCCCGGTGCGTAGAACGTCAGCCATGTTGCGAGATGGTCGTTGCCGACGTAAGCCAGCGGCGCGTGATAGCGCGCCTTCCAGCGCTGTTCGAGGGCGATGCTTGCAGCCTTGATACCGGCGAACTTCTCTCCGGTGTTACGCAGGTTCAGGCCCAGCACCGTCGCATAGCCTATCCACACCGTCAGCCCGACGACGGGCAACCAACGCGAAATTCGCGGTGCGCGCTTTGCCGTGGCCGGTAACACGCATGCGACGAGCAGCGCTGGCAACGGCACGGCGAAAGGTTGCAGCCATTCGGAGATGCGTCCGCCTTCGTGCAAGGTGAAATACACGATGATGGGCAGCAGTGGCGTAAGCACTGTGACGGCAACGACCCGGACCGGCGCGTCCGGACGTCTGAAGCGCAGACCGGCCAGATGCATGACGAAAGCGAGTGTCGCCACAGGATAGAACGCCGTGAGTGCGCCGCGCAGACCGCGCCAGTTCAGCCGTTGACGGATCTGGTCGTCGACCCAGCGGAATGCCGCGAAATCGTGATGCACGAGCCAAAGGATGTTCGGTGCAATCAGTGTGAGGAAGACGAGCAGTCCGAGCAGGAAAGCGGGGTGCCGATAATGGCGTCGCGTATCCGGGGTCCACAGCGTCATGACAAACATCGCGCCGAGCAGGGCGAATGTCGAATACTTGGTCATGACGGCCAGACCGGCGACGACGCCAAACGCGAACCAGAACCGTGGCGAGTCGAACATCGCGCGCACGAAGAGCCAGAGCATCCACGGCCAGAGCATGACCAGCAGATAGTTGTCGTTGTACGGGAGGATGTCGATGTTGATCGCGCCCGTCAGGTGCAGGCTCAGCATGGCCAGCCAGGCGAGACGCCGGTCGCCCGACAACCGTTTGGCCAGATGCCAGACCCCCAGCATCCCGACGGCAACTACTGCGAAATGCGTCGCGTACCAATAGAACGCAAGCGCTTCGCCGTTAAGCCCTAAAACTAACGCTGGCCACATCGAGAACCCGACCAGCCAGGGGTTCTTCGGTGTTCCCCATTCCGCATTGCGCGCCCAGTTCAGGGCCTCGACGGCGTCGAACGGCACCGTGGGATCGAGGGCTGCGCTCGTGAGGGTCCAGACGATGGCGTACACCGTCACATAGAGCGACGGCGAAAACTGAACGACGACGGCCGCGCGGCTGACGAGTGCTCGCAACGTGAGCGTGCGACGCACCGGCGCATCGGTCGGCGAAGTGGGGGTGGCGACGTGATTTTGCATGCGCGCTTCGACTGGGCGAACGCGCGCATGTTCTTCACGTTATTTTGCAATCCGAATCAAAGAAAGCGCTGATGGATTGCGATATATGTTGTTGATTTTTTTGAGATTGCTTCTGCTGAAGCAGCCTGTTGCCAGCCGTTTCCAGTCAAGCTTGTTCACAAACGTCAACAAAACAAAACGAATGAAAACGGACGACAACAAACTTTCCGCCGACGGCGTCGCCCGTCAGCCGTTTTCGAGCAGTGCGTCGACGATCAGTGCCGCGTTCACGTGGCGGATGCGCTGATCGACAAAATAGCCGCCGCCTTCCTGATAGCGCAGATACAGCCGACCGCAGTCGCGGCACCGGCACACGTTCGCGCGATTGTAGGGAAAGTAGCGCGGCGCGATAGGCGCGTTCGTTGTCCAGTAGGACGTGCCGTCAGGGTGATATTCGCTGAACGTCGGTTCCGGCTCATTCGGCGCGAACAACGTGCCGATGACTTCGAGCTGCGCATCGGGCAACGAGTTGGGCAGGCTCGCCCAGCCGTCGAGCGGCGTTCGGGTGCATTGGCAATCGGCGGAAAGGCTGCCTGACGATTCGGCGAGGGCTGCGAGATCAGCGAAAGCGGCGTGATCGAGGTAAGGAAGATCGCTCATGGGGGCTATTGGATTGACGTCTGGCCGTCATCGTGTCTCGTTCTGCGTCAGCGGGGAAGCACGGTGCGACGGTGTTCGCCATGGTAGCGCGCCACGGAAAATGAAACACGGCTCATCGCGGCAACCCATCGAATTTCGCAGGGCTGTCATGAAGCCGGGCATGGACTGATATATGATATTCGCTATATATCGATCTATATAACGGAGTTCAGGCTGTGAAGAAGACGGGGTTTTCCGCGCGCGCTGTCGCGACGATGACGCTGGCGTTGTGTGCCGGTGCGACGATGGTGATGGCAACGCAGGCGCGTGCCGACGACACGTTTCGTGTCGCGTATGCCGGTTCGATGGGTGTGGTGATGGACAAGGCGTTGGGTCCGGCCTTCGCGCAACGTGAGCATGTGACCTATCAGGGGCAAGGCGAAGGCGCGTACGGTCTGGCGCGTCTGCTGGCCTCGGGGCGTTCGACGGCCGACGTGTTCGTCTCGATCACGCCCGGGCCAATGGCGATTCTGAAGGACGCGGGATTGATCGACGACGCCGTGCCGGTCGCTAGCACACGCATGGTCATTGCCTACAACCCGAAGGGTCGTTTCGGTGAAGCTTTCCGTCTCGCGGGCACCGATGCGGCGCATCCGGCGTGGTGGAAGGTGCTGCAAACGCCGGGCTTGCGCTTCGGTCGCACCGATCCGGCAACGGACCCGCAGGGGCAAAACATCGTCTTCACGTTGATGCTCGCGCAGAAATACTACGATCAGGCGGGCCTCGCGCAGGCGGTGCTGGGCGACGTTCGTAATCCGCAGCAGGTGTTCGGCGAAGGCGGGTTGCTCACGCGTCTCGAAGCGGGGCAGGTCGATGCGGCCTCCGGCTACGAAAGTGCGACGCGCTCGGCCAAGCTGCCTTACGTGGCGTTGCCCGACGAGATCAACCTGAGCAATCCGGTGTTCTCTAAGACGTGGTACGACACCGTGTCATTCACGTTGCCGGGCGCCGACGGCAAGGAAAAGACGATCCGCCCGCAGCCGTTGGTGTTCTATGCGGCGAAGCTGAAGAACGCCGCGCATCCGAAGGCCGCCGACAATTTCCTCGCCTTCATGACGTCATCGCAGGGGCAGCAGCTGTTTGACGACAACGGTTACGGCAAGCCGAAGGGCGACGCCCTGTACCACTGACCCTCACCGATTGGCGGAACGTTTCGTGCAGAAGTGGAGGGATGACCTGCCTGTCGACGCGGATGTCGGCAGCCGAGTCGGCGCAGGACTGGGGCGGTTGGGCGAAGTTGTGACGTGGGTGCTGCTGGCGGTGCCCTTCATCGCCCTGGCGGTGGAAACACCGTGGCGGCACTTTCGTCTGGCCTATGGCGACTGGGATGCGGTCGCGGTCTCGCTCGGGCTGTCGTGCCTGTCGATGGCGATCATCGTCTTCCTCGGCACGCGCGTCGCCCATTGGCTGGCTTCGACCCGGTCGCGCTTCGCCCGCGTTGCCGAGGGGCTGGTGCTCGTCGCGCTCATGACACCACCACTCGCGATGGGCATCTTGCTGGCGACGGCCTACGGGCCGGTCGGCACGTTCGGTGCGCTGCTCGCGCGTGGCGGCATCCTGCTGGGCAATAACGCGCCAGCCTTCGTTCTCTCACAGGTCTACGGCGGGCTGCCGTACTTCATCCTCGCAGCTCGCGCTGCGTTCGAAGCGGTGCCGCCGGTCTTGCCAATGGCCGCGCGCAGTCTTGGCGCAACGCCGTGGCAAGTCTTCCGGCGTGTGACCTTGCCGCTAGCACGCGGAGGACTCGCGGCGGGGCTCGTCGTTGCGTGGGTGCGCGTGATCGGCGAGTTCGGCATCGTCATGATCTTCGCCTACTTCCCGCAGGGCATCCCGGTGAAGCTCTACGTCAATCTGCAAAACGACGGGCTGGGTGCGGTCTATGCACTGCTCTGGCTGTTGCTGGTCGTGGCGTTGCCGTTGCCCATCTTCGTGCTGATGATGACGCGCCGCCGACACCGTGCGCATCACACAAACGACGACACTGTCTTCTGACCCCTGATATTCACTGCCCCGAAATTCATTTCAGATGTTAATCTTTTGCGCGTCCGTCCTCGAAGACGGATGGTATGCATAACTAGCGATTCACTAGACATCGATTGACATCAGGAGGGTATGTGTTCGAAATGTTCCGTCAACAAGGTGGGAGTCTGACCCGGCAGTTGCCGAAGGCAGCAATGGGTTTGATGGCAGCGGCAGCATTGCTCGGTGCACCGGCGCACGCGAGCGAGGTGTTGTCGAGCGAGGTGTACAGCAAGAATCTGTCGCGCCCGCTGACCTACAACGTCTACCTCCCGACGGGCTACGAAGCCAGCGGCAAGACGACGTATCCCGTGCTGTATCTGCTGCACGGCAACGACGGTGTAAAGAGCGACTGGGCGGTCAAAGGTCACATGCAGTCGACCATGGACAAGCTGATCGGCCACGGCGACATTCCGCCCGCCATCGTAATCATGCCGGACGCCAATACCAACTGGTACGTGGACCTGAAGGAGCGCATGGAAACGGCGTTCTTCAGTGAGCTGATTCCGCACGTCGAGAAGACGTATCGGGCGATCAAGACGCGCGACGGACGGCTGATCGGCGGCTTGTCGATGGGCGGGTACGGTGCGATGCGCTACGCGCTCAAGTATCCGGAGAAGTTCAAGGCGGCTGCACTGATGAGCCCCGCCATCTACAATCCGGAGCCGCCGAAAGATTCGTCGGCCCGCTTCGTGAAGGTGTTCGCCGAGCCGAATACGAATGGCGAGTACAGCGCCCGTGTCTGGCAGCAGAACAACTATCCGGCGTACTTCGACGAGTTCCTGAAGAAGGGCATCAAGGTGCCGATGTACATCAACTCGGGCGACGACGACGATTTCAACATCGAGATGGAAGCCACGCGCTTCTATGAGTTGCTGCGTGCGAACAAGCAACCGGCGGAGTTGCGCATCGTCGACGGCAAGCATGAATGGCCGGTCTGGGCGAGCACGCTGCCCGACGCGCTGAAGTACATCTTCCGCGATGTTCAGCGTCCGCAGCGCAATGACTGACGTCTGATCCAGCGGTTGACGTGATTCAAAATCGGCCCCTCGAATCCATGTGATCGAGGGGCCGATTGTCTTGAGGCGACAGTGTTGACTACAGCGAACGTTCGATCGCCTGCCCAAGCAACGACAGACCCAGATCGATTTCTTCTTCGCTGACGGTCAGCGGCGGGGCGATGCGGAACACGCCGCCCATGCCGGGCAATTGCACGATGTTCATGCTCAGGCCGAGGTTCATGCATTCGCGCGTGATCTTCGCGCCGAGGCCATCCGCAGGCGCTTTGGTGCGTCGGTCCTTCACGACCTCCATGCCGAGCAGCAAGCCGCGTCCGCGAACGTCGCCCACGCAATCGAAGCGCTCCATCAACCCCAGCAAACCATTGCGCAGTCGCTCGCCCATGACATTGGCGCGGGCGACGAGTCCGTCACGTGCCACCACATCGAGCACGCGCAGGCCGACAGCCGCCGGTAGCGGGTCGGAAACGTGCGTCGTGTAGAACAGATAGCCGCGCTCGTGGGCGCGTTCCTCGATTTCCGCAGACGTCACGATGGCCGCGAGCGGCAGGCCTGCACCGAGCGTCTTCGAGAGCGTCAGGATGTCGGGCGTCACGCCGTCGCGTTCGAACGCGAACATGGTGCCGGTGCGTCCGATGCCGGTCTGCGCTTCGTCCAGAATCAGCAGCATGCCGCGCTCCTCGCACTTGCGCTTGAGGGCGGCGAGGTAGCCAGGCGGAAGTTCGATAATGCCGCCCGAACTCAGGATCGGTTCGGCGATGAACGCGGCGAGATTGCCGCTCGACTGACGATCGATCAGATCGAAGGCGTAGTCCAGTTCGGCGAGATAGTCGTATTGCCCGGCCGGGCCGAAGCGCGGACGGTACGCGAACGGCGCGGGAATGGCAAAAGAGCCCACGGCCGCCGGGCCGACGCCCTTGCGTCCCGCGCTGTAGGTCGCAGAGGCGGCTGCGCCCGTCATCCCATGCCACGACTGTGCGAACCCCACAACTTCGTACTTGCCGGTGACGAGCTTGGCCATACGGATGGCCGCCTCGTTCGACTCCGCGCCGGTGCTCAGCAACATCACGCGGTCCAGTCCCTCCGGCGTGATCTCGGCCAGTCGGGTGGCCAGATCCACGACCGGACGCGAGAGCATGCCGCTGAACAGGTGATCGAGTTTGCCGATGGATTCCGTCACGACCGAGACGATGTCCGGATGGCTGTGGCCGAGCACCGCGCTCATCTGTCCGGAGGTGAAGTCGAGGATGGCACGCCCGTCGGCGTCGTAGACGAAGCTGCCCTGGGCGCGCTCGACGATCATCGGCTCGAAGGTGCCGCCGTAGCGGATCAGATGCTCGCGGGCATTGCGCCAGAATTCGGCGTCTTGGTTCTTTGACACGGGAAATCTCCGGGGAACGGCATTGGACGAAAAGCAACGGGGGCACAACACGCGCTTGCAGTCTAAGCAGCGCTCTGCTTTCATAAAAGCGAATAATGCTAATGAGAGATAGTAGTGAGACTAATATCGTGAGCGCGACACTGGAAATCGATTTGCTGCGCTCGTTCGTGGCCATTGCACAAGCCGGTTCGCTCAGTCGCGCCGCGCAGCGCATCGCCCGAACGCAGTCGGCGCTGAGTCAGCAGGTGAAACGTCTGGAGGAGACCGTCGATCAGCCGTTGTTTCAGCGCACGGGGCGTGGCGTGGTGCTGACCGGTTCCGGCGAGCGTCTGCTCGGTCACGCGCAACGCATTCTTCGCGCGCACGACGAGGCGATGGCCGACATGTCGGGGCGCGGACTGACCGGGACGATCCGGTTCGGCTGCCCGGATGACTATGCCGCAGCGTTTCTGCCGCATCTGTTGCGCGAGTTCGCGGTGGTGCATCCGCACGCGCAGGTTGAGGTGATTTGCGAGCCGACACCGAGATTGCTGGAGCAGTTATCGCGTCATGCACTCGATCTGGCCCTGATTTCATTACCTGACGGCGTGGACGTGCCCAATGTGATCCGGCGCGAAGCGTTGGTCTGGATCGGGAGCCGGGGGCTCGACGGAGTGCTCTCGAATCCGGACGAGCCCTTGCCGCTCGCGCTCTCCGATCCCGATACGCTGGACCACATCGCCGCTTGCGATGCGCTCGCGAAGGCCGGGCGGGCGTACCGGATCGCCTATGCGAGTAGCAATCTGGCTGGATTGACGGCGCTCGCGCGCTCCGGACAGGCGTTCGCGGTGATGACACAGACGGCAGTGCCACCGGACTTACGCATTGTTACAGCTGATACCTTGCCGACGTTGCCGTCCGTGGGGATTACGGTAAAGTTCGATCGCGCGCGTCCCAGTCACCTGAGCGTGGCGTTCGCCGATCATATTCGGCAGACGCTGGCAGTGATGTAAGGCGGACGTACATCGACAGGGCGTCGGTGTGCGTTCCCGTGGCGACAAATTTCAAGCACAATTGCGCGTTGCGCTGGCGAGCGGGCCAAGTCCCGGGCCAGTGCAGCAGTCAGTCAAAAGAATCCGGGTTCTGTGCATTGGGGGCATCCATGGCCAGAGATCCGGGGTAATGCAGTCTTCGCAAGTTTTTGCGATTTTTTGTATCGAGGTCGATATGTTGGCGCGTTTCGTGGCGTTTTCTCTGGTAATCGGTTCGCTGTTCGCACTGGCGGGTTGCAATACGGTCGACGGCGTCGGTCAGGACATTTCGGGCGCTGCTCGCACCGTCAAGCGCGCGCTGTAAGTCGTTCGCGCCGCGTTAGTCCGTTTATGCCTCGCTTTGGTGCCATTTCGCCGAAAAGAGGCCGCGCTTGACGCACCATCTCAAGTTTTCCGCTTTCTCGCCGTTGGAGCCGCTAACGCTGTCATGAAGGTACGGGTATCGTGCCGGGTGGCAGACGGTGGCGGCCGCTCTCGGTGGCCACGAAATGGAAAGAAAGGCGGAAGCGCAAATGTTGAAAAATTGGACGATTCGTTGGCGGTTGCGGGTGGCCGTGGCCGGTCTGGCGGCCCTTGTGCTGATCATCGGTGGGCTGGCACTCATCGGATTGCGCGACACCGTGGGGAGCTTGCGCGAGGTCTACGACAAGGAGCTGGCGAGCACGCGTTTGCTGGGCGAATCGGAAATTCATATCGGCCGGGCGCGTGCAGTTGTGCTGCGTGCACCGCAAGCGCCGTCCGAAGACATCAAGGCGGCTGACGTAAAGAAGGGCACCGAGTACTGGGGCGAGTCCGAGAAGGCATGGCAGTCCTATCTGGCATTGCCGTCGGACGCCGACGAACAACGTCTAGCGAAAGACGTGACCAGCGCCCGCCAGGCGCTCAAGGACGCCTTCACGTTGATCCAGAACAGCATTGCTGCCGGACAGCCCGACGTCTACTACGAGCAGGCGGCAGTGCTGGGCAAGCGTTACACGTCATACGTCAATGCTAACGAAGCGCTCAAGAAGCTCTACGACGATCGCGCGAAGTCCAGCTTCGAATCGGCGGTGTCGACCTACGATCGCTTGTTTGTCGTGACCCTCGGGGCGATTGCGTTTGCGATTATTGCGGCCTTCCTGACGGCGCGCTCGCTGAACCGTGCGATCACGCGACCGCTTGACGATGTCCTCGAACACTTCCAGGAAATTGCCGACGGGAATCTGCAACGCGCGGTGCATGCGACGTCGACGGACGAGATGGGCCGGTTGCTGGGCGCACTCGCCAATATGAAGACGCAGCTCAACGATACGGTCGCCCGTGTGCGCAAAAGCGGTGAAGCGATTGCGGCCAGCGCGCGTGAGATTGCGGCAGGCAATCTGGATCTGTCGGCGCGCACGGAGCAACAAGCCGCCTCTTTGGAGGAGACGGCGGCCAGCATGGAGCAGCTGACCAGCACCGTGCGTCAGAACATGGAGCATGCGCGTCAGGCGAACCAACTGGCGCGGCAGGCAAGCGATCAGACGGGGGCGGGCGACACCGCAATGACCGAGGTCACGGACACCATGCGCGCCATCGATGCGGGGTCGGCGCGGATTCGCGACATCATTGCGCTGATCGACGGCATCGCTTTCCAGACCAACATCCTCGCCTTGAATGCGGCCGTCGAAGCGGCGCGTGCGGGCGAGCAGGGCCGTGGGTTTGCGGTCGTCGCCGGTGAAGTCCGGACGCTGGCGCAGCGCTCGGCGAGTGCGGCGCGCGACATCAAGACGTTGATCGAGACGTCGGCCGAGCGCTCGGCGGCGGGCAGCCGTATCGTCGGTGAGGCAGGCGCGGCGATGAGCAGCATCGCGAACAGCGTGCAACGCGTGACGGACATCATGGCGGAGATTTCGGCGGCGTCGGAAGAGCAGGCGGCGGGCATCGATCAGGTGGCACGTGCCGTCACGCAAATGGACGAAGTCACGCAGCAGAACGCGGCGCTGGTCGAGCAGGCATCGGCGGCGGCCCAGTCGCTGGCCGAACAGGCCGAGTCGCTGAAGTCCGCCGTCGCGGTGTTTCGTCTGGCGTAAGCCGAGTCGGATCGCCTTCAGATCGACGAACGCCCCCACCATTCGCGCACGAAGTCGCCGCGATCCGGGCGGGGCGTGACTTCCGGGTTCTCGGGCGGCGTACCGACGAAGAGGAAGCCGAGCACTCGCTCGTTCGGTTCGAAGTCGAGAATGTTGTGGATGTCGGGGTCGTAGGCGTCCACGCCGGTGGCCCAGAAGCCACCGTAACCCAGTATGTGGATGGCGTTCAGCAGATTCATGCTGGCTGCACCCACGCTGAGGAGTTGTTCGATTTCGGGCACTTTCGTCGCCGTCGAAACGGACGCTGCGATCACGATGATCATGGGGGCCGCAAAGGCTTTACGGCGGCGCTGCTCGTGGGTTTCGGCAGGTGCATCGGGATCGCGTCTGGCGGCAGCCTCGACGAGCGCTTGTCCGAGATCGTCACGGGCTTCGTCGCGCACAACCACGAAGCGCGACGGACGCAGACGTCCGTGATCGGGTGCACGCAGCGCGGCGTCGAAGATCAGGTTCAGTTCGGTATCGCTCGGGGCTGGCGCGGCAAGCGGCCATTGGGACTGGCGCGAGAGCAGCGCTTCGAGGGCCAATTGGCGCGAAGCCACGTCCGGCGGCGAGAATTCAGGGGTCGTGCCCATCGGCGGGATTCTCCAGAAACGGAACCCCCATCATCCGCCATCTACGTACAAATTGCAAAATGATTCTCATTTGCAATATTGCGATTCATGCGATCGCGGCGCTGTCTGTACACGAACACCGGTGGTCGCAGAAAGCGTGGTCCCGCTATCGCGTGCTAGCATCGATTTCGCATTTGCAGCCCGGTCATTGAAGGAGAAAACGCATATGGCAAAGCAATCGACAGCGAGTCAACGCAAGAAGGATTTGTATCCGGTATTCGGGGAAATGACGTCTCCGGCAAAGAACATCCGTCTCTCCGACCCGGAAGCAAGGGAAGCGATGGCGGCGGCGAAAGCGGTGGTGACAGCCAGTAAGGAGAACGCTTTACGGTTTCTGCAAAGCGTTGGAATCGTGACGGCGTCGGGACGGCTGGCGAAGCGCTACGGTGGGTGAATGACACGCCGGTGGGATCTGAATCCGATGATGGAGCGCTCTTTTGCGAAAGCTTGTAACCTACGCGTTCACTTCCTCGCACGCCTGTCCGGCGCACGTCATCCATGAGCCAGCAAAAGCCTGTCGAATACGTATCCGCGACGCCAGAAGTCAAAGCCGTCTTTGACGACATCAAAGCCACGCGGGGTGTCCCCCACGTCAACAACTTCTGGAAGTACATTGCACAGCATCCCCCGACCCTGGAGCGCACCTGGGGTAGTCTCAAGGACATCATGGCCGACGGTGCGCTCGATCCGCTCGTCAAGGAGCTGATTTATGTTGCAGTCAGCGTCACGAACAACTGCGGATATTGCGTTGCGAGTCACACTGCGGGCGCGCGTCGTGCGGGGATGACCGACGAGATGTTCGGCGAGCTGCTGGCCGTCGTAGGCATGGCCAACGAAACCAACCGGCTCGCCGTCGGCTATCGCGTGCCGATCGATCCGGCTTTCGAGTAAGCGACTCGGCACCGACGGCGACATTCAAGCAACATTCAGCGCGCCAAATTACGCGTCGTGTCCCGCGCCATCCATCGGCGGTATCGGCGCGTCTGACATGCTGCCCCAAGTTGCTGGGCGATCAGCGCTCGCACGGGTGAGACGGTCGGGTTTGTCGCCCGACCGGTACTCAGACGCATGAGCTGAAACTTGACGACGGCCATGTTCGCCATCGAACCCAGCATCTTGTTCTTCCAGCGAATCGGATTGAGTTGCGGCTCCGACGTCTGGCCCAGACGCCAGCGATTCGGCAATTCGGGATCGATGGAGAGTGCCGTCGCCATGCCCGCCATCGCTACACCGCTCGCGATCACCTGGTCAGCGACCGTCCGACGGCGAATGCCGCCCGTGACCATCAGCGGCATCGTCGCCACGCCAATCATTTCGCGGGCGAACTCCAGAAAATAGGCCTCGCGTGCGAGCGTGCGTCCGTCGCGCGACTCGCCCTGCATCGCCGGGGCTTCATAGCTGCCGCCGGACAGCTCCACGAGGTCGACGCCCAGCGAACCAAGCATCTGAATGACGCGACGCGCGTCTTCCGATCCGAATCCGCCACGTTGAAAATCGGCCGAATTCAGTTTGACGGCGACGGCGAAGTCGGTCGCGACAGCCGCACGCACGGACTGCACGATGTCCAGTAGCAAGCGGGCGCGATTCTCGAGACTCCCGCCCCAGCGGTCCTGGCGCTTGTTCGTCAGCGGTGAAAGGAACTGACTGAGCAGATACCCGTGTGCCGCGTGAATCTCTACGCCAGTAAAACCACTGCGCTCGGCGAGCAGCGCGCTTTGGGTAAAACGTGCAATGACGTCCGCAATGTCCGTCTCCGTCAATTCTCGGGGCATCGCGAAGCGCTTCGAGAAGCTGCCGAGTTCGAGGGCCACCGCAGACGGTGCGACAGTGGCCTGACCCAGCGCGGACTGCATTTGGCGACCGGGGTGATTGAGCTGCATCCAGATCTGCGCGCCATGCTGCCGCGCCGCCTGGGCCCATTGACGGAAGCGTTCGAGGTGCGCGTCGTCCTCCAGTACCACACCGCCGGGACCGGTCATCGCTCGCGCGTCGATCATCACGTTGCCGGTGATGATCAGGCCAGCCCCCCCGCGACCCCATGCGTCGTACAGGCGCACCAGTTCGTCGGACGGCGCGTGATCGGCGTCCGCCATGTTTTCTTCCATCGCGGCCTTTGCGATGCGATTGGGGATCGATGTGCCGTTCGGCAGGGCAAGCGGAGCGAACAGTGACAGGGGAGACATGGCCGTACCTCGAATCTTCAGTTGACGATGGCATGACCATAACCTTAAAGTTCACTTCAAGGTCAAGCGTTCGGAGCGTGAAAATGAAAATCGGTGAGTTGGCGCAGGTGAGTGGCGTGGCGGCGTCGCGAATTCGTTTTTACGAAGCCCAAGGCTTGCTGCCCAATGCGCTGCGACAGACCAATGGCTATCGCGAGTACGACGAAGACGCGCTGACGCGTCTCGATTTGATTCGACGCGCGCAAAACGCAGGATTTTCGTTGGACGAAATCCGCGCCATTTTGCCGCCGGACCTCAACGATTGGCCACACGACAAATTGCTCGAAGTGCTGCGCCGCAAGGTGGACGAGATCGAGGCACTAGAGCGAAATCTGGCGCTATCGAAGCACAATCTGAAGGCGTTGATCGACGCCATCGAGCATCGCGAGGAAGGGGAAGAATGCCGAGCGGCGTCGCAACGCGTGTTGACGTCCGTGCGTCGTGACGACGACCGTCCTCAGCCTGCGTCCCGGCGCGCCCCGGTTAAAAAGCGCGCCTGACGCGGCCCACAGCCACGACTTATTCAACGACTGGCAAGAATCTCGTTGGCCTTCGCGATGACGGGCGCGTCGATCATCTTGCCATCCAGTGCGACGGCGGCACCTGCGCTGGCATTGGCTGCGGCGACAACCCGCTCGGCCCACGCAATTTCGTCGTCCCGCCACGCGAATGCCGCGTGAACCGGCGCAACCTGCCGAGGATGAATGCACAACTTCCCCCGGAACCCGAGCGCGCGGGCGCGGCGGGTGGCGGCTTCGATCAGCGCCCGGTCGTCGAGCACCGTAGTCACGCCATCGACCGGTGCAGCGATGCCCGCGATACGCGACGCTAGCGTGAGTTGTGAACGGAAGTACAACAGCTCGTCGACGTCGCCCTCGATGCCGATGTCCAGTTGGAAATCGATGGTGCCGAACATCAACCGGTCGACGCGTGGCGCAGTGGCGATCTCGCCTAGCACGGCAAAGGCCTGCGCCGTCTCGATCAGCGGCACGAGTCGCAGCGATGACGCGGCACCTTGCACAACGCGGGCGAGGGTGGCGGCATCTTCTGTCTTCGGTACGACGACACCGCAGAGTTGCGACAGGTCAGCGAGTGCTGCGACGTCCTCGTCAAACCAGGGTGTCGACGCAGCATTGATGCGCACATAGACGGGGACCGATGTCGCGGGACTCCGCGCTGTCAGCCACTGCACAACCTGCGCTCGGGCCGTCAGCTTGTCGGCGGGCGGCACGGCGTCTTCGAGATCGAGAATGACGGCATCCGCGCCCGACGCACATGCCTTGTCGAAACGTTCCGGACGGTTGCCCGGCACGAAGAGCCAACTACGAATGACGGTATGTTTTTGCATCGCTCACACCGCCTGCGCTGCGTGCAGCGCTTCGATCTGTGCCGACGTGCGGCCAAGCTCCGTGAGAATCGCGTCGGTGTGCTGCCCCAGTGCCGGAATCGGGTCCATGCGCGGCGCGAACGCTGGGCTGGCTGAAGGCATGCCCGGCGGAATCGGTGCCTTGATCGTGCCGTTGGGCGTTGCGACGTCTGCCCAGCGCTCACGCGCGGCGAGTTGAGCGTGCTGCCACACGTCGTGCATCTCGTTGAGGTTGGCGTTGGCGATGCCCACGGCGTCGAGTCGGCTCACCAGTTGCGGTGCCGAGAGTCGCATGAAGACCTCGCGGATGATGTTGCGCAGCGCATCGCGATTCTCCAGCCGCTTGGGGTTGGAGGCAAAGCGTGCGTCTTCGGCGAGCACCGGCTGTTCGAGAACCTTGTCGCAAAAAATCTTCCACTCACGCTCGTTCTGCAAGCCCAGCATGACGGTCTTCCCGTCACCGGTTTCAAACGGGCCGTACGGGAAGATCGTTGCGTGCGCTGCACCTGCGCGGGGCGGGGGCGTCTGATCGTCGACAGCGTAATACAGCGGAAAGCCCATCCACTCGACCATGCATTCCAGCATCGAAATGTCGATGCGCGAGCCTTTGCCGGTTTTGCCGCGCTGGATCAACGCGGAGAGGATGTTCGTGTACGCGTACATACCGGCGGCAATGTCGGCAATCGAGCAGCCAGCCTTGGCCGAGGCCTCGGGCGACCCCGTCACCGACAGAAAGCCCGACTCGCTTTGGATGAGCAGGTCGTAAGCCTTCTTGTCGCGATAGGGGCCGTCCGGTCCGTAGCCGGAGATACCGCAAACGATGATGCGCGGATAGCGCGCCGACAGCGCGTCGTAACTCAGTCCAAGGCGGTCGGCTGCGCCGGGGGCGAGATTCTGCACGAGGACATCGGCGTCGGCGAGCAGGTCATGAAGGACCGACTGAGCAGCGTCCTGTTTCAGGTCGAGCGTCAGACTTTCCTTCGAGCGGTTCGTCCACACGAAGTGCGACGACATTCCGTTCACGCGCCCGTCGTAAGCGCGGGCGAAGTCCCCTGCGCCGGGCCGCTCGATCTTGATGACGCGCGCGCCGAGATCGGCCAGTTGACGGGTGCAGAACGGTGCCGCAATGGCGTGTTCGAGCGCAATGACCTTGATGCCGTCCAAGGGCCTCATGACAGAAATCTCCGAGAAAACCAGTTGAGTTAAGCGCGGCGGTGGCCGGGTCAGACGATCTTCGCGAGCACGATAAGGCTCAGCGTGATCGTGATGGCGCCGCCGATGCGTGTGGCGATTTGTGCGAACGGCATGAGTCGCATGCGGTTCGCGGCGGTGAGAATAGCGACGTCGCCCGTGCCGCCCATCCCGCTGTGCGTGCCGACCACGATGGCAGCGTCGATGGGATGCATATTCATACGACGCGCCACGACGAAGGCGGTGGCCATCAGCGTGAGGACCGTCGCGACGATGGTCACGAGCGTCGGCACGTTGAACGACGCGACGACCTTCTGCCACGGCGTGATCACGACACCGATGGCGAACAGCAGCGGATATGTCACCGCCGTCGCGAAGAATTTGTAGACGACGCCAGCACCGGCTTCGAGCTTCGGCGAGAAGATGAAACCGATCTTCGCGGCGACGGCCAGCACCAGCATCATCACCGGCCCCGGCAGGCCGAGCGTGTTCTGCGCGAGCATGCCGACGAAGTACAGGCAGACGGCGATCATGCCTGCCGCAGCGATGTCCGTCGCATCGACCGCCTTCGCAGGTTCGGCGTGAACGTCGTGTGCGCCGATGTCGTCGCTTCCCGTTCGCATGAGCTGCCCGTTACCCGTCAGCGAGGGGTAACGCTTGCCGAGCGCGTTGAGCACACCCGAGAACACGATGGCGCAGACGTTGCCGAGCATGACGGCGGGGAGTGCCTGCGCGAGGAGGTCGCCCGCGCCCTGATGCATGACTTCCGAGTAGCCGATGGTCAGTGGAATCACGCCTTCGCCCAAGCCGCCGGACATGACCGGAATCACGACGAAGAACACGGTGTGGAACAGGCCCATGCCGAGCATCGTGCCGACGGCCGTGCCGACGATGCCCGCGAGCACCGAGCCGATGGCGAGCGGGACGAAGATGCGCACGAAGCCGCCGATCAGCACCTTGCGGTCCATGCTCAAGATGCTGCCGACGATAATCCCGGGAATGAACAGGTACAGGAAGTTGCTTTGCTTCCAGAACGCCACGATAGGCGTGACGACAGACGGGGGCAGCACGTTCGCGAACACCAGCCACGAGGGCAGGAACGTGACGAGAATCACCGGGCCACCGATGCTGCGAAAGATGGGGATTCGCTGACCGACTTCCATGCAGGTAAAACTGCACACGGCCAGCAGCGCGATGATCGGCGAGAGTTCGGCTGAGAGTTTGCCGGTGGTGAGGACCGTCGTCGCGATAGCGGCGATGAGCACCAGATGGACTGGCAACGGCACGATACCGACGCGCATGTCCATGATTCGCCACCACAAGTCGCGCAGTGGATGGTGCTCTGCTGCCTGAGAAGTTGCCTGACCGCTTTGATTGCTTTGGCCGCCCTGACCGCGTTGTGCGGCAGTGGCCGAGAGTCCGTCTCGCATCCTGCTGTCTCCGTCCATTTGGAATTGGTTTGTTGACGGGACTATAGGCGCGTAGCCAGCGCCGAAGGAAATACCGATTTTGGATGCGGGTATAGGGTGGGGCTATAGCTAGACCTTCTCGTTGAGCGAGAATGGCGAGGCGATGGCTTTTAATGCAACGAAAACCTGAGTTTCACGATGCGTTGTATAGCAGTACGCTATGGCTTTTCGTTGCTGCCAACCGACCCGTCTCGGAGGCCGATGCTGTCATGGATGTGAGACAACTCAGGAATTTCGTAGCTATCGTCGATAGCGGCAGCTTGTCGAAGGCGGCGGAGCGCTTGCATATCGCGCAACCGTCGCTGAGTGCACAGCTGCGCGGGTTGGAAGACGAACTGCAAACGCAACTGCTGGTACGCAGTGCGCAGGGCGTGACGCCGACCGAAGCTGGGAAGGCGTTGTATCGCCATGCGCGCGTGGTGTTACGTCAGATGGAGCAGATACGTCAGGAAGTGCGAGAAGGCGGTGGCAGTGAGGCCGGGCCGGTGGCGGTGGGGTTCCCGACGACGATTGCGTCGATTCTCGCTGTGCCTTTGTTTGCGCGCGTGAGGGAGCAATATCCCGGGATTCGATTGCAGATATTCGAGAGCATGAGCGGGTACATCGGCGAGTTGCTTGCCAACGGACGGCTCGACCTCGCGATGCTCTTTCGCGACTCGGAAACGCGGGGCATCTCGGTGATGCCGTTGTTCGACGAAGAACTGTATGTGCTGGGCGGGCACCGGGTGTGTCCATCGATCTATGAGGATGCCGGGGACAACGCGGACGGGACTTGCGCACTGGAGAAGCTGGACAACGTACCGATTGTGGCGCCTAGCGCGTCAAATGGCTTGCGGCTGTTGATCGAGCGGAGTTTTGCGCAGGCGAATGCGGAGTTGAACATCGTCGCGGATATCGACTCGCTGCCGACGCTCATCGACATTGCCCGCTCGGGCGACGCGTGCTCGATCTTGCCAGTGTCGGCATTGGCATCGCGCGACCCGGCCTTGCGCCCGCCCTCGCGTCGGATCGTTGCACCGCACCTGCAACGCCCGGCCAGCCTGTGCTGGTCCAACTCACTGCCGGTAGGCTCGGCGACGATCGCCGTGCGTCAATGCATCGCCGACCTTATCCGCGAATTGCAGGCGGATGGACATTGGACGGGGATTACGTTGCGGCAGGGGAAGTACTGGCCGAACTAGCTTCCCATGGCTAGTCCCAGCCGCTGGCGGTGTGGTTGCGCTGTCGACACGCGAATGAAGCACCGCCGTCTACCACGCACGCGCTTAGCTGTCTGTTCGGATCACTTTCGCAAACTGTTTGTGAGACACATTTCCGCCGGAAATTACGGCGACCACGTTCTTGTCGCGAAATGACCGTGTCCGGGAAAGGACGGCTGCTAAGGCGATCGCTCCGCCGGGTTCGGTCACCAGTTTGAAATGACGGAAGAGAACGCGCATCGCTGCCTCAACGCTCGCGTCATCAACCAGCAATACGTCACGAACGGATTGCCTCATGAGATCAAACGTGAGGGCGCCTGGACGCCGATTCCTAAGAGCGTCACATATCGTGGTGCCGGCGTCAGGTGCTTCGCAGCATTCGCCCGCTAACAGGGATCGCTTCGTATCGGCAGCCGCCATTGGCTCCGCGCCCAGTAGTGCGATCGGACTATGTCCGACGGCCAGCGCAGCGCCAGCGATAAGACTTCCTCCTCCGCACGGGTATATCAGTGCATCGGGTACGCTGCCGTTGTTTGTCTTTGAGAACTGAGAAAGCAACTCAAGTGTCACTGTGGCTTGCCCATCGATGACTGAAATGTCGTCATATGCGGGTATGACAACCGCCCCCAACCTGGCAGCGATCGACTTTCCCAGCTTCACTACATCTTGCGTATCTGTCGCCGTATATACGTCGGCTCCACGACTAAGAATATTGTCGACCTTCACGTTCGGAATCCATGGGGGAACGACAACCGAGGCTGGGATCCCCAAATCTTTTGCCACTTCCGCTAATGCCGCGCCGTGATTGCCCGAGGACCATGTGAGCAGGTGGGAAGGGGGTTCGTCGGACGTCAAAACCAGAGTTTTGTTCAGAGCCCCCCGGATTTTGAATGACCCGGTTCTCTGTAGGTTCTCAGCCTTTATGAACAGGTTGCATTGCAGCTTATCGTTCAGGTAGTCGGACTTCAATAGTGGTGTGGTCTGAATGAACGAGGATATTCTGGTCGAGGCAATCTCAAGTCGGTCTGCGACGACCCTTGAATTTGTGTTTTCCATCATTTCCTATGCTCTGTGTGATTTGTTTTTCTTCCTGAATGTTATGGTCTGTCTGATTTATATATATTCCTATGTTTCTACGATAATTCCACGTCCGGCGTGAAACCGTTCTGCTATTTCTGTCTTGATGGCAGCGTTTTCCTGGAATGGAGGGATTCCAGAAGGGTTGTGCAGGAAGAGTTTTCCGTTATTCACTCCGTGAATAAGAACAAGATGCCCGCCTTTTCTATTGTTAGGAAGATCGGGAGACCTTATCTCAGTGCTTACGGATGAAATCGCCATGAATGATTTTTTTATGAATTTTTCAACATAGTCAAAGGTCTTGTTTTCGTATATGAAGGATTTAATTCCGTAGCAGTCTAGGATCCATCTGCAAAAAGGTGAATATATAAGGCCTTTGATTGAGTGATCACCATTTTTCACGTATGCGCCCCGCGACATTGCTGCTTCAATTAGATCTCTCCTGCTTTGATGTGGGATTTTCATGAAATCCAAAATTGACTCAAGGCATGCAATTCCACATGCTCGCTTGCTCCAGAAGCGATAGTCATCCGGGGTTGTGAATCCGGAATTAATCCAATCGGGATCTTCGCAAGGATCCATGTTGAATTTTATGATTTTCTCATTCAATGTCGGATTCGCCCACTGCGATCTGTAAGGTACGTTTTTTTGGGGATAGTCTTTTGGCATGTATTTTTCCTATGTCTCTAAGAAGCGGAAGTGATATGAGTTGCAGGATTGATAACGCCGATGCGAGTGCAAGTGTCACGCGATAGCCTTCCTGTGTGCAGATGACGGAACCTACCGCTGCGCCCAGAGGCATGAATCCCCAAGTGAGTGATCGATATATTCCGGTGATTCGACCAAGCGACCCTTCTGGGACAAATCGCTGTCGATATGTAATGGAAATAACATTCCATATAGTTAAGAAAAATCCGTAAATGAATAACGTCAATGAGGCAGACGCTGATGGCCCTCCGATTAGTCCGCCTAGGGGGAGGAGCGTCATGGCGAGGATGGACGCACAAATTAGTGGGAAATGAGGGAGTTTTGAGACCAACTTCGCCGATAGAATTGTTCCGGCTAAGGACCCAAACGCGATTGATGACATCATTAGGCCGTAGCCGAATGTGGTAAGTCCCAGCCCGCTAGCACTGTCGAAGACATAAAGAGTAAAAGCCGAACTCCATACGCCATAAGAGGCCATCATTACTGATGCGACAAGCAGGGTTCCAAAAAGAGTTCGATCTTTAAGGAGTTCTAGTATCTGTTGGGGATGGCTTTTCCTTGGCTCTCGAGAGGTGAATTTGTTAATTTTTGGGTTGTGGTAAATTAATATGATTGCTATTTGAATTGCAATCAATATTGATATCAGGGTGCTCGGGCCACTAATCAATGCGACTCCAGTAAGAATCGGGGCGACCAGCTGGGCTGAGGCTATCTGCATTCCTAGTAAGAATGAATTTATTTTTGCTGGGTCGTGGTTTGGAGATATTTTCGGTATTGATGTCTGGATTGCTAGCTCTGCTGAGATATCTCCGATTGTTACGATTGCCGATAGAATCATGAATTCAAAGAAAGTTAATGATTCTAAGAGCATCGATATGGCAAGAAGTGAAAAAGATGCAAGCCTTATTGAGGATCCAGATAGAATAATTCCTTTGAATGATAGATGATCTATTGCAAGCCCTGCGGCGATAGGCAAAAGTAACCATGGTATCTTCGATGCGGCAATCGACAAGCCAACGGCGGATGGATCGCTGTTGAGAGAGATTGCAAGTACGGGAATCGATGATCGAAAAATCCCTTCTCCCAAGAAATTCAGTGTGATCATGGACCACATCGGTAGATTTCTTGACATTACGGTCGATATTTTCTGGAAATTTCGATCGTCTCAATCAATCGAAATATCAGGTCCTCATAATCCCAGTTCAGGGCGTATCCCATTTGAGCTAGGTTCCCGTGTCTCGATAGCCCTGGAAGCGTGTTCACTTCCAGAAACCAGGAATCTGTGTCGTCGAGGATGAAATCAACACGAGCAAATCCTCTGCATCCCAGCGATGAATAGATGCTGAGTGCCATTTCCTTTAGTGAGTATTCCTGGGACTTTGATATGTCAGCCGGGCAGACGTATGCACGCCGTGAATTGCCGCTCTTGACTTCGAAGCTATAGAACTGTTCGTCGTGCCGCGTTTCGAGCAAGGGGAGTGCGACGGGGACACCGGCAATTTCAATGATCCCGACGCTTATGTCTTTCCCTGGAATGAACTGTGCGGCGACAAATAACGGCAGTTCGTCGTCGGCCGCTGTGGAAACCCAGTCGTCGAAGTCGTTGGCACCGGATAAGATCCGGGCGCCTTGACTGCATCCATTCGCCGCAGGTTTAACGAATACCTGCGGTCCCAACGTTCCGAAGAGTTCACAGGGTTCAGGTAATTTTCCGCGCCTGAGATCGATTAGCCATGATCGGGGAATGCGAAGACCTGAGTTCTCAGCAATCGCATTGGCAAACGGTTTGAAGTATGCGGCGGCACTTGCGGCGACGCCTGAGCCCGAATAGGGAATGCGCATCAGATCGAGGGCGCCTTGGAGCTTTCCGTCCTCGCCATACCATCCGTGCGTTGTGAGAAAGGCGCATTCGACTTGCTCAAGTTCACGGAAGTCGAGTTCTGCGGCGTCGAAAAGTGTTGTTCTGATGCCGAGTGATGCGCACGCTTCGCGAACGTGTTTTCCGGAAAGAAGCGCCCCAGGGCGCTCAGGGCCGTAGCCTCCGGTGATGATGCCGAGTTGCATGGTGCTCCCCCATCCCTTGCGACAAATCGCAGACCAAACGTGACGGGGGGTTGAGAGGTATTAGAGCAGAAAATGCCCTGTATCTCATGATTCGACGAATGGGAATTTGCTGAGAATTTTGTCGCAGATGGTGACGTATCGGGTCGCATCCAATCGATGTAATGGCGTCACCATTTTCTCGCGCCCCAGCTTACTGACGCATCCCAATTGCGAGCCGGTTGAACGCGCTCATCAATGCGATGGCGAACGTCAGGTCGGCGATTTCGGCGTCGGTGAAGTGTTCGCGCAGGGGGTTGAAGTCCTCGTCCGGAGCGTTGGTGCGATCGATGGCCCCGACAGAGTCGGCCCAGGCGAGGGCGGCACGCTCACGGTCGCTGAACTGCGAACTCACGCGCCAGCCGCCGACGCTGTCGATCTTGGCATCGGCCATGCCGCCGGCGCGCAGCGCCTTGCTGTGCATCTCCAGACAGAAAGCGCATCCATTGATCTGCGACACGCGCAGATAAACCAGCTCAATCAGCGGTTTGCCGAGGCTGCTTTTCTCCAGCGCCTTTTTCGTGGCGACGAACCCTTGATAGGCGTCGTTCGACAGCGTGAAATAGGACAGGCGAAGCGTACTCATCGAAATTCTCCAGAAATTAACTGAGCAAGGGGCATTGGTTAAGCTTGATGCGAACTGCAGGGGGCTTGTCGCAACGTCACCAATTTACGAGAATCATGGCCTAGTAGTCAGATGCAAGAATTGACGGAATCAATAGGACATCCCGAATGGATCTTCCGCTTTTAAGTCCGCACCTGAAACCCGGCCCGGGCGACGAGGCGCCGCTCTATCTCCAGCTGTATCGCCGCTATCGCGACGCCATCGCCTCCGGCAAACTCCGGGCGGGCGACCGCGTGCCGTCCGTGCGCAGCCTTGCCAGCGAACTCAATCTCGCACGTGGCACCGTCGAGCTGGCTTATCAGATGCTCACTAGCGAAGGCTATTTCTCACCGCGCGGCGCGGCCGGAACGTTCGTGTCGCCGCGTCTGGAACACCTCAGCGAGACCGCCGCGCCGGTCGCCACCCCGGCGGCGTCGGTGCCCGCGCCACGGGATGCACTGGCGGCCGTCGGGACGCCGCGTCCGTTTCAACTAGGCCTTCCCGCACTGGATGCATTCCCCCGCAAGACCTGGGTGCGTCTGGCGGGGCGGAGCCTGCGCGTCATGGATCTCGCGTCGATGGCTTATCCGGATCCTGCCGGGTACGCGCCACTGCGCCATGCCATTGCCACCTATCTCGGCATCTCTCGCGGCATCGTATGCTCCGCGCAGCAGGTCTTTGTGACGGCGGGTTACCGTGCCGCCCTCGATCTTGTCTGCCGGACATTGATCGAGCCCGGCGCACAAGGCTGGTTCGAGGATCCCGGATACCCCTATGCCCGGCATTTCCTGACGAGCGTCGGCATGCGCCTCGCATCGGTTCCAGTGGACGAGGAGGGGCTTAGCGTCGACGAGGGCGTGCGACTTGCACCGAAAGCTCGTTTTGCCGTCGTGACCCCGACGCATCAAAGTCCCACCGGGGCGACGATGTCCTTGCCCCGGCGGCTCGCGCTGCTCGAATGGGCCAATCAACAGCAGTCATGGATCGTGGAAGACGACTACGACAGCGAGTTTCGCTATCACGGGCGTCCACTACCCGCGCTCAAGAGTCTCGACCACGACGGGCGGGTGCTGTACACCGGCACGTTCAGTAAAGTGCTGTTCCCCGGACTTCGTCTCGCGTACCTCGTAGTGCCCGACGTTCATATCGAGCGCTTTACGCAGGCTGCCAATCAACTGGGTGGACCGGGCTCGGTCCACGTCCAGGCGACGGTGGCGGACTTCATGGAGCAGGGGCATTTCGCCCGGCACCTGCGCAAAATGCGAGCGTTGTATGCCGAACGACGTGGGTATCTTGTAGACGCGCTGGCCGAGGTGTTTGGCGACGACCTCTACGTGCAGCCGCAGGCAGGCGGCATTCAGACGCTGGCGTATCTGCGTCATGCGTTCGCCGAACAGGACGACGAATCCATCTCGCTTGCCGCCCACGCGCAAGGGCTGGCCGTGCATGGGCTGCGGCACTGGTACGGCAACGCGCCGTCGCGATCGGCCTTGCTCCTCGGGTTCACCAATATCCCGGATAGAGCGACGGCACTGGCACTGAGCCTGCGTTTGCGCGCGTCGATAGCGGGTTGAGTCGAGGCGTGAGCCAGACCCGAACGAGACCGGATCGACCCGGCCGTCAGCGTTCATAAGGGTTTCCGGTCGCGGTGCCCGATAAGACCACGTCAGGACAGGTGCTTTCGAAACCCGCTATGCTTCGTTGACTGGCGCACGCGCGTCCCAAAATACACCGTGCCGGTGGCAGCTCAGGCTCGCCCCGCATCCCAAGCTTCTCAGGAGTCCCCCTCGTGGCAGCGTTCGACATCGACGACATCGTTTCTTCATTGCACTCGGCCCGCCTGCGTTGGCGCGACGGGCAGCGACGCCTGCTCGAACCCGGTGGCCGCGATCTGCCGTCGCGCGAACGTCTCGCGGACATCGTCGTGCAACTCAAGGGCGCGCTGTTCCCCATGCGTCTCGGCCCGCTGGACCTGCACCAGCAAGGCGAAAACTACTACGTCGGCCATACGCTGACGAGCGCACTGAACGGTCTGGCCGAGCAAGCGCGCCTCGAATGGCGCTACAAGGCGCGCCACGACGCAGCCATCACGGCAACGCTCATCGAAGAGCGTGCGCATTCCGCCATCCAGCAATTCGCAGGCAAGTTGCCCGAGATTCGTGAATTGCTCGATCAGGATGTGCTCGCCGCCTATCAGGGTGATCCCGCGGCGGGCAGCGTCGACGAAGTGCTGATCTGCTATCCGGGCATCCACGCGATGATCCATCACCGTATCGCCCACGAGCTTTATCGTCTGGAACTGCCGTTGCTCGCCCGCATCATCGCGGAACAGGCGCACTCCGAAACCGGGATCGATATCCACCCGGGCGCGCGTATCGGTGCAGGCTTCTTTATCGATCACGGGACCGGTGTGGTCATTGGCGAGACGGCCATTCTTGGCCAGCGTGTGCGCGTGTATCAGGCCGTTACGCTCGGCGCCAAACGCTTCCCGGCCGACGACGACGGCAATCCGCGCAAAGGCCTTGCGCGTCACCCGATCGTCGAAGACAACGTCGTCATCTATGCCGGTGCGACGATTCTGGGCCGCGTCACCATCGGCGAAGGTTCGGTCATTGGCGGCAACGTGTGGCTCACACAAGACGTGCCGCCGTTCAGCAACATCACGCAGGCCCGCTCCCGCACCGAAGCTGGCTCGCCGCCGGTCTCCGGATGCGATAACGATCGTTCCTGATGTAAGCGACGCGCGCCGTCAGACCCTTTTCGGCGGCGCAGCGATGCGCGCGCGCACCTCCGGCGACGCTAGGCATGTCGCCACTGCTTCGAAGCCCGGCGCGCCCGCATACGGTGCGACGCGCACCGGCGGGCTGTGGTTCGCCGGGCAAAGGACGATGGCCTCGTCGCTACCGACAGCGCTCAGGTCGAGCATCGACGACGAGCGCGTCATCATGAAAAGCGGGTGTGCACGCGTTCGCGCGCGCAACCGCAGATAGCGAATCAGCGCCTCTTGCGTCGGCTGCGCCAGATCCTGCTCGATCATGTCGACGACAAGCGCACCCGCACGATCAGCTTCCAACGCCGTCAGCAAAATCGTCAGCGCATCGGAGGGGGCGGCCCCGTCGTCCACTAGCCAGGTCAGCGCCTGATCGACACGTTGTTGCAACGCGCCGTCGTTCGAAGACGAGGGAGAAGCCGCCACGCGCAGCGGGTCCAATCGGTCCAGTCCAAGAAACGTTCCGTTCGGCAAGGCTTGCGCCAGACGCATCGCCAGTCGTGTCTTTCCGCTACCCAGCGAGCCGATGATGTAGTTCAGCGGACGAATGTCGCGCATTTCGAACCACTCGCCGCCCCAAGGCCAGGGGAGCTCGAAGGCGACACTCGGCGCCGCTTGTTCGACAAGGCTTGGTAGCTCGCCGTGCGCGGGCATTCTTCCGCTCGCGAGCCCGGCGCGAAGACTTCGCACCGTCTCCAGTCGGCGTAGTTGCGTTCGAACCTCTGTGTCGAGCGCGTGCTCGTGCGCCTCAAGGGCTGTCGACAACGTTTGCGCATTGCCCTTCAAGACACTCGCTACCTGCGCGAGGCTCAAGCCCAATGCGCGTAGCGCGACGACTTCGGACGCGCGCGTCATCTCTGCACTGTCATACGTGCGATAACCGGCCGAGGTTCGCTTAGGCGACAGCAGACCGTGCTGCTCGTACAGCCGAAGCGCCTTGTTCGAGACGCCAAGCTGCCGCGCCGCCTCGGACGCATTCAGGCTCACCGCAGAATCCTTCATCGTTCACCTCTTGGTATTGATCGGGGTGACGCCATCGTCGAGCCGACCCCAAGGGGCAGGTCAAGCGTGATCCGTCGGGACGATGCACGACCGCCCCATACGTTATGCAAGCCCCAAATATCTGTCGAGTTATCTTCTGAATAATTAACCGACCGGTCGGTTTTTGTCATGTTAGGCTTCAATGCGCTTCCTCATAAAAACTACGGAGACATTGATGACTTTGATTTCTCGCTCGCCTGTTTCAGTGAATGCAACATCCACTGGCATTCGACATCAAGCTGCGCGTCCCGGCCGTAGTCGGGTTTCGCTGCTGTCTGCAAGCGTCTCGGCGGCACTGCTAAGTCTGGCGCTGGTTGCACCGAGCGTTGCGACCGCTGCGCCGGGCGCACCGGCGGCCACCGCCGTCGACAAAGTGCCGGGACGTACCGACGTCACCATCAAGCGCGACGAATTCGGTGTGCCGCACATCTACGCGTCGACGACATACGCGCTGTTCTATGGCTACGGCTATGCCATTGCGCAGGATCGCCTGTTCCAGATGGAGATGGCGCGACGTAGCACGCAGGGCACTGTGGCGGAGGTACTGGGCGAGAAGTTCGTCGACTTCGACAAGTCGATTCGCGGCAACTACTGGCCTGCGTCGATCCGTCGCCAACTGGCCGATCTGCCGCAACGCGAGCGGGATATTCTCGACGGCTATGCCGCCGGCATGAACGCATGGATCGCGCAGATCCGCGCGCAGCCGGACAAGCGCATGCCCAAGCAATTCAACGACTTCGGTTTCCAGCCGACGAACTGGGACGCGTTCGACGTCGCGATGGTCTTCGTCGGCACGATGGCAAATCGCTTCTCCGATGCGACGAGCGAGATCGACAACCTGGCGTTGGTCACGGCACTCAAGGACAAATACGGCGCGCAGAAGGGCATGGCGCTGTTCAACGAGCTGAAGTGGATCGTCAATCCGGATGCGCCGTCGACCGTACCCGCATCGGAAGGCACCTATCCGGTGAAGGTCGGACCGGCCACCGGCGCGCCCATGCAACCGCTCGCACGCTACGACGGACCAGCACCGATGTTCGCGCGACTGGCACGCGGCAGCGATGGTGCGCTCTTGCATCAGGACACCGAAACCAATGCCGCGACGATGCTCGCGCAATTTGCCGAGTCGGGCCAGCCGGGGCTCGCCGGTTTCCCCACGACGAGCAACATGTGGATCGTCGGCAAGGGCAAAGCACGCGACGCCCGCGCGATCATGCTTAACGGCCCGCAGTTCGGGTGGTTTGCACCGGCCTACACCTACGGCATCGGTCTGCATGGCGCGGGCTTCGATCTCGTCGGCAATACGCCCTTCGGCTATCCCTGCATTCTGTTCGGTCATAACGGCAAGGTGTCCTGGGGCTCGACGGCGGGCTTCGGCGACGACATCGACATCTATGCCGAGAAGCTCGACCCGGCGAATCCGAACCGCTACTTCCACAACGGTCAGTGGCACGACATGGAAAAGCGCGTCGAGATCATCAAGGTGAAGGGCGGTCAGCCGGTCGTGCAGGAGGTGTATCGCACCGTGCACGGCATCGTGATGCAACGCGACGCAAAGCGGCCGATCGCCTACGCCAAAGCGCGCGCGTGGGATGGCCTCGAAGTGCAGTCGCTGCTCGCGTGGACGCATCAGGCGCAGGCGCAGGACTGGAAGTCGTGGACGGCGCAGGCCGCGCGTCACGCGTTGACCATCAACTGGTACTACGCCGACGTGTCCGGCAATATCGGCTACGTCCATACGGGCGCCTATCCGGCGCGTCAGCCCGGCCACGATCCGCGTCTGCCGGTGCCCGGCACGGGCGAGTGGGACTGGAAGGGACTGCTGCCGTTCTCCACCAATCCGAAGGTCTACAACCCGAAGCAGGGGTGGATCGCCAACTGGAACAATTCGCCGCAGAAGGGTTACCCGGCGAGCGATCTGTTCGCGTTCCTGTGGGGCGGTGCAGACCGCGTGGTCGAGATCGACAAACGCATCGAAGCGCACGACAAACTCGGTGTCGACGAGATGTGGCAGATCCTCAAGGATACGAGTGCGGTGGACGTCAATCGTAGCCACTTCCTGCCGTTCATCGAGCGCGCAACGGCGAACCTTCCGGCCAGCGACGCACGCCGTCAACTCGCGATGCAACTGACCGCATGGAATGGCCTGAGTCGTGATGAGAAGCATACGGGCCATTACGACACGGCCGGTCCGGCGGTCATGGACGCGTGGCTGAGCGCCATGCTCAAACGTACGCTCGGCCAGGTCGTGCCCGCACCGTACGACAAGTGGTTCCTGGCAAGCGGTTACGCCGCCCCGCAGGACGGCCCGACGGGTTCGCTCAATATCGGCAACGGCAGCAAGGTACTGTACGAGGCGCTGCGCGGTGACAAGTCAGGCGTGCCGCAAACGTTCGACATCTTCGACGGCAAACGTCAGGACGAGGTGATTCTGGCGGCGCTGGACGACACCATTGCGTCGCTCAAGACGAAGCTCGGCCCCGACATGGCGGCCTGGCGTGCGCCTGCGGTGCCGCTGACGTTCCGTGCGAACAACTTCTTCGGCGTGCCGCAGGCCAACGCGACGGAAGCGGTGCGTACACCCGTCTACATGAACCGGGGCACGGAGAACGATCTGATCGTGTTCGGACCGAAGGGTAGCGCCGCAAAGGTCGAGGCGTTCGACGTCGTCGCGCCGGGGCAGAGCGGCTTCATCGCGCCGGATGGCACCCGCTCGCCGCACTACGCGGATCAGGTGGAGATGTACACGTCGTTCGGCCGTAAGCCCTTGTGGCATGACACGGCGGACGTGAACCGTGCGGCTAAGTCGGTGGAGCGTCTGCGTATCGAGCGCGTGTCGGACGGTCAATAAGTCGCAGTCAATAAGCCGCACTAAGCGGCTAAGCGATTAGACAAGCCCCGTCGCACCGGCGATCAAGCACAATGCGACGACCGCCAGCGGCGGGGTTTTCCACCGGACCAGCAACGCGAAGGAAACGACAGCGAGCGCGACATCGGCGACGCTGTGAACAGCGCTGGTCCACACCGGCGAATACAACGCCGATGCCAGAATCCCCACGACCGCAGCGTTGACACCCGCGAGCATGGCCGCTGTCGACGGACGCGCCCGAAGCGTCTGCCAATGCGGGAGCGCCGCGATCACCAGCAGCAGTCCCGGCAGGAAGATGCCGAGCGTGGCGAGTGTCGCGCCCAGCCACGAATGGGACGGTGCGCCGGACATCCACCCGAGATACGACGCGAACGTGAACAGCGGGCCGGGAACGGCCTGTGCTGCGCCGTAGCCGGTGAGAAAGTCGTTCGCGGACACCCATCCTGTCGTCACCGTCTGAGCCTGAAGCAGCGGCAACACGACATGGCCACCGCCGAAGACCAACGCACCCGAGCGGTAGAAGCCGTCGAAGATGGCGATGGCGCGGCCGTTCGTCCACTGATGCAAGAGTGGCAGGCCAGCTAGCAGTACGGCAAAGAGCACGAGGGACACCACGCTCGCTGTGTGCGAAATGTGGAATCGCAGCGTCGGTGCGGTAGGAGACGCCGGGGTGGCGTTGGATGTGCGAAGCAGTAAGTAGCCGAGTGCCGCGCCGAAAACGATCACGATAAGTTGCGCGAAGACCGTCGTCGTCAATGCAAGGATCGCAATCGCCGCCAGCGCAATACCCGCCCGCCGTATGTCGGCGCATAACCGTCGCGCCATGTCCCAGACGGCTTGCGCCACGACAGCCACCGCTACCAGCTTCAGACCGTGCACGACGCCGTCGCCGACCGTGCCGCCGAGATGTGGCGCGAGCACGGCGAACAAAAGCAACAGGCACACCGACGGCAGCGTAAATCCGCACCACGCAGCGAGACCGCCCAGCCATCCGGCGCGCATCAACCCGATTGAAAAGCCGACCTGACTGCTCGCCGGGCCCGGCAGGAACTGACACAAGCCGACCAGATCGACGAAGCTTGCGTCGTCAAGCCACTGGCGTCGCACGACGAATTCCCGTCGAAAGTAGCCGATGTGCGCGACCGGACCGCCGAAGCTGGTCAGCCCAAGCACAAGGAATGCGCGGAGCACGTCGAGTGCAGCACGCGGGCCCGTGGCGGTGGCGGAGGACGGTGAGAGGTCGGACGAAGTCGGGTCGGGCACGGCGCGTTCGGGAGACGATGTCGATGTCACGACGGTAGCACGTCCGGATGTCACGCCGCTGCACGGCGATGCGTGCTTCCTTGCGCTGCGGTTCGTCATGGGTTTCCCAATCTTGCGACGAGGTCGGGACAATCGTCTATTCCTGCACAGTTGCCGGTTCGTTTCAGCAATCGTGTGGCGCGTCCACGCGATAGCGTTGCCCCCGTGTCGTGAGCGGCAATCTGTCGTGCCTTCGTACGGCGGCCGCTGGCGACCCGACGCTCAGGAGAGACGTTCCATGACTCGCATGCATCCATCGATGCCACACCATGCCCATCGTCCAAACGCCCACATGCACGATGCGCCACCGCGCAGGCGTTGCCATGCCCTTGCGGACGACTGGCGCGCGGGGTGCGCATTGCCCCGCAGACAGGTGCGCAACAGTGCACGGGCACAACGCAACAACGTTGAATCGTCGCGTGCGACGCGTACTGAAGCGCGCAATCGGACGGCCACTGCCGCGTTCGCCGTGACGCTGCTGGCGGTCGCGAGTGTTGCCAGTGTCGCGAACCTCGCTGCTGCGGGCGTGCCAAGAGGGCCTTTTACCGGTTTGCGGGCGATGGGGAGGGGGCGGACGGCGTCGCCGGTGGTCACCACGGTACCCCCTGTGACGTTGGCGCACTCACAGGCCATCGCAGGCATTCGCACCCTGCTGAAGTTGCGCCCCGCACGTGAGGATAACGGCGGTGTTGCGCCTCAATGCCTGCCGTCGCGAAGCACATCGGCGATTGGCATATCGCCGCCCGCAGCCGACAGCGACGCAGCGCTTCGCATGGGATTGTCCGCCTATCGTGAGGACTTGCAGCGGGTCGTCGTCGCCATGATTCGTGATGCCGTTGCCGCCGCCGACCCCGACACGCGCGAAGCATTCGCGAATGCCGAGGTGCTGCGTCCCCGGTACATGAGGCTACGTGTCAACCACAAGGGAACGGAGGGCTGGCCGCCTCCCAGCATCTATTTCGCGTCGTCCGGCATCACGCTCAATCTGCGCGACGAACAGGGCCGCTGGCGACCCTTTGCGCTCACGCTTGCCGCGCAGGCGCCTGCACTCGTCGTGCCGCTCTCGACTTGTCGGATGGAGCGTCCGTCCGACGCGGACTGTATCAAGCGGACACTGGGCCCGTTGTTCTGGGGAGACCGGTGGGCATCGATTGCCGAGAAGATCGTGGACACCGACACGGTAAGGTTCGTATCAATGCGTGCAGGTGCAACGGTGTCGCCGGGATGGCCGTCGCCCGATACGCCCGTGCTCGAATCGCCCGACATGGGGGAGGTCGCCGAAATCCTGCTGGAGACGGTGATTCGTGGCGAACCGTCGAATGAAAGGTTCGGGTCACGTCCCCGCCGAAGTGCGATGGACGACGCTGGCAGCGCACGGGCGCTGGCGACGCGGTTGAGCGCGTCCGGCCTTGAATGCCTCGCTGCCGTGATCGGTGCGGCAACGTTCGACGACGATGCTTTGGCATTGCTGCGGCACCTCTGGCCTGCGAGTCCCGCACAGGTCTCTGACGTCGTCGCTTTGCCGCAGTCCCCCGGGCTGGCAACGTTCCCGCACGAATCGTTCAGCGGCCCGCTCGGACGTGGCGTGCAGTGGGTTTTGCCCGCCAACGTCTATGTCGAATATCGGCCCGACCTCACGCAGAACGGCGTGAAGGTCTTCAACATTGACGGCACGCTATATGGCGCAACCGTCGCCCGCACGCGCAAGCATGCTTCCGACTTGCGCCCGTTAGACAAAATGCGCGACGAACTCGGACCGCTCGCGCTGTGCCGCATTTCGCGCGGCGTCGGCATCGATGTCGACGGCTTGTGTCTGGAGTGTCATACAGAACGGGACGGCGAGGTGTCCGTCACGGAGCAAGGCGCGACGGTGACGCAGCATCAGGTGCTCGAGGCTTCGCCGCTGGCGCGCCTACGTGTCGCCGTGTATTCACAACCGTTCGAGGCGGAGAACGGACGTCGGCAGTTCTTTGCGTTCGGACGTCTGGGCGAATTCGACGCGCAGGGCATCCCGCAGGTGACGTCGAATTCCCCATTGGTGGCGGGTGACGTCTACGCAAGCGAACTGGAGGGCGACCTCAGGTACTTCGAACAGGCGACGACTGCCGGACCGGTGGGCGGACGCCGAGTTCGTCTTACGCTCGGGAACATGCACGTCGCTGTGCCCTTTGGCACCTATCGCGACCGTCACGAGGTGTTGCACGGGGTGGTGCAGTTGTCGCGTGAAGTCTATTACCGCTTCACATTGCCCCGCGGGGATGTGGAAGATGTGGGAGATGCGGGGGGTGGAGGAAGCGCGCCACAGCGTGTGCGTTTGCAGTATCGCCATGTCGGGAACCGCGATATCCGCGAGTATTGGATAGCACAGCATCACCGTGCGGCGGCGGAGAACGCCAGCGTTCTGCCAACGATCTCGTACGCAGAGACGCGCACACTGTTGCAACTGTATCTACGCATGTGGGAGCGGGCGCCTTCGCCGTCCGAGGTGTGGCAGGGTCTGGAGGACGTTCCGCTGTCGGTCGCCGAAGCCCGCGATGCCGTGGGCCAGCTCACACACGCTATCGAGTGGCACGTGGCCTCGGCGCGAGGCGCAGGTGGCGATGAAGTCGACGGTTCCCGCGCACGCTCATCTCCCGATGTCGATCCGGCATTGCTTCCGACGTTCAATCGTCTCTGGTCGCACTGGCAGCGCTATCCAGGTCAGGCGGACGCTTTCATCGGTGCCGTGGCGCGCGATTTCGTATCGCGCCCGTCGCCGCTAGCCGTGTGGTCGCAACTGCCGTTCACCGGCGACGTACAAACGACCCGGGATGTACTCTCGCTGTTCGAGGAGGTCTTCCCCGGCATGCCGGATCTTCAATCGCTGGTGACAGGCGAGGCCCGGGCCGCGCGCGACGTCGACGATGATATGCGCCTCGTGTCGCTGAACGCCAACATCGCCCTCGCGGAAGTCACGCTCGTGGACGGCACACGGATGATCTACTACTGCCTCTCGGGGCTTCAGCGGCGTGTGCTGCCGACGAATTCCCCGACGGTGCGATTCGTCGACGCCGGTCGCGCCTATCTGGAACGGGAGAACAATGTCATCGTGCAGCAAGGCGAGGGTCCGCGCGCTCGTGCGCAGGCGTATCCCACCGAGCCGCCCGAGCTGCGCTTTGTCGTCGCCGATGCGAATCTACCGACGTACCACGCGGCGTCCGGCACCGCGAAGTCCCGCACGCTCGATACCGAGCGCCTGATTCTGGCGCAGATCTATGCGGATCTTCCGGCGGGCGAAAACGTCGTGCGCTCGATCGTGCTGTGCTCGCGTCTGCCGTTCTGCGACTCCTGCGCGGTCAATCTGGCGATGGTGCCGTATCACTATCCGGATGCGGCGTTGCGCTTCTACTACGTTGCCGGGTCTTCTGCCCGCACACCGCCCGAGGCTGTGCCAGTTCCCGCCGACGCTTCGGCGACTGCGATGCCATCTGACGCTGCGGATAGTGCAGGGGCTCGCGCGCCCGACAGGCACGTGCATTCGACCCTGTAATCGGGACGTCTGCGCATTTTTCCCCTATATTGACCGGTCACACCAGCATTATGGAGCGAAGAACGCATGACGGCGCCAGAGGCTTCCCAGCGCAAACCCGCCATCGGGCTCGGCAGTGCCGCCCGTGATCTGTATCGCGCGTTGTGGCGACATGCGCAAGGCGTCCGCACGCATCTGCTGGGCGCAGCGGGGTTGCTCTCGGCGGCGCAGTTGCTTCGGCTGACCATGCCGTGGCTCGCCGCACAGGCCATCAATGCGCTTCAGCAGGGCGATATGACGGTCGCGGGACGCTGGATCGTCTTCCTCGTCGGCATCTATCTCCTGTCATGGTTACTGCATGGCCCGGGGCGAATTCTTGAGCGCAACGTCGGCGTTCGGGTGCGCTTGCGTCTGGCCGATCAGTTGTATGCACGCATTGCGGCCGCGCCGCTGGCATGGCGAGACGGACGTCATTCGGGCGAGTTGCAGCACCGCGTCGTGCAGTCCAGTCGCGCATTGTCGGACTTCGCGCAGAACCAGTTCGGTTATCTGCAAAGCGTATTCAATTTCGTCGGCCCGCTGGTCGCACTGGCGTTGTTGTCGCGCACCAGCGGCGTGATCGCCGTGACCGGGTATGTCGTCATCGCCATCATCATCCTTCGATTCGACCGTGTGCTGATGCAGCTCGCGCGTGCCGAGAACGATGCCGAGCGTCGCTATGCTGCGGCGCTGCTCGATTTCGTCGGTAACGCGGGCACGGTGATCGGTCTGCGCTTGCAGGCGGCATCGCGCAAGCTGCTCGGACATCGGATGGACGCCGTGATGGTGCCGCTGCGCCGCACGGTGACGGTCAACGAAGGCAAGTGGTTCGCCGTCGACATCCTGGGTATGGGGCTGACCTGGATTCTCGTCGTGGTCTACGTGTTGCAGTCGCGCGAACCGGGACAGGCTGTGATGCTCGGTACAGTGTTCATGATCTACCAGTACGCGCAACAGGCGGCGACGGTGGTCGGTGCGATGGCGTCGAACTTCCAGAGCTTCGCGCGCATGCACACGGACTACGGCAGCGCCGAGCCGATCTGGGACGCCCCGAGCGATCCGGATGCCGTCGTCCCGGCGGTCATTGCCGACGCGCCTTGGCAAACGCTGACGTTGCGCAATGTCTCGTGGACCTATGCCGACGATGCGCGCGGTGGGTTGCGTGGCGTCGACCTCACGCTTCGACGCGGGTCGCGCGTGGCGCTCATCGGGCCGAGTGGTGGTGGCAAAAGCACATTGCTGCGAACGCTTGCCGGTCTGTACCTTCCGCAACATGGCGAACTGCTGCGCGACGGCAACGTCACCGATTGGTCGGACCTGCGCACATTGGCGACGCTGATTCCCCAGGAAGCCGAAGTGTTCGAAGCCAGCGTCGAAGAGAACCTGACGTTCGGTGAACCCGCCGACGCGAAAGCGCTCCACACGGCTGTGCATGCAGGCGTGTTCGACGACGTGCTGCAACATCTCCCGGACGGCCTGTCGAGCACGCTGAACGAGCGGGGCAGCAATCTCTCCGGTGGTCAACGCCAAAGGCTTGCGCTGTCACGCGGTGCGTTGGCGGCGCAGGGCAGCTCGCTGTTGCTGCTGGACGAGCCGACGAGTGCGCTCGACCCGTTGGCCGAAGGGCGCGTGTTCGACCGCATGTACGACGCGTTTCCGACGGCGTGCATCGTGGCGTCCGTGCATCGGCCGAGTCTGCTGAGCCGATTCGACACTATCGTGGTCATGGAAAGCGGTCGTGTCGTCGACGCCGGCCCGCGAGACGAAGTGCTCGCCCGGCGCACGTGATCCGGTGGCGTGTCCCCCTTCGTCGCGATCACTTCCCTGACGGAATCGGCCCCGGCACGTAGGCCTTGCAGTAGACGGCGACGCCTTCGTCACCGGCACTCAATGTCGCGCCATCGTTCGGAGGCAGGCGGACCCAACTTCCCGTTGTAAGGACGTCGCTGTCGAGTCGCAGCGTTCCATCGAGGACGAACAGTTCGACGATGCATGCCTGAATTGAGGGGCGGGTGGCCGCAAACGGCGCGTTAGCCGGGAGACGAATCAGCTCTACGCGCTCGTGCTCATCGCTGAACAGCGGGCAGACGCCTCGTCCTGCGTGTGTCTGCCAGTTGCCTGCGTCACGCGTATCGACACGTACGACCGCGTCTTGCGAAGCGGACATCTGCATGAGTTTGACGAAGATCGTCGCACCGTCTCGGCTCGACGGTCGATGCGACGAGCCGGGCGGATTTCGCAGATACCATCCGGCCGGATAATCGTGTCCGTCGGCAGAGAACGTGCCGGAGAGGACGAGAATCTCCTCGCCGCCCGGATGACTATGCGCCGGAAAGTCGGACGCCGCGTCATAACGAACGATGCTTGTCGCACGCGCTTTTTCCGTGCCGATGCGGTCGAGCATCACACGCTCGACCCCGGCCTGCGGTGACGGCACCCACACGTACTGCTGGGGTGTGACAACGGCACGTTGCGAGAAATCGGCATTCACACGCATGGTCAGGCAGCCTGCTGCTTTCGCGAGCGGTTCCATTGAAGCCAGACGACGCCGATCATACCGATGGCCAGCGGCGGCAGCATAAGACCGGCCACAGCCGTCCAGCCCAGCGACGTGAGCAGACTGCCCGAGGCGAACGAACCGATGACCATCGCGCCGAAGACGACGAAGTCGTTCACCGACTGCACGCGCGGACCTTCCTCGGGGGAATGACACGTCAGCACCATCGCGGAGGCACCGAGGAATCCGAAATTCCAGCCCAACCCGAGCAGCACGAGCGCGACCCAGAAGTGCCCGACCGTGAGCCCGGCCATGCCAGCGAATGCCGCACACGCCGTCAGCACCAGCCCCAGCAGCACGATGCGATGCGCGCCAAAGCGGGTGATCAGGCGTCCGGTGAAGAAGCTGGGCGCGTACATCGCGATCACGTGCAGTTCGATGCCGAAGTTTGCATGCTCGCGCGGAATGCCGCACAGCTCCATTGCGAGCGGCGCGGACGTCATCATGAAATTCATCAGCATGTACGTGACGACGCCGCAGAGCATAGCGACGAGCAATCTCGGGTCGCGCAGGAAAACAGCGACGGGACGGCCCTCCTGCGAGGTTTGCGACGCCCCAGGCTGAACAGGCTTGCGAGGCATGTCGAACTTGCCGCCTGCCAGCACGACGACGGCCGCCGTCAGATACGTCACGGCGTAAGCGTGCGGCGGCCAGGCGTTCATCGTGCCGGTCACGAGTTGCGGGCCGAGCACGCCTGCGGCCACACCGCCCGCCAGCACCGTCGAGAGCGCCTTCGGCCGTTCCTCGGCGGCCACGCACTCCGCCGCCGCGAATCGGAACGTCAGCACGACGGCCGCATACGCGCCGCCGAAAATCATGGCAAACGTGAAGAGCGCGAACGAATGGAGGATAAGCGCGACGGCCGCCAAAAGACCCATCGCCACGCCGCAGGCATTGCCCGCGATGAACGCTGCGACACGTCCGTAGCGTTTCGTGATGGAACCGACGGGGAGCGTCGAGATGGCCATGCCCAGGACAAAGACCGAGATCGGCAGCGTCGCCAGCGCCGGATCGGGTGAGAGCATGTGGCCGATGATCGCTGCCGTCGCGTAGACGACCGTCGAGTTGGCACCGGCGAGGGCTTGCGCGAAGGACAACCGCAGCACGTTGCGGTTGGTGATCAGGCCAAACATCGTTGGCGTCCTTTTGAACATGGCGAAGAGGCGAAGTCTGACGCGTTCCGACCGACGTCGCAAATCAGTTTATCTGCGCCAGTCTGAAAGAAATTCTTTGTCTGGAGCGGCAAATGTCTTGTCGGGAAACGTGTCCTTGATGAAGCCGCTGAGTATCGGGCGAATGATGGCGTCGCCAATACCGACGAGCGCCGCAGTGACGAGCAACACGGCATAGGCGTCTGCGCGAAGCCGCAGCACCAGTCCAACCGTCAGGATGGCAAGCGCCACGAGCATCGAACGCTTAAGGCCAAGCCTGCGGTCGAGCGCGTGTCCGAGCGGCGAGAGCACGCCCATGCACACAACGGGGATGGCGGTGCGCAGACAGAGCCCCGCGCCGAACACCATCACCCAGGGCTGCCATGCGATCCATGACTTGTCATGGAAATTTCACGATCCGCCGGTACGCTGAGCCGTATTTGCTGTGGGGTTGAGCCAACTCGATCCCACGGAGTACGGACGATCGCGCGATAGACAATGACAGGCATCCCGGCATCGTTCGGTGGACTTGCGCTGATGGGGTGCTCGTTCGGTCTGGGTTTTCTGACGGTGACGAGCGCAGCGCAGGCACAGCAGCCCACCCCAACCACGATGGCGACGCCATCCCCGGCGGGCGAGGTGCGCTTCGACTTCGACATTCCCGCTCAGCCCCTGAACGACGCGTTGCAGCGCT
The DNA here is from genome assembly GCF_044772185.1 of Pandoraea sp. NPDC090278. Classification (NCBI taxonomy): domain Bacteria; kingdom Pseudomonadati; phylum Pseudomonadota; class Betaproteobacteria; order Burkholderiales; family Burkholderiaceae; genus Pandoraea; species Pandoraea sp. NPDC090278. Next base: position 1,229,553 of record NZ_JBIVYJ010000001.1, on the reverse strand, counting down.
ACGGCGCCATCGCCCGTCAGCCTGCGCTCTATCGCAGCGAAATCCTCAAAGGACAAACCTCTACGGCCATACACGGCCGGTATTCGCCCGAGGCCGCCTTGCATCTGATGCTGGAAGGGACGGGCCTGAGCGCCGAAAAATTCAATATGGGGCAAAGCAGCGCGTTCATCCTCAAAGCGGCAAGCGACGCTAACGCCGCACCGTCGACCAGTGGACTGGGCAGCCGCACGGGCTATCCCGGTCTGGTGCAGGCGCGTGTCTGGCAAGCGCTGTGCGCTAACGCGCTGACCGTGCCGGGCCGCTACCGCGCCGTGCTTCGTTTCGAGCTGGATGCGACGGGCCGCGTCGAGCGACCGCGTCTGATCGGTTCGACCGGCGACAGCCGCCGCGATACCGTCCTGCTCGAAACGCTGCGCGATGTCCGTATGGACGCCGCACCGCCACGCGACATGCCGCAACCCGTCACGATGCTGCTCTTCCCGAACGACGCGCAGTTCGGTCTTCCGTGCAGCAGTGGCGCGCAAGGCGAGGCGGGCACCAGGGCCGGTTCATGAACGACGACCTTCCGCCGACGCCCCCGTCATCCCCCACGCCGATGGTGCTGGTCGACTACCTGACTAAGCACTACACGACGCTCAAGTCGCGCATGACACGTCTGCTCGGCAACGGTGATCTCGCCGGTGATGCCTTGCAGGACACCTGGCTGCGCGTGCAAAGCCGCGAGGAAGAGGAACCGATCCACAGCCCGGCGGGCTACCTTCTGCGCATGGCCGTCAATATTGCCGTGGACATTCAGCGGCGTCAGGGACGCTCGTTGCCGTTCGACGAGGTCGCGGAACTCATGGACATGGCCGATCCCGCGCCGGGCCCGGAACAGGTCGCGGAAGGGCGCTCTCGCATGGAGGCCATGCGGCAGATCATCGACCGCATGCCCAAGCGACGGCGTCAGGTCGTGCTCATGGTCCACTGGGACGGGCTGGAACAGAAGGAAGTGGCCCGACGGCTTGGCGTTTCGCTACGCACCGTCGAGTCCGATCTCAAGCGGGCGCACGATCATCTGATCGCCCGGAAAGACCGATGATGAAAATAATCTGCGGTTGCATGGGGGGCACGTTCGTCCTTCCTCATGAGCCTGAAATTTGTCACCTCCTGCCGTCCATCACGGACGTCTGCCGCCTGAGAGCGACGGCATGACCGCCCGCGACGACCTGCGCCCGCCCACGCCCGACGAACTCCAGCGTCAGGCGTGGACATGGTTGCGTCGACTCAGCTCGGGCGACGTCACGTCATGGGACGCCGACGCCTTCAAGCGCTGGCTGCGCACAAGCCCGGCACATCACGCCGCGTTCAGCGACGCGAAGCGCGAGTGGGCGGCGGTCCGGCCAGCGGCCGGGGCTGTTCTGCACAGCAACCCGGAAGCGTCGCGAGAACACATTCGTGCACTGCAAGGCCCCAAACCTACCGTTGGACGTCGGGCGTTCCTCGGTGCGGCAGTGAGTGCCGCCGGGGTCGCGGGGATCGCCATCTTCCATCCCCCAGCGGGGCTTTGGCCTGCGCCGTCGGAGTGGGGCGCAGATTTCCGTACGGCAACGGGCGAGCAGCGGGCGATTCAAGTGGCCTCGACGGTCAGCGTGACGCTTAACACCGAGACCAGCATCCGTCGGGAAACCTCGGGCGGCGCAACCGTCGGCATTCGTCTGCTGTCCGGGGAGGCGGCCGTGGATGTGACGGCAAGCCGCAATCCGTTCGTCGTGGTCTCCGGCGCGGGACGCAGTCTGGCCAGCGTTGGACGCCTCGAAGTGCGCCGGATGGACGGCAGCACTTGCGTGACCTGTATCGACGGAGCGGTGAGCGTCGAGCACCCGAGCGGCCGTGTAGCGTTGCGGGCCGGTGAGCAAACCGTGTACGACGACGCGTCGGTCGGTCGCGTGCGACGCGTGGCTGTCGCCGATGTCTCTGCATGGCGACAAGGCATGCTGGTGTTCCGCCAGACGCCGCTCAATCAGGTGATCGAGGAGATCAATCGCTATCGGCGCGGGCGCGTTGTGCTGATGAATGCCGCGATGGGACATCAGCCGGTCAGCGGCAGCTTCGAGATTCCCCTGCTCGACATGGCCGTCGCGCAGTTGCAGCGAACGTTCGATCTCAACGCCCGCACGTTGCCGGGCGGGCTGATCCTCCTTTCCTGAGCGTCAAAAAAATAATCGAAAAATAGTCTGCGGGTGGGTGGGTTCTTCGTTCGTCCTTGGGCATAGGGTTGCGATGTGAGTGTGCGGTTAGCCGCCAACGCCGCAAGCAACCCGGTGAACAGGACTGTCCGGTACGGGGTGGGCGGTCGAACGGGTATGGAACCATCTATCAGCAGGGTTTGAGATGAACACACGCGGGCACACGGGCGTAGCACAAAAATTACGGCATCCTAATCAAATGCATCGGATATTTCGTGCGGCGCCAATAGCACGCGCGGTGGCGATTGCGGTGGCCACCGGCGGGCTGTTCGTCGACGCCCACGCCCAGCAAGCATTCAGCTCCGCATGGTTCGCTGCCCGTGGCGCAGCGCAGAACACCGCCGCGCAGACCGGCCGGTTGCCGAACGGCATGCCGGTCACGTCGCTGAATTCACCCTCCGAGCAGCAGCGTCTGGCCAACATCCAGTTGCAACGCTCTATCGATAACCTCGGCATCACCGCGCAGGCGCTGGCCGCACAGCAGTCGATGCAGGCGGCGGCACGTCAGGCGGCGCAGAGTGACGCATCGATCCCGGACGGCCTGACCACGGGCGGCCTGAAGGTCGATACCAACAGCCTGACGCAGGGTTGGATCAACGCCAACGCCCCCACGCCGACAGTGGCGGACGGCAAGACGACCGTCAACATCAAGCAAACGGCAGACAAGGCCATCCTGAACTGGGAGACGTTCAACGTCGGCAAGAACACGACAGTGGCGTTCGATCAGCAGCGCGACTGGGCGGTGCTCAATCGGGTGAACGATCCGCAGGCGCGTCCGAGTGTGATTCAGGGACAGATCAAGGGCGACGGCACGGTGCTGATCGCCAACCGCAACGGCATTCTGTTCACCGGCACCAGCCAGGTCGATACGCGTAACCTCGTCGCGGCGGCGGCCAGCATCACGAACGATCAGTTCCGGAACAACGGTATTTATGGCGCGGGTGCCAGCACGCCTACGTTTACCGGCGCGGAGGGCAAGGTCGAAGTCCGGGCGGGCGCGCAGATCGCCACGCGTGCACCGACCGCATCGACGGACGGCGGTGGCTACGTGCTGTTGCTCGGCAAGGAAGTCCAGAATGCAGGCAACATCGCCACTGTCCGTGGGCAAACCACGCTCGCGGCAGGCGACAGTTTCATCATCAAGCGTGGCGTTGGCACCGACAGCGATCCAACGTCTACCACGCGTGGGAATGTCGTCACGCCGCAGTTTGCCGCCAACAGCCTCGCAGGTCTGGTGCGCAACACCGGACTGATCATGGCGCGGGAGGGCGATGTGTCCCTCGTCGGTCGCGACGTCCAGCAGAATGGCGTGGCCATCGCGACCACTACGGTCAACACGCGCGGCACCCTGCACCTCGTGGCGGTCGGCAACGATGCCAAGGTGTCGTTGGGCCAGGGTGCGACGAGCGCCATCGTCATCGAAGGCACCGGCAGCGCACTGGACGGTCAGCGCAGTGCGCTGCTCGGACCGCCCGTCGAGAGCACGTACAACGTTTCGCCGGTGAACGACCGCCGCGATCAGTCGCGCATCGAGATCACGAGCGATGGCACGGTCGACTTCCTCCCCGATTCCCTGACGCTCGCCACCGGCGGTCAGATTGTCGTCAGCGCAGCGACGCGTAGTCTGGTGCGCGACCGCGCGCAGCTCGACGTGTCGGGGGCCGTCGGCGTCGATGTGTCGATGGAGAGCAACAACGTCAAGGTCAACGTTCAGGGTAACGAGCAGCGCGACGCACCGGGCAATCGCGACAGCCTGCTGCTCAACAGCAACGACGTGTGGATCGACCGGCGCAAGCTGGTGTTCGTCGCCAAGGGCACGAACGACTACGACAGCGACCGCTGGTACACGGCCGGTGGCCTGCTCGAAGTGGGTGGCTATCTCGGCACGCAGGGCCATACCGTCGGCGAGTGGATGGCGCAGGGCGGTTCGCTGACGTTCACGGGCAACGATGTCGTCACGCAGTCCGGCTCGAACATCAACCTCTCTGGCGGCACGTTCAACGTACAGACCGGCAAGCTCAAGCAGACATGGCTCAAGGGCGTCGACGGACGCCTGTACGACGCCTCCTCGGCCCCCGGTGACTTGCAGTACACGGGTGTCTACAAGGGCTTCGAAGACGTTCACGCGCGCTGGGGTGACAAGGCGACGCTGTACTACGCCACGCCATTCATCGGCGCACCGGATCGTCTCGAGAACGGCTATACGGTTGGCCGTGACGCAGGCCGTCTCGTAATCTCGACGAAGGGGGCCGTGATCGAGGGCGGCATCGTCGGCGATGTCTTCCAGGGCCCGCGTCAAACGCAAGCCCCGGCGGCCAATCTCGATTCGTACAACCAGTCGCAGAACGCGGCAGCGCGACGCGGTCAGTTGATCGTCGGCAAGAATCAGCCGATGTACGACAAGACGAGCGGTCTGCTGTACGACAATCTGAGTGCGGTGATGAGTCAGGTGGAGCTGCGCGAGACCGACGCGAGAATTGCCGCCGGGCTGGATCTCAAAACGGCATTGCCCACCGAGCGTCAGGGCAAGCTGGTGCTCGACACCTCGCTGCTCAATGGCTTCGGACTCGGCGCCATTCGCATTGCCGCGAAGGACAAGATCGAACTGGGCAGCGATCTTCAGGTTGCGTCGGGCGGCATGGTCACGCTGTACGGCAACGACATTGCGGTCAAGGGCAACGTCACTGCGCACGGCGGACGCATCCAGATCGGCAGTCTCCTGACGCAGATGGACCAGAACGGTCTCGTGGGTACGATCGTCAATCCGGCCGCACCGATCGGCAACGTGGCCATTGCCGATGGGGTGAAGCTGGACGCCAGCGGGCTGTGGCGCAACCTGGTGACGGCGCCCGAAGGCTTCGACGGCCTGCCATATCGCGACGGTGGGAGTGTTTCCATCCTCGGTAGCGGCAACGTCGCGCTGGGTCGTGGCAGCCTCATCGACGTGTCGTCCGGTGCGACGCTCGCGAGCGATGGCAAACTGCAAGGCGGTCGCGGCGGCGACGTGACGCTGTCCGCCATGGGCAGCGCAGCATCGCTGAAGCTAGATCCGGACGCCGTGATCCGCGCCTACGGTTTCAGTGGCGGCGGCACGCTCGATCTTCAGTCCCGCAACATCTCGATTGGCGATACGTCGGCGGCACCGGATGCAGGTACGCTGGCACTGCGCAGCGACTTCTTCAACAAGGGCTTTTCGAACTACCGTGTGACGGGCGCGCTCGGCGTCGCCGTGAACGATGACGCGAAGGTCGACGTCGCCATGCCCGTCTATCATCGCAGCGACGAAACGCGGGATCTGACCACCGGCGACCTGCGCGACGCGTTCTCCGTCTGGACACCGCCGCTGTATCAGGCCGACGCCGCGAAGGCGAAGCTGACTCAGCGCAAGGGCGCGAGTCTTGCGCTGCAAACGGGCAACTATTCGTCGTCGGCGGCAGACATGGCGGCATCGCAACTGACGATCGGCAAGGGGGCTGTCGTCAGCGTGGACCCGGGGCAGTCGATCACGCTGAGCGCCATCGGACAGACGACGGTGAACGGTACGCTGAACGCCTGGGGCGGCAACATCACCTTCAGCGACATGAAGGACAATGCGCTGGTCGCCGAAATTGTGAATGCCATCGGTCACGGCCGCTCGGTCTGGATCGGGGAAAGTGCGGTGCTCGACGTCGCCGCGCGTGCCGCCACCGCCGTCGATGCGAATGGCAAAACGTACGGCATCGTGCGCAACGGCGGCAATATCGTCATCGGCGGCGATATCGATCATGTCGCAGGCACGGCAAAGGGTACGGACCTCTTCATCGTCGTGCGTGACGGCGCGCGGCTCGATGCGTCGGGGACGCAGGCGACAATCGCCGTGGACGGGCAGGGGCCTCGACTCGTGGCGTCCAATGGCGGCAACATCTCGCTTGCATCCAACAGCGGTCTCTATCTCGACGGGGCATTCAAAGCCTCGTCGGGCGGCGGCACTGCGGCGGGCGGCTCGCTGTCCGTTGCGCAGATCGCTGCCATGTACAAGAAGTCGGACGCGACGCAACGCGTGCTGGCGCAGCGCGAGCTGATCCTTGAGCAACTGCATAGCGACAGCCCGCTGCGCACGGTGCTCACACCGGCACAGGCGGCGACGGCTTTGGCGTATGGCTATGGGCGTCTCTCGGTGGCACAGATCGACGCGGGCGGTTTCGACAATGTGTCGCTGTTCGCACAGACCGACATTGCCGGTGACGTGTCGCTCAAGCTCAATCAGAATTTGCAGTTCTACGGCAACATCACGACGGCACCCGGTTCGAAGGCGACGCAGACGGCGCACTTCGACGTGTCGTATCTGCGTCTGGCGGCGCAGCGCCCGATCGGAAAGGATGGTTATGTCATTCCGGGGCCGGCCACCCAGCCCGTGCGCGCGACGCTCGCTAAGCTCGATGCCACAGCCAATTTGATTGACGTACGCGGCAATAACACGATCAACGCCAATAACATCGAACTCATCAGCCGTGGCGATTTGCGCTTCATGGGGACCGTCGATGGGTGGGACGGCGCGGCACCCGCCACATCGTTGAACAGTCCGGGCGACATCACGCTTCGTGCCGCACAGTTGTATCCGGACACGGGCGCAGGCGCGGCGGTTCGGGCAGGATTTACCTCGGGTGCCGACGCATACGACAAGCGTCGCACGCTGATTATTTCACGCACTACGGACACGGTGCCTGACGTGCCGTATTCCGCATTCGGCTCCTTGTCGTTGTTCGCTGCGAACGTCGAACAGGGCGGCGTTGTGCGTGCGCCGTTGGGGCGTCTGCAAGTGGGGGTGGCGACATACGAAGGTCAGAACACGGACGTCGTGCATCTCTTGCCGGGCAGCGTCACGTCGGTGAGCGGTGTCGGACTGACGATGCCGTACGGCGGTACGACGGACGGTCAGAACTGGAACTACAACGGCAAGACCGTGACGTTCAAAGGGGTCGGTGGCGGAGATTCCCGGGGCGACCTGGTGCTGGGCGGGAAGTCCATTCGCGTCGACAGTGGCGCCGTGGTGGATTTGACCGGCGGTGGCGACCTCACCGGCGCAGGCTTCGTGTCGGGACGCGGGGGTTCCACCGATGCCCGCTTCTATCCGTTGATGCAAGTGGGGCCGAACGGTGGCCTGACGTTGCCGGATCTGAAGACCAACCCGGTCTATGCGATCGTTCCTGGCAACCAGAGCGCTTATGCGCCGTCGTCCGGCGGTGCCGCCGATCCGGCCATCGGGCGACAGATCACCATCGGTGCAGGCGTGCCAGGACTTCCTGCGGGCACGTATACGCTGATGCCCGCAACGTACGCGCTGCTGCCTGGCGCATTCCGTGTCGAAATCAACGGTCGCGTCGGACAAAGTACAGGCGCGGCGGCAGCGGCGATGCGCAACGGTTCGTGGTCTGCGGCGGGCACATTGTCGGTCGCAGGGACCGGCATTCGCGACAGCCTCGCGAGTCAGATCATCCTCACACCGGCCAACGTCCTGCGCACGTATTCGCAATACAACGAAACCGGGTACGCTGCGTTCGCCGTTGCCGACGCGCAGCGACGCGGTATTCCGCGTCCCGCTTTACCGGCCGATGCCAAAACGTTCCAACTGTCGTTGCAGGCCGGTGCTGGCATCGATGCGCTTCGCTTCGACGGCGAAGGCCGCTTTGCGCCCGCCGAAGGCGGCTATGGTGGCGTGGTATCGGTGGTTGTGCCGAACTCGAGTCAGCAGCAGAACATCGAAATCGTCGCGACGAAGGCGACGGCGGGATTCGACGGGGTAACGCTTCGCGCAGACAGCCTGAACAATATCGGTGCCGCACGCATGGTGATCGGCGGCATGACGACCGTCACTTATGGTCAAGGAGGCAACTACGTTTCGTTCGGCAACGACAATGCGGTCGAGATTCACCTGCGCAGCGGTGCAGTCCTTTCTGCGCCGGAAGTCTTTCTGGTCGCGTCCGAACTAACGAACCCGGTCTTCCCCGCAGGGCTGATTAGTGTGGAAGCCGGAGCCAGCATCAATACGCTGGGGCGCGGCAAAGTGGCCTACGACTCGACCGACGGCTTCTACTACCGGGCGTCGCCGTATCTGCTCGCCGTGTCGAACGGGCTGCTCAATATCGTGGCATCGGATACGTCTGCGCGCGGCGCCATGGAGATCGGCGTCTGCCCGTCTGCCGGGTGCGTCGGCACGACGACACTTTATTCAGAGGGGACCATCGCCGCATCGACAACCGGAAAGTTTGTGTTGGACGACGCGGTGCGGTATGGCACACGCAATCTGACGCTGGCGGTGGGTGCGATCAATATCGGCACGACACAAGCACTCGCGCAGGTGCAGGCCAATGGCACCGGGGCGAGCGGTCTGGCAATGAATCAGGGGGTGCTGGATCGACTGCTGCGCGGTGACACTTCGACCGGCGCTCCGGCGCTGGAGACGCTGACGCTGGCCGCGGCCAACAGCGTCAACTTCTACGGTGACGTCACGCTCGACACCTACGACAAGACGACCGGCGCCTCCTCGTTGAGCCGATTGGTGTTGACGACCCCGGCCATCTACGGGCTGGGCAATGCGGCCACCGTCGCGACCATCCACACGGCGAATCTGATCTGGAGTGGCACGTCGGGCGTGCCCGGCACGGTGATCGCAGGCGGTGCAGGTACCGGCAGCGGCACGCTGAATTTCGTGACCGACCGCTTCGAGTTCGGTTTCGGACAGTTTGCGCAACCGAGCAGCATTACCTCGTACGATCGTCTCGCGCTGGGCTTTGGCACGGTCAACATCAACGCCGCCGAGCGCATTACGGCGCAACACAAAGGCAGCTTGTCGGTGTACCAGTCGCAGGGTGCCTATGACGCGAACAGTGGGTTTGCCTACACCGGCGGCAACCTGAATCTGACGACGCCCTTGATGACCGGCGGCGCAGGCTCCGTCAACCGGATCACGGCCGGTGGTGCGATTTCGGTGATGGTCCCGGTAGGGACGGTGAAGGCCGATCACTCGCGCGACATCGACGCGCTTGGCGCAGATCTCACGCTGCACGGCGACACTGTTCGCGTTGCCACCGCGGTGATGCTGCCTAGCGGCAAGCTCACGCTGATTGCCGACAAGGATCTCACGCTGACGGACACGGCGCAGATCGATATGGCAGGCCGCAAACGCAGCTTCTTCGACGTCGACAAATACACGTGGGGCGGCGACGTCGTGCTGGAAAGCCGCAACGGCAGCATCTTCCAGTCGGGAGGCTCGACGATCGACCTCTCGGCCGCGAACAGCAGCGCCGGTACGCTCAAGGCTATCGCACTCGCCGATGACGCAGGGCAGGTGGATCTTCAAGGAAAGATTCTCGGCACAAGCACTGGCGAGTACGATGCGAGCGGCACGTCGGTGCCGTACAAGTCGGCCCGCGTGGAAATCCGCGCACAGTCGCTCGGTGCGGGCTCGTCCGACGCGCAGTTTGCCGCGCTGAACCAGCGATTGAATGACGGCAAGGCCTTCGGGGGCCGCAGCTTCCAGCTCAAGCGCGGTGATCTCACCATCGGCAACGACGTGAAGGCAGGCGAAGTCAATGTCTCGCTCGATAACGGTCGCCTGACGGTTGACGGGCGGGTTGACGCGAGCGGCGCGTCCGTGGGCACGATCCGGCTGGCGGCAAAGCATGGCCTCACGCTGACCGATAGCGCCGTACTCGATGCTCACGGCACGCTGCTGCGCGTGGACAGCTACGGCAAGATCATCGACAGCCCGAACCGGGCCATCGTGGAACTGAGTTCCGGCGACGGCACGTTGACGTTGGGCAGCGGTGCGCAGATCGATCTGCGGCATGGTACGAGCGTGGCGAGTGGTACGCAGCCGTGGCAGAACGATGGGATTTCGCGTGGCACGCTGACACTGAACGCGCCGCGTCTGGGCAGTCAGGGCCACGTGGATGATGCCGATGCGGCCACGTACGGCGACGTCGCCATCGACACACGTAGCGGCGTGACGATTCGCGGCGCGAAGTCCATCGCGGTGAACGCCGTGCAGCGCTATGACGATGCCCCTTACGCCCTCGTCAGAGACGCCAACGGCAATGTCATGCTCGATGTGAACGGCAAGCCGATACTGGAGCTGGCTGCCAGTGGACGTCCGTATCAGGTGGTCGATCAGGCGTATCTCGATGCGAAAGACGCTGACAGCACCAATTTCATCAAGCACGCGCTGCTCAACGCCAATCTGCGCGACACAAAACTCGCGGGATTGAACAACGCGAACTATCTCAACGTATTGCATTTGCGCCCGGGCGTGGAGATCGTCAGCAAGGCCGCCGACGGCGACATCGTGATGCGCGGCGACATCGATCTGTCGGGCTATCGCTACGCAAGCATCAATCCGCTGTTCACCAAGACGAACGTCTATGGCTCCGGTGAAGTCGGCATGCTGACGGTGCGTGCGGGCGGCAATCTCGACATCTTCGGCAGCATCAACGACGGCTTCTCACCGCCGCCGCCGACCAAGGACGACACGGGGTGGCAGTTGTTGAAGGGGATCAACTTCGGCGGCGACGACATCGTGGTGCCGGGTGTGGGTGTCACGCTGGCCGACGGTACGGGCTTTCCGGTCGGCTCGATCCTGAACTTCGATCTGCCGATCAAGGGCTTCGTCCTGCCGCCGGGCAGCCGCGCGCCGGTCACGATCACGCTCGCTCAGCCGTTGACGCTGCCTGCAGGCACAGTACTCGCGGCAGCGGTTCGCGATGGTTCGGGCAACGTGCTTTATGCGGCTGGGACGCTGCTGAAGACCTCGGTGACGCTGGCGGCCAATACGCGTCTCGACGCGGGATCGGTCTTCAACACGGCCGTCAGCGTAAGCGCCATGATCTGGCCGAAGGGCGTGCCGCTGCCGGGTGTGCCCGACCCGGGGGTGGACACCCTGCTTAAGAATTTCGTGTTCCTCAACGGCGCAAAAGCACTCTCGACGGGTGCCATCCTGCCCTCGGGCACGGATGTGAAGCTGCCGGGCGATGCCGAATCGATCGCGTTGCGCCCCGAGGTTGCGGGGGTTCAGGGTAAGGCATGGGCGCTGGCGCAAATGCTCCCGGAAGGCTCCCAATCGTGGTCGCTGCGACTGGTGGCGGGTGCCGACACGCAAGCGGCCGACAGCCGCGTGGTGCAAACGCGTCCGGCGCACGGCGATCTGCGTCTTGCCGACAGTCATTACGGCATGTTCGGCAAGGGGGTGCCGCCAAAGGGAACGGCGTACTGGACTGACGCCGCTGGCGAACTGGGCATCGACGGCATTGTCCCGGGCGAAAAAATCGATCCGGACTTTCTCAAGAGTCTTGGGATCGATCAGTCGGTCGACGATTTCTGCAAAGACTCGCCGGAGTATTGCTCCATTAAGGTCAGCTACACCTGGACGAAGGAGGGGATCGATGGCATTGCCGATCCGAGCTTTCACGTAGGCGACGTGATCAACCTCGACGAACTCGGCTGGCCGACGATGTGTGCGGACAATCCCACGTGGTGCGCGACCCCTGGCATGAGCTACGCCTATTCGCCGACCAATCAGCGTTTCAGCGTACTGCGCACGGGCACCGGCGATCTGGAACTGCTCAGTGGCGGCAACATGCGAATGGATTCGCTGTTCGGTGTCTACACGGCGGGTACGTCGTCGAGTGCCACACGAGCCGGAGACCCGTATAACCAGCCGCGCGGCACGAGATCGGACGGTAAGGTGCTCAGCGAGGCTGCGGGCAACAACGAAGGGTTTGTGAACGGTGGCGATGACAATCTCTATCGCGCCTGGTACCCCGATCAGGGGGGCAACCTGTTCCTGCGTGTTGGCGGCAATCTCACGAGCTCAATGTTGCAGCCGAGCCCGGCAAGCAACCTGAGACCGCTGCCGGGAGACGGCGGCTACGATAGCGCGGACGCCGCCACATGGCTCTGGCGTCAGGGCAGTGCCGATGTCAATATCGGCACGCAGGCGCAACCTACCGCGTGGTGGATCAACTTCGGCAGCTTCGTCAGTGGCTACGGCAATGGCGTGACGCGTCTGGTCGGCTTTACCGGGTTCGGCACGCTTGGCGGGGGTAATCTCACGGCTCAGATCGATGGCGATACGGGGCAGTTGACGCGCCGCGTGGGTAGCCGCTACGACACCGCCGTGAACGTTCGTCCGCAAGGGCTTGTGCTCGCGATCGGCAGCACCGGCCGGGTGGCCTCGGACGGCAGCATGACCCTGACCGGAGGCGGTGACCTCGACCTTCGGGTGAGCGGTGCGGTCAATCCGATGAGCACCCAAGGCATCGATCATTCGAACGGCGTGCTGACCAATCTGCGAGGTCACAGTGAGATCAAGGCCGGGCAAATCGGGGCGATCGATCTTGTCTATGGGAGCAATGCTTTCTCTCACAACGCCAACGAAACACGTGCCTTCGACGCATTCCACTCGACGCTCGCCTATTCAAGAGGCGGATTTACACTCGTGCCGGGGGATACGACATTCAACCTGTCGTCGTTGTCGGATCAGGTCACGCACGATGTCGCGGACCCGGGGCGGCTGCCGATGGAGTTTTACTCACCGTATGTCAGCAAAGCGAGCGTCAACGGCTATGGCTGGAGCTGGTTCTCGTTGTGGACAAATCACACAGCCATCGACATGACGTCCGCGGGCGGCAATCTCACCCCCAACGTCACATCGGTCAAGACGAGCACCGACGAGGGCGTTGTTTATCCGTCGATACTCCGCGTCTCGGCAATGAGCGGCAGCCTGTTTTACAACAATTATTTGCCGATGGTGCTCGCACCGTCGCCGACGGGCAGCCAGTTGCAGTACCTTGCGGCCGATTCGATCTATGGAAATGGCACCTCGGTCAGCCCGTCCAGCGCGCCGATGAGTGCGATTGCCACGCCGCAGCGACCGGCTTACCTGGCTTGGATGTTCCCGATCGGTGGTTCGCCCTCGCTGGTGCCGGACGTGCGCAACTACGCCGGGGATGGCAATCGGGCGGAAGTCGGTGTGTTCCCGCTATTCGCCTTCGGCGCCAACTCGGCGACCGGCCAGCCTAACGCCAATCTGGTGACGTCGCAGTTCTATGCAGCGGACGGCGATATCATCGGCGTGAGCACCGGGCGCGTCATCAAGTTCACCGGCGCCGGAAACTTCTTCGAGAAGGATCCCCGGAACGGGCGTACGTGGTACGAAGGCGGTCCGGTCAGAATGCAGGCAGGGCGCGACATCGTACGCAGCGGCAATCTGGTGCTGGAAGACGGCTCGAAAATTGGCGGAGGCGAGTTCGGCTTCTCCACAACGGGCAATCTCTTCGTCCACAGCAATGCGTCGGATATCTCGGTCGTCTCCGCCGGGCGCGACATTCTGTATAGCTCGTTTAACGTCGCCGGTCCCGGCACGCTGGACATAAGCGCCGGACGCAACATTCTGATGGAGGACCGTGCTGCGGTCACGAGTCTGGGTCCGGTCACGCCGAGCGACACGCGCCCCGGGGCCAGCATTGCGATGCAGGCGGGTGTCGGCCCGAAGGGGCTGGACTACCTGCGTTTCGTCAAACCCTATCTGGACCCGGCGAATCTGGCACAAACCGGTGTGCCGCTGGCCGATCAGGCGGGCAAGGTCGTGAAGACGTATGAAACCGAATTGTCGACATGGCTCGCCGAGCGATTCGGCTTCACCGGCACGGCAGACGAAGCGCGTGCGTTCTACTTCGCACTGACGCCCGATCAGCAACGTGTCTTTGCGCGCAACGTCTACTTCGCCGAGTTGAAAGCGGGCGGGCGTGAGTACAACGATCCGGCAAGCCCGCGCTTCGGAAGCTTCCTGCGCAGCCGTAACGCTATTGCCACGCTCGCGCCGGGCGTCGATGCCGACGGTCATCCGGTGACTTACTCGGGCGACATCATCATGTTCCGAGGTCTGCGAACGGTGTTCAACCAAAGCACCGGCAAGTACGAAAGCACGCCGCGCAGCGGTTACATTCGCACGAACTTCGGCGGCGACATTCAGTTACTCACGCCGGGCGGCCGTCAGGTCATCGGTATCGAAGGCGAGGCGCCGCCCGCTCAGTCGGGTGTGCTCACACAAGGGGGCGGCAATATCGAGTTGTTCTCGCGTGGCAGCATTCTGCTCGGCCAGAGTCGCATCATGACGACCTTCGGTGGCGACATCCTGGGTTGGTCGTCCGAAGGCGACATCAATGCCGGGCGAGGCTCGAAGTCCACCATCGTGTACACGCCGCCTAAGCGTGAATATGACCAGTGGGGCAACGTCAAACTGTCGCCGGTCGTGCCGAGTACCGGGGCGGGTATTGCGACGCTCAACCCGATTGCGGAGGTGAAGCCGGGCGACGTCGATCTGCTGGCCCCGCTGGGCACGATCGATGCGGGCGAGGCCGGGATTCGCGTGTCGGGCAACGTCAACTTCGCTGCACTGCAAGTGGTGAACGCGGCGAACATTCAGGTGCAGGGCAAGTCGTCAGGACTGCCGGTTGTAGCCGGGGTGAACGTCTCGGCACTGACCAACGCCAGCGCGACGGCGTCGCAAGCGGCAACGGCCGCACAAGACGCAGTGCAGCGCGAGCGTAACGCGGCACGTCAGTCGCAACCGTCGATCTTCACGGTGCGAACGTTGGGGCAGGGCGGCGATGCGGCAACCGGCAGCGACGCAGGCAAGGTCGCACCGCTGCGCTTGTCGCTGTCGCCTGCGACGACGAGCTACAGCGCATCGAACCCGGTCCAGATCGTGGGGTTGGGAGAAAAGGTCGACCCGGCATTGTGGGCACGTCTTAGCGAAGCGGAGCGTCTCGCGCTGCGTCAGGACAGGTAGTCGTCACTCGCTTGAAATGCACGGCCCGCCGGTCTGATCGCCGGTGGGCCGTTTTTATTGAAAGACCGCGCAATTCATTACGAATTTTCACGAGCGCGCTATTCGCCACGCGCTTGTGCTACAGTTCCGCAGCAAAAAATCAAAAGCAAATCTTCCGGGCGGCGCAAAAACGCTCAGGAATCCAGATCGTCGTGTTTCGCCATACGACACGATGTAAGAAATTTTGCGACACGCCAGTTCCAGTAGTCGAAAGTGTTGTACCGAATCAGATTTTGCAACCGCATTGCGAAAGGGTATCGGGGACCATGATTAACGCTGCTGTGGGCCACCTTGCGGGTCGGCTCAACGAACACTTAAAACAGACGTATACGCTCGACGGCGACATCGTGACGATGTCCGGCCTGGTCGACGTCAACGGTCAGGCGGTCGCCAACACCAGCAACCGCCTGGTCGTGATGCTCACGCACATCGAGCGCGACTCCGGTCCAGTGCGCAAGGGCATTCCGGGTGATGCAGGCGCTTCGAGCCTGTCGCTCGGCGTGGCCCCGTTGTATCTCAATCTCTATGTCATGGTGGCGGCCAATTTCACGGGTGGCCATTACGAGGATTCGCTCAAGCTGATCTCGGCAGCCATCGCATTCTTCCAGCGCAATCCCGTATTCGATCATCGCTCGTCGCCGTCGCTCGATCCGCGTATCGACCGACTGATGCTCGAGATCGAGAATCTGGATATCCGCGAACTCAGCAACCTCTGGACGATGCTCGGCGGCAAGTATTTGCCGTCCGTGTTGTACAAGGTTCGCCTGATGGCACCGGATACCGGCGACATTACCGGCACCGTGCCGACCGTGCGTGCGCCGGTTCCGGCGATTAGTCACTGAGCGGACCAGAGGGGATGCCTACGTCTGCTTCCACGCCGGTGGTGCCGGGCTATACACGCCTGTTTACCATCGACGTCACCCACGCCTACTGGACGGAGCCGAGCCTGTGGCTTCGCCATGAAGCTACGCCGGATACCGCCCAGTGGGTGCGCCGTCGCGACCTCCTCGTGCGTGCGCACCGTCAAGGCGTCGCGGTGTTCTGTGCCGCTGAGCGCCGCGACGTCTTGCTCGACGGCCTCCGACGCGGCGACGCAGTGGCCACCTTCAAGTGGTACGCGCAAGACACCGCATTTTCCCTTTACACGTCCCCGACACGCCCGGCCGCGCAACAAGGCGCGTCGGTGTGCTTCCTCACCAGCGAAGCGAGTGTGCCCGTCGAGGGGCAGACGTCGACACGTCAGCTACACACACAACCTTGCGTCGACACAAGCGACGCAGTGCCTGTAGACACATCGTCGCTCGCACCGTATCTCGAACGCGCCGATCGCGTGAATCCGCCGGTATTGGTGGTGCAGATCGACCTCGCCGATCAGGTGGCGGGCAGCGAGCCGGGCGGTGTCGACTACTTGGCGAATTTCGCAGCGCGCGAGAGTTGCTGGCGCTACTACTACGTGTGCGCCGAAGGAGACGAAGGGGCGGACGCGCTGAACATCGTCGATCTGGACGAGAGGGTGAGTTTTGTTACGGCAGGCCGCGAGGCACGTCCGGGCGGACGTCACGCCGTGATCTTCGAGAGTGAGCAAGCGATTGCAATGCAGCAGCAATACCCGCAGCGATTTCAGTTGCGGGAACGGGGCCGGTCGGGTGAACGCGTGTTGATCCGGAGACTGCCCAATGCCGACATCGGCAGCCTGACGCAGAAGACGCCGAAGGTGCACAAACCGCAGGACGCTGAACTAGCGGCGCAAAGCCGGGCAGTACTGGTATCCGAGATCTACATCAATTGACATCGATGACCGAGGTGAACACATGGCGCAATACAAAACACCAGGCGTATACGTAGTCGAGCAAAACGCGTTTCCCAATTCCGTGGTCGAAGTCGCCACGGCCGTGCCTGCCTTCATCGGCTACACGCAGTTCGCCGATAACAAGGGCACGCCGCTGGCCGGTACGCCGTGGCGAATCAGCTCGATGGCCGAATTCCTCATGTATTTCGGTGGCCCGCCGCCGACGACTTACTCGCTCGACGCAGTGGCCGCTGCAACGGCACCGGCCAAGCCTGCGGCCGATGCCGCCGCCGGTGATGCCGCCGCTGCGCCCGCCGGTGGCGACGCTGCCGCCACGCCGCCCGCACGTCCTGTCGTCACCGACCTCTTCATCGGTGCACAGGGCGCGCGCAAGCCCTTCAAGTTCACGCCGCAAGGCATCGAATACCTGCTGTACTACAGCATGCTGTTCTTCTTCCAGAACGGCGGTGGCCCGTGCTACATCGTGTCGGTCGGCACGTACGACGGCGGCAGCGTCAGCTCCGACGACCTGATCAAGGGCGTTCAGTCGCTCGTGAAGGAACAGGAGCCGACGATGGTGCTCGTGCCCGACGCGGTGCGTTTGTCGCGTCAGGACTGTGCCTCGGTGCAAAAGGAAATGCTCATGCACTGCGGTTACACCATGCGTAACCGCTTTGCGATTCTCGACGTGTTCGGTGGTGCGTGGGACCGTCAGACGCCGGGCGGCGATTGCATCACCGACTTCCGCGACGACGTCGGTTCCTCCTTCCTCGACTTCGGCGCAGGCTACTACCCGTGGGTCAACACGTCGATCGTGACGGAGAAGGATCTCGACTTTACGAAGCTCTCCAATCTCAGCCAGCTCCAGACGCTGATCACCGCCGAACTCGATGCGGTGCTCAATCCGCCGGCGCCCGTATCACCGGCCGCACAAGCGAAGGCCTCACAGGTCAAGACCGTCCTGGCGAAGCTCACGGGCGGCGATGCAGCGAAGACGGATGCCGCACCGGCCGCTGCAGCCGATGCCGCCGCCGCGCCCGCCGCCGCACCGGCCGCCGAAGGTGACGCAGCCGCCCCTGCCAAGGCAGACGCGACGGCCGCAGCCAAGCCCCCGGTCATGACGAAGGCGGCCATTGCCGATCTGCACAAGACGCTGAGCGTCATCAGCCCTGTCTATGTGCAGGTGCTTCAGTCGCTTCAGAAGAAGATCAACCTGATGCCGCCCGCCGCAGGCATGGCCGGTCTTTACACGCTCGTCGACAACACGCGCGGTGTGTGGAAGGCCCCGGCCAATATCAGCCTGAACGGCGTAGTGTCGCCGTGCGTGAACATCTCGAATGCCGATCAGGAAGACCTGAACGTGCCGACGACCGGCAAGTCCGTCAATGCCATTCGCAGTTTCATCGGCGAAGGCGTGATGGTCTGGGGTGCACGTACGCTCGACGGCAACAGTCTCGACTGGCGCTACCTGAGCGTGCGCCGCACGATGATCATGATCGAAGAGTCGCTGCGCCTCGCGTGCAAGGCCTATGTGTTCGAGCCGAACACGGCCAATACGTGGGTGACGATCAAGAGCATGGTGCGCAACTTCCTGACCAGTGTGTGGAAGCGCGGCGGGCTGGCGGGTGCAAGCCCGGACGATGCCTTCCAGGTCTTCGTTGGCCTGGGTGAGACGATGACCGGCGAGGACATTCTCGAAGGCATGCTCAAGGTGACGGTGCTGGTGGCGGTGAGCCGTCCGGCCGAATTCATCGAGCTGACGTTCCAACAGCAGATGCAGAAGTCCTGAGCGCGCTCGGGCGCGATCCGCTAGGCCGGACGATAGCCGCTGCGCACGCAGGAGATCGACAAAGGTCGATACGAAGCGCGAAACGTGGGCACGGTCCGGCATTTTCCGCATGCAATCAATAGACGAGGTGTGTGATGGCAGACGATGGTTCGAAACAATCCACCACGGTTTGGCCCCTTCCCAAGTTCTACTTTCAGGTGAAGTGGGACTCGCAGGTCATGTCGTTTCAGGAAGTGAGTGGCCTGGACGTGCAGTCCGAAGAAATCAAATATCGTCATGGCGATAGCCCCGAGTTCTCCGTGATCAAGATGCCGGGCATGAAGAAGTACGGCAACGTGACCATGAAGAAGGGCGTGTTCAAGTCCGATAACAAGTTCTGGGACTGGTTCAACCAGATCAAGATGAACACGATCAAGCGGGTGCCGGTGACGATCAGCCTGCTCGACGAAGCGGGCAAGCCGACCATGGTCTGGACGCTCGCCAACGCGTGGCCGACCAAGATCACGGGCACCGATCTGAAGTCCGAAGGCAACGAAGTCGCCATCGAGACCATCGAGATCGTGCACGAAGGGCTGACCATCGCCAACGGCTGATGCTCGTGTGCCGCACTGGTGCGCCCGCCTCGCGGGCCGCCAGCGCTGGCCACCGTCGTGCTTGTCCGGGGTATGCGTTCGATTCCGTTCGTCCCCATTTTCCCGAATGTCCCTGCTGTTCCGATTACCACGCGTCTGCGCTATGCCGTCATCGCCGTTCGATCCCTATCCACCGTCAGCCTTTCATTTTCGCGTGATGTTCGCGTCTACCGCCGGTGCGATGGACGCCTCGTTTCGCGACGTGTCGGGCATTGCGACGGAGCTCGATACGGAAGCCGTGCCCGAGGGCGGGGAGAACCGCTTTGTGCACACGCTGCCGAAGGGCGTCAAGCATCCGCATCTGGAGCTCAAGCGGGGCATCGCTTCAATGACGTCGCCCTTGGTGATGTGGTGCCGTTCGGTGTTCGAGGGCGAGTTCATCGTGCCAATCCGGCCGCAGTCGCTGATGGTGCAGTTGCTCGACGAGTTGCATCTGCCGATTCGCATCTGGACGTTCGCAAACGCTTTTCCGGTGAAGTGGGAAATCGAGAGTTTTGGTTCGACCAAAAACGAAGTGGCCATAGAGAAGATCGTACTGAGCTACACCTACTCGAACCGTATGGCGTGAAGACAAGCAAAGCACACAAGGGGATTCGCCGATGCCAATCGAAATCGGTCATCTGAGCATCAAGTCGACGGTCGTGCAGCGCGCATCCGACACCGTCGGTGCACTGACGGCACCGATCGAGGAGCCGGGCGTGTTGCGCAGCTTCGACGAGCAGGCACGAGCCGAATTGCTTGCCGAATGCCGTTCGCTGGTGCTCGACCTGCTCGAACGGGCGAAGGAGCGTTAAGCCGTGGCGACCAGTCTCACCCGTCGCAAGTTCAGCATTGCACCGTGCACGGTGTCCAGCGGGCAGATTGCCGTGGACAACAGCCGCACGCCGTTTGAAGCGCTGATCAATCCGGTCGGCTACAAGCGCAAGCTGAGCATCGAATACAACAAGAAGCAGACGCTCGGGCAGCCGAGCGCGACGCCGCGCTTTAGCGCCGTGCGCCCGGAGACCATCAGCATCGACAATCTGGTGCTCGACGGGACCGGCGTGGTGGATGGTACTGACTCGCGCAGCGTAAAGGACATGATCGACGCCATGCTGGCGGTGATCTACAAGTACGACGGCAAGAAGCACGAGCCGAATTACGTGCGTCTGCTGTGGGGCACGTTTATTTTCTTTGGGCGTGTCGAGTCCATCGGGCTTGACTACACGATGTTCAAGCCCACCGGCGAGCCACTGCGCGCCCGAGTGTCGCTGGGTATCGTCGGCTGGGTGAGCGCGACCGAGAGTTCGCTGCGCGCGAATCTCAGCTCACCGGACCTGAGTCACCTCGTGGAAGTCACGGCAGGCGACACGCTACCGCTGCTGTGCAACCGCATCTATAACGATCCCTCGTATTACCGGGAAGTCGCGCGCATCAACAATCTGACCGGTTTCCGCAAGCTGGAGCCGGGCATGATGCTGCGCTTCCCGCCGCTGGTTTAACGCTATGGCCGACTCTCCCGCACTCAATGCCAGCGGCGTTCTCAAGCTGACGATCACCAGCAACGGCTCGCCCCTTGCCGACACGATCCGCATAATTTCGGTCGATATCGAGCGCGCCGTCGGGCGTATATGTCAGGCACGCATCGAGATCCTCGACGGCGATATGCCCGACAACGACTTCCCCGTCAGCGACATGGACACGTTCGCGCCCGGCGCGGTCATCGTGATCAGCGCTGGCTATGGATCGAACGCCACAAAGATTTTCGACGGTGTGCTGATCCGTCACAGCATCCGCATCACGGGCGGCAACGAGGCACGCCTCGTGCTGGAATGCCGCCACAAGGCCGTGAGTATGACGATTGGCAGTTGCAACGCCAACTACATCGACATGAAGGACAGCGACATCATGAGCCAGCTGATCGGCAAGGCGGGCGCGACGTCCGATGTCGCCGCGACCACCACCCAGCACAAGGAAATCGTGCAGTTCTACAGCACGGACTGGGACTTCATGCTGCTGCGGGCGGAGGCGAACGGTGCGCTGGTGATTGCCGACGACGGCGGCAAGATCACCGTAAAAGCGCCGCAAACCAGCGCAGCCGCCGTGTTGAAAGTGACCTACGGCCTGGATCTCATGTCGTTCTCGGCCGACATCGATGCGCGCACGCAGTTGCAGAGCGTCGTGGCCGCTGCGTGGGATCCGTCCACACAGGCGATGGTGCAGCAAACGGCGGGGAGTACGTCGCTTTACGAGCAGGGCAACCTGAGCGCATCGAAGCTGGCGACGGTCGCAGGGCCAGCCACGTTCCGTCTGCAATCGACGGTGCCGGTGCCGTCCGACGATCTCAAGTCCTGGAGCGACGCGACGCAAATGCGCGCAGCACTTGCCCGCATTCGCGGACGCATGTCGTTTCAGGGCAACGCATCGGCCAAACCCGGCACGATGATCGAGGTGGAGGGCGTGGGCAAACGCTTCAGCGGCAGCGTGTTCGTGAGCGCCGTGCAGCATCGCATTGCCGACGGCAACTGGATCTCCGAAGTGGATTTCGGCATGTCGCCGGAGCGATTCTCCGAGCGTCGCGGTGCGGGGGATGTCATGGCGTCCGGCCTCGTACCCGGTGTCGGCGGGTTGCAGATCGGCGTGGTCATGAAGCTCGACGCCGACCCTGAGAGCCAGTACCGGATTCAGGTGGCGGTGCAGGTGTTGCAGGCGGAGACCGTCGGTGTCTGGGCACGGCTCGCGAGCTTCTACGGTTCGTCAGGCGTCGGCGCATTTTTCATCCCCGAGATCGGCGACGAAGTCATTCTGGGATATCTCAACGGCGACCCGTCCTATCCCGTGGTGCTAGGCAGCGTCTACAGCAGTCAGCACAAGATGCCGTACGAGCTGACCGCCGAGAACTTTACCAAGGCGCTCTGGACGAAGGGGCTGCTCAAGGTCATCTTCGACGACGACAAGAAGGTCATCACGCTCATCACACCACAGAAGAACACGATTGAGATGAGCGACGACGCCAAGTCGATCTGCCTGACCGATCAGAACGACAACAAGATCCAGATGACGCCGGACGGCATCACGCTCGACAGCCCCAAGGACATCGTCATCAACGCGAAGGGCAAGGTGAGCATCAGCGCGGTGGGGAATATCGAGCAGACCGCGCAGGCCGACCTCAAGAGCCAGGCGCTCAACATCACCAGCACCGCGAACGTCGGCTTCACCGCCAAAGGATCGGCCACGGCCGAGCTTTCCGCCAGCGGCCAGACGACCGTCAAGGGCGCGCTGGTGATGATCAACTGACGCGCAAGCTAAGCGTCCGGAAAACGACAAGGAGACAACGACATGCCGATGGCAGCCAGACTGACCGACATGCACACCTGCCCGATGCAGACACCCGCCGTGCCTGCGCCGATCCCGCACGTCGGCGGTCCGATCATCGGTCCGTGCGTGCCCACGGTGCTGGTCGGCAAGCTGCCTGCCGCCGTGGTCACCGACAACTGCGTCTGCGTCGGTCCGCCGGACAGCATCGTCATGGGCTCGGCGACTGTGATGATCGGGGGCAAACCGGCGGCGCGCGTGGGCGACACGTGCGCACACGGCGGCGCAATCGTGATGGGATGTCCCACCGTGATGATCGGCGGCTGAGTGCGGGAGGATCGTTTGAGCACAGATAAATCGTTTCTTGGCACCGGCTGGGCGTTTCCGCCGCGCTTCGGCGACAGCGCGGGCAGCGGCCGCACGCAGATGGTCGAAGCCGAGGCCGATATTCGCGAAAGCCTCGGCATCATCCTGTCGACGGTGCCGGGCGAGCGCATCATGCAGCCCACGTTCGGCTGCGGGATCAAGGCGTACGTCTTCGAAGAAATCAGCGAGAGCGTGATGACCGAGATGCGCGACGCCATCGACCGGGCGATTCTGTTCTTCGAGCCCCGCGTCACCGTGGAGCGCATTGAGATCGACGCGTCGAACGCCTTGGAGGGGCGCGTCGACGTGCTTATCGATTACACGGTGCGCGGCACGAACACTCGCAGCAACATGGTCTACCCGTTCTATTTCCTCGAAGGCACCAATGTGCCGACGGTACAAATCGAGCCGCAGCGATAACCCGGCCCGGCGTTCCGATAACAAGCAACGTCACGATCAGCGCAACGACAACACGAACCGATGCACAACCTCATCATTCGAGATGGCACCAGTCAGGCGATGCGGGCGCTGCCCGCGTTGCAGGACGGGTATTTCCATCTCGACGAGATGACGTTCCACGACTTGCTCGATGTTGTGGTCGAGTTCGCGGCGCTGGTGCGCTTTCATAACGCCGAGGACAAGCCTGAGGGCGACTGGTCGCCATTCTTTCGCGCCGACGAAACCGTCGTCATGAGCCGCATTCTGGCGTTCGATCTGTCGCGCGAGACGGCGCGGTTCGCGCAGTGGTGGCGCGACACCCCGGAGTACGACGGTGTGCGCGGCAACGGCACGGGCGTTCGCGCGATGATCGGCGCGTCGCCGGTGCCGGAACTTGTCGTCACGCTCAACGGCTGGTACGTGGCGCTCTCGCAAGCGCAGACGGACAACGGACTGGCGCTGCGCACGGTGCTGCGAGCCGTCATCATGCAACTGAGCCGACGGGCCTCCGGCGTGCCGCACGTGATCGAATCGATGTCGCTGCGCGAGCCGCTCGATCCCGTTTGGACCGAGGCCGAGCGTTTGCCGCATGCGCCTGTGGCTACCACGGCTACGCCTGAACCAGAGACCGTGCCGGGCAAAGCCGACGTGCGTGCAGATTTTCACGCGTACATGAAGGCCATCGAGATGGTGCGCAAGGAGGCGTTGGCCCGCCTGCCTGTGTCGCTCCAAAGCGGCAATCACGATCCGGCTATCGGCTTGCTGATCGCGTTCGTCAAACAGTTCGAAAAGCTCCAGAACAAGCTCAACGGATACACGCAGAAGTTCATCGATTTCTACTACGAACGCATGCTCGGCAGCGCGCCGCGCGGCGTGGTGCCGGACCGGACGTGGCTGGTCTTGCGTCGCAATCCCGACGCCAGAGATGTCGTGGTCCCCGCCGGGACAGCATTCCCCGCCGGGGTCGACGCACAGGGTCACGACATCGTCTACGAGTCGGAAGACGAACTGCGTGTGAGCGGTGCACGCGTGACGCGTGTGCAGACGCTGTATCTCGACCACAACGGCTACAGCATGCCGGAGAACCTGCTGCCGGAAGATTCCGACAACGGTGCGACTGGGCGCAAGTGGCCCACGGCGGCGTGGTTCGAAGAAGTGCCATGTGGCCCCCCCGGCGTGGAGCATCCGCAAGCGTGGCCGGTGCTTGGCGCGCCGAAGCCCGGCGCGGGTATCAGCCCGCATAGTGCCGCGCGTGTCGGCTTTGCGCTGGCCAGCAAGGTGCTGTTGCTCAAGGAGGGCGAGCGCGTCATTCGGCTGACGATTACGTTTGCCGATGAGCGGCTGGTCACGCAGCTCGGGCACATCGCCGACGCCGTATTCAATACGCCGGTCGAAGGCACTGCCCGGACCGTTGACGACGGCGAGCAAGGGCGAGAGAGGGCGGACGATAGCCATCTGCGTCGTCAGGATCTTTACCTCAAAATTCTGCGCAGCTTGTTTTCCGTCTCACTGACGGGAGAGAAGGGGTGGATCGATATTGCGGGTTACGTGCCCGGACTGTTCGGCAACCAAATGACGCTCAGCTTCGTGCTTGCACCGGAGGCACCGTCGGTAGTGCGATATTCGCCGGTGCTGCATGGTGAGAATTTCGACGTCGACACGCCGCTCGTGCGCTGCGTCATCAATCCCGGCGCGTATCTGTTCCCGTATGGGTTGCTGCGCAACCTGCCCGTGAGCGGCGCGCAAATCGACGTCGAGGCGAATGGCTGTCGCGATCTGGTGCTTTATAACAACATCGGCCAGCTCAGCGCCGCGACACCTTTCGCGCCGTTCGGGCCGCTTCCGCGATTGGGGAGCTATCTGGTGGCGGGCAGCACGGAAATGGCGTCCAAGCGCATCACGCGGTTCGGCCTTCGTATCGAGTGGGCGGACCTGCCGCGTGTGACCGGTGGCTTCGGTACGTGGTACGACGGCTACGACGTGCGTCTCACGAACGAAGACTACGTGGCGTCGGTCGAGGTGCTGGCCAAGGGCGGATGGTTGCCAGCAGGGGATGCGCCGCGCTCCGTCGTACCGCTCTTTCACACGCGGGTCACGCCGGGGAAGGGCGAGCGCATCGACAACGTCATCGTGTGGGAGGTGGGTTCGCTCGCGCATCTCTTCGAGCCGGACGAGAGCGTCAGTCCTGCGCATCCGCTCACATGGGGGCCGGGGGCGAAGAATGGATTCTTCAAGTTCACGTTTGCCGCGCCCGCCTTCGCTTTCGGGCACGAGGCGTACCCGCAGGTGCTGTCGTCGACGATGCTCGCCAACTCGCGCAAGCGTATGTGGCGCAAACAGCGCCCGATGCCGCGTGCCCCATACACGCCCATCGTCAACACTATCTCGTTCGATTACAGCGCGACGGGAGCGATCAGCGTCGACCGGATTGCGAATCGGGACGAAGACGGCCGCTTCCTGCATCTGTTCCCGTCCGGCTGGGAATCGCTCGACATGACGAGCTATCCCGCCCCCGAGCTGCTCCCTCGCTTCGAAGATGCGGGCAATCTCTACATCGGCATCGATGCCAACGACCTCGGCGACACGCTGACGTTGCTGTTCCAGCTTCGCGAAGACTCCCGGCCGGTGACGGGGTCGGTGGACGACGACGTCGATGATGCACGCCCGGCAGGCCTACGCTGGAGCTACCTCAGCAACAACGTCTGGAAGCCACTCGCGCTTCGCGACGTCCTGACGGACGGCACGCACAAACTCATGACCTCCGGGATCGTGACGTTGCGGGTGCCGGACGATATCACCAACCGCAACACCGTCATGCCGGACGGGTTGTACTGGCTGCGCGTGAGCGCCAACCGCGATATGGAGAAGTATTGCAGTCTGTACGCGGTGCATGCGCAAGCCGTGCAGATCCGGCGCGGGACCGACGTGCCGCCGGAGGTGCCGATGGTCCTGCCTGCGGGCACCATTGCGCGCAGCCGACGTCCGCTGCCGGGCATCGTGTCTGTCGTGCAACCGCTGCCGTCATGTGGTGGCCGGGCACAGGAGACACGCGAACAGATGCGTACGCGTGTGAGCGAACGGTTGCGCCACAAGCAACGTGCGGTCACGCCCGCCGACTTCGAATCGATGATTCTCGAGGCGTTTGCCGAAGTCTACAAAGTGAAGTGTTTCGCGAACCTGTCGACCCGGCACGGACCGATCGATTGCGTTCGCCCGGGGCAGGCGCTTGTGGTGCCGCTGCCGTACTGGCCTGCCACGAAGGACAGTGAGCAGATGCCGATGCTCGACGGCAACGTCGTCCAGCAGATCGCCGAGTTTGCGAATGCGCTGTCGTCGCCCTGGGCGAGTGTTTCCGTCGAGAACCCGGTCTACGAACGTATTCAGGTGCGCTGCAAGGTGCGCTTCACCGACCGCGCGGGCAACGGTCATTACCTCGCGCTGCTCAACGCGGCGATCTCGCGCTACCTCACGCCGTGGCAGGACGACGTGGGCTATCGAACGCACTTCGGGTGGTGCATCCGGCAACACGACCTCGAGGCGTATATCGGCTCGTTGCCCTATGTGCAGTACGTCTCGGGCTTCTCGATGCTGCGCATCGCGACGGTGGTCACGGACCCCGACGCGACGGCGGCAGCGGGCACCGACATGCAGACCTTCACGCTGTTCGACACCGCCCGGCACTCGGGCGATGCCGCGACCCCGCAGACGGACATCGTCCCGCTGTATCCGTGGAGCATTGCGATCCCGGTGGCGCATCACGCCATCGAAGCCGTGGACGACGACAAGGATTACGAGGGCGTGCCGACCACGCTCAGTCAGTTGGAAATCGGCACCACCTTCATCATTTCGGATGACGACCATGAACGGAAAACCGATCGCCCGGCGTAACCGGGACACCTTGAGGCGTAAGTTCGGCAACGGCGAGATGCCGTCGGCCACGGCATTTTCCGAACTGATCGACTCCATGCTCAACATCGTGGACGAGGGGTTCGACAAGACCCCGGTCGATGGCCTGAAGGTCTCCCAGCTCAA
The DNA here is from genome assembly GCF_044772185.1 of Pandoraea sp. NPDC090278. Taxonomy (NCBI): domain Bacteria; kingdom Pseudomonadati; phylum Pseudomonadota; class Betaproteobacteria; order Burkholderiales; family Burkholderiaceae; genus Pandoraea; species Pandoraea sp. NPDC090278. The sequence goes on along the minus strand of NZ_JBIVYJ010000001.1, from coordinate 1,202,120 downwards.
TCAGGGCAAGTTGCTGAGCTTCTATCAGAACATCGACCTGAAGAGCCCGATCTGGACGATCCAGCTGGACAGCGAGGCGGGTGGACTGGCCTTCGGCAACCCCGATAACCCCAACGCACTCACCTTGCGGCAGTTGGGCAAGAAGCCGTCGCGCGATACGGTATCGGGAGCAACGCAAGCACCGGGGGCGCAAGGCGCACCGGCGGCCACACCCACTTACGAACTGGACGTGGCCGGGCGCGTGGTCGCCGACGGACGTCGCGGACGCCCGGGTGCACGCAGCGTGCAGGCCGACGGCAAGTGGCACGACATCACCGATCCGCTCACGGGATGTCAGGCGTTCGAGATCACCGCCGGTGTCGGCAAGCGCGGCAGCGGCAAGTTCGCGCTGATGCATGCCTACGCGGTGATGGCGTACAACGGCAAGGGGGATATCGACTACCGTCAGTCCCATTTCGGCAGCAAATGCAATCGTCTTCAACTGCAATGGGTCGATGCACCCGACGGCGCGAAGCATAGCTATGTGCTGCAAATGCGTGTCGGTTGCCCGTACGATTCGACGCGGGATGCCGCCGGTGCGCCCAAGACATGGGTGATGTATTACCTCACCACGCTGTGGTTCGATCCCGACATGACGGGCAGCGCCACCGACCCGGAACCCAAGGGGGCGCAATGACTCGCGATAACGTGCGTGCCACGCCCGCAACGGTGGACATCGTCATCGGCACCGACGACGCGCAACTGCTGATGGCCGCGCTGGGCGAGCTGCCGTTCAAACGCGTCTTCGAACTGATCGGCGCGTTGAACCGCCAGGCCAACGCCGTCGCCCCGGGCGCGCCCGTCGTCTGTGCGCTCGACGCGGCGGCCTTCGCACTGATTGTCGAAGCGCTGGGGCATCTGCCGTATCACCGGGTGCATGGACTGATCGACGACCTGAGAGCGCAATTGCACGCCGCGAGGCACGCGTTTGGCAACGCGGCGGTAGACAGTTCGAGCCGTATGCCGGGGGCGAGAGTGCAATGAACGCGCCCGAGTCCATTGCTCGCCTTGCGCCCGATCCTCAGGGGCTCGACTTCGATGCGCTACGTCGCGCCGGGATTGCGACGTTGCAGGCGCTGTGCGGCGATCGCTGGACCGATTACAACCTGCACGACCCGGGCGTCACGATCCTCGAACAGCTGTGCTACGCGATCACCGAACTCGGTTACCGTTCGGACTTTCCGCCCGAGGACTACCTGACCGATGCCGATGGACAGATCGATTACCGGCATCACGCGCTGCATCCGGCGGACGAAATTTTTCCGAGCGAGGTCCTGACGTTCGAGGACTATCGCAAGGTGCTGTACGACACGATCCCCGAGTTGGAGGACGTCTGGCTGACGCGTGACGAACGGCCGACGAGCACCGGCCAGCCTGCGCACGGCTTGTGTCGCATCGCCATCAAACTGAACGATGCGTTGCACGACAGTGCCGACGAGGCGTCGCTCGCGCAGATCGAGGCCGCCGTGTGTTTGCGGGTGCGGGAAGTCTTTCACGCGCACCGGAATCTGGGGGAAGACCTGTCGGACGTGACCGTCGTGCCGGTTCAGCCGGTGTATCTGAGTGGCGACATTCAGATTCACAGCGAGCGCGACCCGGCGTCGATCTTTGCGGACGTCTTCTTCCAATGTGCGCGTGCCGTGCATTCGGGATTTCGCATCGACCGTTATGTGAAGGCGTTCGAGGCCGGTGTGACGCTTGACTCGCTGTTCGCGGGGCCCCGGACGGTGCACGGATACGTCGGCAGCACGGGCGCGCAGGCGCAAGGCGCACCGGTTGCCGTGGCGCGTCTCGTCGGACTGGTGCAGGCGGTGGACGGCGTGGCTCACGTGCAACGTCTGGCGCTGTGTACCGCCGACGGAACGCCCGTGAGCGGCGACAGTTTGACGGGTGCGTCCGGCACGGTATTGCGCCTGCGGTTTCCCGGCGACGCGCAGAGCAACTTCCTGCGACTGCATTTCGCCAGCGGGGCGGTCGGGAGTGGCGCGCATGCGTCGACGTCCGTCAGCGATCGTCGACGTGAGGACAAGTCGCGGGTCGTACTCGACGACGCCCGCGTGGCCCTAGCCAAAGCACGCTTCGAGTTCGATACGCTGCGAAATACGAAGCAGTCGCTCGCGACCGTGGTGCCTGCACCGACGGGCGCGTCACGTGAGTTGCGAGAGTACTTCTCGATTCAGCATCAGTTTCCGGCGATCTACGGCATCAACCGCTTCGGTGTGCCGCCCACGGCCCCGCTGGAGAGCCGTGTCAGTGCGCACCAGTTGAAGGCCTATCTGTATCTGGCCGAGCAACTGATGGCGAACTATCTCGAAAACCTGCAATCGGTCGGTCGCATGTTCTCGGTCGAAACGCTGTACGAGACCTATTTTTCGCAGCGGATCGACAACGAGGCGTTGCCGGACATCGAAGCGTTCTATACGGACGCGCCGGACGCCATCCGCAGCCAACTGGCCGGGATCGTCTCGCGCAAGGACCGCGCGGAAGACCGTCGCAGTCGGTTGCTCGACGTGCTGCTGGCCATGTACGGCGAGACGTATTCCCAGAAGTCGCTGCGTCGATTCGACGATTATCAGGACGTGCGCGGCGCGCGCTGGCTGATCGATAACAAGCTGGATTTCCTGCGTCACATTGCGACGCTCTCGCGCGACCGGGCGTCGGCGTTCGATATCGGGGCGGCGGATGTGCGGGCGGACGGACGGCCCAACGTGGCTGGCGTGCACGCGAAGATCTCGATCCTGCTGGGCTTGCCTGCCGAACCACCCGGGGCACCGCTGAGCGATGCGTTGAAGCGCTGGCATTTGCGGTTGCAGGGAGATCACACGGCGACGAAGGAGAGCTACGAATTCGCGGCGGCGCGTCTGATCGTGCTCAAGTCTCAGGGCGAGCCGGAGGTGCGTCCAGCCGGGGCGCACGCGCGGCCCGGCGACACGTTACCCGGCGGCCTGCTCGTGCATGGCGTGCGTCTGGAGAATTTCATCCTCCGACAGCACGAGGATGCGGTGCATGTCCACTTCCGCACGCACGACGCGCGCCTCGGCGGCGACTCGCCTGGTGAAGTCCCGCTGGCGCGGTTTCATGGCGACGACGCGGTGACGTACGCCGGACGATACGTCGAAATTCTGCGCGAATTTCTTTGCACGCTGAATCAGGCGTCCGAGGGCTTCTATCTGGTCGAGCATGTGCTGTTGCGGCCGAGGGGCGTCGAAGCGACGAAAGACGGAACGACCGCAGAAGCCGACGGGCAGGCCCGCGAGGCCGAATCGTTCTTCAACGCGCGGGTGAGCGTCGTCTTCCCGGCGTGGACGTCGCGATTCAGCGATCCCGACTTCCGCCAACTGGCGCAGGAGACGGTGTGCCGCAATCTGCCCGCCCATCTGCTGCCGGAGTTTCACTGGATGGATTACGTCTCCATGCGCGACTTCGAGCATCGATACGGACTCTGGCGCGCAAGGCTACGGGAGCGGGAGACAGCGGCTACATCGGACCGGCTTGATGCCGCGAGCGCCAGCTTGCGCGCCCTGCTGATGCGACGCCGCCGTGCGCACGAACTGACGTTGTGGGTGTAGACATGACCTCCCGACATCGGATCCGTTCGCTCGATTTCGATCTGACCTTTGCGTCGGGCGGCATGGCGATGTCGCAAGGCGAACCGCTGCGCGCGCTGGTCGTAGACCAGTTGTTGCCGGTGGTGGCGTCGGTGTTCGATGAGGCGACGGGCGATGGCACGGCAGCAGACATCTACCGAATCGATCGACTCGACGTCGACCTTGGCAAAGTGTACGCCGAGGATCTGCCCGAGACGCTGGCAGAGCGGCTGGCGCAGGCGTTGGCGGATGTGTTGGTCATGCGGCTGGACGAGGGGGCGGCAGCGGATGGCGCTACGGAGCATGGCGGGGCAGGTGAGGGCGTTGGTAGCGTCGGCGTTGGTAGCGATGCTGTTGGAAGCGGTGATTATGGTTCTGTGATTGGGCAACGGCAATCGGACGGTGCCGATACTTCGGTGGAGTCTCAGGCCGTGCCGCGACCTCGTGTCAGCAAGTTTGCGACAGCCGCCGCGGCTGATACGGCAGATCTGATTGCGTTTCTGACGTCCGGCCAATGGGTGAGGCCGGGTTCGGTGCCAGCGTCCGTGCAGAAAGAACCTAACCATGCGTTGCGCGGCGACGAAGGCTCGCATCGAGACACCGACGCAGTTGGGGCCGACGGCATCGACGGTATTGAGGGCCTTCTGGCTCGTGTGCTGGCGGGCGATATACAGATCGTCCGGCAACAAATCCGGGCGAGCGCTTCGCCGGACATGCTGATCCAGCGGCTGACGAAGCAGTTTCCCTCGGACAGCGTTGACGCTCTCCTTCGGGCGCTGCGTCCGTCAGACGCATCCGGGTGGTTGCGACAACTTGATGCGCTGGATCGATTACTGACGACGATAGGTTGGAACACGGCACAACGCGCCGAGGCGCAATCGGCTGTCCGCGCCCGGTTGCTCACGATGGGTCTGCTTCCGCCGGACGCAGGCCCGCGAGAAATGCCGTGGCATGGTGTCTGGCAAGCGGTGCTGTCGATTGCGTCGGTGCGGGGACTGGTGCGCGACGAGTCAGATTTCGTCGCGAAGGTGCGGGAAAGCGCACGGGCCGATGAGGCGCGCGCGGGTGCGATAGACGCTACGAGAACGGGCGACGCATCGCAAGCGGGTTCGGCACGCTCACCGATGATCGATGCCCTGCACCGCGTTGCCGAAGCAAGAGCGAATGGGGCGATGAGCGAGGGCGATACGGCATCCAGCGAGACATCCAGCGAAGCACTCAACACCACACCTAGCGCGATGCACGGCCAGACATCTGGCGGACTTCCCCAAATGCCGGCCCCAACGAACAGCGCATCGTTGCGACCGTTTACACACGCAGGCCTGAGGGCATTGCTGGCGACGGCCCTGATGCGTGCTCAGGCTAAGGCGCTTTATGATGTTTGGCCGAGGTTGGTGGCCAACGAGACCGACACTTTGCGCGAAGCGCTGCGTCGCTATCTGTCCGTATCCGATCTGCGCGAGCAAATCGCACTGACGTTTCCGGTGTCGATGCTTGAGGATATGTTGGCGCTGCTGTTGGTGGCACGTCCTGAACCGACCCAAGGACTGACCCAGGGACCGACGCAGATTCGTCGCAAACAAGCCGATGCATATGTTGTCGAGACACATCCACAGAACACCGTCCCTGACATCGGTCGAACGTGGGCGTGGCGAAGCGCGTGGTCTCATGACATCGCTGCGACATTGGGCGTCCACGATACCGAGGTGATCCCTGGGACCGCCTTGCGAGACAAAGCACAGCCAGACGCGCCGGTTCCTGCCGCCTCGTTCGACGTGCGCGTCGGGGCCGATGCTTCACTCTCAGTGAGACATGAGTCATCGACGGTTTCGACTTCTGGCGACTCGGTTCCGAATGCCGCTTCGGACGAACCATCGGACCAGCCATCGGACGCACTCGGCTCCAGCGACGCGATGTTACGCAGCGCGGGACTCAATGTACCTGCTGACGAACGCACGCTAAACAACTCGTTAGATGCGCTGCCAGCGGCAGCGGGAGACCGGGCAGGTCGATTGCAAGCCTCAACTCGCGGCGGGAATCGCCTCGCTGCTGGCGATCCGCGTGTCGACGATGATTTGCCACCGGTGAGCGGCAGTGCCGGTACGGCCCGAGTCATGCACCGAAGCATCGACGACGAGGCGACGTCGGCTGAACCAGCGGCGTGGCCTTCGGAACGCGCAGTACCGCCCTCTGTACCTGTGATGCGACCGTCAGACGATGACGTCGACGCACATACGGAAGTGACAAGCCGGAATGACAGGCTTATCCGAGCGCTATTGAGCGGTTCGGCCGTGGCGATTCAAGAGGATTGGGCGGATTGGATCGGTGCAGAGCGTGCCGCGCTTGCGTCCGTCTGGCGTCATTACGTGACGTACGACACGGTGTTGATGCGCGTCACGGAGGGCTTTCCGGAAGCGATGCTTGTGGATCTGGCAACGGTGACGGCGCCATCCGCAGCAGCACTTTGGGAGGCGTTCGCCGAGGTTTCGGTCGGTAAGCTGGCTGAGGCCGCACAGGTGTCGGCGAGCGCCATTGAACGCCTACCCGACGACACGTCCCTCGCGTTTATGGGGACCACAAGCCTTGCCGATACCGGCGGGCATGAGACTCACGCCGGGTCGATCACACGAAAAGTACCGTCGCAGACCGAGTTCGATCGCTGGAAGCGGGGAGTCTGGCATGCGCTCTTCATGCAGTTACGTGCCATGTCGCCGGTCGCGTCCACGTCGGCCATCGTGTCGATCTCGTCCGTGTCGTTCGCAGCGCTGGAGGCCATCGCCTTGGGGCGCGGTTCGGCAGCAGGGGCACGTCGGGCGCTTGATCTGTGGCGAGCCACCGTCACATCCGGTACAACAGACACAAACGCTTCTCCGGGCACCTTTGCCCGTTCATTAGGAATGGCCGGCAGCATGGCCGCGGATGACCATGCCCTCCGGCCGTTGAAGTCATCGATTGCCGATGCAGCGTTTTCAGCAACGGCGGTCGAGCCAATGAGCCACCGCGCGTCTACCGTAGCGGTCCAACGTCTCATTGAGCATCGCCAAAGGACAAACCCGCAAGGCGGTGACCTGACCGCTCGCGTCGCGTCGTTGTCCGACGCAGAGCGAGTCGACCTCCGGCAAATCGTCACCGAGGTAGCTTCGACACGGGAGTCCGATCTAGTCGGAATGGCCGCGCAACACTGGCAAGCCGTCGTTGACACGATGATCGCCGTCAGCGAGACGATTCCCGACGCGCACAGGGAAGTGCTTTATCGCTCGATTCTCGAGAGTGCACCGGAAGTCGAAGATCTCCCCGCCGAAGCCGCAAGACGCTATTACGCGAGTGTGGTTGCAGTACTCGCCAGCGATGCCGTACTCGACCTCGACCTATTGGCAGAGACGGCGATTTCGGAAGTTGTTACGTCGTCACCAGACGATCAAGACATCAATTCCAGAGAAATGCCGACGCCGCCGCCAGTGCAGGAACACCGCAAATCAGCCGAACGGACAGGCCCACACGATCCTGTGGGTGTAGGGGCTCCACGTCATCCGGACGATCAACGAAAGTCGCTCGATTCGACCGATCGGCTTGATCGACTCGATGCACTCCCTCCATTCCCCCCGACATCCCCAAGCCGTCTGCCCGCCATGCCGGAAGACTTCATCGCCTATCTCACCTCCACGGACTTCCGCCAGGGCAGGACTCCGCCCTCCGGCTTCGACATCTGGCTTCGTCAGTCGGTCTATTCGGGCGCGCATGTACTGCGACCGGTCATCGCGACGGCCGCAGAAGACGACGCGCTGGCCGAGCGTTGGCTGGATCTGATTCCGCAGCCGCTGTGGCCGGGCATCGCGCGGCTGTCGTCCCGCGACACACCGCAAGTGGCGCAAATGCTGCGCGTCGCCAGCGACATCACCGATCTGTTCGCCACGACCGTCGAGACGGTCGCACCGGTGAGTCTGCACCGGGCGCGCTGGCGTTTCTTATTCCCGTGGCTGTTCATGCCGCAGCGTCCATTCGACGCCACAACGTTCGCAACATCGCTCGTGGCGCAACTGGCTCGCCACGCGAGTGTCGCCGTGCCGCCCGCGCTCGCCGCGCGCGTTCAACAACAAACCGGTATCGATATGCGCACTGCCGACGTCACCGACGACGCCCACCTCTTGCAGACCCCGTTGATGGTGCCTTACGCCGGGATGGTCCTGACCTGGCCGTTCACGGCTCATCTCTGGGACCAGCTCGGTCTCACAAAGGAGCACCGATTCGTCAGCGACGAAGCCGCAGAGCGCGCCGTGCTGCTGCTGCACTACGTGGGCTCGGGCCTCACCGAAGCCCCCGAACCGCATCTGACGATGCACAAGCTGCTTTGCGGATTGCCGTTCGCCACGCCGGTGGCGCGCCATTTCGACATCACGGACGACGAGTCGACGATCTGCGACCAGATGCTCGACGTCATCATCCAGTACTGGTCTGCGCTCGGCCACACGTCTCACGCCGGGCTTCGCGGAAACTTCTTGCAGCGTGAAGGCCGGTTTTCGCTGGCGGAGGATGGCTGGCATTTGAAAGTGAGACGAGCGCCGTACGACATGCTGTTGGATCGACTGCCGTGGAGCATCTCGACAATTCGTCTGTCCTGGATGGAGCAGCCGCTATGGGTGGAGTGGGCATGACCGATCCATCAGATCCATTCGACCCGTTGGGCGCGAACGCCGCGAGCCTGTCGCGCGAGATCGACTGGTTCGGTGCCGTGCTGGAGACGCGGCTGCACGCGTACTTCATGCATGAGGGCGTGCCACACGACATTTATGCGCATACGCCGCCGAATCTGACGGACGATCCGTCGCCGTTTGCCCGTGCCTTGCTCGAACACGAACTGGCCGACGATTTCGACGCGCGTATCGTGCTCATGCTCGCGATGCTGCCGCACGTCCGTCCGCAAGCGCTGGATCTGCTGTTCACGCAGAACAAGAACACCGAGCGCCAGTTCACCGAGTTCGGAGGATGGCGCGCCCAGCATCACAACGGCCTGCTGCCGACTGGCGAGACCGCTGCGTTCGTGCTCGCCGGTGACGACCTGAGCCGCCGTTTCGACGTCATGGCGCTGTTCGACGCAGACCACGTCTTCACGCGCGCCTCGATTCTGCGACTCGAACGCCGGGCGGACGGCGAACCGGCCCTGGCCGCCGCATTGCACATCGAGCGCGACTTCCTTGAACGCAGCACATCGGGCCGCGAGCATAAGCCGGACTACAGCGCCGGATTTCCTGCCAAGCGCATCACGACGCAGCACGACTGGAAAGACCTCGTGCTCACGCCGGACGTGATCGAGGAAGTCGACCAGATTCGGCAATGGCTCGACGACGGCGAGGGCATCATGCAGCGCTGGCAACTCGATCGCATCGTCAAACCCGGCTTCCGCGCCCTGTTCTACGGCCCGCCGGGCACCGGTAAGACGCTCACCGCGACGCTGCTCGGCAAAGCGGCTGGTGTGGACGTGTACCGCATCGACCTGTCGAAGATCGTCTCCAAGTACATCGGCGAGACGGAGAAGAACATGGCGAACGTCTTCGATCAGGCACAGAACAAGCACTGGATTCTGTTCTTTGACGAAGCCGATGCGCTGTTCGGCAAGCGCACCGAGGGCAGCACCGCCAACGATCGTCATGCCAATCAGGAAGTCGCTTATCTGCTTCAGCGCATCGAAGACTATCCCGGCGTGGTGCTGCTGGCGAGCAACCTGAAGGACAACATCGACGAAGCCTTTGCCCGGCGCTTCCAGAGTGCGATCCATTTCCCCATGCCGGACGAAATTCAGCGGCTGCAACTATGGCGCAATCTCTTCCCGGCACGCCGGGGGCTGTCGGATGACGTCGATCTGCCCGCGCTCGCGGCCGAACACGTGCTCTCTGGCGGTGCGCTACTCAACGTGGCGCGGCATGCCGTCATGTGGGCGGAGCGCGACGGCCGTCATGTCGTGACGCAAGGCGACTTGCTGCGCGCGATCCGACGCGAACACATCAAAGAAGGACGCACGATCTGATATGAGCTATGTCGACTTTCTGAGATGTGCCCGCAGGTGGAGGCCATTGCTCGGCACGCTGGTGCTGGGACTTGTGATGCCGATGGCCGCCGTCGCTGCTGCGCCGATGCCTGCGAGTTCTGTGAGTACGGCGGGGGCGTCTGCACCGCAAGCGGCGTCTGTCACGGTCGCACCGCGCGCGTCTGCCGCGACATCTCCCGCTGCCCCCTCCGACCCTGTCGAAGCGACTGCGCCAGCCGTACCCGCGCAAGCGTCGCAACCTGCCGCCGTCAAGGGCGCGCCCACGCAAGCCGTCGCGCCCCCCGGCGAAACGTCGACGGCGAAGTTCTCGCGCATGGCGCCGCCCATCGGCAGCGACGGCAAACCGATGACGCCCGAGCAGGCATGGCACATCGTGAACACCGTTCAGGTGAAGCCCGAACCGACTTCCGGCCCGGCCACCGTGTTGATTTCGGCGGATGTCGTGCGGCTTCTCGTGCCCGCCACGCGTCGTGCCATCCAGCAAGCTTTGCTCATCATCTACTCGGAAGATCCTGCCTATCTTCAGGCCTACCGCGAGAGCACGCGGCCCCTGTCCGACAACCTCGTCGGCCCGATCACCTTGTCGTGGCTGAATCGATTCTGGCTCGACTTCAAGATGCAGCCGGTGGGTAATCTGACGAGCGCGTCGGTGCAGGCGCTGCTGAAGTTCGCGTCGATCGTGCGTGCGCACCCGCAATGGAAGGCCGATCTGGTCGGCGCGGACCTTGGGAAGTGGATCGACGGATTCGAGGCGAAAGAGCAGGCGCGCTATTACCAGATCCGCCTAGCGGGTACGGACGACGAGATCGCCGCCATGTTGTGGCTGTATCACCTCGACACCGACGGCAGCCGTAACGCAGGCCCCGATCCCGACCGCGCGTTGCTCACGATCTACAACTACACGCTCGACGCCGGCGACTTCACGTTGCTGGCATCGAAGTCGAAGGTCATCGATCACCTTTCCGCCTTGCAGGACAAGGTGTATCTGAACCAGCCGCTGTTCGACGCCGCGGTGCTCGATGCGCTCAAGGACCTCGGCAAGCAGGTGGAAGCCTATCTGCCGGAAGCCCGCGCGGTGGCGATCTCAACGACCTATCAGTTGACGGAGGCATCGCTTGCGCAACTTCGCAACGACGCCCGCGTGCCCACGCCGATCATCGATGCCGTCTCCGGGTTGACGGAAGAGTATGCGAGTCAGGCCGACTTCAACGAAGCGATTCTCGACGCCACAGCCGACATCAAAACGCCGGTCGATCCCTACGTCCCCGAGATCGTGCGGGCGGCGCAATCGCAAACCACTTATGTGCTGACGGCGCAGGCACTGGCCGAGCTGGCGTCAAGCCGACGCAACGAGTCGGTGCCGCCGGTCATCCTCGATATGCTCAAGGGGATGCAGGGATTGCAATATCCCCAATTGTGGCTGTTCGACCGGGCCGTGATGGCGCGTTTGCGCCAGGGCGTGGGCGCATGCCCCACGGGTATTCCGGGCAGCGTGGCCGACGCACGCAAAGTCTCCGCCGAACAGATGCAGCAGCTGTCGGCGGTCCTGCGCGACCCTGCGCTGTTCGCGCAACTCGAAGCGCTGTGGCGCAAGGGCGCATGCAGCAACGTCGACACTTTGTCACTGCCGCAACTGATGCAGGCGCTGTACGACCGGTTCCGCCCGTCGCTGGTCGCCACCGCGCGCAAGAAGCCCGCGTTCGACCCGAATAAGCAGGTCAGTTGGGATGGCAACGGTTGCGGGTGCGTGCTGGACCGGCTGGACGGGGAGGTGTACGGCTTCTTCCCGTTCTGGATGGCCGGGCCGAAGCAGAACGTCGACTTCAGCACACTCTCGCGCATTGGCTATTACGGGGCGACGTTCGACGATACCGGACGGCTGGTGCAAGCCAACTACGGCAGCAGTTTCGTCGATCTTGCGCAGACGTCAGCGTCGTTGCCCGGCGACTTCGTGTCGGTCGCTCAGCGCCATCAGAGCAATGTGCAGTGGGTCATTCAACGCAACGACTGGCGCTCGTGGACCCGACTCGACAAGGACCGTAAGGTCGCCGTGCTCAATCGTCTGAGCGACGACATCGTGCGACTGCTCTCGACCGATCTGAAAAACTGGACTGCCACCGTCTCGAATCATCTCCCGTTCGGCGCGCGCTTTGCGCCGACCAACGGCAGTGGCGTGGTGTTGTTCTTCGACGGCTATCCGGAAGACCCGGTGTCGGTGCAGGCCTTCAACCAGTTCATGGATCAGTTGCGCAGCCGTTTGCGCAAGGCGAGGGCGGGGGATCGGATCGACGTCATGCTGCGGCACGACCGCGTCGGGCATGGCGTCTACAGTTACACGAACCTCATGCAGTTGGTGACGGACAGCGACAAGAACGCCGTGACGGACCTGCTGGCCAGTGTCGAGCGCGACCGGACGCGTCGGCCGAACTTTCTGGTGCTGCTCGATGAGCCGACCACCGATTCGAAGAAAGCGTTGCGCGAATCGGTCGAAGCCGGGCTACACGGTGAGGAGCGCATGACGGTGCTGCGTCAGATCGTGCCCGTCATCACGTTCGACAACGACAACTGGCAGCAACTTCAGGACGACATCGTCTACGCGCAGGACAATTTCGGCGGGATCGGCTTCTGGCCAATGCCGCTGAGCGCCGCCGGCGCGGCGCAAAAAGCCGATCCGGCGATGCCGACGGTCGACTCGCTGGTCCCCAAGGCGATGGACGGTGTGCAGGCCTGTACATTGACGCGCAGCATCAGTGAGTGCATCGCGGATCACTATCAGGATCCGCCCGGCGCGCAATCGTCCGCCGTGTGCAAGACGGTCTGCGAGAACCTCTACGCGTTCCGGCTGGCGACTAAGGTCGTGCTGCTGTTGCTGATCGGGTGCGGCGTGGCGTACTACGCGTCGTGCCGCTGGCGGGAGTGGATGGCGCGTTACCATCACGCACCTGCACTGGTCGTGGCCGCTGTGTGGATTCTGCTGGGACTGGCGTTGCTGTTCTGCGATCCGTTCCTGCGATGGCTCGCGCGCGGCTACATGATCCCGATTTTCCTGGTGCTATTCATCATCGCGGTGATCGCCTGGTACCAATACCAGCTCAAAGCGCGCGACGATCAGCCGTAATCGGACAAGATCCGTCGACGTCGGCGGTAAGAGAACGAAACAAGACGGGCCGCGCCGTTTGTAAAACGACGTGGGCCCGTCACCGATTTCAGCTATGCTGGCGACTAAACAAGCCGAAGGACGGGGTCATCGCGGGGATGACCATCGTGGGGGCCTCGCAGCACGCACAGCGCATAGCCCGTTCCGGCGATATACGAAACAAAATACTTCGCCAGGCCTACATGTCTATCCCGGCAGTCTTCATCAGCATCGCGATCCTCTCGTGTGTCATGAGCGTGGCGGTTCTCGGCTCGCTGTATCAGACGCACGTACCGGGGGTTCGCTTGTGGAGCGTGGCAAGCGGACTGCTGGCCGTGACGTCCGCGCTGTTGCTCTCCGGCACGTCGGATGTCGTCGTCGCCACGGCGAGCAGCCTGCTGATGATTGCCTCGCTCCTTGGCGTACAGGGCTTTCGACAATTTCTGAACACGCGCCCCGACTACGCGTGGGAATACGTGGCGATCGCCGCGATCCTCGGTCTGCTGATGTACTGGACGTTCGTGTCCCCGCACGTCGATGCCCGTAGCGCAATGATCTCGGGCGTCATCGCCTACGTCCGCTTCAACATCGGCTGGATGGTGCTGAGGTACCGTCCGGCGGGACGGCCCAAGTACGCGTATTACTTCGTCTCGGTGGCCGCAACGCTCGGCGCGGTCGTGCACGGGGTTCGATCGATCGCCTATGCCCTGGGCCTCGCCCATGAAACGGTTTTCCTTGAGCCGACACCTCTGAACGTACTCTTCCTCGGCATGGCAACGCTCACGCTTCCGAGTCTGTCAGTCGGCATGGTGCTGCTGGCGCACGACCGGCTCGCCGACCGAATGGAGCGGCTGGCCACGTACGACGACCTGACCGGTGTCCTGGCGCGCCGGGCCTTCATTGCGCGCGCCGAAGCAGTCGCCATGCAAAGCGGGATGGGGCGCATGCCGCTGTCCGTCGCCATTCTCGATATCGACAACTTCAAGAGCGTGAACGACCGGTATGGGCACGCTGCCGGGGACTGTGCGCTGGCGCATGTGGCGTCGCTGATCTCGCGCTCCGTCCGGGCCGACGACGTCGTGGGGCGCATCGGCGGGGAAGAGTTCGCCTTGCTGCTGCCACACGTCACGAAAGAGGAAGCGGGGCGACTCGTCGACCGATTGCGTGACATTGTGGCAACCTCCGGCTCATGCGTCCCGAACCGGGATGTGGTGCCTACGCTCAGTGCCGGTGTGGATGCGTTCGGCGCGGGCGATACCCTGGCGACCGTGATGGCCCGAGCCGATGCGGCGCTCTACGCCGCAAAGGCAAACGGCCGGAACTGCGTCGTGGTTGTGCCGGACACGGAAGTGCGCCCGGCCGAGGGCTGGGATCGGCGCGCGGGCGCTGGAAAGGCGGCAGCGGGCTGACCGAGGCGCGCTCGACACGCCGCCGTTTTGGGGACTAATACCATCAGGTGATATTCCGGCATCCCCCGGGTCGACTAGTCTTTTGTCGGGTTGCACAGTGCACCCGCGCGCAACATAAAGTCAAAGGACCCTGACCATGTCGAATCCCAAGCTCGAAGTCTTGACCCCTCAGAACAGCCAGCTCATCATCATCGACCACCAGCCGCAAATGGCATTCGGTGTTCAGTCGATGGACCGCCAGGCGCTGAAGAACAATGTGGTCGGTCTGGCCAAGGCCGCGAAGATCTTCAATATCCCGACGACGATCACGACGGTCGAGAGCGAATCGTTCTCCGGCTACACCTATCCGGAAGTCCTCGACGTATTCCCCGGCGCGAAGACCCTTGAGCGTACCTCGATGAATTCGTGGGACGACCAGAAGGTGCGCGATGCGCTCAAGGCCAACGGCCGCAAGAAGGTGATCGTCGCGGGCTTGTGGACCGAAGTCTGCAACACGACCTTCGCCTTGTGCGCCATGCTCGAAGGCGACTACGAAATCTACATGGTCGGCGACGCCTCGGGCGGCACCAGCAAGGAAGCCCACGATTTCGCCATGCAGCGCATGGTGCAGGCGGGCGCAGTACCGGTTACGTGGTTGCAGGTGCTGCTCGAATGGCAGCGCGACTGGGCGCACCGCGATACGTACGATGCCGTGATGAAGCTCGTCAAGGAACACGCCGGTGCCTACGGCATGGGCGTCGACTACGCCTATACGATGGTGCACAAGGCTGCGCAGCGCACGTCGGGCACGCACGAATCGCTGCCGCCGGTCCCGGCTCGCTGATCGTTCTCAGCCGTTCGAGGCAATAAGAAAGGCCGCCAGTTTGACGCTGGCGGCCTTTTTTTGTGAGTTGCGTGCGAGACGATCAGTCGTCCAGCGGCAACCCGCTACGGTCCTTCACCAGTGCGACGGCGACGACCGAGACCAGCGCACACGCGATCATGAAGAAGACCACCGGCACGTAGCTGCCGCCGAAGTAGGCGACGAGCGCAGTGGCAATCAATGGCATCGGACCGCCCACGAGCGCCGCACCGATCTGATAGCCGAGCGACATCCCGGTGTAGCGAATCGACGGCGGGAACGCCTCAGCGAGCAACGTGCCGATCATCGAGCCATAGGTCGTCCAGATCACGCTCAGACCGACGCCCACGGCCACCGACGCCAGCAGAATCGACTTCTGATTCAGCAGCCAGAAGTACGGCCCGATCCACACGATGAATGCGACCGTACCCCACAGGAATACCTTCTTGCGCCCGATCTTGTCCGACAGATGCCCGAAGTAGAGCATGAACGGGAAGGCGATCAGCGCACAGACCAGCACGATGTTCAGAATGTCCGAGCGCTGGAAACCGTGGCCAATCATGTACGAGATCGTGAACGTGGCATACAGGAAGAACGTCGACGTCTCCACGACCTTTGCGCCAATGGCGATCAGCACTGAACGCCAGTGATCCTGCAACGTTTCCTTGAGGGGAATACGCGTCTCAGTGCGCGTGGTCATGATCTTCTTGAACGACGGTGTCTCGCCCACGGCGTTACGAATCCACATGCCGATCAGCACGAGCACGATCGAGCCGACGAACGGAATACGCCATCCCCAGCTTTGGAAGTCGGCGTCGCTGATCGAGTTGCTCAGCAGCGACGTGATGATATTGCCGAGCGCCAGCCCGAGCACCGCTCCCGTCTGCGGCACCGCACCGTAGAAGCCACGACGATGGCGGGGTGAATACTCGACCGCCAGCAACACACCGCCGCCCCATTCACCGCCGAGCGCCAGCCCTTGCATCAGGCGCAGTACGGAGAGCAGGATCGGTGCCCATACGCCGATCTGGTCGTAATTGGGCAGCAAACCCATGAGTACCGTCGACATGCCCATCATTGTTAGCGTGATGGCCAGCGTCTTCTTCCGGCCGACGCGGTCGCCGATGTGCGCGAAGATCACACCGCCCAGCGGACGAATGACGAAGGCCAGCGCGAACGTCGCCAGCGCCAGGAGGTTGCTGACCAGCGGATCGGTGCTCGGGAAGAATTGCTTCGCGAAGATGATGGACGCCATCGTTCCGTAGAGGAAGTAGTCGTACCACTCGATGGTGCTGCCCACGGCGCTGCCGAGGAGTGCGCGTCGACGCTCGGCGTCGGGCACCATCGCTTCTTTCATTGTTGACGTCAGGCCGGGGGTGCCTGCGCTGTTGGGCGCTATTCCGCTCATTGTCTCCACCTTGTTTTTTAATGACCGGACGAAGTCTACAAAGGCGGGGAACGTCAGTACACTGAACGTTTGCGTTAGCGCTATAACTTTTTCTCAGAGCAAACGGCGATATCGCGTCCCTTCGCCATGCGAGGGACGCATACCTGCGACACAGTGGGGCGGATGGGCCCCCGCTTATTCACCCCGGATGGCGCCATTCGCGACGATGGCATCCATCAGCATCTGCGCGCCGTGCGACACTGGTGCGCCGCGTCGCGTGACCAGCTCGTACGGCTCGCTGAGCGACGACAGCGTCAGGGGAAGCGTGCAAGCGATGCCGTGCCCGGTATGGAAGCGCGCCACGTCGATCGACACCAGCGCCACCAGCGACGGGTTCTTCTGAAGCAACGACACCGTTGCAAACGCGGACGTCGTTTCCAGTAAATGCGCGGGAAACCGTAAGCCTGCGTCATGAAACTCCCGCTCCAGCAGCCGTCGCATCGGCATGTTGGCCCGATAGACAACCCAGCGGTAGTGCGCAAGATCTTCGAGCGACACGTGGGCGGCATCGGCCAGCGGGTGTGCAGTATTGGCGATGACGGCGAGCGTTTCGTCCTGAACGAAGGTGCTGTCGTATAGGTAGGGCGTCTGGCTGACGCTGGTGCGGCACACGGCGAGATCGAGTCGACCGGCATCGATCTGACTGAGCAGGGCGGCGCTCGTGTCTTCTACGATTTCAATCGACATCTCGGGCTGCGCCTCGCTGACTGCCGTGATGGCGTCGGTGAGCAACGGCACGGCCCCCATGATCACGCCCACCGACACGCGCCCGCCGTGTCCGCGCATGATCCCGACCATCTCTTCGCGCAGGTGCGCCAGATCCGACTGGATCAGACGTGCATAGCGAATCACACAGTGCCCGACGGCGTTCGGTTCGAGGCCGCGGTTCGAGCGTTCGAACAGGGCGGTGCCGAAGGTCGTCTCGATTTCATGCAACGCCTTGCTGGCACCGGGTTGCGTCATCGCGAGCTGCTTGGCCGCGCCCAGCAACGAACCGTGTTCCTCGATGGCGATGAGCAACCGGAGTTGCTTGACGTGCAGCCGGGAGATGATCGAATTGAGCGAGGGAGGCGTCATTGTCTTGATGAAAAGTTATATCGCTATCAAATGCTGTCAATATCGCCGCAGCACGATGGGCCATACACTGCGAAATCTCTGCGTGAGCATAGCTTTCCTATAACTTTTCGTCATCCACTATGTCCCTCATTAACTACATCACCCAGATCCAGTTCGGCTTCGACTCGATCCGGCTTCTCGCGAGCGAATGCGAACGCATCGGCATCCGCCGTCCCCTGATCGTGACGGACGCGGGCATTCGGGCCGCCGGTTTGCTCAACACCGTATTGAGCGCGCTGGGGCAGGGCGAGTCGGTGCCAGTCTTCGACGGGACGCCGCCGAACCCGAACGAATCGGTCGTTCGCGAGGCGGTCGCCATGTATCGGGCGAACGAATGCGACGGTGTGATTGCGTTGGGCGGTGGCTCGTCCATCGATCTGGCGAAGGGTGTTGCGGTGTGCGCAACGCATGAGGGGCCGTTGCAGAGTTTCGCGGTGATCGAAGGGGGCGCGGCGCGGATCACGTCGGCGACGGCCCCCGTTATCGCCATTCCGACAACCGCTGGTACTGGCAGTGAGGTCGGCCGTGGGGCCATCCTGATTCTCGACGACGGCCGCAAGGTCGGGGTGATCTCCCCGTACGTCGTGCCGCGTGTGGCCATCTGCGACCCCGCGCTGACGCTGGGTTTGCCTGCCGGAATGACGGCAGCGACCGGTATGGATGCTATCGCGCACTGCATGGAAACGTTCATGGCTCCGGCATTCAACCCGCCCGCCGACGGTATCGCGCTCGACGGCCTCTGGCGCGCCTGGCGGCACATCGAGCGCGCGACACGCGAGCCGTCCGATCGTGAGGCTCGCCTGAACATGATGAGTGCGTCGATGCAAGGTGCGCTCGCCTTCCAGAAGGGCCTCGGCTGTGTGCACAGCCTGAGCCACTCGTTGGGCGGCATCAATCCTCGCCTGCATCACGGCACGCTCAACGCTATCCTGTTGCCTGCTGTGATCGCGTTCAACCGCACGGCACCTTCGATGCAGGAGGATTCCAAGCTCGACCGGCTGGCGCAGGCGATGGGGCTTGCGTCGGGCGACGATGTCGGTCCGGCGATTGCCGCGATGACCGCAAAACTCGGCCTGCCGGGCGGACTTGCGGAACTGGGGGTGACTCGCGAGCAGTTCCCGCGCATCATCGAGGGTGCGCTGAAAGATCACAGCCACAAGACCAACCCGCGAGATGCCTCGGCTGAGGATTATCGCGAGATGCTGGAAGCGTCGATGTAATGCTCAGCGAGGTGTACGTAGGGCCGATGGCCATCGGTTCGTACGCCTTGCCTTTGCCCAATCATTCTCAGGAAATTCATATGGTTACGTCAGGTTATACAGACACCAAACTTCTGATTAACGGCGAGTGGTGCGATGCCGCCAGCGGCAAGACGCTCGACGTCGTCAACCCGGCGACGGGCAACGCTATCGGTAAAGTCGCACACGCAGGCATCGCCGACCTCGACCGCGCCCTCGACGCCGCCCAGCGCGGTTTCGCCACGTGGCGCAAGATTCCGGCCGCCGAGCGTGCCGTGACGATGCGCAAGGCCGCCGTGCTCGTGCGCGAACGTGCCGATTCGATTGCGCGCCTCATGACGCAGGAGCAGGGCAAGCCGTTTGCCGAAGCGCGTGTCGAAGTGCTCTCGGCTGCTGGCATCATCGAATGGTTCGCTGACGAAGGCATGCGCGTGTATGGCCGTGTCGTGCCGTCGCGCAATCTGAATGCGCAGCAGACGGTGCTCAAGGAGCCGATCGGTCCGGTCGCCGCCTTCACGCCGTGGAACTTCCCCGTGAACCAGGTCGTGCGCAAGCTGAGCGCAGCGCTGGCCTGCGGCTGCTCGTTCCTGGTCAAGGCACCGGAAGAGACCCCGGCGTCGCCTGCCGCGCTGCTGCAAGCGTTTGTCGACGCAGGTGTTCCGGCCGGTGTGGTGGGTCTGGTCTTCGGCGATCCGGCCGAGATTTCGAGCTATCTGATTCCGCACCCGATCATCCGCAAGATCACGTTCACCGGCTCGACGCCGGTCGGCAAGCAACTGGCCTCGCTGGCCGGTCTGCACATGAAGCGCGCGACGATGGAATTGGGCGGTCATGCGCCGGTAATCGTGGCCGAAGACGCAGACCTCGCGCTGGCCATCAAGGCAGCAGGTGGCGCGAAGTTCCGTAACGCCGGTCAGGTGTGCATCTCGCCGACGCGTTTCCTCGTGCACAACAGCATCAAAGACGAGTTCGCGAAGGCGCTCGTCAAGCACGCAGAATCGCTGAAGCTGGGTGACGGCCTTGCCGAAGGCACGACGCTCGGCCCGCTCGCCAACGCACGTCGTGTTACGGCCATGAGCCGCGTCATCGAAGATGCACGCAACACGGGCGCGACGATTGCAACGGGTGGTGAGCGCGTCGGCACGTCGGGTAACTTCTTCGCACCGACCGTGCTGACCGATGTGTCGCTCGAAGCCGATGTGTTCAACAACGAGCCGTTCGGCCCGGTGGCGGCCATCCGTGGCTTCGATAAGCTCGAAGACGCGATTGCGGAAGCGAACCGTCTGCCGTTCGGTCTGGCCGGTTACGCGTTCACGCAATCGTTCCGCAACGTGCATTTGCTCTCGCAGCAGTTGGAAGTGGGCATGCTGTGGGTCAACCAACCGGCCGCGCCGTCCCCCGAAATGCCGTTCGGCGGCGTGAAGGATTCGGGCTACGGTTCGGAAGGCGGGCCGGAAGCGATGGAAGCCTATCTCGTGACGAAGGCCGTCTCGGTCATGGCGAACTGATCGCCTGAGTGATCGTCTGAAAAGCGCGGCACCCCATCCCGAGGGTGCCGCGTTCTCCATAAGTCAAATCGTATGTGGACATCCGGAGATCGAATCGCCGGGAGCGCTTAGCGCATCACAATCTTCCTGATCGTCACACGCCCTTACGCGAAGACGCCTCACTCAGGAAGCGCGATGATCGAAATCTATCTGCTGACGGCCGTTGGCGCCGTCGTCGCCGGTTTTGTGCAAGGCATCTCCGGCTTCGCTTTCGGACTGGTCGCCATGTCGTTCTGGGCATGGTCGCTGGACCCCAAACTCGCGGCATGTCAGGCCGTGTTCGGTGCACTGACCGGACAACTCCTGAGCGCCGTGACAATGCGTCGCGGATTCAATCTGAAGCTATTGTTGCCGTTCTTGCTCGGCGGACTGGCCGGTATTCCGATAGGCGTCGCGATTCTGCCGCACCTGGAAATGAACTGGTTCAAGGCGGCATTGGGCACGTTGCTTGTCGTCTGGTGTCCGGGCATGTTGCTTGCCCGGGATCTGCCGAAGATCACGGCTGGCGGCCGGTTCGGCGACGCCGTTGCAGGGCTGACGGGCGGTGTGCTGAGCGGCATTGGCGGGTTCGCGGGCACATTGCCCACGTTGTGGTGCACCCTGCGAGGATTCGAGAAGGATACGCAGCGTGCCGTCATTCAGAATTTCAATCTGGCGATGCTGACGGTAACGATGGGGGCCTATCTCGCGACGGGCGTCGTGACGAAAGAGGCCGTGCCCTTGTTCGCTATCGTCGGTCCGGCGATGCTGATTCCAACCTTCCTCGGCGCGCGGCTGTACATCGGTCTGAGCGAAGCCCGTTTCCGCCAGATCGTTCTCTCGCTGCTGACAGCATCGGGCATTGCGTTGCTCGCGTCCTCATTGCCCCATCTTGTCTAACGTGTCGCAAGCACGGACCGTTCGCCTGACCGGTCCACGCGGGTTCACGTCGACGTATCGACCATCAGTTGCACGCGGTCCGCAGCGAAGTGCGTGATGCCGTATTTGATCGGCACACCGGCGAGATCGACGTCGACGTTTTCGACCCAAAGCACCGGTTGCTGACGGTTCACGCCGAGACGCCAGGCGATCTCGGTGTCCGGCAACACGCTGCCGATGCGACTCCACTTGCGCAGATAGTCGGGCACGCCCATCGAGGCGAGCGCGCGCGTGATGCTGCTGTCTTCTTCGAGCAGGCTCGGCAGATCCGGGAAGCGCGCAGCAGGGTACCAGTTGCACGCGTAGGTCAGCGGCACGCCATCGGCCGCATGCAGCGACTCGATGCGCCATACCGGCGCGCGCACACGCAATTCCAGCTCCTTGGCGACGGCCGCATCGGCCTGAAGGCGCACCGCCGAGAGCATCTGTCCTTCGGCTGCGTGATGTTGCTGACGCAGGTTCTCGGTGAAACGCGTGCGTCGTCCGATCAGATAGTCGATGGCGCCGTGCTGCACAAAGGTGCCGCGTCCTTGCTCGATGCTCACCAGACCGTTCGCGGCCAGCCCCAGCACCGCGCGTCGCACTGTATGACGGTTCACGTCGAAACGCTTCGCGAGTTCTCCTTCGCTCGGCAGACGGCCTTCGTCGCCGAAGCCGTTGGCGGCAATCTCCTTGGCAAGAATCTGCTCGATCTGACGCCAGACGGCCACGCCTGCGCCACGCTCCACACGCTCCCCATTGCCTGCATTTGCACTCAGTAGTGCATTCCCACTCGCTGTCATAGCGACGTCATCCTCTGGACTTCATATGTTCATCGATCAGGGCGCATTGTAGTGCGCGCGACGTGATGGATGTGTGACTTTGGCGTGTCCATATGCAGAATCGTCACGAATTCAAGGCGTAATTTTTAGTAACAAAATCGTCTAGACGTTCAGATAAATGCATCACGGTTCTGTCATATCCGATTCCTAGAATCCGCAGCAGAGTTTTCGCACGCCCGTAGTACAACCCAGAGGGAATTCATGAAAGCTATCAAACGCTTCGCCGCCGTCGCCTTCTTTGCTGCTGTCGCCAGCGGTGCAGCACACGCCGCCGGCGAGTGCCCGAACAATGGTGTCGTCCGCTTCGGCGTCGAGCCGTACGAGTCGTCGGCACGTATGCTGCCGGTCTACACCGATCTCGCCAAGCTGATCGGCGACAAGCTCGGCTGCAAGGTCGAGTTGTACATCACCACGAGCTACAACGCCGAGATCGAAGCGATGCGCAACAACAAGCTCGAATTCGCCCAGTTCGGCCCGCTCGGCTACGTGCTCGCGCATCAGGTCGCGCATGCCGAAGCCGTCGCCACGTTCGCCAACGAAAACGGTTCGCCGCAGAACTACTACGCATCGATCGTCACGTGGCCGGGTTCGGGTGTGACGACGCTGGCCGACACGGCAGGCAAGTCGTTCGCGTACGCCGATCCGGCATCGACCTCGGGCCACCTGTTCCCGGCTTACGGTCTGCGCAAGAATGGCATCGACCCGGACAAGGGTGTGAAGGCCATCTATGCGGGTAGCCACACGGCGTCGTTTGAAGCCCTGCGTAACCACAAGGTCGTCGCTGGCGAACTGAACAGCGAAGAAATCTCCAGCGCGCGTCTGCACGGCGAATACGACGACAAGGCTTACGTCACGCTGTGGAAGTCAGACCCGATCCCGGTCGACCCGATGGCCGTTCGTGGCGATCTGCCTGCCGAGTTCAAGACGCGTCTGGCGAAGATCCTGTCGAACCTCGACCTGAAGGAACTGCCGGAAGCCGACCAGAAGTTCATGGCCGCCAACGCGACCCCGGCGCTCAAGACCGTGCCGCAGAACGACGCGGCTTACAACCAGATTCGCGATCTCGTCTCCACCCTCCATATCGATCTGTCGAAACTGTGAACACCTTGTCCAAATCAACGGACGGATTGGCATTGACCCCGGCTGACGCGTTCGCGGCCGCCGGGGCCGCACATGCCAGCACGCCGGGTGCGTTTCGCCGTACCAAACTCGCCCCCGGTGTGAAGCTCGCCGTTCAGAATCTGACGATGTGCTACGCGAACGGTCATACCGCGTTGCGCGATTTCAATCTGTCGGTCGAGGCCGGCGAAATGGTTGTGGTGCTCGGTAGCAATGGCTCCGGCAAATCGACCTTCATGAAGTGCGTGGTCGGCATCAACCGGCCGACGCAGGGCAGTGTGAATCTGGCCGGACGCGATCTGGTCAAGCTGTCCGGCGAGCCGCTGCGCGAAGCGCGTCTGCCGCTCGCACTGATCTCGCAGAACGCCAATCTGGTCAAGCGTCGCAGCGTGATCGCCAACGTGAGCTGTGGCGCACTCGGCCGTCACCGCACGCTCGCGACCGCACTCGGACGCGTGCCGCGCGAAACCATCGAACCGGCCCGCGCATATCTCGACGAAGTCGGCCTGTTGCATCTCGAAAAACAACGTGCTGGCACGCTGTCGGGTGGTCAGGCGCAACGTGTCGCCGTCGCCCGTGCCCTCGCGCAGGAGCCGCATGTATTGCTGGCCGATGAACCCGTCGCGAGTCTCGATCCCGAAGCCGCCGACGAAGTCATGCGCTTGTTGCGCCGTCTTGCGACCGAGGACGGACTGGCCGTCGTCGTGGTGCTGCACCAGCCGGATCTCGCCATGCGCTATGCGGACCGTATGGTCGGACTGCGTCGCGGCGTGATGGAATTCGATCAACCGGCGCGTGAGGTGTCCGCCCGTCAAATCGCCAATCTTTATGTCACCGAGGCTTCATGAGTACAGTGCTTGAAATGCGGGGCGGTCGTGGCCCGGGAGAGATGCCTGCGGGCTTGCGCAACGCGCTGACGCTGCTCGGTGTGGTGATCGCCATCGCGTTGTTCGTGCAGGCGTGGATCGTCGTGCAGGCGCGTCCGCAGGATCTGATCACCGGCGCACACGGCATGGCCGACATCATCTCGCGCGCCATGCCGCCGGATTTTGCGCAGTTCATTCCGAACCTGCGCCCGGTACTGGAAACCATCGACCTTGCGATCTTCGGCACGGTGTTCGGCATTCTGCTTGCGTTCCCGCTGGCGATTCTCGCGGCAAAGAACGTCACGCCGGGATTGCCGCTGTACTACGGTGCACGTGCGGTGATCGGCGTGACGCGCGCAGTGCCCGATCTGGTGTGGGCGTTGCTGTTCGTGACGGCGGTCGGTCTCGGGCCGTTCCCCGGCGCACTGGCGCTCGCCGTGCACTCTGTCGGCATGCTCGGACGTCTGTTCGCGGAAGTCATCGAAGACATGGACATGGGGCCGGTCGAAGCGCTGACGCTCACCGGCGCGGGACGCATCGCCGTGCTCACCCATGCGGTCATTCCGGGCGTGTTGCCGTCGCTGTTGGGGATCGGGCTGTTCCGTTTCGACGAGAACCTGCGGTCGTCGCTGGTGCTCGGTTTCGTGGGCGCGGGCGGCATCGGTTTCCAGTTGCTCACGGCGATGAACCTGTTCGACTACCAGACGGTGTCGTACCTGCTGATCGTCACGTTCGTGTTGGTGGCTTGTGCAGAGCGCGCTTCGGCGTACCTGCGCAGTCTGGTGCATTGAGGGCAGGGCGGTATGCAACGTATCAATTGTGGGGAGGGCGTCGATCCGTGGACCGGCGCTCGGGTGTTGAGCGAGGTACCGGAAATCGATCCGACGTCGCTCGTGCGCGATAGCGATTTCGGACGCTTTACCTATCTCGGACCGAATTCGGCAGTGCGGGCGTCGACGATAGGCGACTACGGGTACGCGATGGGTAGCAACCAGATCGCGCACGCGCACATCGGCAAGTTCGTGAATATCGCGACGGGCGTTCGCATCAATCCGTCGAATCATCCGATGTGGCGCGCGACGCTGCATCACTTCACGTATCGTTCGCGCTCATACGGTATGTCGCTCGACGACGATGCCGAAATCTTCGACTGGCGAGCGCAGGACGCCATCACGATCGGACCGGACGTCTGGATCGGCCACAACGCGATCATCATGCCGGGCGTGAGCATCGGCACGGGGGCCGCGATTGGCTCCGGTGCCGTGGTGACGAAGGACGTGCCGCCGTACGCCATCGTCGTTGGTGTACCCGCCCGGGTGCTGCGCTATCGCATGGACGACCGTACCGCCGAGCGCATGCAGGCGATTGCGTGGTGGGACTGGAATCCGGCGCAGCTGGACGCGGCGCTCGCCGATTTCAGAAACCTGAGTTCGGCAGCGTTCGTGGAGAAGTACGAGCGGTAGGTCGGGGGGTAGGGGCTGACGTGCCGCGATGACGGGTGCGTCGGCCACATGCTTCCGTAGTAGAATCCGCTGGAATTGCCGGGACAACCGACGGGAGCGTCACCGACCATGCAATTCCGTGCGAAGCCGCATCAGGATAACGACAATCGAAGCGCGGTCGCACGGGAATCTCCCGGGCCGAAAACGGCCACACAGCGCTATCACTTCGTCGATAACCGGCCCGCCACTGCACAGTTGCGCAGTCTGCAAAGCGCCGTGAACGACAGCCCTCTGGTCATCGCACAGCGCAAACGCATCGACCGTCTTTTTCCCTCGGAGGCGACGCCCGCGCAACGGCGTGTCACCGACGATCTCTACACGCGCGGTCTCACAGGCGGACTCAACGACGGCGAAGTCACGTTGAGTCGGCGGCCCGACGTCGGCGCCGTCAACCTCCACCATCTGGCGCAATCGCTCAAACCCGTTACGCAGCCCAACGCGACGCCAGTGGCCGACGCGCTGCACGCCAACACTGCCGTCGTCGCGCCTGGCCACGTGCAGATGAAAGGCATCGAAGCGAGCGCCGATCCGATTTCGATTGCGCGTCAGGTTGGCCAGCTTCGGCCGAGGGACACACGTATCCGACAGTTTGCCGATGGACGTTTCGAACTTCAGGCGCGTCTGAATCCCTGGGTGTCGGTGTTGACTGGCGAGGTGCTCGACCATCTGGCCAGCAGCTCGGCAAAGCCCAAGGACGGTGCGCGCTATCCGGGCCGACCGGATGTTGTATGGCGGGACGAGATTCCGGAGGAAGATCATGCGGGTGCCTACGCCGCCTTCATGCAGTGTCTTGCGGAAATCGATGGGGACAAGTCGCTGAAGCCCGTGGAAAAACAGCAGGCCAAGTCGGAGATGCTGCTCGCGTTTCATGGTGGTCTGCAATCGTTGCCTGCCGCAGCCATTCTGAAGTTTGGTACGGACCTGATGCACGCCATTGCGGAACATGAAGCAACGGACTCGCTCGACGCGGCATTTGAGGAAAATCGGGTGGTTTACCGCACATGGCATGAACCCAAACGGATCGCCGAGTCGACCCAATTGGGTGCGAGCAAAGAGGGCGGAGAAGAGCTTGTGGGGGCAGACGCACTGAACGTCGCCCTCAGTCCGGAGCGCTTCAGGGCGCACAAGGAGAAAACGAAAGAGGCCGACTCAGGACTCGTGCCAATCGGTGCGGCGCCGTCGTCGTTGCTTTACGGCGACCTTGAGGGCAACTTGAAGAATACGGTCTTCCTGCGCGATCGCGGCACGGCTGCCGCACTCTTGCCCGAAAATCTGAACGCGAGCTTTAGCCTGTTCAACGAGACCGCGAAATCGGTGTTCCGGTCGAAACAACCGGAAGACGAATTAGATGCCGACGAGCAGAATCTGCAAAAGCACGCCAAAGCGATGCGCGCTCTCGTGACTCGACCGGTCTTCTTCGACAAGGGGGACATTCAGTCGTCCGTGGGGGCCTATACCCATAAGGACAAGGGTGACGATCTTCACGTCAGGAAGACGCATGCGGCACTAGGCACGGATCACAACCCCTTGCGCGAGACCTTGGAACAGAAGTTGAACGATCCACTGCGTCGCAACGCGATCTTCTACCAGACGTTCTCCGAACACTCTCGGGCCAATGTGCATGGTGGTGCGTGGAACGAGATGGTCGTCAAGTATCGAGGGACGGGGAAAACCTCCGCGCTTGACGACAATGTGGCGCAATGGGTGCCGGGTATCCCTACCAACGACACTATCGCCCCGCAACTGCTCGACAGCGGCAAGTTCAGTGCGGAGTATGCGCAGGCTACCAAGGCTGAGGCAGACACAGCGCTGGACGGGCAAGCGTTCGATCCCGTCGTTGAACAACCCGAAGCCCCCGTTGGCAAACGACGAGGAAAGAAGAAAAAGGGCGGGCAATAAGGGACTAGGAAGGGACTAGGGCGCTACCACACTAATGCCTTTCGTACAGATCGATGCCCATTCGCTGCAACGCCGACGTGCGGCCTTGCACGAATTGCGCGGCCTGAGTCGCCAGCCACGCCTCGAACACGCCGACCGATGTCGACTCATGATTGCGCGTCACCGTCCAGTAGCTTGCGGGTGAGCGAACCGCCACCGGCAGCACAGGCACGAGGCGTCCATCGGCCAACTCGTCCACGATCAGGGAGGCGCGGCCGATAGCCACGCCCTGATGATTGAGCGCTGCACTGTATGCCATGCTCGCCAGATTGAAGCGCGGGCCGTTCACGAAAGGCAGCCAGTCGGGCCGGATCGCATGCATCCAGGCCTGCCATTCCGCCGACGCTTCCGCCCCCGGCCACGCAAACGCATCGTGTAGCAACACGCAGGACCCGTCGATGCGTCCCTCGGCAAGTATCGGCGTGCGCTGGAGATAGGCGGGCGTTGCCACGGGAATCAACCACTCGTCAAACAATCCGGTGCGACTGCCAGGCGTGCCCTGGGTCTCGACGCAGTACCGAATCGCCAGATCGATTTCCGTGATGTTGTCTGTCGCGACGCCGAGTGCGCCGAACTCCGCCATCAACTGCACCGGGTTGCGTTCGTCGTGGTGGTGATACTGCGACAGCCGCGACACTAACCAATGCAGGGCGAACGAAGGGCAGCATCCGACCTTCACCGGCGTGACCGAATTGGAAATGCTCGCCAGCGTCGATTCGATTTCGTCGAACGCCCGTTGTGCGCCTTCGAGCAGCGTGATGCCTTCTGAGGTCAACGCGAGACTCCGATGGCCGCGCACGAACAGCGGATACCCCAGACGCCGTTCCAACTGACGCATCTGCTGACTGATAGCGCTTTGCGTGAGGTTGAGTGCGTCTGCCGCGCGCGTAAAACTGAGCAGCTTTGCCGCCACGGTGAACGAGCGTAATGCACCAAGCAAAGAAGCGTCGACCACGTTTCGCATTAGCCTGTCTAATTCCAAAGTAAAAAATCGTCGCTTGTCACGGCATCGGGATTTTTAGAGGATGCTTCGATCATGCCGCGAAAATGAATGCTGATTCACGCGAATTAGCATAAGCCATTTTCGCGGGAAACGAATCTCTGATGGGGAGGCATCTTGATTTCATCATTCGCATCTGCACTGGGTAAATTTCCGACCGTCGCGTTGACGCGCCTGTCAACGCCGGTGACGCGCATCGAGCGTCTTGAGCAGGCGTGTGGCGCTCAATCGCGCGGCATCCGGATCTTCGTCAAGCGCGACGATATCGGCGATGTCGGTAACGGCGGCAACAAGCTTCGCAAGCTGACGTTCCTGCTCGGACAGGCGCAGGCCGAGCGCGCCGACAAGGTGATCACTGTGGGCGGCATTCAGTCGAATCATGCGCGACTCACGGCGGCCGCCTGCGCGAAACTCGGCATCGCTTGCGAACTGTTTCTCTCCGATATGGTGGCCATTCACGACACCGAGTACCGCGAAGGCGGGAACGTGTTGCTCGACCGGATCTTCGGGGCGCCGCTGACGGTCGTGCCGTCGGATCGGGACGTCATGGCCGCCGCCAATGCGAGAGCGGCCGAACTGGCGTCCTCAGGGCACCGCGTGATGGTCATTCCTGCCGGTGGGTCGTCGCCTCTGGGGACATTAGGGTACGCGCAGTGTGCTCAGGAAATCCTCGAATTCGAAGCCCAGAACGGCATCGAATTCCGTCATATCGTGATCCCCAACGGCAGCCACGGGACGCAGGCCGGACTGATTGCCGGGTTGACGTTTGCCGGTCAGCGAGGCGCTCGTGTAAAAGCCTACTCCGTGCTTGCGGATCGTGATGTCACACACGTCAAGACGGCAGCATTGGCGCGCAACGCGCTGGAACTGCTCGGCGGGAACCCGGCGGACGTGGATGCGCACGCCGACGTCGTGATCGACGGCGGCTATCGCGGTGCGGCCTATGGCATTCCCACGCAAGCCATGGTCGACGCGGTCCATCTGCTGGCGAGGACCGAGGGCATTCTGTTGGACCCGGTGTACTCGGGGAAGGCGTTCTCGGGACTGCTGGCCGATATTGCGAGCGACCGCATTCCCTCAGGGGCAGACGTTCTGTTCGTGGCTACGGGTGGCGTGCCGGGCCTCTTTGCTTACCGCGATACGTTGGCGCAGACAGCGACTGCCATTTGACGGGATTTGTCGGCCAGGCGGGTAGTACAGAGCGCGCCCGGTCGGCAACATCGTTCCGCATCTGCTATAGTTCGCCTCATCGAAAACGTTTTCGATATCCGCAAACTACGCAACCTGCAATGAAACAGCGCACCAACATCGTCGAACTCGCACGCCATCTGGGCCTTTCCGTGTCTACGGTCTCGAAGGCGCTAAATGGCCGTTCGGACGTGAGCGAAGCGACGAAGCAGAGGGTGCTGGAAGCCGCCAGCGGGCTAGGGTTCTCGCCCGATCCGGCAGGCCGACGGTTGCGCATGGGGTCGTCGGAGACGATTGGCTTTGTCCTGTCGCCACCGCAAGCGCACTTCGCGCAGCCGTTTTTCCTCGATCTGCTGATGGGCATCGATCAGGGACTGGAGAAGACGCCATTCCAACTGGTCATCGTCACGGCGCGGACGGTGGAATCGGAAGTCGAGAGCTTTCACCGGCTCGTCGAGCGTCAGCGTGTCGACGCCGTCATGTTCGGCAGAACGCGACGCGACGATGCCCGAATCCAGTTGCTCCAGGATCGCGGGATTCCATTCGTCACACTGGGGCGGAGCGAGACAGGGGATCCGTTTCCTTATGTCGATATCGACCGGACCGTGGCGGGACGTAACGGCACGGCGCGCTTCATTGGTCTGGGACATCGTCGCATCGGATTGCTCGCTACGCCGGGCTACCTCATGCTCAGTCAGCATCTGCGCGAAGGCTATCTTGCCGCGCTCGACGCTGCGAAGCTCCCGTTCGATCCGGACCTCATCGTGGAGTGCGATCTGTCCGAGGAGGGCGGATTGAAGGGCGCACGGCAACTCCTGAGCATGAAGCACCCACCGATGGCGCTCATGTGCGGGCATGATCTGATTGCGAGCGGTGCAATGCAGGCGATCGTCGAAACGGGGCGACGTCCCGGCACCGACGTCGGTGTGATCGGCTGCGACAATCATCCGCTCGGCCCGTATCTGAATCCGCCGCTGACAACCTTTTCCGCGCCGACGGTGGAGGCGGGCAAGCGCATGGTGCAGTTGCTGCTGGCGCACCTGGATGGTCGCCCCGTCGAAACGCTGCAAGAAGTCTGGTCACCGGAGTTGATCCTTCGTGCCTCTCATGGCAGCGCCATCGGCGCCCAATAGCTTTGGGGATCGTACGGTCGTGCTATCGCACGGCCTTTTTTTGACACTCTTACGAAATCGTTTTCGAGACTAACTGTTTGATGAAGGAATGCGCCATGAAAGTACGCGAAGGAAGCTGCCTGTGCGGCACCGTCCGTTACACGCTGAAGGATGAACCGCAAGCAACCGTGATTTGCCATTGCACTCATTGCCAGAAGGCGAGCGGCAGTGCGTTTTCGGTCAATCTGCTGGTCAGGGAAGCCGACTACGAGCAGACAGGCGAGACGAAATTCCTGGTCGACATCGGGGATAGCGGGACGCCGTCCTGTCGGCATTTCTGTGGGAATTGTGGCTCGCCAGTGTTGACGAAGGCATCAAACCTGCCCGGCATCGTGTTGGTCAAGGCAGGCACGCTAGACGACAAGGCGGGCATTCGTCCACAAGCGGAGATTTACACCGACTGCGCCGTTGCGTGGCATGTGTCGCCCGAAGGCACGTCGCGTTTCACGCAAGCGCCTCCGGCCTGATGGTTTCACGTCAGACGGCATTTCCTCACCCAAAATCGAAAACGTTTTCGATTGCGCATTTCCAACACGTTATTGTCGAGGCTCAATGGCCACGACGTTCTCAGGCAACGCATCCATTGCAAGGAGTTTTCTCATGAGCTTCCAGAGCATCAACCCCGCAACGGGCCAACTTCTGAAAGAGTTTCCGCTTCAATCCGACGCCGAGGTGTTCGCCGCCCTGGAGAAGGCCGACACGTTGTATCGGGAGGACTGGCGATTCCGGCCGGTGGCAGAGCGCATCGCCGTCATTGCACGTGCCGCGAAGATCCTGCGCGAGAAGCGCGACGAATACGTCACCTATCCGACGCTTGAGATGGGCAAGGTGACGCGCTTCGGCTACATGGAGATCGATCTCGTCGCCGATATTCTCGACTACTACGCCGCCAATGGCGAACGTCTGCTGGCGCCGCAAGCGCTGCCGGACGAACCGGGGGCCATGCTGCTGTCCGAGCCCATCGGCGTGATCCTCGCCATCGAACCGTGGAATTTCCCTTACTACCAACTGGTCCGCGTGGCCGCGCCGCAACTGATCGCGGGCAACGTGGTGCTAATGAAGCATGCTGAGAATGTGCCGCAATGTGCATTGGCGTTCGCGCGCCTGTTAGAAGAGGCGGGGGCACCGCAAGGCGCTTACACCAATCTCTTCTGCAGCATCGACCAGATCGGCAAGCTCATCGACGACTTCCGCGTGCGCGGCGTCGCGCTGACGGGGAGCGAGCGTGCCGGTACGTCCGTGGGCGAGCGTGCCGGACGCAATCTGAAGAAGGTCATTCTGGAGCTTGGCGGCAGTGATCCGGCGATTGTGATGCCCGGCGCGCCGATGGATCACGCCGTCGAACAGATTGTGATGGGCCGTACGTTCAATTCGGGTCAAGGGTGCGTCAACATCAAGCGCGTCATCGTGATCGGACACGAGCGCGGCGAGCAAATGCTGTCGGCGCTGCGAGAGAAGTTCGCCGCCATCAAGGTGGGGGACCCGACCGACGAAGACACGCTGCTCGGCCCGCTCGTGAGCGAACGCGCGCTGAATGGACTGCTCAAGCAGATCGAGGACGCCAAGGCCGCAGGGGGGCGCATCGTCTTCGGTGGCAAGCGCGTCGCGCGTCCCGGCTTCTACCTTGAGCCGACGATCATCACCGACATTGACGCGAATAACCCGCTCTACACGCAGGAAGCCTTCGGGCCGGTGCTGTCGTTCTACGTCGTGGACACTGAGGAAGAGGCCATCCGGCTAGCGAACGCCACGCCTTACGGGTTGGGCGGCTACGTGTTCGATGCCGACGTGGATAACGCCCGACGCATCGCGTCGCACATCGATTCCGGCATGGTCTACATCAACTCGTGCTTTGCCGATTCGCCGGGGCTGCCGTTCGGTGGCGTCAAGAACTCCGGCTTTGGGCGGGAGCTGTCGGAGATCGGGATGGGGGAGTTTCTGAACCGCAAGCTGATTCGCGTAGCAGACGTCGGCTGAAGTCAGGCTGAGCCAACGATGCGGAATCCCCGCGCAAGGGATTCCGCGTCTGTACTTGTCTTGTGCGTCAGTCGCTCAGGAGACCTGACGCGGCGTCAGCAAATCGCCAAGCGCGATGGCGTTGTAGATTTCACGGCGCATGCGGTCGGCCACCGCGTTGACAACCTCCGCGCCGTCCTGCGACGGGTCGACGTGCACGCGGAACGGGCGACGGCCGTGCGGCAGATCGACAACACGCACGATCTCGCTTGCCACTTCCGCAGGGTCCGCGTCTGCCGGTTCCAGACCAGCGAGCCCCTTGAGCGCGGCTTCGGCCACTCCCGCATACGGCCCTTGCTCGTACTCGGCGGCGATATGCGCATCGGCAGGCTTACCCGAGTGGGCGAAATGATTCGTCCCCTTGGTGAAGGCGCCCGGCACCATGATGGTTGTCTCGATACCCCAGCGCGAAAGCTCGGTCGAATACGACACGGCCAGTGCGTCCATAGCGGCCTTCGCGGCGAAGTACGGCGCGAGGAACGGTGGCGTACCACCCCGCGTCGACGACGAACCCACCCACAACATCAGCGCGCGGCCTTGCTTGCGCAGGTGCGGCAGGGCGGCGCGGTTGACGCGTTGTGCACCGAGCACATTGACGTCGTACTGCTGAATCATCTGTTCTGGCGTGAAGGCCTCGGCGGGACCGAAGACCATATGCCCGGCGTTGTGGATGAGGACATCCAGACGGCCCACGTCGGCGACCACGCTCTGGATGGCGGCCGCGGCCGACGCCTCCGACTGCACGTCCAGCTCGACGGTGCGCAAGTCCACTGCATTGTCCGACGCCCATTGCGCCACTTCCGCCACGCGCGGTGCATTTCTGCCCGAGGTGTCGCGCATGGAGGCGTAGACGATGTGGCCAGCCTTGGCGAGCGCTTTGGCGGTCATGAGGCCGAAGCCCGACGAGGCACCGGTGATCAAAATGGTTTGAGGCAGGGTTTGAGACATGACGACGGCTCCCTTCAAAGAGCAAACGAAGATTAAGTTCGATGGAATCGGGTGGAATCGACACCGCCCGCGCTACTGCGCGGCGGGCGATCCTTCAGTAGCATTCAGGCCGCTGTAGAGCTGCTTTCCTGCGGCGAGGTGACGGTCGAACCTGAAACCTCTCGCCAGCATGTCGTCCATATCGGCGGCGGCGATATGCATGACGTAACTGTGATCGTTGGCGATGAGCCGGTAATCGTGGTTGCTCACGCGGTCACGGTTGAACCATTTCCCCGGATCGGCATGTCCGCTCGGGTAGCGTTGCCCGCTCACGACCAGATCCCATCCACCATCCAGCAGGATCCAGTACCCATCGAAATCTTTCGGACTTTCCGGCCTGACGATGGGTTGCCCCTTGGCCACCTCCCACTCACGCGAGTGTCCGATGACCCAGCGCAACTGGTCCGTCGTCAGGTCGGTGAAAAACGGGGTGTGGCGCAGCAAATGCAAGTAGGTCACGCTGGGTTTCATGGACGGGGTCTCCTGCGGGTCGGGGCGCGCACATGCGGCCGTCGCACCAATCAGCGCGGTGAGCGACAGCAGCATGGCGGCTTGGCGAAAGCACTTCATCGCCGTGACGTTCAAACGACGCCGCCGTTGGCGCGCAGCACCTGGCCATTGACCCAGCCGCTGTCCGGACCAGCGAGAAACGCCACGACGTTTGCGATATCGTCGGGCTGCCCGAGGCGTTCGAGCGGTGGCATCTTGGCAAAGGTCTGAATCTGTTCGTCGGTCTTGCCGTTCAGAAACAATTCAGTCGCTACCGGGCCCGGCGCAACGGCGTTGACGGTGATGCGACGCCCGCGCAGTTCCTTGGCGAACACCCGCGTGAAGGACTCTACCGCCGCCTTGGTGCCGTTGTAGATGGCGTAGCCGGGCATGTTCAGTCCAAGCGTGGTGCTCGACACATTGACGATGTGACCGCCTTCGTTCATGCGCGTCGCCGCTTCGCGCAGCGTATTGAAGACGCCACGCGTGTTGATCGCGAAATTCTGCTCGTACAGTTCGTCGCTGGTTTGCGCGAGGGGGGCCGTCTTGAGAATCCCGGCGTTGTTCACGAGCACGTCGATCTTGCCGAGCTGCTGCTCGACCGTATCGAACATCGCCTTCACCTCGGCCGACTTCGAGACGTCCGCCTTCACGGCGATGGCGGCGGTC
Organism: Pandoraea sp. NPDC090278; assembly: GCF_044772185.1. NCBI lineage: Bacteria > Pseudomonadati > Pseudomonadota > Betaproteobacteria > Burkholderiales > Burkholderiaceae > Pandoraea > Pandoraea sp. NPDC090278. The sequence continues at coordinate 1,167,032 of NZ_JBIVYJ010000001.1, read as the reverse complement.
CCGGCGTCGACCAGCTCGGCCACCAGTGCGTCGGCCTCGGCGGCGTTCGAGGCGTAGTTGATGGCGACGGAGAAGCCGTCACGTGCCAGACGGCGGGCGATGGTGGCGCCAATGCCGCGCGAAGCACCGGTGATCAGGGCGATTTGAGACGTTTTCATGGTGGTTTCCAGTTCAGGTGATCGGTGAGGACATTCTGGTTCATTCCATTTAAAAGATAATTGGGGATGATTTGTTTTCAGAATTCCATTTGCATTAACAAATCGATGGCACTATGACGGGCAACGGCGCGGATGACCGACAACCCCCGGGGGCAGAACAACATGGATAGATTTCAGGAAATGCAGGTTTTCGTGCGCATTGCCGACCGGCACAGCTTCTCGCTCGCGGCCGACGATCTACAGATTCCGCGTGCGACCGTCACCAATCTGATTAAGCGACTGGAGGCACGCATCGGCGTGCGGTTGCTGGAGCGCACCACACGCCAGGTGCGGCTGACGCTGGAGGGGGAGGAGTACTACCGCCGCTGCGTACGACTGCTGGCCGACCTGGAGGAAACCGACGGGGCATTTCGCGACGCGCCACCAAAAGGGCTGCTACGCGTGAATCTTCAGGGGACGCTCGCCAAACACTTCATCATGCCCACGCTCGGGACCTTCCTCGATGCCTATCCCGGCATCGCCTTGCATGTGGGCGAGGACGACCGGCTGATCGACATGGTCAGGGAAGGGGTGGACTGCGTGCTGCGCGCGGGGGTGTTGCAAGACTCGTCGCTGGTCGGCAGGCAGGTCGCGACGATGGAGCAGGTGACGGTCGCCAGTCCGGCGTATTTGCAGCGATATGGCATGCCAGACGCGATCGACGATTTGGACGCGCACTTTGCCGTCGACTATGTTTCCAGTGCGACCGGGCGGCCCGTGCCGTTGGACTTTCGTCTTGACGATGAATACGTCACCCGGCGGTTGAAATCGAACATTTCCGTGAACGGTGCGGACTTGTACACCGGTGCGGCACTAGCCGGTTTGGGGCTCGTTCAGGTGCCGCGATATCGCATCGAAAGCGAGTTAGCTGCCGGGCGGTTACAGATCGTGCTGGCGGACAATCCGCCACCGTCAATGCCGGTCTCAGTGCTTTATCCACACAGCCGTCAGTTGTCGCGTCGTGTGAAGGTCTTCACCGAGTGGCTCTCGGCGCAATTCGCGCGCGTTCAGGACAAAGGTCGCTGACGGTGTGAATTCGCAAACATGCGCGGATCAGTCGATATCCGGTGCGCCTTGCTTGAAGGCGTTCGGCGGTGCATAGCCGTGTTGTCTGAACAGGCGCGCAAGATAGGTCGGAGAGTCCAGCCCGACAGCCGCCGCGACGGCCAGCACAGTCATGCCGGGGGCACGCAGCAACGTTGCCGCGATTTCCACGCGGCGTCGCGACTGGTAATCGACGACGGACTCGCCCGTGGCGTCCCTGAAGATCCGTGTCAATGTTCGACGTGACAGGCCGAATTCATAGGCGATGCGATCGAGCGTAATCGGCTGGTCGAGCGTTGCATCCAGAAACGTCTGGATGTCGCGCACGATCTCGGCATGGGCATCGCTACGACTTTGCGGGATCGGAGTGGACGTCAGACCGGCTTCGACGCAACTCGCAGCCACCGTGCGCACTGCGAGATCCGCGCGGAAGGCGGCCAGATCAGGGATTGGGACGTCGTTTGTCATGCGCGTGTCGCCTGCGATACGAACCGCATCGAGCAAGGCCAGCGGTGCCGACCAGATCGAGATGCGGCTGCACGCGAGCTTGCGTCGCGCCTTGCGTTCGCAAAAGGCCACGAAATCGCTCGCGACATACACGGCGACATGCGCCTGCCCCGGCCGATAACCCCGCGTATCGTGAACACGCTGCGGTGGCACCACGACGAACGACTTTGGCGCGACGCGTACCGGCGCGACATTCGACTCGACGTTGAGCACGAGTTGCCCGGTCCTGGGGAGGAGGAACATGTACTCGTCGTCATGCGCGTGAGGGTGCGTGCGGTATTCACCGACGCTCACATGCCGGACATCGGCGATGCGATCTCCGTACAAATGACGCGATGCGGTGGGATAGGGCTTCACTCTCGATTCCTTGGCTGGACAGGCTGAATGGCACCGTTGCCAGAGCATATTCCGGCGGGCAGGCGACCAGTATAGTCTTTGTCCAAAGCGTCGGTGGTACCGGCTTGAACGAGGTTTGGCCCGATCGGACGCATGCTTTGGCCCGATGAGCGGCGACTGTCGTTCCGACGTTGGGCATGCTTGCGCCACTTGCCATCAGGAGTGTCCGATGACCACCCCAAGCCTTGTTTCTCGCAGCAGTCCTTCGCCCGATGCGCTCACGCCGGATTTGCGCTTCGTCAACGTGTTCTCCGCCGGTGCCGGTGGCGGCAATCCGGCCCCGGTCGTGTTCGACGCCGACAGTCTGTCGTCAGACGACATGATGGCCATCGCGGCGCGTTACGGCCATGAAAGCGCCTTTGTCTGTCGAGCCAGCGACCCGCGCTATACGGTTCGTCTGCGCTTTTTCGTCCCGGCGCATGAGATGGAAATGTGCGGGCATGCCACGCTCGGCGCGATGTGGCTGTTGCGTGAAGCGGGGCGCTGGACGACGGCAAGTGCGACGGTGGAGACGCTGAGCGGTCTGGTCGACGTACGTTTCGACGAGGCAACGCAGCGCATCGACGTTGGTCAGCCGCGCGGCATCGTCGAACCGGTAGACGATCCGACGCTCGTGGCTGATATTTGCGAAGTGCTCGGCATCGGTGTGAACGATCTGGCGCCGATGGACATTGTCAACGCGAGCACGAGCCGCACGAAGACGCTGGTGCCCATTCGCACCGTGGAAAAGCTGAACACGCTCACACCGAGTCTCGGTGCGGTCGCTGCATTGTGCGACGCCCTCAATTCGACCGGACTGTATCCGTTCGCCGTCGAGCACACGCGGCCTTTGGAGTTGCATGCGCGGCAGTTCCCGCGTTCGTCTGGCTATCCGGAAGACGCGGCCACAGGCATCGCCGCCGCTGCCACGCTTTACGGCGTGCTGCATTACGGCTTGCTGGCAAATGGCGAGTCTGCGATGCGCGTCTATCAGGGCTTTGCGATGGGACGTCCGTCCTGCATTCGCGTGGCGCTACGCGAACCCGGTAATCGCGAGTCCGGCTGCTGGATCAGCGGTGCAGTCGAATTCGCGATGCTTGAGCCCCACGGGTGAGCGGGCAGAGGTCATTCGAAGACAACTGAAACGTCGACCTCGTGGGAATCTTCGGCCTCTTCCTTCGCAGTCCAAAAATTGTCAATATGTCAGACATCACGCCAGCTCTCGGCGCGATGCTCGATAAACGACATAACAGGAGCGAATTCATGACATCGTCGAAGACCCCTCGGCAGGTTCTGATGCACTCGGTCGCAGTGACCGCACTGACGTTGAGCGCTGGCGGCTACGCCTTGACGGCCACCGCGGCCGGTTCGGAGCTGCCCAAGCCGCGCATTCTCGTGCTCGCCACCGGCGGCACGATCGCCAGCACGGGCGACGCGCGCTCGGCCATCGGCTACAACGCTGGCGGCGTGACGGGCGAGCAACTGACGGCCAGCGTGCCCGGCCTGGACAAGCTGGCCACGATCAAAGCGGAGCAGATTTCAAACATCGGCTCACAGGACATGAACAGCAAGGTCTGGTATCAGTTGGCCGCGCGCATCAAGCAGGCGTTCGAGCGCAACGAGGCCGACGGCATCGTGATCACGCACGGCACCGACACGATGGAGGAAACCGCGTTCTTCCTCGATAACGTGCTCGCGACGAGCCAACCGGTCGTGCTGGTCGGTTCGATGCGTCCGAGTACGGCGGTGAGTGCCGACGGTCCGGGCAATCTCTACGAAGCGGTCGAAGTGGCCGCCAGTGCGCAGTCCCGCAACCGGGGTGTGCTCGTCGTTCTGAACGACACGATTCACTCGCCGCGCTGGGTCACCAAGACGAATACGACGTCGGTGCAGACGTTTCAAAATCCGAACGGCGGGCCGCTCGGGTACGTCGATCCTGCGTCGATCCGGTATCTGGCCGCAGCACCGGCGGGTCGAAAAGGAGCGCTGGCTGTGCCCAACGCTGGTTTGCCGCGCGTCGACATCGTCTACGCGCACGCCGACATGGATGCCACTCAGATCGACGACGCTGTGCGACGCGACGCCAAGGGCATCGTGCTTGCGGGCGTAGGTGATGGCAATGCCTCCAAAGCGGCACTCGACGCGCTCGAAGCCGCTGCGCGCAAGGGCGTCGTCGTGGTCCGGTCGTCGCGCGTGGGAGCCGGGTTCGTCAACCGCAACGTCGAAGTGTCCGACGACAAGACCGGGTTCGTCGTCTCATACGATCTGAACCCGCAGAAGGCCCGCGTACTGACGCAACTCCTCATCGGCAATGGCGTCAGCGCCGCAGACAAAGTGCAAAAGGCGTTCGACGTCACGTATTGACACGCGTTAGCGTCGGACTGACTTTGACGGGACGTTAGTGTTGGCCCGTCCGGGTCAGTCCAGCGCAGGCTCTTCCGCGATCTTTCGTTCGCGCAGTTGGCGGAAGAATCGGGCGTTGTGGTGATCGGCGACGGTGAAAACCTCGTCTGACGCGCGGGCAAGCGCGGCGAAGAGCCGTTCGAGTTCGTCGTACGCCGGACCGGAAATGCCGCAGCGCTCCACCAGAGATTGCCGGATCTCGTCCATTGCCGCCTGCTGGAAGCAATCGAAGGCAGGGGCTGGCGTCGCGTCGAGATGATTGATGTGTGCAAGCAGCATGCCTAGCACCTGCGCGTGCACGAGCGCTGTGGCGCGTTGTTCGACAGCCAGTACGTCGGTTTCCGTCATGATGACCTCCGTCGGACGCAGGTGGAAATGCGAACGAATGCAGTTGCAGCATAGCATCGGCGCGTGGAGCAAGCTGGCGCGGGCGCAGCCTCGTTGCCACTGACGCAAAAGTGTCGCGTCAAAGCGCCAGAATGTCGCGAGCCGTCTCTGGCCAGCCATCGAACCTACTCTATGCACGACATTGACCAACGATTGGCCGTCGCAGTGCGCATCGTCCACGACGCCGCGCACTCGGCGCTTGAATTGTTTGATGCCCGCGGCCGCTTTGCGCTGGAGGAAAAGGGCGCACGCGAATATGTGTCCGAAGCCGACCGGATGATCGAGCGACGCATTCGCGAGGCGCTGGCGACCGACCTGCCAGGAGACGATGTGATGGGGGAGGAGATGGGCGGAGAAGGCTCGAACGCCTTTTGGGCCATCGATCCCATCGACGGGACCGCGAACTTTCTGCGCGGATCGCCGCTATGGGGCGTGTCGCTGGGTTTTGTCGAGGACGGCGAGGCCGTCGTGGGCGCGATTGCCTATCCATCGGTGGACATGACACTGAGCGCTGCGCGAGGACGCGGGATGTCGCGCAACGGGCTGCCGTTCGAACGAAATGTCGACTTCCCGTCGGTCCATCTCGCAGCCGTGGGCGACAACGCCCGCTGGCCAGCCACCGAAATCGCTCAGGTCGAATACGCGTTGCGGACGTCGGGTTGGGGCATCGCCGAGTATCGGTGCGCCACCATCGGCCTTGGCTTTGCCGCACTCGGGTTCGTCGATGGCTATCTGGAAAAACACACAAGCATCTGGGATGTCGCCGCCGGATCGGTGATTTGCCGTGAAGCCGGTTTAAGCGTCCACGCGCACGGGACGTATGAGGGCGGTGGCCAGACGATCTTCGCTGGGACTGACGCGTTGCACGACGTCGTCGGCTGCTATCTCAGCTAAAGCTAGTCGCGCTGCGAAAGCTGAAAGACGTTGCCCTCCGGATCTTCCCCATCGCACATTGATTGCGGGAAGCCCTCGTAGCGCTTCATTTCACGCATCTTGACGCCTGCTTTGAGCAGCGTCTCCCGCAAATCCTCCAGCCCCGATTCCACCGAAAAAACGAGCTTTGCGTTCGACGTCTCGCCGCTCGTCGGCCCACCTCGATAGGCCACGCCGACACGGTGCAGCGCAATCTCCACGTCACCGGCTTTGAGCACCGCCCATTCGTTCTCGATTGCTTCGATTACAGGGAAGGCGAAATGCGTCCGGTAAAACGCTTTCAACAACTCAACATCGTGGACGTAAAGGATCAATCTGGACATGAAAATCGGCATTGCATGCTCCGAAATGGCTAAGTTCGCCGATTAAGGTCAATTCAAGAGGATCGATATTGCCGGATTCACGTCATTTCGAAAACAAAATCCCGCTTTGGGACGGCATTCGGACGTCGGCCGACACGCGCTTAGCATCAAGACGATTCGGCTTTGCGCATATTCAAGCAAAGGCTGTAATGCGGTTGAAATGGGGGATAAATAGGGTCGGAAAGAGGGCGAAAACCGCCTATTCTCGGGAAATCTCATCTGACCCCCACTTCAATGTTAGGGTTTCCACCCATGTTTTCGACGGTTTCAGCTACAATCCGGCGTTTTCGATGCTCGGCTTGTGCTAGCTGCCGAAACACCGGCTGGATGACGTCTGTCAGTCCGAATCCTGCCAGCGCGCCCGCCAAGCGTGCGCTTTCCCCCCCGGCGTGTGGAAGATGGCGACGCCACACGTAATTGATAAGGTGACTGATTCCCATGACTCAAACCGATAAGAAGCCGGTGCCAGGTAGCGGCCGCAAGCGCTTTACCCGCCGCAAATTCCTGGGCACCGCCGTTGGTGCCGCTGCGGTGTGGGCCGGATATTCGTACTTCTTCGGCAGTCAGTACCGCGCCGCCAAGGCAGACCGCAAGGTCGACGTGCTGCTGATCGGCGGCGGCATCATGAGCGCGACGCTCGGCGTCTATCTGTCCGAACTGGAGCCGAACTGGACTTGCGAAGTCTTCGAACGTCTGGACAAGGTCGCAGAAGAAAGCTCGAACGGCTGGAATAACGCCGGTACCGGTCACTCGGCCCTGTGCGAACTGAATTACACGCCGATGGACGATAAGGGCAACGTCCATATCACGCAGGCCATCAACATCAACGAGAACTTCCAGATCTCGCGCCAGTTCTGGTCGCATCAGGTCCGTCAGGGCGTGCTGGGCAATCCGCGTGAGTTCATTAATTCCACGCCGCACATGAATCTGGTGTTCGGCGAAGAGAACCGCGAGTTCATCAAGAAGCGCGTGGAAGCGTTGAAGGCGTCGCCGCTGTTCGCTGGCATGGAAATGACGACCGACCCGGCGAAGATCGCCGAGTGGATTCCGATCATGATGGAAGGCCGTAAGCCCGACGAGGTGGTCACCGCCACGCGCTCGCCGCTCGGCACGGACGTCAATCTGGGTGAAATTACCCGTCAGTTCTACAAACACCTGACCGAGAAGTCCGGCGTGAAGGTCTCGACCGGTTACGAAGTCCGTTCGATCACCCGCAACGAAGACGGTAGCTGGCGCGTGTCCGCGTTCGATATGAACGACAGCTCGAAGATCCAGACGGTGGATGCACGGAACGTGTTCATCGGCGCGGGCGGCGCTGCACTCCCGCTGCTGCAACTGTCCGGCATTCCGGAAGCCAAGCAATACGGCGGTTTCCCGGTGGGCGGCGAGTTCCTCGTCACCGAAAAGCCCGAGATTGCTTCGCGCCATCTGGCCAAGGTCTACGGTCTCGCGGATACCGGTTCGCCCCCCATGTCGGTGCCCCACCTGGACACCCGCGTGCTCGACGGCAAGAAGGTCATCCTGTTCGGGCCGTTCGCGACGTGGTCGAGCAAGTTCCTCAAGAACGGCTCGTACTTCGACCTCGCGAAGGCGGCGACGCCGTCGAACGTCATTCCCCAGTTGCAGGTCGGTGTGCACGAGTTCGCGCTCGTGAAGTACCTCGCGCAGCAATTGCGACTGTCGATGGACGAGAAGATGGCGGCGCTTCGCCACTACATGCCGGAAGCTAAGAACGAAGACTGGCGTCTGTGGGAAGCCGGTCAGCGCGTGCAGATCATCAAGAACGATCCGGAGAAGGGCGGCGTACTGAAGCTCGGCACGGAAGTCGTGGTATCGAGCGACCGTACGGTGTCGGCACTGCTCGGCGCGTCGCCTGGCGGCTCGACTTCGCCTGCGATCATGCTGTCGTTGCTGGAGCGTGTATTCCCGGATCAGATGAAGACGCCTGCGTGGCAACAGAAGATTCGCGAGATCGTGCCGAGCTACGGCAAGAAGCTCCACGACAATCCGCAAATGCTCGCCACCGAGTGGGCGACGACGGCCGAAACGCTGCAACTGGCCATCGCGCCGCCGAGTCTGAATGGCGTCGTGCCGGACAATGCACCGATGGCGAATCCGGGTGTCGTGAAGAAGACCCCCGATATGGCGCTGTAATAGCGTTCGCGTAACCCAAAGCAAAAGGGTTCCGGGATATCCGGAACCCTTTTTCGTTGGAAGACGGAAAGTGGAGCGCGGTCGTCTCAGGCCGTGGCGCCGTGCTTCAGGCCCAGCGCTCGTTCCCGGATGGCGTCCATATCCTTGGGCAGCGGATGAAGGTCGAGTCGACGGCCCGCTTTCACGATCTGACTGGGCGTATCGTGTCCGATCAGCGATGGCAGACGGTTCGACGCCTCGATCAATTTCGCCAGATCGACGCCGGTGTCGTAGCCCATCAGTGCCAGCGCATGCACGATTTCCTCGGTACATACGTTGCCGGTCGCGCCCGGTGCGTACGGACATCCGCCGATGCCACCCAGCGACGCGTCAAAGCGATCCGCCCCCGCGTCGATGGCTGCCAGCACGTTCGACAAGCCCATACCCCGCGTGTTGTGGAAGTGCAGCGTCAGCTCGGTCTGGGGCCACCGCGCCCTGAATTCGCTAACCAGCGTGCGCACCTGACTGGGGTAGGCCATTCCGGTGGTGTCGCACAGCGTCACGCCCGCAACGCCCATGCCACCCACGAAGCGCTCGCACAGCGCGAAGACGTCCGACTCCGGCACGTCGCCTTCCATGGGGCAGCCGAAGACGCAAGACAGCGAGATATTCACCGGAACCGAAGCGCTCCTGGCCGCGTCGACGACCTGACTTAGCACGTCGATGGATTGATCACGGGTCATGCGCAGGTTGGCCAGATTGTGGCTCTCGCTGGCCGACATCACCAGATTCAGTTCGCCCGCGCCGCACGCCATCGCGCGCTCCGCGCCCTTGAGATTCGGCACCAGCGCGCTGTAGACGACGCCAGGCACCCGCTCGATCCCTTGCATCACCGCTTCGGCATCGCGCAACGCGGGAATGACCTTCGGTGACACGAACGCGGTCACTTCGACCTTGTTCATGCCCGCGCGCGACAACGCATTCACCATCGCGATCTTGTCTTCGGTTGGAATGAACACCGACTCCGCCTGAAAACCGTCACGGGTGCCCACTTCGTTCATGTAGATGCGTCGGCCGCCGCCATGCCACACGGTCATGCAATCACTCCTTTGCTGCGCAAGACTTCGACGTCTTTCTCCGAGAGTCCGAGCTGCGCCAGCACATTGTCGGTATCGTCGCCGAGTCCCGGGGCGGACGACCGGATCGTGCCCGGTGTGCCCATCAGCTTCGGTACGACACCGGGTACGTCCAGCGCATAGCCGTCGCGCGTGGTTTGCGAAACGATCATGTCCCGAGCGCGGTAATGTGGGTCGGCGACGATGTCCGCGACGGTGTACACCTTACCGGCAGGTACACGCGCCTGACCCAGTGCATCCAGCACCTCGACGACGGTTCTCGTCGCCGTCCAGACGCCAATGGCGGCGTCCAGTTCGACAACACGCTTCGTGCGACCGGCGTTGTCCGCGAGGGTGGGATCCTCGGCCAGATCGTCGCGACCGATGGTCTGCATCAGGCGCTTGAAGATGCTGTCGCCATTGCCAGCGATGAGCACATACCCGTCGGTGCACCGATAGGCGTTGGAGGGCGAGATGCCGGGCAGGGCGCTGCCAGCGGCTTCGCGCACTGCACCGAACGCACTGTACTCGGGAATCAGGCTCTCCATCACGTTGAGCACGGCTTCGTTGAGCGCCACGTCGATGACCTGTCCCTTGCCGCCATTGACCTTGCGGTGATGCAGCGCAGTCAGCACGCCAATGGTCCCGTGCAATGCAGCCAGCGTGTCACCAATCGAGATGCCGCAGCGCACCGGCACGCGCCCCGGCTCGCCCGTCAGATGACGCAATCCGCCCATCGCTTCACCGATGGCACCGAACCCCGGCAGATCGCGGTAGGGGCCTGTCTGACCGTAACCCGAGATGCGCAACATGATCAGACCGGGATTGAGTTCGGACAGGACGTCCCAGCCCATGCCCCAGCTCTCGAGCGTTCCCGGGCGAAAGTTCTCGATCAGCACGTCGGCCGAGGCGATCAGCTGACGCGCGATGTCCTGACCTTCAGGGCTGCGCAGATCGAGCGCAATCGAGCGCTTGTTGCGCGACTGCACTTGCCACCAGACCGACGTGCCTTCCTTGAGCATGCGCCAGTTGCGCAGCGGGTCGCCTGCGCCCGGCGGCTCGATCTTGATCACGTCTGCGCCAAACTCGCCCAGCGTCTTCCCGGCGAACGGCCCGGCAATCAGTTGCCCCATCTCGATGCCCCGAATACCGCGCAGCGCAGCATCGGGACGGTCTTGTTCATCGGTCTTCATACGTCGTCTCTCAAAAATCGGATCATTCAGTCACGCGCGCGCAGCTTCTCGGGCATCGCAATCGTCAGGATCACCACACAGACCAGCCCGAGGCCGCCGATCAGATACAGCGCTGGTGTCGTGCTACCCGTCATGTCCTTGATCCTGCCCACCACGACCGGGCTGACGATGCCGCCGAGCTGCCCCAGCGTATTGATGAGCGCGATGCCACCGGCAGCGCCTGCGCCGGTCACGAGCTTCGGCGGCAATGCCCAGAAAGCGGGAATCGCAGCCACGACGCCTGCGCCGATGGCGGCGAGCGAGATCACCAGCACGGCGGTCTGCTTGTCGAACATCCCGGCACTGAAGAAGCCCAGCGCAGCCAGCAGCATCAGGCCGATCACGTACTTTCTGCGCTCGCCGGACCGGTCGGACAACTGCCCGACGATCACCATCGCAATCGCACCGCAGAGGTACGGCACCGCCGTCAAGAGACCGATGGTCGTCGAGTTGCTGATGCCGGACGCGCGGATCATGTGGGGGGCCCAGAAGTTCAGGCCGTAAGAGCTGACCTGAATCAGGAAGTAGACGAGGCCCAGCGTCAGGAAGCCCGGTGTCTTCACGGCATCGAGCAGCGAATGCCCGCCGATGTGTCGGTTCTGATGCGTGATGTTGGCAAGCAGCACGGACTTCTCTTCAGGCTTGAGCCAGCGCGCATCTTCGATACGGTCGTTCAGTACCTTGTAGACGACGAAGCCGAGCAGCACGCAAGGAATGCCACCCACGAGAAAGAGCCAGTGCCAGCCACGGGCGAATACGCCGTCGAGATGCGAGAGGACGAGACCCGACGCGGGGGCGCCGAGCAAGCCCGCAAAGGCCGACGCAAGAAAGAGCAGGGATGTCATGCGTCCGCGATAGGCCGCAGGAAACCACAGCGTCAGATAGAACAGCACGCCGGGCGCGAAGCCTGCTTCCATCGCGCCGATCAGAAAGCGCAGGAAGTAAAACTGCCATTCGGTCTGAACGAACACCATCAGCGCCGTGGCGATCCCCCACGAGACCATGATGCGGGCGATCCAGCGTCGTGCGCCCACCTTGTACAGCATGAGGTTGCTCGGCACCTCGAACAGCACGTAGCCCACGACGAACAGGCCAGCGCCCAGGCCGTAAGCCGTGTCGCTCAGGCCCAGATCCGTCTGCAATGAGAATTTGGCGAAACTGATGTTGATGCGATCGAAGAACGCAAACAGGTAGCACACCATGATCAACGGCATGATGCGCCACGCGATCTTGCGAACGATTTGCGATATTTCGGTGTCCGCCAGCGTACCGGTGGATGGAACGGGAATCGACTCGGTGCGAGCCATGACTGTCTCCTGATGAATAGGATGGCAGCGGAGGCCGCAAGCGCGAGGACTTGCCGGACGACTCGCACTGCATCGCCAGAACGGCGCTCTGTGTGGCGCGTACCGGAATTCTGGTCGCAGGCAGGTCAGGACAGAAGCCCAAAGGCGCGAACCGAGCTTTCGCGAATTGCGAAAGCTGACGATGCAGGCAGGACAGCGAGTGGGATCGTGGGTCGGATCGTGAGCGTCGGTGGGATCAGGCGTCCCGGCCGGACCGAAGGTGCTCGATCAGCGTTCGGACGTGACGCGGCACGGCGTTCACGTCGCGCAATCCGATCAGCAACCGTCGCTCGGCCCACGTGTCTTTCAACGATATCTGGCGCAAATTCAGCGAACGCGCGAGCGCTCGCACGGCGTCGGACGGCAGTACGGCGATGCCCATGCCTGCCGCCACCATCTGACACATCGCGTCGAAGCTGCGCACCTGAATGTGCAGCTTCAGACGGCGTCCAAGTGCCTCCGTCTCCATCTGAAGCCGATTGGCGAGCGACGTTCCCTCGGACAGGCTGACGAAATCGTAGTCCAGCACTTCGTTGAAATAGACCTCGCGACGGCGTGACAGCGCATGTCCCTTCGGCACCACGAGACTCAGATGGTCCTCCCGATAGTCGAGGCACTGCAGGCCCAGCGCTGGTGTTCGATCCGCGAAGATGCCAATGTCGGCGCGGCCGTCGAGCACTGCCAGCACGATCTCGTGACTGTTCTTCTCTTCCAGCTCGATCCGAATGCCGGGATTGGCTTTCGTGAAGCTCGCCAACTGACGCGGCAGAAACTGCGTCACGGCCGATGTGTTGGCCCAGAGGCGCACCACGCCGACGATACCGGAGGTGAAGTCGGAAAGCTCGGCGGCGAGCACATCGACATCGGTCAGGATGCGTTGCGCGTGCCGATACAGCGCCTGACCGGCGACCGTCAGTGTGACGCCGCGCGAATGACGCTCCAGTAACGCCGTGCCGACCGCGTGCTCGAGGTCCGAGATCCGTTTGCTGGCCGCACCGACCGCGAGGTGTGCCAGCGCCGCGCCCTTGCTGATGCTACCCGTGCGGGCGATCAGATTGAAAAGGGACAGCGAAGCGAAGTCGATACGGTGGGGGTTCATGAGACAGAGGAAATATAGGTGGCGCGCGGACGCAACATGAACGCCTGCGCGTATTGCTCGACCACGTGAGCGCACCATCCGGCGGTGCGCGCGAGTATCCAGAGGGCAGCAGCACTGCCTCGCGGCATGTTCAGCGCACGGGCGAGGGCAACGAGCGCGACAGCGAGGCCCGGCGTCATCTCCGTCTCGTCTTTCACGCGGTCGATGAAATCGAGAATGTGAGTCACATCGGGACGGTCGGCGCCGCAGCGGGCTGCAAGCGAAAGAATCAACGTTGCACGCGGATCGCCTTCGGGATAGAGCGGATGATTGAAGCCGAACAGTGCGACGCCATGATCGCGCACGTGTTTGATTTTCGCCGACAAGGCCTTCGGCGTGCAGGTCTCGAACAGTTGGGTCTCGACCCGTGCCGTCCCCGCCCCGGTCGCATACCCGACATGCGTGCTGATCGCCGACGCGATGCAGTTGTACAACCCGGCATCGCTCGATGCGGCCACGCGTGCCGCAAACGTCGCCGGCGCAAGCTCGTGGTCGGCGAGGATGATCAGCGTCGCATCGACAGCGGCGACCGCTTCGGGCGCAACCGGCGCACCACTGGCACGCAGCGCGTGGACGGCCAGTCGTTCGCCCGGCCGACGCGCGACATAGCGGGCCGTCGGCGACAGGTAGCCGAAGCTCCCGGCAAAGACCTCCAGCATCGCGCGTAGTGCAGGCATCGCTGCCTCGCTGGAGACGTCATGCAAGTCGCGCCCCCGCGTGCTCATTGCGAGCGCGAGCATCGCCATGAAGTGCCCCACGTCGGCAGGCGCGACTTCACTGGCACGAGTGTCCAGCAGCGATTGCACATCAGGGGGGATGTCGGTCGCAGGCCAGTCGGCCCCAGTGTCGTGCCACCGCCCCGTCACTAGGAACTCGGCCACGACTTCGAACGCATACCGGGCCATGGCGAGATCTTCGGCCGGACGGTTGCGATACGCCGGACCACGTGCATCGATGGACGTGATGGATGACATCACCACCGGCTCGCCCCAGCGCATCGACGTCGCAGCGACTACGGCTCGGGGCAGGCGTCCGCGACCGCGTGCGGCGAAACGCTCAACGTCGTCGCGCGCATAAAGATGCCGGTTCGTCCCCTGCGCGGGCGTGCTGCGAATCAGACCCCGGCTCACATAGGTGTAGAGCGTCGCGGTCTTGACGCCCAGCGTCGCCAGCGCCTCCTCGCGCGTCAGGAAATCCTTCTTCGATGTCATGGTCGATTTTCAGAATCAATCTTGTTCGCCCTGTGGCGATTTCCTAGTATCAGTGCCGGGATCGACAAATCGATGGATCGAGTATAGCCGCGCACTTCGCCCGCTGTGTCTCTGCGCAAACGAAGCGTTTCGGCGAGAACAAAATGGAGACAACCATGAACGCCGTGGCAAGCAAACTTTCCGGGGCGGCCAACAAGGCCACCACGACCGCCGAAGGAAAACCCGTCACCTGGCACGTCGACGACGCGCCCTGGATTCCCCTGACCGGCCTGTTCATCAACCGGTCTGGCTACAAGACGGTGACCGATGCTGCTTACACCGGTAACGCGTACAGCATCGAGTTGACGTCCGTCGGCGCGGGCGGGTCGTCGCCCATGCACGTCGAACCGCACGCGCATCTGTTTTACGTACTCTCAGGTCACGGTGAGGTGACCGTCGGGGAGGAGGTGACGGAAGTCCGCGCCGGTTCCGTTAGCCCGATTTCAGCGGGGATACCGCACTCGTTCCGCAATCTCGGCGACGACGCACTCGAAATGCTGGTCGTCTACCATCCGCCGCGCGTACGCAAACCCGTTACGGGTGAACAGCAGGATGCCGAACCGGCGGGCGAGAGCGCATCTGTCGAACCTATTGCCACGCATGAGGCACAGACCGAGCCGCCAACGGACTACGACGTCGAGCTACGACGCTCGGGCCGCACGCTTGCAGTGAAATCGTCGGAATCACTGTTGCAGACGCTGCTCGATGCGGGCGTCGATGTCTCATACGGATGCATGCAAGGCATGTGCGGCGAGTGCAAGACACGTGTGCTCGAAGGCGAACCCGATCACCGGGACTCCGTGCTCACGCCCGAAGAGCAGGCGAGCGGCGAAGTGATGACGATCTGTGTGTCGGGGTGCAAATCGGGAAAGCTGGTGCTTGACCTGTAGCCGCTGCTGTCACCGTTAGTCGGCGGCGTCGAGCAGGCGTGCCAGCGTCAGCACGCCTTTCGCGATGTTCTCCGTCGAGATGGCGGAAAAGCCCATCACGAAGCCGTTCGGTGCCCGGCGCTCCAACGCGTAGAACGATAGCGGCCGCAATTCGATACCGGCGTTTTTGGCGATGCGCGCGAAGCTCGTGCTGTTGATTTCGCTGGTCAGCAGCGCGGGCACGTCGAGACCGGTGGTGATGGACGGCAGTCGCATCAGACCGTCCAGACGCTTCGTCACCGCGGAACTCAGCGCATCGGCACGCTCGCCGTAAAGCCCGCGCATGCGCCGGATATGCCGCCCGAGATGTCCCTCGTCGATGAACCGGTGGAGGATGGTTTGCTGAAAGACGGAGGCATATCGATGCGTCAGCGAGAGACTCGCCGCGAACGGCTTGATCAGACACGCAGGCATCACGGCGTAGGCGATGCGGATGCCCGGTGCGAGCAGCTTGCTGAACGTGCCGCAGTAGATCACACGGTCGGCGTCGTCGAGGCTCTTCATCGCGGCTAGCGGGCGGCCCGAGAAACGGAACTCGCTGTCGTAGTCGTCCTCGACGATGAAGGCGTTGGCCGCCTTGGCCCATTCAAGAAGGCGCAGACGCCGATCCAGCGACAAGACAGAGCCGAGCGGCGCCTGATGCCCCGCCGTGACGTAGGCCATCTTCGCATTCGGCGCGAGCTGAATGCCTTTTGCGACATCGACACCCTCCGCATCGACCGGCAGAGAGATCAACGACGCTTGTGCCGCCTGGAACGCGCGGTGTGCGCCGGGGTACCCGGGGTCTTCCATCCAGACGGCATCGCCCGGATCGAGTAGCAGGCGAGCGGCGAGGTCGAGGATCTGTTGAACGCTGTTGAAGATCAGGATGTCATCGCCGGTGCAGTTCACGCCGCGTGCTGTGCGCAGGTGCTCCGCGATGACGTTGCGTAACGGCAGATAGCCGCGTGCCGAGCCGTCGCCCAGCATCGCGCCGCGCAGTTGTCGGATGGCGCTGCCGGAAATACGCGACCAGACGTTGAACGGAAACGCCTGCAAGTCCGCCTGACTCGCCTGAAAGGCAATGGGCGCGTTCGGACGTCCGTCCACATCGAACGGAGTACGGATCAGGAGCTGTCCGCGCGCCGACAACGTCACCGTCTGCCGAGGCTTGTCTCGTGTGGGCGCAGCGGTCGCCTTCTTATTTGCGGTCGCCATTCCCGGTTGCGCACCCATGTCGGCGACATAGGTGCCGCGTCCGACGGCGCTGGCGATGTACCCCTCCGCCTGCAACTGATCGAAAGCGTTCGTCACAGTGCCTCGCGACAGCTTGTAGCGCGTGGCCAGATCCCGCGATGCAGGCAACCGCTGGCCGGGCGCGAGCCTGCCGCTCAGAATGGCCTGCCGGATTTCTGCGTACAGCCATTGTTGTAGTGGCATGCCCGCAGGGCAGGGCTTCAGCACGAGGTCGATGTCTTGGGCGCGGCGCATGAGGAGCTAAGCGGTAAATGGACCAGTCAGATTGACGAAAATGGATCTCAAAAAAAACCAATTGTAGTTGTAGTCTCGATGCTTGCAACACGGAGCGACGTCGCCGATGGCAATCGGTGGCCAAGGTCGTTCCGGTCTGTCACCCAGTAGCACCGCCTGAGCGGAGATCGATGTAATGCAGAAACGAATCGTGGTGATCGGTGCAGGATTTGCCGGTATGTGGAGCGCGCTTGCCGCCGCCAGATTGCTGGACCAGCACGATGTGTCGTGCGATGAGATCGAGGTCGTGATGATCGCGCCGGAGCCGATGCTCGTCGTTCGTCCACGACTTTACGAAGACGTCCCCGGGAAAATGGCGGTGCCGCTGCTCGGCTTGCTCGACGCCACGGGCATCCGGTTCGTCGCAGGCACCGTCGACCGGATCGATACCGTGGCGCGCGAAGTCGGCATCGTCAGCCCCTCCGGCGAATCGCGCGTCACGCTGAGCTACGACGGTCTGGTGCTCGCGTCCGGCAGCCGACTGGTCCGCCCGGACATTCCCGGGTTGCTGGAGCACACCTTCAGCATTGATCAGATCGAGGAAGCCGTCGAGCTGGACGAGCATCTGCACGGCCTGGTGCAGCAGCAAAAAAGCGATACCCGCAACACGGTTGTCGTCGCAGGCGGTGGTTTTACCGGGATCGAAATTGCCGCCGAGCTGCCGTCGCGTCTGCGCAGAATTCTCGGTGCGGACGCGAACGTGCGCGTCATCGTCGTGGAGAAGGCAGCCGACATCGGCCCGGATCTCGGCCCCGGCCCGCGTCCGGTGATCGAGACCGCTTTGTCCGAACTCGGCGTCGAATGCCGTCTCGGCGTATCGGCGGCGCGCTTCGATGCACAGGGCGTTGTGCTGTCCAATGGCGAGCGCATCGATGCGCAGACCGTCGTGTGGACGGCGGGCGTGCGCGCCAGCAATCTGACGCAGCAGCTTCTCGCAGAACGCGACCGCCTCGGCCGTCTGCTGGTCGAGGACGACTTGCGGGTGCCAACGCTCGCAAATGTCTTCGCCACGGGCGATACGGCGTGTGCGGCCACCGACGACGAGGGCCACACCACGATGATGTCGTGCCAGCACGCGTTGGAGATGGGGCGATTTGCGGGCAACAACGTTGCCGCATCGCTATTGGGGCAACCGACGCTGCCCTATCGCCAGACGCGTTACGGCACCGGCCTCGATCTGGGGCCGTGGGGGGCGGTTCACACGGCGGGCTGGGACCGGCAAATCATCATGCAAGGGGCTGAGTCCAAAGCCCGAAAGCAATGGATCAACAGCATCTACATCTATCCGCCGCTCGCCGATCGGACCGCTGCGTTCGAAGCGGCCGATCCGTTGGGCAAGCGAGGAGGGAAGTAACGTGGCCATGTCCGAACATCCCTTTCGGGATAACACCGTGCTTGCACACGATGCGCAGACGCTTGACGGTGCGGCCCAGCCGACGACGCTGAGCATCGCCCCGCTCGTCTTTGTCGCGCCGCTGGCCGCCATCTGTTATCCATTTCTGCTGATGCTGTTTCACGCGGTGGTCGGTGCGCCCGGCGCGACGTTGGGGGCGGTCGACACCGCGGGGGCCACGTTCGTGTTGCTGCTCTCGTTCGCTGCGCCGGTACTTGGGATTGCAGTCGCGTGCCGCAAAGCGCTCCCGACGGCACTTCGTCGGCTGGCGTATTTCAGCGTCGTCGCACCGACACTGTATGTTTTCCTCGGCGTTGTCCAAACGCTTCTGGGGAGTCCCATTCCGGATCCGTGGGTGTGGTGCTTAATTTGGCTCGCTGCGATACTGATTGCGATGCGTGCCTCACGAACCGAACCGCGTCCACAAGCCGCCCCGAGTCTCGGCAAATGGCGAGTGGCGCACGGCGTGAGTGCCATGATTCTTTGTCTGTACGTATTCTTCCATCTTGGCAATCATCTGACGGGGCTCGTCGGTCCCAGCGCGCACGCAGCCGTCATGGATGTAGGTCAAACCGTCTATCGCGCCAGCGTCGTCGAACCGGTGCTCGTCGCAGCATTCCTGTTCCAGATCGTTAGCGGCCTCTATCTGACCTGGCGTTGGAGTGCGGCACGACAGGATTTCTTCCGCACGTTTCAGATCGCATCGGGTGCCTATCTGTCGCTGTTCATCCTCGGACACATGAACTCGGTGTTCATCTACGCCCGTTGGTATCTCGGTATTCCAACCGACTGGAATTTCGCGACAGGCGCACCCACGGGGCTGATTCACGACGCTTGGAACATTCGCCTGTTGCCGCACTATGCGCTCGGTGTGTTCTTCGTTCTGGGGCACTTGGTGGCGGGGCTGCGGGTCGTGCTGAACGCGCATGGTGCCGACCGGCGAGTCGTGACTCGCCTGTGGATGATTGGCGTGGTCGCAAGCGGACTAATCGCGGCGGCCATTCTCGCGGGTATGTCGGGCGTGCGCATTTGAGACGGCGCACGCCGACGAATTACGCTTCGGACGAGGGTACGACCGCAATCGCAATCTTTCCCCGCAGGCCGTTGTTGCGACGCTCAAGCAGAGCGTGAGCCACCGGAATGTCGGCAAGCGAGTAGACCGCACCGACATGTG
Source organism: Pandoraea sp. NPDC090278 (assembly GCF_044772185.1). Taxonomy (NCBI): domain Bacteria; kingdom Pseudomonadati; phylum Pseudomonadota; class Betaproteobacteria; order Burkholderiales; family Burkholderiaceae; genus Pandoraea; species Pandoraea sp. NPDC090278. The sequence goes on along the minus strand of NZ_JBIVYJ010000001.1, from coordinate 1,147,605 downwards.
GCCGCAGTTGGCCGCGCTCGACCAGCGCGCTCAGTTCGTCGAGCTTGCCTCGGTTCTGCCGTGTAAAGACGAAGTGATAGCTGGCGTTTTTGCCCCACGCCTGCACGAGGTTCTGCGGCTGCGCAATGTCCACGATCGTGACGACGCGGCCGAGTTGTGCGAGCACGTCGGGGCTGCGTGACAATGTGTCGCCGCCGATGGTGTCGAAAACGACATCGACACCGTAGCCGTTCGTCTCGCGCAGGATGACGTCGACGTAGTCCTCCTTCTCGTAATCGATCACAACGTCGGCCCCCATTTCCCGGACGAACGGTGCGTTTGCCTCACGTGCGGTCGTGAACACACGAGCGCCCATGGCTTTGGCGAGCTGAATCGCCACGTGTCCGACACCGCCCGCACCGCCGTGAACGAGAACGCTCTCGCCAACACGCAGTCCCGCACGTTCGACCAGCGCTTCCCACGCCGTACCGCCAACCAGAGGCAGGCTGGCCGCTTCGAGATGGGACAGGGAAGGGGGCTTCTTGCCGACAATGCGCTCGTTAGCGACGTGGTACTCGGCATAGCTGCCGGGACCGTCGAAGATCTGCGGGGTGTACCAGACCTCCTCGCCGACAGAGAAACCTGTGACGCCCGGCCCGACAGCCTCCACAACGCCGGAAACGTCATGCCCGGTAATCGCTGGCAAAGGAACGAGGTCCGGATAGTCCCCGCGTCGCACCTGATAATCCAGCGGATTGATGGATGTGGCATGGACCCTGACGAACACCTGTCCGGCGTGAGGGGCGGGCGTCGGCACTTCTTCGAACGCGAAAGATTCCGGACCGCCAAACGACTTCAGTACGACTGCTTTCATTGATAGCTCCTGATTCGATAAACCGGGATATCGGGATTTATCGATATTTGCGGATAAAAAAAACGGACGTCGATTACAGTTCCTTCCCGATCATGCGGGCAAGGGCACTGATGGTGGCTTCATTGCGCTTGTAGTAGGTCCACTGACCAATGCGTCGTACTTCGACGAGGCCAGCGCGTTGCAGCGTTGCCAGGTAGTCCGACACGGTCGACTGCGACAGGCCGACGCCTTCCTGAATGCTACTGACGCAAACACCCACCGTGTGAACGTCGCCTTCGTCCTGAGGCGGAAAGTTCTTCACGGGATCCTTGAGTCCTTTCAGGATCTCAAGGCGAGTGCGGTTCGAGAGCGCTTTGAAGATTTCGAGCAAATCCATGGGCGGGATTGTATCGAGATTTTCCGATATGTCAATGCGAGCTGCCGGGGCCGTCGGCGAATGCATCGTCGGCGGCTAGAATCCTGTGGGCCGGACATCGCTTTGGACCACCAACTTCGGGGAGTGACGCATGAAAGCACACCAGGCAGTGAGCCTCATAGAAGGCCTTTTCGACGTTCACGAGCAAACCAAGAGCGCCCACGTCAAAAATACAGCGGCAGATATGGTGATGACCTTGCGCGGGGCGCTGCCGGACATCATGGACGACGCGGACGAGGCTGCGGGTTTGCTCGCGTATTTCGCGAGAACCTCCATAGACAAGCAATTGCTAAAGGAAAAACTCGAACGGCAGATGAACGAGATCCCACGGCCAAGCAAGGCCACGTTCAAGATCTGAGGGGGCGGGGGTGAGCAACATCAACGTCGTCGACCAAAAAAAGCATGCAGTGCATGGCGAATTCGGCCATCGGGCTAGGGCGAGGCTGTTCGCGTGCGTGCATCGCAATGCCTTGCATGCCGTCGTTGCAGCAAGTCTGTCGCTAGGTGGAGCCTTGAAGGCGAACTGGTGCCTTACGATCCGGCTCGCGGTTATGCATGGATGACGCTGTCGCGTAACTCGCGCGAGAAGTACGGCGCAGATTACGAGGTGAAACAGGTACTGTCGGACGATGAGCGAGCGCGCGCGGAATACGCTGTCACGCATTGGCGCCGAGGTGAGGACATCAAGCTCCCGTTAGCCAACCCAATGCCGATGCCGCGTTGATCGCATTCGTCGGCCGGAGTATCGTGATCGACTGCACAAAACACCGGCGCCGATCCCCCTTCGGACGCCGTCAGGATCAGGAGACACGCAGTGCGCAAGACAAAAATTGCCGGACTAGGACTTTGCCTTATGACGATGCTTGGTACACAGGCCATGGCGCAAACCTCAACGGATACGGTCGCCGTAGCGCCTCAGCGAGACGCCTTCTTTTGGCTAGGCGAGATCAACAAGGCGTCGTTGGTCATCAACACCCATCAAGGGTTGCTGGACGCGAAGCTGGCGCCGCACATCGCTCAGGGACTCGACACGGTGCTGCGCGCGGGCGATCAGCCAGGTGGCGCGCGCCCGGATCTGGTGATCACGTTCGAGCCGTTGCTGATCAAGGCGGCGGGCGTCGAAGCGACATTGCTGCATGCCGGACGCTCCAGTCAGGACATGCTCGCGACCGTGCGCGCTGCGATGTATCGCGATCGGTTGCTCGTCCTCGCCGCGCAATTACGCACGACGACGGCGACGCTTCGTCGACTCGCGCAACAGTACGAATCGACCGTCGTGCCTAACTACACGAATGGCGTCGCAGCGCAGCCGAATAGCTACGGGCATTATTTGCTGGGTCATGTGGCCGGATTGCAGCGGGACGCTCAACGTCTGCATGAGCTGTATGCACGGGTGGATCTGTCGCCGATGGGAACCACCGTGCTCAACGGCACCAGTTGGCCGCTCGATCGCGACAAGATGGCGCACGCGCTCGGCTTCGCCGACAAGGTCGACAACGCGTACGATGCGGCCCAAATCGCGGCGACGGACCTGCCGGTGGAGATTGGCGCACTGGCGACGAGCATTGCGCTGCATACGTCCGCGTTTGTGCAGGATGTGATGGTGCAGTATGCGCAGCCGCGTCCGTGGATCTTGCTTCGCGAAGGCGGTGGCAACACTTACGTCTCAAGCGCCATGCCGCAAAAGCGTAACCCCGGGCTGCTCAACGACACCCGCACGGCGGCATCGATGGTCGTAACGCTCGGCGTCGGGCGTGCGATCACCGCGCACAACATCCCGCCCGGGATGAGCGACGCAAAGCACATCGACGAAAACATGGCGGTGCTCGACAAGACGACGGCGCTGCTCAAGCGCTGGGATCGTGTGCTCAACGCACTGGTGATCGATCCGCAGCGCGCGCTCGATGAACTCGACAGCGACTGGACAGCATCGCAGGAAGTCGCCGACGTGCTGATGCGCGACTACGGACTGCCGTTCCGCGTGGGGCATCACTTTGCGTCGGAGATCGTCGATTACGCCAAGGCGCATGACCTGCGTCCGAGCCAGTTCCCGTATGCCGAAGCCCAGCGTATCTTCAAGCAGACGCTCACGGAGATGAAAGTTAGCGGAGGAGATCTGCCGATGAGCGAGGCGCAATTCCGCGCGACGCTCGATCCGGTCGCCATCGTCAAACATCGTGCAACGTCCGGCGGCCCGCAACCGGCCGAGATGAAGCGCATGCTGGCGCGCACCGATAGCGAACTGAGCGCCGACGGTAAGTGGATCGATACGCATCGTCAGACGATCGACCGGTCGCTCGCGTCGCTGGACGGGGATTTTCGGAAGTATCTGACGGCGAATTGAGGCACCGGGGGCGGATACCGCTATCACCAGCGAACCGTCTGCCCCCGGTAATCCCGATATTCCAGTCCCGGTCGTCCGCGCTTCGCCAGCAGCACGTCCACAACGCCGGGGACGCTTTCGTCAATCGACAGGCGTCCCTCAGGGCCACCCAGGTCGGTACGCACCCAGCCCGGTGCGATCAGCAGCATGGCGCGCTGAGTGGCCGTTGCCTGACGTGCCGCAAAGCTGCGCATAAACTGGTTCAGTGCAGCCTTAGTGCCGCGATAGAGTTCGCGCTGACCGGATTCGTTATCCGCGATGCTCCCTTGCCCCGACGACATGATGCCGATGAGGCCATCCGTGGGCACGAGATCACATAGGCTTTCTACCACCCGCATCGGACTGAGCGCATTGGTGATCATCAGGTCCACGAAGTCCTCGGTCGAGACTTCACCGATGGTTTGCGTCGGATCCGGGTTCGTCGTTCCCGCATTAACGAAGAGAATGTCGAATTTCCGGTGACCGAGCCGCTCGTGCAACGCCGCGATCTGCTCTGGACGCGTGATATCCAGCGTCTCGATATCGACTTGTTCCGGGTGTGCGGCGGCCAGATCGTGGAGTGGCGTGTCCTGGCTGCCAGCCCGTACGGTCCCTACAACGTGCCATCCGCGCTTTACGAATTCGGCGGCCATCGCATGCCCGAGGCCGCGCGATGCGCCAACGAGCAGAATGGTGGGTACAGGGTCGATGGATGTTTGCATGGTGTTTCCCTTTGACTGGTTGACCTGTTCAATTCTCCAGCCCACCGCCGGGTTGCACAAGACGCCTCGCCTGCAATCATGGCTTGCGTCTGACGCCATGCATCGTGGCTTTTGGATTATCCTGAGCGAATGTCACGAATCGACCTCAATCTTCTGACGGCGCTGGATGCCCTGCTGAGCGAACGTAGCGTTACCAAAGCTGCTGAGCGCATGAAAATCAGCGTGTCCGCCATGAGCCGGACGCTCACACGTCTGCGCGCGACGACCGGCGACCGTCTGCTGTTGCAGGCAGGCCGAACGCTCGTGCTGACGCCGTACGCGGAGCGTTTGAGTCAACGCATCCCGGCGCTGGCGAGAGAAGCCGAAGCGGTTCTGAGTCGGGCCGAATATCGATTTGATCCGGCGACGCTAGAGCAGCGCTTCACTTTGCGAGCGGGAGAAGGGTTCATCGACTTGCTTGGTGCGGCGTTGGTGGAACGGATTCATCGCGCGGCACCGGGCGTGCAATTGCGCTTCGCGCCTAAGTCGGACTGGAATGCCCAGCCGCTACGGGAAGGGTTGATCGATCTGGAGATTGGCGCCGTCAAAGTGTCGGCACCGGAGGTGCGCGCGCGTCGGCTCTTCCGCGACCGATATGTCGGCGTGTGCCGCAAAGGGCATCCGTTGCTGGGCAAGAAGCAGATCACCATCGAGCGATGGCTGGCGTATGGCCATGTGATGGTTTCGCGCACCGGCGATGCAGAAAATCCAGTCGACGCCGCATTGGAACTGGGCGAGCGGGGGAGGGCGCTGCCTATCGTCGTAGCGTCGTACACGAGTGCGATGCAACTGGTGCGCCAGTCGGACCTGCTCGCCGTCGTTCCCCAATCCTGTCTGGGCAATTCCCATTTGCCAAACTATGCGGCAGAACAGGGCCTGCAATCATTTGTCCTGCCAGTCGAGACACCGGAATTCAACGTCTCGGCCATCTGGCACCCACGCCTCGATCATGACCCCGCGCAGTGCTGGCTTCGCGCACAAGTCATGGCGGTGTGCGCTGCGCTTTATCCGGAGTGAGGCCGGGAAAGAAGGGGGAAATCGAGATTCTGGGCCGGTTCAAGTACTAAGGTCATGCGATCTGATATCTTTTCCGGATTCCAAATTATCTAAATGGCCCCGGACAATCTGTGACCGACTTTGATGAATCCATCCCCCCGTCGCGACGCCTCTTTCGTCGTCGCTTCAGCGCGTCGCGAATTGCCGAGATTGCATTTGGTTGGCTAGCCAAAAGCACGATGATTGTGGTGGCGATTGCCGTAGTCGTGCTGTCAGTGTGGTCCGGTGAATCCGGAATAACGGACTTGCCATCGACACGACGTCAGTGGCGGAACCTGGCACTCATCATTGTCTTGTTGATTGCCGGTGTCGTTATCTATTACCACTTCTTCCCAGCGTCGCCTGCATCACGGTAGTTCGCCGAACTAGACCAGCGTCGCATTGCCACCGTCATTCCACCGCTTCGCTACAAGAATCGCGATAACCGAAACCGTGCCGATGACCGACACCGCAGCGATAAAGATTCCGGGCGCGGCGTGGTCGCGCGTGAGGCCGGTCAGCAATGAAGTCACCAGCGGCGTGAATCCGCCAAGCAGCGCAGCAGCAGCGTTGTAGGCAATGGCGAGTCCACTGAACCGCAGATTCGTCGGAAACAGGTCGGCGGCGAGTGAGCCAAACGTCCCGGCAATCAGCGACACGATCAGTGCCGCCACGCCAAACAGCAGATAGGGACTGACGGCACCGTTCGCTACCGTCCCATAAAACGGATAGCCGCCCGCCGAAATCATCACGGCCCCGATCAGGTAGAGCGTCGGTTTGCCGAGGAAATCGCTGAGATACCCCACGATCACGATGAAGATCGACAAGATGGCGATGGAGAACATCACAAGTTTGCTTGCCACGTCAGCCGAATACATCGCGACTTGCGTCAGATACGGGACCATCGCGACGCTCAGCAGCGCAATGAGTGCCTGATTCAGCCCGACGATACCAATGGTAGCGATGACCTGAAACCAGTGACGCTGCAAGACCTCGACTGCCGGAAGCTTCGTGCGCTTGTGCTGTCTGATCGACAGGAAGAGTGCCGTCTCCTTGAGCCCGCTACGCATCAGCGCACCCGCAGCCCCAAGTCCACCGCCCACGAGGAATGCCGCCCGCCAACCGTAAGCCAGCATCTCCGCATCCGTCAGCCACGCATGCAACCCGATGCTGACAATCGCAGCCAGCAGGCTCCCCGAGTTCACACAAGCAAACATGACGCCGCATGCCAAGCCGCTTCTCTTTGGAGCCGACTCAACGACATAGGCAATCCCGCCGGGCAACTCGCCGCCAATACACGCGCCCTGTAGAAAGCGTAACGACACGAACGCGATGCTCGCCGTCACGCCAATCGACTGATAGGACGGCATGAGTGCCATGCCTGCCGTGGTCACGGTCATCAGCACGAGCGAGAACTGGAACGCCAGCCGACGTCCCAACTTGTCTCCAATGTGACCCAGAATGACCCCACCAAGCGGGCGCGCAAGATAGCCCACGGCAAAGGCGGCAAACGTGGCAATCATCGACGTCGCACCATTGCCCGTCGGGAAAAAGGCTTTCGCCACATAGGGCGCAAAAATCCCGTACACGATGAAGTCGTAGAACTCTAGTCCTCCGCCGACGCTGGCCAGGAGAATCGTTCGCCAGTCGACCCGCTTTTCGGATACATCGTCCGTGCCGTGCGGCAACGCTTGATTGTGTAACACCATGTCGCTTGCTTTCATTTGACGCTTCCTGTCTGCCGTGTCGTATGCGCTTCGATGCGCTTATCGTTGTCAGCCATCAAATCCTGCCTGGCGGTTATGCGAACCCGGCCGCTTTCGATGCACTTAGCACGGCCTGCAATCGGCGTTCCCGACGCGCCGTGGTGGACGCCTTCAGTCGCTCGACAACGGCGGCAGGGGCTGTCTCGGGGACGCCCGCCTGAAACGGCGGCTCCGGGTCGTATTCGATGAGAAGCTGAATGCCCTGTGCAACCTCAACGCCCGCCAGTTCACCGACGACTTTGAGCGCCATGTCGATCCCGGCAGTCACGCCGCCAGAGGTAAAGAAACGACCGTCGATCGTCATTCGATCCCGGCTCGGAATCACACCGAAGTACGTCAGGAATTCGACGGCTTGCCAATGACAGCTGGCGCGACGGCCGGTGAGGCATCCGGCAGCGGCGAGGAGCAGGGAGCCGGTACAGATGCCGAACACGTAACTACTGTGGGCGGCTTGCGTCCGCACGAACGTGACAATGGCCGGGTCAAGCATGGCATCGTCCACGCCGGGGCCGCCGGGCACGACAAGCAGGTCGTACTGGGGCGCGCTCTCGAAGTCGACAGTCGGCGTGAAAGCAAACCCTTTGCCGCAAAGCACCGGCGACATCGTCGGGGCGACGAGATCCACCGTCCAGCCGGGCACGGCGCTCAGGACTTCCAAAGGCCCCGTCATATCGAGCTGGGTCATGCCCGCAAACATCACCACACCCACACGGAGTTGCGCATTCGTCATAACATCGGTCTCTCGTCGAAAGTGAACGATCCGATTCTAGGTAGCGAGGAATGGAAAAAAACTCAAAAACCCCGCCTTTTCCGTCACCGCCGCCGCGCAACGTCGTTTTTCTTGTCTATGACGGGTATCAGCCCCTCGATCTGGTCGGACCGATGCAGGTCTTCGCGCTGGCGAACCGGGACGTTCTCCATCCGCCGTATGTGCTGACGACGATCACGGCGAGACCCGGCCGGGTGCATGCCAGTGCAGGGCCGGACATTCTGGTGGAGGAAGGGCTGGGGCGTCTCGCGCAAGCGGATACGGTCATCGTTCCGGGCGGTCCCGGCGTCGACAAAGCCTGCACCGACATCGCCATCACCGACGCGATTTCCCTCGCGCAACCCACCGTCCGGCGGCTCTGCTCCGTTTGCACTGGTGCCTTTCTGCTAGCGGCCGCTGGCGTGCTGGATGGTCGCCGCGCAACGACCCACTGGGGGCGCTGTGATGCACTTCAAGCCGCCTATCCAAACATCGACGTTCAAACAACGCCGATCTTCGTCAACGACGGCAACGTCTGGACGTCGGCTGGGGTCACGGCGGGCATCGATCTTGCCCTCGCGCTTGTCGAAAGCGACTGCGGCTACGGCGTTGCCGCTTCGATTGCAAAGAAGTTGGTGGTTTATCTGAGACGGCCGGGAGGGCAAGCGCAGTTCAGTGAAACACTGCTGATGCAGGAAAGCGCGGGTGCACAGGAATTCTCGGCGCTGATGAACAAAGTGTCCGTTAGCCCGAATAAGCGGTGGAGTGTGGAAGAATTGGCTGCGGAAATGGGCCAGACGCCGCAAACGTTTCAGCGACGCTTTAAGCTGGCCATGGGATGTTCACCGTACGCTGCCGTACAGGACGTACGGCTTTCGCGAGCCAGGCTGATGCTCGAGACGACAACCAGCGGCATTTCACTGATCGCTGACCGATGTGGATTCACATCGGAAGAGCAAATGCGCCGGGCCTTCCAGCGGAAATTCGGATTGCCGCCTGCGGCGTTTCGAAGCCATTTTGGGATTGAGGGGTGAGTCATGCGACTTTCATTACACTTCGTGCTTGCGACGACTTTGACGACAATTGTCACAAGCAGTTTTGCCGTTCTCCCACCCAAATATCTTGGGATCAAGGATTTCGACAAATGCCTTACGGATAGGCAAATCGACACATACCGGGCGTTGTGCATACCTGCCAGGAAGCCCAAAGACTGTCCGAAATCGAGCTGGAAGCAATTGCGCTCGTTGAGCGGCCAGGATCGCATCCCCCGATGTTCGGAAAAGTGATGACTAAATTTTTGAATAGGAAAGCACCATGGCAAAGAAGAGCGATGGCGAAGTACAAGCTGAAATCAACGCGTTGACGGAGTTGCTGTCGCAACTTCCACAACGCGCACAGCAGGCGGTCGAAGCGGCCATCGACGTTCTGCGGGACGATCTGTCGAACGACGCGATCCACGAGAAGTTCGAGGAGGGCACCGAGGAGTTTGAGGACGCATTGACGGCATGCATGTGGCGCAACGGCGTCGCGGGTAGCGACGCGCTTTCAGCGTGGTATCGCGAACTAATGTGACGGGACACACGACACTCAGCTAAATTCGCGATTAGGGCAATCTGCCCAGTGTCGCTCACGGATACAGGCATGGCGATATAGGAACTTGGGGCAACCGTATTGCCCATTGGTGCAATTTGGGGCAACTGGCTTTTCATGTGGATGGCATCTGGTTAGATTGCTAGCGACTAGCGTCCGCTCGTCACGCGTTGACCTTCCATTTCACGGGGTATCCAAATGCGCCAATTCGCTATGCGTCGCGCCGCCTTCGCATCGGTCGCGTTGTTCACATCATTGCTCGCCCACGCACAGACGCCTGACTCTCACTATCAGACACTGGCAACCTCGGCCTTTAAAAAGGATTACCCCACGGCGGGCACATCGCAGGCGATGCGCAATGAATTGATCTTTCAGCGCGCTACACAGGTCTATCTGTGGGCATTGCCCGCAGTGAACATGTGGGCGATGAAGGAAGGCTCGGAGAAAACCTTCGGCGCGGGCTACAACGTATTACCTGTGTGGAAGGAGCGGATCAAGGCGACGACGCAAGTCACCACGCCCAATTCGGATGTGGTCTATGCGATGGGATATCTCGATTTGCACAAGGATGGCCCACTGGTCGTGGAAGTCCCTGCAGGCGTGCAAGGCATCTTCGACGACTTCTTCCAGCGTCCGCTCATCGGGCCGAAGAATGGCGATCGCACCTGGATTGGCGACGTCGGCTTCGCCGGTCCTGACAAGGGAAAAGGGGGCACCTACGTGCTGCTGCCGCCAGACTTCAAGGGCGAACCCAAAGGCATCCCGAAAGGCGCTTTCGTCTATCGCTCCCGGACGAATAACGTCTTCCTGTTCTGGCGTGCCTTCTTCAGCGACCCGAAAGATCTTTCCAAGCCGAATGCGCAGATCGAGGCGACTCGCATCTATCCCGTCGGGCAGAAATCTGCCGCAAAGCCGATGCAGTTTCCGAACGCCAATGAGAAGCCAGCCAATCTGCTCTTCCCAAGAGACGTGACCTACTTCGAAATGCTGTCACGCATGGTGGAGAGCGAAGCGGTCGACCCGAGCGATCTCGACATGCGAGGCTTCCTGCATACGATTGGCATCGAGAAGGGCAAGCCCTTTAACCCGTCGAAGGACGATAGGGCACTCCTCGATCAGGCAGCCCAGACCGGATTCAAGATGAGCAAGATCGTCATGGTGGATCTCGCGCAAAAAGAACCGGGCAGTCAATACTATCCAGACAGGCAATGGATCAACGTGTTCGCTGGCGAGAATACGTCGTTCCAGGCCGGTGGCACATTTACGAATCTCGAGCAACGCACAGGGTTCTTCACCGCAGCCTATTCCGCGAGTCCGGGTATGGTGGTGAATCTTGTTGATGCCGGGGCCAAGTATCCGGTCACGTTCCGCGACAAGGACGGCAACTTCCTTGACGGCGGCAACAACTACTCGCTGCATCTGCCGCCCAACATTCCGGCGAAGAACTTCTGGTCGGCGACGGTGTACGACGCCACCACGGCATCGGGCCTGGCCAACGGTCAGCCTTTCCCGTCGTTGAATCAGATGGACAAGCCTGTGCAGAATGCGGACGGGTCTCTCGACCTCTATTTCGGTCCGTCGGCCCCTGCCGGGAAGGAGAAGAACTGGCTTCAGACAGTTCCGGGCAAGGGCTATTTCGTCATCTTCCGACTCTACTCACCGCAGCAGGCCTTTTTCGATCAGACCTGGAAACCTAACGACATCGTGAAAACCCGGTGACGGAAAGGCAACGCGGCATTCACGCTGGACGCAGCGCGATCCGGACGTGAATGCCGCAATCAAGAAGCGCCCGCCACCCCAGCTTACGCAATGGGCGCGGGCGCGTCGCCCTTAGATATCCAGCCGCGTGATCTTGGTCCCGGAAAGCGAGAGATCGCCCATCAGGCCGCTATTGGTCATCACGAACACTTCAACCGGATGCGTGGTCGTCGTCGTGTCGACCTGACCGTTCGCCCCGAGTTTGACGACTGCCACTGAAGCATCCGCACCCACCGACCAGCCGCTGGCGTTGCGGAATTTGTCGAACGCCTCCTGCGTCATGAACAGATAGACCATCGACTTGGACTGCATTCCGAGTTGTGCGCCCACCGAGGCAGACGAAATGCTGTAATAGCCCGACGAGGTTGTCCCGACACGCAGGACACCGTCGCCATGCTGCCCGCCCACGATCACCCCAGCCTGAATGACCGAAGGGAATACCAGCACGCCACGCGCTTTACCCACGAGCTCGCGCGAACCGGGCACGGTGGAGAACAGTCGCGAGAGCGTGCCTTCGGCGGCCGCGTCGATGGACTGCTTACGTGACGCATTGGCTTCGGGCGTGGCCGGCGCGCTGCCGGTCGTCGAGCATCCCGACAAAGCCACGACCAGGGCGGCCGCAACGACGGAAGCGCCTACGAAGTGACGACGTGTTTGCATGACTGTCTCCGCAAAGTGGAATAAATCGTTCACCGCCAGGTGGACATACGACGCCCGTCTTCCATGTCGGTATATGCCACCGCAGGCGTCTGCGTTGCAGTGTCAGTTCTGTGACACGACATCGCCATTGGTATTTCGGGCAGCCTCGATTGCCCCGAAGGGCAGTTCGGCGACGGGAATTGCCCGTCAGACCTCGGTACCGTTCGTCTTGCCCGAGTCCGACGCAGGTTTTGCGGGGGACGGTGTCCAGCCGTCCGGCGGGATAATCACCGGCGCTTCCGGCTGCTCCTCGAAATGGGGCGACATGATCTGCACGCCGAATTCATTGAAGACGTCGACGATCTGGCTATGCAGCTCACTCAGCATCAAGAGACGTTGTGCCGGATTGACGGGCGCGACATGCAGGTCGTATTCGATGTAAAAGTCCGACAGCGAACGCTGCAACACGAACGGCTGCGGCGACTGCGCAATGCTGTGGCTCCGCGCCGCCGCCAGACACAGCATGGCGTGTACCTGTCGCCACGGCGTGTCGTATCCGATCGTCACAGAGGTGACCACCAGCGCGGGCGCTTTTCCGTCGCGACTCGAAAAGTTATGCACGATGGCCCCCACGACGACGGCGTTGGGGATCGTGACCTCTTCCTGTCTGACATTCGTCAATTTCACCGACAAGGTGTCCACGCTTACCACGACGCCTGCCGTGTCGCCGATCTGCACCATATCGCCCGCCTGAAATGCCCGGCTGTACGTGACGACAATGCCACTCATCAGTTGATTGACGATGCCCGCCGACCCCAGCGACACCATCAGACCGAGCAACACGCTCAGCCCCTTGAACACATCGCTCTGCGCGCCCGGAAAATACGGGTACGCGAAGGTCAGTGCCAAAGCCCACACGACGATGGCCACAATGCGGCGCGAGGCGTCCGCTGTGTCGGGATGTAAGCCCGGCACGTTGAGATGACGTTGCTGGATCGCTGCAAAAACGTTGTTGATGAGATTGTGCAGGGCACGCGTCAGCAGGAATATCACGGCAATCGCGATGAGCCCCGGAATCGCGTTGACGATACCCAGTGCAAAGGTATTAAGCAGGTTCCAGAGGAAATCGCTCAGACGCTCGCCCATGGGTTCTGAAACCGGAAAGCGTTCCAGCACATAGATGAGATAGACGTAAATGAGCGCAGCTACGAAGAACAGGAAAAGCAACTGAACGATTTGCCGCACCAGATGGAACGCAGAACCCGTCCAGTCGAACGTCTTGGAAGTGCGACGAAGCAAATGCGCCTCGACGGCGTACTGAAGGCGCGTTTGCAGACGGCTTTGCAGTCGTCCCGCCGTCCACACCAGTATCGTCAGCACGACCGTCGCGAGCAGCGACATTAGTATGCCGCGAATAATGTTGGGCCAATGCAGTTGCGCCTGCCGGGCTGCCAGCGCGGCGTCCAGCCGCGTCTGGGTCTCGCTTGCGATGACGTCGAACGGTCGGTTGTCTGCCTCGTCGACGTCGCCCTCTAGCAAGGCGAAGAGAATGCGGTCACCGCGACGGAAGACCACGCCGCGATTCGGTCCCAGCGAACCCTGAACCGCCTGCGTCGGTAAGCGCAGAATGCTCTCCGGCAGCGCATCCAGCGCGGCATAGGAGCGCTCGGCGCGCTGCTGCGGTGTGGCCCCGGTGAGCGATGCGCGAAACGTCGTGATCGGGCGATCCATGTAGCGAAGGTCGGCGGCGGGTGCGTCGGGTGCCGCAGCGGGGTGTGAGGTCTGTGCGAACGCGGTCGGCACGACAGAGAGCAGCGTCAGACACACGATGAGCGACACCCATAGGCCTGCGAGCTGGATGGCCGTTTTGCAGGGTGACCGGGGCATCACATCGTTTCGCTCGTTGCCCGCGGAATTTGCGTGTGTAGCCGCACAGATCGTCATGGACGCTCCTGATATGAATTGCCACAGCAGACCTGAGGCGATTCTCCCGCGAAGCGTGATGCCCCGGGGGGCAAATTGGTTGCCCGAAACCCCGATGGCGCGGGCGCGCGTTCGGCGAAAGACTACGAGCCTGTCCACGTGTGCCTGCAAGCGCGGCAAGGAGACACTCATGGAGAACGTCGTTCGTCCCGCGGCCCCGAGCCCCTCCGAATCTTCGGATCTGCCAGAGGTGGATTTGTCGTTGGTGCGAGGCGATCTGGGGTTTCATCTCCAGCGCAGGATCTTCCTCATCCCTGCCGCAGGCATGGGGATCGTGCGACGCGCGCTGATCTTCGCCGCTGTGACCTGGCTACCGCTGGCGCTATGGGCAGTCCTGACGGGTCGGGCCTTTAACAGCACCGGCGACGACACACTCGTGGCGCATTTCGGTATCCATGTGCGCTGTCTGATCACCATTCCGCTGATGGTCATTGCCGAAGGCGTGGCCCAGAATCTGATGCCACCGCTCCTGAAATACTTCGTCGACTCCGGTCTCATCACCGACGAGACGCTCCCCGACTTTCGACGGCAGCTCACACGTATGTCGCTGCTTCGCGACCGCGCGTTGCCGTGGGTGATCATGGTTGGCGCAACGCTCGCATGGTCGACGACCCGCGCCCTGTGGGGCGACGTGGAAGATGTGGTCTGGATGAACCACGGCACGCACATCGCCGATATCAGTTTCGGCGGCTGGTGGTTCGTGCTCGTCATCCGGCCGCTCTTCGTTGTGATGCTGCTCGCCTGGCTCTGGCGCGCGTGCCTGCTGTTCATTCTGCTCTTTCGGATTGGCAAGCTACCGCTCGCGCTGGTGCCTTCGCACCCTGACCGAGTGGGCGGTTTGAGCTTCGTGGAGCGCATGGCCTTCATCTTCAGCCCGGTGGCGTTTGCCGTTTCGGCCGTCATCGCCGCATCGTTCGCGCACGAGGTGGTCTACCACGGCGCGAGCGCCATGCAGATGAAGACGCTGCTGATCGCCACTGCCGCGTTGATCTCGGTCGTGTTCCTCTTGCCATTGTTGCCGCTCGCCATGCCTTTGGGCAGGCTCAAGCGACGCGCGATCTTCGAATACGGGAGTCTTGTCGCGCATCATGATCGCCTTGTCCACGAGCGCTGGATTCTGCATCGCGACATCGGCAAACCGGAGATTCTCGACGCCCCCGAGCTGGGCCCCGTCGCGGACATTCACACCATCTACGACGCCGTGGCGCACATGCGGTCTGTGCCATTGAGCAAAATGTCCATCGTGGCGATCGTGGTGCCCGCCGCGGTGCCGATGCTTTACGTCGCAGCCTTGCAACTCCCCCTCACCGCCGTACTCGGCAAGGTCGCCAAAGCGCTGATCTGACGCTTAGGGCAGGGCGATGGCCGCTCAAAAGCTCATGGCGAAGCCGAACGAGACGCCTTGCACGTTGTGGCCGAAGACATAGCGAGCCATCAAACGCGTGCGTGTGACGACCACCGGATACTTACTGCTGTCGAGTTCCAGCCCCACACCCAGCGACGTCAGATTGTTGAAGCCCAGCACCCCGGCACTGTCCCCGAAGTATTGGGAATAGGCCGCCTCAAGTACGTAGCGCACCGGCCGGTCGAGCGCGCGCAGGCCGGTTGGTGCGCGCCAACGCGACCAGAGGCTGAATTGCTGGGCGTTGGCGCTGCCTTGCACGCCAGCGGACGAGCTGCCGAAACTGCGCAGATGGATGTTCGTCAGACGCAGTTCGACGTCGATTTCGTAGGTCTCGCGATAGTGCTCGAAGTCGAGCATCAGCGAACCGCCGAGGCCATAAGCGTTCAGCGCGCCATTCTTGAGGAATTGCGTATCGAGATCGGTCGCGCGATTCAGCAGCGTTTCGCCGACTCGGAGATCGCTGGCGACGCGTCCCAGACTGCCGTTCAGAATCGGCCGAAGCACCAGTTCGTCGGCCAGACGAATGTCCCATCCCACACCGATCGTCGTGCTGAGCGTGTCCCAGCGGACCGGCAGTGCGCGCGATTCCGAACCGTCCGAAGCGACGAACGTCGGGTCGTACCGGCTATAGGCGAGGGTGCCTTCGAGGTAAAGCGGGAACGAGCGACTGAGCGTGAAGCCACCGCCCAGCTGCGTCTGCCAGAAGCCGGGATTACCGGTCGATCCGTTGTTGATCGACAGCGAACTCGTCGTGACGTCGGGCACCGTCGTGTAGCTCATGATGGCCAGCACGCTGTTCGCATGACTGCGGACATCGGTGCCGACACGCAGCGGTGCCGATTGGGCGAACGCGGCCGGGGCGACCATCGTCAGGCAGGACAGGCTCGCGAGCGAGGTGAGCCACGTGGCGAGCGGCCGACGAAACCTGCGTCGTGCCGCATGCCCGCCACTGCGCCTGCTCGTGTGTGGTATTGCCGTCATGCTCCACTCGCGTCGTTGATGTTGCGGCGCAATCGCCATCGTGCGTCATTGTCGCGGCTGCCCTGCCAGCAGACCATCCGTGCCGAGGGCAACCACGTTGCCCCGACGGGCAAATGGCTTGCCCCCATTCCCGATAGCCCGGTGCGGCGATTACGAAAAGAATGGGAGCGCGTTGGTCATGGTGCGCAAGGGAACATGAATTCACCCGACACTTCACATCCTCCATCACAGAAAGCCGGTCGCTGGTTCGGTGCGCTCGGCCTGACGGTCCTTGCAGCGATCATTGCCGTGGCCATCGTGATCGGCGTGCGCGCGACGCTGCTCTATGAGGGCCGTTTAGCGGTTCGGGACGACGCGCGCGATGCGAACCTGCGCGTGGCGATGCTCGCTGCACGCACGGTGGGCGATGACGTCGCTGCCTGTGCGCGCGCACTCGACGCACTCGGTGCAGCAGGTCATGGCGATCCGAGCGCACAGCTTTCGAACTGTATGGCGCAGTTTGGCGATCCAGCGAACGCGGCATCGCAGACCGACGCGCAGGCCGTGATCATGAGTGAGGCAGGGGAGGTCGTTTATGAGGCACTACCGTCGACCGGCTGCCTCGATCTTCGCTTCGCTCAGCGCATCGTCAATGCACACCGGCAAAGCAACAGCGATGCACTTTCGATCTCGACATCGGCGGCGTTATGCCCGGCGAGCGCGGGTAGCGGTCTGCTGATGACGCACAGCATCCGGCGCGATGACGGGGAGTTCGCCGGGGTTGGCATCGTCACGCTCGACGCCCGCTACTTCTCACGCCAATTCGCGGGACTCGCACCAGGGGCAAAAGGTGTCGTCTCGTTAATGCGCAACGACGGCGTGGTGCTTGTCGCGTCGACGGCCACCGGGACCACCGTCGCAAGCGATGTACCGCCCATAGCCTTCACCGCCCAAACCCCAGCCCCTGACGTTTCGGGCGCAGACGGCGAGTTTCTCTACGTCCGGCAACCCCTTCCGGCTTTGCGGATGCTGATCGAGATTCGCGCGCCGAGAAGCGAGATTTACGCGGCGTGGCGAGAAAGGGCAATGTGGGTGGGCGGGCTGACTGCGACGCTCGGTGCGGGGTGTCTGATCCTCGCCTTCCTGCTCAGGAAGCAGCGCCAGCGACGTTATGTCGCCGAGGCTGAGTTGCACCGAATGGCGAGCACCGACCCGTTGACGGGGCTGGCCAACCGACGCACGCTCGATGAGACCTACGACAGGGAATGGCGTCGCTCGGTGCGTGAGCAGGCCCCCCTCGCGCTGCTCTTTATCGACGTCGACCATTTCAAGACGTTCAACGACCAGTACGGTCATCCGGCGGGGGACGATGCGCTGGTCGCCGTGAGCCACGCCATCGGACGTACGATCCGGCGGCCGGGCGATTTCGCGGGGCGCTACGGTGGGGAGGAGTTCATGGTGGTGCTGCCCAACACCGACGCTATCGGCGCACGCGACGTCGCCGAGCGCGTGCGCACGGCGGTGCGCTCATTGGCCATTGCCCACGAGGGCACGCCGCACGGCCATGTGACAGTGAGTATCGGCGTCGCCGCCACGGGGGTGATACCGAACGGCACGCCCGAAGCGCTGCTGCAAGCGGCGGACGAAGCCCTATACGCCGCCAAGAGCAGCGGCCGTGACCGCGTCTGCATTCACGCAACCTCAGGAGGTGCCCCATGCCCGGCGATTTGACGCTTGACCAACGCAAGGCCGCTGGAAAGCTGGCGCGTGAGCGCGCGCCCCGTTCGAAGCAATCGGACATCGGCAATGTCGATCGCGATCCCGTGACGCTGCTACGCCAGAACAGCGCGGGCCGCGTCGACGCACTGGTGCCGCTGCGATACGGCCGCATGTCCGTCTCGCCCTTCACGTTTTATCGCGGCAGCGCCGTCCTTCAGGCGCACGATCTGGCGCGAACGACCACCACGGGGTTCACATTCCCCATCTGCGGCGACGCCCACCTCATGAACTTCGGCGGCTTCGCCACGCCGGAGCGCCAATTGGTATTCGATCTGAACGACTTCGACGAGGTTGCGCCGGGACCGTGGGAGTGGGATCTGAAGCGCCTTGCCGCGAGCTTTGCCATCGCTGGCGAGCACATGAGCGTCGATCGCGGCACGATTCGCGACATCGTGGCATCGGCCGTGATCGAGTATGGAAAGCGGATGCAGGAGTATGCGGGCTACAGCGCGCTCGACCTCTGGCACGAAATCGTGACGTTCGATCGCATGGCAGAAGCGGCTGTCACGGGTGAAGGGCGACGTCTGATCCGCAAAACCGCAGAAAAAGCGGCTGGACGGTCGCACGAAGCCATGCTCGAGAAGATTGCGGTATTTGAGGACGGCCGCTGGGCGATTCAGGACGCGCCGCCTGCGCTGTTCCATCCGGCCGGTCCGAACTCGCTGCTGGGCAACGCGCATGCGTGGTCGAACACAGAAGCCTGGAAGGGCAAGCTGGCACAGGCGTTCAACGAATACGTCGGCACCCTCCCGGTCGACCGGCGTGCGCTGATCGATCAGTTCCAGCTCCAGGACATCGCCTTCAAGGTCGTCGGTGTGGGCAGCGTCGGGACCTTCTGTCTCGTGATGTTGTTTGTCGACGCACACGGCAAGCCGTTGTTTCTGCAAGTGAAGGAAGCCCGCGAATCGGTCATTGCCCGCTACTTTCCTACGGGCAAGGTGCACCATCAGGGGCTCCGTGTGGTTGCCGGGCAGCGCTTGCTTCAGGCCGCCAGCGACGCATTTCTGGGTTGGACAACTGGCCCGAACGGACGCCACTTCTACTTCCGTCAGTTGCGAGACATGAAGGTCTCTGCGGAAGTCGAACGCATGAACGATACGATTCTTCAGGGTTATGCGCGAATCTGCGGATGGGCGCTGGCCCGGGCGCACGCCAAATCCGGCGGGCTGGCCGTGGAAATATCTTCGTATATTGGCGACGGGAAGCGCCTCGCCGACGCGATGACCGACTACGCGCTCGCGTATGCAACGCAGAACCAGAAAGACTACGAGACCTTCATCAAGGCATGCCGCTCGGGAAAGCTCGTTGCACGTAGCGACGAGGACATGGCTGCCGACTTCCGCGTGTAGCGAGTCACACAGTTGGCGAAGGTAGCGTGAACCGACACGTCCAACCTCCGTGCGCGCGGCGCTTGAGGCTCACGGCTGCGAGCCCACAGCGCGTTCGATGGCGGATAGCAGGTCGTTGCCAAGGAACGGTTTGGTCAGCAGTTCCCGGCCGCCAGAGTGCCGAATCTCCGCGCGCGCCGCTTCGTTGTCGTACGCCGTGACGAACACGACCGGCGGGCGAGGGGAGGGCAACGCCCGGTAGAACGCCGGTCCCGAGAGTCCTGGAAGGTTCACGTCCGCAACCACGCAGTAGGCCGTGCGAATGCAGTCGGCAACGCCGTCTTCCCCCGCGCTCGTGAAGGCTCGCGTACGGTATCCGGAGATCGTCAGCAGGCGCTCGACAGCGCGACGCATGCCTGTGTCGTCCTCCAGAATCGCGATGAGCTTCCTTGGTGTGGTCATGAGGCGGCGTGTCCATATAACGGCATTTTTCTTTGGAATACGATACAACCGCCATTGGTACTTGGGGCAACGGCAATTCCCCATCGGGCAATTTGGGGCAATCGCCTTTGCTTCGCCGGGTCTGCGCGCTACATTGATTCGAAAGCGTCTGCCGAGCATCTTCGCATTGGCATGCGCCAACCTTCGCGCATTTCCCCGTCACCGTATCTCCCCTAACCGAGGCATGACGATGAGACGACAGGCGTTGGCAATCCTGATGCTGCTCACGACAGGTGCAGCATCGACGGTCACCGTGACATGGGCGCAGCAGGCGGCCCCCGCAAGCGCGCCGTCCGCGTCGGAGAACAGTGTCGACCCCGACGCGGTTCAGGCGCTGCACACCATGGGCACCTATCTGCAATCGCTCCAGCGCTTTCGCGTGTTTACGGATCTGACCGGGGAACGTGTACTGGCGGACGGGCAAAAGCTCCAGCACGGCGCGAACGCCACCCTCGAAGTCGATCGGCCGCATCGGCTGCGCGCGGTCATGAAGAGCGCGCGTACGGAGCGCGAGATCATTTACGACGGGAAGCAGGCAACGTTGTACTCGCCGAAGCAGAAGTACTACGCATCGGTGCCGTTCGACGGAACGCTGGCCCAACTGGTCGAGGCACTGCGCGCACGATACGGCGTGGAACTCCCGCTCGCCGACCTCTTTTCGTGGGGGACGCCCGACGCCCAGCATCAGAAATTCGATTCGGCGATGTTCGCGGGACAGGACTATGTCGGTAACGATCTCTGCGACCACTACGCGTTCCGGCAGGCCGGGATCGACTGGCAGATATGGATCACCAGCGGTAGCAAGCCGTTGCCACGCAAGGTCGTGGTGACGCGTACGGACGACGAAGCACGTCCCCAGTCCGTTTCGATCCTGTCCTGGCAACCCGGCTTCTCCATCAAGCCGTCGACCTTCGAATTCCGGCCGCCAGCGGGTGCCAAGCGGATCGAAGCCGTTCAATTACCTGCCAACAAGGGGTGACCTCATGACAACACGACGCTCCCCCTTCGTTCGCCTGTGTGTCGTCGCAACCGCACTGACCGCCATTCTTGCACCACTAACGCCCTCGGAAGCTGCGGGCCGTGGCGGCGGTGAGGGACATGCGCGTGAGCGCGCCGGTGGAGGCGGAGGCAAGGTTGGTCAGAACGCTGCACAACGCCCGAATGCGGGCAATGCAGGCAATCGGCAGCCCGACGCCCGCACTCGCAACGTTCGCAACACCAGCGTGAACAACGTCAATAACAATAACGTCAACGTCAATCGCAATGTGAACGTAAACGTCAACAACCAAGGCGGTGGCTACTATCACGGCGGATGGGACGACGATTACCATCCTGTCGCAACAGCCGCCGCCGTCACGGCCGCGGTAGGCGTGACGGCGGCAGTCGTCGGATCGATAGTGCATTCGGTCCCGGCGAACTGTGTGCCCGTGAACTACCGCGGCATGATCTATCAACAGTGCGGTAACACGTGGTACCAACCGCAGGGCACCCAGTTCATCGTCGTCAACGCACCTTATTGATGCGCGGCAGGTATCGCAAGTGGCAACCAGAGGACGAACTCGGCCCCGCCGCCAGTGCGGGAACGGGCGGAAATGCTGCCGCGATGTGCGTCGGCGATCGAGCGCACGATAGAGAGGCCCAACCCCGTGCCACGCTCTTTGGTTGTATAGAACGCTTCGAACAATGGCTCGACGTCTCCCTCCGCGATGCCGACGCCACGGTCGGCAACGACAAGTTCTACGCCTTCGTCGAGGAGACGTGTTGCGACGGATAATTCGCGATCCTTCTGCTCCGCGTTCTCCATGGCATCCATGGCGTTGATGCAGAGGTTGAGCAAGACCTGCTGCAACTGCACCTGGTCGGCAAGCACCCGGGCCTCGCGGGTGGCAAAGACCGTGTGCAGCACAATGCCGCGGCGACGCGCCTCCGGATGCACAAGGGATGTCGCGCGCTCCAATACGGCGTCGAAGGCGACGGGGGCATACGTAATCGCCTGCTTTTGCAGTAGCGCACGCAATCGCACGATCACGTCGTGTGCACGCAGGGCATCGCGCCTCACGTCGCTCAGAATTTCCCGAATTTCGGCGTCGCTCGGGTCGCCGCTTTGCATCATGAGATCGGCGGCGTCTACGTTGCTCAGGATGGCCCCTAGCGGCTGTCCGACTTCGTGAGCGATGGACGCGCTCAACTCGCCCACGGTCGCGATACGCGAGGCACGAGTGAGGTCGGCACGACGTTTGGCGGCGTCGAGTTCGGCACGACGACGCGCGCGGCGCTGCTGAAGCAAGGCCAGGATCGTGACGGTCTGCGCGCCAATCACGAAAATCACTACAGCGACTTCCTGCCAATACTCGCGAAGCAGCGCTACCTTCGGCGGCTCTGCGCTTAGCGCGTCTTGAACGACGAAGCTGCATAGAACGACGACCGCCAGCGACACCACACCCCGGGCGGCTCCCACTACTGCGCCGCTCACGACATTTGGACGGAGGGCAGGGCGGCTTCGGCCCCGGTGCGTTTGCCAGCGTTTCTGAGCAGTTCAGCGAGGGAGTTTGCGCTGAATTTACGCATCAGTTCAGCGCGACACGTTTTGACGGTTCGCTCGCACAGCCCCAGCTCGGCCGCAATTTGCTTGTTTCGAAGGCCTTTGACAACCCCCTGAAGCACGATCTCTTCACGGTCGCTGAGTACGGATTTCGCCTCATGTGCAGGTGCAGCACCGGGGCGACGCACAAGGCTGATCGCCGTCTCCACAGCACCGAGAAGGGCGTCTCGACCGAAGGGCTTAATGAGAAAGTCGACTGCGCCAGCCTTCATCGCTTCGACCGACCGGGCCACATCGCCGTAACCACTCATGAAGACGACCGGCAACGCCGATGCCTGGCGGCGCAGCGTGCGCTGCAAGTCGAGCCCGCTTGGCCCGCCCAACTCAAGGTCGATGAGAACGCATCCCGGACGTTCATCCGGCTCGCTCACTAGAAATTCCCCCGCAGATGCGTACTCCCTTGCCTCATAGCCCGAAGCGCACAGCAGCCGGGCCAGCGCAGCCCGCATAGAAGCGTCGTCGTCGACGATATGCACTACTGATTCACGATCAGCATTCATGGATTCTCCGCCTCGCATACGAAAACTGCATTTCCCCGGCGTTGACTGGCCTCGACGTGTTTTACGAATAATTCTTACGCGAGTAATTGCAATTACCAAATTAATTATCAAAATAAGGAATTTAAATTATCTTCCGTGAATTTCATTGAAATTTCCTAGAAATTTCAGCCTTTACCAATTGATAGCATCTCTTAATAAATTCGTAAAGCCCCAATCGATTTACAGACAAACAAAACCATACTTTCCCCGTAATTTCAAATGCTTACACCCTTCCCGAATGCAGCTCGCGCCTTTTCAGACTGCCCAAAAGGGACGGCACTTTTTCCCCAAACACCTATGGCTCCGTCAATCAAGGACGCTGAGAATGATTTCCGTGGCTTTTACCCGATGTCGCAGCGCTCACTCAATGTTTCGGGGAGGACTTCATGAACCACCAGTCAATTGTTGCTTTGATTGCGCTTGTCGCCGGAACCCTGATCGGGACTACGGCGCAAGCGCAGTCGTCGCCTCCACAGCCCGCAGATGCAACAGCTGCGACGCGAGACGCAAACCAGAAGTTGCTCAATTTCCTGCCATTCGCAAACAAGCAGGATTTCGAAGACATTCAGCGCGGATTCATCGCTGATCTATCGAATCCGGTCATCAAAGGCGCGGCGGGCAATACCGTCATCGACCTTACGCAGTACGACTTTCTAAAGAAGAACATGGCAGGCGAGGCGCCGCCGACGGTCAATCCGAGTTTGTGGCGGCAATCGCAATTGCTCTCGGCGCACGGTCTGTTCAAGGTGGTGGACGGCATCTATCAAGTCCGTAACGTCGATCTGGCCAACATTACGTTTGTGCGTGGCAAGACGGGCTGGATCGTGATCGACCCGCTGACTTCCGTCGAGACAGCCAAGGCGTCGCTCGATCTGATCAACAGCAAGGTAGAGAAGCTGCCGGTCACTGGCGTGATCTTCACGCATAGCCACGTCGATCACTTCGCGGGCGTGCGCGGCGTCGTCGATGAGAAGGACGTACGCTCCGGCAAGGTGCCGCTCGTGGCACCGGAAGGGTTCATGGAAGAGGCGGTAAGCGAGAATGTATTTGCGGGCACCGTCATGAGCCGCCGCGCATCGTATATGTACGGCAACCTGTTGCCAAAGGATCCGAAGGGGAACGTCGGCGGTGGCCTCGGTCTGACGACGGCGGCAGGCACGATTACCTTGTTCGAGCCGAGCAAACTCATCAAGAAGACCGGCGAGACGTTGAATATCGACGGCGTCGATATCGTCTTCCAGATGGCGCCCGGTACAGAGGCCCCTGCGGAAATGCTGTTCTATTTCCCGCAGTTCAAGGCCATCGATCTCGCCGAGGACGCCACGCACACGTTGCACAACATTCTCACGTTGCGTGGGGCGAAGGTACGCAGCGCGCAGAAGTGGGCGCACTACCTCGATGAGACGATTCGTCTCTGGGGGAAGGACGCGGTGGTCTCGTTCAGCAGCCACCATTGGCCGCAATGGGGTAACGACCGTGTCGTCGAGCACCTGGAGAAACAGCGCGATCTGTATCGCTACATCAACGATCAGACGCTGCGTATGGCCAACCAGGGCATGACGATGCACGAGATTGCCGACAAGTTCGTGCTGCCCGACTCAATCGCCAAGGAGTTCTATAGCCGCGGCTATTACGGCAATCTGAAGCACAACGTGCGCGCCACCTACCAGCTCTATCTCGGGTGGTGGGACGGCAACCCTGCGAACTTCGATCCGTATCCGCCGACCGACGAAGCGAAGCGCTACGTCGAGCTGATCGGCGTGGACAAGATGCTCAAGGGCGCCAAGGCGGCGTTCGACAAGGGCGACTACCGGTGGGCAGCGGAACTCACGAACAAGGTGGTCTTTGCGCAGCCGACCAATCAGGCGGCCCGCAACCTTGAAGCCGCAGCGCTTGAGCAGTTGGGGTATCAGGCAGAGTCCGGATCGGCGCGCAACTTCTATCTGAGCGGCGCACAGGAACTGCGGGGTGGGGTGCACAAAGTGGCGACGCCCAACACGTCGTCCCCAGACATCATTCGGGGTATGACAACAGAGATGTTCCTCGACTTCCTGGCGATCCACCTGAATGGGCCGAAAGCAGCTGACAAGTCCTATGCGTTCAATGTGACGTTCCCCGACACAAAGGAGAAATACGCGCTATCGGTGAAGAACGGCGTCATGAACTACAGCAAGGACACCGTGCTGCAGAAGGCAGACGCCAATATCTCGCTGAATCGTTCGACACTGGACGATATCGCGCTGGGTAAGCTCCAGCTCGGCAATCTCGCGGACAGCGGTCAGGTGCAGTTCGACGGAGACCGCGCGAAGTTCAAGGAAATGCTCGGGCTATATGACAAGTTCGACTTCTGGTTCACGATCGCTGAGCCCTGATCTGTCGAATAGCATGTTGTCGCTGAGGCCTGCTTACTGCTCCGTGGACTCAGCGACAGTGTGAAATGCAAATGCCCCATCGCGTTCGGTGACGCGTCCAATGCCGGGAAAGTCCAGATGGGCCCCGGCCACATAAAGATTCGGTTGCGTTTGACGCTGGAGCAGCGATGTCCGCGATGCTACCGCCTTGGTCGGGTCGTCATCGTATTCCCAGGCGATGTCCGGATGAAAAAATTGGACGGACGGCACGTGAATGAGATCGCCCCAAGCCAGCAATCGGCCCGCACTGCTTGTCGCTTCATAGGCGGTATGGCCGGGGGAATGGCCGACTGCACGGACTGCCGAAATGCGATCCGTAATACGCGCGCCATCTTCAACGACGCTCACGCGGCTGCGTAGCGGCGCAAGCCGTCCGGTGAAGACGGATGTCTCCTCCTTGGCGACGAACACCTGTTTGAGCATCGGAAAGGCTTCCGAGCCGTCGGGTGCGACGAGTCCATTGACGTGGTCTTCATGGGTGTGGGTCAACGCCACGTACGACACAGCGCTTCGATCCACACCTGCCTCCTTCAGACCGTCCAGAAGCGTGCCCATCGTGTCGTGCCAAGTGTTCGATGCGCCGGTGTCCACGAGGACCGAGACGTCTTTGTCGATGATCAGAAATGCGTTGACCGACAAGCGCAGTTGTCCGTCGACCAGCTTCAGGCTAATGGGGGACTTGCGGAGAAGGGCACCCGAGGCAGTGCGCAGACGCGTCGGCGGCATGTCGACATATCCGTCACGCAGCGCGATGACTTGCAGCTCACCGAAATCGAACGACGCGTAGTTCTTTCCCTGAGATCTCAGTTTCATTGGTTTCGTCTGCACGCAAGAGGAGGAGGGCGTCCCAATTATTGCCTCGCGCCCGCCGTCATGCAAACCTGAATTGTGTCGGTCGAATTTACTGAAATTGTCCCTGTCAGGTCGATTTCGTACGCGCTAGGATGATTGTTCAATCTTGCCAAAAGCAAGCGCGTCGCAAAACCCATACCGGACATCAGGTGCATATGCATACGGCTCATGACAGCGTTATGGGCCGACGCTCTCGACGCGCGGAAAAGTGGTGTATAGATGTCGATCCGAATTCGGCAGACAGACAACTACCTATGAAGCGCATATCGACGTACGGCTTGTTGCTATGGTTTTCGACCGTTATGTTATCGACAGCTCGCGCCGAACCTGTGACAGATATCGATCCTGCAGCGTTGACCTCGACAGTCTGGCAAACCACAGCGGTGTATGAAGAAGAAGATCCATCTCGCAACGTGATGGAACGTTATCCGGGCGTCGTGGGTATTTCGATCTGGGATGCGAGCAGCAACCGATTTGAATACTTTGATCCAGCGACAGGGCTATCGAGGCGAATGCAAGGCGGCGAGGGCTACTTTCTCATCACTGGCGACCGACGCCACCAGATCAACGCCTTCGACGCTGGGGGCAAGCCACTGGTGCGTCGTTTGGAAGTGCTGAACAAGCGCGAGTTTACCTATTCCAGAGTCGTACCACGGAACATGGTCGACGGGAATCCGAATGTCACGATTCGCGTCGTCCATACCCCGTATGGCGGCCCGTTTAGCATCCACTTCAGTGAACGTGAGTCCACGTCCACGCCTTGATGAGTGCCATCACGCATCATTCAAAGCTTAGTCGCGCGTCCTTCAGCACATCGACATCTCCCCATTTGAACGAGCAGACCCGAGCGACTTCTACGCCGATCATTTTCCCGCCGAAGGGCTTCTTTTCACTCACAGGTACGCAACCGCCGGTGATACGAACAACCGTCCCGGCAGCGCGGCTGGCCGAAGCCGGAAATTCAATGGCGGCCTCTTCCGGGACACGGTGGGTCAGGACAATGTCTTCAACATAATCGTCGGGAAGCGTGAACAGAACGTTCTTGTCTACGACGAGCGTGTAGTAATCGTGCGAGAACTTACCTGAATTCACGCAGATATTGGTGCTATGACCGTTGAGGTCCTGCGTCTCGCACTTGACCGAGGCCATTGCGGGGGCGGCGACACAGCACAGAAGCATGAGCAAATGTTTGCGCATCGAAAATCTCTGAAAGATAAGGGGGGATTAGTGCTCCGCATCCGGTCCGGTCTTGACCGCTTCCACCACCTTGCTGGGGGTGCACTTGGGTGCGCGACTTGCAACGACGGGAATGTCATGACCGCGGGCATCGATTTCGCGGATTTCGATCCAGCATCCCCCGCCACCGCCTTCTTCGAATGCCTCATAGTCCTTGCCGGGTTGCGGCGTGAACCGGGTGGGGGGAGGTGTGCACCTCTGGGCCTGCCTTGAGTCGCTGTAGCGGATGGACCGATTGTCACTGAGAAACACGATTGTGGGCGCGTCTGCCGGGACGACATACTCCATGATGTAGTCCTTGAACTTGAGTCCATCGGCACGCATCCAGGTTCGAGGGCTCTCCGGCATGCCGATCAGCACGCTCGTCGACGAATACTTGTACGCGGTAAAGAAACCGGGACCTTGTCCGAGAACCGTCTTCCCGTCGTCCTCGTATGCGGGGCGGTAGCAAGCTTGCCCGAGACGCAATGCTACGCGCCCTCCGGCATTGGAGCCCTGTACCCGAAGCCGCGCCGATGTGGCCGGATCATATGTGGGGTTTTGCGTGAGGATATGGCGAGTCGGTTCGAGTGCCGAACATGCGCTAAGAATGCTCGCTGATGCTGACAGCGTGACAATGCGTCTGATCGATTTATTCATGTAGCGTGGCTTGATGTAGTTGTCGATTCTTGAGCCGTATATCGGAGTCCACAGTATTGATACGTCAGAATCCGGTAGTCTTAACCATTCAATGGTAAATAGATATCGGCAAGCGACGACATTGTCTTTAACTATTCCTGAAGAAACAAGTCTGCTATCAGCCCCCCCCCCAGAAGATCTGTACGTTGCAAACTAGGGGACAGCATCTCGAAGTAGATATTCGTGAAGACGTTAAGAAATTGCGTATATGCTGACGGATTGTGAGGGGTACGAACCAGATCGTTTCGATCTCAGCCTAAGGACCTACCCAGCATGACCGTGCCGACCGGACGTCGGCGAATTTCCTAATGAGGATGGACATGCGTTTGCTGCTTGCTTTGATTCTTCCCTGGCTGCAATTTTTCACGATCGGACGACCGATTGCCGGGATCATCTGCTTGCTGCTTCAACTTACCGTAATCGGGTGGATTCCAGCCGCGATCTGGTCGGTGTACGCGTTGAGCCAGTACAAGACCGACAAGAAGATCGAGCGAGCGCTCTCGAATCGCGGCTGACCGATGCTTGCGAGTCTGGCCTACAACGCGGTTGTGCGTCTGCTTGGCGGAGTCTCGTACACCTGCGTGGAGTGAGTGAAATGAGCTTTGAGGTGCTCGCCTACCTAGGGCGATATCAACTGGATCTTGATCGACGTGTGCTGAATCGACTTGCGGAGCACGGATACAAAATCGAGCTTCCTCCGGGCCGTAGTCTGCGTTCGACTTCGGACGATGGCGGTATTTGGCTGGCAGTATGCGACACGCCGCCAGACATTCCAAGAATAGAGCGCCATTCCGCGTTCCAGGTTGGTTTCGGTTACGCGTTTTCCGCCCGGACCGCCAACGATTTGGCATTTGCACCGCGAGGGCTCCGAAAGTTCGAACACGTTGTGTATTCACGCACCAGTGCGGGTGCATCAACAGGCGCCCGCTGTCTGCAACACCTGATGTTGGCAGCCATGGCGGCGGAGTCGAGCGGCCACTGCATGGTCGATAGCGACGAGGCGGCCTTAACCGGCATCGCTGCTTTTGAGAGGGCACACGGGGAGATCAAAGCGACTCATGGTTTGCTGGATCTGAATACTCCGCGCTTTCGGGGGTGGTCCGCTGACGGGGGACCAGTGGACGCTACAGACATCATTCGTCCGCCGGAAATGCCTGAGTTTCAGTCTCCGACACTGAAAAGAAAATGGTGGCAGTTCTGGTGACCGGCTTCCAAGGGCGGACATCGTCGCAGCGGTGAATTTCTAATTGGCGAGGCCGAGCTTGGTCCACGCCGCCCAGCCATTCACGATTTCATCGAGACCACGCTCGAAGAAGCTGAGCATGAGATCGACTATAAAAAACCGGAGGGAGACATCGGCTTGCTCGATGGTTTCTTGAAGCGTGTGGTGCTGAGGTGAGCGCAGCGCAGCTCAGTGGATGCGATGGCCGCTACCATGGAAGCTTTTGCAGAGATTTCGTTCGCAACGTCCTTGTTACGACGGCATCAGCGATTGAATCTTGCCGACGACGTATTCAACCCATTGGCGGTACTGTCCGGGGCCGGGATGATACTTGTCCCGCGCCATGTCCTGCGGTTTCGCCGCCCATGCCAGCGATACGTAACGGGCTGCGGGATCTTTTTCGATCCAATCGATCAGGAGCGCGTCAAGGCGCTTCGCGTAACGGCCGAGGTACCAGCGCAGCGGATGGGGAGCCGCAGGCAGAATGTGCAGCGGCGGCAGCCCGGTCACCACCAATCCGGCAGCCCCGGTGCGCTTGCGCAGCGTGTCCACCAGCGCAATGTAATCAGCAAGGAATTGTGACGGTTTGCGTTGCGACGTCACATCGTTCGTCCCCAGCGCCGTCACCAGATAATCGGCGCGCGGCAATTCGCGATTGGCCAGCATCGCCAGGGCTTCACTCGTGTTCATTCCGGATTTCGCCACCAATTGCCACGCCACGCGTCGCCCCGTACGGGCGGCTAACAGCTTGGCGACCGGCTGGGCGAGTGCATCGGCTTGCGCGTCGACACCAACCCCGGCGGCGGACGAATCGCCCACCACGAGGATACGCAACGGTTCCCCCGAATGAAGCGGGTCTCCCTCGACACCTTCGCGCGGCCCCGCAGCCTCGGGCAGACGCAGAGCAGTACGCCTCAGCCATCGGGCCTGCGCCAGGAGAATCGGACCAAGCGTGATCTTGTACAGGTTCAGCATCAAACAGTGTGGTGAGAAACCGGGACGCCGATCTTAACCGATCTCCCATGTTTTCACGGTGCACACTATGTCGTTGCGCGACTGAAGCAAAGTATGTCACGTCACATCAACGCTAAGTAATTGAATTGATTTGCAAAACCTCACCCGTCAGCCCGTCAATCATCGCAGTCTCTGACGATGTCACCTACGCGCTCAATCGAACGTCCCTGAAATGCAATCTACGGCACGTACCCCACGGGTGAGCAACCCTAGTCACTTGTCTCACGAATCGCTGGGCTTGAAATTCTCTACTTAACTTGTCCAAGTTTTCACGCACATCTCCGCGGGGCAACATTTGATGCAAATGAGCGCCACGTGCCTACTTAACGGCCGCAGGCACGTGTTCGGCCATGAAGTCGACAAACGCTCGAATCTTGAATGGGGCGCGGATATCTAACCATTCCAAGTTTTGCTGATTTCTGGTTTTTTGGCGCATACGCACAATACGATGGCTGGCTCGATCTATCGGTGCCGACCTCGGTAGTTTTAGATTCCCTATTCCGAAAATGGAAATGAGAGTCATTTATGTTTGTGCGAAAGACGCTGGATAGCGAATCGATTCGACGCACGCCTGTCGCGAGTGCGTTGGCTTTAGTGGTATGGGCGTTGGCGTGTGCTTCGGCACGATCTGCGCCCCCGGATTCGCCACCGACCGTGCCGGCCCCGCACGGCAGCGATTCAGTAGGTGTCGGTAGCGCGGCGTTACCCGAAATCACTGTGACGGCACGCAAGTCGAAAGAAGCACTGCGCGATGTGCCGGTCAGCGCCACCGTGCTCGATGAGGCGGACATCAAAGAAGCGCCCTTGGATCCACAGGTCGCCATTACGCAAAAGTCGCCCAATGTCGTGTGGAACAACTTCGGTGCGACGCAAGGCTTCTACGCGATACGGGGGATCAGTTCGCTAGGGGCACCGGTGAACAACTGGGACGGCACCGTCGGCTTCTCCGTCGACGGCGTGCCAACCAGCATGTTGGGACTCTCGACCGCGCTGGTCGACATCGATCGCGTAGAAGTGCTGCGCGGGCCGCAAGGTACGCTCTGGGGCGCCAATGCGTTGGGCGGGGCAATTAACGTAACGACCCATCAACCCGATGGCGAGCGCGATTTTCACGTTTCCACGGAAGTGGGTTCACACGGCTACGCGACAACCGAGGCGGTCGCGGGCGGTAATCTCGTGCCCGATACTCTGGACGCGCGCGTCGCCGTCAAGCTCAGCAACTACGACGGCGATATCAACAGTCTGCACACCGATACGCTCGGGCAACGTGGCGTCGAGGCGTTTCGCGGTGGCTTGCGCTGGCGAGGCGGCGCTACGACGGCGACGCTGACGGCCAACTATTCCCGGGATCAAAGCAATGCGCCGTTCTTCCTGCTGGGCGGGGGCGCGAACTTTCCCACCAGCGGGGCGTTGACGGCCCCCGAGCAGACGACATTCCGTTCGGGTGTCACGCTCAATCTGGAGCACCGCTTCGATGACGCCGTACTGACGTCGTTGACCGGTTTTCAGAACAATCGTGTCAACTCGTATGTGGACTCCACCGACACGCTTGTCTACGGCCGACTCGGCATCCCCGCCGCGTTTTTGGTGAGTCTGCCGGGCATCACGAACGACAGCGAGAAGATCTACAGCCAAGAGGTTCGTCTGAATTCGCGAGACGGGGCCACCGTGCGGTGGGTCGCCGGGGTGAGTGCCGTCTACTCCGATGCGCGTCGCCAATGGACGAGCGCAAGTAATCCCGCGAACGAGGGGCGTCAACGCACCACCAATCTCGGCCTGTTCGGTGACGCGACGGTCCCACTGTCATCGCGTTGGTCGTGGTCGCTGGGGGCTCGTGTCAACTACGACAATACCGACGTCGATGTGCACAACGAGGCAGGGGCACCGGGGACCTCAGGCAGTAACCACACGTCGCAGGCCTATCCGACCGGACGTACGGCGCTTAGCTTCGCGTGGACGCCAAAAATCACAAGCTATGCCGCTGTTAGCCGTGGCCACGCGTCGCGTGTGTATTCCCTTTACGGCGTGCCGGTGGGTGGCCAGCTTGCCGATGCGTATCCCGCCGCCACGGACTGGACTTACGAGTTCGGCACGAAGCTGGCGCTGCTCGACAATCGTCTGCAAATCGATGCGAGCGTATTTCACAACGACGTGAAGAATGGTGTTCTCACTTATCTCGACCCGGTGTCGGCGCGCTTTCTCACGACTTACCAGAACTACCAGACGCGAGGTTTCGAGATGCAGGGCAAGGCGTTGCTCACGCGTGGTCTCGTGGTGACGGCAGGCCTCGGGTACACGCACGCCGTGCTGACGGCCGATGGATTTGCGAGCAACCGCGTGCCGAACATTCCCAGTTGGACGGCCAACGTCGGGGTCCGGTATGCGCTCCCAGAGAACTTGCTTCCCGTGCCCGGCCGCTTTTCCGTATCCGCCGACTATCGCTACGTCAGCTCACGCGTGGTCGACGTCGACAATTCGTTTGCGCTGCGCCCGTACGGGTTGGTCAACGTGGCGCTCGGCTGGTCGCATCCGGCTGGATGGCTCGACATTTCGGTGTTCGCGAGAAACCTCACCGACAAGCGATATGAGACCTATGGCGCGAGCTTCAACGGCGTGCCGGTGGTGTCGGTCGGGCAAGGGCGAGTGATTGGCGTTGGCGCGACGGCTTACTTCTGACCTACGCCTGATCGACTGTGTCGGTAGCACAACACTGTCCCGCGCGCATACCGAAGCGCGCGGGACTCTCGCCGAGCGCTTTCCTGAACATCGATATGAAGGCGCTCGCATGCGTATAACCGAGTTGATCCGCGATGTCGGCCACGCGTCGGCCTGCCGACAAATGCTGCAACGCGAGCGAGGCTCGCATTGCGCGCAACCATTCACCGAACGACAAGCCTGTCTCCAGGCGAAAGCGCCTGGCCAGATGCCGATCGCTGATGCCGAACTCCCGGCCCCATTGCGTAAGCGAGCGCCTTTCCGACGGTCTGGCCAGACAAGCTTGCGCCAGGCGCTGGAGACGCCGGTCGGTCGGCATCGGTATCGGTGCCTGAAACCGAGCGCAAGTGAGTAGCTCGTCAAGCAGAACACGGGCGAAGCGCCTACGAACGGCATCGTCGCCCCGCAGGTCGCGCGCGCTTTTTTCCGGTAGCGACAGAATCATTTCACGCAGCAGTTTGTGCGCAACAAGCAACCTGCATGCGTCACCCGTCCATGGGACTTCAGACGCATTCATGGTCAGGCACGCGACGGATGTCTCATCCCCGTATTGCAGACAGTGAGACACGTGCGGCGCAATCCACAGCGCCGCGCATGGCGGCACCACGTAAGCCCGTTGTGCGACACGCATGATGACCGGGGAATGCACTGGCATCAGCACTTGCGCGTGATCGTGCATATGCGGCACGCAATGTTGTGCGATAGACGGGGACGCGATGATGCATCGCATCCCCGTGTCGCACTCGCGCTCGGGTTTGGTGGCGTAGCAGCCAGTCTCAATGCCCTGACAGCAAGCGTCGCGCCGCATCGTCGATTTCCGTCTGAAGTGCGATGCGCACCGGGAAGCCGAAGGCTTTGGCGAGGGCGTGTACCGCCGGGCCGAGCAGACGCATGAACGATGCATCGTCGGCCACGAGAATCGCACCGGCGCACCACGCCTTCAATTCGGACCGGTTGCGCTTGAGCCAGAGGGCGAAGCGCCGCTTTTCATCGCCCGGCGGCGCGTCGTCGTGCTCGGTGGGCGACTGCCGTGAAATCAGCACAAATCGCTCCTGTCTGGTGAGCAGCGCATCGAGTCCACTCTCCCAATTCATGTCGTATGGCTGCCGGGAAAGGTGGACAAAGGGGAACTGCGAAGTATCGATCTGCATGGGCATTTTCTCGTTGACAACTAACACTGTTAGATTAACACTAACGCTGTTAGGTTGGTCAATTACTTGAGGATGAGTGCCATGTCAGAGAAGGTATGGTTTATCACTGGGGCGTCACGCGGATTCGGACGTGTTTGGGCAGAGGCGGCGTTGCGGCGTGGGGACAAAGTGGCGGCGACCGCCCGGTCGCTGGCCGATATAGAGGATCTGGGAATTTATGGCGACGCGGTCCTTCTGTTGCCGCTGGACGTCACGGACGGCGACGCCGTGTTTGAGACGATTCAGCGGGCGCACGCCCATTTCGGCCGGCTCGACGTGATCGTCAATAACGCTGGATACGGTCTGTTCGGCATGCTCGAAGAGACCACGGAGGCGCAGGCGCGTGCGCAGATGGAGACGAATTTCTTCGGCGCGCTCTGGGTGATTCAGGCGGCGTTGCCGATCTTGCGCGCGCAGGGGCACGGCCACATTCTCGCCGTGTCGAGTTTCGCGGGCGTGGTGACGTTTCCCAGTGCGGCAGTCTATGTCGCTTCCAAATGGGCGCTGGATGGCCTATGCGACGCGCTCTCGAAGGAGGTGGCCGGGTTCGGCATCAAGGTCACGCTTATTGAGCCCGGCGGGTACGACACCGATTGGCGCGGCAGTTCTGCCCAGCATGTCGCGAAGCTCGACGCCTATGCTGACCTGCGTGCGCAACTCGGGGCGGCAATGAGTGGGCGTAAGCTGGGGGATCCCAACGCAACGGCGAACGCGATTCTCGCGGTCGTCGATGCCAAAGAGCCGCCGCTTCGGTTGTTATTGGGCGCTGGCACCGTGGAGATCGCCGCGCGCACTTGCGAGGAGCGCATCGGTGTCTGGAAGCAATGGGCCGACGTGTCGACGGCAGCGCAGGGGTAACTCGTTTATGCGGCGCAAGGGGAGGGAGCCGCCTATCGGTTGTCTGCCGCGCGATGTTAAGCTAACGCCGTTAGTTTTTATGAGAATCACAATGGCGATTCAACGAGACGACGTTGTCAAGACGGCGTTAGCTTTACTCGATGGCGACGGCATGGAAGGTGTGACGTTGCGCAAGGTCGCGCAGGCGCTTGATATTCAGGCGCCCTCGCTTTACTGGCATTTCGCGAACAAGCAGGCGCTGCTCGATGCTATGGCGGATGCGATGTTGGCAGATGTCGCACGCAATCTCTCACCTGACTTGGATTGGCGTGTCGCGCTGAAAACAACCGCCCTTGATATCCGCCGTGCACTCAGCGCGCACCGCGATGGCGCACGCGTGTTCGCGGGGACCTACGAGACGACCGAGAACGTATTGCGTACCGGCGAGGCGATGATCACAGCGGTTGTGCGCGCAGGTGCGGACATCGAATTGGCGACGACATCGGCGTTCAGCGTGCTTTATTACGTGGTCGGTTTCGTTATCGAAGCGCAAGCGTTCGAGGCCGAAGCCGCCAGCGAGAATGCAAAGGAAAGTGTGGCGCGCAAAACGGCGTTTCTCGAGGCGGCTAAGTATGCTTATCCGCTCAGTTGGCAAGCCCGTCGACATTTGTTTACGCCCAATTTCGACAGGCGGTTCGCAGTGGGGATTGAGCTATTGCTTGACGGGATTTGGCAAAAACTGGCCGCAACCAAATCCGTGTCCGGTTACTAACGGGCGCCCGAACAACCGAAGTGCGGGGCACACATGGGTTTTCGAAGAACCGCACACACCCATCATTTAACATAATGTACATTATGCGATCTATGCTACCAATCTTGGGTGTTGCGTTATCGCTGCTCCCCACTAGAGAAACGAGTAACACTTGTGTGGTCTGCCATGTCGCTGGTTCATCTGGCAGAGTCGACACGAATTTCTAAACTTCGTTAGCTCGAAGCGTTTTACACACACGCACACCGTCTGCCTGGCCAAGGCGCGTTATCGCGGCAAGACTATGCTGTGCTTGCTGAGACCCTCGAGTCCTGGTTCAAATCGATTCGAAATCGAGCGGCTGGTACTCGCTCAGGTGAGCGCCGCTGGATCTCGGTGTCCACGTAACCGGCAGCAGCCCAAATCGCTTTGGGGGGGGCGGACGAACCCCATTCCTAATACGCCCCCTACCCCCCGCGGGGTTTTTACCGCACCAGGAATCCCGCCCCGACCGGATCGTTGCGATCGATCACCCAGCGCGCGGTGCCCAGTACGCTGGCGGTGCCTTTCACCGTCGGTCGCACGGCACGCACGCCGTTCAGGTCGACTTCACCCAGCAGACACCCTTCAAACGTGCCACTGCCAAGCAGGCCTTCCGTCAGAATCGGCTGGTGCATTTTCAACTTTCCACGCGCTTCGAACATGGCCATCATTGCGCTGGTGCCCGTGCCGCCCGGCGAGCGATCGAGCTGTCCCGCGCTGAACACGTGCACGTTCTTGTAGAACGCGCCTTCAATCGTCGGGGAATGCCAGAACGTCACGTAGTTCAGATTGTTGACGTGTGCCTGCGTCGGATGCTGGATGCGCATTTTCGCGTTGATCTGGTCACGTACGAGCAAGCCCAGACGCGACAGCTCGGTGCCGTTCTCCGGCGAAATCCGCAAGTTGCACGGGGTCAGATCGACAATGCCGAAATAGTTGCCGCCCCAGACGATATCGGCCTTGAGCTCGCCATAACCCGGCAGGTGGACCGGCACGTCCTGCGCAGCGACATAGGCCGGCACGTTCTCGAAGCGCGTCCACAGCACCTCGTTGCCCTCGGTGGCGACTTCCGCCACGACGAGCCCGGCCGTGGTTTCAAAACGAATACGCGTGATGCCATTGGGGCCGCGCGGCACGAAGCCGTGAGCGACCATAGCCATCGCCACCGCAATTGTGCCGTGGCCGCACATGTGCGAATACTCGGTGCCGTCGATGTAGATCAGCCCGGCATCGAATTCCGTGCTCGACGGCGGTGTGAGGAACACGCCGAACATGTCGCGATGGCCGCGCGGTTCACGCATGAGCGCCAGACGCAACCAGTCATAGTTCGCTTCGAGAAAGGCGCGCTTCTGCAGAATGGTGGACCCGGCCGGATAAGGGATGCCGCTGTGAATGATGCAAAGCGGCTCACCTTCGGTGTGGGTGTAGATGACGTCGAACGCGTCTTGCTTACGCATAACGATTGCTCCAGAAAGGTCGGTAGGGAGTTAGCTGCGGTCCGACAACATGTCGAGACCAACGGTGAGATCCAGAATCACGATCGCCACGACAGCTACAAGGATCGTCGCGCCGGACACCGCGGCGATCGTCGGGTCGATCGTGTACTGCACGTAATTGAACAACTTGACCGGAATGGTGTTGAGGTCCGCCGTCGTGTTGAAGATCGACAGTTCGACGTTGATCCACGACGAGATGAACGCGAAGATCGATCCCGTCACGATGCCCGGCCGAATGCGCGGCAGGATGACCAGAAAGAAAGTCGTCCACGGATTCGCACCCAGATCGCTGGACGCCTCTTCCAGCGCGCGCTGCTCCGGGGTCATCATCGAGAGCACTGAGCGCAGCACAAAGGGCGCCACGATAATCGTGTGGCCGATCAGCAGCGACAGGAAGCTTCGCGTCAGACCGAAGTACCCGCCGAATTGCAGCAGCGCAGCGCCAAGCACGATATGCGGCAGCGTGAGGGGTGCCATCAGGATCGCGCTCAGCACCCCCTTGCCGCGAAATTCGTAGCGGGCCAGCACCAGCGATGCGGGTACCGTGAGCAAGAGCGACAACACCGTAGCGGCCAACGCCAACATCGTGCTGGTGGAAAATGCCGCCAGGTAGCTCTGGTCGTGCAGCATCTGCTGGTACCAGCGCAAGGTCAGGCCCTGCGGCGGAAACGCCAGAAATTCGGTGCTGGTCAGCGAGCTGCCGAGAATCACGATGAGCGGCAACATCAGGTACGCCAAGACGGACCACGCCACGATGCGAACGCTGAGACGAGCGATCATCGGACACCTCCGCGCACCGCGCCAACGCGGCCGGCCAACGCCACCATGACCAGCGTGAACACGAGCAAAACGATGCTGAGCGCCCCCCCGTAATGGACGTCGAACGTCGAGCTGTATTGCTGGAAGATCAGCATCGACAGTACGGTGACTCGACCGCCCGACAACAGCGCCGGTGTGACATACGCCGAGACCGCCAGCGTGAAGACCATGATGGCACCGGCCATGATCCCGGGCAGCGTCAAAGGCAGCGTCACGTGAATGAAGGTTTCGAAGGGCTTCGCGCCGAGGTCGGCGGAGGCTTGTTCGAGCGACGCATCCACACGGGCCAGCGAATTGCCGACGGCAAGCACGACGAACGGC
The DNA here is from genome assembly GCF_044772185.1 of Pandoraea sp. NPDC090278. Taxonomy (NCBI): domain Bacteria; kingdom Pseudomonadati; phylum Pseudomonadota; class Betaproteobacteria; order Burkholderiales; family Burkholderiaceae; genus Pandoraea; species Pandoraea sp. NPDC090278. Next base: position 1,109,000 of record NZ_JBIVYJ010000001.1, on the reverse strand, counting down.
AACAGCACGTACACCATGCCGATGAGAATCCCGGTTTCCGTCCCGAGAAAACGAATGGGACGTTCGATCTGCCCCGTCGCCAGCAACGCTTCGTTCACCAGGCCGTTGCGCCCGAGCAGCACCATCCAGCCGAACGAGCGCACGATATTGCTGGTGAGCATCGGCACCACAAGCAGGATCACGCATGCGCGCCGCCACGGCTGCCAGCGGACGATTCGCACGAGATACCACGCGAGCGGATAACCGAGCAGCACGCAAAACACCGTCGTCAGACAAGCGATGCGAAATGTGACGAGCGTGACTTCCCAGTGGTAATGGTCGGCCAAGATCCTCGCGTAGTTGCCAACCGTGAGCGCGAGAAGCCCAGTGCCGTGACCGTCGGTGAAACTCGCGAGCAGCACGACAGCTAGCGGCACAAGAAAGAACGCCGCGAAGAACAGCAACGGCAGTCCGATCATCCACACCGGCGCCAGCTTCCATGGGCGTGCGCCCTCGCCGCGAGCCGGCAGCGCCAGGACCGGGTTCATGCCGCTTCCCCGATCAGATGTACGTCCGCCGGATCGAAGCCCAGATCCACGGCCTTGCCGGTGCGCAACGTCGCTGCAATGCCGCTCGTGGTGCGCACCACGATGCGGTGTGCGCCAACGTCGGCATAAACGAGCGCATGGCTGCCGATATCGACGACATCGGCCAACGCACCACGCATTCGACAAGTCGCGGCTTCATGCGCGGCATTTCCGGATTCAAAGACCACGTGCAATTGCTCCGGACGCAGCACGGCAACGCCACGTGCAGGCACGCTGGATGGCACAGGCCACCGCGCCGGGGACACCATATCGAGATGCAGTTCGCCGTTGCGCACGTCGAACGCGATCATGTTGGCGTCGCCGATGAACTCTGTGACGAAGCGCGTCGATGGCCGACGGTAGATTTCGATACCGGTGCCGACTTGCTCGATGCTCCCCGCATTCATGACCACGATGCGGTCCGCCATCGTCATGGCCTCTTCCTGATCGTGGGTTACGAAAACAAAAGCGATGCCAAGACGCTCCTGTAAGTGTTTCAGTTCGAGTTGCATGCGTTTACGCAACTTCATGTCGAGCGCCGAAAGCGGCTCGTCGAGCAACAGCAACTTCGGGCGATTGACGATGGCACGCGCCAGCGCGACACGTTGTTGTTGCCCGCCGGACAGCTCGCGGGGATAGCGCTCGCCGAATGACTCCAGCCCGACCATCGACAGTGCCTCTTTCGAGCGCGCTGCGGCCTCCTCGCGGGATGCGCCCTGACGACGTGGTCCGTAAGCGACGTTCTCCAGCACCCGCATGTGGGGGAAGAGCGCGTATTGCTGGAACACGGTGTTCAACGGGCGACGATGGGGTGGCAGTTGTGTGACGTCCATACCGTCGATGGCGATGCGCCCGCTGTCTGGCGTCTGGAAGCCGGCAATGGCGCGCAGCAGCGTCGTCTTGCCGCAGCCACTCGGGCCGAGCAGCGCGATGAACTCGCCCTGCCGCACGTCGAGACTGATGCGGTCAAGCGCCTGATAGCTACCGAAGCGCTTGGATACCGACTGGAGAGATAGCAATGCTGTCATGGCGCAATCCGTCCTTACTTCTTCGCAGACACCTGACGATTCCAGGCCGACGTGATCTCGGCGCGACGCGCGTTGATCATGCTCCAGTCGAACAACTTCAGGTCATCGACCGATCCGTTCGCGCCCCACGGCAGTTTGCGGGCAACGTCAGGCGACACCTTCACGCCGGCGACGGCAGGGCCGAGGTACAGCTTCGAGGCAAGGCACGATGCCGCCTCCGGGGTGAGCGCCGTGTTGATGAATTTCTCCGCGGCGGCCTTGTTGCGCGAGCCCTTGACCAGATGCAGACGCGCATCGGTCGCCCACACGCCCTCCTTCGGCACCACGAAGGCAATCGGCACGCCCTTGTCGATCAGGTCCCAGGCGCCGACGTTGAAGTGCGCACCGATGATGGCTTCGCCGCTCTGAAAGGCGTTGGTCGCAGCGCCCGAGCTGTCGTAGAAAAGCGAGGCATCGAGCGAGGCCAGTTTGGTGTATACCGGGCCGAGATTCGACGGGTCCACGCCCCAAACATGTGCGAGGAAGACGACGAACGGAACGCCCGCCGAGTTCGACGGCGACGGCACGGTGACCGCGCCCGCATACTCGGGCTTCCACAGGTCCTTCCAGCTCGTGGGCGGCGTTTTTACCGATTTGGTGCTGTAGGTCAGCCCCAGCGAGTAGTAGCCTGAACTCACCGCGTATGTGGTGTTGCCGTTTCGGTAGATACCCTTGGCGTTGACGTTCTTCAGATTGGGAATACCCGCCGGATCGAGGTTGTCGACGACGCCTGCATCGAACGCCATCTCGCTGATGCCACCGTCAAGCCAGGCCACGTCGATGGTTGGGGAATTCTTTTGCTGTTGCAGTTTGGCAAGCGTCGTGGTGGACGTGCCGATCTCGGGCGTGACGGCGATACCGGTTGCCTTGGTGAACGGCTCGGCGACACACGCCTTGAAGGCATCGCCCCAATTACCGCCATACATGGCGACCGTAATGCGCGAAGACTGCGCGGTCGCCCCGAAAGAAAGCAAAGACGCGGTTGTCGCAATCGCCATGGCGATTGCCGACTTCCGGACAGTGTTGCCGCTGCAGACGTTCATGTCATCCCCCGAGGAAGGTGTAGCCAATCATTCCGAGTCGTTCAAGCATGACAGGTATCGTAGCGAGCAAGGGTTCTCGCCAACTTGCAAGCTGCGGTCGAAAACTTGTATAAACGCGACATGCAAAGCCGTCATCCAAACGGCAAGACGACAGGACGGGAAACGGCAAAAACCATCAAGCGCGATACATTGGGCCCCAATTTACTTGTGGCCGATATTTCAGCACTTGACGACGGCATTTGCGGCGCGGCGCATGGCGCTGCCGATGCCGTCGCGAAGCCCAAACTCTCAATCGGTCTGGTCTTGCTTCACCAATTCACGCTGGCCGCGTTCGCGGGCCTCGTCGATGTGCTGCGCTTGGCCACCGATCATGGCGGACGCAGTCGCCAGATCGAGGTGCACTGGCGTGTGATGAGCATGGACGGCTTGCCGCGCCAGTCGAGCGCCGGCATTACGCTCAACGTCGAAGGGCCGATAGCGGACGATCCCTCCTGCTTCGACTACATCGCCGTGTGTGGAGGCAACGATTATCCGAATACCTTTCTGCCGCATCAGTTGGGCGATTGGCTACGGCGCGCGAGTGCTCAACGTGTGCGCATGCTCGGGATTTGTACCGGTACGTTCACGCTGGCGCAGGCGGGGCTCGTGGGGACTCGCACGGTCTGTGTGCATTGGAACGTGCTGGATGCGTTTCGCTCCCAGTTCGCGCAGACCCGGGCCGTTGTCGATCATCTTTTCGTTGACGAAGGCGATCTGATCACCTGCGCGGGATCGACGGCCGCGATTGATCTGGGGCTTTATCTCGTGGCCCGCCATTGCGGTCAGGCCAAGGCGCACCAGGTGGTGCGCCACATGATGCTGCAGGGCATCCGGCCGGCGAAACTGCCGCAGGCGCATTTCTATGCGGATCTGTCGCACATTGTGGATATCCGGGTGCGGCAGGCCGCGCACTTTATCGAGCAGCGGATCGACAATCCACCGACGCTCGACGCCATCGCGCGTTACGTGAACGTTGGGCGGCGGCAACTTGAGCGGGCGTTCCACGAAGCGCTCGGCGTTTCGCCGATGTCGTTTCTTCGCAGCATGCGGCTCGATTACGGGCGATGGCAGTTGCGTCACGACACGCGCAGTATCACGGACATTGCGCTCGAATGCGGCTTCTCCGACGGCGCCCATTTCTCTCGGGATTTTCGTGCACGCTTCGGGGTGTCGCCGCGCGAGTTCCGGCAGGAATCGCATGCTTGAGCGCCGGGGTGTTACCCCCCAATAACTTCAAATAGTTGCGCATCGCAACACACAGACTTGGCACCAAGTTTGCGCGTTAGTCGTACCCGTTCACAGCACGGGTTTGCGCCCGCCGTGGAGACTCAGCATCCATAAGCGCCACAACTCGAGGACCAACGTTGTACCGATATAAAGCATGACGGCCAAGACCGCCACGTCCTCGGGTGGGCGGACTTTCGAGGCACCGACGATCATGGAACCGGGTATGGACCACATCACGAAGATGAATATCCAATGCGTCAGATAACCCGTGAAGAACAGACTGAGTTGCACATTGACAAACGCACACCAGAGCCAGAAACCGATGAGCAGCCAGATTGGCATTCCGCCATCCGTCGCAGGACTTAACTTCCACCCCGCAATGCCTACCCCGAGGGCGGATACCAACGTCCAGAACTGCGCCGGTTGGTATACATCACGCATCCATTCACGCAACACAGGCTGAATCCGCAGCGTCCCGAACGAGAGCACGGCGCAGTTAAGAAATCCCATTCGGTCCAGATCGCCGGTCAGGCCGAACCACGTCAGGCTCGTCGCCAGCATGTAGAACGGCATCGCTTCCAGTAGCGTCGGCAGATTCCGCAAGATGAACGGAAGGTTCACCAATATTGCCCAAGCCGCACCAGCCAGAGACAACGCGGTCGCAACGTGCGTCATACCAGTCCCGGCCCCCGCGATTGCAACTGCCCCAGCCAGCGACGACACTCCGTACCAACCGTAGGTCACTAGTTTCCGATGCCCTAGCCTTGCCTCCCACTCGCCAGAGAAATTCCGAACGACTCCGGCCACCTCGGGCCCCAACAGATAAACGCCAGCAAGCGTGAGCCCGCAGATGGCCACGATAGAACCCAAACCGCCAACGACCAAGAGCAACCCAATGGCTTCATGGTCGCGGAAAAAGGCTAGCGCGAGACTGTTTCGATCGCGGGAGACAACTAGAGCGCCGACAGCCATCACGGCGACAAGGAGCGTTGCGATGCAGGCGATGTTCCCTTGCGTGACCCGTGGGCGAAGCACCGCTTTACGCCACGCATTGAGCAACTCGGGATCGAACACCCTGTCGCTTAACGAGCTTAGCTCGCCGTCCAGACGCTTGAGCGTGTTGCGCATGTCTTCGAGCAAATCGGACGCGATGGGCTTCCACAGTGCCGCCGGCCATTTGCCATCGAGAAGCACTGACGTAGCGGGCGAGCCACGGCGACCGCTGACGAACCAGGCAAGCTGAAGGTCGGCGGACACACGCCAAAGTGCTTCATGCGCCAGTTGAGAACCGAATCGACTCGCGGCTCGAATGTCGTGGTCCCACTCGTATACCTCGGCCAGCGCCAGACGTATCGTCGGCAACCCATCCGGCAGGGCTGTGTAGCGAAGCGCACAATATTCGAACGCATCTGCAAGTTCGAGACTCACGAACGTCGCCGACATTCGCATCGTCGTCAGCGAATCGATAATTCGCGGATCGCTGCCTGAAGCCAGTTCTCCCATCGATTCAACCCGGTATTCGTCGATATCCTCCGGCAGATTCTCCAGCCAAGCATCGAATGCCTTCGATGCCTGCAAACCGATATCGACCGAGCCGCCAGTTTCCTGCCCTGCTGCCGCCCTGCCCCGCGCTAGCCGTTCATCAGCGGCCATTCGAGATGCCATTTCGGCCTCGGCACTTCCATCGGTCGTCGGATCGGCAACCAGGGGCTGCTCTGCATGCTCAGCCTGAGCAGACGCAGTTGATACAAAATGCGACGCTTCCGTCTCACTCGCCCACGCCATAGCCGACTCGTAGGCCGTGCGGAGGCGCTGAAATGCCTCGGGATCGTCCTCCGGACGCGTTTTCTTTAGCAGAGCGGCATAGGTCCGTCGAATCTGCGTAACGTCGTCCGTCTGCGCAATCTGCAACACCTGCCACCACTCTGAGAAGGCGATTGGTCGATTCATGTCGTTAAAGGGTGTCGACCAGAAGTGCAGCGAGCTTCTTGATCCATTCTATTTTTAGATTCTTCGGACTGCAGACTTGCATGAGTATGCCATAGCGGTATTGAAAGCCATGGCAAGCCCAGACCATTCAAGTGCTACCAGCACGCGCTTGCAACGCTTGATGTAGCACATTTGCGCTACAGCCAACCGAGGCCCGGATCCCTACAATTTGGCCCACTGCGGCCAGCACACCGACGGTCTGGTGACTCGCCGTGCAGTTCTGAACAGATAAGTCACGAGAAGCCGATCAAGGCCATAGAACAATGAACCACGCATACCGTGTCGTCTGGAATGCCAGTCAGGGGATCTGGCAAGCGGTCTCGGAACTCGCTCGTGCCTCGGGGGGCAAGAGCGGCCGAAGCGGCAAAGCTGCCCGCCGGGCCCACGTCCTGCTTAGCGCCCTGCTCCCGTTGGGTATTGCCCTACCCGCCTGGGCGCAGTCGGTCACCATCACAGGGGACGTTCAAAACGACTGGATCGGATCGGCTGGCCCCGGCTCAGTCACTGTCGATGGTATTGGCGCATCGTGGGGATTGCCCAGTAGTTACATCGAAGTCGGTCAGTCTGCCAACGGCGCCCTCACTATCAGGAATGGCGGCTCTGTCACCAGCTATTTCGGCTTCATCGGATATCTTGGCACCGGTATCGCGACCGTGGACGGCGCAGGGTCAACCTGGACAAATAGCAGTTCTCTCTTTGTTGGCGCTAACGGCAACGGCACCCTGAACATTACGAATGGCGGCTCTGTCACCAGTGGAAATGCCAATATCGGCGCCTATGCAAACGGCCCCGGCACTGTAACGGTCGATGGTGCCGGATCATCCTGGTCGACGTCCGGTGGCGAACTTCATGTTGGCCAGAACGCCCAAGGCATCCTGAACATCACGAATGGCGGTCATGTCTCCAGCGGGTCGGGCGTTATCGGACTCAACCCAGCGGGCACCGGCATCAGCACGGTGACGGTCGACGGCACAGGGTCCACCTGGACGACGAACAACACGAACCTCCTGGTTGGCCAGACATCCGCCGCCATCCTGAACATCCAGAATGGCGGATCGGTCTCCAGTGGAACTGGCTATATCGGATTGAACGGTGCCGGCACGGTGACCGTTGATGGCACGGCATCCTCCTGGACGACAAGCAACAACAGTCTCTATGTTGGCTACGCTGACTCCGGCACCCTGAACATCACGAATGGTGGCGCTGTCTCCGACAAGGATGGCTACATCGGAAATTCCAGCCCAGGCACTGTGACGGTCGACGGTGCAGGATCCTCCTTGACGAACAGCCGCTATCTCTTTGTTGGCTCAACTTCCTCCGGTAGTCTGAGCATCACTGGCGGTGGCACTGTCTACAGCGGCGCGGGCCAGATTGGAACCGATCCGGCCGCCCCCGGGCACCGTGATAGTCGATGGCACGGGATCCTCCTGGGTGAACACCGCTTTCATATCTGTTGGCAATGGAGGCACCGGCATCCTGAACATCACGCGTGGCGGTGCCGTCTCCAGTGGCGTTGTCTCCATCGGCGCCGGCGGCAATGGCACCGTGACAGTCGACGGGACAGGATCATCGTTGACGACGGCCGGTAGTCTCATCGTAGGCAATTCATCCACCGGCATTCTGAATGTCACAAACGGCGGCACCGTCTCCAACGGGGCAATTTCTATCGGGACTGGCGGCAACGGCACCGTGACGGTCGATGGCGCAGGATCATCGATGTCGACGTCGACGCCGAACGGAGATGTCGTGGTTGGCGGCGGATCCACCGGCATTCTGCAAATCACGAATGGCGGCCTGGTCTCCGGTGGGAAAGGCTATATTGGCGCTTCCGGCGGCACCGGCACGGTAACTGTCGACGGCTCAGGGTCGTCCTGGACGACGAACGGCAATGAACTCCATGTTGGCGACACGTCAACCGGCATCCTGAACATTTCGAATGCCGGTAACGTGAGCGCTGCCGATGTGGTTTTGGGAAACGCCACCACCGCTGCCGGATCCCTCAATCTCAAGACCGGTGGCGTGCTGCAAACCGGCTACGTACAGAAAGGTCCCGGTTCCGCGGCATTCACCATCGACGGCGGCGTCCTGCGCCCGACGGGAAATCAGGCCAACTTCCTGCAAAACTTCTCCGCAGGCGACGTCTCTATCGCCAGCGGTGGCGCGACCATCGATACGCAAGGCTTCACTGTCGGCGTCAGCGCCGCGATGGGGGGCACAGGCGGGCTGATCAAGACGGGTACCGGCACGCTCACGCTCGCCGGCGCGAACACTTACAGCGGCGGGACTACCATCACGGGCGGCACGGTAGCGATCTCGGCCGCCAATAACCTTGGCACCGGGCAGATCACCCTCTACGGCAGCACCGTGCAGAATATGGCCGCGGTTACGCTGGCCAATCCCGTGACGCTGGGTTCTGGCGGCACTTTCCAGACCGATGCCGACTTGACGCTTTCCGGCGCCGTGAACGGCGCGGGTTCCCTGACCAAGCAAGGCTCCGGCACGCTGACGCTCGCTGGCGCGAACACATACAGCGGCGGGACTACCATCACAGGCGGCACGGTAGCGATCTCGGCCGCCAACAACCTTGGCACTGGGCAGGTCACACTCGACGGCAGCACTTTGCGGAATACGGCCGCGGTTACGCTGGCCAATCCCGTGACGCTGGGTTCTGGCAGCACTTTCCAGACCGACGCCGACTTGACGCTTTCCGGCGCCGTGAACGGCGCGGGTTCCCTGACCAAGCAAGGCTCCGGCACGCTGACGCTCGCTGGCGCGAACACATACAGCGGCGGGACTACCATCACAGGCGGCACGGTAGCGATCTCGGCCGCCAACAACCTTGGCACCGGGCAGGTCACACTCTACGGCAGCACGTTGCAGAATACGGCCGCGGTTACGCTTACCAATCCCGTGACGCTGGGTTCTGGCGGCACTTTCCAGACCGATGCCGACTTGACGCTTTCCAACGCCGTGAACGGCGTGGGCTCCCTGACCAAGCAAGGCCCCGGCACGCTGACAATTGCGGGCGGAAACGGCTGGTCTGGCGATACCACCCTCTCGGGTGGCACCCTGACGCTGGATAGTTATACGCAAAACAGCAACCAGACGCTGAACATCAACGCGGCAAGCACCTCAGACGTCGGCAAGCTCAAGGTCAATGGCACCGCCACCTTCAACGCCGGGGCCAATCTCGTCGTGAACGTCGCCAACCTTAAAACCGTTGCCGTCGGCCAGTTCTTCACCGGGGTGATCAGTGCAGGCACCCTTTCCGCTTCGACTTTCAACGTGACCGCCAACTCGGCACTGTTCAATTTCAAAGCGCTACTCAGCGGCAATACCGTCAATCTGGCTGTCGTGAACGCCAGTCCGACTGCGGTCTACGATGCCGTCAATGCCTACGGCCTGCGGCAAGCCCGGGGCGCAGCGCAGACACTCGACGCGCAACTGCAAACCACGCCCACCGGAGACATGGTCAATGTCGTCACCGCATTGGGAAAGTTGTCTGACCAACGGGACGTGGCCCGCGCTGCGGCCCAGACACTACCGATGAGCACCGGCTCTCAGGCCCTCATGAACACCCTGTCCTCGTTCAACCGCATCGTCTCGGATCGGACGGCCGCAGGCGGAACGGGCCTCTCGACCGGCGATGCTAGGGCCGACAAGCGAGTCTGGATCAAGCCCTTCGGCTCACACGCCTGGCAAAACGATGAGAACGGCACCGCCGGATTCTCGGCCAACACCTGGGGAATGGCCCTCGGCGCGGAGACCGAATGGGATACAACGCGCCTGGGGCTGGCCTATGCCTATGCGAACACTCGGGTAAGCGGAAATAATGCGCTATCAGGGACAAGCAGCGACGCGACGGTCAATTCCAATGTGCTTGCGCTCTACGGTAGTCGGCAGGTGCATGGGTTTGACCTCGGATTTCAGGTCGATACCGGCTGGAACCACAGCAGCAGCCAGCGCGCGATAAGTATTTCCAGCCTTAATCGCACCGCCAACGGGAGCTACGACACCTGGAGCGCGCACGTAGGCACAGGCGTGTCCAGGCCCCTGCCCTTGCCGTCTGACATGACGTTCATTCCTGAAGTCCGGGTCGACTACACCCGGCTGCAGAGTCAGTCCTATACCGAGAGCGGCGCGGACGCCCTAAACCTGAACGTCAATGCCAATACCGTGCAGGCGCTGGTGTTCGGCGTCGATGGCCGCCTGGTCAAGGATCTGGGGAGCTACGGCAAGATCAACGCCCACCTGGGCGTGGGGTACGACACGATCAACGACCCGGGCAACATCGTCGCTGCCTATGCTGGCGTGCCCGGGCAGAGTTTCCTCACTACAGGTCTGACCCACTCCCCCTGGCTGATGACCGCAGGCCTTGGCTATGACTATCGCACCGCTGGAGGCACCAACATTGCGCTGCGCTACGACGTGCAGGCGCGCAGCGGCTTCGTCAACCAATCTGCCTCGCTCAAAGTGTCCTGGCGGTTCTGAACTTACGCGCGGCGCAGCGGAAGCGTAAGTGTGAAGCGCGTGCCACCGGGTCCGGAGTGCCAGGCCACTGCGCCGTCGAGCGTACGCGCGCGGCGCTGCAGGTTGTGCAGGCCGCGTCCGACAGTCGAGCGCAGCACCCGCTCGACGTCGAACCCCTCGCCGTTGTCTTCGATACTGACCTGCACGTTGTTATCGTCCACTGCCGTACTCACCCGAATAGCGTTAGCGCGGGTGTGGTGAAGCACGTTCGCGATGCTTTCCTGCACGATGCGCAGGATATGGAGCGCACTGCTGGGATCGAGCCAGACAAGCGCCGGGACCTCCTTGACTTCCCATAGCAACGCGACCCCGGTGCCTTCCAGTCGAGGTTCCAGACGAAAACGCAGCGTCGCCAGCAACAACAGCAGATCCGCCTCCACGGGCTCCATCGAGTCGATGGTCAGCTTGAGGTCGTCGAGGCAGCTTTTGAGAATGTGCGATACATCGATGTCGCGCTCGCCGCCGCGCTCGACGGCGCGAATCGCACTGATCAGCGACGAACCCAGTCCATCGTGCATATCCTGCATCAGGCGTCGTCGCTCGTCGCTGATGGTTTGCCGCAACGCTGCCTCGCGTAGCAAACGGTGACTGACTTCAAGCTCGGCTTCGCGCGCTTCCAGGCGCTGCGCAAGATTCGCGTTCATCTGCTCGACTTCGCTGATCGCGTTGACGTAACGTCGAACCATCAGCAGACCGAACGCGCAGAACGTCACGGCATTCATGTAGGCACCGAGAAACCATCCCTCCGGACTCAGAACGTTGTTGTGCATCATCCAGTCGACGACGCCCAGCAACGTGCAGATGCCAACGCACGCCGCGACCAGACGCGCTTCGCGTGACCGGCGCCACGCACTGACGATACCCACCAGGCAGACCACCGTCGCCATGATCGCGGAAATCGCGTAAATCAGCGGAATGATGACGGGCGTACTGGGGAGCACCGGTAATACCGCGACGACGGGCAGCGTGAGCACGGTGATCAGAAGCGTGACGCCTGTGATGGCCCAGGTCAGTACTTTGAGGGGGCGGCCGTGCATCTGGCACAGAAAGAAATGCACGACGAGGATCAGCCAGAAGATGGCATTGATCGTGAGCCACGCGAACCAGTCGCTGGTTATCGGCAGGCTCACGTAGTAATGCAGATGCCCGACAAAGGAGGTGATCGCAAGGCTGAAGAAGAGTAGATAGCCCGTTTCATGGCGACGCTTCGTCCACACGAACAGCGCAAATATACCCACGGCCAGAAACGACGCGCTGAGCATCGCCGGAAGCTCACGTTGCAACCACGTGCGCAGGTAATAACGCCCGCGCAAAGCCTCCTCAGTCCCAGCCCATACCGAGGCGACGGCCACCGGATTCCCGGACGTATGCTCGATGCGGACGAGAACCTCCCTGACCGGCACGTCGACGGCGGCGCCGGGGTCGTGCGCGAGCGTGATCCACAACGGCATGAACAGGCTATTCCAGAGCGGGCCATCCTGTTGCGCCCGATGGACCAGCTTGCCATTGACGTATACCGCGATCGTCCCGTCGGTCTTGATGCGGCTGATGTACAGCGCCAGCGGACCTTGCGCGCTGCGCAATTCAGGCACGGACAGTCTGACCCATGTCGTTCGGATATCCTTGACCAACGGCGAAGCAAGCGACGAGTCCGAAGGCAAAGCGGTGGGGAGTGTCGCGCTGCGCCACGCGTTGTCCGGCAGCGTATAGAAGTCGAATGTCGCGGGCGGCGCGGTGAAATCCGGCGCGTCCGTGCTTTGCCACTCAGCCTGTGTAAGACGGACCGCGTCACCGCTCGAACCGCTCGGATGGGGGCGATCCGACCCGAGGTGCCAGACAGCGGCGACGATCAGCAACGCGGCCGAAAACGCCAATACCGCAATGGCGACAAAACGCGCTCGATAACGAGTCACTGGCTCACCTTTCCGACAATCCCAGCATCCTGGCCTCATAGATCGCCTCCGCCTTGGACTTGACCTTTAGCTTGCCGTAGATGCGCCGTACGAAAGTCCGTACCGTGAAAGGCGACAACTGCATCAGGTTGGCGATTTCCGGTGTCGTGAAGCCCTTTGTGATCAGGTCCAACACCTCCTTCTCGCGAACCGACAGCAACGGTGAGTCACCCGCGTCTGGTACTTCGTTCCGGGGGGTGTCGATGCTGACGCTTTCACTCGCGCCACCTGGCCGCAGGCGCGCGAGAATCTGCCGGGCGATGATCGGACTTATCGGGCTCCCGCCACTGGCGAGACTGCGGATTTCATCGACGATTCGCTCAGGCGAACTGTCCTTGAGCAGATAACCCGTGGCACCCGCTTCGATGGAGTGCATCACGTGCGTTACGTCGGTAAAGGTGGTGCTGACCATGATGTTGCAGTTGACCCAGCGTCGGGTGGTGGCGTGGATCACATCGATACCCGATCCATCAGGTAAACCGAGGTCAACGAGAAACACGTCTGCGGGGGGGCCTTCGAGCAGCGTCATGGCTTCGGCCAAGCTGGCGGCGGTCCCACTCAGATGCATGTCTGGCGCCGCGCGGATTGCCCGGCTCAACATGTCAAGAAGACCTGGGTCGTCCTCGACGATCGCGACGTGGATGGACGGCGAAGCCCGATCACCGGGAGAATGTTGCGAGGCGGCAGCATGCTGTGAGGGCATGTTTAAACTCTTCGATGCAATGATAGGAACGCGATAACGCGCCGACATCCCGGCCGCTGAGGGATGTCGCGCCTTCCGCTACGGTTCCGATTGCGTTCTGTCTCGACGCTATCCCCCGATGCGTCGATGGCGCGAGTATAGGGTGAATTCCGTCGAAGTGAAGAATTGCGCTACTTGCAGCTATGTCGCCCACGCGCGTTCATGGGTTTCCAACGACCGCCGTCTGGCGCTCTGACGAGCCCCGGATACTCACAGGCGGCTGCGACATAGCGCCCCGCAACGATTGCCGCCTCCTTCCCGCCGGGCTGAATCGCCGACGTCGATCCGCAGGCAAAACCGGTTCGGCATTTCGTGTCTGCCCACGCGATCATGACCGGGAATCCGCAATGATTTTCCCAGAAGCTGACCCCGGTATCGTTCGCTGCGCTCAACGCGATGCAATGCGTCCCATCGCCAAAGTCGCGCGCCGCCTTGGTCGCAGGATTCGCTTTTGACGTACCGGCCGCCCGATTCACCCCCAACGCTTCCTCTGAGTAGCGCTTGACGCACTGGAAGTAAGCGATCTCGTCCGGATCGGTGTGTCTTTTCAATTCCTGGTCGGCTTCTGCCAGTAGCTTTTTCGGATCCTCGGCGCTCAAATTACCCGGATATCCCCAGGCCTGTCTGGACTCCTGCTCACACGGCCCAGCCGATGCGTGAGTACTAAGACATGTCAGCGCCAGAAACGCGAGCACGACACCTAAAGTGATTTTCATTGTTTTCTCCCGTCCAAAGGTCTCCCCGGACCTGGTCGCCCGCCGACGGTCCTGGGTGACACGTATTCGACCAAGCTCCGCGACGGCGATCATCCCCAAATCTGGTGATGCGGGAAGAAATTGGTGATAATCCGGCACAGCCCCCCAAAAAATCGAACGACGTCGCGCCAACGCGAACGTCGAGTGCAGCGATTTCCGGAGCGTGTCATGACGATTTCTGCCAACAGTGGCGAATTCGCCCCCCTGATCGACGATCTCTATGCCGCTGCACTGGGCGACCAGAGCTGGGACGCCGCGCTACAGCGGCTGCGACGCATGACCGGGACACGCCTGGTTTCGCTTCTGGCACACGTAGGGGCGCATCAACAGACGATCGTCAGTGCCTCTGCGGGCGACGATGATCGCTGGGCCCTGGAAGCTCAAAGCGCATACGCCACGCAATACCAAAGCACCGACCCCATGCTCTCGCGACTGCCGACCTGGCAACCCGGGCAGTGGGCAATCGACACCGAATTCACAACCGAACGTGAGCGAAGCCGAAGCGAGTTCTATCAGGACTACATGTGCGCCCACGAGTTGGGCAGTATTTCCGCGCTGCTCGCCACCGGCGATCAGCAAACGAAGGCATTTCTGAGTCTCGTCGGCGCCCCCGGCGCTGGTGGTGTCACCGACGAGTCACGTCGCCAGATCGCTGCGCTTTACCCGCATATCAGTCGTGCCCTACGTGTGCACCACCGGCTCGGTGAGCTAGCGGCCCGAGCCGATGTCGCTGAAGCCAGCCTACAGGCGTTGACCTTCCCGATCTGGCTGTTCGACGGGGAGCGAACGCTGGTCTGGATGAACCCTGCAGGTACTGCTTTCGCGCAGCAAGAATCTGCCCTGAGGTTCTCCAAGGGACGTCTGGCTATTCCGGGATGTTCAACAGGGACAGAGTGGCAGTCGGCACGCAATCTGGGAGGCGTACTTTTGCGCAGGACGAACGGGATGCTGCTACCGCTCGCGCTACTCCCCGTGCCGGAGCGATCGCAATTGAGCGGCGCCGGTCGAGGGCCCTTGACGATGATGACGGCGGCGGAACTCGGTCAGCCCCGTGCACGTCAGGAACGGCTGCGCGTGTACTTTCAGCTTACGCCCGCAGAGTCGGAGCTGGCCGTCCTGCTGTGTTGCGACGGGATGACACCCGAAGAGTGTGCCGCCGCAAGAGACGTGTCGATCAACACGGTGCGCTCGCAAATAAAGACCATCCAACAGAAAGTGGGCGTCACGCGAACGAGCCAACTGACGCGTCTCGTTGCCCAGATCTGACGCAGAGGCCATCGACTCGCGCCAATTCGCCCCCACGGGAGGTTGCGCGGCGTTGCGACACGCTGCGCAACGTCTCTCGTTATCGAATGCGAGAGGCGACGGCCACCGTATTCGGCGAGTCAGCCAGCGGGACGAACTTGCGGGTCTCACCGTCAAGCGCGTCGATGCCGCCGGTTTCGATGTCATACACCCATCCGTGCAGGTTCATCCGGCCCTGCTCAAGCGCAAGGGCTACCGACGGATGCGTGCGAATGTTCGCCAACTGCGCGATCACATTCTCTCTGACCAGCCCGTCCAGCTTCGCGCCAGGCGTGTCGTAGGAATGCGCTGCATTGATTGCCTTAGCGGCGTCGGCGTGACGCAGCCAGTTGGCCACTGCGGGCATATGGTCGAGGCAGGTGCAGCGCGAAATCGCGCCCATCGCGCCGCAGTCCGAGTGGCCGCAGATCACGATGTCCTGCACTCCCAGCACCGACACCGCGTACTCGACCGTGGCGGAAACCCCTCCCGGCTCCGGTCCGTATGACGGAACGATATTTCCGGCATTGCGAATGACGAATAGCTCGCCGGGCTCGCGCTGCGTGAGCAACTCGGGAACGACACGGCTATCCGAACAGGTAACAAAGAGGGCTTTGGGGTTCTGACTCGTGGCGAGCCGCTTGAAAAGCTCGACGCGCTGAGGAAAGGCTTCCCGCTGGAAACGCAGAAAGCCGTCAATGATGTCACGCATAGGAAATCTCTGAGTTAACACGTCAGTGCGAGGGCGATCATTTTGCGCAGTGATCCGCCCTCGAACGGTGCCCATTATCCCTCATCCGCCGCCACAAGCCCAATGGGCTGTCACCGCAGCCGTCGGCCATGAGCGCTGGTCGCCCCGGTGCCAATGCCGGTCACACGGCGCGAAGACCGCCGAATTCAAAAAAACGCGTCAAATGTGCATCCGGCGACGCCCCATCCTCGTATACATCGCAACGACACTCACCTGCCGGACATGTCACCGATGCTAACGACTGCCGTGATGGCCCTGTGCGGACTGATCATCGCCTTCGCTTTGGCCTGGGTATTACAGAAACGGACGAAAAACGCTGGCATGGTCGACCCCATATGGGCCGCCGCACTGGCCGCAGTGGCCATTTTCGTGGCGCTTCAGGGCACGGGGGATGCCCTCAACCGGATTTTCGTCGGTGTGGCCGGTGGTGTCTGGGGCGCGCGCCTTGCCATGCATCTGTGGCGTCGAAATTGGGGCAAACCGGAAGACGCACGCTACCGGGCCTTCCGCGACCGATGGGGGGCGGCGGCCGACCGCAACATGTTCTGGTTCTTCCAGCTCCAGGGCGTGATTGCGATGTTGCTCGCGGTCGCGTTCTTTGTACCGGCATTCAGTGCACAGCCCGCCTCGCCACTGAATGTGGGCGTCGCGGCGCTGGTCTGGGCGAGTGCGATCGCAGGAGAGACGACTGCTGATCACCAGTTGCGCAGCTTCGTATCCGATCCTGCACATCGGGAACAGGTCTGTCGCGCGGGCTGGTGGCGGTACTCGCGTCACCCCAATTATTTCTTCGAATGCCTGCACTGGTGCAGCTACACCGCGCTCTCCATCTCGATGCCGTGGGGATGGGCGACCCTCTTTCCCCCGTTGCTCATGGCATGGCTGCTGCTCAAGGTGTCGGGCATCCCGCTGCTGGAGGCGCACCTGATGGCCACCCGCCCGGCCTACCGGGAGTACATGAAGACCACCAGTTCACTGTTCCCCTGGCCGCCGAAAGCACCTCGCCAGATGTGATCTGACATGACAAACATTCGCAAGCACGGAGTTCGACGCTATGACTGTCTCTCTTACGCGGCCGCCTTCGCTCAGCGCCGGTGCCACAGAAGCATCGGGATTGATCCGGCTTTGTGAACTGGGTGTGGTGCCCGACGCGATGTTGCGCGCCGGAATGCGCCGATTGATACGTCAGCGGCTCAGGCAGGAGCACGCGTCCGACGTCGAACGCGGCGTGTCGGCGCTGGCCGAGCTCGTGACAGAACTGCGCGCGAGTCCCATTGCCATTGCGTCTCAAGACGCTAACGCACAGCACTACGAGGTGCCGAGCGAGTTTTTCCAAGCCCATCTGGGGCCTGCCATGAAGTACTCCTGCTGCTACTACGAGCACGAGGAGACAACGCTGGCACAGGCCGAACAAGGGATGTTGACGCGTTATGCCGAGCGCGCACGGCTTGCCGACGGACAGCGCATCCTCGATCTCGGCTGCGGATGGGGATCGCTCGCGCTGTGGCTGGCCACACGTTACCCCAACGCACAGATCGTTGGGCTTTCCAATTCCCATGGTCAACGGCGGTTCATCGAAGCGACGGCCGAAAAACGAGGGCTGCGCAACCTTCGGATCGTGACGGGCAACGTCGCCGACTTCGACTTTTCCGACGACGTCCCTGCCTGTTTCGACCGCGTCCTCTCCATCGAGATGTTCGAGCACATGAAGAATTACGGCGCGCTGATGCAGAAGATCGCGCACTGGCTCGATGATCGAGGAATGTTGTTCGTGCACATCTTCGCGCATCGCTATCTGGCCTATCACTTCCAGGATCGAGACGGCTCCGACTGGATGTCGCGGCATTTCTTCACTGGCGGCACCATGCCGAGCGCCGATCTGCTGCTGCACTTTCAGGACGACCTGCGCCTGACCGACCGGTGGTGGGTCGATGGGCGGCACTACGCACGCACGGCCAACGACTGGGGCAACGCGCTCGATGCCTCCCGGCCGGAGACAATGCCGCTGCTGGAAGCGGCCTACGGGGCACAGGCTCGTCTGCAATTTCAGCGCTGGCGCATGTTCTACATGGCCGTCGCGGAGCTGTTCGGCTATGCCCGGGGCCAAGCATGGGGCGTGGGCCATTACCTGTTCGATAAGCGCAGAGAGACCATCGGAGGCACGCCGTGATTCGACATTCGGCCGCAAGCGCGGTGCTCGCTTTCGCGACGCTGGCCGGTTGCTCCGGCTCTCAACCCAACCCGAATCCGCTCGCCGACGTGCCGCTCAAGGTCGCAGCGGTCGATTTGCCACGCTATATGGGCCGTTGGTATGTCATTGCCAATATTCCCTATTTCGCCGAGCGCGATTTCGTCGCAAGCCGGGCGGAATGGGCGCTACGCGAAGACGGACGCATCGACGATCACTTCTACGGTCGCAAAGGCGGGTTCGACCAACCCGAGCGCCACTACCAATTTGTCGACAGCGTTGTGCCCGGCAGCGGCGGCGGCCATTGGCGGGTGCGGCTCTTTTGGCCGATTTATGTCTCGCAACTCACTTTGTACGTGGACCCGGATTACCGCTACACGCTACTCGGCTATCCGGACAAATCGCTGGGCTGGATATTTTCGCGTACCCCAACGATGGACGACGCGACGTATCGCTCGCTACTGATGCGCTTGTCGGCCATGGGCTATGACACATCGCGCTTTCAGCGCGTGCCTCAGTTGCCGGAACAGCTCGGGAAGCCCGGCTTTGCCCCATCGGAAGGATCTGACTGACGGAGATCGTGCCATGAGTCCAACGACGGTTTTGCCTCCTGGGCAACGAATTGCGGTGATCGGCGCAGGGATCTCGGGGCTGGCGAGCGCCTATCTGCTTGCGCGCAAGCATCGGGTGACGGTATTCGAGGCGGGCGAACACGCGGGTGGCCACACCAATACCGTCGATGTCGAGCTCGACGGCATGCGCGCGCCCGTCGACACGGGCTTTCTCGTGTTCAACGAGCGCACTTATCCGAACCTCATCGCACTCTTCGACGAGCTTGGCGTGCGGTCCATCGCCAGTGACATGTCGTTCTCCGTCTCCATCGGCAGCGGCGCGCTCGAGTGGGCGGGGACCAATTTGAATACCGTCTTCGCGCAACGCAGGAATCTCTGTTCGCCGAGTTTTCTCGGCATGCTGCGTGACATCATGCGCTTCAATGCTGCGGCGCAACGCCATCTCGAGAGCGCGTCGCGCGACCGACAGTCCGTCGGCGAGCTGCTGCTCGCGCATGGTTATGGCCAGCCGTTCCAGCAGCACTACCTGTTGCCCATGGCGGCGGCTATCTGGTCAAGCCGCGCGACCGATATTCTGCGATTTCCGGCGGTCACGTTCCTGCGGTTCTGTCTGAATCACGCACTGCTGCAAATCCGGGATCGACCGCAGTGGCGCACGGTCGCCGGTGGTGGCCGCGAGTACGTCAGGCGGATTGCCGCCACGCTGGAGGACGTTCGACTCCGAACGCCGGTGAGGCAAGTGGCGCGCGACAGCAATGGCGTGACGATCCGTTTTGGCGACGCACAGACCGAACGCTTCGACGCAGTGGTGATGGCCAGCCATACGCCGACGAGTCTTCATTTGCTTGCGGACGCCGATCCCACTGAACGCTGCGTGCTTGGCGGCGTGCGCTATCAGCCCAACATTGCCGTGCTCCACACCGACCCGACGCTGCTCCCCCGAAGCCGACGCGTGTGGTCGGCATGGAACTATGTGAGCCACGCGAGCCGCACGACCGCCGACGCTCCCCCGGTTTGCGTGAGCTACCTGATCAATCAGCTCCAGGCCTTGCCATTCAGCACGCCGGTCATCGTGACGCTCAACCCGGTAAGGGAGCCCGCTCCGTCTACGGTGCTCGGCCGTTATGCCTACGAGCATCCGCTACTCGATCTCGCCGCAGTGGACGCACAGTCGCTCCTTCCCGCGTTGCAGGGCCGCCGACGCACCTGGTTCGCCGGGGCATGGACTGGCTATGGGTTTCACGAGGATGGCCTCAAATCCGCGCTGCGTATCGCCCGGGATTTTGACGTTCTGCCGTCATGGGCCTCCCTATGAACCCCACCAGCCCGACCGCACCGACCGATCCGAAGGACGCCCCGTCCGTCTGGCTGCTCAAGGGGCGTGTCATGCACGAACGTCTT
The DNA here is from genome assembly GCF_044772185.1 of Pandoraea sp. NPDC090278. Taxonomy (NCBI): domain Bacteria; kingdom Pseudomonadati; phylum Pseudomonadota; class Betaproteobacteria; order Burkholderiales; family Burkholderiaceae; genus Pandoraea; species Pandoraea sp. NPDC090278. Next base: position 1,088,894 of record NZ_JBIVYJ010000001.1, on the reverse strand, counting down.
GCCCCCGTCGCACATCGGTTCACGTACCCCTTGTTTCAGATCGCTTGTGACGTTGCGCAGATGAACACGCTGGTGCGTTGGTGGTTCGCCGTGGACCGACGTCGCCTCCTGAGCTTGAAGTCGGCCGACTACGGGCCGAGGGACGGCCGTTCGCTGGACATCTGGATGCGTGCGCGTCTCACCGAAGCCGCGATTCCTGCCGACGGCGTCATCTGGTTGCAAACCATTCCACGCATCGCAGGTTACGCGTTCAACCCGGTGAGCTTCTGGTATTGCCACGATCGCGCGGGGGACCTGCGCGCGATCTACGCGGAAGTGAACAATACGTTCGGCCAGCATCACGGCTACTTGTTGTGCGCACCAGGTGCCGTCCCCATTCGAGGCGATGTCGCGCTCCAATGTCGCAAGGAATTTCACGTCTCCCCGTTCTGCAAGGTCGAAGGGCAGTATGCGTTTCGCGTCAACCGACACGGGCGGGTGTGGTCGGTCGGTATCGATTACTACGTGGACGGCAAGCGGCTTTTGCAAACCGCCATCGGCATGCATGCCGAGCCGCTGACCGGCGTGGCAGTGCTCAAAGCCTTGCTCGGCGCGCCGCTCAACGCCCTGAGCGTCGTTATTCGAATTCATTGGCAGGCACTACAGCTATGGCGCAAAGGGGTGCCGTTCCACGGAAAGTTGCCATCCGATCAGGAAATCAGATCATGACCCTGCTTCGCCTTCTTTCCCCTCAGGCGGCAGTCCCGCTGGGTGCCCGCGTATTCTGTGCCCTGTTGCAGCGTCTTCGCACGGGCCATCTGACGCTCGTGACCCCCGACGGCGCGGTACAAGTTTTCGGCATATCCAGCGACTCGCCCGGCGCCACGCTTCAGATCCACGACTGGCGCGCCTGTCGTCAGATCCTGCGCGCAGGCGATATCGGCTTTGCCGAAGCCTATATCGCGGGATGGGTCGATACGCCGGACATCGCCGCACTGCTGCGCCTGGCGCTACGTAATCGGTCGTCGATTGAAAGACCGATCGTCGGATCGCGATTGAGTCGGATCTGGTTTCACCTGCGGCACGCGATGCGCCGGAATTCGCGCTCAGGCAGCCGCCGCAACGTCCATGCGCATTACGATCTGGGCAACCGGTTCTACGGCCTGTGGCTGGACCCGACCTGGACCTATTCGAGTGCGCTGTTCGAGGGCGACGCGCAACGCTCGCTGTCCGACGCGCAATGCGCCAAGTACCAACGCATTATCGATACGCTCGGACTGCGCCCTGGGGACGAAGTACTGGAGATCGGGTGCGGCTGGGGCGGATTTGCCTTGCACGCAGCGCGGCAAGGCATTTCGGTCCACGGCGTCACGCTGTCGCAGGAGCAGTTGACGCTCGCGCGCCGCCGGATCGCCGACGCCGGTCTGGCGCACGCGGCAACCGTCTCGCTCACCGACTACCGTGACGTTCGAGGACAGTTCGATGCCGTGGTGTCCATCGAGATGTTCGAGGCGGTCGGGCAGGCCTACTGGACGCCGTTCTTCAACTTACTGGCGCAACACCTTCGCCCTTCTGGCCGGGCGTTGATCCAGACCATCACGATTGCGGACGAGGCGTTCGAAGCCTATCGCGACTCCAGCGACTTCATTCGGGAATTCATTTTCCCGGGCGGTATGCCGCCGAGCGTGCCGCGCTTCGTCGCCTCAGCGCGAAGCAGCGGCTTGCATGCCCGCGAGACACTGGCGTTCGGCCCCGACTATGCCCGCACACTGAATCTTTGGCATGCGGCGTTCTCGTCCCGAATCGATGACGTCCTCGCGCAGGGATTCGACGAATCGTTCATCCGCACGTGGCGCCTGTACCTGAAATATTGCGAAGCGGCGTTCGACGAACGGCGCATCGACGTGAATCAGTTTCTGCTCACGCGAGACGACTGACTCGGTGACATCGGGAGCATTCCCCCCATTTTCGGTAAACTATCGGTTTCCGGGCGGCGTTGCCTCCCGCAGCTTATTCAGTTTCCCATGTCGAATACCCACGAAATCCGTCCCGGCCAGTCCATCGAGCTGCTCAAGGAACTCCACATCCTGACGCGCGACGGCAAGATGAATCAGGACAGCCGACGCAAGCTCAAGCAGGTCTATCACCTGTTTCAGTTCATCGAGCCGCTGCTCCAGGAAGTCAAGAACGACAACGGCCGCGTGACGCTCGTCGATCACGGTGCCGGGAAGTCCTACCTGGGCTTCATCCTCTACGATCTGTTCTTCAAGGCACTGGCGGACGACTCGCATATCTTCGGGATCGAAACCCGCGAGGAACTTGTCAAGACGTCCACGGCGCTGGCGCAACGCCTCGGCTTCCCGGGCATGTCGTTCCTGAATCTGTCCGTCGCGGATTCGATCACCTCGCCAGCGTTGCCCGAGACGGTCGACGTCGTCACCGCACTTCATGCCTGCAATACCGCAACGGACGACGCCATCCGCTTTGCGCTGGCCAAGCAAGCGCGTCATATCGTACTCGTGCCGTGCTGTCAGGCCGAAGTCGCCGCCGTCCTGCGCAAACATAAAGGTCAACAACTGGCGGGCAATCCGTTGACGGAAATCTGGCGTCACCCGTTGCACACGCGCGAATTCGGCAGTCAGGTCACCAACGTGCTGCGCTGCCTCCAGCTCGAAGCCCACGGCTATCAGGTCAACGTGACCGAACTGGTCGGCTGGGAGCACTCGATGAAGAACGAACTGATCGTCGCCCAGTACAAAGATCTGCCGCGTCGTCGGCCTGCCGAGCGCCTGGAAAGCGTGCTGGCGTCGCTGGGACTCGAAGAAATGCGTGACCGTTTCTTCACCACCGACGCGCCAGCCTCCGCCGCCGAAGCCTAAATCTCCACCGCGCGATACCCCGGTTGCCGGAACGGATGCGCTTCGGCAAATTCCGGCATCGCGAAGCAACGCTGCGTCAATTCAGCGACCCGGGGAAATTCGTCCATGTCGACCTGATACAGATCGGCAATGATTTTCTGACCGGCGATGCAGATGTCCGCAAGCGTGGGCGTCGTGCCGACGACGAATGGCTCGGCCGGGCGCGTCATCAGCATCCGCTCGTAGGTCGCCAGCCCTTCCCGTCCCCAATGCGCGCACCAGGCCTCGACGGCGTCCGTACCCACGCCGTACGTCTGCACCAGATGCTTGCGAACGCGCGGCACGACAAACGGATGTGAATCCGCTACGTGGACCTGCGCGACCGCACGGACATACGCGCGCTCACGCGCCGTGTCCGGCATCAGTCGCGGCTCGGGATACACCTCGTCCAGATACTCCATGATCGCCATCGACTGGAAGACGCGATGGCCGTCGTGAACCAGCGTCGGCACCACGCGCTCGGCGTTGACGTGCGCGTAATCGGTGTCGAATTGGCGTCCCGCAAGAATGTCGACCTCGATCTCCTCATACGGGAGTTGCTTCAATGCGAGCGCAACCTTCACGCGAAACGCAGCGTTCGAACGCCAGAATCCATAGAGCTGAATTGTCATTGCGATAGTCCAATCGTCGAGTTGTCGAAGAGGTGCAAATGCACCGTGCAGGCCTCAACGTCACGCACGATTGCATTTGCAATTCATTCGAAAGGAATGATGCCATTTGACGATTGCATATGCAACAGATAGCGCCCAACCGACAATCCCCTGCCTTCTCCATGGGCTTCTTGCATTGAATTCTATATTTCCATATTATTGGAAACATCAAATTTAACGCTAACGCCCTTTATGTCAATCGTGCCGCCTCAACCGACCGCTGCTCTGAAGCCGGAGTATCTCGACGAAACCATCGCGACCAGGCTCGGCCTCCCCGCCGACCCGCCGGTTCGCATCCTGATGTTGTACGGCTCCTTGCGCGAACGCTCTTACTCACGTCTTGTCACCGAGGAAGCGGCTCGACTCCTCACACGGATGGGCGCGGAGGTCCGCATCTTCGATCCGCGCGGTCTGCCGATGCCCGACGAGACGACTGGCGAACCCCATCCCAAAGTCAAAGAACTCCGTGACCTGTCGCTCTGGTCCGAAGGCCACGTGTGGTGCAGCCCCGAGCGGCACGGTACGATTTCCGCCGTCATCAAGAACCAGATCGATCACCTTCCCCTATCGATGGGCGGCATCCGTCCAACGCAAGGCCGGACGCTCGCCGTGATGCAGGTCAGCGGTGGATCGCAGTCGTTCAATTCGGTCAATCAGTTGCGGCAACTCGGCCGATGGATGCGGATGTTCACGATCCCGAACCAGTCGTCAGTGGCCAAAGCGTTTCAGGAGTTCGATGAGGACGGTCGCATGAAACCGTCGGCCTACCACGACCGCGTTGTCGATGTGATGGAGGAACTGGTGAAGTTCACGCTGTTGCTGCGAGGCAAGCGCGATTATCTGGTCGATCGTTACAGCGAGCGCGTGGAAGCCGGAACGCCGATCGATCCGGTGACAGACTTGTCCAGCATCGCCCCGCGCGCCTCACCGACCGCCAAGTAAGGCTGCGCACATCGTCGTCACATCAGCATTTTCGCGGCGACACCGGCTCGCACAGCCCCGGTACGCCGCCACAGCAGTTTTCGGTCAGGAATCCGATCAGCGCATTCATCTTGTCGATGGACGCCGCATAGTAGATATACCGGCCTTCCTGTCGTGCAGTAATCAGCCCGGCGTTCGCGAGTTCTTTCAAATGGAAGGACAGCGTGGCGTTGGCAAGGCCCAGCGATTCGGCGATGTTGCCGACGCTCAACCCGTCCGGCCCGGCAACGACCAGGAGCCGGAACACGGCGAGGCGATTGCCTTGCGCCAATGCAGCAAGGGCTTTTACGGCGTCAGTATCGTTAAGAGCAGTTTGCATAGCGTCAGACATTGAGGTCATCCGCATTCATCGCGGATTCATTATTTCTATATTTCCGGAATTTTAGATCAAATGATACAAGCAGACACCCCAAAGCGCCACGTGCTGTTCCTTTGCACGCACAACTCGGCCCGCTCGATTCTTGCCGAAGGCATTCTGAACGACCTCGGTAGCAATCGCTTCGTCGCCCACAGTGCGGGCAGCCAGCCATCCGGACAACCGAACCCATATGCACTGGAGTTGCTGTCGTCGCGCGGCATCGAGACATCGTCGATGCGAAGCAAGTCGTGGGACGAGTTCGCACAACCGGACGCACCGCGCATCGACTTCATCTTCACCGTCTGCGACAACGCGGCTGGCGAGACCTGCCCGATCTGGCCCGGGCATCCAGCCAAAGCACACTGGGGTGTGCCCGATCCGTCGCAAGCACAGGGCGAGCCGGAGGACGTGCGCAAAGCCTTTCTTCAGACGTATCTGCAACTCCGCACGCGCATCGAGCTGTTCCTCGACCTTCCCCTGGAAAAACTCGAATTGGCAGACGCACAACAACGTCTCCAGGAAATGGCGAAACGGCTGCGCGCCCAGGGACAGTGATGACCGATACCTCCCATCACAGTGTCAGCGACAACGGTGCGACGCCGCCCCCGATGCGTGCCTTCGAGCGATATCTGTCGATCTGGGTGCTCCTGTGCATGACGGTGGGCGTGCTTATCGGGCACGCTGCACCTGGGCTCGCCGAAATCGTGGCTCAGCTCGAATTCGCTCACGTCAACCTCGTGGTCGCCGCATTCATCTGGGTGATGATTGTTCCGATGCTGCTCAAAATCGACTTCAGCGCGCTGGGCCGTGTGTCAGAACACTGGCGCGGTGTCGTCGTCACGGTAGCGATCAACTGGCTTGCCAAGCCATTCTCGATGGCGCTTCTCGGCGGGTTGTTCGTCCGTCACCTCTTCGCGACGTGGTTGCCGACGGAATCGCTCGACAGCTATATCGCAGGCCTGATCCTGCTTGCCGCTGCACCTTGCACCGCGATGGTTTTCGTGTGGTCGCAACTGTGCCGGGGCGACGCCTACTTCACACTGTCGCAGGTCGCGCTGAACGACGCCATCATGGTTGTCGCGTTCGCGCCCATCGTCGCGCTACTGCTGGGCGTGTCCTCGATCACGGTACCGTGGGAGACGCTCGTGGTGTCAGTGTTTGCCTATATCCTGATTCCCGTTGGGATCGCACAGGGATTGCGTCGCGCCATGCTCCGACGCAGTCGCAAGACGCTCGATACCGTCGCGGCGGCCACCGCGCCATTCTCCATGGCGGCATTGCTCGCGACGCTCGTCCTCTTGTTCGCCTTCCAGGGAGAAACGATCGTCGCAAATCCTGTCGTAATCGGATTGCTCGCCATTCCTATCGTGGTTCAGGTGCTGCTGAACGCCGGACTTGCCTACCTGCTGAATCGCAAGCTCGGCGTCGCGCATTGTGTGGCTGGCCCGTCGAGCCTGATTGCAGCAAGCAACTTCTTCGAATTGGCGGTCGCAACGGCCATCAGCGTGTTTGGGTTGCGGTCCGGGGCAGCATTGGCGACCGTCGTCGGCGTGCTGGTCGAAGTCCCGCTGATGCTTGTCGTCGTTCGTGTCGTCAATCGTTCGAAGCATTGGTACGAACGAGCCTCGCGAGACACGTCGTCTGCGGCGCCCCGGGGAGACACGGAATGACGGAAATTCATCAGATCTTGAAATGGATGACAAACACGGGCATTTCAGACAGAATTTCCCCGGCTCGCTGGATTCGGTCAGAAGTGCTCGGCGTGCCACTTCCCGATGCACCGACCAATTCAGCAGAAGGCTCAAGAAATGTCACATCCTGTGTTTCTCGAGAGTCCGCCGTGGCCACGCATGCCGGAGGGCCGTAAGGGCGAATTGAAGACGTATTTCTCCGCCGACGGCCCGTCGTTGGAAGCCAACGCCTATCTCCCGCTGTTCTGGCGGGTGCTCTTTTCCGTCGAAGACATTCACTTTGTCTACGTCATCGACGAGTTCGACCCGGAAGACGAAGCCGTAGAAATCGAAGAGTTTCTGGAAGGCGCGACACAAGCGGAAAAGGATGCGAAGTACCCCTATCTGGTGACGACAAAGACGCTGGCGCTCGAACGTGCCGCCCGTCGTCGCGACCACGTGATCGAGCTGCTGGGCGAACGTTACCGGTCGATCTTCGACGCCTTCGTCAACTACCTCGGCACCGCGTACGGCGGCTTCATCCTCGTACGTACCGGTGGCCTGCCCGACGTGACCGACGCCACCGAGTGGATGACCACCGAGCTGGAACAGGTCACTGCACTGGATCACGGCACACACATCCAGGCCGCACTCGCAGACGAAATCGAAGACCTTCGGCGTATCCCTGATACCGATGCCGTCTGGCGCTCGACCGGCACCGGCAATCCGCGCGCCGAGGTGAACCCGTGGCCGAGCTTGTCGCTGGTGGAGGCCTTCCCGGCATGTGCACCACGCGCGCGTCCTGCGGCAGCAGAGCGCCCGCCCGCCGTCGGGAAGCATCAGTACCGGGATCCCAACGGGCTCGACAAGGCGCTCGAATGGGTGGCGATTCTAGTGTTTGCGGCGGTTGCCGTCGGTACCTGGGCGGTCACCCGGTCGGTCTGGAAGGCGGTTGTCGCGACGGTCGTTGTCACCGGCGTCATGGCGTGGCTGCTGGTGCGCGTGCGACGCAAGTGACGCACAACACCACGCTCGAATTGTCCGGACAGATCAGTCCGCGCCGATCATCCCATCGAGCGCTTTAAGCCATTGCACGCGGGCGGTCGTCTCTCTCGCCGCCTGTGCACTGCGGCACGTCTGCGCCTTCGGATTACCGTCCGACGGGCACACGGCGGCAATCAATCCCTTCTCAGCAGACGTAAAGTCGCGCCACTTCTCGTTAGACGTCCGCACGATATCGCGCGACGCCGACGGTAATCGCCGCGCCATTCGACGGCCCCAGCGCTCGACATCGGTAGTTTGTGCATGACCCGCCGCCTTCACGGACGCCGGGCGTGAGCGCTCCGACGCGGCCGACGCAACCTCGTCACGATACCGAGCGAGGGTCTGCGCCCGACGTTGTGTCAACAGCATGACGTCATTGGCGTTCGCCGGGGCGTACATCGTGCCGTGCACGGTGGCATAGACGGCGGCGATGAGCTTCAGATCGGCGTCCCGGCTCGCAAGCCATGCACGCTGCGCTGCGAGTAACACCGGGCGAGCTGTTTCCGGCAACGCATCGCGCAGCGATTGATAGGTCGAATTCAGACGGGCGTCCCAAGCATGGGTGGCGTCAACGATGCACTCGTCCTGCCCGCCAGTCGACTGCTTCTCAGGGTCGGCAAGGCATCGGGTGAGCGTTTGATCGATGTCAGCCGCAGTGCCGGACACCGGCGCATCGGCCGCCCCGGCCGCACAAGCTAGGCAGAGGGCCAGCGCAGGCAGGCCGAACAGCAGCAAGCGATTCACCATATCGGTCGTCGTTCCCGCAGGAATATCGGATTAGCGGATTCAAGCGCGTACACCATAAAAAATCAAGCATCCCCCAAATGGTGGATGCAACGAGCCCTCGCCCGCGACTATCCTCCTGTCAAAACAGCACCACAAAACGCAGGGGGAAAATATGGCACACGTACACAAGCGCGCATACCAAGCCTATCGCGCAAAACTCGCCTTGGCTGCCGCAAGCGCAGTCGGGCTATTTGCCATCGTCGGCAATGCACAAGCCGAGGACGGCGCGTTCATTCAGGCGGACGGCCCAAACCACTGCAAGGTCTGGTCGGACGCCAAGCCGGAAGAGCGTCCGGAGTGGACTTCCACCTGGACCGGGCCGTGCAACAAGAGTGGTATCGCCGATGGCCCCGGGGTCCAGGAATGGAGCCGTAACGGCGCCTTCTCGGCTCGCTTCGAAGGCACCATGGTCAATGGCAAACGCGGGGGTGTCGGCGTCTACACATGGGCGTCCGGCGACCGCTACGAAGGACCGTTCGCCGCCGACGGACGCACCGGCAAAGCCAAGTACTACTGGCCGAACGGCGACTTCTACGATGGCGACTTCATCGCAGGCAAGCGCACGGGCAAGGGTGTCTATGTCTGGGCCAGCGGCAAACGCTACGAAGGTGACTTCATCGACAGCGATATGACCGGCGAAGGCTATCAGTTGGAAACCAACGGAAACACCTATCGCGGCGGATGGCTGAAGAACCAGTTCAGCGGCAACGGCGTGATCGTCTTCGCGCAGGACGGTTCGATCCGCGCAGGCCAGTTCGTCAACAGCAAGATCGTTGAGGGTACCGATAGCCAGGCGGACGGCACGCTCATCGCGACGTACTCCAACGGCGTGCGCACCAAGGCGGCATCGGCGGATAGCGGCCCCGGCGTGTTCTCGTTCGTCGCCGGTCTGCTGGGCGCGGCCGCGCAAGGCGTTGCCAGCGGCGGCGGACGCAACGCCGCGCAGTATCAGGCCGCCGCCACTGCACTGCAAGCAGTCTCAGGCACGGGATCGTCCGGCGGCGGCACGATGCCGATGGCCCAACCGATACCGACGATGGCGTCGGCAGGCAATGGCAGCGTCGGAAGTGCGGTGGCAGGAACTGGGAAGACCTCGTCCAACGATCCGTTTGCCGGTCGCAAAGCCACCGAGCCCGTCCAAGGCTGCATGGAGCAGGTGCGCATCAAGCGTGGCGCGTCCGGCTGGGGCGGCTGGTACGACTACGAAACCGGCATCGTCAACAAGTGCGGCTACATCGTGAACACCGCCTGGTGCGTGACCAGCCTGAAGGGCGAAAGCGATACGGCGCAGTGCGAGAAGCATTACACCGGCATGTACGGCCTGAACCCGGGGCAGCAATCGTCGCTGCAAGCCGACCGGTTCGGCGAGCTGCAAATGCTCTCGTGCAAGGAGCCCGCCATGCCGCTCAAGATCCAGTGGAACGGCACGCGCTTCACCGGCACGTGCTACCTGCCGCCGGGGCAGTCATAACGTCAGTCGTAAGGCGACCTGCCCGGCTTGTCCGGCTTATCCCTTGCGCCCGGGGTTTCGGCACCGGGCGCATCGGACATGCGCCCGCCACTCCCCGCCTTCCCTCGCTCGCGATGCCCGTGATGGCTGAGCGCTTCGGCTAACGCCACACGCGCCGCCATCAGCATGGCGGTGAGTTCCTCTGCGCGCACGCGCAACGCACGATTTTCTCCTTCCAGACGCTGTAATCGCCGGTAGGCATCCATTGCGTCGAACGGGGCATCCGCAGGCGGATCGATCGCCGGGCGTCCTGTGCCGTCCGGGCCAAGCAGCGCCATGACACGCGCGACGTGCTGCGCCAGCGTCTGCTGTTCTGCGGCACGCATGCCGGGAGACATCCCATCACCTGCCGGTGAAATGCCGCCCGCCCCGAGCCGTGCCCGCGTAATCGCCCGCTGTACCGTGCCGGCACTGGGCAAGCGCTCGATGCCCGCGCCCGCCAATACGCGCAAGTAGGTTTGTGCGCTGTGCAGGCGATGCGTTGCGCCAGTGGCGTCGCGAATGAACTGGTCGAGAAATGCCGTGTTGGACTCGCGATGTGCTGCGTTGGCCCGTCGGGCAGCTGCGTGAAGGACTCCCAGCGTGACGTCGTCGAAGTGGGGGGAAGAACGTGGCATCGGAGCTCCTCGTCAATTGGGAGAGCGACGGCTGGGGCGGTGCGGCGGCACCGGGGCGTACAACGGCGGCAGATCGTCCGATGTGGACGACCGACGCGACGCTCGGATCATTTGTGTACGGACGACTTTCAATCGCTGCGCGAGCTGCGGGTCGACGGGAGCCTCGTGCGACGCGCCGGGCGCATACCGCGCATACACCGCACTACGAAGCGCCACCATGTCCTCCGAGCCATCCATCGTCAGCCCGCTTGAAGCATCTGTCCGGCGATCCAGCCAGGCGTATAGCGCCCCCACGAACGCGGGCCATGACCTGCCTCGCGCGGCATGCATCAACTGCCGCCACGCATGTGGTTCCCCGGTCGTCATCGTCCTACGCCAGACGGCAACGTGCTGCCTCGTACGGCGAGCCGCGCTCAGCAGCCGAGGGCCGAGCCACACAAGGGCAAACACGAGCGCGAGGCCCGCGCCTGCGATCCACAAGTCGGAGCGATCCAGCACAATCACGCGATGCGCCGCGCGGCCGACGGCATCGACTGGAATCTCGAACAGCGGCGTTTCATGGGCACCCCGGGCGCTCAGGGAAATCGCTGGCAACGACACGTGCTCGCGCCGGTGCGCCGTGGTGTTCCACCACTCGATCTCGATGGCCGGTAGCTCAATATGGCCGGACCGGTTGACGACGTACATCGCCGAGTCCGTGCGCACCCCGGCAACGAGACCGCGGCTGCCTTGCAGATCGTCGGACGTCTGCGCGGGTCGCATGTAACGCTGGAGACCATCGACCTCCTTCAACGGCGCGGGCGGAATCAGGATCGACTCGGTCGCTGTTGCCCGCTGGGTAATCGTGCGGGTGATGGTGTCGCCCACCTGAAGGTGCGACGGCGACGGTTCGATCTTCTGGCTCACGCTCAGCCCGCTCGTCGGGAAGAACACAGCCATGCCCTCCGCGCCGGGCGGCACGGTGGCGACGAAGGAAAGCGATGGCGTGTGGAGCGCGACCGGGCCCGTCGCGCCGCCCGGCAACACATGGATCACGAACGACGGCACGGTGTATCGCTGCCCTGCCTGCGGTGCGATGCGATACGCACGGCTCACGCCGAACCAACGCTCGTCGCCGATCATCTCGCTGAGGTTGCGGGCCTGCTCGTCCGGCAATGTGACGATGGCACCTGGCATGTCGAACAGCGGCCAGTCGGGGGCGTCGGTCAGCCACGTGGTGGTCAGAACATCGACGACGAGTTTGACCTGCGTCCCCGCCACCACATTGCCCGCCGGTTCGAGATGCGCACGAATCATCGTCTTCGGCGGCTCGTCGGCGTGGGCGCTGAGCACGAACAACGCGCTGACGGCGAGACACACCGCGCAAAGCCAACGTCCGATGGCTGGCCTCACGATGTGCACCATCACGCGTCGCATGATCGGCTGCATGATCTTCGTCATGGTGCGGCCGCCTTTGCACCGCCGATCGATGCAGACGATCCTCCCGCCACGGGCTTGACCGATGGCGTCGCGGCCTCCTGTTCGAAGCGCTGACGCAGGAACATCGCGGGCGACGTGTTGAGTCCCCGCAGCCAGACGTCCTCCGTCGGCGCCATCGACACCACCGTCTGCTGAGCGCCCTTCCCCTTCTTCGTATCTTCCTTGTCCTGCCCCTGAGATGGCTGCTGGTGGGCTTCTTCCGTCTGCTCGTCGGCCTTGAGCAGGTCTTTCATCAGCGCGATGTTCGCCGTCGCCTCCGCCCAGCCGGGATGCAGCTTCAACGCGATCTCGTAGGCCTTGATCGCGCCTTCGTAGTCGCCCAGATGCGCCAGCGAGTTACCCATGTAAAACGCGGCTGTCTCGTTCTTTTGCTGCGTGAATATCTGCGAGAACGTGGCGAGCGCGTCGCCGTAGTCCTTCGCCGCGTATTGGGCGCGACCTTTCCACATCGGATCCTCGAAGCGTGCCGCGGCCGTCGCGAAATCGCCTCGCTCGTAATACCAGCGGCCCTGCTGATCGCGCGTTGCGAAGGCGTCGATCCATCGCCAGCCGCTGTGTTGCGGCGCTGCATCGGCGGCACGAACGCCATCCGGCGTTGCCGCAAACGCCAGCGACAGCACTACGACCGGCAACCACTTCACCGTCCAGCCGCGACGAAACGACAGCAATACGAGCAACAGCACAGGGACGACCAGCCAGAACCCGTTCTCCTGCCAGCGCGCTTCGCGATGCGCTTCGTCCATCTCCGCGAGATAGGTCTGCGCGCGGCGCTGCACCCAGACGACGTCGTCGCCGTCCGCTCGCAAGCTCGCCAGCGGTATGCCTGCGGCGCTCGCCAGTTTGCGGATGCCGTCCGCATCGAATCCGGCAGTCACCGGCACACCGCTCGCATCGGTGGCGACAGTGCCATCGGCGTTGCGCACGGTTCCGCCCTTCGACGTGCCCGCCGCGAGCCATAGCAGTTGCTGCTTCGAGGCTTTCGCCCGTGCGACGAACGCCTCGCGCGACGCCGCATCCAAACCGTCCCCGATGAACACGATGGTGCCTGCGGCCTCGTCGCGTGAAAGCAGTCGCTCGGCCACGTCGAGTGCGAGATCCATGCGCTTGCCGTCCTTGGGCATCAGTCCTGTGGCCAGTGCAGGCGCGTAGAGTTCAAGCATCGCAGGGTCTTCCGTCGGCGGTACGACCAGATGCGACGTCCCGGCGTAGACGACGAGCCCCGTGCGGGCACCTTTGCGCGAGCGCGCGATATCCAGCACCTTCGCCTTAGCACGCTCCAGCCGCGTAGGCGGCACGTCGGTGGCGTCCATCGAACGGTTCAGCGCAAGCGCAATGACCATCGGAGCCTTGTCCTGACTGAACGGTGGTCGGACCTGCTCCCACGTCGGCCCCGCCGCAGCCACCGCGCCGAGCGCCAGCAGCACAGCCAAAGAATGCACCGGCTGAAGGCGGTACGTCCGCGTGTCCCCGACGAGCAGATGCTCCAGCAGTTCCGGCGCGATGAATTTGCGCCAACGTGCGCGAACATCGTTGCGTCGTCGCCAGACCAGCGGCAACAGGACAGCGGGCATGAGCAGCCACAACCAGAGCGGACGCAAAAAGTGGAACGCGCTCAGGTCAATTTCCATGCGCGGCTCCTGCCACTATTCGCCGCCGTGCCGCGCCGCGAATGATCGCGATGAGCAGCGCGCACAGGTGGTACGTCGTCACGATCAGCAAGGCCAGCCCCAACGGTATCCAGAAATACTCCGTCTGCGGTCGATAGACCTCCTGCTTGATGCGCTCGGGCGTCAGACGGTCAAGCTGGGTGTAGACGTCGGCCAGATCCTGTTCGCGGCCGAACGCCTGATACGACCGGCCACCGGTCGCCTTCGAGATGCGCTGCAAGGCCGCCAGATCGACGCGATCTTCGCCAGTCGCGTCGACGTCGCCGATGCCAATGGTGTGAATTACCAGCCCGTGCTCCTTCGCAATGCGCGCCGCCTGATCCGGGGGAATCTTGCTGGCGGTGTCGTTGCCGTCCGTCAGCAAGATCAACACCTTTTCCGGCGCTTTCGAGTCGGCCAGCAACTTGACGGTCAGCCCGATGGCATCGCCAATCGCCGTACGTGGACCGGCCATGCCGATCTGCATCTGATCGAGCAGGATCATCACGCTGTCGTGATCCAGCGTGAGTGGCGCCTGCGGGTACGCGGCGTCGCCAAATACCACCAGTCCGATGCGGTCGCCGCGCCGTTTTGCAATGAAGTCGGCCACCACGTGTTTCACCGCCGTCAGCCGGTCGGTCCGCTCGCCCGTGGCCGCACTGACGAAATCCGTCGTGCCCATCGACTGCGACAGATCGATGGCCAGCATCAGGTCGCGCGCAGGTGTCTCGCGCGTAATCGGCGCTTCGACGTGCACCGGACGGGCTGCCGCCATCACCACCAACAACCACACAAGCGGCAACAGCAGCCATTGCAGCCAGTTGCGCCGCAGACGCACACCGCCCGGCGACGGACGCTCTCCGGCGGCATCCGCCATCTCGTGGAAGAACGGCGTACGCAGCGCCAGCGCCATCGCCCGGTACGGCGGCACGAGCCACGCGACCAGTATCGGCAGCGGCAACAACGCCACCATCCACGGCAGCTCAAACTTCCACATGGTGGTCACGGATCCATTGACGAGCGCGCTGCATCAGCGCGTCGATATCGCCCTGCGGGCTGTCGTCCACGCCTCGCGGGGCATAGCTGGCCATCGCCAGGTAATGACCATCGGCCACCACGAACCGGCCGCGATGCCCGTTCAGGAATTCGATCCATGCGGCACCGCGCAGGCGGCCGACACCCGCGCCCGGGTAGGCGGCCAATGCCGTACGCTTGAGCAACGCGGCAAGCGATGCGACGGCAATCGTGCGGCGGGCCGGATCACGGGTCATCGACACCAGTGTTTCAAGTTCTGCCAGCGCCAGACGACGGTATCGGTCACGACGGTATCGCCGCCATGCGCGCCAGCCGCACCACGCCATGCCGAGCAGCAAGAGCAGCGCTACCACGCCACATCCCCACGTCTGCGGCGCATACGACACGGATGGCGGCAGCGAAAGTTCGTCCAGACCCGTCAATGCGAGCGAGGCATCCATCGTGTCCGGCACGTCGTCGGGCATGTCGTCCGCGATGTTGGGGGCCTGGGTGGCTGTCTGGGCAAGAACCCACGTAGTGCTCACAATCCACCTCCGTGCGTGCCCGAATGACGCGCGCCCAGCAACCGACGTACCTGATCTACCGCCGCTTCCGCACTGGAGAGTGGCATCCATGGCACACCGCTCGTGCGCAGCAGTTCTGCAACCTCGGCGGTGCGTCCTTTAAAAAATGCCGCGACGGGTGTCCGCACCCGTTCATTCGCGACGCGCAGCTCGACCTGCAAATGTCCTTCGCTCACGACCAGCGCACTGCGCTCGTCGACGTGCTGCCAAAGCGGGTCGAAGACCAGTCCGGCGACGACGTCGTTATGCACGCTCAGTTGCCGTAGTAACGCCTGTGTGCGCGCGTCAGCACCTGCGAAGTCGCTGACGATGCAGATCAGATGATCGTGCGGGGCCATATGCAGCAACTGACCCAGCGCCTGATTCAACTGCGCGTAGTCGGTCCGCACCGGACTGTCCGCGCGCAATTCGGCATTCATTTCAGCGATGGCGCCGAACAGTCGGGCAATACGGCTCAGACTCCGCAGGGGACGCACCCGCTCGATGCGCGCGTCGTTGAAGACCACGCCACCGACACGGTCCCCGGCCGCGTAACCCATCCATGTCGCCAGAGCCGCTGTCTCGGCTGCAACGACCGACTTGAACGCACGTTGCGAACCGAAATGCATGCTCATGCGCTGATCGACGACGACCTGCACGGGCCGGTCTCGCTCTTCCGTATAGGCACGCACAAGCGGTCGCGCAACGCGCATCGATGCGCGCCAGTCGATGTGCCGGATGTCGTCACCCGGCACGTAGCCACGAATCTCATCGAAATTCAGCCCCCGCCCACGCAGGCGCGACGCGTGATTGCCGGACAACACACTCCTGACCGGTGCAGGCGCGACGAAGCTCAGTCCGTGCACGCGGAACCGCAACCGCATCAGATGCGGCACGTCGACGTGCACCCTTCCGAGCATGTCGACGGAAACTTCGCGACGGCTGGCAGGCAATGGCGGCGATGCAGGCATGCGCACGCTCCCCCGAAGGTGTTCTGCTACCGGCGCAACGGTTTGATCGATGCGCCCGATCCACTCGTTACCCACGCTTTCAGGCGGGTACGGGCGTCGTCTCCACCAGACGGTCGACGACGCGATCGGCGTCGATGCCGTCCGCGTTCGCGTCGTAAGACAACACCAGACGATGGCGCAATACCGGATGCACGACCGCACGAACGTCGTCCGGCGTCACGAAATCGCGATCCTCCAGCCAGGCGTGCACGCGCGCCGCGCGGTCGAGTCCGATGGCCCCGCGCGGACTTGCGCCCACTTCGATCCAGCGCGAAAGATCGGCATCGCTGGCGATCCCGTGACGCGTGCCATTCACCAGCGCGACGATGTACGCGTCGACTGCGGGCGACACGCTGACGTCCTCAATTTCCCGTCGCGCGGCGAAGACTTCTTCCTGTGACAACGTCCCGCCCACGGCAGATGGCTGCTTCGTCTCGTTTCTAAGCAGTTGCAACATCGCCTGCTCGCTTTCCTGCGTCGGATACGTAATGAGTATTTTTAAAAGAAAGCGATCCATTTGTGCTTCCGGCAATGGATACGTACCTTCCTGCTCAATCGGATTTTGCGTAGCCATCACCATAAACAGATCAGCCATCGCATGCGTTTTCCCCGACACCGACACCTGTCTTTCCTCCATGGCTTCAAGCAATGCCGACTGCACTTTAGCGGGCGCACGATTAATTTCGTCCGCAAGAATCAGATTGCCGAAGATCGGCCCGGGCTGAAACTGAAGCACTCGTTCCGTTCCCGATTGAAGCAGCGTTTCGCCGCCGGTGATATCGGATGGCAGCAGGTCCGGTGTGAATTGAATGCGACGCATCGTGACGGCCAGACGCGCCGCAATCGCCTTCACTGTGCGGGTTTTGGCAAGCCCGGGCAGGCTTTCCAACAGGACGTGCCCGTCAGCAAGCAACGCGATCAGGATCTGACGCACCACCGTCTGCTGCCCGACAACGGCATCGCCGATATTTTTTTCGAATTCAATAATGGTATTTTTCATAATGCCGATAATTTAAATTACTTTAAAAATAACTCGGCAATTCGCAATTCAATCAGATGCCATACGAACCTTAAGCAAACAAACTAATCGCGTCAAAGATTAATTTTCATAAGCATTGAAAATTTCAATTGAGTTTACGTAAATTAGATAATAGTCTTTAAGCCAATCATCAGGCGGGCGACTCACTGTTTCCATTGCGACGGCATTTGCCTCGCGCATGCCCACATGAAAAGGGCCAGGTACGCCAGCGCGTATTGCGGGAGCTTCAGCACATGTCACGACGCAAGCGAATCGCGCAACACGACACGTCATCCGGCAAAGCACCTGCCGCATCGCCTCCGGTGCGCGGCCGTCGGACGTTTCTTCTTTGGGCTGGCGCAGCGCTTGGCGTCTCTGTCGCAGCGGGCGGTGCGATGTCCTGGGCGATGACGCGCAACGACGCCGCGAGCCCGCGCGATATCAAAATCGTCATGGGCGACGGCGTCCGTGGCCCCGAAGGCATGGCGTGGATTCCCGGCGGCGGGTTCCTGATGGGCAGCGACAGCCGTATGGCGCAGCCCAACGAGAAGCCCGCCCATCCTGCACGCGTGCACGGCTTCTGGATGGACGCACATCACGTCACGAACGCGCAGTTCCGTCGCTTCGTCGCGGCGACGGGCTATGTCACGACCGCCGAGCGAAAGCCGGACTGGGAGACGCTCAGGGTGCAGTTGCCGCCGGGCACGCCGCGTCCGCCCGAGAGCGCACTGGTTGCCGGAGCGATGGTGTTCGTCGGCACCGACAAGCCCGTCCCGCTACAGGACTATTCGCGCTGGTGGCGTTTTGTGCCGGGTGCGGACTGGCGGCATCCGGGTGGACCGGACACCGGCATCGCGGGAAAGGACGACCATCCCGTCGTGCAGGTCTCGTTCGAAGACGCGCAGGCCTATGCAAAGTGGGCAGGCAAGCGTCTGCCGACCGAGGCCGAATGGGAATTCGCCGCGCGTGGCGGACTGGAGCAAGCGACCTATGCGTGGGGCGAATCCTTTGCACCGAACGGCAAGCAGATGGCCAACGTCTGGGAAGGCGAACAGGCGCAGCCGTTCCCCGTCGTCAACCCGAAGGCCGGTGGCGCTGTCGGTACGAGTCCGGTCGGCACGTTCCCGCCGAACGGGTATGGCTTGTCCGATATGACGGGCAATGCCTGGCAGTGGGTTGCCGACTGGTACCGCGCCGATCAATTCCGGCGCGAAGCGGCAGCCAGCAAACTCGCGGACAACCCGACCGGTCCGTCCGACTCATGGGATCCGGCCGATCCCGGCGTTCCCGTGCAAGCCCCCAAGCGCGTGACGCGCGGTGGCTCGTTCCTGTGCAACGAAGCGTACTGCCTGAGCTATCGCCCAAGCGCACGACGAGGCACCGACCCTTACAACAGCATGTCGCATCTCGGCTTCCGACTGGTGATGGACGAGAGCGCGTGGCAGGTATCACGCCGTGCGTCCCAGAACAAGCTCGCATCGGTGACATCGAGTACGCCTTCGCGCTGACGCTTCACCGCTTCACGCCGACAGACCCGCACCATGACAACGATCAAGGATTGGGGGATGGAGAGACTTCGCTCGCGTTTTTGTCGGGCAGCCGCCGCCGTCGTGGTGGCGCTGTCCCTTGCCGCCTGCGCTACACAGACGCCGACGCCGCCTGAGCAGCAGGCCACCGCACCTGCATCGTCGCCTGCCCGCGCGGCCGACGCCTTACCCTCCTGGCGTGACGGCGCGGCCAAGCAGGCCATCGTGCGCTTCGTGGCCGACGTCACTCGCAACGGTTCCGCCAGCTATGTCCCGCCGGCCGAACGCATTGCCGTGTTCGATAACGACGGCACGCTGTGGAGCGAACAGCCGATGTACTTCCAGATTGTCTTCATGGTGGATCAGGTGAAGGCGCAGGCAGCGGCACATCCGGAATGGAAAGACAATCCGGCGTTCCGCGCCTTGATGACCGGTGATCTGCGCGAGCTGAGCGCACAGAAAGAGCCCTTCCTGCAACTGCTTGCGCAGGCGAGCAGCGGCATGACCGTCGACGACTACGACGCGCGCATCGACACATGGCTCGCGTCGGCAAAGCACCCGACGTTGCACCGCCCTTATACGTCGCTAGTGTTTCAGCCGCAACTCGAGCTGCTGACGTATTTGCGCGCGAACGGTTTCAAAACGTACATCGTCTCCGGCGGCACGACGCAGTTCATGCGCGCATGGGTCGAGCGCGTGTACGGTGTGCCGCCCGAACAGGTGATCGGCACCTACGAAGGCCTCAAGTACGAAAGCCGTAACGGTCAGGGGCAACTCATTCGTGAGCCCAAGATCGACTTTGTCGACGACGGTGCGGGCAAACCGATCGGCATCTACCGCCGCATCGGACGCAAGCCGATCCTCGCGTTCGGCAACTCCGACGGCGATCTGGAAATGCTCGAGTACACCACCACGGGCCAAGGTCCGCATCTGGCGCTGCTCGTGCATCACGACGACGCTGCCCGCGAGTTTGCCTACGACCGTCAGTCGAAAATCGGCCAGCTCGACCGCGCATGGGATGTCGCCGTCACCCGAGGTTGGACAGTCGTGAGCATGAAGGACGACTGGGCCACCGTGTTCCCGCGTTCTTCCCAATGACCTCACCGGAGACGACGATGTCATTCTCACTCAGACGAGTCTTCAGCTTCACCAGCACAGCGATGGTCGCCGTAACGGCCGCGTACGTGCTGGTTGCGCCCGGCGACGCGCCAGCGCAAAGCGGCACCAAGCCCCCGAACATCCTTGTCATCTTTGGCGACGATATCGGGCAGAGCAATATCAGCGCCTATTCCAACGGGCTGGTCGGCTATCGCACGCCGAACATCGACCGGGTCGCCAAGGAAGGCATGATCTTCACCGACTACTACGCCGAGAACAGCTGTACGGCGGGACGCTCCTCGTTCATCACGGGACAGTCACCGTTGCGCACGGGCTTGTCGAAGGTCGGCATGCCGGGCGCGACGGTGGGCCTCCAAAAGGGCGACATCACCATCGCGGAAGCGCTTAAGCCGCTCGGTTATGCGACGGGGCAGTTCGGCAAGAACCACCTCGGCGACCGTAACGAGTATCTGCCGACCGCGCACGGCTTCGATGAGTTCTTCGGCAACCTGTACCACCTGAACGCCGAAGAGGAACCCGAACGCCCGTACTGGCCCAAGGATCCGAACGACCCGTATGTGAAGAACTTCTCGCCACGCGGCGTCATTCACAGCACGTCGGACGGCAAGGTTCAGGACAGCGGCCCGCTCAACAAGAAGCGCATGGAAACCATCGACGACGAGACGGGCGCCAAGGCCGCCGAGTTCATTCAGAAGCAGGTCAAGGCCAACAAGCCCTTCTTCGTCTGGATGAACTTCACGCGCATGCACATCTACACGCACGTGCGGCCGGAGTTCAAGGGCAAGAGCGGCATGCCCGGCAACGAGTACGCCGACGGCATGTGGGAACACGATCAGGACGTGGGCAAGCTGCTCAAGCTGCTGGACGATCTGAAGATCACGGACAACACGATCGTGATCTACACGACGGACAACGGCCCGAACATGTTCACGTGGCCCGATGCCGCCATGACACCGTTCCGCAGCGAGAAGGACTCGAACTGGGAAGGCGCATTCCGCGTACCGGCGATGATTCGATGGCCGGGCAAGATCAAGCCCGGCAGCGTCTCTAACGACATGTTCTCCGGCATGGACTGGTTCCCCACGCTGCTCGCAGCTGCAGGCGACGACGGCATCAAGGACCGGCTGCTCAAGGGCTGGACGCCCAAGGGCAACAAAACCAAGTTCCGCAATCACCTGGACGGCTACAACCAGTTGCCGTATCTGACGGGCAAGGCACCCAAGGGTGCGCGTGACGAGTTCTACTACTTCAACGACGACGGCGAACTGGTGGCCATGCGATTCGGCAACTGGAAGGCAGTCTTCTGCGAACAACGTGCGCCGGGCAACCTGAATATCTGGCAGGAGCCGTTCATCTGCCTCCGATTGCCGAAGATATTCAACTTGCGCATGGATCCTTACGAGCGGGCGGATATTACTTCCGACCAATACAACGACTGGTTGGCCAAGAATGCGTATCTGACGGCCATCGCCTCGATGAAGTCGACCGCGTTCCTCCAGACGTTCGTCGACTATCCGCCGAGCCAGCGGCCTGCGAGCTTCAGCATCGATCAGGTGCGCAAGCAGGTCGACAAGAAGATTGATCAGTCCTTCAAGAACCGCGGACTGGAGTAAGTCCGACCGTAGACCTCGCCGTGCCGGAATTTGACGTCTCTCCGGCCCGGCGGGGTTGTTTCACCCGCCTCACATCCGACCTCCACTGCGCGCCATGACCGATATGCTGACTTCTCCGTCGATTTCCGCGCCTCGCGGTCGCCGCAAGGACGCATCGCCGTCTGCGTCACCTGCCATTGGCTTACCTGATTCTCCCCCTGTGCCCACAAGCACGCCTGCGCCGTCGCTTGCATGGCCCGCGTTGTTGCTCGTGCTCTCGGGCGCATCGGCACTCGTCTTTCAGATGGTATGGATTCGGCAGCTCTCGCTCGTCGTGGGCGTCGAAGTGCATGCCGTGTCCATTGCGATCAGCGCCTTCTTCGGCGGCCTCGCGTTCGGTGGCTGGTATTTCGGACGGCGCGCCGATGGCGTTGCCAACCCCATGCGGCTCTACGCCGCGCTTGAAGCTGCTGTCGCGCTGACGGCTATCGTCAGCACCCTGATCCTCGCGCGCGCCGCAGCGCCCTTCGCCTGGCTCGAAGCCCATGTGGGCCTCGCCGCGTGGGTGTTGCCGTTCGCGCTTGTCGGTGTGCCCGCCGTTTTCATGGGCGGCACGTTGCCGGTCCTCATGCGCTCGCGCGGCGGTATCGACGGCTACGTCGGACATGCGGGTGCGCGTCTGTACGCGGCCAATACCGTCGGCGCAGTCGTCGGCGTGCTGGCGGTCCCGTTCTGGCTGATTCCGGCGTTCGGTATGCAAGGCGCGGCGAGTGCTGCGGCCGGGCTGAACGTCCTGCTGGCGCTGGCGGCGGTCGCGGCGTCGCGACGTCCGTCGGCGACGATGTCAGAGGCGTCGGCAACGGTCGAAACGCTTGCCGACACCACCGACGCAGCCACATCGCGTGCGCGTCGTCGGGGCGCGCTGGCCGTCTGGCTGTATGCCGTCGCTGGCGGCGTCGCGCTGGGCTACGAAGTCATGTGGTCGCAAGCCATCGTCCAATTCGTCAGCACCCGCGCATTTGCTTTTGCCATCGTGCTCGCCACCTATCTCTGTGGGCTGACGCTCGGCAGTGCCCTCGTGTCACGACGCGTGGAGCGTTCCCGCGATCCGTGGGGCGTATTCGCGCTGCTGATCGCCGGTGCGGGCGTGGTCGCCGCCGTCACGCTGTACGGGCTGGGCGACTGGATTTTCGTCGCTCAGGGCAAGCTCGGGAGCATGGTCTATGCGACGTCGCAAAGCGCCACGCTCGCAATGTGCGCCCGCTTTCTCGTGGCGGGTCTGGGTATTGTCTTCCTGCCGACGCTGCTGCTCGGCGCGGCCTTCCCCTACGTGCTGCGTCTGGCGGTGGACGCCGGTTACGTCGGCCAAGGGGTCGGCCGGGTCGTCGCGCTCAACACGGCGGGCGGCATCGTCGGCTCGCTCGCGACGGGCTTCTGGCTGGTCCCGTCATTCGGGCTCGTTCGAACGCTCGGCGTACTCGCTGGCATTGCGTGTGTGGTGGCACTGATCGCCGTCTGGCGCGGTGCAGGTGTTGGAAAGGTAGCGCGTGTGGCTGTCGTCGGACTCGCCGTGCTGCTGGGTGTCGCCACCGTCGCCACGCCGCCGCAGCGGCTCGCGACCTTGCTGACCGACGCACGCGGCGGCGAACTGACGTTCTATGAGGAAGGCCGGGGTGCCACGGTCGCCGTGCTGCGTCAGTCGTCCGGTTCGAACCGATTCGAGCGTCTCTATATACAAGGCGTGTCGAATTCGGGAGACGCCATGACGTCGCTGCGCTACATGCGGCTTCAGGCGCTGCTGCCGCTCATCGTCGCCAAGACTCAGCCGCAAAACGCGCTGGTCATCGGCCTCGGCACTGGCATCACGGCCGGTGCCCTGCTCCAATATCCGGGACTCACACACCGTGTGACGGCAGAACTCCTGCCTGCGGTCGTCAAGGCGTCGTCTCACTTCAAAGGCAACTATGGCGTGGCCGACGACAAGCGCATGGACATTCGCGTGCGCGATGGCCGTCGCGAACTGCTGCGTAGTACGGATCGCTACGATCTCATCACGCTGGAACCGCCGCCGCCGAGCGCTGCGGGTGTGGCTAACCTCTACTCCACCGACTTCTACAAGCTGGCGTCGTC
The DNA here is from genome assembly GCF_044772185.1 of Pandoraea sp. NPDC090278. NCBI lineage: Bacteria > Pseudomonadati > Pseudomonadota > Betaproteobacteria > Burkholderiales > Burkholderiaceae > Pandoraea > Pandoraea sp. NPDC090278. The sequence goes on along the minus strand of NZ_JBIVYJ010000001.1, from coordinate 1,065,284 downwards.
GCGACTGAAAGACGGAGGCGTCGTCGCGCAATGGCTGCCGTTGCCGACACAGAACGAAGCCGAAACAAAGGCGCTGATCGCTAGTTTCATTGCCGTCTTCCCGCATGCAAGCCTCTGGACGACCGAACTGCATGAAATGTTGCTCGTCGGCAGCCAGTCGCCGCTGGTACTCGACGCCGCATCGATTCGCCAGCGCTTCGCGCAGCCGGGCGTGGCGCAATCGCTTCGGGAAGTCGGCATCGATTCTCCGGGCGCGCTACTGGCGACATGGATGACGGATCGCTCAGGGCTCGCCTATTACGCGGAAGATGCCGCGCCCGTGACCGACGACCATCCGCGCATCGAATACGCGCCGTGGGTCGGACGTCAGGCCTTCGCCCCGACGCTGCGCAACCTGCTGGCACTGCAAAGCGAACCGCCGGTGACCGGTGCCGACGCGGCACTCACCGCCGAGATCGCCCGGTCGAGACAGGCATTACTGGCGTTTTACGGCGCGTCGCTGTCCGCCCTCGACGGCGACCGCAATACCTGGGCGCGCCAGTTGGGTACCGCATTGCAACTGGAGGCCGATAACCCTTACTTCCGCTGGTTCGCCGGACAACGATAAGACACTGACAGCCGTTCCCACTCATGCCACCCGACGCCAACAACATGCCGCTATCGCGCCTCTCGCCTGCTTCATCGACTCACAACCCATCCGCCACGCGTGACCGGCGACGCCTCACTCCGCTGGCGCTCGCAGCGACACTCGCCGCACTGGCCGCCGTCCTACCGCACGCCAACGCCACGGAAGGCGCGCTCGGGCGTCCGGTCAGCGGCACGGGCGTGCAGACGAATGCGGGCGTCGTTTCACCGGAGCCGATCTGGGCAGTCAATCTCTCGGAAATCTATTTCGACGGGAGCATCAGCGGCAACCGTCAGGCGCCGATTGCCGGAACGACGTCGCTCGGGCTGAACGGTGAACTGTCGTTCACGCTCGCCACGCTGATGAAGACGTGGAAGACCGACACCGGCGCGTGGAACTTCGCATCGAGCTTCACGCTGCCATATCTGTGGACCAAAACGACAGCGACGCTCAGCGGCGGCCGGGGTAATTCGGTCGGTACGTCACAGACGGCATCGAACCTGTTCGACATCACCTTCACCCCGATCATCGCTGGCTACCACTTCTCGCAGACCGATCACATGTCGTTCTCGGTCGCGATCTGGGCACCGACCGGCCGTTACGATCCCAATGCCCTGGCGAACCCGAGCCTGAACAACTGGACGTTCATTCCTCAAGTGGCCTACACGAAGTTCGTGCCGTCCTACGGACTGGAGTTCGACGTCATCGCCGGTGTGCAGTTTTATACGCGCAACACCGCAACCAATTACCAGAACGCGCCACTCTTCACGCTCGACGTCATGGGCCTGAAGAAATTCTCGAACGGACTGGGGATCGGGCTGGTTTTGGGGACGACCCAGCAGTTGGGCAGCGACAGCGGCCCGACCGCCGATCAGCTGAACGGCTTCCGGGGTCATGACTTCGCATTGGGGCCGATCGTCACCTACGACACAAAGATCGACGGCAAGCACCCGTTGTCGTTTTCCGCGCGCTGGGTGCCGACGATCACCGCCACCAACCGTCTCAAGAGCACGAAGACGTTCATGGCGACGGCGACGCTGATCTTCTGATCCCTACGATTCGCACACACGGGCTTCACCGTCGGCAACCCATCGGCCAGACGGTGAAGCCGCGCCGCCTTACAGCGTGACGACTTCCAGAATCGCGTCGGCGAACGCCTTCGGGGCTTCCTGCGGCAGGTTGTGACCGATGCCGCCGCCGATATCGCGGTGCTGATACTTGCCGGTGAACTTCTTCGCGTAGGCGGCCGGTGCCGGGTGCGGCGCGCCGTTGGCATCGCCTTCCATCGTGATCGTGGGCACGGTGATCGCCGGGGCCGTCGCGAGACGCTTTTCCAGTGCATCGAAGCGCGCCTCACCTTGCACGAGGCCCAGACGCCAACGGTAGTTGTGGATCACGATGTCTACGTGATCGGGGTTGTGGAACGCAGCGGCGGAGCGCGCGTACGTCGCGTCGTCGAACTGCCACTTCGGCGAAGCCAGTTGCCAGATCAGCTTGTTGAACGCGTCGGTGTTGGCGGCGTAGCCCTTCGCACCGCGCTCGGTCGCGAAGTAGAACTGATACCACCATTGCAGCTCGGCTTGCGGCGGCAGCGGCACGGCGTTGCCCGCCTGACTGCCGATCAGATAGCCGCTCACGGAAACCATCGCCTTCACGCGCTCGGGACAGAGCGCCGCGACGATGTTCGCCGTGCGTGCGCCCCAGTCGTAGCCGCCGAGAATGGCCTGATCGATCTTCAACGCATCCATCAGGGCGATGACGTCGGCCGCCACCACGGCTTGCTGACCGTTGCGCGGCGCGCTGGCCGAGAGCAGACGCGTCGTGCCATAACCGCGCAGGTACGGCACGATCACGCGGTAACCGGCGGCAGCCAGCAGCGGCGCAACGTCCACGTAGCTGTAGATGTCGTACGGCCAGCCATGCAGCAGGATGACGACCTTGCCATTTTTCGGTCCGGCTTCGGCGTAACCGACGTTCAGGTCGCCCGCGTCGATCTGACGGAGGGCTTCGAACGACGTGTGGCCGCCGACCGAGCCCGACGCACCGGCGGACGACGCCGCGTTAGCCAGTTGCGACAGCCCCAGCTCGGCGAGCGTGACGCCTGCGAGCGTGGTGCCAAGAAGACGACGACGGCGAAGATTGACCGGATCCGACATGACTGATGACCTCTCTGAGTGATATTCCGGCGGCTGCCGGGGGGAGCTCTTGCGTCACACCTGCGGTGCGTGCCGAGCGCTTACCCGTAGTTATATCGGCGAGTTCATCGTGGTTTATGTCCGAATGTATCTGGCCGGACAAGCTACACATACGGATTCAAAAAACCCCGGTTTCCCGGGGTATTTCGAGGGACGGAGCGGCGCTGGCCGTCCCGGCTCCCCTAAAGACGGGGCTTACTTGACGCTGGCAACCGCGTCCAGAATCACCTTCGCCACGTCGGCCGGACGCGACTGCTGCGGCACGTGGCTCGTCGGAAGCTCCGTCACCTTTGCGCCGATCGTGCGCGCCATGATGCGCTGAGCTTCCGGGTTGATCATGCGGTCGTTCTGGCTGATCACGAACCACGACGGCTTCTGGTGCCACGAGGCGACGCTGATCTTCTCGCCGAACGCCGATCCCTTGATCGGGCCCTGCGTCGCGGCCATCACACGTGCCTGCTTCGCGGGCACGTCCTGCGCGAAGAACTTGGCGACGTCGGCAGGCGGCAGGCTCAGCCAGCCGCTGGCGTCGGCCACGATGTGATCGATGCCCGGCGCCTTGGGCAGGTCTTTCGAGAGCGTTTCGACCGACTGACCGGCGTCCGGCGCAAAGGCGGACACGTAGACGAGGCTGGCGACCTTGTCGTCCTTACCCGCTTCGGTGATGACCGCACCGCCCCACGAATGGCCGACGAGCACGACCTTGCCCGGCTGATTGTCGATGGCACGCGTGGCGGCTGCGACGTCGCCGGAGAGCGAGTCGAGCGGGTTCTGCACGGCCGTCACGTGGACGCCCTTGTCCTGAAGGATCGCGACGACCTTGGCCCAGTCGGAGCCATCGGCGAACGCGCCGTGCACGATCACGACGGACGGTGCGCCGTCGCGGGCGGTGGCCGCAGGCGCGGCACTTGCCGAAAATGCAGCGCCCAGCAAACCAGCGCTAAGCAACATGGCGGCGAGAGTAGAATGGCGGTTCATCGAAAGCTCCTTGATTTGGTAAAACGAGCCACGAGGTTGGCTCGACTGGTTGCCAGTGTCGTCGTCTCGCGCTCGCACCGGTATCGGACGATCGACCGATACGGACACCCGATGACCGATAGCGCCCCCTTCCTTTCGCCTCTCATCCACGTCCAACATGTCATCGAGTACCGCCGGCCTCACCGACGCGATTCTTGCGCTCGCCTTCATCGGCGATCTCAGCATGGGCCGCTCGACGGACCACTCGCGCCGCGCCGCCTGCCTCGCAGGCTGGCTAGCGCAGGAATGCGGCGCCGACCTCGACGCGCAGAATCATGCCCGCGCCACGGCACTGCTGCGCTGGTCCGGTTGTACGGCAAACGCAGGTGGCTTTGCCGAGTTGCTGGGCGACGACGTCGCCGCGCGCGAGGCCATGATGGCGCAGACGCTGCCGCCGCTCTCCGCGCAAACACAGTCGCTCATCGTGCCGTTGGCCCTGATTCACTGTGAAGTGTCGGGCGACGTTGCCGCGACGATGGGGATGCCGTCACGCGTGGTCGATGCACTGCGCAACGTCTTCGAACGCTTCGATGGTAAGGGCATGCCCGCCGGGCACGATGGCGATGCGATTCCGGAGACGGTGTTCTTCGTCAATGTCGCGAGCGATCTGGAAATTCTGGCGCGTGCTCATGGACGCGAAAGCGCCCTCGCCTTCCTGCGAAGTCAGTCGGACGCCAAATATCCCGCGCGACTGGTGGATGCGGCTCTGCGTCAGGCGAACCGCTGGCTGGATGCGCTGGACGCTGCCGATCCCGATACCGGCACGTGGCAACTCGCTGAGCCTGAACTTCATGCCGACGTGCCACTCTCGCTGCTGGCAGACGTCACCGAACTGAAGCTGCCCTGGCTCGCCGGTTTCTCGCGTCGCACCGCAGATCTGGCGTCGCGCACGGCGCAAAGTCTGGCCTTCGACATCGACGTCCAGACGCAATTGCACTCAGCGGCCCTGTTACACGGCATCGGCCGCGCAGCCTTGCCGAACCGGCTTTGGGAGACAGACGGCAAACTGTCTGTCGATCAGTGGGAGAAGGTTCGTCTCGTCCCTTATTGGAGCGCGCGCGCAGCCAAGCAGATCGACGGACTGCGGCATGTGGCCGACCTAGCGTCCTACGCTTATGAGCGGCTGGACGGTAGCGGCTATTTCCGTGGCGTCGACGGCTCGACACTGACGACGCCGCAGCGTGTTCTCGCCACATCGGTCGCGTTCGAAGCGTTGCTGGCGACGCGTCCGTGGCGACCCGCCCACACGTTCGACGAAGCGGTGGGACTGATCGAACGCGAAGCCGCCGCCGGAAAGTTCGATGCGGAAATCGTAGCGGCAGTCGTCGCAACGTCGCAGGGGCAAACAGTGCGACCGCGTGCGACGTCACCGGGCGCCGCCTCGCTGCTCTCACCACGTGAGATCGACGTGCTGCGTCAAATCAGCGCAGGGCTGAGCAACAAGGAAGCCGCCCGCGCGCTGGCGCTGAGTCCCAGTACCGTGCGCACACACGTGGAAAGCATCTTCCGCAAGCTGGATTGTTCGACGCGCGCGGCCGCGACGCTCAAGGCGCTCACGGCAGGCATGATCTGACGCCTCGCGTGATAGCATTTCGGCTTTAACGCCCCAGCCCACCGCAATCTACGGCCCACTGACGCATGACATCGTCCTCCCGCAAACGTCTCACTGCATGGCTCGGCCTCGCCGCCATGTGGCTGGCGATTTGCATGCCGATCGTCAGTCAGGGACTCGCGGCGCATCGCGCCGGACAGGCGCGTGTGCTGGACGCCGCGTTCTGCACCGTCGACGGTGCCACGCATGCTTCGTCCGCCATGCTTGTGGCAGCCACGACTCACGGGCACGACGGCGACGCGACGCACGGCTCGGGCATGTCACATGCCGCGCATGAGAATCAGGGCGACCTTTGCGGCTACTGTTCGCTGCTCGCCAATCATCCGCCGCTCGTCATGCCCGCACTCGCCGGTGCGATCTCGTTCGCATGGATCGCACGCGCCGGTCCGGTCACGGACGCCGTCCCGTCGAACATCCAACTTGCTTACACGCCGCCTGCGCGTGCCCCGCCTGCCGTTTCCTGATCTCGCGTTCAGCCCGATGCCTCGCCACGCCCGGTGACGGCGTCGCTCCTCATTCGCGCCCAATGCCTGCCTGACGCTTGCGCCAGCGGCATGCGCGCGCCGCTGCCATGCAGTGGCGACACGAGACGGAATCGTCGCAACATGCAGACCTCTCATCCGCCGTACTCCCAGACGCCTCACACCCGTGAAGCGCAATCGACGGCCGCCGCCGGTCAATACCGCACCCTCTGGCGCTGGCACTTCTACGCCGGACTCTTCGTGATGCCCTGGCTCATGGTGCTCGCCATCACCGGCACGATTTACGTCTTCCAGCCGCAGATCGAATCGTGGCTCTATCAGGACCGGCTGATCGTCGCGGCGTCCACCGAGCCGCGTCTGGCCGAGCAGACGCTGATGGAACGCGCGGCGGCGGCGCTACCCGCAGGCGCGAAAGTCAGCTCCATCGAAGTCAATCGCGATCCGACGCGCAGCGCCGAGTTCATCTTCCGTCTGCCCGGTGGCGAGCGTGAGAGCGTCTATCTGAATCCGTACACGGGCGCAGTGCTCGGCACACTCAGCGTCGAACACCGGCTGATGGCGCAGGCGCGTGCGTTGCATCGCTCGCTCATGCTGGGCAAGCCCGGCGAATTGCTTATGGAACTGGCCGGGTGCTGGACACTCGTCATGCTCATGACCGGACTCGCGCTCTGGTGGCCGCGTGCGGGCGCGACGTGGGCGAATGCGCTGCGTCCGCGCTTGCAGTTGCGCGGGCGTCCGCTGCTGCGCAATCTGCACGGCGTCGCGGGCTTGTGGCTCGCCGCGGGTGGCCTGGCGTTCGTGCTGTCGGGGCTGCCGTGGTCCGGCTCGTGGGGGGCACAGTTCAAGGTGCTGACATCGAAGATCGGCATGGGCTCGCCGCCCGGTGTCTGGGGTGAAGCACCGGTGCGCTCGCAGGTACCGGTCAAGCCCATGAAGATGGACGACCTGCCGATCGCCCAGATTCCGTGGGCGGTGGGCAACACGCAGGTGCCGCAGTCGACGCCGCCTGCAAGTGCGGATGGAATGGCCGGAATGCCGGGGATGACCGGGATGGCGAACATGCCGGGCATGAACCATGCCGCGCATGACACGAAGGGAGCGGCCGACGAACATGCAGCCCACAACGGACACAGCGCCTCGGGTGACGCAGGCCTGTCGCCCGCCGCGTTGCGCGCAGAAGGCGCGCTGCCCGTCGACGACGTGATGGCCATTGCCTCGCGTCTGGGTGTGCAAAGCGGCTATAGCCTCGTCGTCCCTAAGCGCCCGGATGGCGTCTACACCGTGTCGTACTTCCCTGCCGACCCGAAGGCCGAGCGCACGATTCACATCGATCAGTACAGCGGCAAGGTACTTCGCGACATCGATTACAACGCTTACGGTGCCGTCGCACAGGCGGTTTCTTACGGCACCGCGCTGCACATGGGCCGGTACTTCGGCGCGGCCAATCAATGGTTGTGCGCGGCGATTTCAATGGGACTGTTTGCCATGGCGATGACGGGCGCGATCATGTGGTGGATGCGCCGTCCGGCACGGGCGCTGGGTGCGCCGTCCCGTCCGCAGACGCGTCCGCCGATGCGCGGGTGGACCGCCGGTATGGTGGCGCTCGGCTGCGTCTTCCCGCTGATGGGCGCGACGATGGCGCTCGTCTGGGCCGGTGACCGGGCGGTGTTCGGACGACGTTCGGGCGCTTAGGCTGCAGGCGACGGTTCTGGTCGCGCGCCGACATAGGCGGCACGCGGCCGAATCAGTTGCGTGCTCTCACGTTGCTCTCTGGCGTGCGCGATCCAGCCGATGGTGCGTCCTAGGGCGAAGAGACCGAACGCGGCCCCGACCGGCAATCCAAGGTGACGGCGCACCGCCACAAGGGCGAAATCGAGCGACGGGCGTTGGCCGATGAGTGCGTCTGCCGAGTCGATCATCGTTAGCCATGCGGGGTGTGCAGGCAATACCCGCGCGAGCATCGCACTCGCCCGCACATCCCCCGCCGGATAGAGATGGTGGCCGAAGCCGGGTAACTTCTCTCCCCTCGCGAGCCGCTCTCGCATGCGCGCCGCGGGATCGATCTCACCGACTTCGTCCCACATCGCTTCATTGCGTGCGGTGGTGCCACCGTGACGGCCGCCGGTCAGCGCGGACAGCCCCGCGACGATTGCCGCGCGCAAGCTCGCGCCGGTCGATGCCACGCAGCGAGCCGTGAAGCTCGATGCGTTCAACTCATGGTCCGCGCACAACACCAGCGCCATGCGGATGAGATCGGCACCCTCAGCGTCTTTCACGCCCCATGCGGCAGCGCATTGTTCGTGGATCGGGGTGTGGCTCGGCAATGTGCCCAGCAGGCAAGCCGTCATCGTACGCAGCAACGCGGCACTGCCCTGCGCCACACGCACGGGATCGCGTTGCCAGATCGCGGTCGACGCGTCGTCGCTCGCAACGGTGAATGCGGGCAATAGCGCATCTTCGGCACGGCGGTCGCGATACCGTTCGAGCAGCATCACAGGCCAGTCGTCGGCGAGGTGTCTGATTGAGGCGGTTGCGTCGTCGCCGAATGCGGACGCTTCGTCGCATTGCCACAGCCACGCCGCCGTGGCTTCGACGCTGGCCGTCTGCGCCATCTGCAACGCGTCGCGTCCCCGGTAATAGCACCGTCCGTCTTCGATCAACGTGATGGAAGACTCCAGCACCGGCATGCCCCAGTCGAGCGCGGCCTTGACGACCTCCTTCGGCTTGCGTCCGCGGGTGCGCTGCGTCGCCAGGCGCTCCACGTCCGATACGCGATAGCGACGGTCACGATGCGTCTTGCCAGGCTCTGCATGCAGCAGGCCACGACTGACGTACGCGTAGAGGGTTTGGAGCGACACACCGAGATGCTCGGCCGCTTGTTTTGCAGTGAAGTATTGCATCGTCGAAGCCGGTGGATGACCAACAGATTGATTAAGTTAATCAATATTGACAATAAAATCCATCGGCTTAAGCTTCAATGCGCCGGCAGTCTTGCATCGCGACTCATTGCGATGCCACGTATCGAATCGTTCGAGGACTCCCCATGCGTTCCCCTGTTTCAGAGACTTCCCCTGCGACGTCCCCGACGTCCCATCGCGCACTTCCATTGGCGGAAGACACTGGTGTCGTCGCGTCCTACCTGCGCGAAATGCGCCACGCCGTCGACGGCGGCAAGCATGCGGCGGCCGAGCTCACGCTGAGTGGCACCGGTGCATTGCCTTGCACATTTCCGTACACCGACTTCGCGACAGCGTCGATCGCTACCGCGACACTCGCCGTAGCCGGTCTGACCACAGGAGCGGCGGGCGACTATGGCCTGAGCGCGCACGCCGTTGCACCGCACGTCAATGTCGACCGGCGGCTGGCGTCGTTCTGGTTTCAGACGTCGTTGCGCGCACAGGGTTGGTCGTCAGCGCCGATGTGGGATCCGATTGCTGGCGACTACCGGACGGCCGACGGATGGATTCGTCTGCACACCAATGCCCCGCATCATCGTGCGGCCGCACTGTCGGTTCTGGGTGTCGAAGCCGACAGAGACGCCGTCGCGCGGATCGTCTCGACGTGGCAGGCCGACGCGCTCGAAGCGGCCGTCGTGGCGCAAGGCGGTTGCGCTGCCGCCATGCGTTCGCTCGCACAGTGGCGTGAGCATCCGCAAGGAATGGCCGTCGCAAAAGAACCGTTGCTGCATTGGGAGACGTTCGACATCGGAAGCGCCAGCAACACGCGACGCAACACATGGCAGCCCATGCGTGAACGGCCGCTGAGCGGCATTCGCGTGCTGGATCTGACGCGCATCCTTGCAGGGCCGACGGCCACACGTTTCCTTGCGGGCTTCGGTGCACAGGTGCTACGCATCGACCCGCCGGGCTGGGACGAGCCCGGCACGGTGCCGGAAGTCGTGCTTGGCAAACGCTGCGCACGGCTCGATCTGAAGCACGCCGATGGACGCGAAGCACTTGAAAAATTGCTGCGCGACGCCGACATCGTCGTTCACGGCTATCGTCCCGACGCATTGGAACGCCTCGGACTCGGTGCAGCGCGTCGTCGTGAACTCAATCCGATGTTGATCGACGTTTCGCTCGACGCGTACGGGTGGCAAGGCCCGTGGTCCACACGACGCGGCTTCGACAGTCTGCTGCAGATGAGCGCAGGCATTGCCGACGCAGGGATGCGTGCTGCCGGTGCCGAACGTCCGGTGCCGTTGCCCGGGCAAGGCATCGATTACGCGAACGGGTACCTGATGGCGGCGGCGGCCGTGCATGCGCTGGCGCTTCGTCAAACGCAGGGAGTAGGAAGTACGGTGAAGGCTTCACTGGCCAGAACGGCCAGCTTGCTTGTGACGCACCGTACGCCGGAGAACGCACCGCCACCGTTGGCCGCCGAGACGACAGACGATCTGTCACCGCGCATCGAGGACACCTCGTGGGGGCCGGTCCGACGTGTCGCCACGCCGATGTCGGTGGCGGGTACGCCCGTCGACTGGGCATTGCCTGCGCTGGCCTTGGGAACGGCAACGCCGCAGTGGACGTAGCCGTCTGTGACAGGGTGCGCGGTGATCGCCGCTCGCCCTGCCGCGTGCCGTGCCGTCAGTCGATGGCGTGCCGCTTCGCCTGACGCGCCGCGTGCAGTTGGCGTTCTGCCTGACTCAGCAAAACTGACACGCTCGCGGGTGCGCCAGTGCGCGCGCCGGTGACGTCGAAGGTGGCGGGATCCGCCATCGCAATGCCGAAACTGGCGGTCAGCGTCAGCTTTTCCCCGTTCGGCAAGGCAAGCGTCGTGGCTTCGATGCGTCCGCGCAGCAATTCCGCGAACTGCCGGGCGCGCGACTCGTCGAGCACGCGCGCCAGAATCACGAACGCATCCGCACCGAGGCGCGCCACGACGTCCCCCGGTTGGCACGTATTCAGACAGACGGCACCTACACGGCGCAGCACGTCGTCGCCCACGCTGTGGCCCCACGTGGCATTGAGTTGCGTGAAGTTGTCGATATCGAACTTGATCAGCGCAATGTGGCCGGGCGCGCGCATCGCACACAGCGCCTGCGCCTGACGCTCGAAGGCGCGCCAGTTCATCAGACGCGTGAGCGGATCGGTATCCGAACTCATCTCCAGCTCGCCGACCAGTCGCGCACGCTCACGGCGCAACTGCACCAGTTCGACGGCGTTGAGCCGCAACACGCGCAACGCGTCGAACACGGCGCGCACCTGTGCGCGCTTCATCGGAACGCCGTCGACCGGCACCGTTGCATCGAGATTACCTTGTGCGAGATCGTCGACGTAACGGGTAGCGGACTCAAACGGCAGCACCACGGTGCGCCGGAAGTTGCGCATCGCCACGATGATGACGAACACCAGTACCGCTTCCGCCAACGACGTCAGAATCAGCCATCGCAACGCACGCTCGCGCTGCAACTCGACCTCGCGTTGCGCGAGCTGCAACATGCTATCGCGCAGGTCCGTGATGGCGCGCATCGTCGGCACATACTGACGGGCGAACTCGGCCGTTGTGAGCACGGGCGGCTTCGGCTGCGCGGCCAGCGTGCGAACCGTCGCCACGTAATGCAACCCCGTCCCGAAATATTGGGCGTTCAGGGCGTTCAGTGATTCGGGGCCCAGCTCCGGCGGTTGATTGACGCGCGCTGCGATCATGTCGCGCAACTGGTCGATACGGCCAAGCGTGCGCTCGATGGCACGCTGATCGGCTTCGGTCAGAGTCTGTCGGGTGGTGAGTGCGGCGGTGAAGTGCGATCCGAGTTGTCCGGCGTACTCCCGGAGATCGGCCGCAAGACGCGCGAGGATGACGTAATGCAGTGCGCCTGGTGCGCCGCGCGACACGACATCGATGCGCGACGACGCCACAGGCGTGAAGTCGGCGATGACGCGAACCATGCGATCGACCGCATCGCGTACCGAGGCGTCGCTGCGCATTTCGCGCGGGCGTTGCACCAACAGATCGACGTTCGCGCTGGCCGCAGCGAGATCGAGCCGCGCCCGTTCGACGGCACGCAGACCGCTCGCACATTGATTGCAGTCGTCCGAAGACAGCGCCGAAAGCAGCTCTTCCAGTCGTTCGTTGGTCGCTTCGCGCGCGTTGCGCAAAGCGGTGACAGACGATGCTGGCAGCGGGAGGTCGGCGCCCAGAACGGCATTGGCCGGCCCGCGCTCGGCGGACGCCTTCTCCATCGCCAGCAACGTCGCGCGCAAGGCGTCGAGCGCGAGCGCTGCATCGCTGGCCCGCCGGTACGTTCCCCACGCCAGGCACAGCAATCCGCTGCAAAGCATGACAACGGCGCAGACGATGGCGAGATTCTGTAACCGGAGACGGCCCGTGAGCGAAATGGCCGAAAGTAACTTGCGCTTCATCGACGATGACACCGTCGGCCACACGGTACGGAGTCCCACTGAGGCCGCGACGGATGCCCCGTGATGGTGGCAATCCGGGGCGTGCCTCGGAAACGTCGTGCCCGGCACTTGGCACACACGCTTGGCATCGCAAAAACCGCCTTCGGAAGGCAGGAATCACGAGGCGCCATTGTCGCACACCGGTATGCCGCGCCCCGTGTAGCTCCCTAAACTTATAGGTCGATCGCCAGCTCCGTGCCTTGCTTGATGGCGCGCTTTGCGTCGAGTTCCGCCGCCACATCGGCCCCGCCGATGACATGCACACGCACACCCGCCGCCTGCAAGCCTTCAGCCAATTCCCGCAGCGGTTCCTGTCCCGTGCACAAAACTACGTTATCAACGGGCAGCACATGCGGTGCATCGTCAATGGTGACGTGAAGCCCCTCGTCGTCGATACGCCGATAAGTCACGCCCGGGATCATTTCCACGCCGCGATGTTTAAGCGACGTGCGGTGAATCCAGCCGGTGGTTTTCCCCAGACCGTCACCGACCTTCGAGGTCTTGCGCTGCATCAGGAAGACTTTGCGCGGCGAGGTCTCGGGAACGGGAGGACGCAGACCACCCGCATGGGCGTATGACGGATCGATGCCCCACTCGGCGTAGAACTTCTCGGGCACCAGCGTGGCGCTCTCGCCCGCTTGCGTGAGGAATTCGGCCACGTCGAATCCGATACCGCCCGCACCGAGTACCGCGACGGTTCGGCCGACCTTGGCACCCCCGCGAAGCACATCGATATAGCGCAGCACCTTCGGATGATCGACGCCTTCGATGTCCGGCGTACGCGGCAAAACGCCGGTCGCGAGCACCACGTCGTCATAGCCGCCACTGCTAAGCGAATCCACCGTCGCGCGGGTGTTCAGTTGGACGCTGACGCCGCTGGCGTCCAGCTCGTGCCGGAAGTAACGCAGCGTCTCGAAGAACTCTTCCTTGCCGGGAATGCGCTTGGCCATATTGAACTGGCCACCGATCTCCGCGTCGGCTTCGATGAGCGTGACGTCGTGTCCGCGTCGCGCGGCCACCGTAGCCGCCGCCAACCCCGCAGGCCCCGCGCCAACGACCGCCACGCGGCGTCGACGCCCGGTCGGCTCGATGCGCAACTCGGTCTCGTGGCAAGCACGCGGGTTGACCAGACACGAGGTGATCTTGCCGCTGAACGTGTGGTCGAGACACGCCTGATTACAGCCGATACACGTGTTGATCGTCTCCGCACGGTCTGCGGCCGCCTTGTTGACGAATTCGGGATCGGCCAGCAGCGGGCGCGCCATCGAAACCATGTCGGCCTCGCCGTCCGCCAGAATCCGTTCGGCCACATCCGGCATGTTGATGCGGTTGGTCGTGATAAGCGGAATGCCCACGTGGCCCTTGAGCTTGCCCGTCACCCACGCGAAGGCGGCGCGCGGCACGCTTGTGGCAATCGTCGGGATACGGGCTTCGTGCCAGCCGATGCCCGTGTTGATCAGCGTCGCACCGGCGGCCTCGATCGCGCGGGCGAGCCGGACGACTTCGTCAAACGTGGAGCCGCCCTCGACCAGATCGAGCATCGACAGACGGTAGATGATGATGAATTCGCGCCCGACGCGCTCGCGCACACGGCGAACGATCTCCACCGGAAAGCGCATGCGATTCTCATAGCTGCCGCCCCATTCGTCGGTGCGATGGTTGGTCCGGGCGGCGATGAACTCGTTGATCAGATACCCCTCGGAGCCCATGATCTCGACGCCGTCGTAGCCCGCGCGCTGTGCAAGTGCCGCGCAGTGCACGAAGTCGTCGATGGTCGCCTCGACCTCGTCGCTCGTCAGCTCGCGCGGTTTGGCCGGTGTGATGGGGGCCTGCAAGGCGCTCGGGGCGACGAGATCGGGATGGTAGGCGTAGCGGCCGAAATGCAGGATCTGCATGGCGATCTTGCCGCCAGCGGCGTGAACGGCGTCGGTCACGACACGATGCTTGTCCGCTTCATCTTCCGTGCTGAGCTTGGCGCCCCCCGCGTACGGACGGCCCGCCTCGTTCGGCGCGATACCGCCCGTCACCATCAGCGCCACGCCGCCACGGGCGCGCTCGGCGTAGAACTCGGCCATCCGGGCAAAGCCGTTGCGCGCTTCTTCCAGTCCCACATGCATCGAACCCATCAGCACGCGGTTGCGCAACGTCGTAAAGCCCAGATCCAGGGGCTGCATCAGGTGGGGGTAGCCGCTTGTCGCGCTCATGGTTGTCTCTCTCGTCGTCCGGCCCTGAGATAGCGGGCCGTGGGTCTTGTGGGATTGGGGGATGACCACGTAGATGACCGGTTATGCAACCGGTTGCATAGTTTGATGGCGATTCTAGCGCGTCCCGACGACTATGCAACCAGTTGCATAGTGCGATTAGAGTGCCTAGACTACCGGGCATGCCGCTCGCCCACGCCCTGATGACCTCGCTGCTGGAGAAATCCTCCTCGGGGTACGACCTTGCCCGCCGCTTCGACAAGTCCATCGGCTTCTTCTGGCACGCCACGCACCAGCAGATCTATCGCGAACTGGCGCGCATGGAGACCGCCGGGTGGATCGCGTCGACGGCCGCTCCAGACGGCGGACGCACGCGCAAACGCGTCTATCGGGTGCTCGACGGCGGACGCGACGAACTCCTCGCCTGGGCCGCCACGCCAACCGAGCCGTCGGACCTGCGCGACGACCTCATGGTCCGATTGCGCGCCGATGCCGCCGTTGGCGCTCTCGGCCTCCAGCCTGAACTAACGCGGAGCGCGGCGCTTCACGCGCAGAAACTGGCCGCCTATCAGGCCATCGAAGCACGCGACTTCCCGGCAGAAGCACCGCTGACACGCGAAACCGCCTTGCAACGTCACATCCTGCAACTGGGCGTGCGCTATGAACAAGGATGGCTCGACTGGACCCACGAGGCGCTGGCCCTGCTGGCGCAGTGGGACGGTCCTGCGACCGGTGCGCCCGACGAAGCCTGATCAGGCCGCCTGATGCCATCGAACGTCACCGCGAATTCGTCCCATTTTCTTGTCAACGGACGGGGTGTCTGGCGCGTTTAACGTGAGAATCGACGTTAAGCTTACCGGCGAACGTCACCGTTTTTCGCCCCACCCTAGGCATTCATGGTGTTTTCTTCCAAGCGCTCCAAGCTTTCCCGGCTGGCCGGCCGCGCCAGCGTCGCGACGCTCTCCCTGCTGGCTGCCGCCGCACTCCCGCTGACGTTCTCGTCCGCCCACGCCGGCACGGTCATCGTGCTCGACTCGGGCGCCGCGCAGCTTTCCCTCATCGATCAGGCGTCACACAAGGTCATTGGCACGATGCCCACGGGCAAAGAGCCGCATCACCTGATGATTACGCCCGACAAGCGCTCGCTGATTGTCGCCAATTCGGTCTCGAACAGCCTGATGTTCCTCGACCCGAACACCGGCAAGTTCCAGCGTCAGGTCGCGGACATCGACGATCCCTACCAGCTCGGCTTCTCGCCCGACCACAAGTGGTTCGTGACGGCGGCATTGCGTCTGGATCGTGTCGATCTGTATCACTACGACGGTGAAAACGTCACGGTCGCCAAGCGCATTCCGCTGGCCAAGACCCCCAGCCACATGACGTTCTCGTCCGACAGCAAGACGGTGTTCGTCACGCTTCAGGACTCGAACGAGCTGGCCGCCATCGACCTGGCGACGCAAACGGTGAAATGGCGCATGCCGGTCGGCAAGACCCCGGCGGGCCTGTGGATGACGCCCGGCGACAAGTATCTGCTCGTCGGCATGACGGGCGAGGACGACGTGGCTGTGGTCGACTGGCGCGCGCAGAAGGTCGTCAAGCGCATCCAGACAGGCCGTGGCGCACACAACTTCCGCTCGTTGTCCGACGGGCGCCATATCGCTGTCAGCAACCGTGTGGAAAGCACCATCAGCATTCTCGATTACGAGTCGCTGACCAAGGTGGCCGATATCACCGGTCTGATGCCGGGACCGGACGATATGGAATTGTCCGCAGATAAACGCTATCTTTGGGTAACGTTCCGATTTGCCCGCCACGTTGGCGTGATCGACCTGACCACACGTCAACTGGTCGACAAGATTGCAGTGAACCGTTCGCCGCACGGCATCTATTTTGCCGACCGCGCCCCGGTTCTCTCGCCGAATCCGGACTAACAAGGCCGATAGATGATTCAGGAAGCCCTCAACTTCGTCGATAGCGGCATTTCCGCCGTCCAGACGCTCGTCTACGTGGACGTGGTGCAGCCGCTGCTGTTCCACTTCAACCTGATGGGCTACGACGACGATATCTACGACGCCCTTTATCTGGTGATCATCGGCGTATTGCAGGTTGGCCTGACGTACCTGCTGTTGCGCCCGCTCGAAGCGCTGCGTCCGCTCGAGCAGTGGCAAGACCGCAAGCAGGTGCGGGCGGACGTCATCTACACGTGGATCGCCAAGCTCGGCATTCTGAATCTGTTGTTCTTCGTGGTGTTGCAGCCGTTCTTCAACAACTTGCAGAGCCAGATGGTGATTCACGGGCTGCCCAGCGTCGATCTGGACGGCCTCGTCCCCGGCGTGACCGACCAGCCGATTGTCTCGTTCCTGCTGTATCTGACGGTGCTCGACTTCGCTGGCTATTGGTATCACCGCTGGCAGCATCGCTTCGGCGTGTGGTGGGAGCTGCATGCCGTGCATCACAGCCAGCAACAGATGTCGCTGTGGTCGGACGACCGCAATCACTTCCTCGACGACATCGTGCAGGCTGCGTTCTTCGCCGCCATCGCCCTGTTCATCGGCGTGCAGCCTGCGCAGTACGTCGTGCTGGTGGCCGTGGGCAACTTCCTGCAAAGCGTGCAGCACGTCAACGCCCGCCTGCCGTATGGCCCGGTGCTCGAACGCCTGATCGTGAGCCCGACGTTCCATCGTCGCCATCACGCCATTGGCTACGGACACGAAGGCACGCGCTATGGCTGCAACTTCGGTGTGCTCTTCCCGTGGTGGGATATGTTGTTCCGCACGGCATCCTGGGAACGCACCGTGGAGCCGACCGGCATTCGCGACCAGTTGCCCGCCCCGGCAGGACGTTCGCGCCGCTACGGTCTGGGCGTCGTTGCCCAGCAGGTCCGAGCCTTCGGCCGCATCGTCAAGCGACTCGCACCGCGCCGTACGTCGCCCCGTCAGCCGGTCTGAACCGCCTTCCCGGCGTGGAAAGGCTTCCGACCCCTTACCGGCAAGCCCCGCAGTAACACGATGTAACAGGGGGACGACGACCGTCCCCCTGCCTCCCGAGCCCCTTCTCGCTCACACCATTCCAGCGCGACTTCCTTGTCCCGACAGGCTTTCACGAGGGTTTTCGACCCGACGCCGCCCTCCCATTTCAAACAGCCGCAGGTAACACGCCGTAACGTCGGGTGTCCGTTCGCATCGCCAAAACCGGCATGCCCCTAGCTAGACTGCTAAGCGTAGTCTTCCCGGTGGGCCGGGGAGCTTCCCGGCATGCTCGCCGGGCGGAGAGGCGAAGATGGAAAATACGTCGAACACAACGGCGTCACCCCAGGAAACGAAACCCCCGAAGCGACGTCGCACGGCGCTCTGGATCGGCATTGTCATCCTTGTGCTGGTGGCATGGGTCGCATGGCATCTGCTGCACCGCCCGGCGACCAAGCGCGGCGCGCAGCCGCAAATCGTCTCTGTCGCCAAGGTCGCATACGGCGAGATGCCGGTCACGATCACCTCGCTCGGCACGGTCACACCCGAAGCCACGGTGACGGTGTTGCCGCAGTTGAGCGGCTACCTCACGCAGGTCGGCTATCAGGAGGGGCAGGACGTCAAACAGGGCCAGTTCCTCGCCCAGATCGACCCCCGTCAGTACGAAATCAGCAAGGAACAGGCGCAGGCGCAACTAGCCAAGGACCGCGCAGCCCTCGCGCAGGCGAAGGCCGATCTGGCCCGTTACACCCAGCTCCACGAGCAGAAGTCGATTGCAGAACAGACGTTCGTCGACCAGCAGTTCACCGTCGCGCAGGACGAAGCCGCAGTGAAAGCCGATCTGGCCAACATCAAGCAATTCGAACTCGATCTGACGTACTGCCGCATCACGGCGCCAGTATCGGGGCGTGTCGGTCTGCGCCTCGTCGACCCGGGCAACTACGTCACCGCGACGAGCACGACAGGCATCGCCGTCATTACCAGCATCAAGCCGACGACAGTCGAGTTCACCGTCGCTCAAAACGCCCTGCCCGCCGTCATGAAGCGCTACCGCACCGGCGAGCCGCTGGCGGTCACCGCGTATTCCAGCGACAACCGGGAGCAACTCGCGACCGGCACGCTCTACGCCGTGAGTAACCAGATGGCGACGGCGACCGGCACGGTCACGCTGCGCGCACGTTTTGCAAACGACGACGAAGTACTGTTCCCGCAGGAATTCGTCAACGTGAAGCTGCTCGTCGACACGATGCAGCACGCCGTGCTGGTGCCGACACCCGCCGTCCAGAGCGGCGCACCGGGCGATTTCGTCTACGTGGTCACGCCGCAAAATACCGCGTCGCTGCGCAAGGTCACAATCGGGCCGAGCGACGGCAAACACACGGTCATTACCGCGGGCCTGAAAGTCGACGAAACGGTGGTTACGGACGGTATGGACCGGCTCAGCGACGGTGCCCACATCGCCCTTCCCTCGACGGCGAGCGGCGCGAGCGCGGCAGTACCAACGGGGACGACGGGACCGGCCACCGAGCGTCATGGCGGCCATCGCGGCGCGAACGCTTCGGGGGCATCGGCGGCATCGAGCCCGTCCGCCCAATGATCCGGGTGCCCCGGTCTGATTCCACGTCGACAAACGCCCGCCCATGAATTTTTCGCGAATCTTCATCCTGCGCCCGGTCGCGACCTGGCTGCTGATGATCGCGCTCGTGCTGATCGGCCTCGTGGCGGTGCGGGTATTGCCGGTGTCGTCGCTCCCGAGCGTCGACTACCCGACCATCCAGGTGCAAACGTTCTACCCGGGCGCCAGCCCGTCGGTGATGGCGACGACCGTCACCGCGCCGCTCGAAGTGCAGCTCGGCCAGATTCCCGGCCTGCAACAGATGATCTCGTACAGCGCGGAAGGATCATCCGTCATCACGCTGCAATTCGATCTGGCGCTCAATCTGGACGTCGCCCAGCAGAACGTGCAACAGGCGATCAACGCCGCGAACAGCCTGCTGCCGAGCGGGCTGCCTGCACCGCCGACCTATGCCAAGGTCAACCCCGCCGACCAGCCGATCATCACGCTGGCCGTTACGTCGTCCACGCTGTCGCTCACGCAGTTGCAGGACGCCGCCAACAACCGGCTCGCCGCGAAAATCTCGCAGGTGGCGGGCGTCGGCTTCGTGACGCTCGCGGGCGGCAACGTGCCTGCGGTGCGCGTGGAAGCCGATCCGCAGAAGCTCGCGGCGTACGGCCTGAATCTGGACGACCTGCGCACGCTGCTCGCGAACGTCAACGTCAGCCAGCCGAAGGGCAACTTCGACGGCCCCGAACTCGATTACACGCTCGACGCCAACGACCAGATTACCGATCCGCAAGACTATCTGGACACGGTCATTGCCTATCAGAACGGCAACCCCGTCTATCTGCGCGACGTCGCGCACGTCGCCAAGGCCGCGCAGGACGTCGAACGCGGTGCGTGGATGAACAAGACCCCGGCCATCGTGCTGAACGTGCAACGCCAACCGGGGGCGAACGTCATCGCCACCGTGGATCAGATCAAGCGGGCGCTGCCGCAATTGGAAGCCACCCTGCCCGCCGGTATGAACGTCAGCATCGTCTCCGACAGCACGGGCGTGATCCGCGCATCGGTCAGCGACGCCGCGTTCGAACTCGTGCTCGCCGTGGTGCTCGTGGTGGCCGTGATCTTCGTCTTCCTGCGCAACGTCCCGGCCACCATCATCCCGAGCATTTCGGTACCCGTCTCGCTGATCGCCACACTCGCGGTCATGTACGAGCTGGGTTACTCGATCGACAATCTCTCGCTCATGGCGCTCATCATCGCCACGGGCTTCGTCGTCGACGACTCCATCGTCATGATCGAGAACGTCGTACGCTA
Organism: Pandoraea sp. NPDC090278; assembly: GCF_044772185.1. Classification (NCBI taxonomy): domain Bacteria; kingdom Pseudomonadati; phylum Pseudomonadota; class Betaproteobacteria; order Burkholderiales; family Burkholderiaceae; genus Pandoraea; species Pandoraea sp. NPDC090278. The sequence continues at coordinate 1,044,907 of NZ_JBIVYJ010000001.1, read as the reverse complement.
TCTCGAAGCGGGCATGGCACCGCTGGAAGCCGCACTGGCGGGCGCGGGGCAGATCGGCTTCACGATCATGTCGCTGACGATCTCGCTGATCGCAGTGCTGATTCCGCTGTTGTTCATGGGCGGCGTGATCGGACGACTGTTCGGCGAATTCGCGGTGACGCTCGCCGTGACCATCGTGATATCGGCCATCGTGTCGCTCACCGTGGTACCGATGTTGTGCGCGCGCATTCTCCGGGCACAGGAAGCACGCCATCCGAGTCGCTTCGAGCGCTTGAGCGAGCGAGTGTTCGACAAGACGCTGGCCGCCTACGAGCGCGGACTGAAATGGGTGCTCGACCATCAGTTCCTGACGCTGATGGTCGCGCTCGTCACGGTGGCGCTGACCGTCGTGCTGTACGTCGCGATCCCGAAGGGGCTTTTCCCCGTGCAGGACGTCGGGGTGCTGCAAGGCATCACGGTGGCGGACAACTCGGTCTCCTACGCCGCGATGGTCAAGCGACAGGCCGCGCTGGCCGACGTCGTGCTGCAAGATCCGGACGTGACGTCCATCACTTCCTACGTCGGCATCGACGGGATCAACACCACGCTCAACAACGGCCGGTTCCTCATCAACCTGAAGGCACGTGACGACCGTTCCGATAGCGCCGTCGAGATCGGACGTCGGCTGCAACAAGCCACGGCGAAGGTGCCAGGCATCCGGCTTTATGTGCAACCGGCGCAGGATCTGACGCTCGACACCACCGTCTCGCCTAACCAATACAAGTTTGTGATGCGCGGCCCCGATCAGGCGACGCTCGCGCAATACGTCCCGCCGCTGATCGCCCGGATGAAACAGATTTCCTCGATCACAGACGTGGCGAGCGACCTCGATACAAGCGGTCTGTCGATTCAGGTGGAAGTGAACCGCCAACTCGCGGCCCGCTACGGCATTACGCCTGCGACCATCGACAATGCGTTGTACGACGCCCTCGGCCAGCGCATTGTGTCGACGATCTTCGAGCAGTCGGCACAGTACCGCGTGATCCTCGTGGCGAAGCCCGAATCGATCAATTCGATCCAGTCGCTCGGCACGATCTATCTGCCGAGCCAGACGAGTTCGAGCGGTCAGGTACCGCTCTCGGCCATCGCGTCGCTCAAAATTGTTCGCACCCCGCTCGCGATCAGCCACCTCCAGCAATTCCCGGCGGTCACGGTGTCGTTCAATCTCGCGCCGGACGCCTCGCTGTCGAGCGCCGTCAAGGAGATCCGCAGCGCGCAGCAGGCAGTGCATCTGCCGCCGTCGATTGCCTCGTCGTTCCAGGGCGCGGCGCAGGCGTTCGAAGATTCGCTCTCCAGCGAGGTTTACCTGCTCGTGGCCGCACTGGTCGCCGTCTACATCGTGCTTGGCGTGCTGTACGAGAGCTTCATCCATCCCGTCACCATTCTGTCGACGCTGCCGTCGGCAGGGATCGGCGCGCTGCTCGCGCTGATGCTCACGGGCAGCGATCTCGATGTGATCGGCATCATCGGCATCGTGCTGCTGATCGGGATCGTCAAGAAGAACGCCATCATGATGGTGGACTTCGCGCTGGACGCCGAACGCACGCATAACAAGCCGCCGCGTGAGGCCATCTTCGAGGCGTCGCTGCTGCGTTTCCGGCCGATTCTGATGACGACGCTTGCCGCCATGCTCGGCGCGTTGCCGATGTTGCTCGGCTCGGGCACGGGGTCGGAATTGCGGCGGCCGCTGGGGCTGGCGATCATCGGCGGTCTGGCGCTGAGCCAGTTGCTCACGCTGTTCACCACGCCCGTCATCTATCTGTACTTCGACCGCCTTGCCGCCCGAGTCCGTGAGCGCCGTGCCGCGCGACGCGAACGCCGGGCGAAAGACAGTCAACCGGGCACACCGCCGGACGACGGACCGGGAGGCCCGCCGTGAACCTCTCGGCGCTCTTCATCAAAAGGCCCGTCGCGACTACTCTCTTAGCGGTCGCCGTGCTGATTTCGGGGCTGCTCGCGTATCTGCGCCTGCCAGTCGCGCCCTTGCCCAACGTCGCCTTCCCGGTGATCGCGGTGCAAGCGAGCATGGCGGGGGCGAGCCCCGAGGTGATGGCGGCGACGGTGGCCGCACCGCTGGAGCGACGGCTGGGGGTGATCGCCGACGTCACCGAACTCACGTCGACGAGCACCGTCGGCTCCGTGTCGATTCCGGTCGTCTTCGGCTTGAAACGCGATATTGAGGGCGCGGCACGCGACGTCGAAGCCGCCATTCAGGCTGCTCGGGCCGACCTGCCGAGCACGCTGCGCAGTAACCCCAGCTACCGCAAGTTCAATCCGGCCGATACGCCGGTGATGGTGATCGCACTGACCTCCGCCACGCTCACCACGGCGCAGCTCTACGATTCGGCCGACTCGATCATCCTGCAGCAGTTGTCGCAGGTCGATGGCGTGGGCCAGATCACGGTCGGCGGCGGTGCACTGCCCTCGGTGCGGGTTGAACTGGAGCCGGGCAAGCTCAATAGTTACGGAATCGGACTGGAAGACGTGCGGGCCGCCCTCTCCGCCGCCAACGCCAACAGCGCCAAGGGCCATCTGGATCAGGGCGACCAGCGTTTCGAAGTCACCTCCAACGACCAGATCAGCAAGGCCGACGGCTACAAGGACCTGGTCGTCGCGTATCGCAACGGCGCGCCTGTGTTGCTGCACGACGTCGCCCTCGTGCGCGACAGCAACGAGAACATCCGCAACGCCGGGCTGTTCAACAACAAGCCCGCCGTGCTGGTCATCGTCTATCCGTCGCCCGGCAGCAATGTGGTCAAGACGGTCACGCAGATTCGCCAGATCCTGCCGCTCGTGGAAGCCACGCTGCCGCATGACATCAAGGTGGGCGTCGCGCTGGACCGTTCCGTGTCAGTCGAAGCGTCGCTCAAGGACACCGAACGCACCCTGATTCTCGCGGTGCTGCTGGTCATCGGTGTGGTGTTCGTGTTCCTGCGCTCGGCCAATTCGACGCTGATCCCCGCCGTGGTACTGCCGCTCTCGATCATCGGCACGTTCGGCCCGATGTACCTGCTGGGCTACAGCCTGGACAACCTGTCGCTCATGGCGCTCACCATCGGCACCGGCTTCGTCGTGGACGACGCGGTCGTCGTGATGGAGAACATCGTGCGCCATCTGGAACTGGGCGTGCCGCCGAAGGAAGCCGCCCTGCTTGGCGCAGGCGAAGTCGGTTTCACCGTGTTGTCGATGAGCCTGTCGCTGATCGCCGTATTCCTGCCGATTCTGCTCATGCCCGGCATCGTCGGCCTGCTATTCCATGAGTTTGCGGTCACGTTGTCCATCGCTATTCTGATATCGATGGTGATCTCGCTCACCGTCACGCCGACGTTGTGCGCCTATGTGCTCACGCGGGAATCGGCTACGTCCGAAGCCCGCTGGTCGCAGTGGATCGGCCGTCAGTTCGACCGGTTCCGCGATGCCTATGCGCGCTCCCTCGCCGCTGTACTCGACCATGCAGGGCTTGTCGGTCTGGTGATGCTGGGCCTGCTCGTCGGCAATCTGTTCCTGTTCCGCCTGCTGCCCGCGACGTTCTTCCCCGAGCAGGACACGGGCATTCTGATCGGTCAGATCATGGCGGATCAGAGCATTTCGTTCCCGGCCATGCGCAAGAAGCTGGAACAGTTGCAAACCATCGTGCAGACGGATCCTGCGGTCGCATCGGTCGCGGGCTTCACTGGCGGACGCTCGCTCAACTCGGCGACCGTCTTCGTCCAGTTGAAACCGCTGGCGGAACGCCACCTGACGGCGGACGCCGTAGTGAACCGCCTGCGTCCCAAGCTCAATGCCGTATCGGGCGCACGACTATTCCTTCAGGCCCAGCAGGATTTGCGCATTGGCGGACGTCAATCGGCCGCCGAATACCAGTACACGTTGACGAGCGACGACGCTCAGGCGCTCTATACCTGGGTGCCGAAGCTTGTGACGGAACTGGGCAAGCATCGCCAGAATGTACTCGACGTCAACACCGATCTTCAGCAGAACGGTTTGCAGATGTACGTCGATATACATCGTCAGATGGCCTCGCGATTCAATCTGCAACCGAATCAGATCGACAACGTGCTGTACGACGCCTTCGGGCAACGCACCGTCTCTACGATCTACAACCCGATCAACCAGTACTTCGTGGTGATGGAAGTCGCACCGCAGTATTGGCAATACCCGACGTCGCTCGATCAGATCTATCTGAGTACGGCGGCGGGCAACGCCAGCGGCACCGGCCAGACGCAGATGTCAGGCAAGACGGTGAGCGGCACGACCGTGAAGGCGGTGGTATCAGGGACCAATGCCCTGAACGCGAACGCCGTGGCCAACCAGCAGAACAACGCCATTTCGAACAGCCGGGGCGGGAATTCGAGCGGCAGTGCAGACAGCACCGCCTCGGAAACCATGGTGCCGCTGAGTGCGCTCGCCAGCTTCTCGGCGCGTCACACCGCCACGCAGGTCAACCATCAGGGCGGCATGGTGGCGGCCACGATCTCGTTCAACCTTCCGGCGGGCGGGTCGCTGAGTGAGGCGCAGGTCGCCATCGACGACGCTGCACGTGCGATCGGCATGCCCGCGTCCGTGCACGGCGCGTTCGCAGGCGCAGCGCAGGCGTTCTCGCAGTCAGTCGGCACGGTTCCGCTACTGATCCTCGCCGCGCTCGGCGTCGTCTACATTGTGCTCGGCGTGCTCTACGAGAACACGATCCATCCGCTCACCATCCTCTCGACACTGCCGTCGGCAGGCATTGGCGCGACGCTCGCGCTGCTCATCTTCGGCACACCGTTCTCCGTCATCGCACTGATCGGGATGATTCTGCTGATCGGCATCGTGAAGAAGAACGGCATCATGATGGTCGACGTGGCGATCCAGTTGCAGCGCAACCAGAACATGCCCGCCAAGCAGGCGATTCACGAGGCGGCCGTCGTGCGTCTGCGTCCGATCATGATGACGACGTTCGCTGCCGTGCTCGGCGCGGTGCCGCTTGCCATCGCCCTCGGTCAGGGGGCGTCGCTGCGCCAGCCCCTCGGCGTGACGGTGATGGGCGGTCTGCTGCTGAGTCAGGTCTTCACGCTGTACACCACCCCGGTCATCTATCTGTATCTCGACCGCCTGCGCGCCCGGCTGGCGCGCTGGTCCACGCGCCTTCCCTGGCATCGCGATTCCGGCCCGGAGGTTCGATCATGACGCCCACCAGAAATTCTCACCGAATGTCCCCACGCCCGATGCATCGGCTGACGCTCGCCTGCCTCGCTAGCCTTGTCCTGCTGGGCGGCTGCGCCGTCGGCCCCGACTATCAGCGGCCCCTCGTCGACATGCCCACCCATTTCACGGAACTGGACGGCTGGACACAGGCGCGCCCTGACGCCGAAGGCCCCAAAGGGGAATGGTGGAAGGCGTTCCACGACCCGCTGCTCGACGAGTTGGAGCCTCAGGTGCAGGTCTCGAACCAGACAGTGCGCCAGAGCTACGCCAATTATCAGCAGGCGCTCGCCGAGGTGCGTCAGGCACGCGCAGGCCTGTTCCCGACGCTCGGCATCGACGGCTCGGCCAGCCGCTCGCGCGGCAGCAGCGGCGGCGCGAGTACCACGGCAGCGCTGGCGTCGCGCAGTGGCGCGAACATCGTGAACTCGGCATCGGCGGAAGGCAGCGTCAGTTGGGCACCGGACATCTGGGGGCAGGTGCGGCGAACCGTCGAACAAAGCAGCGCGACGGCGCAGGCCAGTCAGGCGACGCTGGCGAACGCGACGCTGTCCGAGCAGATCGCACTTGCGAACGCCGTCATCGACTTGCGCATCACCGACGCCAACATCGACCTGCTGACACAAACGGTGGCTGCCTATACCGAATACCTGCGCGTGGTGGCCGATCAGGATCGAGCGGGCACAGTGCCGCCCTCTGACGTCATCACGGCACGCACGCAGTTGGAGAACGCCCGGGCCAGCCTGATTGCATTGGGCGTTTCGCGCGCCCAGTATGCGCACGCCATTGCCGTGCTGGTCGGACGCAACCCGGAATCGCTGACAATCCCGCACAGCACAGCGCTCCCGACATTGCCGGACGTGCCGATCGGATTGCCGTCGACGCTGCTGCAGCGGCGTCCGGATATCGCGGTGGCAGAGCGACAGATGGCTGCCGAGAATGCCGCCATTGGCGTGGCCATCGCGGCTTACTACCCGAATATCACACTCTCGCTCACGGACGGCTTCTCCGCCGCGCCCGTCGCAGGACTCTTCAAGATCGCCAACTACGTGTGGTCGCTCGGCGCGAGTGCATCGGAGACGATCTTCGACGGCGGCGCGCGCAGCGCCAAAGTCGATGCCGCCCGGGCCGCCTACGACGCCGCCGTCGCCAACTATCGCGGCACGGTGCTCACGGCATTGCAGGGCGTGGAGAACGATCTGTCGTCGCTGCGGATTCTGGAACAGCAGGCGCAGGCGCTGGACGCCGCCGTGCGCGATTCGACCGACGGCGCGCGCATTGCCATGAACGAATATCAGGCCGGAACGGTGGACTACACGACGGTCGTCACCGCGCAAACGACACAGCTCAACACGCGGCAAAACGCTCTGACGGTGCAGGAGTCGCGCTTGCTGGCGGCCACGTCGCTCATCGGCGACCTCGGCGGTGGCTGGTCGGACGAATCACTCGCGCAGGACACCAGCCCCCACCCAATACAGACGAACGGGGCAACGGAGACGACAGAGACGACAGGGGCAAAGGTGCCAGCGTCGGCCCGCTGACCTAGCGGGACTTGTTCGCGGCCGGACCGAAATCCGGATCCGAGCCGAACGTCTTGCCTCGCGGCACGTTGGCGCAGGCGGGCAAGTCCGGGAAGTCGGTGCAAATGATCCGCCGGTCCTGATACTGGAATCCGTGATCGATCATGCACAACTCGCCCTTGGCGAAGTCGTTGAGGGTCATGTCCTTGCGGTCGACGTATGCCGAATTGGGGAAGCCGCACGCCAGCATGGCGTTGCGCACGCCCTGCTCGTCGACGCCCCGCTTTGCCCAGAGTTTGTAGAGCGGTGGCGAGGGTTGAAACGGGCGCGTGGTGCAGGCGGCGAGACCGACGGCCCCGAGCGTCACCATCAGCAAGGCGCTCCAACGAACGAGAAATCCTCCCTCGGGATGCCTCAGCATGCCAGCCTCATAACCTCTCCAATTCGTGAAGTGAATGCGCGAAATCCGCGCCGAAGGCGCACGGACTGCGGGGCATTGTAGCGCGACGCCGCACGGACCTCGGTCCTTCCCTCGGAGACCTAACTTACGCTATGCTGCCCGGGAGTCACCATCGTCTCGTCGATCCACGCGCTATGCCGTGAGCCTGTTCGCGGCTATCGCCGCTCCGAGGGCCCATGATGCACCGCGACGACAACGCCCCCCAGTCACGCCCGTGGCACACGTTTCCCGTCGAAAAAACCCAGCTAGAACTTCAGACGGGCCCCGACGGGCTATCCGACACCGAAGCCCAGTCCCGCCTCACCCGATACGGCCCCAACCGGCTGGCCGAGCCCGCCCGGCGCGGCCCGCTCATGCGTCTGCTGTCCCAGTTCCACAACGTTTTGCTCTACGCCATGATGGGCGCGGCCGTCATCACCGCGCTGCTCGGCCATTGGCTCGACACAGCGGTGCTGATGGCGGCGGTCGTCGTCAATGCGCTCATCGGGTTCCTTCAGGAAGGCAAGGCCGAATCGGCGCTCGCGGCCATTCGCGGCATGCTTGCGCCACACGCCACGGTCATGCGCGGTGGCACGCGCCGCGAGATCGACGCCACCACGCTGGTGCCCGGCGACGTTGTGGTGCTCGCCTCCGGCGACCGTGTGCCTGCCGACTTGCGCCTGATCGCCTCGCGTGAGTTGCGCGTCGACGAAGCGGCGCTGACCGGCGAATCGGAGCCGGTGCAGAAGGAACTGACGACCGCCAAGGAAGACGCTGCCCTCGGCGACCGCTGGTGCATGGCCTATGCGGGCACGGTCGTGGTCTATGGCCAGGCGACCGGCATCGTCGTGGCGACCGGCGCGCACACGGAGCTCGGTCGCATCAACCATCTGCTGACCGATGTCGACAGCGGCACCACCCCCTTGCTGCGGCAGATCGACCGCTTCGGTCATGGGCTGGCGGGCGCTATCGCGGTCGTGGCCGTGCTGACGTTCCTCCTCGGCTGGCTGTGGCGCGGTGAACCGGCCGGTGAGATGTTCCTCGTCGTGGTAGCGCTCGTCGCGTCGGCCATTCCCGAAGGGCTACCCGCCATCATGACGGTGATTCTGGCCCGTGGCGTGCAGCGCATGGCCCGCGAGAAAGCGATTGTGCGACGCCTGCCTGCGGTCGAAACGCTCGGCTCGGTCACCGTCATCTGTTCGGACAAGACCGGCACGCTGACCCGCAACGAGATGACAGTCCAGCGTGTTGTCGCAGCCGGTCATGTGTACGACGTGAGCGGCGCAGGCTATGTGCCCGAAGGCCGCTTTTCGCTCGATGGCGCCGATGTCGATCTGCACGGGCATCCCGAACTGGCGTTGACGGCGCGCGCGGGCGAGCTTTGCAACGACGCCCGTCTGTTGCAGGACGCTGAAGGCCACTGGCGTATCGAAGGCGATCCGACAGAAGGCGCGCTGCTCGTGCTCGGTGCGAAGGCGGGCCTCGCGCGCGATACATTGCAAGCCCAATGGCCCCGGCTGGACGCAATTCCGTTCGAGTCGCAGCACCGGTTCATGGCGACTTATCACCTCGATAAGACGGAAAGCGCAGACGCCAGCGATGCCCCCAGCACCCCGTGGATCTTCGTCAAAGGCGCGCCCGAGCGCATCTTCGAGATGTGCCGCACGCAGATCGTCGAGCCCGGGGGCCAGCCGGGTGCCCCCGTCGACATCGACTACTGGCGACGCATGGTGACCGACACCGCGGCACAGGGCCTGCGGGTCCTCGGTCTCGCGTACAAGCAGGCGAAGCCCGCCGGTGAGCGACTGGAATTCAGTGACGTGGAAGGCGGCTTCACCCTGCTGGCGCTCGTCGGGATCATCGACCCGCCCCGCCCCGAAGCCATTGCGGCCGTCGCCGAGTGCCATCGTGCAGGCATTCGCGTGAAGATGATCACCGGCGATCATGCGGAAACCGCCAAGGCCATCGGCGCACAACTCGACATCGGGATCGGGATCGGCAAGCCCGCCGTGACCGGCGCCGAAGTCGCGCTCATGGACGACGCCGAGCTGCGACGCGTTGCGCTCGACATCGACGTCTTCGCCCGAGCCAGCCCCGAACACAAGCTGCGCCTCGTGCAAGCTTTGCAGGACGACGGCCAGGTGGTCGCCATGACCGGCGACGGTGTGAACGACGCCCCGGCGCTCAAGCGCGCCGACGTCGGCGTCGCGATGGGGTTCAAGGGCACCGAAGCCGCCAAGGAAGCGGCCGATATCGTGCTGACGGACGACAACTTCGCCAGCATCGCCAAGGCCGTCCGGCAGGGACGCGGCGTCTACGACAACCTGAAGAAGTTCATCCTGTTCATGCTGCCCACGAACGGCGGCGAAGCGCTGGTGGTGATTGCCGGGGTCATGCTCTCCCTAGGTGTGGTCGCGCTCACCCCCGCGCAAGTGTTGTGGATCAACATGGTGACGTCGAGCACGCTGGGCATCGCGCTGGCGTTCGAGCGTGCCGAACCGGGCATCATGGAGCGCACGCCTCGGCCTCCCGGCGCGTCGCTGCTCTCGTGGTTCTTCATCTGGCGCGTGACGCTCGTCTCGATACTGATGATGATCGGCACCTTCGGGCTGTTCTATCTGGAATGGCGCAACGGCGCGAGCGTGGAAGCGGCGCGTACGATGGCGGTGAATGCGCTTGTGATGGCCGAGATGTTCTATCTGATCAGCAGCCGCTCGATCTTTGCGACCTCGCTCAGTTGGCAGGGGTTGTTCGGCAATCGTGTCGCGCTGATCACCATCGCGGCGTGCCTGGTACTCCAGTTGTTCTACACGTATGTGCCGTTCATGCAGACGACGTTCGGCTCGTCTGCGCTGAACGGGCGCGAATGGCTGGAAGTCCTCGGGGCCGGTCTGCTGGTATTCTTCGGCGCTGAACTGGAAAAATGGGTGGTGCGCCGCGCGGGTTGGGCCGAGCGGCTGGCTGTGAAGTAAAGCGGTCGTCTTAGCCGTTACGACGCGGCCGCGAACCGTTGCGAGGCGGCCGCCCCGGATTGAACTCTGCGAAACATGGTGCAACTGCAATCCCATGCTGGCGACGCGCTCGCCAGCCATCACATCGCGTGGTACGTCTACGTGCTGCGCTCGTTCCTCGCCCTGCTCGTGCTGGGCGCATGCGCCTGGGGGGCGATGGCCCTCGCCTACCGTTGCCCGGGTCCGGCGCTCGTGCGCTACCTCGTGATCGCCGTGTGGGTGCTGCTCGGGGTCGTCGCGATCGTGTCGCTCTTGCGCGTGCGCGCCGGTATGCCGCTGCGCGGCTGGCCGCTCGCCTTTCTGATTGCGCTGGTGCTGCTCGTCGGCTGGTGGCAGACGATCCGTGCGTCCAACGACCGCCTCTGGGCCGCAGACGTCGCGCAATTGCTCGACTCACGAATCGACGGCGAACACGTCACGCTGCACAACGTGCGCAATTTCGAATGGCGTACGGAAACCGACTTCACGCCGCGCTGGGAAACCCGCGAGTACGATCTCGACAAGCTGGAGAGTGCCGATCTCGTCCTGTCGTACTGGATGGGCCCGGCGATTGCCCACACATTGGTGTCGTTCGGCTTCTCCGACGGCCGCCGCGTGGTGTTTTCCATCGAGATTCGCAAGAAACAAGGCCAGAAGTTCTCGGCTATCGGCGGGTTCTTCAAAGACTTCGAAGCCACGCTCGTGGCCGCCGACGAGCGCGACATTCTGCGCGTTCGCAGCAACGTGCGCGGCGAAACGACCTACCAGTATCGCCTCAACATCCCACCCAAACAACTGCGAGAAGTGTTCCTCGGCTATCTCGCCCGCGCACGCGAACTGCACGATACGCCCGCCTGGTACAACACGCTGACGAGCAACTGCACGACCATCGTCTTCGAGATCGCCCGCCTCATCGCGCCGGGATTGCCGCTCGACTACCGGTTGCTGCTGTCGGGGTACTTCGCCGAGTACGCCTACGATCAGGGCGGTCTGACGCCGGGCTTCACCTACGCGCAACTGTATGACCGGGGCAATTTCGTGGCCCGCGCACTGGCCGCAGGCGACTCGCCCGAGTTCTCGACCCTCATCCGTCAGGGCGTGCCGGGCGACGATCCCAAGGTGACGCCATGATCTCGTTGCACGCATCTGTCAAGACGCTTGCACTGCGGCGTGCGGGCATGCTGATGGCTGCCGTATGGCTGACGGCCCTGTCCGGCTGCGCGATGGTGGAAGTCCGCTCGCTCGGCCCCGAGCAGTACATCGCCATGAAGCGCGGTGACATTCTGTCGACCGGCAAGCTCAGCACGTCGACCGACGAAACCATTCGCGTGGCAGGCCTCGACGACACCCTTTGCGCCAAATCGTCGCTCGACTGTATCGACGCGCTAGGCCGTGCGAAGGAAATCGACGTCGACCGTCGGCTCGCGGCCATGGCCGAAATGTCGATGCAACTCGCCATCGCGCAGACCCCCACGGGCGAGCGGCAATGGAACGATGCACAGTTCGACCTGTGGCTGCGCTCTGCACGCTACGCCTACGCGTACCTGTTTTACAGCGACCGTCCGTCGAGTGAACGAGCCTTCGAAGACCGTCAGACGCAGGTTCGCGACTACTACAACTACGCGGTGCAGAACTTCTCGGTCGCGCTGTTCCGTCGCGTACAGCAAACGGGCAGCGACAAGATTGCGGGATGGCTCCTGCCGGTCGACGCCAGCAGCGTGCGATTCGCCGATAACCGCGTCCAGCCGCGCGAAGTCTTGCCCGCGTCCACGCTATCGTTCGCGGGACTGCGCAGTCCCTATCGACGCGATGGCTTCGGCGCGGAGCTGGTGGCCGTGCTCGACGAGAAGTCCGCCGCCGAGGCGCTCGCCGCCGCCGGTCAGAACCCGACGCCCAAGGGTGACGCCGCAACCGGTCCGGACAACCGCGACACGCCATCTAACCCGCGCGAAAGCCGCGCGTCGCGCGATTTCCGCCGCGCCACCGATCCCAACGCCGGGCCGGTGTTCAGCGAAATGCCCTCGCCGTCGCTCACGCTGCTGTTGCGCTTCGACGGCACTACGCTCGATCAAGTCCTCACGACGAAGGTCGCCACGCTGGTGGTCTACGACCCGTACCGGCAGACGTCCGTCGAACTGAATCATCAGACGGTGCCGCTGGCGGGCAACTTCACGGCCGGTTACGGTCTGTGGCTGGCACGCTCGGGCTTTGCCGAGCAGTCGCTGCGCACGTTGTTTGGACGTGACCGTGGCATCGTGCGTCCCCACATCTACCTGATGCAACCGTTCGATCCGGGACGCCGCGTCATTCTGATGCTGCACGGGCTGGCCAGCAGCCCCGAGGCGTGGGTGAATCTCGCCAACGAAATTCAGGGCGATGCGACGCTACGCGAGCACTTCCAGGTCTGGCAGGTCTATTACCCGACGAATGCGCCGATTCTCGTGAACGCGATGGCCATTCGCAACGCGTTCGAGACGACACTTAAGCACTTCGACCCGGACGGCCAGTCCGCGGCGTCGCATGAGGCCGTCGTCATCGGACACAGCATGGGCGGCGTGATCGCGCGCCTGATGGTGTCCAGTTCGGACGATCAGCTCTGGGACACCTTCCAGCACGAGTACCACCTGGACGAAGACCAGATCGACCGTGCCCGCGACCGGCTCAACCCGCTGTTCAGCTTTAAGCCCGTGCCGCAGTTCGAGCGCGCCATCTTCATCGCAGCGCCACACCGAGGCACACCGTTCGCCCGTAACCGCATCGGTCGCTGGGTGTCGAACCTGATCAAGCTGCCGGTCACGCTGCTCTCGGGGATCGACGACGTGCTGCATTACGCGACCGGATCCGAAGACAGTCCGTCGGAGGGCAAGACACGCTACGTGCCCAACAGCGTCGATCAGTTGCGTGACGACGATCCCTACGTGATGGCGGCGGCCGGACTGAAGATTTCGCCGTCCGTGCAATATCACTCGATCATTGCGCGGCGCGATGCCAAGGGGCCGCTGGAGGCGTCAAGCGATGGTGTGGTGCCGTACACGAGCGCGCATCTCGCGGGTGCGCAGTCCGAGCGCGTCATCGTCGCCGGACATAGCGTGCAGGAAACGCCGCAGGCCATTCTTGAGATCCGTCGCATCCTGCACGAGGACGTCGACGAACTCGATCCGGTCAAGCTGCCCGGGCGGGTGAACCCGTTTCAGGCGATCGTTCCGCCGCCGCGTGCGACGTCGACGCCAGGACGCCCGACGTCGTACTAAGGCAGGCTCGGGTCTATCAGGAAACGGCGTTGGTCTGAATGTGATACACGCTCCACGGACACAGGGTGAACTGCTCCTTGAGCGGTTTGCCCGCCAGCGCCGGAATCGCAGCCGGGTCGTACACGGCCCACAGCGGCCCGAGACCGCCTAGCGCGAGCGGCTTGTCGTCGATATGCGTGGCGAGCAGAAAGCCGTACTCCCGCACCTGCCCAACCGTGGTCGCCACCACATAGCCGTCGATGGCGCGCAGCAACACCTGCGTGAGCGGATTCGACGGTGCGCCCGCCTGCACCAGCACATCAGCAAGACGTGGACCGCGCAACGCGTGCGGCTTGGCGTCGTACTCCAGCGTGGGGCGAATCGTCTGCGCTGGCATGCGCGTGAGCATGGCGAAGTCGAGCGCGTACGCCGCGTCGAATTGCACGAGTTGCTTGTGGAATAGCTGATCAAGCGCCGGGTCGACCGGCCCCCGGTTGTGACGCGCAATCGCGCCGCTGAGCGTGACGAGCGGTGTCGACGCCGGTGCAGCGGTGGCGGAGGTGCCAGCAGCGCCCGGCTTGGCAAAGACAGGCACCGATGCGCCCAGTGCCATGGCACCGGCAAGGAATTCACGTTTCTTCATGGCGTTGGCGATAGCGAATGACAGAGGCGGCAGACCCATGCGAGAGGAGCCTCGGCTCGCTCTCATGAGGTCGCAAGAGCGTACCACCGATGTCATCCGGCGCGCCAACGGCAACGGCGTCGTCGCCGTGCCGTCGGGTCAACGCGCAGTTGAATCAGCCGACCTGCGTCTCGAACGTGAAATGCACGCGCCCGTCGCGGATCGGCAGGATGTCGGCGCGATCTTCACCCACTTCCGCGTCCAGCCGGTCGTTGAGCAGCGTGTTCATCGCCATCAGCAACGCCCCATTGCTACGGGGGTCGAGCGCCAGATTGCGCGACTCCGTCGAATCGGTATGCAGGTCGTAGAGCTCGACATCGTTATTCGCGAACAGCGCCTCCAGCGACGTCGGCCGGTTGAACGCCTTCGGCGAAAAGTAGCGCGAGAAGCGATAGCGCCCGTCGAACACACTGCGGATCATGCCGCGATGCCGAAAGTCCGGCTGACGTGCGATCACCCGTCGATGGATCTCGTCGACGGGCATGCCCTTTTGACGCAACGTCGCATATTCCTGCGCCAACCACTCGCTGTCGTAGAACAGCAGCATGGCGTAGTTGAACAGGGTAGCCGGACGCAACGCATCGACTGCCTGCCGCTCAGGTCGGCGCAGCAGCGGCGTGAGGTCATGCCCATGCGCGGTCTTTCCTGCGATGCGGGCCACGCTGTCGGCGTCGAGCCCCGTCAACCCGAGCAACGTCGGTGTGATGTCCACATGCGAGCTAAGCGCGGCGCATTGCTTCCCGCCCGGATACGCCGGGTGACGAATCACGAGCGGTACGTGATTCTGCTCGCGATAGGTCGTCGGCCCCTTCCCTACGAGTTTGTGCGCGCCGACGTGATCGCCGTGATCGGCACTCATCACGACGATGGTGTTCTTGTCGATGCCCAACTCGCGAAGCGTATCGAGCAGCGTCACGACATGCGTGTCGCAGTCGCGAATGCAATTGAAGTAATAGTCCTGATAGACCTGGAGTCGCGCGTCGTCGAGCGGATAGTCCCCGACCAGCACGCCCTCGGCCGCGTTGTAGACGCCGTGCGCAGCGGGTCGCCCGGGTGCGTCGTAGGCCTGCTTTCGCGTGGCCGCGAGCGGGACGTCCCAATGCTCGTCGTAAAGACTGTCCTTCGGCGGACGAGCGTTACCCAGCGTCGGCTTGCTGGCGTTTTGCGTGTCGACGCCCGCCGGATCCGTGTTCAGGAACATCGCGTCGTGCGGGTTGACCAGATTCACCGCCATGAACCAAGGCTTCTGCTCGTTCGCCAGTTGTGCGCCGCGTCCGCGCAGCCACGACACGGCCGACGACGTCGTCAATCCGTCGTAGGTATAGCCCCCGCGCACGCGCCCGACCAGATCGCCCACGCCGAAGTAGTCGTCGAAGCCGTACGAGCGCATCAACGCGTTGTACTCCGCCGTCGGCGTGTCGTAGGGCGTGTGGTTGTGATGCAGTTTGCCGCTCAGATGCCACTTGCCGAGATACGCGGCGTAGTACCCGGCGTCGCGCATCATGTGGCCGATCGTGCGGATGTCGGTCGACATATCCGGCTGCCACGGAATGCCGCAGTTGTCGAACACACGCGTGTGCTGGATGTGCTGGCCGGTGTAGACGACCGAGCGCGACGGCGAACACACGCACGCGGCAATCTGGTGATTCATGAACGTCACCCCCTCGCGGCGAAGCCGTTCGCGGCCCGGCACGGGAAACGGCCACTTGTCGAAGTGCCGCTCCTGATCGGTGAGGATGAACAGGATGTTGTAGCCCCTGGGCGCGACGGCCGGGGCCTCCGTCGGCATGACGTAGCCATCGTCGGCCGCGTGCTGGGCCGGGGTTGCCGCTCCGGTGGCCGACATGGCCGACGGCACCAGCCCGGCCGAAGCCATCGCGACACCGGCCTGCTTCAGAAAGTCGCGTCGTGCATTGCGGCTGGGCGTGTCCGGCGGTGTTGCGGACGTGGCGTCGGTCGGCGTCGCGTCGTCGGAGACCGTGGGGGATGAAGGCTTACGTGTCGTCATGCGTCTCGCTCCTGATGAGGTGCCAGCGTCGTGTCGTGCGCCAGCGACCGGATGGGGAGTCTCATTATTCGGTTGAATTCTGAACAGATCGATGAAAAGTCACGTCACATTCATTACCCGGAGAACATCAATAGTGCGGTAACGTATCGGCAACTCATCGATGCATTACCTCGCCGACATGACCGAAGACTCCCGCACGCACCGAGATCCTTTGCTTCCGTCTCCTTTGCCGCCATCCCATTTACAGCCGTCACAACTCGCCCGCCAGATTCCGCCCGTCCTCCGAAAACTCCGGATCCGCGATCTCGAGACGTTGCGCTGGCTAGGCCGCACGCGCAGTTTCGCCCGTACCGCTGAAGCTGCTGCGATCACCCAGCCCGCACTGTCGAAGTGGTTGCGTGAGATCGAGGACGCGCTCGGCGTGTCGCTGTTCGAACGCACCACGCGGCGCGTGACCCCGACCCCGTACGGCGATGCCCTTCTCGAACGCGCCGAGCGCATGCTGACGGATCTGGCGGGCGTTGCACCCGCCATGCAGGCGTTGCGCAGCCGGTCAACGTCGGCATCCTGCCGGGCATGGCGAGCGTGCTCATGCCGCAAACGCTCGCGCGGCTGGAGCGCACCGGGCCTGCGCTTCGCATCAATCTGTTCGAAGACACGCTCGACCGTCTGCTGCCCCGCGCGCGCTGGCACGAAATCGATCTGCTCGTCTGCCGGTTGGACGAAACCGCCATGAACGCAGGCTTCGGCACCGTGCCGCTATATGAAGACGACGTGCGGGTATTCGGCGCGCGAAACCATCCGCTGGCATCGCATCCGTCACCCGGCTGGCCCGACGTCGCGCGATATCCGTGGATCGTCCCGCCGCCCGGCACCCCCATGCGACGCGCCATCGATACCGAGTTCGCCCATCACGGGCTGCCGCTGCCGCGCGTGATCATGGAATCCGTCACGCTCATGACCAACGCGAGCACCGCGCAGGCCATGCCGTGCCTCTTCCTTGCGTCAACGCTGGGCGTGGCGCGCTCGCCGCTCGCCCCAGCGCTTCATGACTTCGGGCTGCCGTTCTCTCACGTCGCGCCGACCGTCGGTGTCCTCCACGGGCACGCGCCGAGTGCCGCAACCCTCGCGCTCATCGAGGTGCTAAAGGACGTCTCACACACGCTCGCCACACCCCGTCATCATGAATGAAATTAACGTTACCAAGAAATAAGACCATTTTCATTCATGAATTGAAGTCTCTATGATCGATGTCACCGTTTCAATTCCTCCAGTGACAAGGGTCGATAGAGAACATGGCAAAGACACACAATCTGGGATTCCCGCGCGTTGGCGCGAAACGTGAGCTGAAGTTCGGTCAGGAAGCGTACTGGAAAGGCCAATCGTCGCGCGACGAACTCAAGGCGCTCGGTGCTTCACTGCGTCTGCGTCACTGGCAGGATCAGGCGGCACTGGATCTGGCCCCGGTCGGCGACTTCGCGTTCTACGATCAGGTGCTGGACATGAGCTTCACGCTGGGCAATCTGCCCAAGCGTGTGCAAGGCTTTCACGGCGACGTACTGGACAACTATTTCCGCGTAGCCCGTGGCCGCTCGGCCCAGAGCGCCGAAGCACACGCCGACTGCTGCGGCGGTGTCGCCGCGGGCGAGATGACGAAGTGGTTCGATACGAACTACCACTACATCGTCCCCGAATTCGCCGGTGACACGACCTTCACGCTGGACGCCTCGCGTCTCGTCGAGCAACTCACCGAAGCCCGCGCCGCAGGCGTCAAGGCCAAGCCGGTCATCGTCGGCCCCGTGACGTACCTGTGGCTCGGCAAGTCGAAAGACGACAGCGACAAGCTGGCGCTGCTGCCGCGCCTGTTGCCGGTCTACGTGAAGCTGCTGGAGACGCTCGCGGCACAAGGCGTGGAATGGGTGCAGATCGACGAGCCGATCCTCGTCACCGAACTGGATGCCGAATGGCGAACGGCCTTCGAAACCGCCTACGCCGCGCTCGCCGCCGCGCCGGTCAAACGTCTACTCGCCACGTACTTCGGTGAGCTGCAAGAAAACCTGCCACTGGCGTGCCGCCTACCCGTTGACGGTCTGCACATCGACGCCGTGAACGCGCAAGGCGAAGTCGCCAAAGTCATCGACGCGCTACCGACGGACAAAGTCGTGTCGGTGGGTGTAGTCAACGGTCGCAACATCTGGAAGGCGGATCTGGCGGCCGTGCTGGACTGGCTGGAGCCGGTGGCGAAACGACTGGGCGAGCGTCTGTGGATCGCGCCGTCGTGTTCGCTACTGCACGTGCCGGTCGATCTGGACAGCGAACAGAAGCTCGACGCAGAGATCCGGTCGTGGCTTGCCTTCGCCAAGCAGAAGCTCGCGGAAGTGACGGTGCTGGCCTGCGCCATCAATGAAGGACGTGACGCCGTGGCCGCCGAGCTGCGCGCCAATGCCGCCGACATCGCCAGCCGCCGCGCGTCGCCACGCGTGCACAACCCGGCAGTCAAGGCGGCAGTTGCACGGATCGAAGCCGCGCTGGGCCGTCGCAAGCGTCCGTACGCCGAGCGTGCGCCGAAGCAAGCCGCGAGACTGAACTTGCCGCTCTATCCGACCACGACCATCGGCTCGTTCCCGCAAACGGCCGAGATCCGCAACGCCCGCAGTCAGTACAAGGCGGGAGAACTGGATCAGGCGGGTTACGTCGCCGCGATGAAAAGGGAAATCGAGCGCAGCGTGCGTGAGCAGGAAGCGCTTGGGCTGGATGTGCTGGTACACGGCGAAGCCGAACGCAATGACATGGTCGAGTACTTCGGCGAGCAGCTCGCAGGCTACGCGTTCAGCCAGTTCGGCTGGGTGCAGTCGTATGGCTCGCGTTGCGTGAAGCCGCCGATCATGTTCGGCGACATTAGCCGTCCAAAGGCCATGACGGTCGAGTGGATCAAGTACGCGCAATCACTGACTGACAAGCCGATGAAGGGCATGCTGACCGGCCCGGTCACGATCCTGAACTGGTCGTTCGTGCGCGACGATCAGCCGCGCTCGGTCTCGTGCTTCCAACTCGCACTCGCGATCCGCGAGGAAGTCCTGGATCTGGAGCGCGCCGGTGTGCGCGTGATCCAGATCGACGAAGCGGCGCTGCGCGAAGGCCTGCCGCTGCGCCGTTCGCAATGGGCGACCTATCTGCACTGGGCGGTCGAGTCGTTTCGCATCACGGCGAATGGTGTTCAGGACGATACGCAGATCCATACGCACATGTGCTATTCCGAGTTCAACGACATCATCGCCGCCATCGCCGAGATGGATGCCGACGTGATCACCATCGAGACCTCGCGCTCGGATATGGAATTGCTCGACGCGTTCGACTCGTTTCAGTACCCGAACGAGATCGGACCGGGCGTGTACGACATTCACTCGCCCAATATCCCGACGCAGGACCACATGGTCTCGCTCATGAAGAAGGCCGCCGAGCGCATTTCGGCGCAACGCCTGTGGGTCAACCCCGACTGCGGACTGAAGACGCGTCAGTGGGCGGAAGTCATTCCGGCGCTGCAAAACATGGTTGCCGCCGCGAAGACGCTTCGCGCGCAATAGATCCCCCTCGCCGCGCGCATTCCAAGGGGTCCGCGCACCAGGAAAATGCCTCAAACGAGCGGGCCGACGAAATGTCGGCCCGCTCGCATTGTGGCGCGGAAACTGGCCCTGCGATCACGCCACTTGAGGAATCGTCGCTAAGTCATTGATTGCTGAAGCGTTTGCATGGCATAGTCGCGCGAACGCACACGCGCACGAGCTAAGTTTCTCCTAAGTTTCGCGCGCTATCGTGCGCCCGTGCCGTCCTCCGTGGATGGCAAGGATTAGGCGTAGGCTGATCTCAGCACGCCAGAATGCGTACGGAAACCCATGCGGATATTGCTTGTAGAAGACGACGCCATGATCGGTGAGGCCATGATGCAGGCGCTCAAGGACGCCTCGTACGCCGCCGATTGGTGTCGCGACGGCGACGCCGCGCTCGCCGCCCTCGCCGCTCATGCGTACGACCTCATGCTGCTCGACCTCGGCCTGCCCGGTCGGGACGGCTGGGACGTGCTGCGCGCCCATCGCGGCGCTGGCGGGCGCACGCCAATCATCGTCGTCACCGCCCGCGACGGCGCGGAAGACATCATTCAGGGCCTCGATCTCGGCGCGGACGATTTCGTCGTCAAGCCCTTCGAAGTGGGTGAGCTGCTCGCCAGAATGCGCGCGGTCATCCGACGTCACGCGGGCGTGGCCGTGCCGGTGCTGACCAATGGCGCGCTCGCGCTCGATCCGGCAACGCATCAGGCGACGTACGGTGAGAACAGTTGCGTGCTGTCCGCGCGCGAATACGCGCTGCTCCATGCGCTGATGCTGCGTCCCGGCACGATCCTCTCGCGCGACGCGCTTGAACATCGCCTGTACGGCTGGGGCGAAGAGATCGAGAGCAACATGATCGACTTCCTGATCCACTCGATTCGCAAGAAGCTCGGTGCCGACGTCATTCGCAACATCCGCGGCGCGGGATGGCTGGTGCCCAAGGCATGATGCGTTCGTTGCAGTCACGGCTCGTCGTTACGCTCTCGGCCTGCGCCCTGGGACTGGCCATCGTCGCGGGCTTCGTCTCGTACGGTGCCGCCTTTCGCGAAGCCTATCGCTTTCAGGACGACCAACTGCTGCAACTCGCCGCGCTCGTCGACACGCGCAATCTGGCCGGTGCCGATTCGGCCATGCACGGCCTGCCGATTCAGGATCACGACTACCGTCTCACCGTTCAGCGCCTTGGCGGCACCTTTCCCGTGACGCTGTCCGACGGCTTCCACACCGTCAACACCGGCGACCATACCTGGCGGGCCTTCGTGCGGACCATCGAGCCGGATCTACGCATTGTCGTGGCGCAGCCGACGGAAGGCCGCAACGAGATCGCGCGCAATAGTGGACTTCGCACCGCCATGCCCTTCGTCGGGTTCCTGCCGCTGCTCATCGCCGCCATTGTGTTGACGGTGCGCCGCGCCTGGCGTCCGGTGCAGCAACTGGCCGCCGAAGTCGACAAGCGTCGCGATACCGATCTGCGGGGCCTCGACACGCAAGGCGCGCCCACGGAAATCGAGCCGTTCATCGTGTCGATCAACCGTCTGCTGGCAAGGCTCGCCAAGGCGCTCGATGAACAACGCCGCTTCGTGGCGGACGCCGCGCACGAACTGCGCTCACCGGTGACCGCGCTGGTGATTCAATCCGAAAATCTCGACCGTGCACTCGCGCCGGCGGCGCTCGATGACGAAACGCGTCACCGGCTGACCAAGCTCAAGAGCGGGCTGCATCGCACACGCACACTGATCGAACAATTGCTGACACTGGCTCGCGCCCAGAGCGCGCCGACCGTTCCGGCCAATCCCCTGACGTTGCTCCCTGCGGTGCACGAAGCGCTCGAAGATGTGTTCGTGCTGGCGGATCGTAAGCAGATCATGCTCGATCTGTCGGACGCGTCGAACGGTGGACCAGGCCGCTCCGACTTGCGTGTTGCGGGTTCGAAGCGCGACATCGTCACATTGCTAAGCAATATTGTCGGCAACGCCGTACGCTACACACCGGCCGGTGGCACGGTCTCCGTGCAGTTGTCGGCCAAAGGTGCCGACGTTCTGATCGACGTGATCGACTCAGGCCCAGGGATCGACATCGACAAACGCGAACGCGTGTTCGACGCGTTTTACCGCGCCACCGATCACCGCGAACCGCGCGAACACGGTGGCGACGGGACCGGGCTGGGGCTGGCGATCGTACGCGCCATCGTCGACCGCCTTGGCGGGCAGGTGTCTCTGACAGACGCGAGTCTGTCGCCGCCGCGCGGGCTGCATGTGCGGGTGACGCTGCCAAATCCCGATGTGGTCGACTCACCCGATGTGCCCGATGCGCAGGCCGGTGGGTCCGGCCAGCCGCGTCGGTCCTGAACCGAACACTCAACGACCTCACTTCATCCTCAAGACCGGAAGCCTCGTATTCATGTCTACACGTCCTCAACGTGACGCCGGGTTAGAGCCCTGGCCGATCTCCCCCACCGTCCTGCTCTGGCTAGTCGCCATGTTCGCGCTGGTCTGGTTCGGTGTCCTGAACCTGCGACACCTGATTCCCAGCGACGAAGGCCGCTACGCCGAGATGGCCCGCGAAATGCTGGCCACCGGCGACTGGGTCACGCCGCGTTATAACGGCTATCTCTACTTCGAGAAGCCGCCGCTCCAGACCTGGATGAACGCCCTCACGTTCATGATCTTCGGGCTGGGAGACTGGCAGGCGCGTCTGTGGACGGCGCTGACCGGATTCGGCGGCGTGCTGCTCGTGGGTTACACGGGCCGTCGCGTGTTCAGCGCCCGCGCCGGTCTGTTCGCCGCGCTGGCACTGGCAAGCGCGCCGCTGTGGAGCCTGCTCGGCCACTTCAACGTGCTGGACATGGGCCTGTCGTTCATGATGACGCTGGTGCTGTGCGCCTTGCTGCTGGCACAGCGTCCCGGCCTCACCGACTCACAGACCCGCAACTGGATGTGGTTGTGCTGGGCGGCGATGGGCCTGTCGATTCTGAGCAAGGGGCTGATCGGTGTGGTCCTGCCGGGTGCCGTGCTCGTCATCTACACGCTGATCGCGCGTGACTGGGCCTTGTGGAAGCGTCTGCACATCGTGAGCGGCCTGATCGTGATGCTGGCCATTACGGTGCCGTGGTTTGCTGCGGTGATGTCGCGCAACCCGTCGTTCTTCGATTTCTTCTTCATCAACGAGCACTTCAACCGCTTCCTGAAGCCGGACCACCATCGCCCCGGGGCGCTCTGGTACTTCGTGCCCGTGCTGCTGATCGGCTTCCTGCCGTGGCTCTCGACGATTCCGCGCGCCATTGCCGGTTCGCGCGCCGTGCCGCGTCAGGCGAACGGTTTCCGCCCGGTGCTGATGATCACCGTGTGGGCCGTCTTCATCTTCTGCTTCTTCTCGATGTCGCACTCGAAGCTCATCTCGTATGTGCTGCCGATCGTGCCCGCCATCGCGATGCTGTTCGGTCTCGGACTGGCCACCATGACGCGCGAGTCGCTGCGCAAGCACCTCATCGTGTCCGTCGTGCTGTTCATCGCGACGATCGTCACGTGTCTGGTGTTCCTGTCGCACCACTCGGACAGCCGTAACCCGGTGGAAGCGTACCGCACGTTCTCGTACTACCTGTATGCGGCGAGCGCCGTCGGCCTGATCGGCATCGGCATCACCCGCTGGCTGAGCACTCGCAGCACCAAGCAGGCGCTGGTGGCGTTCGCGGCCACATGGCTGGCGTTCGTGATGATCGGTGGCACGGGTCACGAAGCGTTCGGTCGCGCAAGTTCGGGCATCGATCTGGTACCGGCTGTGCGCGCGGAGATGGATCGTCTTGGACCGGACACGCCGTTCTACTCGGTCGGCACGCTCGATCACACCATGCCGTACTACCTGCGTCAGCCGATGATCATGGTCGCTGTGCAGGACGAGCTGGAGTTCGGCATTTCGCAGGCCCCGGACAGCTGGGTGCCGACGCTTGAGAAGTTCGTGGACGTCTGGATGGAAGACCCCAAGGCGCTCGCGCTGGTCGATCCGGACAAGTTCGCCGTGCTGGAGACACTGAATCTGCCGATGAAGGTGATTGCACGCGACAACCGTCGTGTGATCATCGAAAAGCCGATGGCGGGAGAACCGGCGGCCGGTAGCACGGCCCCGGCAGCGCCTGCTGCGGCGTCGTCGCCTGCAGCCAACTGAGCGATTGCCGCCAGACTGGCGGCATAGAAAAACGGCTGAAAGCGGTTCGCCGCCTTCAGCCGTTTTTTATTGTGTCGCCAAAGACTTGGACGACTTACTTCGACTTCTTCTTAGCACCGGCGGGCTTGGCGTTACCGACCGACACGCTGGCCTCGGCCGTCAGCATCAGGAACGTAAACGTCTCTTCCAGATACAGGCGAACCGTGGTGGCCGTGTGGTCCAGATAGCCGATCGAGATGTCCTGACCGATGTGCATTTCGTAGTCGCCGCCGCGCGTCGAGACGATGCAGCCGCCGTCGATGGCCGGGGCCCAGATGATCTCGCCGCTCACGATGTGACCGATGTGCTCGAGAATCGGATAGCCCTGATCGTTGGCTTCGGCCACGGCGGTGTAGGCGTCCGCGCCCAGCAGCACGCTGTACGGACCGTCGACACCTTCCAGACGCAGTTGTTCGAGCGCCTTGGCAATGACCGTCGGGTAATCGGCGATGCTGTCCGGCAACGGCAGCACCGGATTCGACGTGCCCTGACGCACGCCCGTGATGCGTGCAGCCTCATAACCATCGAAGATCGCGCGATCTTCCGCATAAGCCAGCTTGATCGCAGCGTCCTTGGCCGGTTGCCAGTCCGAATCGTTCGCGCCGCGCTCGACATCGTCGATGGCTTCACGCGACAGCTCGAACGGCACGCGCAGCGCCACAAGCGACAGCACTTCGCGCTGACGTGCACTCACGCCGTCGAGCGGCGCATCGATGGCTTTCTGATGACCGGTGCCCACGCCCGAGAGCGCGAGACCGCCAGGTCCCTTCACGTCGACCACACGACGGCCGGCGACGGTACGCTTGAACGTGCGGGCCACTTCTTCTTCGATCTGCGCCCATGCGGCGCTCGAAATGGGGGCCAGTTCGCGATGCAGGTTATTCATGCCTGAGAAACTCCTTTGAGCGATCCGATTTGCAGCGAGCCGTCCGCAATTGCGGGACTCGCCTGATGAGAAGCGGTAGCGGCGTCGAACACTTGCACGCCCGAAGGCTGTGCGTCGATCAACGTCTTGATGACATGGCTGGATTCGGTGGCGGCCGCTTGCGGCGCCCGGTCGGCAAGTTCTTCCAGCAGCGGGGCCGACGGCACAAAGAACAACCCACCGGTCACCGCCGTGCTGAAGTCCAGCAAACGGTCGTAATTTCCAGGCGGCTTGCCGACGAACATGTTCTCCAGCATTTGCTCGATGGGCCACGGCGAGCGCGCGTAGCCAATGAAGAACGTGCCGAACTCCCCCGAGCCCGGGCGGCCGAACGGCATGTTGTCGCGCAGAATCTTGACTTCCTTCCCGTCGACTTCGAGCGTGGTCAGCGCGCTGTGCGAATTGCTCGGCTTCACGTCCTCGTCCAGTTCCACGTCCGAGAACTTGGTGCGGCCGATGATGCGTTCCTGCACTTCCACCGGCAGCGCGTTCCAGCCCGTCATGTCGTGCAGGTACTTCTGCACCAGCACGTAGCTGCCGCCCGCGAATTCAGGGTCTTCGTCACCCATGACCGTGAAGTCGAGCGCCTCCTGGCCTTCCGGGTTCTCGGTGCCATCGACGAAGCCGATCATCGCGCGCATGTCGAAATAGCGGAAGCCGTGCACTTCGTCGACGACGCTCACCGCGTCGCCCAGCTTGTTCAGCAAGAGCGTGGCGAGGTCGAAGCACAGGTCCATCTGTTCGGCACGAATGTGCAGCAGCAGATCGCCGGGCGTGGCCGGGGCGTGTCGCTTGGCCGCGCCGAATTCACGGAACGGATGCAGCTCGGCCGGGCGCGGATCGCCGAACAGGCGGTCCCACGCGCTATCGCTGAAGCCCGCCACACAGGTCAGATTGCCGGTCGGCACACGCTTGCCCACGGATCGGACATACGCGGCCACATCGGCACACCAGCCCCGCACGGCGGCGTGCGCGGCCTCGTCGTCGCGAATCGTGGCGACAAGGAAGATGGCGCTGCGGGTCACTTTGCCGGAAACCGGCTGCGGTTCGGGAGGAGGAGACGTCAGACGTTCTGTCATTGCTTTCCTGCGTGGGACGGGAGTTCTCGAAGCCGCCGACGCCCGGTCCCGCGTGGGTCATAGGCTATCGGACGACGACTTTTAGTGTGTCAACTTTATAACGCAACACGCCGTAATATGCCACTCTGATTGATATGGCGGTATGTCGGGCCTTGTACGACGGGGGTTTCCGGGCGGCGTCGCGAATTCTGTCAATTTCGCCATATTCGCGCCATTTTGGCGTTGGGGGTGCGCCCATAACATGGCGGCGTTCCTTCCGGTACCGGTGGCGCGCCCGCGTGCGCGTTGTTGGCGCCGCCCTTGTCCGTACGCCTGTGACTGCGCCCGAGCGCGTCTGAATCATGTGGATTGTCAACGTTGCGCTCAAACGGCCATACACGTTCATCGTGATGGCCATTCTGATTCTGCTCGCCACGCCGCTCGCGCTGTTGCGCACGCCCGTCGACGTGCTGCCGGAAATCAACATCCCCCGTCATCAGCATCATCTGGACCTATAACGGGCTGTCCGCACAGGACATCGCCGACCGGATGATCTCCGGCAACGAACGCGGCCTGACGACCACCGTCAACAACATCGAGCACATCGAGTCGCAATCGCTGCCGGGCATCGGCATCATCAAAATCTTCCTGCAACCGACGGCCAATATACAGACGGCCATCGCACAGGTCGTTGCGGTCGAGCAAGCACAGGTCAAACAGATGCCCCCGGGCGCGACGCCGCCGCTCGTCATCAGCTATTCGGCCTCGTCGATTCCGGTGATGCAGTTGGGCCTGTCGAGCCCTAGCCTGTCGGAACCGGCACTTAACGATACGGCACTGAACTTCCTGCGCCCGCAGTTGGTAACGATTCCCGGTGCCGCCGTGCCGTACCCGTATGGCGGCAAGACGCGGCTGATCTCGGTGGACATCGATTCGCGCGCCCTGCTCGCCAAGGGCCTGACGGCGCAGGACGTGGTCGCGGCCGTCAACGCACAAAACCTGATCCTGCCGACCGGTACGGCGAAGATCGGCCCCCGCGAGTACACCGTCGACATGAACGGCTCACCGCCGACCGTCGAGGGACTGAACAACATTCCGGTACGCACCGTGAATGGGGCGACGACCTATCTGCGTGAAGTGGCCCACGTTCGCACGGGCTTCTCGCCGCAAACGAACATCGTGCGACAAAACGGCCAGCGCGGCGTGTTGATGTCGATCATGAAGACGGGCGACGCGTCTACGCTGTCCGTCGTCGACGCCATGAAGGCGTTGCTGCCCGAGGCGCGCGCCGCCCTGCCCGCCGACCTGCACATCTCGGCCCTGTTCGACCAGTCGGTCTTCGTGAAGGCCGCCGTGCAGGGTGTGATTCACGAAGCGCTGATCGCCGCCGCTCTCACGGCAGCCATGATTCTGCTGTTCCTCGGCAACTGGCGCAGCACCTGCATCATCGCCATCTCGATTCCGCTCTCGATTCTGTCGTCGCTGCTCGCGCTCCACGCGCTCGGGCAGACCATCAACATCATGACGCTGGGCGGACTGGCACTCGCCGTAGGGATTCTGGTCGACGATGCGACCGTCACCATCGAGAACATCGAGCGACACCTCCACATGGGGACACCGCTGCATCAGGCGATTCTCGACGGTGCCGGGGAAATCGCGGTCCCCGCACTGGTCTCGACGCTGTGTATCTGTATCGTCTTCGTGCCGATGTTCTTCCTGACCGGCGTGGCGCGTTACCTGTTCGTGCCGCTGGCCGAGGCGGTGGTGTTCGCGATGCTCGCGTCGTACGTGCTCTCGCGTACGCTGGTGCCCACGCTCGCCATGCTGCTCATGGGGCACGCCCATCCCACGGATCCGAACGCGAAGCCCGGCGTGTTCCGTCGCATCTACCTGCGCTTCGACGCCAGCTTCGAGCGCATGCGCGCGGCGTACATCGTCGTGCTGTCCACTCTGCTGGTGCGCCGCCGTGTCTTCGCGATGGGATTCCTGGCGTTCTGCGTGCTGTCGATGGGGCTAGTGTTCGCGCTGGGTGCCGACTTCTTCCCGTCGGTCGACGCGGGCAACATCCGCATGCACATGCGCGCACCGACGGGCACACGCATCGAAGAAACGGCGCGTCTGGCCGATCAGGTCGAGAAGGTCGTGCGTGAGGTCGTGCCAGCCAACGAACTCGAAACGATCCTCGACAACCTGGGCCTGCCGTACAGCGGCATCAACCTCTCATACAGCAACGCCGGGACGATCGGCACGCTCGACGGCGAGATCCAGATTGCCCTCACGCCCGATCATCGCCCGAGCGCCGAGTACATCGACAAGCTGCGCGCCCTGCTGCCGCAGCGCTTCCCCGGCGTGGAGTTCTTCTTTCAACCGGCGGACATCGTCACGCAGATTCTCAACTTCGGTCTGCCCGCCGCCATCGACATCCAGATCAGCGGCAATCAACAACTGGCGAACTTCGATGTCGCGACCAAGCTGCTCAAGCAGGTGCGTCAGGTGCCGGGCACGGTCGACACCCATATTCAGCAGCGGGTCAACGCCCCGACGATCCACCTGAATATGGACCGCTCGCGCTTGCAGCAGTTGAATCTGAATGCCAATGCCGTCGCTCAGAACGTGCTGATTTCGCTCTCGGGCAGCTCGCAAACGTCGCCCGGCTTCTGGTTCAACGAGCAGAACGGCGTGGAGTACAGCCTCTCGGTGCAGTCGCCGCAGTACCGCATCAGCTCCATCGACGATCTGTTGCGTCTGCCGGTGGCGGGCACGGGCAATAACGGCCAGCCGCAGTTGCTCGCCAACTTCGTGCAGGTGGAGCCGACGCAGCAATTCGCCGTGGTCAGCCACTACAACATTCGTCCGGTCATCGACATCTACGTCAGCGTGGAAGGCCGGGATTTGGGCAGCGTGGCGAACGATATCAACAAGCTCGTCGCACAGGCCCGTAAGGATCTGCCGCGCGGCAGCCAGATCGTCGTGCGCGGTCAGGTCAGCACGATGCAAAGCTCGTACATGGGCCTGGGTATCGGTGTGGCCATGGCTATCGTGCTCGTCTATCTGCTTATCGTGGTCAATTTCCAGTCGTGGGTCGATCCGCTCATCATTGTGAGCGCCCTGCCCGCCGCGCTGGCTGGCATCGTCTGGATGTTGTTCCTCACCGGCACGCGCCTGTCGGTGCCCGCGCTCACGGGGGCCATCATGACCATGGGGGTCGCGACCGCCAACAGTATTCTCGTGGTGGCGTTCGCACGACAACGGATGGAAACGGGTATGGCGCCGCTCAAGGCAGCGCTCGAAGCCGGGGCGAGCCGGATTCGTCCGGTGCTGATGACGGCGCTCGCAATGATCATCGGCATGGTGCCGATGGCGCTCGGTCTGGGCGAAGGCGCGGAACAGAACGCGCCGCTGGGCCGCGCCGTGATCGGCGGGCTGATGTTCGCCACCGTCTCGACGCTCTTCTTCGTGCCGCTAGTCTTCGCAGGCGTGCACACGCGACTCGCACGCCGCAAGGCGCGTCGCGCAGGGAACACGGCCACGCCGACGCATGGCGACCGTAGTGATGACAACGCGAATGACGATAACGCCAGCCACTAAGGCACGGCGACCGACACTTCACACACCAGATATCAAGATTTGACGGGTTGAACGACATGTCCGAGAAACATCACGCCGAACTGGCCATTCCCGAGCACGATCCTGCCGACGGCCGGCAGTTGCCCCCGCGTCACGGCCAGTTCCGTCGCGCGAAGATCGTGCTCATCGTGGTCGCCCTGCTGCTGGTCGCAGGGGCAGCGCGCACGACCATCTCCAACTTCCTGCAACGCCGGGCCGTCGCCAATGTGACGACGCAAAACGCAAAGCAGTTCGTGAGCGTGGTGACGCCGCAGGCTACCGCCGCCAGCGAGACGCTGCTGCCCGCCACCCTGCGCGGTGCGGTGGAGTCGCCCATCTACGCCCGTGCGACGGGCTATTTGCTGCATCGTTACGTGGACATCGGCGCGAAGGTCAAGCAAGGTCAGTTGCTCGCCGACCTCGATACGCCGGAAATCGATCAGGAACTGGCGCAGGCCATCGCCCAGCGCAATCAGATCAACGCCAGCCTGGGTCTGGCCAAGTCGTCGCTCGACCGGTGGCAGCAACTGCGTCAGCGCGACGCCGTCTCGCAGCAGGAACTGGATGAGCGTCAGAGCACCTACACCCAGGGCGTGGCGAATCTCGCAGCGGCCGACGCCAACGTCAAACGGCTTCAGCAACTGGAATCGTTCAAGCGCATCGTCGCCCCGTTCGACGGGGTGATCACGCAGCGTAACGTGGATGTCGGCGATCTCATCGCGGCGGGCAGCGGCAGCGCGCAGGCGATGTTCTCGCTGGCGCAGACCGACCCGCTACGCGTCTACGTGCAAGTGCCGCAGGCCTATGCGCAGAGCGTGTCCGTCGGCCAGCCGGTGGTCGTGACACAAGCCGAACTGCCCGGACAGCACTTCCAGGGCAAGATCACGCACGTGTCCGGCGCCATCGACGTGGCGACGCGCTCACTCCAGATCGAAGCCGCCTTGCCGAACCCGGACGGGAAGCTGCGCCCCGGCGCGTATGTGCAACTCGCGCTGCCCGGCGCTGTGCAACCGCATCTGAGCGTGCCATCCAATGCGCTGCTGTTTCGCGCCGAGGGTCCGCGTGTGGCGGTCGTGGACGATCAGGGCGTCGTGCATCTGCACAAGATCGTGATCGCGCAGGATCTCGGACAGACGCTGGAACTGGCCGACGGCGTGTCGCCCAACGACCGCGTGATCGTCAATCCGAGCGATTCGGTGGACGACGGCGACCACGTGCAGGCGAAGGCGCTTGAGGCCAAAGGTGGCGGCAAGCCCGCCGCCAAGGCGCAGGGAGACGAATCGTGAGCATCGTGAGCCGCATGGATCACGACGGTCGAGGTCACCTCCACAGCGGCCTCCGGCTCAGCGCGACGCTGCTCGCCGTCGCCGCGCTGCTGAGCGCGTGCGCCGTCGGCCCGGACTACCATCGTCCGGAAGTCTCGACCCCGCCCGTCTGGAAAACAGACGGTTACTGGAAGGTCGCGCAACCGTCTCGCGCTGCGATGCAGCCGGACTGGTGGAAAGCGTTCAACGAACCGGCGCTCGACGCCCTCGAAGACAAGGCCCTCGCACAAAGCCAGACGCTCGCCGCCGCCGTCGCGCACTACGATCAGGCACAAGCGACGTTGTCCGGCATTTCGGCGCAGCGGTTGCCGGAAGTCGATGCCTCGTTCGGGCTGGCACGTCAGCGCATCTCGGCGAATCGCCCAGTCACGAGCTACTCGTCGAGCAGCATGTCGACCGTGCAGAACAACGTTCAGGTGGGACTGGGCGTGAGCTACGACACCGACCTGTTCGGTCGTATTCGTCGTCAGGTCGAAGGCGCGCAGGCGTCTGCCGAACAAGCCGGTGACGATCTGGCCAATGCGCGACTCGTCCTCACGACGCAACTCGCCACGGCCTACTTCCAGTTGCGCGCCATCGACGCCGAGATCAAGGTGCTCGACCAGTCGGTCACCTTGCAGCAAAAGGCGCTCGATTACGTGAGCGCGCAGCACGATCTCGGCGCGGTCTCTGGGTTGGACGTCCTCCAGCAGCAATCGCAACTCGACACCACGCGCGTGCAGGCTCGCCTGCTGCATCAGCAACGCGACCAGTACGAGCATGCCATCGCGGCGCTCGTCGGCGTGCCCGCCCCCGCGTTCTCAGTGCCGGAGGGGGCGCTGCCTGCAACGCTCCCCGAGATCCCGCTCGGGGTGCCGAGCGATGTGCTGCAACGGCGTCCGGACGTGGCGTCGGCCGAACGCAGCATGGCCGCGGCAAACGCGCAGATCGGCGTGGCGAAAGCGGCTTTCTTCCCGAGCCTGATGCTTAACCCCATTATCGGCTGGCAGAGCACCGACTTCGCCAATCTGCTCTCCGCGCCCAGCCTGTTGTGGACGCTGGGCACTATGGCGTCACAAGTCATCTTCGACGGAGGTCGACGTCAGGCCGGGGTCGACTATGCGAGCGCCGGTTATCGCGCAGTGGAAGCGAACTACCGTCAGACGGTGCTCACTGCCTTCCAGCAAGTGCAGGACGGCGTGACCGGTCTATCGGTCCTCAATGCCGCCGCTCAGGAATCGCACTCGGCCGTGGTCGATGCCGAGCGCCTGCTGAGTCTGGCGAACGACCGGTACTCGGGCGGGCTGACGGCGTATCTCAGCGTGATTACCGCGCAGCAGGCGGCGCTGGCGAGCGAGCGTCAGGACGTCCAGATCCGGGGGCAGCAACTCGTGCTGTCGGTGGCGCTGGTCAAGGCACTGGGCGGCGGATGGCAGCCCTCTGAGACATCCTCTGACTCGTATAATGCGCAAAGATGAGGTGACGACATGAAAGTGCTGATCGTTGAAGACGAACAAAAGGTAGTGGACTATCTACGCTCGGGGCTAACCGAGCAAGGCTGGGTGGTCGATGTTGCGCTCGACGGCGAGGAAGGCACGCATCTGGCGCTGGAGTTCGATTACGACGTCATCGTGCTGGACGTCATGTTGCCTAAGCGCGATGGCTTTGCCGTACTCGGGTCGCTGCGCGAGCGCAAGTCCACGCCCGTCATCATGCTCACCGCTCGCGATCATGTGAACGACCGGGTGCGTGGCCTGCGCGAAGGGGCCGACGACTACCTCACCAAGCCGTTCTCGTTCATCGAACTGGTGGAACGTCTGCACGCACTCGCCCGTCGCACCCGCGTGCAGGAATCGACGCTGATCTCGGTCGGCGACCTGTTCGTCGATCTGATCGGTCGCCGGGCGACGCGCGACGGGCACCGGCTCGATCTCACGGCCAAGGAGTTCCAGCTGTTGTCGGTACTTGCGCGCCGTCAGGGCGACATTCTCTCGAAGACGGCCATCACCGAACTGGTCTGGGACGTCAACTTCGACAGCCATACGAACGTGGTGGAGACCGCCATCAAACGGCTGCGCGCCAAGCTCGACGGCCCCTTCACCACCAAGCTGCTGCACACGGTGCGCGGCATGGGCTATGTGCTGGAAGTGCGCGAGGCCTGAGCGCCCCGCCCTCCACGCCAGCGACGTCACCGTGAAACACTCGATCTCCCGCCGCCTTGCCGCCATGTTCGCCGTCGTGGCGCTGTCGGTGTTCGCGCTCGTCGGTGCGGCGTTGTATCTGGTGTTGCGCGTTCAACTGGAACGGCACCTGCGTGAGTCGCTGGACGACCGCGCGCAGATCGCGCACATCATCGTGTATCACGGCGCTACGCCAGAGAAGTGGCAGATCGTTCGGGAGAAGCTGAGCGACATGACCCCGCGCGACGGCACCACGACGTACGCCGTTTCCAGCGACGACCCGAGGTACACGTTCGGCACGCCTGTCAGCGGCATGTTCGTCAAGCGGCTATCCAACGGTTATGTGCGCCTGAGCCCGGACGGCGGTGGCGACGACATGCTGGCGACCCGCGAGATCCTGCCGCCTTACGGCACGCGGCCGTCCGTCACGCTGCAAGTCGCGGCCAGCTATTCCCCCAACGAGCAGACGCTGCGCGCGTTCGGGCTGAGTCTCGCAGCGCTCTCCGGATTGGGCGCGCTGGGTGTGCTGCTGCTCAGCTATTCGGTGACCCGCCTGGGCCTCTCGCCGCTCACGCGACTCACGCGCGAAGCGTCCGAGATCCGGCCGGACAATCGATCGCAACGGCTCGTGACCCGCTCGCTGCCCGTGGAACTGGACGATCTCGCGCACTCGTTCAACGGCGCGCTGGCCCGACTCGACGGTGCCTACGAACGGCTGGAATCGTTCAATGCGGACGTCGCACACGAATTGCGCACGCCGGTCACCATCCTGATCGGACAAACGGAAGTGGCCCTTACGCGCGACCGGCCGGTCGAAGAACTGCGCGTGTTGCTGCAGTCGAACCTCGAAGAACTCGGCCGCATGCGCACCATCATCAACGACATGCTGTTCCTCTCGCGCGCCGATCAGGGCGAACGCGCGACAGGACTCACAGCCGTATCGCTGGCGAGCGAAGCCGCGCACACCCTGGAGTTTCTGGAGTTTCCGCTTGAGGAGGCGCAAGTCACGGCGCGTCTGCATGGCAGCGCGTTCGCACAAGTCAACAAGGCCTTGTTCGGTCGCGCTAGCCAATCTGGTGATGAACGCCATCGAACATTGCGCGCCGGGTGCAAATATCGACGTGCGCATTACCACCGAGATCCCCGACGCCACCACCGCCGCAGAGCCGAACCGTGCCCGACACGTGCGCATCGAAGTCGTCAATCCGGGGGCGGAAATCCCGGCGGACGTGCTCAAGCATTTGTTCGACCGGTTCTACCGCGCGGAGGCGTCGCGCACCAATAGCCGTGAGAATCACGGCCTTGGGCTGGCCATTGTCAAGGCCATTGCGGAAATGCACGGCGGTACGGTGTGGGCACATAGCGCGAACGGCTTCAACGCGTTCGGCTTCTCGGTCAGTCATCGAGACGATGGGGGTGCCGCCGGTACGCCACCCGCCACGTCTTCTACTGCTACTACATCGACCCAGCTTGCGCGTCAGACGCCGTGACGACCCAGGCTGCTCGCCTGCTGCACGGCATGCGGTGCGAACACGGTGAGCGTCTCGCCCAGTGCCTCGCGGGCATAGGCGGCGGCTACCGTCATTTGCGCCAGACGCGCGCGTAGCTCCAGATTTTCCCGTTCCAGATGCTGTACGCGACGCATGGCGTCGGCCACGTCGGTGACGCCATCGCTGGCCGTGCCGTGGCTTTCGGGCATCGCGTCGAGCAGCGTCATGGCGCGCGCCAGATTCTGTTCGAGCTGCTGCGCCCAGACGGACTGCCCTGCGACGGGTATTCCCCCGAACGCCGGGATGACCGGGACTTCGTACATGCTGCGGGCACGCACGATGGCTTTTTGCACGGTACCGGCGCTGGGACGGCGCGTGACACCGGCCTGCGCCATGAAGCGCAGATAGGTTTGCGCACCGTAGATCCGGCGCGCGGCTTTCCATGCATCCGTCAGGAAGGCATCGAGGAAGGCGGGGTTGTTATGAGGGTGTGCGGCGTCTGCATCGCGTGCAGCGCCCAGCAAGGCAGCGTAGGTTGCATCGTCGAACTGCAAGGCGGACCGTGCCATGGCGATCTCCGGGTGCTTACCGTAACGGGGGTATCGCGCCCCGGCGAGCCAACACAGGCCCTACCGGGGACACGACGGTCAATGCAACTGCGCGCTGCGCAGCGCAGTCGCCGGGTGACACAACTTAGGGCTTCGGGGCCGAAGCGGGCAACGGCGGCACCCGATTCTTCGACTTGCTCTTGGCTGCCGGATCGGGCGTCACGGCCACGGCAACCGCTTCGGTGTAGTTCACCGTCACAGAGTCGCCCACCTTCACGCCTTCGAGCAGCTTCGGATCTTCCACGTTCACGTCGACCGTGCGGTTCGGGCCACGCAACGTCACGACATTCGACTTACGGTCGATACGCTGCACCGTCGCCACGACCTTCAGATTGCGCGCGGCATCGGCGGCGGGCTTCTGACCCGGCGTCGCACGGTCGGCCCCTTCGGTCAGCACGCGACTGCGAATACCATCGCCCGGGGCGACGGAAATGGCCACCGAGCGCTGGAACGCCACGATGACTTTGTCGCCCTTGCGAATCTGTTCGAAATTCCGGACATCCGGACCAACGATGAAAGTGACCGGCTTACCGTTGTCGTCGGCCACCTGAATGGTGCGCTTCTTGATGTCCACACCCAGCAACGTGGTCCGGAATTCGACGACGTCGCCCGCAACGATCGGCGCCGGACGGGCCGCATCCTGCGCGTGCGCCAACGTCCCCAACGACAACAGACCGGCCAGAATCATGGCATTCGTGAGCTTCATGCTGAGTCCTTTTGTTATCGATGTATGCATATTTAATGCATACGTTGCATATTGGCCTGCAAATTAATTAATTGTCCAAACTAAAACTTCGGATGTTTGCCGACCGCGCAAAAACCCGAATATTTCCATCGGATAGTAACAAAATAATTCAAAGCCGCAAGTTTCTTTCGAATTGCATGCCAAATTCCGCCATCGTCTTACGTAATTAAAATTACGGCCCAATTCTCGCGAAATTTCTTAAAACTCCCTAGATATGGGGACTACAAATATCGCACTTTGATGTAGATCAACATTTCCTGACG
This sequence comes from Pandoraea sp. NPDC090278, assembly GCF_044772185.1. Taxonomy (NCBI): domain Bacteria; kingdom Pseudomonadati; phylum Pseudomonadota; class Betaproteobacteria; order Burkholderiales; family Burkholderiaceae; genus Pandoraea; species Pandoraea sp. NPDC090278. The sequence goes on along the minus strand of NZ_JBIVYJ010000001.1, from coordinate 1,008,831 downwards.
ATTCGCGGGGTAATAGATTTTCTTTTTACATCGATTCAGATACAGCTTGTTACAAAATTATTCATAAGATTCAAGTAATTCTTAATCCGTTTGGATGATGGTTTTGCAGCTTGACAGTTTGCAATCCGAATCACTATTCTGATTTCACATACCGCACGCCATGCCGCATCGGTATTGTCTGAAGCTCATGTTTGCGCGCCATCCGGCGTCGCGTCCGCACGTGTTGGTCGTCCCGTTCAGTTCCACTAATCGAATGAGGTCACACAGTGCTTTTTCCATTCTGCCGACGAAAAATCCGACGAGTTCCGCCCCGTGGCGCAAGGCTGGCCCTGTTGACGGGCGCCCTACTCGTCGCCACGCCGGTATTGGCGCAGGCCCCCGAATCGGACAGCACTTTGCCAGTACAGGGCATGCCGGAGATGCAGCAAGGTGCCGTCGATGCGTTGACGACAATGAGTCGGTATTTGCGCTCGCTCAAACGATTTCAGGTACACGCGGATACCGTGACCGATGCCGTGTTGAGTACCGGACAGAATGTCGGCTTTCTCCACCAAACAGCGCTTTCCGTTCAACGCCCCGATAAGGTACGTGCCGTTGTGACGGGTCAGGCGCGCAATCGCGGGTTCGTCTACGACGGCAAAACCTTCACCCTTTACCAAGAGTCGCAAGGCAAGCGGTATTTCAGTCAGGCGAGCGCCCCACCGACCATCGACGAGCTGATTCGCGATATCGACGAGAAATATCAGATCGGCATGCCGTTGGCCGATCTCTTCTATTGGGGCATGGACCCGGACGATGCCACGCAATTGCGTTCTGCCCTGTTCATCGGCCTTGATCGCGTGGGCGGCGAGTGGTGCAACCATTACGCGTTCCAGCAGCCCGACGTCGACTGGGAGCTTTGGATTCGCGTCGGCTCGCGTCCCCTGCCATGCCGCTTCGTGATCACGGATACATCGCAACCGTCGCGCCCGCGCCATTCCGTGAATTACCGCTGGGATGTGAATCCGACGTTCGCGTCGGGGACCTTCACGTATAAGGCCCCGGCTGGCGCGCAACGCATCGAGATGCGGCCGCCGTCTGCCGCAGGAGGTCAGCAATGAAGCGAACGACCTCTTCGGCAATCACACCGGCGACCGTGGGCAAACCCGGCATGATCACTGTGGCTCGCGCGACATGCCTTGCCGCAGCGGCGGTGCTCGTCCTGACGTCCACGGCCAGTCATGGCTTCGGTTTTCGGGGCGGCGCGCGCACCAGCCTTCACGGTGGCGGCGGTGGTGGCTTCCACGGAGGTGGCGGGTTCCACGGCGGCGGCGCGCCGCAAGGCAACTTGAGCGGTGCCACGCGCGGCGGCGGTCCTGCGGGCGGTGGCGCGATGCACGCCAACGCCGGTGGCGGCCAACCGCCCGGACCGGGACCTCAGCCGCACCCGAACCCCGGCCCCAATCCGTCACCGAATCCCGGCCCGCACCCACCCGGACCTGGACCTGGACCTGGACCTGGACCTGGACCTGGACCTGGACCTGGACCTGGACCCGGACCTGGACCTGGACCTGGACCTGGACCTGGACCTGGACCTGGACCTGGACCTGGACCTGGACCTGGACCTGGACCTGGACCTGGACCTGGACCTGGGCCTGGACCCGGGCCGCACCCACCCGGACCACCTCCCGGCCCGGGGCCGGGGCCCGGGCCACATCCGCCGCCTCCTCCACCGCCCCCACCGCCGTATTGGGGTTGGGGGGGCGGTTGGTATGACCCGGTGGCAGCCGCCGTTACGATCGGGGTGTCAGCAGCGATCATCGGCTCAACCGTTGCCTCGTTGCCGCCGAGTTGCGTGAGCACTATCGTCAACAACGTTGCCTATCAGCGTTGCGGCTCGACCTGGTATCAGCCGGTCTATTCCGGCACTACCGTCCAGTTCGTCGTCGTAACGGCACCTCACTAAGGCCGCGATCTCAACGCGTATGTCGGCAGCACCGGATGTCATCTCCGGTGCTGCCGCATCGCTTTTGGGGTGTCGCTTGTGGGCGTCGCACCGGGAACGTTATCCTTGAGCCCATGAACCGCCGCATTCTTATCGCCCCCGAAGACGTCGAACTTACGGCCATGCGCGCGCAAGGCGCAGGCGGCCAGAACGTCAACAAAGTCTCCAGTGCCATCCATTTGCGCTTTGACGTCATGCGCTCGTCGCTGCCCGACGAAGTGAAAGCGCGCCTGCTCGCCCGGCTCGATCACCGTATTACGCAAGACGGCGTCATCATCATCAAGGCACAACAACATCGCTCGCAGGAACTCAACCGCGCCGACGCGCTGGCGCGTCTTCAGGCGTTGGTTGACGCCGCCGCCGTCGCGCCCCGGCGCCGCGTGCCCACGCGGCCCACGCTCGCAAGTCAGGTACGCCGCCGCGATGCCAAACAGGGGCGCTCTCGCGTCAAGGCATCGAGAGGCAAGATACATTCCGGACATGAAGGTTGATGATAATTTTTATTATCATTAATTAATAAAAGCTAATTTTAATTAGCTTATTAGCGCCAGCTGCTCAGAGGAATGCTAAGATAAATCATCATTTATCCCAAAAAGCACGTAATGATGAGCTTCATGGAACCGCTTATCGCGGCACGCAAGGACGCCGGACTGACCCAGGCCGAACTGGCGGATCAGGCCGGACTGTCGCGCATGACCGTGCAAAAAATGGAGTCGGGTGCGCTCGACCCACGTATGTCGACCTTGCTGGAGACGGCGCGCGCGCTCGGTCTGGAACCGATGTTCGTGCCCGCTGCACTGCGTCAGGAAGTCGAAGCGTTTCTGCGCTCCGGTGGCAAATATCTCGCGCAGCCGAGCGGCGTGTCGGCCCCGCCCTCCATCGTGGAAACGCTTCGGGGCTAACCGGCCCGACGGGCATTATCGGCACCAGCGTCACCATCGGCGCATGACCGCCCGAACGAGACTCTCGCCATGAATATCAAGTACTTGCGTGCCTATTTGCACCAGCCGGACGGCAGCCGTCGCGCCATCGGCTATCTCTCGCAGTACGGGGACATCCTGCGCATGTCGTTCGACGAGGACTACATTGCCGACGCGCGGCGCCCCGTCCTCTCGCTCGCCTATCGCGGGGCCAATGAGACAGCGACCCGCGAAATTCTCGCATCGCCTCAGGACGTTCGTCTCGTGCGCACCGATGGCCGCTGGCCTGTGTATTTCGAAAATCTGCTGCCAGAAGGCCACAATCGCGAACGCCTCGCCGCAGAGCGTCGTTGCAGTCCCGACGACGAGTTCGAACTGCTCGCCGCCGCTGGTCACGACCTGATGGGCGCCTTGGAAGTCGAGCCGGTACCGCCGCGCGAAGGCGTGCCGGACGTCGTGCATCGCTGGCACACCGCACTGGGACTTGAAATGGTCGAGCCCGGCTTCGTCGACACGCCGGTGGAAGATGCGGCGTCGCTGCCCGGCGTCGTGACGAAGTTCTCCGCCATTCGCGACGGCCGCCGCTACATCGTGAAGCGTCAGGGGCGCGCAGGGTCCGTCATTCTCAAGCTGCCGACCACGCGCCACCCCGATCTCGTCGAGAACGAATTCACCGGCTATCGGCTGTGCGAAGCCCTCGATCTCGACTGCGCAAAAGCCGAAATCATTTCGCGGCACGACGCCGATCTGCCTGAGCACGTGCCGTTCGAGCACATTCTCGCGGTGCCGCGCTTCGACCGGTTGCCCGATGGCCGACGTGTCCATATGGAAGAGTTCGCGCAGGTGCTGCAATACCCGCCGCGCAGCAAATACGGACGCGGCCTCGACGTCGACTACACCACGATGCTGCGCGTGCTCGATCAGCTCTCCGGCCAGCCTGTGCGAGACGTGCGCGAGTTCATGCGACGTCTGATCGCGTTCATCCTGCTCGGCAACACGGATGCGCATCTCAAGAACTGGGCGCTGATTTATCCCGACGCGCAGACCCCACAACTTGCCCCCGTCTACGATCCGGTGTGCGTCGCAGCGTTCTTCCACGATGTACCGCCCTCGCACTACGGCGTGAACCGGGCCATCGACAAGACGCTGCGGGCCTTCGACTGGCCCGCCCTCGAAGCGCTGCTCAAAGGGGCCGGACTGCTGCGCGTGGGACGGCTGCTGACGATCGCGCGCGAGACAGTTCGTGAAGCGCAGGCCGTCTGGCCCACCTTGCTCGACGATGCACCGGGTGCCGTCAAGGCCACCGTGCTGGAGCGACTGAACGGCGGCGTGGCGCTAACCGCCTGAAACACGGCCTCGCCGCACCATCAAAAATATTACCCGGGTGATATTGCAAACCAAATAACACCCGGGTAATATTCGCCACATCGACCATCCGTCATCGTTATCGGAGTCCGTTGTGGCTGCTCAATCTCTTGGCTATACCGTCTTTCGCGACAAGCGTCGCATCGCCGCCGGCTCGCTTGCCGACGCCGCCATCGCCTATCAGCAGACGATGCTCGCCGACCCGCACGCGTCGGTCCTCATCTTCGACAACCTGACGGGCGATACGCGCGACGTCGACACACGCGGTAGCGCCGCCGACATTCGTGCGCGCTACCCCGCCCCCGTGACCGACAGCCCCGTCAGTGGCGACAGCGCATCCGAACCGGACGACGCCCCCAAAGGCCGGGGCCGCCCGAAGCTCGGCGTCGTGGCGCGCGAAGTCACGCTGCTGCCGCGTCATTGGGACTGGCTCTCCGAGCAACGCGGCGGCGCGTCCGTCGCACTGCGCAAGCTGATCGACGAAGCCCGTCGCGCGAATGCCGAGCGCGATATGCAACGTCGTGCGCAAGAACGTTCGTACAGCTTCATGTCGACGATGGCAGGCGACTTGCAGCACTTCGAAGAGGCGTCCCGCGCGCTCTTCGCCAACGATCTCGCCGCACTGGCCCAGCGCATCGTCGAATGGCCCGAAGACGTGCGCACGCATCTGATGCGTCTCACATCCACCGACGACCTGGTCGACGCGTTGGCCTGATCACGCCTTAGTCCATCGGCGCGAGGGACCGTCGCCCCCTCGCCGCCTCACACAGATTTCGCCGATTTCACTGCTCACCGGGCGGACCGCCGTCCCGGATAGGCCTCGCTTTGCCTGTCGCTTTTGCGACATCCCCGTCGACGACCCCTTTTTCAGACGTCCTTGTCTGACGTGTTCCGTCCGACGTTTGCGTTCTCACCAAGGAAAAGAACCATGACGCAACAACCCGCCACACCACCGCAGCCGCCCCGGCCGCTCTGGAAAACCTGGCTCCTCATCGCCGTGCCGATGATGCTGACCAACGCGCTCCAGTCCATTGCGGGCACCGCCGACGGCATCTATCTCGGACACCTGATCGGCACCGATGCGATAGCGGCCGTCTCCGCCTTCTTTCCCGTCTTCTTCTTTTTGTTGGCTATCGTGATCGGTCTGTCCGCTGGCGCAACCGTCATGATCGGCCGGGCGTGGGGCGCGCAGGATCGCGCGCTCGTGCGCAATATTGCAGGCACAGCGCTCGTGATGATGTTCGGCGCGGGCATCGTGATCAGCGTGCTGGGTGGCCTGTTTGCGACACGGCTGATGCGCGTGTTCGGCACCCCCGAGCCCGTATTCGACGCCGCAACGCTATACGCCCGGTGGATGCTGATCGGCATGCCCGTCATCTTTATGCTCTGGCTGACGACGTCGATGAGCCGGGGCACCGGCGACGCGGTGTCTCCGCTCATCGCGCTACTGATCGCAACGTTGCTGTCGCTCGGACTGACACCGGCGTTCATCTACGGTTGGGGACCGTTCCCGGCACTGGGCGTGGCGAGTGCCGTGGCATCGACGATGATCGCGTTCACCGTCGCCCTGATCTGGATGGCCATCCACTGGCGACGCAAGGGACATCCGCTGGCACCGAACACCGATCTGTGGCGCGCGATTCGATGGAACCCTGCGTTGGCGCGCGGCATCCTGCACATCGGCGTGCCCGCAGCGATTCAGATGCTGACGATGGCGATTGCCGAAATGGTGCTGCTGAGCATGGTCAATCGACACGGTGCGAATGCTACCGCCGCTTACGGTGCGGTCACGCAGGTGATGAGCTGGTTGCAGATGCCGGTGATGACGCTGGGCATTACGGCGTCGATCCTGTGCGCCCATGCTATCGGCGCAGGACGCAGTGAGCGCATCGGCGCGATCGTGCGCACCGGCCTGTTGTGCAATCTGGGACTGACCGGCGGCCTGATCGTGGTGATCTATCTGATTGCACCGACGATCCTTCGTGGCTTCCTGACCGATCCCGACGTGCTGTCACTCGCGACACACCTGCTCTACATCGTCGCCTGGAGTGTACTGGTGATGGGAACCACCGCGGTGATGACCGGCGCAATGCGCGCCAGCGGTCGCGTGTGGGTGCCGACGCTACTCGGCATGATCGGGCTGTTGGGCATCGAAGTGCCCGCCGCGTGGATGTTCGAGCGGATCGCCGGACTCACCGGCATCTGGTGGGCGTATCCGCTCGCGTTCATCGCCATGCTGACGATGCAGGGCTTGTGTTACCGGGCCTTCCGGCGGGCATCGTGTCGCGCCCAGAAGAACATGACCATACCGGCGCAGGAAAGCAAAGCGCCAACCCAACCGGTCGACGTCCAGCCGTAACCCGCAGTGATCGCCACGCCGCCGAGCCATGCACCGGCGGCGTTGGCCATATTGAAGGCCGAATGATTCAGCGCCGCCGCAAGCGTTTGCGCCTCGCCCGCCACGTCCATCAGGCGAATCTGCAATGCGGGGCCGATGATGATGATCGTGCCGATCGCCAGCACGTTCACCCCCGCCAGCCAGGGGCTCGACGACGTGAACGTAAAGGCCACAAGCAACAACGCTGACCAAATCAGCGTGCCGCCGATGGCCCGCATCAACGTGGCCGCCGCCACCAGACGCGGGCCGATAATCGTGCCGCCGACCATCCCCACGCCGAACAGCGCCAGATAGAACGGCACCCACGATTCAGGCACACCAGCGACTTGCATGAGCGTCGGCTTGATATAGCTGAAGACGGCAAACATGCCACCGAAGCCGATGGCGCCGATTCCCAGCGTGAGCCAAACCTGCGAATTGCGCAGCGCGTTAAGTTCGCGCAGCGGACTTGCACCATGCGGTGCAGGCGCGTCCGGCACCCAGCGCCACACGAGCAAGGCCGTCAGCGTGCCGATCACACCCACCATCACGAACGCCGCACGCCAGCCCAGCCATTGGCCGAGACCTGCGGCAATCGGCACACCGAAAAGCGTCGCCAGCGTGAGTCCGAGCATGACTTGTCCGACGGCATGCACGCGGCGATGCGGCGGCACGAGCGACGCCCCGACGAGCGCCGCCACACCGAAATAGGTGCCGTGCGGCAGACCGCTGAGAAATCGCAAGATGATCAGCGAGACATAGCCCGGGGCCAGCGCGCTTGCGAAATTACCGACAGCGAACATCGCCATCAGGGCGATGAGAAACGCGCGACGCGGCAGACGCACGCCAAGCACCGCAAGCAATGGCGCACCGATCACGACACCCAGTGCATAGGTGCTGATCGCGTGACCGGCCTGAGGAATGGTGATGTCCAGACCTTTGGCGACGTCGGGCAACAGGCCCATGATGACGAACTCGCCGGTCCCGATACCGAAGCCGCCCATGGCGAGCGCCACGAACGAAAGCCAGACGGGAATGGACGACGGGGGCAACGTTTCAGTCGCCTCGACGGGGAGGATTTGGGGGGAACTCATCGGGATTCGGAGATGACAGCAAGCGAGGATTTTACGCGAAGCTGCCAAAGTCTGCAGACTCACTGCGGCGTTGCAACATCATCAAAACGTCACAAATACGGGCAAATAGCCTCGTTTTTGCACGCATCTACCGCACTGCAATATGACGAGCGATGAAACGGCAATCAGCACAAAAAAAAACCGGCCCAGTGGGTGGGCCGGCAAGCTACAACTGCGCTCCGGTTGCGGGAACCAGATGCAGTCGTATTGGGGGTCAACGGTGAGTGACACTTCGAGCGCGCCGCATCGATGACGCTGCTCAGTGCTTCAGCTCACTCCCCGGAACAACCGTTCAGTGGTCAGTGATGCTTCGAATGCCACTTCCCGGACTTGTCATCCTTTTCATATGTCTGTTTCACGGCACTCCATGCCACTTTGTGCGCCGTCTCTTCACGCGATTCGTGACCGCGCCGCTCGCCAGGGTCCTTGTACTCATCCCAGGCCGAATTGAACGCCTTGAGATAGATCTCCTGCGCGTGCGTCGGCAAGTTGTCTTTCACGCTCGCCGGTAAATCGTGAGTCTGTCGATACGGCATGACGAGTCCTCCTTGAATGGGGCCAATCGTCAGATATGCCCCATCACCACGAGCAACACCACAATCAGAACGATCAGTCCAAGACCGCCGGACGGGTAGTAACCCCATCCCCGGCTATGCGGCCACGCGGGCAATGCACCGACCAACAACAAAATCAGAACAATCAACAAGATGGTGCCAAGCATGACTTTCCTCCCTTGCCGATCTGACGACGACCGTCACCTGTCGGTCATCCGGGCGATCAGCACGCCGCCCCGTCCCCACCGCGCGACCGCTCGACATACTTGCCGGGCGGACGCAACGGTGGCTCCTCCACCGGCGGATCGAGCGGCCGGTCGGGCGGCGGCATCGGCGTCGGTTCGTCCTCGTCCGGAGGCGACTTCGGCGGCGGTGTCCCCGGCGGTTTGCCCGGTGGGTTGCCCGGGTCGTACGGCTCAGGCAAGTGCCCTTCCAGTCGGCGAATATGATTTAGGCTCGGCATGAGCAAGGACTCGTGCGGCTCAATGCCAGTACGGGTCGACGGTGTAATACGTATGCACCTGCTCGGCCCAATGCATGTCGGCCATACTCGGCCAGTGATCCTTGTCGAACCCCGGCGCCTTCTTGAGCGCCTCTTTGTCGATGTTCAGGATGAAGCGCTTGTTCTCCACGTCGAGCTGCAAGGCATGCCACGGAATGGCGAAGAGCTTGTCGCCCATGCCGAGGAAGCCGCCAAAGGACAACACGGCGTAAGCCACGGTGCCGCGCTGGACGTCGAGCATGATGTGCTTGACCTTCCCCAGGCTCTCGCCTGCGGTGTTCACGACGTCTTCCGCGTCGAGCGTGTCGGCCGCCATCACGGACGGGCCCGGCCCGTCGGGCAGCTTGTGCGATGCGCCCACGATGCGAGCGCCTGATTGACTGGTTTGGGGCATCTGGCCCCGGCCGGATTGCATAGTCATGATTCCTCCTTCGCTGATGAAGTCGAGACGCGTATTTCGGAACAACGGCGGAGAACTCACGGCGTCATCCCAACAAGGCGTCTTCGACAGGGCGAGAGTGCGGTCTCTTGTGCGTTGCGGCGACGCGTGTCGCCGCAACGTCCTGCAATGATTGACGCTTACTTGGCGGATACCTTGATGTCGTTCTTGACATCGACCACGCCGTCTACGCCCTTGACCGTATCCTCGACGAGGGTCTTCTGTGCCGACTCAGGCACCGAACCCGTCAGATGCACCACGCCGTGGCGCGTTGTGACGTGGACCTTGGTCGACGGCACATCCTTCTTGGCAAGCAACTCTGCCTTCACCTTGGCGGTGAGTGCCGAATCGTCGATCTTGCGGCCGGTATCGCTCATCACGCCGCTGGCGGTCGCGTTATCGGCAATCTTGATGATCCCGCCCTGATCGAGCGCGTGGGCTGCGATGCCCGTGGTAGCAAGTGCACCCGCCATGACGAGTTTGAGCAGATTGGCTTGTTTCATTGTGTTGACCTCCCGAAATTGGCCGTCGCATCGTTGGCATTGCCTTGCATTGCCTTTGGGCGTCACCTCCTGCACGGCACTCGTGCGGCGCCCATACGACGACCGAGTCTTAGGTGATACATCCCCTCGCCCGGAGATGCCCGGTCTTGCCTTTTGACCGGCGCCTTCGGTGCTTTCTGCACCTCTGATGCCGGTTTGTCCTTTATTCGTTTGCCTGTGCTAAATCTTGTGGCCTTCCTGGCTCTCGCCCGGGCGGCTCATCGATTTCATGCGTCGCTCGTGCAGCCGGTTGTCGACACCCTTCACGCCGTCGACCTTCTCCACTTCCATCTGCACGACGTGTTGCATCCACCGTTCGGGCACATAGCCCGTCAGCAGTACGAGGCCTGACGTCACGGTCACTTCGACGTGGGAGACGTCGAGGTCGATGGCGTTGGTCAACGACTTACGAATCGCATCGTGTACTGCGCCATCGGCCACCGCATCTGCGGCATCCATCGGATCGATGCCAACCGTGCCTTCCGGCCAGTCGACCCGCTGCGACTGCGACGGACTTCTTCCTACCGGCAGCACCGACTGCCGGGCTTCATGCGGCTGCGGGGTGTCCGCGTCATCCGACGTCGGCATCGGCGCACCATGCGTCTCGGCATCACCGTCTTCGTGCGTCAGTGCGTGTTGCTCGTGCTCCGACGGGTCTTGCGTGCCTTCCTGCGTGCCTTCGTCCGCCAACCCATGCTTGTCAGTCTTACTGGGCGGTGTTGGCGATGGGGGGTTACGCTTCGCCATGACTGACTCCTTGACTGCCGTCCGTGCTATTGCAACTCGCACCGGACTTGTTGAAATCGATTGTAGAGAGCGAGTTTCATTCAGCGAATCGGCGGAATCTGAAAGACGTGTAGGCGGGCGCTGGCAAAACGTATATGGCGGACGCATCAATATTTCTGGACGCAAATAGTCACCGAAGGATCAACGGCTTACAGCCGTCTTTTGATCCTCTTGAAGAACGAGAGATTCGGGAGAAAATACGGGCCGCGAATCGTCGATCGGCACCCGTTGCAAGCGCAGAATCGGACGATTCCTACGAGAAGATGCCGACGACCTGTTCGGGGTCGACGGACTTACGATTCCGACGGCGTCATCGCATCGTCTTCCGAAGCGACGATCACACGATTGCGGCCGGTGGCTTTGGCACGATAAAGCGCGCGGTCGGCCGCCTTGACGAGCATATCGACCGACTCCCCTGCCTGCGGCTGTCGGCAAGCCACACCTATGCTCACCGTCACATGACCGAAGTCGCTCGACGCGTGATCGAGATTGAGCCGGTCGACTGCCAGCCGGATCCCCTCCGCTACGCGCTGAGCGCCCGGTGCATCGGTGTCCGGTAGCACGGCAATGAATTCCTCTCCGCCGTAGCGCCCGGCGGCATCCGACGGACGTTGCAGCGCCGCCCCGATGGCACCGGCGACCGCCGCAAGTGCGGCGTCACCTGCTTGGTGCCCGTGCGTATCGTTGTAGCGCTTGAACCAGTCGATATCGATGAAGGCGACGGCCAGCGAATGACCGGCGCGGCGCATGCGCCGCCACTCTATAGCAAGGATCTTGTCGAGCGAGCGGCGGTTCGAAAGGCCGGTCAGGCCATCGGTACGTGCCAGAAGGCGCAATTCCCGCTCGGCTCGCAGGCGTCGCCGCAACTGGGCGGCGAGGAGCAACGACGTCAGCACGAACCCCACGTTGAGCAGCAGGAACAGCCCGCCGAACTCGATGACGCGTTTGTGCCACGGGGCAAGCGTCTCTTCGCTCGACGTCACGATGATCAGGGTCAGCGGCGCATTCTTCAGAAACCGTCGCGACATCAGGCTGTCGCGCTCCATGAAGCGGATCGGATAGATGCGATGGTCGTCACGTCCCGGGGGCAGCGATTCATAGCGACCGGTCTGTGCCATCGTCGACCCGATCACCTTTTCGTCGTACGGTTTGCGCATGAGAATCGCGCCGTCCTTGCCGAGCAGTAGGATCACCCCCTGACGGCCGACTTCGATGTGATCGAACAGATGACGGAAATACTCGATGTCCACCGCGAGCGACACCACACCACCGAACGAGCCATCTGAGCGCGAGATTCGTCGGCTCATGACCATCGTCGGTGCGTTGTTGCGAAGGCGCGAATGGATAAAGCCGCTCACGTACAGTCCGGCGTCCGGGTGGGTCCGATGGATGCTGAAATACTCCCGATCGGCGAAGTTGAACGGCCGCGGCACCTCGCTCTCCGCGTCGATGGCGATGTTTCCCTCTGCGTCTAGCACGACGAGCGACCCGATGTAACGCGACGCCCCCGCCCGTTCGAAGATCAGCTCACGACGAAGTGCGGGGGCCATCGCCTCGACATCGGGACGCGCCAGCAACTTCACGACCGCATCGAGCGAAGCCTCGTATAGCTGGAAATTGAGCTCCAGATCCCGCTCCAACACTTCGGCGATGTTGCGCTGGTTGTCGGCCGCACGGGCGAGCACCAGCAGCCGACCTTCGTAGAGCAACGCCACGGCCACCACCATGACGAGAATGGATATCCCGACGCCGCTCCAGACGATGAGCGTCGGCGTGCGCGCCACCCAGCGCACCGCCGTTTCCAACGCGACGACAATGCGTGCCTGCAACCGATGCAGCGGCATACTTCAATGCGCTCCGTGTTCAGGCCATAAAGTCGGCGGCCATATCCGCGTCGGTGCGGGCTTCAAGCCGCCCGTCTCGACACGCCTTGCGGAACACCTCATAGTCCCGCTCGACCTGATCGGCGTAGTCCGTCGCGTAATGAATCATCGCCTCGCCCAGACGAATTCCCTTGCCGACGTAACCCACGAGTTCGGGTGCGCATCCTCCCGCTTTGGCATGCGCGCGAGCCAGCACCCAGCCGCACAGACCGGCGTACTCGCGGAAGCCATCGGCACGGAACAGCTCGAACTGCGCAGAGATCTTCATGTCGCGCAACTGGCGGCCATAGATACAGCGTCCGAACGGTCCCGAACCCCAGCCGAGGAAGGCGTCGGAGGCCGCCTGCATGAGGCGCTGCCCCTCCACCACACGACGCCCGTCGTGCTTGGGCGTGACATTGCGGAAGAAGCGGGAGACGACCGAGCGCGACGCCTCCTTGAACTGCAGGAACAGCGGCTGTTCGTGGGCATCCATCATCAGCAACACCAGACAACGCGTACCGACGCTGCCGACGCCCACCACTTTGAAGGCCATGTCCTCCTGCGTATAGCTCTCGAGCATGCGGGCACGATCGGGCGGGAGCGAATTGACGTGACTCTTATAGACGGGGGCGAACATGGTGCGCCAGTCGCCCAGACCGAGCCAGTCGTCTTCCGGACCGAAAAGTGTGGTCGCGCCGTGGACGTGGAATACCGTGGGCGGCGTGTCGCGAATCTGCCAGTAATCGCCGACCTGCTGCGCGAACTTCGGCAGCACGTTTTCATGGGTGCGGCCGGACGCCCGGGCGATGCCGCGTTTGACGCCCTCACGCACCCGGTCGGTCCCGGCCAGATTCAGCATGCGCTCGAAGGTGATTTGCTCGTGCCACAGCTCGATGGTCGGCATGTGGGCGTATTCGTCGAGCCGCCGGGCGTAGCTGTCTACGGCCGCGCGCACCATCTCGACACCTAGCGTGTCGCCGAAACCGAACTGCCGTGCAGCGAGCACCAGACTCGCGCACAGCCGCTTCAGATCCCACTCCCACGGACCGGGCGCGGTTTCGTCGAAATCGTTCAGATCGAAGATCAAAGTCCGTTCCGGGGTGGCGAAACCGCCGAAGTTCGCCAAATGGCAATCCCCGCAAATCTGCATGGTGAGCCCGGTGTTCGGCGTACCTGCCAGATCGTGCGCCTGGACAATCGCGCTGCCACGGTAGAAGGCGAACGGCGACGCGAGCATCCGGCCGTAACGCAGCGGCACGAGCGCCGCCACCCGCCCCTCGCTGCTCGTTCGCAACAACGCCACGATGTCGCGGTCGGTGTTACCGAGATGCGAATGGCTGCTGCGGGGTGTCTTTTCGCGTAGTTGCCGCCCCGCTGCGACGCGGGTTTCGAACGGGACGCTGGGAACGCTGGGCACCGTCGGCTGAGAGGATGACGCAGGCGCGGCAGGCGCTGCGGCCGGAGCCGCCGGGGTGGCTTTCGCGGTACTTCCCTTTGTCATCAACGATTTAGCGGTCATGACCAGCTCCTTATTGTTGTGATGTCGGCGAGGGTGTAGACGTCGGGAATGGACAGGCGTCCGGCCAGCGGCTGACTGGCCGGGAACTGGATCAGGACGGAAATGAGGGAGAGATAGGCGAAGGCCAATGCCAGACACACGGCCCCGATCTGCACGAGGTGAACGGCCAACGCCGAAGATGACTCCGGCGAAGCGGCGGCCGCAGATGTCACTGATACCGCAGCCGTGAGCGGCGCGACGGCCATTCCAACCAGCACCAGCACTTGCAACAGCCTCATGCGAATGCGCATATCACGGCTCCTGCGGGCACATTGGCCACCAAGATTGCACTCAGTGAGAGGAAATCCCAAGGAAATCAGGCAAAATCTAGGGCTGCGGTATTTCGCCCCGCGCGGGCGGGTATGCACGGATTATTCACTATGGCATCGGCACTGTCGAGCATCGACGCAGCAGGCGCGAATTACGCGCGCGCGGGGTGCGAGCAGTCGCAGGTTCCCGGATTCTCGGAAATATTCCACCGCAATCCTCAACTATTGGCGCCGCGTGCCGATAACCAGTTAAGCGGGACTTTTCGGTCGGTTTTCATATGTCCAGTTCGTACAGTGGTTGGCTTGTTGCGCTATCGCTCGCAGTGGCAGTACTGGCGTCGTTCACGGCGCTCGACCTTTCAGGTCGCATCTATCTTCTGACCCACCGTGGCATGCGCCACGCGTGGCTTGCCGTGGGCGCGACCGCCATGGGTATCGGCATCTGGTCGATGCACTTCATCGGCATGCTCGCCCTGTCGCTGTCGCCTTCGTGGTCGCCGCTCGACTCGAAAGCCACGCTTGCGCTCGGCTACGACCCGGCCATTACGGCGGCGTCGCTCGGCATTGCCATCGCGATTTCATGGGCGGCGCTCTGGCTCGTTGCCAGCGAACGCTTCACCCGGTGGCGTCTCGGATGCGCAGGCGTCACGCTGGGCATCGGCATCGCCGCCATGCATTACTCCGGCATGGCCGCTATGAAGATGGACCCGGACATCAGCTACGATCCACTGCTCTTCGCTGCGTCAATCGCGATTGCCATTGCGGCCGCCACGGCGGCGCTGTGGATCGCCCGGACGCTGCGCGACGGCAGCCTGCGCTATGTGATGGCGAAGCGCGTGGCTGCCGCCATCGTCATGGGGCTCGCCATCACGGCGATGCACTACACGGGCATGTCGGCCGCCACGTTCGCCGCAGGCGCCATCTGCGGCGCCGCCAATGGCGTGAGTTCGCCGTGGCTGGTGACGACCGTGAGCCTGTTCACCTTCCTGATCCTGGTCACCACCCTGCTCGTCTCCCGTCTGGATGCGCGCACGAGCTTCCTGGCCAACTCCGTCCTGCAACTGAACACCCAGATCGCCCGCATGGCGACGTACGACGCGCTGACGGATCTGCCCAACCGCCGTGCCCTGCACGACGCCGCCGCGCGCATGCTGATCAACTCGCGCCGCGACCAACGTCGGTTTGCGGTGCTCTTCATGGATCTGGACGGCTTCAAGACCATCAACGATTCGCTGGGCCATAACGTGGGCGACGACGTGCTGCGCGCCTTCGCCAAACGGCTGCGCAAAAACGTGAACGGCGACGACGTGGTGGCCCGACTCGGCGGCGACGAGTTCGTGGTGCTGCTCGGCTCGCTGTCATCGCCCGAAGTCGCGGGACGCGTGGCGCAACGCCTGCTCGACGACATGCGTGACGGCTTGAAGGTCGGCTCCCAGTCGCTGCACGTCATGCCCAGCATTGGTGTGGCGCTGTTCCCGGACGACGGCGACAGCATCGACCTGCTGCTCAAGCACGCCGACACCGCGATGTACGAAGCCAAGCGCGCGGGCCGGGGCATCTTCCTCTACTTCGAGCCGCGCATGAACGCGGCGGCCCAGCGCACCTGGGAAATCCAGCAAGCGCTGCACGACGCCGAGAGCGAGCAGTACTTCTCGCTGCATTTCCAACCGAAGTATCGCGGCGACACGGAAGCGCTGGCGGGTGCCGAGGCCCTGCTACGCCTGACGCACCCGACCTTCGGAGAATTGCAACCGGCCGACTTCATCCCGGTCGCCGAGCGCACGGGCCAGATCGTGCAGATCGGTTACTGGGTGGTACGTGCCACCTGCCAGCACATCAAGGAGTGGGATGCGGCCGGGTTGCCGCCGGTGAAGGTCGCGATCAACCTGTCGCCGCGCCAGATGGCGCAGTCGCAGCTGGTCGAGAACATCGTGGAAATCGTGCAGGACGCTGGCATCGCCTGCACGCGTCTGATGTTCGAGATCACGGAGACGGTGGCGATGTTCGATGCGCAGCACACCATCGACGTGATCCGCGCCTTCCAGGATTACGGCTTCGAGGTGGCAATCGACGATTTTGGGACGGGCTATTCGAGTCTGGCGTACTTGCAACGCTTCCGCGTCAAGCAACTGAAGATGGACCGCTTTTTCACCAATGGACTGGACACTTGCGGACGAGAAGGCAGTGCCGTGGTGTCCGCGATCATTGCGCTGGCCCACTCACTCGACATGGACGTGGTCGCCGAAGGCGTCGAGACGGCGTCGCAACGCGAAGCGCTCAAGACACTCGATTGCGACGAACTGCAAGGTTTCCTGCTGGGCAAACCGTTGACCGGCGACGCGTTTGCGCGCCTGCTTGCGTCGCTGCCGGGTATCCCCGGCGGCCCCGTGATGGCCTGATCGGTCATCACAAAACCCAACAAAATCAACGATCAGCCGCCGCTTCCTCAGCACCGACTTCTGCTTTCCCTTCCGCGTCGGCCACAGGCTGCCCCGTCGCAAACGCCGCAGCTCGCGCCAGGCGCGCGCGCATGCCCTCGGTCGCCACTGGGCCTGCGGTCGGCACGTGCCGCTGCGGGTCCAGACGCACCCCCGTCACCGCATCGACCACGACCGGCTCGACCACTTGCCCCGTCTCCCGGTCCACCAACTGAGCCGCAATGCCTTCCGGCGCAAAGTGCCGATTGCCCCACGCGAGCAATGCCCACAGCACCGGACGGAAATCCCGACCGGCGTCGGTGAGCACGTATTCGAAGCGCGGCGGGCGGTCGCAGTACTGACGCCGCGCCAGCAAGCCTTCTTCCACCAATGCATTCAGGCGCCGGGTCAGCATGTTCGGCGCGATATCCAGGCGACGCTGAAAATCATCGAAGCGCGTGGTGCCGTAGCCTGCCTCACGCAAGATCAGAATGCTCCACCATTCGCCCACACGCTCAAGGCTGCGGGCGATGGGGCACTGCATGTCGCGGAATGTCTTTCGTTGCATAAGGATTCCTCCTGTTCAGCGCCATCGATGACGACAGCGCTGCCTATTACCATGCAAGTGAGCATAAGCGCGTCGACACCGGCGAGCAAGCCGCCGGTGTCCCGAGAACTTCACATTTCACTTTAACAACGCGACGCCATCCGCCCCGATCATTGAAAATCAATCACTTACAGCCGATTTGCGACGTAAATAATCTCAAGTGAATTCTTCGACCGATATCCTCAATGCGCATCTGCGCTCGGCGCTTTGGGCGGTGCAACCCGACGCATGAGCGGCACCATCAGCGTCACGCCCAGGAAGATCAGCCCCAACCCGCCGAAGATGTCGCCGAACGTGATCGTCTGCGCCTCGCGCAACGTCAGCAGCCAAAGCTGCCGAAGCGCCGCCGTCTGCGCGTCGACCACATCCAGTCCCGCCGCGCCCAGCCGAGCGCCCACGCTCGCCAGCCACTGACCGACCGCCGGATTGCCCTCACCCATGCGTTCGGCGAGCCGGAAGAAGTGCAGATTCGTGCGGTCATTCAGGACCGTCGTACAGACGGCAATCCCGATGGCACCGCCGAGGTTACGCATCAGATTGAAAAGCCCCGACGCCAGACGCAATCGCGCAGGCGGAAGGCTGCCCAGCGTCAGCGTGACGATCGGGGCCACCGCGAACTGTTGCGACGCACCGCGCAGCGCCTGCGGCAACATCAGTTGCAACGAGCCCCAATCGTGCGTGATCGGCGCGAACTGCCACATCGACAAAGCAAAGCCGCCAATCCCGAGCATCATCAAGATGCGCAAATCGATCCGGTTGGCCAGCATTGCGTAGATAGGGATCGACAACAACTGAAAGACGCCCGTCGAGAACACGGCCATCCCGATCTCGAACGCCGAAAATCCGCGCACGCGCCCAAGGAACAGCGGCGTGAGGTAAATCGTCGCGAAAATACCGATACCCGTCGCGAACGAGAAGAAACAGCCCAGCGCGAAGTTCCGCTGTTTGAGCGCCCGCAAATCCACAATCGGCTGCGAATACACCAGACTGCGCCAGATGAACGCCACGCCACACAGCCCGGCAAGCCACGCCGTCGCGCGAATCGTGTCGTCACCGAACCAGTCCCAGCGCGGCCCCTCTTCCAGCGTGTATTCGAGGCACCCCAGGCTGACAGCCATCAGGACCATGCCGAGATAGTCCGCACCACGCAGCAGCGAGAAGTCGGGACGGTCGATGCGCACCAGCAGCGGCACCGTCACCGTCACGAAGATGCCCGGCACGATGTTGATGAAAAATAGCCAGTGCCATGAGTAGTTGTCCGTGATCCACCCGCCGATGGTCGGCCCGAGTGTCGGCGCCAATGACGAAAGACCGCCGATCACGGCCGCCGCCACCACGCGCTGCGGCCCACTGAAGAAGGCGAACGCCGTGGTGAAGACCAGCGGAATCATCGAGCCGCCGAGAAACCCTTGCAGCGCACGGAACGCGATCATGCTCTGGATGTTCCACGCCGCGCCGCACAGCAAGCTCGCCACGGTAAAGCCCGCCGCCGAGGCCGCGAAGATCCAGCGCGTCGACATGACGCGAGACAGCCAGCCCGAGAGCGGGATCACGATGATCTCGGCAATCAGGTAACTGGTCTGCACCCAGGCCGTTTCGTCTGCTCCGGCCGAAAGACCACCGCCGATATCCCGCAACGAGGCCGACACGATCTGAATGTCGAGCAGCGCGATAAACATACCGACGACCATCGTGCCAAAGGCGATGATCTTGGCGGGCGTCGACATGGCGTCGACCGAGAAACCGCCACCCGCCGGTGCGGGGGCCGCCGCCAGTCGCGGTCGCTCGTCGTTCGCGGAGTGCGACGGCGATCCAGCGGCGTCACCACTGGCAGGCAGCGGTTGTGCTGCCCCCGAGTTCGCGGCGCTCATCGTGCGGCTACCTTGGCGGGTGCCGGGGCCGACGACTTGTCGCCGCTGCCATCACCGCGCGCATCCACCTCAGCCGTCACCGACAGGCCGGGACGCAGCGTCCCAAGACGTGCATCCGCATCGTCGAGCTGCACCCGCACCGGCACGCGCTGCACGATCTTGGTGAAGTTGCCCGTCGCGTTTTCCGGCGGCAACACGCTGAACTGCGCGCCTGTCGCAGGGGCAAGACTCGCCACGCGACCGTGGAAGACGCGACCGGGCAATACGTCCGCCTCGATCTTCACCGGCATGCCGGGACGCAGATGCGCCACCTGCCCTTCCTTGAAGTTCGCATCGACCCAAAGACCGTGCGCCGGTACGACGGCCAGCAGTTGCGTGCCCGCCTGTGCGTACGCGCCCGGACGCGCCCGGCGGTTCCCGATAGTGCCGTCGACCGGTGCACGCAAAACCGTGTATTCGACGTTGAGTCTGGCGATGTCGCGCTCGGCAACGGCCTGTGCCAGCGCTGCCTGCGCCTGCTGCTTCTGCGTGGCAATCACATCCAGTTGACGCTCGGCCGCCACAGCCCCCGCCTCCGCTCGGTCACGATTCGCGGCGATCTGCTTGTAATCGGCATCCGCCTTCTGCGCGCTCTGCACCGACACCGCCGCCTTGGCGACGAGATCCTGATAACGCACCTGGTCATCATGCGCGCGCCGCGCGTCGGCCGTCACCGCCACCACGCTTGCGCGCGCCTGCGCAATGACCGCCGCCTGCAACTTCGCCGTCGCATCGAGATTCGCGATCAGCGCCTGCTGCGCGGCAACCGCCCCTTCGGCCTTCGCCAATGCAGCGCGGTAATCGCGATCGTCCAGCCGTACCAGCACGTCGCCCGCATGCACCGTCTGGTTATCCGTCACCAGCACTTCCGCGATGTACCCCGGCACCTTGGGGCCGAGCACGGTGACGTCGCCACCGACATAGGCATCGTCCGTCGATTCCAGATAGCGCGCCGTCGTCCACCAGTAAGTGCCATAGCCGAGCACCGCGATCGCCGCGACGACAATCGCGCCACGCATGACGAGTCGGCGCGGGAACGCGCGCTTCTCAGAGGGACCGCCCGGTTGGCTGGCGTGTTGGGCGGGAGTGCTCGGGGATGTCATGGGTCGATCCTTCTTCGCGCTTAAGGCGGTGATGAGGCAGTGATGAGATAGAGAACGGGAATTCGCAACCAGTGGTTGCTTTCATAATGGAAGTGAGTATAGAGTTACAACTATCATCTTGCAAGTAACTCGTTAAATTCCATGAATGCAACCCTGCTCACGGTGTCCGGCGTTACCCCGTCGATTCTGCGCAATGCCTTACTGGCGCTATCAATCAGCGCGATGGCCGGATGCGCGGTCGGCCCCGACTACGTCGTACCGAAGGCCGATCTGCCGACCCATTTCCAGGGCAGCGCAGCCCTTGCGCAACGCGACGCGAGTCATGGACTGACGGGCGCGCCGCCCGAAAAAGGCGTGGCATTGGATAGCTGGTGGACGGGCTTTCATGACCCGGTGCTGACGGAGATCGTCGATCAGGCGCTCGCGCAGAACCTCGACTTGCAGGCCGCCATGGCACGCGTCGAACAGGCCCGCGCGCAAGCGCGTGCGGCCGGAGCACAACGGCTGCCCTCGCTCACACTGGGCGGCAGCGTGACGCGCGAGCACCAGTCGCTGGAAAGCCCGCTTGGCGTCGTGGCGCGCAACCTCCCCGGCTACAACCGCAACATGACGATCTACGACATCGGCGCGGGCGCAAGCTGGGAGCTGGATCTGTTCGGTGGACTGCAACGCTCGGCGCAAGCGGCGGGTGCGTTGGCGCAAGCGGCAGAAGCACAGCGTGACGGCGTGCGTGTGAGCATCGTGGCCGAAGCCGCCGATGCCTATTTCCGCGTCAGAGCCGCCCAGCGACGACTGGCCATTGCACAGGACCAGATCGACACCGACGCCCGGCTGATGGAAATCGTCCGTTTGCGACTGAAGGATGGTTTGGCGACGGCGCGCGAACTGGCGCAATCGGAAGCGCTGCTGGCACAGGCGCGCACGACACTGCCGCCGTTGCGCATCGAGCGCGAGACGCAACTCAATCGGCTCGATGTGTTGATGGGCGCCGCGCCGGGAACGTATGCGCGACGCATGAGCGTGGCGACGCAGGATGACGACCTGAAGGCGCGTCCGCTGACGATTCCTGCCATCGGTGACGCCAGCGCCCCCACCGATTTGCTGCGCCGCCGACCGGACGTCATCGCCGCAGAACGCAAACTGGCATCGTCGAACGAACGGATTGGCGCATCGCTCGCGGAGTATTACCCCAAGCTGTCGCTCTCCGGCGTGCTGGGATTCGACACGCTCGCTGGCGGACGTGTGCCGAGCGTCGCGACGTTCCAGCCGCTTGCCGCGCTGGGCCTGCGCTGGCGTCTGTTCGATTTCGGTCGCATCGACGCCGAAGTCGCGCAGGCGCGCGGCGCGAACGCACAAGCCTTGGCGGAGTACCGGCTGTCGATGTTGCACGCCACGGAAGACGTCGAAAACGCCATCGTCACACTGGTAGAACTGGAGCAGCAACGCAAGGATCTGGCGAGCGCGGTCGACGCACAGACACGTGCGCGCGACAGCGCCCAGGAGGCGTACACGGGCGGGACCGTCAGTCTTTACGAAGTGCTCGACGCCGACCGCCAATTGCTGACGGTGCGCGACGCCGATGCCCGCGCACAGGCAGACAATGCACGGGCGGCCGTCGCGACGTTCCGCGCGCTGGGTGGCGGATGGGAGGCGGATGCGCCGACGCTGGCGCAGGTGAAGTGAAGGTCAGCGTTACACCAGTCAAGGACGTCGCGCCCGACGCAACACTGAAGCCGTCGGTGCGACGGCGCTGCTAAGACGCCGCTTGACACCCAGCGTCGCACCAGACGTCACACCACGACCGGCCACCGACGTCGGCGGTGCCGCCAACATCGACTGATAAGTCGAGGCCAATGCTTCCTGCGTGCTGACTT
Source organism: Pandoraea sp. NPDC090278 (assembly GCF_044772185.1). Lineage (NCBI taxonomy): Bacteria > Pseudomonadati > Pseudomonadota > Betaproteobacteria > Burkholderiales > Burkholderiaceae > Pandoraea > Pandoraea sp. NPDC090278. The sequence continues at coordinate 986,626 of NZ_JBIVYJ010000001.1, read as the reverse complement.
GCTCGCGAAGGCGCGCGATCACGGCGTCCTGCAACGCTTTGGCCGAACGCATCTCGTGCTGCGCTTCGGTCATCGCCGCGAGATTGGCCTCAGCGTCCTGCAACTGCCGTTGCGCCTGCTTACGCTCCTGCTGCAACGACTTGATAGATTCGCGCGCCGCATCCAGCTCCAGCATCAATCGACGCTCGTTGGCATCGGCACGCTCTGCCAGCTTCGTACGCTCGGCATCCCAGTCCGCACGATGCGAGTCATGCGCCTCCTGCATCGCTTGCGCCGCGTCGCGCGCCGAGGCAAGCGACTGACGTGACGCGACGGCATCCGCCTGCGCATCGATGAGCAACGCCTCGGCGCGACGTGCCTGCGCCTGCGCCTCGTCGCGTGCCTGACGCGCATCCGCCGCCGCCGTCTCCGCCGAAGCAATCCGCTCGTGAAGCACGGCGCGCGTTTGCTCCAACGCTTCGCGATCTGCGGCCAATTCAGCCTCCCGCGCATCGAGCGCAGCTCTCTGCACAGCGGCCTCCTCGGCCAGTGCCGTACGCGCTTCGTGTATCGCCAACGTCCACAAATCCAATGCGGCGCGGGCCACCGGCTCCGGCATGGGCACACCGTCCGGCAAACCCGCTAAACCACCATTTGCGCCGCCCCCACCGTTCAGTCGCGCCCCCAATCCCGCAAACCACGCATCCAGATAGGGACTCACGGTGTTCGGCGATCCGCGCCCCAGTTGCTGGCGAATCCGCTCAATCGTCGGGCGCTGTCCCGACATCAATAACGTATCGGCGGCCGTCCACACGTCGTGCTCGGAAATACCGCGACCACCCTGTCGAGGCGACGGCGCGAGCGTGGCGGATTTAGGGCTTTGGGACGCAGTCATCGCGAACACTCCTTGAAATGGACGGCATTGCATAATAAGTCACGATAATGGAAAATTATCGTTACTTATTTATCACATGCGTTATATTTACTACATCTTACATATTAATTCATATGTTCGGTAGGAAAATTACGTCTCAAGGCGATTCAATGCGCAAAAGCAACGCTGGCGATCTCGTGAAAATCGTGGATGCAGCCCACCTCCCCGCGCCGCTGGACCCGGCAACGCTGGATGCCGACGCCCGGGAAGCCGCACAGGCGCTCATTCGTGAAGGCGACTCGGCAAATACGCGTCAGAGTTATCAGTCGGCCATGCGTTATTGGATGGGTTGGTATCGGTTGCGCTACGGTGCACCGCTTCTCCCCCCGCTTTCGCCCTCAGCGATCGTGCAGTTCGTCGTCGATCACGCACAGCGTCAGGGCAAACATGCGCTGACGACGGAAATGCCTGAGGCGCTCGATGCGGCGCTGGTCGCGCAAGGACTTAAAGCGCGCTCCGGTCCGCCCGCGCTCGCGACGCTGCTCCACCGGATGAGCGTCATCGCCAAGCTCCACACGTCGCGCGATCTGCCTAATCCCTGTGCGGAACCGGCGGTACGGGAGTTGCTCGCGAAGACACGTCGCGCCTATGCGAAACGTGGCGTGCGGACCGCCAAGAAAGATGCCCTCACCCGCGAACCGTTGCGCGTGCTGCTGGCCACCTGCGACGACTCGCTGCGCGGCAAGCGCGACCGGGCATTACTGCTCTTCGCATGGGCGAGCGGCGGACGCCGACGCTCCGAAGTCGTTCGCGCAACGTGCGAGAACGTGCGACGCAGCGGACCGGAACATTACGTCTACACGCTGGGCTGGTCGAAGACGAACCAGCAGGGGGTTGACCGTCCGGAGAATGAAAAGCCGGTGACGGGTGCAGCCGCCGCCGCACTCACGGACTGGCTGACCGCGTCCGGCATCGAAGACGGTCCGATCTTTCGGCGTGTGCGGCGTGGGGGCCATGTCGGCGAAGCGCTTTCGGAGGCCGCAGTACGCGACATTGTGCGCGACCGCTGCGCACTGGCGGGTCTCGACGGCGACTTCTCTGCGCACTCGTTGCGCGCAGGCTTCGTGACGGAAGCGGCACTTCAGCAAGTGCCACTGGCGGAGACGATGTCGATGACCGGACATACCAGCGTGGCCACCGTCGTCGGGTACTTCCGTCGGGCAGACATGCAACGCTCGCGTGCCTCCGATCTGATGGGCTCAGACGACGGCGCGGATGAATGAGCGGAATGCGCATTACGTGAGCGATGCTCAGCTATTGTGTGTCGAACCCATGCCATCGCGAGATGCCCCGACAGCGTCAAGGGTGGTTGGCATAAAGATGCATTTAAGTGGTATCTTTTGTCGCGATGGGCGTATGCCATAGTGAACATACCGCCTGTTGTGACTGCCGCTGTTCCCCCCATTGAACACTCTTAGGTGCAGATCGTCATGCCTAGCTCCCTTGCTTCCCAATCCCGCAATCGCGCGCTCATCGAGCGACTCGGCCTGCTCACGCCAATCATTCAGGCACCGATGGCGGGCACGTCCACACCGGCGCTTGCCGCTGCTGTCTCCAACGCAGGCGGGCTCGGCTCCATCGGCGTGGCGGCGGGGAATGCGGAAACGGCCCGCAAGGCCATTCACGACACGCGCGCCCTCACGCGCAAACCGTTCAACGTCAACCTGTTCTGTCACGCCCCGGCCAAACTCGACGCTTCGCGCGATGCCGCCTGGCTCGCCTATCTAGCCCCGGAATTCGCACGCTTCGACGCCACACCGCCCACCACGCTCAGCGAGATTTACAAGAGCTTCGTCGCCGACGATGCGATGTACGCGATGCTGCTCGAAGAGCGCCCGGCCGTCGTCAGCTTCCATTTCGGCTTGCCGTCGCAAGAGAAGATCGACGCGCTGCACGCCGCTGGCATCATGCTGTTCGCCACGGCGACGAACCTCACCGAAGCGCGCGCCATCGAAGCGGCTGGCGTGGATGCCATCGTAGCGCAGGGCTATGAGGCCGGTGGCCATCGCGGACGCTTTGAAGATCTCGGCGACCGCGTGCCGACCGACGACGAGCAGCTCGGCACCCTCGCGCTCGTGCGCCTGATCGTGACGCACACGTCCGTTCCCGTGATCGCCGCTGGCGGCATCATGGACGGCGCAGGCATCGCCGCGGTGCTCGCGCTCGGCGCGCAGGCCGCACAGCTCGGCACGGCCTTCGTCGCATGCCCTGAATCGTCGGCCGACGCCGCCTACCGGGAGCGACTTACCGGACCGAATCCGCCGCGCACCGCCCTCATTCGCGCCATCTCCGGACGCCCCGCGCGCGGCTTCGTCAATCGGCTTTATGCGCTTGAACAAACGGCCGAGCGTCCCGACTTGCCTGCCTATCCTGTGACGTACGACGCAGGCAAGGCCATCAACGCCACCGCCAAGGCCAAGGGCAACAGCGACTACGCTGCACAATGGGCCGGTCAGGCCGCACCGCTCGCGCGGGCGATGCCAGCCGCTGAACTCGTGGGCGTGCTGCGCGCGGAAGTGCACGAGACGTTCGACGCGCTGCGCGATCTGGCCGCTAGTTTCTAAGACGGGGGCAGACTATGACTACGAAACTGTCCCCTTCGGCCCGCATCACCCAACGTCTCGGCATGTCGACACCGATCATTCAGGCACCGATGGCCGTTGCATCGACGCCCGCGCTGGTCGCCGCCGTCTCCAACGCGGGCGGACTCGGCTCGCTCGCCGTCGGCAATATGGATGCCAACGCTGCGCGCGACATGATCCGCCAAACCCGCGCGCTCACCTCCCGTCCGTTCAACGTCAATGTCTTCACGCACGTGCCTGCGCAAGCCGATGCTGCGCGAGAAGCCGCATGGCTCAACTACCTGGCCCCGGAATTCGCACGCTACGACGCAAAGCCCCCGGAAGCCCTGCGCGAGATCTATCTGAGCTTTGTCGAAGACGTCGCGATGTACGAGATGTTCCTTGAGGAGCGCCCGGCTGTCGTGAGCTTTCATTTCGGCCTTCCATCGCAGGAATGGATCGACGCATTGAAGGCCGCAGGCATCGTGCTGTTCGCTTCGGCCACGAACGAAGCGGAGGCCGACGCCATCGAAGCCGCAGGCATCGACGCCATCGTGGCCCAAGGCTGGGAAGCCGGTGGTCATCGAGGACGCTTCAACGACGAAGGCGACCGCCAGCCGAGCGAAGACGAGCAACTCGGCACCTTCGCGCTGGTGCGGCGGCTGGTGGCACGCACGTCGCTGCCAGTGATTGCAACGGGCGGCATCATGGATGGCGCAGGTATCGCGGCTGTCCTCGCCCTCGGTGCGCAAGCGGCACAAATGGGAACGGCCTTCATCACCTGTCCGGAATCCAGTGTCGACGCGGCTTATCGTGACGTGCTGCTCAGCGGGCAACCGCCGCGCACGACGCTCATTCGTGCCATCTCCGGACGCCCGGCACGCGGATTCGCCAATCACTTCTGGGCATTGGAGCAAGTGGCCGGACGGCCTGCAATACCGGACTATCCGATCACCTACGATGCGGGCAAGGCGCTCAACGCCGCCGCAAAGGCGCACAAGGAAAGCGGCTATGCGGCACAATGGGCCGGTCAGGCGGCACCGCTTGCGCGTGCATTTCCCGCAGCGGAATTGATCGACGTTCTCACGCGAGAAACACGCGACGCTATCGCAACAGCCATCTCTGGCTGAAGCCACTTTGTAGCGACGGTTGTCTCGCATCCGGCGAGAACCGTCGCTAACGCCTGCCCCCACAGCCCACCCGCTTCGGAGACTTCAAGGCATGTTCAATGCAATCTTGTTGACGCAGTCGGACGGTGTCACCCACGCTCAGGTGACCGAACTGCAAGACGATGCACTGCCTGCCGATGGCGACGTACTCGTCGCCGTCGATTACTCGACCATCAACTACAAGGACGGCCTCGCCATCACCGGCAAAGCGCCCGTCGTACGCGCGTGGCCGATGGTCGCTGGCATCGATGGGGCAGGCACCGTGCTCGAATCGTCGCACCCCGCGTGGCGTAAGGGGGATCGCGTGGTGCTCAATGGTTACGGTGTCGGCGAAACGCACTGGGGATGCCTCGCACAAAAGGCCCGGCTGCGTGGCGACTGGCTGGTGCGGTTGCCCGAACGCTTCACACCGCGCGACGCCATGATCATCGGCACGGCGGGCTACACGGCCATGCTCTCGGTCATGGCGCTGGAGCGCGGTGGCGTGCTGCCGCATCACGGCGATGTCCTGGTGACGGGCGCTTCAGGCGGTGTCGGGTCGGTGGCCATCGCGCTACTCAGCTCGCTCGGCTATCGCGTCGTGGCGTCCACCGGCAAGCTGCATGAGACGGAGTATTTGCAGGCGCTCGGCGCGTCGGAGGTCATCGACCGCCGTCTGTTGTCGGACCCGGGTAAGCCGATGCAGAAGGAACGTTGGGCGGCGGTCGTCGATTCCGTCGGCTCGCACACACTGGTCAATGCCATCGCGCAATTGCGTTACGGCGGCGTCGCGACGGCATGCGGTCTCGCGCAAGGCATGGACTTCCCGGCCAACATGGCGCCGTTCATTCTGCGCGGTGTGACGTTGCACGGCATCGACAGCGTGATGGCGCCGCGCGAGTTGCGCGAGGAAGCGTGGCAACGGCTTGCGCGCGATCTCGAACCGCAAAAGCTCGGCGGCATTTCCCATGACGTCGGCCTTGCGGACGCCATCGGCATCGGTCAACGCATCGTCAAAGGAGAAATCCACGGCCGCGTGGTCGTGAATGTGAATCGCTGATATCTCCGCAGCAACGACAAAGGGCAGCCAACTGGCTGCCCTTTGCACTGATTACGACGTGTCACGGTCGCATCAGTGGCTCCCCCCCAGATACGCCGCGCGCACCTTGTCGTCGTTGCGAAGACTCTCCGCCGGGCCGTGCACGGAAATGTTGCCGTTCTCCAGCACATAGCCATAGTCGGCCACGGCCAGTGCAGCGGCGGCGAACTGCTCCACGAGCAGCATCGTCACGCCTTCCGCTTTCAGGTTGCTGATGATGCGGAATACCTCGTCGACCAGAATGGGCGCCAGGCCCATCGACGGCTCGTCGAGCAGCACGATGTCCGGGCGCAGCATGACCGCGCGTGCCATCGCCAGCATTTGCTGCTCGCCGCCCGAAAGCGTACCCGCCAACTGGTTGCGACGCTCCTTCAGGCGCGGGAACAAGTCCATCGCGCGGTCCAGATCCGCCGCCACGTCGCCACGCGGACGGCTGCCGGTCAGACGCGGAAACGCGCCCAGCCGCAGATTGTCCGTCACCGACATCGTGGCGAACACACGACGCCCCTCTGGCGAATGCGCCAGACCGAGCTTCGCAATGCGATGCGAGTCGAGTCCGTCGATACGCTTCTCGCCGAGCGTGATTTCGCCCGACGAGGGTTTGATCATGCCGGACACGGCACGCATGGTGGTCGTCTTGCCCGCGCCGTTCGAGCCGATGAGCGTGACGACCTGACCGCCCGGCACATCGATGTCGATGCCGTGCAGCACCTGCACCTTGCCGTATCCTGCTTGCAGATTACGAATGGAAAGCATAGTGGTTCCGTTTGTCCGTCTATCCCGGTCAGTGCGCGGTCGATGCGCCGCCCAGATACGCCTCGATCACCTTCTCGTCGGCCTGAATCTGCGCGGGCAGCCCTTCGGCGATCTTCTGTCCGAAGTCCAGCACCGACACCGTCTGGCAGGTGCTCATCACCACGTCCATGTGGTGCTCGATCAGAATCACCGTGATGCCGTGATCGCGAATCTTGCGGATGATGGCGAGCAACTCGCGAATGTCGGGCGCCGTCAGACCGGCCGCCGGTTCGTCGAGCAATAGCAGACGCGGATCGAGCGCGAGCGCACGGGCGATTTCGAGCAGCCGCTGCTTGCCGTACGGCAGGTTGCGCGCCTCCTCGTCGGCCAGCGCCGCCAGCCCCACGAACTCCAGCAAACGCATCGCACGCGCACGCGCACCGTCTTCTTCGCGCGTGTAGCGCGGCAGACGCAGCGAGACGTCGACCAGCGTCGAATGGAACGTGTGGTGCAGACCGACCAGCACGTTTTCGAGCGCCGTCATTTCACCGAAGAGCTGCACGTTCTGGAAGGTACGTGCGACACCCGAGAGTGCGATGTCGGCGGACGTGCGTCCGGCCAACGACTCACCCGCAAACTCGATGCTCCCGGCCGTGGGCACGTAGATGCCCGTCAGCACGTTCATCATCGTGCTCTTGCCCGAGCCGTTCGGGCCGATCAGGCCGTGAATCGTGCCGCGCTTGACCGTCAGGTCCACCTGGTTAAGCGCCTTCAGGCCGTCGAATTGCATCAGCAACTGACGCACCTTGAGCAACTCCTCCGGACCGCTGGCCGCCGCCATGAGCACCGGGTCGTTGCTACTGGCAACCGTTTCGTCCACCTGCGTGGCCGACACCGTGAGCGTGCGGCGGCGATGCAGAACGCGTGAGCGCAGGAAACCGATGATGCCGTCCGGCAGGTAGTACACGACGAACAGGATCATCAGACCGAAGATCGTCAGACGCCAGTCGGTGATGCTGTCGCGCCACCAGGTCACACCGGCCAGTGCGATGGTGCCGATCACCGGTACGGCGGCCTTGGCGAGCGTGGTGCGCCCGCGTGCGACCGCTGCGACCGCCGCTACCGTCGTGACGGCAGCGATGGCCGACGCGACAATGCGGAAGATGTTGATGTCGTCGAGTAGCTGCGGCAGCAACACGATGATCGCCGCGCCCAGCAGCGAACCGCTGCGCGTCTTGCGTCCGCCCATGATGACGGCCAGCAGGAACAGAATCGTCAGCTCGAAGTTGTACGTGTTCGGCGAGATGTACTGCTCGGAGTAGGCGTAGAGGCTACCGGCCAGACCGGCAAACCCGGCGCTGATCACGAACGCATACACCTTGTAGCGATACACCGATACGCCCATACAATCCGACGCCACCGGCGAATCGCGCAACGCTTCGAAGGCGCGACCGAGGTGCGACTTCAGAATGCGGTGGGCCACGAGCATGCTCAACAGCAGCAGTACGGCGACGATCCAGTAGTACTCGACTTCGTCAATCGGATGTCCACCGATGACCGGCTTCGTGAGCTTGATGCCCATCGGACCGGACGTCAGGAAATCCATCTCGTTGATCAGGATCTGGATGATCGTGCCGAAGGCCAGCGTCACCATCGCCAGATACGGCCCGATCACGCGCAAGGCGGGCAACGCGAGCACGGCACCGAAGGCGGCGGTGACGAGCACTGCGGCAGGCAGCGCGAGCCAGAGCGAGAGTCCCAGCTTGGCGAAAAACACACCTGCAACGTAAGCGCCAATGCCGAACAGGCCCGCGTGGCCGAGCGACACCTGCCCCGTGTAACCCACGACGATATCCAGCCCGAAGAGCAGGATCGCGTAAATCATGATCGTCTCGATCATGTGGATGTAATACGGGTTGCCGATGGCCAGAGGAAAGCCGAATAGCGCGACGATGCCGAGCACGGCAGCGATCTTCGTCAATACGCGCGTGCCGCCGAGATCGCTGGCCCCGCGTGCAGTGGAGGTCTGTGCGGTCATGGTTACACCTTCTTGATGGCGGTCTTGCCGAACAGGCCTGCAGGCTTCACAGCCAGCACGAGCAGCAGCAGTACGAGACCCGGCACGTCTTTGTAGCCGGTCGAAATGTAGAACGCAGTCGTGGTTTCGGCCACACCGAGGATCACGCCGCCGACGAGCACGCCCATGCCGCTCGACAGACCGCCGATGATCGCCACGGCGAATGCCTTGAGGCCGAGTACTGCGCCCATCGTGGCACCTGTTAGCGTGAGCGGTGCGACCAGCACACCGGCAAACGCAGCGGCCATCGACGACAGCGCGTACGAGAACGTGATCACCAGACTGGTGTTGATGCCCATGAGCCCTGCCGCGTCGCGATCGTTCGCGGTGGCCACCACGGCCTTGCCGTAGATCGAGCGACGGTTGAAGAACTCGACGGCGGCCATCATGAGCAGCGCGCCCACGACCACGAGCAGTTCCATCGGCAGCACGTTCGCGCCGAGCAGACTGATCGGGGCTTCGGGCAGCGGCGACGGGAATTTGAGGTCGTCACGGCCCCAGAGGTTTTCCGCAACGTTCTTGAAGATGATGCCCAGCGCAATGGTGGACATGATCCAGCCGAATTCCGACTTGATCCGTAAGGCGGGTTTCACGCCGATGCGTTCGACGAACGCGCCTTGCACGAGACCGAACAGGCAGACGATGGGAATCATCAACCAGTAGTTCAGCCCGAGGGTGTCGACGAGCGTCAGGCCGACCAGTGCGCCGAGCATCAGCGCTTCGCCCTGGCCGAAGTTCAGTGTGCCGGATGTCGCAAACGTCAGTTGGTAACCGAAGGCGATCACGGCGTAAATCATCCCCAGCGCGATACCGCTGTAGATGAGTTGAATCAGGATGGTCATGCGGTCCTCTCTCGCGAGTGCGAGCCTACGAGCGATGCTCGGGAGGCATTCGGTACTTGTGCCCCACACCGGTCCCGAGTGCCGGTGGCAGGCGACAGTTGCGTGAAGACGGCACGCGCGCCTCGCCTGGAAACCCCGAAGCCAGTGGCTCGGGGCGCAGGCGTGGGAGGCGACGCGCGCCGTCGTTCACCCGTCATGGCTGCAACGGCAGCCTTGGGAGGAGGTACGGCTTACTTGGATGCCGTTGTGCCCGCCTTCTCGCGGACCTTGCTGCCCGCCTTCAGGTCGCTGTCGTAGGCATACACGACACGGCCGCCCTTCACTTCGCCGAACACCGGAATGTTGGCCGTGATGGCGTCGTGATCGTCATGCGTGAACGGACGATCGTAGGTCGTGACCACGCCTTCGACCGGTGCCTTCAGGTCTTCCAGTGCTGCGCGCACCTTCGGGCCGTCCGTGCTGCCCGCTTGCTTGATGGCGGCGGCCAGCAGGTAGATCGAGTCATAGCCTTGTGCAGCCGACACTGCCGAGTCGATGCGGTTGTTCTTCGGCTTGAACATGGCCACGTAGGCGTCGATGAAGGCCTTGCGCTTGGGCGTGTTGGGTTCCTGAATGAACGTCTGCGGCATACGCGCGCCTTCGCCGTTCGCACCCGAGTTGTCGATGTAGTTCGCCATCGCCAGCGTCCAGCTACCCACGATAGGCAGCTTCCAGCCGAGCTTGCCCATGCCGTTGGCGATCTGCGCCAGTTCCGGACCGATACCGTACGTGAGGATCACGTCGGCGCCAGCCTGCTTGGCCTTGAGCAACTGGGCCGTCATGTCGACGTCCTTGATGTTGAATTTCTCGACGGCGACCGGCGTGATGCCCTTGGCCTTGAGCGCTTTTTCGAGGTCTTCACGACCGAGCTGACCGTAGTTGGTCGAGTCCGCGAGAATGGCAGGCTTCTTGAAGCCACGACGCGTAATCGCTTCTTCCACGATCATCGGTGCCTGAATGCTGTCCTTGGCGGCGTTGCGGAAGACGTAGTTGTCCGGATACTGAGGCGGCTTGAACTGGTCGGTAATGACCGTGCCCGTAGCGACGTTGTTGAACACCGGAATTTTGGCGTCCTGATAGAAACGCTGCGACGCGAGCGCCACGCCGGTGTTGATGTAACCGACGGTGGCGACCACCTTTTCCTTGTTGATCAGTTCCTGCGCGACTTGCACGCCGCGCTCGTTCTTGGCTTCTTCGTCGCGCTCGACGAGTTGGATCTGACGGCCGAGCACGCCGCCCGACTTGTTGATCTCTGCAGCGGCGAGACGCACGCCGTCGCGCATGGAAACGCCCATCGACGACGAGCCGCCGGTGAACGGGCCGGACACGCCGATCTTGATCGGATCGGCCGCAATGGCCATCGAGGCGGACAGGGCGAACGCGACAGCGCCAGCCATGAGCTTGAATCGGAATTGCATAAGGGTCTCCTTCGGTGCGATGCGTTTCGATATGACGCTTTTTTGCTGCGATTTCCTTGGTGTCGCAGGCCCTGCCGTGGATGCGCGAATCCCGGGATGTCTCCCCCCCGTCGCACCGCCCCGGTCCTTGTATTTCGTGTCAGGGCGATACCGTCAAGCACGCGTCGAACGACCAACCTAGCGCGCCGATTATGTGATCGCTGAGTTTCGCCCGCAAAGGCGGGAATACCCCTACGGGGACGCGGGTTTGCGCCCCGTTATCGCCATTTGGCGCGGGTTTCCAAGGGGTTTTGTGTCACGCGCCCATGTACGGCGCGTGTCAGGAGAACGGCACGGAGTGCCAAAGAGTTCGACTCGTATGACGGGTCGTAAGCGAGTTGTAAGCGAAGGCGATTATTCAGCGCGCAGGCGACGCGCTATCGACGCGCCGGACGCGCCAGACACGCTATTCGCCCGGCGCGACCACTTCGCGGGTGCCGTTGCGGCCCATCGGCGTGACGAGTCCGGCCGCTTCCATCTGCTCGATCAGACGCGCCGCCCGGTTGTACCCGATGCGCAGTTGCCGCTGCACGGCGGAAATCGACGCACGACGTGAATTCAGCACGAAGGCCGCAGCTTCGTCGTACAGCGGATCGGCTTCGGCGTCTCCCGCCGTGTCGCCGAACAGATCGGCGGACGCTGCATCGGCCGGATCGCCCGCGAGGATGGCCTCGTCGTAATCCGGCTCGCCGTACTGCTGCCAGTGCTGCACCACGCGGTGCACCTCGTCATCGGCGACGAACGCACCGTGCACGCGTTGCGGATACCCCGTGCCCGGTGGTAGGAACAGCATGTCGCCCTGCCCCAGCAACGACTCTGCCCCCATTTGATCGAGGATCGTGCGCGAGTCGATTTTCGACGACACCTGGAAGGCAACCCGCGTCGGAATGTTCGCCTTGATGAGACCGGTGATGACATCGACCGACGGGCGCTGCGTCGCCAGAATCAGGTGGATACCGGCCGCACGCGCTTTCTGGGCCAGACGTGCGATCAGTTCCTCGATCTTCTTGCCTGCCACCATCATGAGATCGGCCAGTTCGTCGATGACCACGACGATGAACGGCAAACGGTCCAGCGGCTCGGGCGCGTCCGGCGTCAGCGAGAACGGGTTGCTGACTTTCTCGCCAGCAGCGCGCGCGGCGTCGATCTTGTCGTTGTAGCCCGCCAGATTACGCACGCCAAGCGCCGACATCAGCCGATAGCGTTTCTCCATTTCGCCGACGCACCAGTTCAGCGCATGCGCGGCTTGCTTCATGTCGGTGACGACCGGTGCAAGCAGATGCGGAATGCCGCCATAGACGGACAATTCCAGCATCTTCGGATCGATCATGATGAGGCGAACGTCGTCCGGCGTCGCCTTGTAAAGCAGCGACAGGATCATGGCATTCACCGCCACCGATTTGCCCGAGCCCGTCGTACCGGCCACGAGCAAGTGCGGCGCACGTGCCAGATCGGCGACGATCGGCTCGCCCGTGATGTCTTTGCCCATCGCCAGCGCGAGATGCGAGCGATGCGCATCGAAGACCGGCGCGGTCAGAATCTCCGAAAGACGGATCATCTGACGCTGAGCATTCGGCAATTCAAGCCCCATGCACGTCTTGCCGGGAATCGTCTCGACCACACGGATGGACGTGACGCCCAGCGCGCGCGCCAGATCCTTCATGAGACCGACGACCTGCGCGCCGCGCACACCGACCGCCGGTTCCACTTCGAAGCGCGTGATGACCGGTCCGGCGGATGCGCCGACGACCGTCACCGGCACCTTGAATTCGGAGAGGCGCTGCTCGATCAGTTGGCTCACTGCGGCGAGCGCTTCGTCCGAGACGACGTTGGCATGATCGCTGGCCGTGGCCGGCGCCAACAGGTCCACGGCAGGCAAGTCGTAGTCGACGGCGACACGCGGCGGCGGTAGCTCGTAAGGCGTGTCTGCGGTGAAGCTTGCCGTTTGCGACGCGGTGGACGGCGCTACGCCGAAGGGGGCAGACGGTGTCATGGATGCTGCACCGAACGACGGGATCGCGGGGATCACCGGCGTGGCAGGCGGCAGGTGTTCGGGTGTGGGCTGCGCGAGCGATGGCGTATCGTCCGACGTCAGCGGCAACCCATCCGCCCTCGCCCACGTGCCATCGGCGCGCAGCACGTAATGCGGCTTCGCGGAAGGCTCAAGGGCTTCGTCGATGTCCATCGGGACGACGCGCTCAGAGACGTCGAAAGTCTCCGCCCCGTCAGCCAATGTCGACGCCGCTTCATGGACCGGCGGCACGAACGCAGGAGCAACGTGGCCCACGTGCTCCGAAACGTCAGCAACGTCGATAACATCGATAGCGCCCGAAACGTCGAAAGGCGGAAGTGCATCGTCTTCACCCGATGCTTCAGCAATAATTTCTGCCGACGCGACAGCGGTTTCTGCGGCGACGGTTTGAGTTGCGGGTGCCGTGACGGTAGCGTCATACGCTTCGACACTCGCCAGCACGTCGGCAAAGACGAACGGACGCGGCGGCACAGCGGACGGCATCGCTGCGCCGTATGCCGGGGCGACCGGCTGCCGAAGTTGCATCAGCGGCGGCAAATTAAGGACTTCCGCAGGCGTGAGTGGGGCAACGGGTGGCGGCGTTAGCGGCCCAGCCACGACGACCTCGGGTGACGCCGCCAGTGCAGGAATTTCGGGGATTACGGTGTCGACATCGCTATCGAGCGACGTCGGCATGACGTCGTGCGCATCGACAGCGACAGCTTCAGACGGTAGCGGCAATGTCGGCGTCGGCGCACCACTTGCGTCTGACGACACAGGCGACGCCCAGTCTCGCAAGTCGCGCAGCAATGCCTCCGCTTCCTGACGCAGCGCAATCATCGCGTCGATCCTTGCCTGCTCGGCCGCGCGCGCGGCTTCTCGTGCAGCTTCCTGTTCGGCCAGCATCTCCGGGCTCGGGCCGTCGGGCACCGGCTCGGCGGACGGCTCCACGACGTCGTTGACCGACCAGTCGATGGGCGAAAACTCGGCAACGTCGGACGCCAGCGGGACAGCGGCATCGGCCGCCGACCATGAGGCTGCACCACGCATGACCGGCGTTGCGGGTGCAGAGGGTGTCGATGCAGCGGCATTCGTTGCACTCTGCGTTGCGGCCTCATCGCCCGCCACAGAAGTCGTTTGCGACGTCGGTGCTTGCGGACGCGGCGGCGCGCCACGCGGCGGAATATCTTCGAGACCCAACTGCGGCTTGCGGAACGGACTGTGCACGACCGTGCCGCGCAAGTGCGCCGGGGCCATGCCAACAGGGCGACGATAGCCGGTCGCGCCTGGCGTCGATGTGGAATCCAGCGGCTCGGTGGGCGAAGCGGTATTCGGTGTGGAGGTCGTGTTCGTCGATACCGAAGCGGGACGCTGCACGAACGGCGACGATGGCGACGCGGCCGGACGCGGCTCGCGAGGCGTCATGCCCGGCTCAGCGCGCACGAATTCCGTCGTCCGCAGCGCTTCGCCACGGCTCAGCTTTGCGGCATATGCACCACGCGGGAGGACGGCACGTGGCGTCGCACCCGTTGCAGCAGCAGCGCTTCCCGATGACGCGACCGCACCGGCAGCACCCACTGCCGCCGCAACCACTGGCGTTGTGCGTCCGACCGGAGTCCCCTTCCCTGCCGGACGCGTCGCCGCACTCGCGCCGAACGACGGCTCGGCACGCGGCGCACCGCGCGTGGTCAACGGCGGAGGTTGCATGGCATCCAGACGCGCACGCTCTTCGTCCGACAGCTTCCAGCGCGGTTGTGCCGCCAGGCCGCGACGACGCGGCACCGGCTCTTCGATCAGACTGCCGACGTTGTGGTGACCCTGTCCGACTGTCGGTGTGTAGCTGCCGCGCTCGCCACGATCCCCCGTGTCCAACGACATCTGCGACAGACCACGGACCGGCTCACGCGCGCTGGTGTCAAAACGGGATTCACGTGATTCCCGTGCATCGCGCGGCTCGAACGCAGGCGCGTCGTCCTCGTCGTCGGCCGATGGGCGACGCGAGAACATGCCCCACCAGGTGGTGCCAAAGACAAGCGGGAGAGAAAAGAGAAGGACGAAGCCGGAGAGTCCCATGGCCAGCGTGCCGCTGAGCGCGACGCTCAAACCGTGAGAGAGCGACTGGCCGATGCTGCCACCGGCAGTGTTGCCGTCGCCGCCCGTCAGGGCAGCCAGCGTGGCGCTGGACACCATCGCCAGCGGAACGCCAAGCAGCATACGGAGCGTGCCGGGGCCGAAGATTCGTATCTCACCGCCAAGCAGACCCCGTACGCCAGGCCAGCACAGTGCCAGCAACCAAAACGTCGACAGTCCGAACCAGCCAAACCCCATAATCGCTCATTGCTTCAGGAAAACCCGGAGAGCGATTGTAGCAGGTAGGCCACCGCGCGGCGGCCCTGCGCACGGACTTTTGCGCATCATGCGTGCCGCGGCGTGTGCCGCATCGCGCGCATGATGCGTCCGGCGATTGTCCGACGAATGTCAGGCGTGACCGTGCGTTCCCGTCGGACGCAGGGACGGCGCACCATCGGCGGCCACGCTGTCGAGCGTTGCGACCGGCAGCGCCTCGTCAGGCACGACCAGACTCAGATTCCGGCGACGCAGCGAACGCCAGTCGACCTTGGAGAAAATGTCCTCGCTCAGTGCACTCGTACTCGAGAGGTTCTCGACACGCACGCCACGTGCGCGCAAGACGTTAGCGGCCAGACGGAACGACGGCTCGATCAACGTCGAGAACTCGGCGTCCAGGCGCGTCGGCGCACGGGTTTGCATCGTCTCGTAAAAGCGCGGAGTCGCTGAGGCGTCGCGCAGATCCAGCCCGTGCATGTACATCTCGTTGAAACCCAGCCACGTCGCGACTTGCAGTGCAAAGTACGCGACCGTGCCGCCGTGGAAAAAGCCGTTGTCGATATCGAAGCTGAAACCCAGTCGGCTCTCGTCCCCGAAGAACGCCGCACTGGCCGAGACCTGTGCGTCTGCACGCAGCGTCTGCGTCGTGCGGGCCGCTTCAAACCCGCGCTTGAAAATGTCATCGACGAGGTAGAAGCGGCAGCCGAAGGCGGACATCGGGAACATGTCCAGCAAGCGGGCCAGCACGACCGGCGTGACGAACAGCACCAGATCACGCGCCACGATACGGCGCGCCAGATCGGGACGCTGGCGCACGAAGCCAGCGTCGAGAATGCAGTAGTAGTTGAATTTGACGGGCGCGCGCTCGGTCAGCGCGATGGCCCCGTTCACACCCATCACGTGATGCATCGGCAGCGCGTCGTAGTCGATGTCCGCGATGGAAGGACCGCTGGCGATGATGTGGCAAGGCAGTCGGCGCAGGCGTTGCAACTCGGCGCGACGCGCGAGCGGCACGTTGCGTCCGCGCCAGGTGAATCGTTCGATCGCCCCCATCGCATCTCGCGCAATCTGCGCGTGCGGCCACAGGCGTTCGTTATGCCGCCACTTCGCCGAATGACTATGGCGGTAGACGAGTTTGAGGAATGTCGAGAGCATTGTCGTTTTTTTGGTTAGGTGTTCTGGTTGCGCCACACTCACCTCGCAGTGGTGCGGTCCTAACCCCGTTCATATCGCGTGTCGGTCGATTGCCGAGCACCTGTGAGCCGACTGCAACCCCGCGACTCCCCCTGTCTCGCGGTATAGCTCACGATGGCATGGAGACCTGGCTCCATCACGTCGATGCACAAATTCTGCCATTCCAGCTTAATGCCGGACAAGATTTATTCCAGTTGGAATTCTTACGTCGAGTTACCTTTCTGCGTAGTTTTTAAATCACATGCTTGACAGCGAAATCCCCTGTTCATGCGGGTTTTCGTCGGATTGCATGTAACAAAACAGAGAAGGAAAGGAAATTTGCAGAGAAATAGAGCATTGCGAAAAATGCAGACAATGCTCAATGCCATTCGACGATTAATGCGTCGTCCGTAAGCGTCTTTGCGGGGAATGTGCGGGACGTCGGCGGGCCAATCACGCACTCGCGAATAGCCCGGACTTCAGCGAAACGATCAGTGCAGCGCCGAGCGGTTACCCGGGGAGCGATAGAAAGACTGCTCCAATTCACCGAGTAAAGTCGCCAGTTGCGGATCGCGAATGAAGCTTGCGGCGGAGTCGGCGGCGAGGATCGCTTCAGGCGTTTGCGGCCGGGCGATGAGAAAGCCCTGCACGTAGTCGACGCCTAGCTCGGAAAGCGCTTCCAGCGTTGCAGCGTCTTCGACCCACTCCGCCACGCTGCGGATGCCGAGGTTCTTGGCCAGCGCCACGATGGCCTCGACGATGGCCAGATTGGCCGGGTGCGCCGCCATGCTCTTGACGAACGCGCCGTCGATCTTGATCGCGTCGACCGCGAGGTCCTTAAGATAGGAAAACGAACTGAAGCCCGCGCCGAAGTCGTCGAGTGCGATGCGCCCGCCCAACTGGTGAATGCGGTCGACGAAGCGTCGTGTGTTGTCGAGGTCGTGCAACGCGACCGTCTCGGTGATTTCGATGCACAGCAGCCCCACCGACCGCTCATGCGCGGCCAGCGTCGCAAAGATATCCCGCACGAAATGCTCGTCGTTGAGCGATGCCCCAGAGAGATTGACGCAAACGAAACGCGTCTTGGACAACTGATCCCGATGCGTATCGATCCACGCCAACGTATTCGTGAGCACCCATTTGTCGATCATGCCGATGGTGCCGTTCTCTTCGGCCGCGCTGATAATGCGCGATGCAGGGACGATATTGCCGTCCGAATCGCGCATGCGCAGCAGCACCTCGAAGTTCAGCGAGTCACCCGGCGACGCCATCTCCATGATCGGCTGCATTTCCAGGAACAACGTGTTGGGCGTGAGACCAGCGTCGAGCGCGTCGATCAAACGCAACTCAGCCAGACGCTCCCGGAACGCCGCCGCCCCGCGTTCGTAGACAACCAGTTCGCGACGGCTCTTCTTCGCCTCGCGGCAGGCCCGGTCGGCGGACGAAATCGCGTCGGGCACCCGCATATCGGTCGTCAGCTCGATGACACCGGCCGACGCGCGTACCTGAAACGCCCGCTCGCCGATCTGATAAGGCTCCCCGGCGATGGCGTCCACCAGACGTCGTGCCACCGCCGCCGCCTCCTTGATAGTGGCATCGCGGAAGACCACGATGAACTCGTCTCCGCCGGTGCGTCCCACGCTCTGTTCCGTAGACAGCCGCGCACGCATCCGGTCGCAGGCCTGACGCAGCACCTCGTCGCCCGCCGCATGCCCGAACAGATCGTTGACGAGCTTGAAGCGGTCCAGATCGAGATACGCCAGCGCCGCCGGACGCGCGTCCGAGAGCGTGCGGATAGCTTCGCCCAGCGATTTTTCGATGCCACGCCGGTTCGAGACGCCCGTGAGCGGGTCGTTCTCCGCCAGATACCGCAGTTGCTCCATCGTGCGAGCGCGTTCCGTAATGTCCTGTAAGGACCCTTCGATTCGCCCGTCGGAGAAAATCGCCTTGACGAGGTAACGGCTGATACGCCCGTCGTCGCGAGGCAGCGAAAGGATTTCAAGTTCGGACTCATCGCTGTGCTGAGCGACGTCGAGCAGCATGCGCCATGTGCTCTGACCGAAATACTGATCCCAGCGGAAGATGCGTCCCTCGGTGTTGGGAATGCCGAGCATGGTGTGCAGCGCCGCGTTACCCCGGACGAACACCCCCTGATCGTTCAGCGTGAAGAGGCCGACCGGCGTCACGTCGTAGGCGTTGCGCAATTCGGTCTGGGCTTCGAGCTTGCCCTTGTGCTCCATACGCATCTGCTCGGCAATCGCCAGCGCGGCCATCAGGCTGGAGAACAGCGCCGCCGTCACGCTGTTAAGCGCCGACGACAACGCCCGCGCATTGAAGGCGGCGGCGATGACCTCGGAGAACGTCGCGAACAGAACGATGGCCAGTGACGCGCTGTACCAGACCGCCACGCGCGAGCGCGTGAGCACCAGAATTCGCACGAGCAGCACCAGCACAATCACGATGCCCAACGCCGCCACGGCCCACAGCACCGGAATGAAGTGCGCATACGGCAATGCAATTGCCGCGCAGCAAAGCACCACACCCGCCCATTGCAGCACCATCACCATCCAGCGCAGGCCGATCAGACGCAGTTCCTTCTTGAAGAGCTGCGTGAATAGCGAATAGGTCAGCACGTAATAGATGGCGAACGTCGCCTTGCGGACCAGTGCGTCCCACTCCATCGGAATGGCGCGCTCTAGTCACTGCGTGTCGGCGCCGAGCGAATTGGCGGCGAGTCGCAGATTGCCGATCAGCCAGGCGGCGAAGAGCACATACAACCATTCCTTGTTGATGATGGCGGTGACGAGCACGAACGCCGAGAGCGTCAGCAAACCGCCTTCGAGCAAACCGTTGCTGCGATGAAATTCCTTCTCGGAGATGCGCAACTCGGGCCCGGGCCATGCGACGAGCGACAGATGCGCCGGGCCTGAGAACGTGCCCTGACACAACAGCGTGACCGGCTCGACCAGATGACCGAGGTCGATGGCGAAGCCTGCCTTCGACACGCGAATCCCGCCACTGACATCGCCCCGGTCGGCGCGGCCGATGGCTGGGGTGTCGGGGCTTCGCCAGCAGGCAAGCGTCTGTGCATGCCGCGAGGGAAACTCGATGACGGTTCGCTCCTGCCCGCCCACCGGCGGCACCGAGAAGCGGAACCACACCGGCGCTTCGGACAGATGCGTGCTGAATTGCTGGACCAGCGGTGCACGCTCCAGCGCCCCCTGTGCCATCGGCGGATTGAACGTCGCAGGAAGATCGCCCTGCGCCTGAAAGCTCACCGGGGTGGCACCGCGCACGGCGTACTGACTTTCCTGGAACATGAGCACGATGCCAGAGAGCAGCATGATGGCTGCGGGCACCGCGTAAAGGGAAATGCTGCGAAAGAGTTCGTCGAGCCGGGCCGTGATGCGCCAACGGCGCCGCGTGCCGGTGAGTTCGCTCAACTCATCGGAGAAATCGTTCGTATTACGGCCGTCGTCGCGCTCGTTGCCGAGTTCCCCCGCCATATGACTTTTGTGCCCTTATCTCGTTGGTCGCCCCCGTGTTGGCCCCGGACAAGGCGAGCATCGAAGCTCGCCTCCCCGGCCGGGCCGGCCCTGTCCCGTGCGACCGTCTTCCGGCCGACACGGGCAGGTGTCTCTCGCCCGTCCTACGCGTTACCGCCGTCGTGCAAAACACTGCCTGTTGCAAACGACGGGATAACGTTATTTCGAATAACGGCATTACACCGCCAGGCTGTAGCCTGCTGCTACGCATCGTACCTCGTCGGCACCAAAAGATAAATCCCGCAAATGCGCGCCAACACTGGCTTCAACCGGCACTGGCCCGTCGTCATGCTGTACCTGCCCAAGCGTCCCTTCGCCCGGCATGCCGAGACGCAAGTCGGGGTGATGGGTGAGGCACATATAAGCGAACAACGGGTGACCTGCCGACTGCCAGCGCGTGCGTGCCTGCGCCACATCCAGCGCCAGCACCCGATGCCCGATTCCGCCGACATGCGCCATCGGGATCAGACCCTGCGACGGGAAGACGTCCGTAAACATCAGCGCTTCGTACTGCCGATGCAGCGGCGGGCGAGCCGTAATCACCATCCAGTCGATGCCCGAGACCAGACAGTACTGATAGAACGCCTTGAAAAGCGCCGTCTTGACGACGCGTCCCACCGGTCCCGCCACCACGCCAAGACGTATGGCTTCCGCAAGTGCCGCGCTGTCGAGCCATTCGGGCAACGGTGCGGAATCCTCGAGATGCAAGGCCTGATAGCGATTGGTCTGGATCCGCATCGTGCCGAGCACGGCGCTATCGAGCCGGGCGCGCGCCACCAGCACGACGGAGCCCGCTTCCCGGTCGCTGATCTCCGGCTCGCTCAGCGTTGCAGCAAGTTCAGGCAGATGACGGCCGTAGGCTGCCTGGCGCATCGCAACGGCGTCGCGCAACGACGACTCGTCGCTCGCGATGGTGATGACAAACGGCAGACGTTCTTCGCGCAGGGCGCCATTGCCGGACGTGGCTGATGCCGGGGCCCGGGCAGCTGCGGGTGACGATGCAGCACGAAGGTTTCCGGTCGGCCGGTCTGCATGGGTAATAGAGAGGACATCCGAAGCTTGTGCAAGGTCAAACATGATTGACACTCCTTAAGGTCAATGAAAGGGCTGGTGCCGTGCACGGGCATTGACGCCGGTGCATCGCACAATTCCTTTCTTGACCCGCCGAGGCGAAGTGTCAAGTGCTTATTTTCGTTAGGTTTTTCACAGTTTGACGGCACGGCTTCGCCCGCCCGTCGGTTCGTCGTGCCAACCGCCCGGGAACCCCCGTCGCACCGTATGAAACGCCCCACAACCCGGCGCCCCACCCTTTCCTTCCCATCCCCTTGTCACCTATTTGCGACAGTTGCCGTCCGAAGAAAGACTCTGGCAAAATGCTAAACCTGTTTACTAATTTACCGAGCCGACGCGACGTGCAGCTGTTCCGTTCGACGTCGGTCCGGTGATCGACCACGACATTCCAAGACATGCCGAAAATCGACTGGTCTTCCCGGTTTGGCACGCTGGTGCACGACACGGCACGGGTCTACTCGCGCCTGTTCGACCGGCGCGCCCGGGGTAATTTCGATCTGACACGCGCCCAATGCCGCGTGCTGGTGATGTTGCACCGCTATGGCGTGCAAACGCAGGCCGAACTCGCCGAGCGCATGGAACTCACGCCGATGGCGCTCGTGCGCCTCCTGGACCGCCTACGGGAAAAGGGGCTGGTGCGCCGCGAGCGAGATCCCAAGGACAAACGCGCCCATCTGCTTTATCTGACGGACGCCTCCGAAGCCAAGATCGACACCATCGTCGCCTTCGCCAACGTTGCAGAACGCGAAGCGCTGGCCGATCTCACGCCAGCGGAGCGCGCCGAACTGTCCCGACTGCTCGGCAAAGTGCTGGCCAATCTGACACGCGCCGAGGCGGAATGCCCGGCACCGGTGCGTCGACGTGAGGAGGCGGATCAGGAGTAAACGTCGGAGAACACGGCAGCAGGAGGAGACGAGCGCCATTTCGCGCTTAGCGACACATAACAACGTCGGGCACGACCAGAACGACGATCTACCAGAGGAATTACCGTGGCATCCCCCAAAATTGCTGACGATCCGGGCAAACATCGCGCCCTCGTCAGCGCGTCCGTCATGCTGGCAACGATCTTGCAGACGCTCGACAGCACTATCGCCAACGTTGCGCTGCCCCACATGCAAGGCAGTCTGGCGGCATCGCAGGACTCGATCACCTGGGTTCTGACGTCCTACATCGTGGCCGCCGCCATCGCCACGCCGCTCACCGGCACGCTGTGCGCGCGCTTTGGACGCCGACGCGTCTTCCTGTGGTCCGTCGCAGGCTTCACCATCGCCTCCGCGCTGTGCGGCATGGCCCACTCGCTCACGGAGATTGTCGCGGCGCGTCTGTTCCAGGGAATCTGCGGCGCAGCGCTGGTGCCGCTCTCGCAGGCGACCATGCTCGACATCAACCCGCTGAGCAAGCACGGCTCGGCAATGGCCGTTTTCGGGATGGGGGTGATGGTGGGACCGATTCTCGGGCCATCGCTCGGCGGCTGGCTCACTGACAGCTACAACTGGCGCTGGGTGTTCTACATCAACCTGCCCATTGGGCTGATCGCCTTCCTCGGGATTGCCGCCTATCTGAAGGAGCCGCCGGAACAGAAAGCGGGCAAGTTCGATGCGCTGGGCTTCGTCACGCTGGGTCTTGCCATCGGTCTGCTGCAACTCTTACTTGACCGGGGCGAACAGCAGGACTGGCTGAATTCGACGGAAATCTGGCTGGAAATGCTAGGCGCAATCATTTGCTTCGCGTACTTCATCGTCCACACATGGACGGCGGGCGAACACTCGTTCTTCAACCGCGCTTTGCTGCGCGACCGGAATTTCAACACGGGCGTCGTCTACATCTTCGTGGTCGGCATCATTCTCTATGCCACACGGGCGCTGCTCCCGCCGATGCTGCAAAGCCTGTTCGGCTACCCCGCAATCCTGACCGGGCTCGTCACGGCCCCTTCCGGCGCGGGCACGATGGCCGCCATGCTGATCGTCGGGCGACTGGTCGGCAAAGTCGACGTTCGCTATCTGCTTGGTTTCGGCTTCGCGCTGACTGCCTATTCGCTCCACATGATGGCCGGTTACTCGCTGACGCTGAGCCCGTCGGACATCGTCTGGCCGGGCGTGATTCAGGGCTTTGGACTGGGTTTCGTGTTCGTGCCGCTGACCACCGTCACGTTCGCCACGCTGCCCGGCCAGTTCCGCGCGGACGGTGCCGCGATCTACAGTCTGTCGCGCAACATCGGCAGCAGTATCGGCATCTCGGTCGTGCAGACACTCCTCACGCAGAACACGCAGGTCAACCACGCGGTACTTTCCGAGCGCATCACGCCGTTCACACAAGGCGTCGAGACTTACGTTCAGACGTACGGGGCGGCCGCGATGGCTGCGCTCAACGCGGAGGTGACGCGCCAGGCGGCGATGATCGCTTATCTCGACGACTTCCGTCTCATGCTGTTCCTGACGATTGTCGTCATGCCGCTATTGCTGTTCATCCGCATGAAGAAAAAGGCCCCCGGCGAAACCGAAGAGATGGTTCACGTCGCTGCCGACTAAAGCAATATTGGCAATACCGAAGCGCGCGAGTCATTAATAAATATCTTATAAATTCGACGCGCGCTTCTTTACGGATTTACGTGGCTTTCTAGGCTTTGGCTCAATGCTAATACGTGAATCTCCGGCAAGTACCAAATTCGTTACGCGCTCGACAACCGCTTCGAATTCAATTTTCGATTGCGGGATATAAAGCCATTTCCCCAGAACCGGATGCGGGCGTAACCCCGGCATCTCATCAATGAGCGACGCATGGTGTTCATGCGACGTGCACACCAGCAGGCCATCCCACGGCGGATCCCGATCGATCACCGCAACGCATTGGCGGCCATTCAGATACGCCGCCTCCGCCCCGAACATCCGCTTGTGCATGAAGGTATCGTCACGCTCGAACGCGTCGAAAATCCAGAGAAGCGAATTACGAATAGAGGATGGCATACGCTGTTCGCCTTAATAATCTTTAGAAGATCTAGATAACGGTAACAATTTCTTACAACTCACCGAAATACAACGGCGACATTTGTAATTATCGAGTTGAACATCTAATTTGAACTCACTCGAATTGCGCACGATGAATTAAAAACTCGCCACCCTCAGGAGTGCGATATGACAATCTCGCCACGTGCAGTTGAGTTCGTCCGGCGTTCGCCGTGTCAGTCGCCGCCTCTGCCACTCAAACCCCTGATTATCGCCCTGACGCTATGCATCACCGCTCAGGCACGCGCCGCATGCGATAACGTCGCACCCGCCAGTGGCACAACCGTGACCTGCACGGGCACCGACGGCGTGGTTGCTGCGCAAGCGGGCAGCACAGGCGTCAGCGTGAACGTACAGCAAGGGGCGACCATCAGTTCGGTCCGTACCACCGCCGACGTCGCCACCATCACCGTCGATTCATCGAGCACGATCACGAACTCGGGCACCGTCAGTATGACGGGGAGCAATTCGCCGCAGGCCGGACGCGGTGCCGCCATGCTCGGCGCACACGACAACAACACACTGATCAACACATCGACCGGCGTCATTTCGACATCGGGGTATGAGAACGACGGCATGGCCGTCAACGGCAACCACGGCTCGCTGACCAACAACGGGACAATCACAGTCAACGGCCCGATCGCCTTCGGCATGACCGCGGCCTGGGGGCAATCGTCCGGCCTCGGCCTGAATAGCACCTTCGTCAACACCGGCACGATCACCGCCAATGGCGGCGGCAGCCGTGCGATCAGCGTCGTGGGCGGACAAAGCACCGTGACGAACAGCGGTACGCTCATCACCACCGGCGGCACGGCATCGAACCGGTCATTCACCGTCTTCATGCAGGGCAACAACAATAACCTCACGAACAGCGGCTACATCGAAGCGCGTGGCGTCAACAGCGACGCCGTCGTATCGAACACCGCATCGGGCTTCACCTCGTCCATCGTGAACCAGTCGGGCGGTCAGATTATCAGTCGCCAGGGCTATGGCGTTCGCACGGTCAACGGCACGATCTCGATCACTAACGCCGGTTTGATCGAGAGCGATGTCGGCACCGCCATCGCTATGAACGCAGCGGCGAAATCCAATACCCTCACGCTGCAAACCGGTTCGCAAATTATCGGCACGGCGGATGGCGGCAACAGTGCGGTCAGCCGCGTCAACTTGCAGGGCACGGGCACGGCGAGCAACGCATTCGTGAACTTCGGCACGCTCAACATGCAAGGCGATAGCTGGACGTGGACCGGCAGCGGCAACTTCACGACCGCGCAGTTTCAAAGCGGCGTGTTCAATCTGAACAGCACGCTGGGCGGCGCGACGTCACAAGTCGCCGCCGGTGCCACACTCGCAGGCACCGGCACGCTCACGGGCAACCTGACCAACGCCGGGACCCTACACCCGGGCGACGGCAGCGGCAACGGCACACTGACCGTGACCGGCAACTACACCGGCAGCGGCGGCAAGCTCGCCATCGATACGGCGCTGGGCGACGACTCGTCCAAAGTCGCCCCGCTGACGGTCAGCGGCGGCACCATCGGCGGTAGCACGACGATTGCCGTCAACAATATGGGCGGCACCGGCGGACTCACGACCGGCAACGGCATTCCGATGGTCAACGCCGTGGGCGGCGCGACGTCGAGCGCGAGCGCGTTCGCCCTCGGCGGCACGGTCAGCCAGGGGGCATATACCTACTACCTGTATCGCGGGGGTACGACCCCCGGCTCGGAGAACAGCTGGTTCCTGCGCTCGACAGTGCCGGTGGCGACCGCCGTGACCTACGTCGACCCGGTGACCGGCCAGACAGTCACCACCGTGCTTTCACCTGTTGGCGCAGCGGGCAGCCCACCGACGGCCGCTGTAGGTTCGACGCCTATGCCCATCTATCGTGTGGAAGTCCCCGTCTATTCGGCGATGCCGGAAATCGCACGCGTCGCTGGCTTCGCGCAGATGGGCACGTTTCACGAACGACAGGGGCAACAGGGTTTGCTGACGGAGAACGGTGTGCTACCGGCTGGCTGGGCACGCGTCTGGGGGCAAACCGAACAGTTCCGCGCCAAGGGCGACGTGTCGCCGCAGTTCGACGGCAACATCGGCGGCGTGCAGGTCGGTCACGATCTCTTTTCGCGCAGCGCGGACAGCGGGCATCACGACCACATCGGCGTCATTGCGGGATGGACGCGTGCCTACGGCGACACGCAGGGCACTGCACTGGGATCGATGGACACGCACACCGGATCGCTGGGACTGGACATGTACAGCGCGGGTCTGTACTGGACCCATGTGATGCCCAACCTCGCCTACGTCGACGCGGTCGTCCTCGGCTCAGCGCTTCAATATGAATCGAAGCCCGTCAGCGGCATGAACACGAGCACGCATGGCAAGGCGGTGGCCGCGTCGCTCGAATCTGGCTGGCCGATTCGTCTGACGCCCGGCCTCATGCTGGAACCGCAGGCGCAGATCGTCTATCAGCATCAGTCGCTCAACGATCTGACGGATGCCGTCTCATCGGTGTCGTTCGCCAACACCAATAGCTGGCTTGCGCGCATCGGCGCACGTCTGGAGGGCAATTACGACGGCGCACGCGGATTGCTGCGACCTTACCTGCTGTTCAACCTGTTGCATACGTTCGGCAACGACGGCCGCGCCATCTTCGGCGGCACCACACCGATCGTCAGCAGCGCGAACACCACGGCGGCACAGTTCGGCATCGGCGTCGCCGGACGCTTCAACAAACACGCGAGCGTGTACGCCACGCTCGCCTACCTCACGCAAATCGACGATACCCGCCAGCAGAGCGTGTCGGCAACACTGGGATTGCGCTGGAGCTGGTAATCCCTTCGGAGGGGTGGATTGCCCCGCCCCTCCCTCTTCTGCGCTACCCCTGGGCCACGATGTCCTCCAGCTTCCAGCTTCGGTCGAACCACGCCTGAAGCGGTCCATAGAGCCGGAAGATCGTGAACCATGCCTTGCCGGGGATCGTCTGCATCCAGTTCTTCTCCTTGCCAGGCGGCGGTGTCGGTCCGAAGTAGACATCGACGGATCCGTCGGCATTTCTCAGCAGATCCTTCTCACTCGACAAACTCGGGAATGACTGGTCCGTTTGCAGCATCGAACGCGTTTGCGTGTCGTACACAACCACCGACCAGAAATCTTTGACGGGCACGTTCGGCGGCACGTGCAACACGTAATGCTTGCTGCCGTCGAACGCCTGCCCGTTGCGATCGGTATTGGTCGCCGCGTACTGCGAACCGATGCCTGGCATCGCAACGGCCATCGCCGGGGTATCGATGGTCGCGGCGTAGAAAAACATCGTACGGGCGTCAAAGTTCCGTGCCCCGTCGTTCAGCCACTGATAGCTGCCACCGATAAACGGTGTCGTCCACCGTCGGTCAGGATAGATGTATGCCGCCGGATTGCGATTCGCGAAGTCGATGGAGCGCGCCGTCGCGTTACCGACGGCCACCGCATCCGTCAGAATCTGCGTCATGCGAGCGTCGGGGGCAAAAGGTTTTCCCTTCTCCATGCCGATGGCGGCAAACAATCCCGTCATATCCGGCCCGTAGGCCCCGGCAGGCTCCTCTTGCACGATCTGATTGATCTCATGGTAGAACTCGATATTGTTCGCGTGCACCGTGTTCATGACACGGCCAGACAGGTCGATAAACTGTGTCGGCTGCGGATGGCTCGCCTGAGACAGCGGATAGACGCGCAGTCCGGCCTTGATGCTCGCCGTGGCAGGCTTCGGATCGCCGTGCTGCATGAACCCGCGGCCGAACAACAGATTGCCGTACGTCGGCGATTTCACGATGAAATAACCGCTCGCGGGCAGATCACCGGTGTACCCGGGCGGCACGAACAGATACTTGCCCCCTTTGCCCTTGTCCGGCCCGGCATTCCCCATGTCGGTCACATAGCGGAACCAGAAGTCGTCGACGACACCGAGAATGTTCGGCGGCGTCTCCACGACGACGGGACCTTGATTCAGATCCATCCAGTTGAAGAAATAGACGCTTTCCGTATTGGCCGTGAGGAACAGCGACTTCGAATCCATCAACGACTCGAAGATGCCGACCGTACTGCCTGTCGCGCCGGCGTCGCGCAGGCCCGCGCGAATCCCCGCCATCGACGCACCGGGCACGCCGTTGAGGAAGACTTCCACGCCGCGCAGGAAATCGAGATTGTCGTAGACGCGCGTAGCGGTCTGCGGTGTCGGTACGCCATCGAAATAGGTCAACGTGCCGATACGGGTGTCGACGGACGACGCTGTCGTGATCTTCGGCGGAATCGGCGTCGTCATCCGGTAGGAAGCATTGGGAGGCGTTCCTGCGCAAGCGCCGAGCGTCAGCGCGGCGAGCGCTGCGAAAATGCGAAGCGGAAATCTGTGGGTCGTCATGGTAGCTCCGTGCGGGAAGATCGGGACGGCAGCGGGAGCCAGCGCTCCCGCTCGATTCAACGTTCAGTGCAGTGTCATCGTCGTTCACTGACGAACGATGTCCCCCGGCTTCCATGACTTGTCGAACGCTGCCGCTTCCGGCCCGTAAATCCGGAAGTAGGCGAACCAGCCCCGGCCCGGCACCGTCTTGATCCAGTGCGACGCGTCGCCCTTCGGCGGTTTGGGGCCGAAGCTCAGCACTACCGGTTTCGTCGTATCGATATCCTTCAGCTCGAACAGTGAGCGCAACGCCGCCTTGTCCTGATCGGTCTGCACTTGTGAGCGCGTCTGCGCGTCATACAGCGTGACCGACCAGAAGAGCTTGCCCGGCACCGGCTGCGGCACCGTCAGCGTGTATTGCTTACCGCCGTCGAGATAAACGCCCTGACTGTCACGGGCGCTCAACCAATAGAGCGATCCTGCACCGGCGTCGCGACGGAACATCGCAGGCGATGTCACGATCGCCTGAGCGAACCAGCGGTCGCGAGCGTCAAGATCGATACCCGCAGGTGTTTCGAACTGTGCCGTGCCCGGCACCAGCCCAACCCACTCCCAATGGCGATCCTGCCAGTTCTTGATCTCAGGTCGCTGGCTGTCGAATGCCGAGACCAGCATCTGATCGCGTCCAAGCCGTGCTGCGCGGGTGAGAATGTCTTTCGTTGCTGCATTCGGCGCGAAGGGCTTCCCCTTCTGTATGCCCAACTCCTGCAACAGACCGTACATCGGCAAGAACTTTGGCTGGATGGGCTCTTCCTGAATGATCTTGTCGAGCTTCTCCCAGAACTGGATGTTGTCTTCCCACTTCAGGGAGGAGCTATCGAGCGCAAGCTTCGTCGTGTCGACCGCCTGCAATGCGGATCCGGTCATCCCCTGCGGCGTCCAACGCTGCACTTTGACACCGTCGAACGCTGCCATTGCCTTCGCCAGATTGCCGTCCAGCGGCAAAGAACGCAGCGCCAGAAGGTTTTTGAGCGATGGCGACTGCGCCACGTAGTAGCCCTCCGACTTGTCCGGCACCTTATCTTGATACCCCGGCGGCAGAATCAGATGTTTGCCGCCCTTGCCTGCGTCCGGCCCCGGCAATCCCATGTCCGTGACCCAGCCTTGATTGTGATCGTTGACAAGACCGATGAACGGTCCCGGCGGTATTTCGATGAGCACAGGCCCCTCCGAGAGATCGATGACCCCGGAACCGTAGGGTGTGTCGGAGTTAAGCGTGAACCCAATTTGTCTGGGCCCCGCCGCCGCAAGGCCCCATTGTTTTCCGTCCTCGATGCCAACCGATCGGTTGCCGTTAAAAATGCCTTCTATCGACACCGTCGGATACCAGAACCGGTAGGCCACGATGGCGCGCTGCAACACCTCGTCGGCACGGACATGCTGCGACGCAGCCTGTGTCGGATAGCCCTGCTTGAACGGGTACGGATTGGCATCGGCCGCATGCAACGGCGCGGCCGCGCCAAGCATTCCGATGGTCGCGAGCGCATAGACACAACGGTTCATTCGACTCATTGCAGATCCTCCGGCTTTTATCGGAACGTCAATTCAGAATAATATTTAAAGTAATTTAAATTACACTTTAAAATCTATTGCCCGCAACAATATTCTGACAACGCAAAATAAAAGTCAAACACCGCATTTGATAATTTTAATTATTACGCAACCATAAAATTTAAATAAGCATCGCAATTAATTATCAAAAAATCTAAAATTCGACTCCATCTGCATAGACAAAATCAGTCATTCACCGAATGGGGACCACGATGAAGCCAAGCCGTCGCTGCCTTGTTGCGGGAGGGTTGATGGTCGGCATGGCCGCTGCGCAAGCCCAGACCTCCGCAGAGGATGCCAACAAGAGCAATAACCCGCTGAATCTGGCGGCGTCGTTCAACGTGCAGAACTACTACACGCCGTCCCTCTTCGGGACCAACACGCATACGAACGACTTCCTTTTGCGTCCGACGGTGCCGCTTGGCCCGAATGGCATCGTGCCGGTGCCACAAATTCTGCGCGGCACGATTCCGATCAGTACCCGCCCCGATCCCAATGGGGGCTACAAGACCGGGCTCGGCGACATCAACCTGTTCGATATCTTCTTGTTGAACCCGGGAAGCGATGTGCAATTCGGCGTGGGTCCGCTGGTCACGATACCGACGGCGACGGACAAGTCTTTGGGGACGGGGAAGTGGCAGGCGGGTCTGGCCGCCGTGGGGATACATGCGAGCAAGGCGGGGTTGCTGGGTGCATTGGTGCAGTGGCAACACTCGTTCGCCGGTCAGGGCGACCGGCCGACGGTACAAACGCTCACCGGTCAGCCGTTCCTCATCTTTAACCTGCCCGAAGGCTGGTATCTGCGCTCGACCGGTATCTGGACATTCGATTTACAGCACGGGAGTTATTACATTCCCGTCGGTCTGGGCGCAGGCAAGGCATGGAAGATGGGGACGACTATCGTCAATGCCTTCATTGAACCGCAGTATTCCGTCGCGCATTCGGGCAACGTCCCCAAATGGCAGATCTTCGCAGGCGTGAACTTTACGTTCGGGCACTGAGCTAAGACGCCCCTCAACCACCTGCCGCTGCTTGCAACGACGTCGCCGCCACCTCGGCAGGTTCGGCACGGTCAGTACGGAAGGTTGACGGATCGACGACGGGCATGGCCGTCTCCGGTGTGTAACGCACACAGCGATTCCGTCCGGCAGCCTTGGCCTGATACAAGGCGCGATCCGCGCGTTGCACGAGCGACGACAGCTCACCCCGTGAGCGTTCGTCGCACGCGATGCCGATGCTCACAGTCGCGGCGACAGTCTCGCCCTGCACCATCCGTGCCGAACGCTCGAACGCTTCACGCACGCGCTCGGCAATCGTCTGCGCTTCGCTGGCACCCACGCCCGGCAGGAACAACGCAAACTCCTCACCGCCGTAACGTCCAAAGATATCGTCTGCCCGAAGCTGCTGCGACGCCGTGCGTGCGAACAGCAGCAGCACCGTGTCGCCGAACGGATGGCCGTAGGTGTCGTTGATGCGTTTGAAATGATCGAGATCGAGGAGCAGCAATGCGACGGGCGCACGGGCAGCGCCGTGACGTCGCAACTGCTCACGGGCAAGCCGCGTGAATTCCGGGCGGTTGAACGCCTGCGTCAATCCATCGCGAGTCGCCGCGCGGTGCAATGCAATCTCCGAGCGCTCCTTACCCAGCGACACCATCAGGAAGCTCGCCACGACGATCAGCACGAGCATCTCGGTGGTGGAGACCTGCGGTCCGAACCATGCGAGGAATTGCGAATCGGTCGGACCGAGCCACACGAGTGCGACGGCGCGCGCCGTGTAGAACGACCCGTGCAGTACTGCGACGACCGCCAGCACGATGCTGCTAGGCAGCCGCAGCCCCGAGGCCTGCCAGAACTCCCTGGCGGCCATCAGGCTGTAGAACGCCAGCAACGAGAAGAACAGCACGCCGCCGCTCCAGGCATCGAGCGGCCGCGCAAACAGCCACGTCCCCCAAAGCAGCACCGCTGGACCGCCGAAGACCGCAACCCACTGCACGCTTCGACCGTAAAAGCGCCGCGCACCGCTCCACACCATGGCGAACGCCAGTGTGGCGACGGCGTTGCCCAGTGGATAGAGCACCGCGAGCTGAGCGCTTCGGGATGCCAACAGATAGAGCACGGGGGAGAACGTTGCGAGCAGGAAAGCCAGACTCCACCATCGTGGCGATTCGGCTTCGTCGCGGCGTAAAGCGTCGAGCATGAACAGGATGCCTGTCGCAATGCTCAACAAGAAGGTCACAAACTGTAGCGTCGGCAGGTCTAGCGCCGGCAGCGACAAACCAAGAGCCATGGCTCCGTCCCCCGTACGCACGGCCGACGGGCGGTCATCACCGCCCCGGACACATGCGCAGTTTGAAATACGGGGGGTAAAACCTGACTGAATGATCAGCGGTTCGTTATTTTGGAGATGGCAAAACGTGGCAGCCGCTTGCGCGCCGTATGCGGCGCACCGTCTGGCCGCCCCGGTCCGGCCATCGGTTTCTCTAAGGAGTGTCCGTCGTCGCTGGCGTGTCTCGCGCTTCCCTGAAGCCCACACGGTCGTGGACCCGCTGTGTTTTTTGACGCGCGACGCCGGAATTCCCTGAATTCAGCACTGCTCCATGTCCATGCGGCGGGATTCTAGCACGCCAAATTGAGACGACAAGGCACGCTCAGCCCCGCCCGACAACGACATCTCAACCTTCCTTACACTGCCTCTCTTACATTTCCTGACGCCGCCGCGCCGACAATGCGCCTGCCGTCTGAATCACGAGATCGGCAAACCGGCGCTCGTCGCGCTCCGCATTCCAACGCACGCGCGGCACGGCGATGTTGATCGCGCCGATGGCCCGGCCATCCTGATTGACGACGGCCGCCGCCGTGGAGATGTCGCCCATGAAGAACTCGTCTTCGGTGTGGGCGTAGCCTTGCTTGCGGATGCGGGCGAGCCGCTCCTTGATCTTGCGCGGTTGGGACACCGTGGACGGCGTGAACTGGACGAGGTTGGTGCGCGCCAGAATATCGTCGATCTCTGCGTCATCGAGCGTGGCGAGCATCGCCAGCCCCGGCGCCGTGCAATACGCGGGCAGGCGCGAGCCGACGATGACGTTGGCGTTGAACACACTCCGGCTGACGATACGCAATACGAAAACGATATCCGTATCGAGACGCACGGTCAGATTGGTCGCCTCTTCCGTCTCTGCCGCCAACTGCTGCAAATAGGGTGCCGCGCGACTGACCAGTTCGTTCGAGACGAGATAGTGATACGTGAAGTCCAGGAGCTTCGGCGAAAGTTCGTACTTCTTGCTCTGCGGATCCTTCAGCAGATAACCCAGCGCCGAGAGCGTGAACGTGAAACGCTGCGCGGCGCTGATGTCGAGGCCGGTCGCCGCCGCAATTTCGGACAGCGACAGATGACGCTTCGAGCCATCGAACGCGGTGAGCACCTTCATCGCCTTTTCGACGGAATTGACGTACAGCGTAGACTCCGTCGACGACGCTGCCGACGGCGTCTCTGCTGAGACAGATGTCACGGCGGTCTTGTCTTTCGCGCGGCTGCGCGGGGTTTTGATGGTGGCCACAGTCAGATGGGTGTTTTGACGGATTTGGCTGGATTATCGCATAAAAATAGGACTCTATCTTTATGCGATAACTCTAAATCCACGTTCAGCCCTCGCGCACGCGCTGCCTCATTTCGTTGCGCCCCACTCCCACGCGCCTTGCGTGTCGCGCGACAACAAGTGCTTGCGGATTCGCTCCGATGGCGTTGTCTCGAACTGTGCGGTCTCGCGATAGTAGCGCGGCCGCTGATAGCTGGCGAGACGCTCTGCCGCCCACGTCGACAACGCAGTCCAGTCGACGGCCGATTCGCGGAACTGCACGTACAACATGACGTCCTGCTCGCCGATCTCGCTCGCCACGCCGATCGCCGCACATGCCGCCACGGCCGGATGTCGCGCAAACACCCGCTCGATCTCCCACGCCGAGACGTTCTCGCCCCGCACGCGCATGCTGTCCGTTCGACGTCCGATGAAAACCAGACTGCCGTCGGCACTGCGGCGCGCGCTGTCGCCCGTGTAAAGCTTGCCGTCGCGCAACGCTTTCGCCGTGGCGTCGGGATTATCGAGATACCCCGGTAAGAACACGCCCTCGACGTCGCTCGACAAGACGATTTCCCCCGGCTCCCCATCGACCACCGGCTGGCCCGCGTCGTCGAGCAACTCCAGCGTCAACCACGGCAACGCGTGACCGATGGAGCCGGGTTGATCGGCGTCGTTCAGCGTGGCAAAGCTTGAGCACTCGGTCATGCCGTAACACTCGCGAAGCACACAGCCCAGACGTTCGCGCGTTGCTTGCCAGGCGCTCGCCGAGACACCCGCGCCCCATGCCACACGCAGGGAATTCGTCGCCGGTTGCGCGTCGCGCGGCAACTGCATGAGGATGTCCAGAATGCCGCCAAGGTAGTGAAGATGCGTGGCCTGCGACTGCTCGCACTGCTGCCAGAAGCGGCTCGCCGAGAAGCGCTCGACCACGTGCATCTCGACATTGACGAGAAACGGGATCAACAACATTTGCGCGCCGCCAATGTGGCACAACGGCTCCCACAGGAACAAGCGGTCGCCGTCGCCTGCATCGGCCACGCGCAACGCCGCCTCGCTGGCAATGCGCATCATGCGGTGCGTGAACAAGACCCCCTTGGGCGCTCCCGTCGTCCCCGACGTGTAGATGATGCAAAGCACCGATGCCGGGGTGACGGCCGCCGCAACCGGCGCCTTCCCCGTATGCGCGGCGGCCTGCGCCATGACGTCCGACAGCCAGTGGCGCACGACTTGCGTGCCGTGGTGCCCCGGCTGCCCGACGGCCAGCGCGACGCCCGCGTCGAGTACGTCGGCGAACGACGGCTCGGCGATGAGCAGCTTCGGTTTGGCGTGCCCCAGCAGATACTCGATACCGTCGCCTTTCAGACGCGTATTAACCGGCACCCACACCAAGCCCGAGAGCATGAGCGCGTAGATCAAAGCGACTTGCGCGGCACTGTTACCCAGCATGACCGCCACGCGATCGCCCGGCACGAGTCCCTGCGCGGCAAACCACGCCTGCATCGCGCCGACGCGCGCGGCCATCTGCGCACGGTCGATGGCCTCCCCCTCGAACACAACGACCGGCTTCGGTGAAACTCCTTCACGCCGAGTAAGCCCTGCCATGAGCAGCGGCACGACGTCGAGCGAATCGCCCTCGGCCCGCTGCGGGAAGTACTGAAGATAGGGATGCGACGACATAGGTGATGCGTGTGACGATTCCGACGCCGAAGACGTCTGCGCACTCACCGGCGCAACTCGGGCAACGTTTGACATGGACATACGAGAATCCGCAGGTATCAGTAGCTCTTGCGTTTGAAGATGGAGGACAACCAGACGACGAACACCATCAGGAAGACCAGCGACGTGGCGACAGCGGCCAATGTCGGCGTGACGGCCAGTTGGATGTCGTCCCACATCTGCTTGGGCAGCGTGGTGTTGATCCCGCCGGAGACGAAGATGGCAATCGTCAGGTCGTCGAACGACACGATGAAAGCGAACAGGAACGCCGAACCAAGGCTTGCGGCGAGCAACGGCAACAACACGGTGCGTACGCGGGTGAAGGCCGACGCGCCGAGCATCTTGGCCGCGTCGTCGAGCCGCCAGTCGAAGCGCTTGAAGCTCGCAGACAACGTGACGACCACGTACGGAATCGCCAGCACGGTGTGACCGATGACGAGGCCCGCATTGGTGCCTGCCAGTTCCCACCGTGCAAACAGGTACAGCAGTCCGACGGCGACGACGATGCGCGGCACGATCAGCGGCGCGATGAACACGGCGAACAGCGGCTTACGCCAGCGCGACGGCAACCGGACGAGCGCCAGACTCGCCCCGAAGCCGAGCACGAGCGCGAGTGCGGCCGTTGCGAAGCCCACGCCCAGCGAGCGCCACAACGCTGCCTGCCAGACGCTGGATTCGAGGAATGCCACGAACCACTTGAAGGTGAAAAGCTCCGGCGGGAACGACACGAACGATTGCTTCGTGAACGCCAGCGGCACGACGAATGCAATGGGCAACACCAGCGCGAGCACGACCGCCCACGTATAGGCCTTCAGGCCCAGACCGCCCCCCGCCCGCTCGCCGCCTTGCGAGAACGACAACTTGCCCGCGAGACGTCCGACCGTCATCAGCACCGGCAACATCCGGCCGCCTGCCCCTGCGCGTCGCTCCGGCGCTTCCCCGGCCAACGACGACAGACCGACCACCCGGTCGTAAATAAAGAACACGACGATGGAGCACAGCAGCAGGACCGTCGAGAGCGCGCCCGCAAACCGCAGGTCGAACAATTCCAGCACGGACGAAATGACCAGTTGCGCCACCATCGACTCACGCGGCGAGCCCAGCAGTGCGGGCACGATAAAGAAGCCGAGACTGGTGATGAAGACGAGCAACCCGGCCGCCGCCGCGCCCGGTCCGGACAACGGCAGGAACACCGTGAAGAAGCCCGTCGAGCGATCCGCGCCGAGCGTTTGCGCCGCCTGCACGAGTTGCATGTTGATGCCGCGCATGATCGGCAGCATCGTCATGACGGCGAGCGGCAGCATCGCGTGCACCATGCCGATCAGCACGCCCGTCATCGACGGTGCGAGCGTGCCCGCGCTGTCGAGCAGACCGAGGTGCGTGGCGAGCGTCGTGAGCAGCCCTGTCTTGGAGAGCAGCAACATCCAGGCGTAGGTCTTGACGAGATAGCTCGTCCAGAACGGCAGCACAATCCACAACAGCCAGCGCTCGCGCGAGCGCGCCGACAGGCGAGCCAGCAGATACGCGACCGGATAGCCCAAGAGCACCGACAACGCGGCCGTCAGGAAGGCAATCCAGAAGGTCGAGCCGAGCACCTTGATATAGACGGCCGAGTGCGTCATGCGCGCGAATTGCGCGACGGACAGCACGCCGTCGGCATCGTAAAGGCCGCCCTGCAAGATCTCGACGACCGGCATGATGAAGAACACAGCGAGGAACAGCAAGGCGGGCAGCGCGGGCAACCACCGGGCCACGTGTTTCGGCCAGGCAATACGGGACCCCGCCTGGGGCAGGCGTTGAACAAGCCACATGGCAAATACTCCTGAAGCGGATGACTTGGGCGAAAGAGGACTCAGCGCGTGAGCAACGTGGCGCGGCCGTGATCCCACGCGAGCCCGACGCGCTCGCCTACGCGTGGCGTCAGCTCGCGCGGACAGCGCACAGTGAAATGCGCGCGCTCTGCATCGGCAGCGGAGCCGGATTCACCGCCCTGCCCCAGCGATACGATGGCGCGCGTGTCTGAGCCGAGAAAGACCACTTCGCGAATCGTCCCGGCAAGTGCACCGTCTTCCGGCGTCGTCAGCCGTGCTGCCTCCGGGCGTACGAGTAGACTCGCCGCACCTGCGGCTGGCAAATCGGGGCTCGGGCCAATGGGCACCAGACGCTCACCGACGCGCAGCGCGACGCGTCCGTCCGCCAGGCGCTCCACCACGCCGTCGAGCAGATTCGAATGCCCGAGGAAGTCGGCGGCAAAACGCGTGGCCGGACGGTCGTACAACTGCGCCGGTGTACCGATCTGTTCGATGCGCGCCTGATTCATCAGACAGATGCGATCGGACAGCGTGAGCGCCTCATCCTGATCGTGCGTCACGTAGATGAACGTTGCGCCCAGTTCCTGATGCAGACGCCGGATTTCCAGTTGCATGTGCTCACGCAACTTCTTGTCGAGCGCGCCGAGCGGCTCGTCGAGCAGGATGATCGACGGACGAAACGCGAAGCAGCGTGCCAGCGCGATACGTTGCTGCTGACCGCCCGACAGCTCCGACGGCAGACGTTGCGCGAACGCCTGCATCTTGACCATCGCGAGCGCCGAGTCGACGGCCGGTCCCAGCTCGGCGCGCGGCAGCTTGCGCATGCGCAACCCATACGCCACGTTCTCCCAGACAGTCATGTGCGGAAAGAGCGCATAGCTCTGGAACACCATCCCGATGCCACGTTTGCCCGGTGCGTCGTGCGTGGCGTCGCGCCCATCGATGAGCAACTGACCCGCGCTGGGTTCGACCAGCCCCGAGATCATTTGCAGCAGCGTGGTCTTGCCCGAGCCAGACGGCCCGAGCAACGTGAGAAATTCCCCTGCCGCGACGCGCAGATCCGTCGGCAGAAGCGCGGGCGTCTCGCGGTACGTCTTGGCAAGACCGATGGTTTCCAGTTTGGTGCTCATATTCGTGCTCATCCTGCTCCGGTATTCACAACACTTGCATCGATGCTTACGACAGCAGCCACGCGTTGAAACGCTCGGTCGCCTTCGTACGGTTCTCGGCCCACCACTGCGGGCTCGGCAGACGCATGCCCTTGAGGTTGGCAGGTGCGGTCGGCAGCAGTGGCGCGCGCTCCTTGGGAATGCCGTCGAATGCCTTGAGGTTGGTCGGACCGTACGCGAGATCCTGCGTGATGAGCGCTTGTCGGGCCGGATCGCCGCAGAAACGAACGAACTGCTTGGCGAACTCGGCGCGCGGCGTGCCCTTCGGAATCCCCCATCCTTCGATGGAATACAGCCCCTGATTCCAGACGATCTTCACCGGCGCTTTGTTGTCGATGGCCGCCTGCGCACGCCCGTTCCACGTCGACATCATGTCGACGTCGCCGCTCTGGATCGCCTGCATGGCCTGCGCCCCCGATGTCCACCAGAGGTTGATGTGCGGCTTGATCTTGTCGAGCGACTTGAAGGCGCGGTCGAGATCGAGCGGATACAGCTTGTCGATGGGCACGCCGTCGGCCATGAGCGCCTGTTCCAGCGTGTCGAGCGGGCTGCGGCGCAGCGAACGACGGCCAGGGAAACGCTTCACGTCCCAGAAATCGGCCCACGTCTGCGGCGCTTCCTTCTGAAACTTGTCGGTGCGATACGCCAGCACGGTCGAGTAGACGTCGACACCCAGCCAGTCGGCCGTCACGGCCTCGGGCATGATGCCGGGGAAGTCGGCGGCCTTCATGCCGATCGGCTCGAGAAAGCCCTTCGATTCGAGATACGGAATGTCAGCCGACAGCGTGAGCGTGGTGACGTCCCACACGAAGTTCTTCGTCTGCACCATCGCGGCGAACTGCGCCACCGGCTGCGAATCGCGCGCCACACTCACAACCTTGATGCCGGTCGCCTTCTCGAACGGGTCGTAGAACGCCCGGCGATAAGCGGCGGTGTACGGGCCACCCGGATCGGAGACGATCAACTGCTTGGCCTGAGCGAACACCGAGTGCGACGCGAGCATCGGCACCGAGCCAGCCAGTGCAGTGACACCGGCCATTTGAAGCAGACGGCGGCGGGACGGATTTTGCGGGTCGTGCGAGTGAGACATAAAGAACTCCGCTTGTGCGATGGACAGACGCAACACGCCTGCCCTGTGTGGGTTGCCGCCCGTCGCGCCGTTGTGACAATGTGTTCGCAGGCGGCGACGGGGGGTAACGCTTCAGTCGATGGCGATCTCTTGCGGATCGGCCGGGTGTGGCAGCGTCAGGCCTTTGCCGTTTCGGCCTTGGCAGCACGCTTGGCAAAGAACGCAGCCATCATGCGCGCCGGTTCGCCCGACTCGTACGACTCGCGTTGAATGCGCATGCCCGCTTCGATAGCGTCCTGGAACGTGCCTTCGGTCATTTCGCGGAAGCGCTGCTTGTCCAGACGCATCGCCACCGGCGGCTTCTCGGCGAGTTCCGTCGCGATTTCCAGCGCCTTGTCGAACACCTTGTCTTCCGGCACGAGGTGATGGATCAGGCCAAGACGATGGCTTTCGTCCGCGTCCATCAGACGGCCAGTAAGCGTCAGCTCGATCGTGCGCGACAGCCCCAGCATGTGATTCATGATCCACGGACCGGTCGTGCTCGCGATACCGGCGTTGATCTCCGGCTGCCCCATGCGCACGCCCGGGTGGCCGACGCGAATGTCGCCCAGCAGCGACACCTGGAAGGCCGAGCCTGCAGCCGTACCGTTTAGCGCCATGACCAGCGGCTTCTTCAGGCTACGAATCACGTCGTAGTAATGCTCCCAACCCTTGATCCACTCGATGGCCGTGTCGCCGTCGAAATGCTTTGCTTCTGCCAGATCCTGTCCAGCCGAGAACGCGCGACCGGCACCGGTCATGATCACGGCTGCCACGTTGTCGTCGGCATTGAAACGCTGGAGCGCGTCGATGATCAGTTCGCGCATGGCAATGGTCCAGGCGTTAAGCGCCTGCGGACGATTCAAGGTGATCACCGCCACCTTGCCAACCTGCGTGAAGAGGACTTCCTGCTCCGTTTGCTTTGCTGTCTCGCTCATTTGAACTCCAAGGGCACCGACGCGTGGACATCACGCGTGCATTGAGATGGCGACAATGCGATCAACGCATTTCTTGCTAAACAGTTATCTCAGTGCAATAACTGTTATCTGAAAGCAATATAGTTATTCCAAAAAAATGACGCAAGCGGAATCGCTTCAGGGTTTACCTCAAGCGGTTGCACCTTTGGGATCGGGGGGAGAAGCGCGGCGAGCGGTCCGGTGAGGACCGACTGGCTTTGACAGGCTGGAGGTCAGCCTAGGTGACGGTCGCCCGACGGGCGACCTGAAGACCAACTACGGTTACGGTTAATCGCCTTGCGCCCGCGACTTTTGTTTGCGTAGGCGGCGAATGGCTTGCAGTTGTGCCACGGCCTCGGCCAGTTCGGCCTGCGCCTTGGCGTAATCGATGTCGCCGGTCTGTTGCTCCAGCAATGCGGCCGCCGCTTCGCGGGCACGCTCGGCGCGCGCCTGATCGAGGCTGTCGGCACGCATGGCTGTGTCGGCGAGCACCGTCACCCGGTCGGGCTGGATCTCGACGAAGCCACCGGCGATGTACAGGAACGTCTCGGTACCGTCGGCGCCTTCGATGCGCACCGTTCCGGGACGCACCCCCGAGAGCAGCGGTGTGTGCCCCGGCAACACCCCCAGCTCACCTGCCGAGCCGGGGATTTCAACGAAGCGCGCCTCGCCCGAGAAAATCGCGCGCTCGGTACTGACCACGTCTACCTTGAGTAATGCCATGAATTTCACTTCTCCCTGCGACACGACTTCCATCGCCTGAGCCTGCTGCAGCGCTGTTGTCGCGCCGTGTCCTTCCTAAGGTCCGGCGAACCCGGACGCGAACCCTGTCGCGCCCCGAGTCCACCATGCACATCACAACGTTCGCGGCGTCGCGACACCGAGATCCGTCGACATCTTCAATAGCGACTCCCAAATCGGTGTCGTGAGGTCGATGTGATCATGGTGCTTCTTGCGGTTGTCTGCCTCATATTCGCCGGGATACTGCACGCGGTCGAAGCCAGGCTGCGGCGGGCATGACGTCAGATAGTCGATGAACGCCTCCACCTCGTGCGAGCGCCACGTCGCGGCGAAGTCGACTTGCGGGTTGAGCACGATGGCGAACATATTGTTCGTCGCCACACCCGCACGCGGGTGTTCCGGCTGTATCGTACCGCCGCCCGAGAGCACACCCGCCAGCAACTCCGTCACGATGCCCAGCG
This sequence comes from Pandoraea sp. NPDC090278, assembly GCF_044772185.1. Classification (NCBI taxonomy): domain Bacteria; kingdom Pseudomonadati; phylum Pseudomonadota; class Betaproteobacteria; order Burkholderiales; family Burkholderiaceae; genus Pandoraea; species Pandoraea sp. NPDC090278. Next base: position 945,079 of record NZ_JBIVYJ010000001.1, on the reverse strand, counting down.
CGTAGCCCTTGTGCCCACCGAACGGCAGCAACGCACCGAACGGCTCAGTGAAGAGCGCGTTCGGATCGGTCGACGGATTGCCGTGACCGTCGATCAACGATCCCGGCGGCGCCTGTTTGCCTTCGGCCGCCAGCACACGCGCCTTGTTGATGGCGATGGCGCTCGTCGCCATGTCCACCACCAGCGGCGGACGGTTGTTCGGCAAAGGCCCCGCAAAGCACAACGGATTGGTCGTCAGGCGCGGCTCGCTGCCGCCGAACGGAGCGACCATCGGCTGGCGGTTCGTCACGTTCGTGAACGCCATGAACACCAGCCCTTGATGCGCCGCCATCTCGCCATACTGGCCCATGCGGCCCAGATGGTGACTGTTGCGCAGCGTCAGAATCGCCACGCCCTTGTCGAAGGCGCGCGCAATCGCATGCTCCACCACGAACTTGCCGACGTGCTGACCGAAGCCGCGATTGCCCTCGAACAACAACAGATTGCCGTGATCGGTGAGAACGGTCGGACGTCCAGTCGGATTGACCTGTCCGTCCTCAAGCACTTTGCGATAGGTCGGCAGAATCGACAGGCCGTGACTCGCATAGCCGACACGGTCCGATTCCACGAGATGCTCAGCGACGTCGAGCGCAATGTCGTCCGGCACGCCCTGCGCGAGCAGCAGTTGTTTGCCGAAATCGACGGCGTCTTTCAGGGGGATTCGCATAGTGACTCCTTATTCATCGAGCGCAGCAGGCGCGCATTACAACCAGCCCAGCCAGCGCCAGTACGTCGCGGCGAACACCAGCAGCAAGGCGTAACCCACGACAGTGACGATGATCCCCACCTTGGCGAATTGTTTCGCGGTGAACGTGTCGGTGCCCAGACACACCATGTTCTGCGGTGCGTTGATCGGCAGGATGAAACCGAAGCTGACCGTGAAGCCGAGCAACATGGTCATGCCCAGCCTGTTGAAGTCGCCCGGCAAGGTTTGCAGCACGGCAATCAGAATCGGCAGCATGGCCGAGGTCAGCGCCGTGGCGCTCGCGAAACCCAGGTGAATGAGGATGAGGAATGCGGCGAGTATCGCGAAGATCGACAACGTCGGCAGCGAATCGAGACCCGTTGCAGCCACCACGTGATTGCCCAGCCACTGCCCTGCCTGCGTCGTGAGCAATGCGGTGCCAAGACTGATACCGACCCCGAACACGATCACGGTGCCCCAGGGAATGCGCGACTGCACGTCCTTCCAGGTCATCACGCCAAAACGCGGCAGCATCAGCACCACCAGACCGACGTAGGTGACCGAGGTCGTATCGAAGCGGTGCAGCTTGCCTTCCGTCGCCCAGAACAGCAGCAGGCCGATCGACACGGCGAGCAAACGCTTTTGCGAACTCGTCATCGGCCCCATTTCGCGCAATTGCGCTTCCACGGCTTCTTTGCCGCCTGCAATGGCATCGGCCTCGGGCGGCATCAGCTTGAGCACGAGCACCACGAGCACCACCGACATGATGATCGCCCACGGTGCGCCAGCGACAAGCCACTCAGCCCACGTAATGCGGTCGCCGAGCATCTTGTCCATGAAGCCCACCGTCAGCAAGTTCTGTGCAGCGGCCGTCTGAATACCGACGTTCCAGATACTGGTCGCCTGCGCCACGATGATCATGATGCCCGCGGCAATGTTCGAGCGCTTGTCGACACCGAACGCGGCAATCACACCCATCATGATCGGCACCACACAGGCACTGCGGGCGGTGGCGCTCGGTACGACAAGCGAAAGCAGGATCGTGACGGCAACGGCGCCGATCATCACGCGGCGCGTGCTGGTCCCGATCTTGGAGAGGGTCACAAGTGCGATGCGACGGTCGAGCCCGGTGAGGGTCATCGCCGCAGCAATGAAGAGCGCACCGGCCACCAGCGCGAGGGCCGAGTTGGAGAACCCGGCAAGCGCCATGCTGATGGCACGCGACGTGCCGTACTCGACGCTCGGGTCCTGCACCGTGGGCGCGGTGCCCACGAGAAACGCCATCAGCGAAGTGATGATGATGGCGCTGGCCTCGTACGACACGGCCTCGGTAATCCACACCACCACGGCAAAGGCGAGAATAGCCAGCATGCGATGGCCAGCGACCGGCAGATCGTCGGGCATCGGAATAAAGAGCACGGCAATCATCACGATCACACCGGCAATTAGCCCGATGGGTATCGCTTTCTTCTGGGGAGGGCTTTGCACAGAAACGTCAGGCGTGCTCATAAGGGGGCTCCAGAACGGAATGGCATGCCGGCAGTCGGCATGTCTTGAGGAAATGCCACGCTTGAACTGCGGGTCAATCCTACCCGCATTGAACTTGGCGAGGCAAGCACGGGGCATGGGCGTGCACCGTCAACCGCAGGCCCCAACGTCGCGTGGGGCAAGACGGGCAAGGCATAGGCAAGCGTGGCGGGGAATGGGCGAAGTCCTGCAGTCCCGTGTGCATTCAGACGCACGGGACTGCGATCAACGCGGCGGTGAATGCGGCATGCGAGGCAGTCGGGGTGTACCGACCTATCAAAGGTCCGGACGCTCCGATTGCCTGAAATGCATCGCAAATGAAACGGTGACGCGATCAGCGCAGGCGGAACAGACAATACGACTCGCCGCGAAGCGCGAACGCCTAGAAATGCAGTCCGAAGTATTCCGGTGCACCGGCGAACAACTGGGTATTGAGGACGGGATTGGTCAACGCGCGATGCCAGAGCGTCTGATACAGCCCTGTGAGTCCGGCACGCGGTCCGGTCACCATGCCGTCCGTGCCCGACGTCAGCCCGGCATTGCCGAGCGTCCCACCTAACGTGCGACCGCTGACGATGACCGGATCTGCCGCCCACGCGCCCGCGTCCGCAAACACGTCGTGCCACGGCGCGGGGGCCGCGCCCACGAGCGCTGGCGGCGGTGAACCAGGCGGCGTATGGGGTGACACCCGGGCCGACGCCCGGGCCGCACGCTTCGAACGTGCGGCCCGTGTCGGCCGGGCGCCAGACTTGGCTTGCGCCGTTGCGGTCTTCGTCGCCGCGTGCACACCGGTGGAATTCACGGTCTGCGGCGGATTGGCGGCATGTGCCGATGCCACCATCCAGAAGCAACACAACAACGCCAGCGCCGAGCTGGCGCCCATGAGGCGGGTAAGCGACTTCGTCATGACATCCTCGTGTATCGGCGGTGATCCCCGCCTGTCTTAGGATAGTCAGAGCAAATTTCGGACCACGAGAGACAACTATTTGATTCTTATGCACTTCTTATTCCACCATTCGCAGATGTCCGAAGAATTCCCGAGATTTGTTTCACTTCAGAAACATCCGGTAACCGCGATTGATCATCGACGATACGTTTTGACCGCCTTATGGGCCAGTGTCCGCGCTCGCCGGTGAAGCATTGATCGACTTTCGACGCTTCGATTGTCGTCCTGCGTTTCGTCTGACGCATTGATGTGGATCAACAAAAGCGCACGACCGTGCGAAAACCCGAATTGACGCACGATGCGCCTTATGGCGAGGCACGGCGGGGTTTTAACGGCGGTCAATGGGGCGTTGACTGCCCCGGGACTCGGAGGCGTCCGAAAATCCCGGGGCCCTCCCGATGTAGGGAGCATGTCTCTGGCACAATCGCTCAACGCTAGCAGCACGGGGCCATCGACCGACTGTCCGGTGTGCCCAATGACAAAAAGGAGTCAGCAATGTCCCAGTTCGATGTGGATCTGTTCGTGATCGGTGCCGGTTCGGGCGGCGTGCGCGCCGCACGCGTCGCCGCGCAATACGGCGCGCGTGTGAAAGTCGCGGAAGAATTTCGCGTGGGTGGCACGTGCGTCATTCGTGGTTGCGTGCCGAAGAAGCTGCTGGTCTACGCCAGCCGGTTTGCCGACGAATTCGAAGATGCCGCAGGTTTCGGCTGGGAAGTGCCGTCCCCCAAGTTCGACTGGAAAACGCTGATCGCCCGCAAGGACACCGAGATTGCGCGACTCGAAGGCATCTACACGACCAACCTCGAACGCGCGGGGGCCGAACTCGTCGCCGCGCGCGCCGTGGTCGAAGGCCCGCACACCGTTGTGCTGCCCGCCACCGGTGAGCGCATTACCGCGCGCAACATCCTGATCGCGACAGGCGGCCGTCCGGCAGATCAGCCACACTTCGTCGGACGCGAGCACGCCATTTCGTCGAACGAAGTGTTTCATCTCGAATCGCTCCCCAAGCGCATCACGATCATCGGCGGCGGTTACATTGCACTGGAATTCGCGGGGGTTTTCGCCGGGCTTGGCTCGAAGGTGACCGTCGTACATCGCGGACCGCATCTGCTGCGTGGATTCGACGAGGAAGTCCGGACGTCGCTCGAAGCCGCATATCGCGAGCGAGGTATCGAGATCCTGCTGGAGCGTACGATCGAGCGCACAGAGAAGATGCAGGACGGCTTGCGTATTACGCTGTCGGACGGCACCGCACACGAAGCGGACGTGCTGTTGAGCGCTGCGGGGCGTGTGCCGTACACGCAAGGACTCGGGCTGGCGGCCAGTGGCGTGGCACTCAACGACAAGGGGGCGGTGATCGTCGACGAGTTCTCGCGCACGAATGTGCCGTCGATCTTTGCCGTTGGCGACGTCACCGATCGCGTCAACCTCACGCCGATGGCGATTCGCGAAGGCCAGGCGTTCGCAGATACGGTGTTCGGGGAGCGCACCACGCGCGTCGACCACAAACTGATTCCGACGGCAGTGTTCAGCACACCGGAGATCGGTGTGGTGGGACTGACTGAGAGTGAAGCCCGCGCACAATACCCACAGCTCAAGGTGTACAAGGCCACCTTCCGCCCGCTCAAGGCGACGCTGTCGGGCCGTCAGGAAAAGATGCTGATGAAGCTGCTCGTCGACGGTGCCACCGACAAGATCGTCGGCGCGCATATGGTCGGGGATCACGCAGGCGAACAGGTGCAGTTGCTGGGCGTCGCGCTGTCGATGGGCGCAACGAAGGCCGACTTCGATCGCACGCTGGCGGTACACCCGACAGCCGCCGAAGAATGGGTGACGATGCGCACGCCGGTCGCGTAAAGCGTCACCACCCGATGCGGGCGCTGACGCCACTGTCGTGGTCAGCGCCCGCGTCCAGCGATCCAAGTCGAAGCCTCAGAACGTCTGATACCAGACGCCGAAGATGGCAATCGGCGTGAGCACCAACAGCAGTACGCGCCATACCGGCACAAACCACTGCGTACGCGAACCTTCCAGCACAGTCCGCGCCTTGGGCCAGATGCACGCACCGACGAAGATCGCGATACAAAGCCCGCCGACCGGCATCAGCAGATTGACGGTGACGTAGTCCATCAGATCGAAGATCGTGCGGTCGAACAGTCGCACGTCCGACCAGATGCCGAACGAGAGCGCCGCCGGTGCACCGAACAGGAAGGTCGAGACGAACACGGCGAGGACTGCCGGACCACGCTGCCATTGATATTCGTCGATCAGAAAGGCCGCGACCGGCTCGTACAGCGAGACGGCCGAGGTCAGCGCGGCGAACAGCAACAGCAGGAAGAATGCGATGGCAATCGCGTGCCCGAACGGCATCTGCGCAAAGATGGCGGGCATGGTGATGAACGTGAGGCCGGGACCGGCGTCGGGCGGCACGCCGAACGCGAAAACGGCGGGCAAGATCATCAGACCGGCAAGGCAGCACGCCAGCGTCGCAAGCGTCGCGACCCAGACGGCCGAACCGGCGAGCCGTGCGTCGCGCGGCAGATAGGATCCGTACACCACGATCATCCCCGCCCCCAGCGACAACGAGAAGAACGCCAGTCCCAGTGCTTCGAGCAACGTGTCGCCGGAGATCATCGAAAAGTCGGGCGTAAGGAACCAGGCCACACCCGCCATCGCGCCGGGCAACGTGAGCGCGCGGGCAATGACCAGCAACATCAGCAGGAACAGCGCGGGCATGAGCCACTTGCCTGCCCGCTCGATGCCTTTCTGTACACCGGCTGCGACGATCAGTGCCGCCAGACCGAGAAACACCCCCATGCTTGCGAGTGACGCCACCGGATTCGCGGTGAACGCCGAGAACTCGGCGACTAGCCGCTGCGTATCGTTCGCGAGGATCGAGCCCGTGAACGCGCGCATCAGGTAAGTCACAGTCCAACCGCCGACCACGACGTAGAACGAGAGAATCGCGAATGCATTGAACGTGGCGACGCGCCCGACCCAGGCCCAGGCGCGTCCGCCGAGCGTGCGCATCGCGGTCGTGATGGACTGCCCCGTCAAACGGCCAACCGTCATCTCTGCCAGCAACAGCGCGACACCAAGCGTCAGCACACAGGCCAGATAGACAGCGAGGAAGGCACCACCGCCGTGCTGCCCGACGACGTACGGAAACTTCCAGACCGCGCCAAGACCAACGGCAGAGCCAGCGGCGGCCAGCACGAAACCCAGCCGCGATCCCCAGGTGGCACGGCTCGCTTCGCCCGAAGCGTCGGTTGCCGCGGGCGATGCCGCTGGGGCAGCAGGTGAGATGGGTAAATGGGACACGTGTCTCCTCCGGAAACGGACGTGCAGCCACCGGGTCCACGCGGCTTTGCACCGCGCGGGAGCGACACGTCACAGGTTCATGGAATGGCGTCAGGCAGATTACTGGCGCGGCACGGCATCGATATCGGAACGATGCGGCTCACGTGCGCCAGCGCCTGACACCACAAGGGTGGCCGGAGAGTCTACGCGGGAAAAGGTGCCTACCGGTTTAGGAAAGCACCCAAATTTGCGTCAGTGGCCGAGTTCAACCTCGCCTGCCGAGGCAGAACGGGTTCCCGGCTTGGGCGGATTGCTCTCGCCACGGTATGCGAACACGACCGAGAATTTGGTGGTGTCGCCTTCATTTCGGCCAGCTGCGTGAAACAGTCCGCTGTGGAACAGCACGACGTCGCCTTGTGCAAGCTCGACTTGCTTGCCGCGCGCCACGAGCGGTTGATTGTCCGGTTCGTCGGGACGCAGGAAATCCAGCGAATCGAGCTGATGCGGCTGAAGCTGCTCGCGGTGCGAACCCGGGATGAAACGAAGCGCGCCGTTGTCGCGCGTCTCCGGCCCCAGTGCCAGCCAGACCGAAACCAGTGAGTTCTCAGGGAACGACCAGTAGCGGATATCGCGATGCCAGCCGGTCGCCGTACCGAAGTGCGGATGTTTCGTCATCACGCAGTTGTGGTGCGCAAGCGTCAGCACCACGTCTTCGCCGAAGATCTGGGCAAGCGATTCGATCAGGTCCGGGCGCGTGGCCCAGTTGCGCAGTGCATCGCCGCGATCGTAAGCCTTGAGCAGACGGCGAACCGTCTGGCCACCCTCCGCATCACGCGATTGCGGCGCGCCCGCATAACCCACATCGGCTTCGAACTCGAGCGGTAGCGTGGCCGCCGCCAACTGCGCTCGCACATCGGCCAGAATCGCCTCGCAGTCGGCCTGCGCAACGTAGCGCGGGAGGATCAGATAACCGTCGTTACGGAAGGTTTCGAGTTGCGATGCGGTAAGCGCCATGATGGTCGGCGAAGCGGGCAATAAGCTGGCTGTTAATGGGAAATGACGAGGACTTGGAGTTTCGCTGTAACTGGATGAATCGGGAGGACTTGCAGGGTCATGTCCGTTGACGTCGTTGCTGCATCACATGACGTCGTGACGGCAATGGCGCTCAGGCGGCGCGTTTACGTCGTCGGGGCGGCAGATCGCTGGCCGTCTTGCGTTCGAGCTTGGGTTCGGGCTGTGGCACGTCGGTGCCGGGCAGCGACGCCTGCGGATTACCGGCGGGACGCGGCGTGTCGACCACGCTACGCAGACGGTCGAGCTCACGCGTGAGCTTCGCCAATTGGTATTCGAGCTGGCAGTTACGGCGATACAGCGTGCGCATTTTCTGGCTGAGCGCCTGCGTCTGTGTCCAGTATTCCGGATACATGACGAAACGCCCATCCGGGCGTTCGACGACGCCAAGCCCGCTCTGTCCCATCACGTCGATGGTTTCCAGCGCGTAGCGTCGAACTTTTTTTACCGTACCTGCCGCCATTTATTTCCTACAGTCCCAGCCTGAGAGAGTCAGGCGCGGCATTTTGCCACGAATTCGGCCCGCCCGGGCGGCAAACCCGCGTCGGACCGGAGATTTATTTTCTGCTGCTGCCCCGCCGGACGGGGCTGCGCTCGACTCACTTCGTCTCGCCAGGTCGCGACGCGGGAACCCGCTTCGGTTTGTCGACTTCGATGGACACGGGATCGCTCGCCGGAAACGTCTCCTCGAGCGCTTCGTCGAGATCGCGTTCCACGGCATCTTCCTTGTGAGGATGCTGTGGGCCGGGCTTGCGCGTGGGGGTATCGCTCATCAAGTCCTCCGCTGATAAAGCCGCGCCGGTGCGCGACCGTCACCCCTACTATACCGCGAGCTGCGTAGGCCCGCGCGACGCGTCAGGCCGCTGGCGTCAGGCGCGCTCGGTGGCGCGTCAGCGCTTCGCGCACGAGCGCGTGCATTTCCTCGCCGTCCGGGGTGTCGACGAGGGCGAGAATCTGCGAGCGCATGCGCGGATCCCAGAATTTATGCAGATGCGTGGCGACCTGATCCAGCGCTTCTTCGCGATCGGGCAACGAGTCGAAGAAGTCTGCAATGCGGTTGGCCATACGCACGAGGTTGTTGCCGTCCATCGAAAGTCTCCCGCTCCGTCAGGGTCAAGGCCGTCAGACGCGCTCGTCGAGCGCCGCCCCGCCGGTGTAAATCACGCACTGTTCGCCACGCACGAAGCCGACAAGCGCCACACCCGCCGCCTGCGCCGTACGCACCGCCAGCGCGGTGGCCGCCGACACGGCCGCCACCATCGGAATGCCGACCTGCGCCGCTTTCTGCACGATTTCCACGCTGGCGCGACTCGTCATCAGCACAAAGCCGCCGTCGAACGCACGCCCCTCGCGGGCCAGCGCCCCGATGAGCTTGTCGAGCGCGTTATGTCGGCCGACGTCTTCCCGCAGACAGACGATCTCGCCCTGCGGCGAGCACCAGGCCGCGCCGTGCACCGCACCGGTCACGCCGTTGAGCGCCTGATGTGCGGCGAGCCCCGCATGCGCCGCCGCTAGCGCCGCATGGGTCACACGCAACGGCTCGCCAGCGGACGGCAACGGCCGCAACACCTGATCGAGACTCTCCGTGCCGCAAAGCCCGCACCCAGTGCGCCCCGTCAGATTGCGACGCCGCTCCTTGAGCCCAACGAACGCGCGCGACGACACTTCGAGGTGCGCCGTAATGCCCAGCGAAGTCGCCGAGACGTCCACTCCGTAACACTCGCGCCGGTCGTTCAGAATGCCTTCCGACAACGCGAACCCCAGCGCGAAGTCTTCGATATCGGCCGGTGTCGCGAGCATCACCACATGCGAAATGCCGTTGAACTCCAGCGCGACGGGCACTTCCTCGGCGAGTTCGTCGCTCGCCGCCTGCCACGCGCCATGACGAAAACGCCGCACGGCGAATGTGGCGTGCGGCGAGAGGCTTTCGGGGTCGATGGCTGTCGGCGCGACGTCGCACACGGGGGCAGCGATGCCATCGATCTCATCGCCTGCCGACTCACTGGCTTCGCGGGCTTCAGCCACTTCAAGTAACGGGTTGGACATCGTCAAACACTGACTCCAGGTCATTCCAGGGTTCGCGCCCCCCTACTTCGCCGACACCGGTTCGGCAGGGTTGCGGGCCGCATCGAGCAATTCAAGCTGTGTGCGGTTGAAGGACGAATACTTGGCCTGCCATGCCGACGGCTGCACCACCGGCAGCACCTGCACGGCCGTCACCTTGTATTCCGGGCAATTCGTTGCCCAGTCCGAGTTATCCGTCGTGATGACGTTCGCGCCCGATTCCGGGAAATGGAACGTCGTATAAACCACGCCGGGTTGCATACGTTCGCTGAGCACCGCCCGCAGCACCGTCTCGCCCGCTCGGCTCCGGATACCGACCCAGTCGTCATCCTTGATGCCCCGCTCCTGCGCGTCGTGCGGGTGGATTTCGAGCCGATCTTCGTCGTGCCAGTGAACGTTGTGCGTGCGGCGCGTCTGCGCTCCGACATTGTATTGCGAGAGGATGCGACCCGTGGTGAGCAGCAGCGGATAGCGCGGCGTGACCTTCTCGTCCGTCGGCACGTAACGCGTGATGATGAAGCGTCCCTTACCGCGCACAAAGGCGTCGACGTGCATGATCGGCGTGCCATCGGGTGCTTCGTCGTTGCACGGCCATTGCAGACTGCCCGCTTCGTCCAGACGCGCATAGCTCACGCCGTGGAACGTCGGCGTAAGCCGTGCGATCTCGTCCATGATCTCGGACGGATGCGCGTACGGCATCTCGTAGCCCAGCCGCTTCGCCAATGCGATGGTGACTTCCCAGTCGGCCATGCCCGGCAACGGCGCCATCACCCGGCGCACGCGAGAAATGCGTCGCTCGGCGTTGGTGAACGTACCGTCCTTTTCGAGGAACGTCGTGCCCGGCAGCAGCACGTGTGCATACTTCGCGGTTTCATTCAGGAAGATGTCCTGCACGACGATGCACTCCATCGCCTCCATCGCCGCCGCCACGTGCTGGGTGTTGGGGTCGGACTGCACGATGTCCTCGCCCTGACAGTAAAGCCCCTTGAAGCTGCCGTGGATGGCCGCGTCGAACATGTTCGGGATACGCAGCCCCGGTTCGGCCTGTAACGTCACGCCCCACGCGGCTTCGAATTCCTCGCGCACCAGCGTATCGGAGACATGCCGGTAGCCCGGCAACTCGTGCGGGAACGAGCCCATGTCGCACGAACCCTGCACGTTGTTCTGTCCGCGCAACGGGTTCACGCCGACCCCTTCGCGCCCGACGTTGCCCGTCGCCATTGCCAGGTTCGCGATACCCATGACCGTGGTCGAGCCCTGCGCGTGCTCGGTCACGCCCAGCCCGTAGTAGATCGCCGCGTTGCCGCCCGTCGCATACAAACGCGCAGCACCGCGAATCTGCTCGGCAGGTACGCCCGTCACCACGGACACCGCCTCGGGCGAGTTCTCCGGCAGCGCCACGAAATCGCGCCACTGTGCAAACGCCCGGTCTTCGCACCGCTCGGCAATGAACGCCTCGGCCAGCAATCCCTCGGTGACAATCACGTGCGCCAGCGCATTGACCATCGCCACGTTGGTGCCGGGACGCAGCGGCAGATGGAATGCCGCCTTCACGTGCGGTCCGTCGACGATATCGATGCGGCGCGGATCGATCACGATGAGCTTCGCCCCCTCGCGCACACGACGCTTGAGTCGCGAGGCGAAGACGGGATGCCCGTCCGTCGGGTTCGCGCCCATCACGAGAATCACGTCGGCGTGTTCGATCGACTTGAAGGTCTGCGTACCGGCGGACTCGCCGAGCGTCTGCTTCAGCCCGTAGCCCGTCGGCGAATGACAGACGCGCGCGCAGGTATCCACGTTGTTATTGCCGAACGCGGCACGCACGAGCTTCTGCACGAGATACGTCTCTTCGTTCGTGCAGCGCGACGACGTGATGCCGCCAATGGCGTCGACACCATACTTCGCCTGCAGCCGACGGAACTCCGACGCCGCGTAGTCGAGCGCCTCGTCCCACGACACTTCGCGCCACGGATCGGTGATCTTGCTACGGATCATCGGCTTGGTGATGCGCTCCTTGTGCGTGGCGTAGCCCCAGGCGAAGCGTCCCTTGACGCAGGCATGGCCCTCGTTCGCGAGACCGTCCTTGTACGGGGTCATGCGCACGACCTCGCCACCCTTCATTTCCGCCTTGAAAGCACAGCCGACGCCGCAGTACGCGCACGTCGTCACGACCGCATGCTCGGGCTGCCCCATCTCGACGATGCTTTTTTCCTGCAACGTGGCCGTCGGGCATGCCGCCACGCAAGCGCCGCACGACACGCACTCCGAGTCCATGAATGGCTGATCCTGCCCGGCCGAGACGCGCGCCTCGAAGCCACGCCCGGAGATCGTCAGCGCAAACGTGCCCTGCGTCTCCTCACACGCCCGCACGCACCGGTTACATACGATGCATTTCGACGGGTCGTATGTGAAGTACGGATTCGACTCGTCTTTGGCGCTGTGAATGTGGTTATCGCCCTCGAAGCCGTAGCGGACTTCGCGCAGACCGGTCACACCGGCCATGTCCTGCAATTCGCAATCGCCGTTGGCCGCGCACGTCAGGCAGTCCAGCGGGTGATCGGAGATATACAGCTCCATCACGTTGCGCCGCAGGTCCTGCAACTTCGGCGATTGCGTGCGCACCTTCATGCCCGGCTCGACGGGCGTCGTGCACGAGGCGGGGAATCCACGCCGCCCCTCGATCTCGACCAGACACAGTCGGCACGACCCGAACGGTTCGAGGGAATCCGTCGCACAGAGCTTGGGGATGTTGACGTCGTTGCCCGCTGCGGCGCGCATGATCGAGGTGCCCGCCGGGACCGTCACGCTCAGCCCGTCGATCTCCAGCGTGACCTCGACTTCGCTCTCACGCCGCGGCGTGCCCATGTCCGGGCCGTGGCCCGGCGAGACTTGTGCATTCGGATGGATCATGTGTCGTTCTCCCATTCAGACGTGCAGGCTTCTGACGTTGACGTATCAAGCAGCTTCAAGCAGCTTCAGCGCATCCCGCGCCGTCGGGCAGACCGAAGTCCGCCGGGAAATGTTCGAGTGCAGAGCGCACGGGGAACGGCGTCATGCCGCCCATCGCGCAGAGCGAACCGGACACCATCGTGTCGCAAAGGTCATGCAGCAACTTCACCTGACGTGTGGACGTATCCCCGCGCCGGATCCGCTCGATCACCTCGACACCCCGCGTCGACCCGATCCGGCACGGCGTGCATTTGCCGCACGATTCGAGCGCGCAGAATTCCATCGCGTAGCTCGCCAGTCCGGCCATGTCGGCCGTATCATCGTGGACCACCACACCGCCGTGCCCGACCACAGCACCAAACGCCGCGTAGGCCTCGTAGTCCATCGGCACGTCCCATTGCGCGTCGGGCAGATAAGCGCCAAGCGGCCCGCCGACCTGGATGGCCTTCGCGGGACGCCCGCTCGCCGTGCCGCCACCGAAGTCGTCGAGCAGCGTGCGCAACGTCACGCCGAATGCCAGCTCCACCAGCCCACCACGACGGATATTGCCCGCCAGTTGCACCGGCAGCGTGCCCTGCGACCGGCCCATGCCGTACTCGCGATAGGCCTGCGCCCCATGCGCGAAGATGTACGGCACGCTCGCCAGCGTGATCACGTTGTTGATGAGCGTGGGCTGTCCGAAAAGACCGGACAGCGCCGGAATCGGCGGCTTGGCGCGCACAACTCCGCGCTTGCCTTCGAGGCTTTCGAGCAACGCCGTTTCCTCGCCGCAGATATAAGCGCCAGCGGCCTTCGCCACGCGCAATTCGCAGGCGCGTCCGGACCCGAGGACATCCGGCCCAAGCCAGCCCTCGCGGCGCGCTACGGCAATCGCCGCTTCGAGCGCCGCGATGGCGTGGGGATATTCGCTGCGCACGTAGACGATGCCTTCACTCGCGCCCACGCTCAGCGCCGCGATCACCATCCCTTCGATGAGCACGAACGGATCGCTTTCCATGATGAGACGGTCGGCGAACGTACCGGAGTCGCCTTCGTCCGCATTGCAGACGACGTACTTCTGCACGGATTCCGCACGACTCACCGTGCGCCACTTGATGCCTGCCGGGAATGCCGCACCGCCGCGTCCACGCAGCCCCGAGTCGAGCACCGTCTGACAGGCGGCCTCCGCGTCGAGCGCGAGACAGGCGCGAAGCCCCGCGAGGCCTCCGTTAGCCTCATAATCAGCCGGGTCCAGCGGGTCGGTCACGCCCACACGGGCAAACGTCAGACGTTGTTGGCGCGCCAGATAAGGAATCGCCTCGACGCGCCCCACACAGGCGGGCATGGCGGCCTCCCAGCTTCCGTCGGGGTCCTCTGCCGAGACGTCGCACTCAGCGTCCTTAGCCGCGCACGCGGGCCAACCGCCGTCGAACAGCGCTGCGATCTGCGACGGCTGCACGTTGCTGTATCCCACGCGCCCCGCAGGCGTCGCTACCTCGACGAGCGGCTCCAGCCAGAACAGGCCCCGCGAGCCATTACGAACGATATCGATGGCAACACCACGCCGGGTCGCCTCGGCGGCCACTGCCGCCGCAACTCTGTCCGCACCGAGCGCGAGCGCCGCGGAGTCACGCGGAATGTAGATACGGAAAGACTTCGACGCCTCAGTCATGACGACCCTCCTTGCTGGCGACGGCATCGGCGAGCAGCACGTCGAAGCGCGCCGGACTGACGCGCGCATGCAATTCGCCGTTGATCGTCACAGCAGGCGACAACGCACATTGACCAAGGCAGTAGACCGATTCGACGCCCACGCCATTGCATGCGTCGCCATCGATGTACGCGCCGGTACAAGCTTCGACATGGGCGACGAGCGCTTCGCCGTCGCGACTGCGACAAGCCTCCGCACGGCAGACCTGTACGATGGTCGACGGTGGCGGCGCGCTGCGAAAGTGGTGATAGAAGGTGATGACGCCGTGAACTTCGGCGCGAGAGAGATTCAGCGCGGCAGCGATGGCAGGCACGTGGGCGGGGTCGACATAGCCTTCGGTGTCCTGCAAGGCATGCAGCAACGGCAACAGCTCGTGTGCGCGGCCGGCGTGGCGAGCCAGCAGCGGCGCGAGCGTCGCATGAGGTGTGGGCACCATCTCGAATTGTCTCCTGGGGCAAGACCGCATCTCATATGTTCTTTATTGCATATGATGACAACAGGTCTTTCGGGGGCTCAGTCCTTACGACAGTAGACCAAACGCCCCGTCCCAACAAGCCTCGTGCAAATACCGATACCCTCACACGACCGTTCGCGCTGCATCGCAACATGATGCAGACATCCAGCCCATGCGGGCCGGGCATCAGTCATTGAAAAACATCCCGCATCGCATATGCATGCAAATACATATGAAACATCATCCCAGTGACGGGAATGCCTCGGACAGCGACGTCACTCGCCCCGTCGCTCCTTCGCTGTAGCCCGGGATGGCGTGAACGGCCTGCCGGTATTCACCACTCTGGAGAATCTCGAGCAAAGCCTGAAGATGCGGCGACTCGCTGCCGCTCTCCGGGAACATCAGGCAGTAACGCTCCGTGAGGATCGGGATGAAGTCGAGGCCGAACTGACTCGCGGCGGCTTCGATGGCGAGACCCGCGTCGGCGCGTCCGCTGGCAATGTAAGCAGCAACGGCGGCGTGCGTGAATTCGATGTTCTCGGCACCGGCCACCGTCGCGGGATCGATACCGTCCTGCGCCAGCAACAGGTCGTAAATGATGCGCGTGCCAGACCCACGCTCACGGTTCGCGAAGCGCGCGCCCGTGCGTGGCAGATCGGCCAGCGTGCGGATGCCGAGCGGGTTGCCGCGCGCGACGAGCAGACCGAGACGCCGCGACGCCACATCCGCGACGCGATACGACTTGCCCTTGAGCAGCGGCATGTACTGATCGAGCACCGGCTCGGCGAGCGCGCCAATCGGCACGTGAAAGCTCGCAACCTCACATTCGTGCTTGGCGAGCGCGGCAATCGCTTCAATGCTGCCGCGATAACTGACGTCGATGGGCAAACCGGCGCGTCCCGCGAAATCGACCAGCGCCGCCACTGCCAGGCCGTGACTCGCGAAGAGCCGCAACTGATCGGTTTCCTGAAGCAGCAAATCGTCGAGCTCGGTCTGCAGTTCGGACGCCATCGTCTCCAGCAACGGCCCGAGCCGGGCCTGCAGTCGCTTCTGCCCCCAGAGCAATCGTTGCGCCAGCGGCGTAAGGACCGCGCCGCGCCCACGCGCCATCGTGAGCAACGGCGCGCCCATCAGCGACTCCACTTCCTTCACGTGTCCCCATGCGCCACGGTACGACTGTCCCAGCACCTGACTGGCGGCTTGCAAGTTGCCGTGCGCCTGCACTTCCGTGAGCAGCGACAACACCTTGTCGAGCGGCAGGTCGTTGCCGTCATGGCGAAAACGAAGTTGCGGGGCAATGGAGATACGCTTCATGGGGCTCACCTTATATGCTATTCATTGCATAAATCAATTTATGCAAAATCCTGATAACATGCCTACAAACGTCGATTTAACGGGCACCTATCGCTCGACATTCGCACTCAGTTACGGGCGCAATGTTTCGCAATTATGCATCAATTTGCCTATGTGACGTCAACCGTTTCCGTTTCCTCCGGTCATTGCGCTCCCCCGAAGTTGGCGCAGTGCGCCGGTCACTCTTGCCAGAACTCGCGTCATGTCTGCCCCGAAAATTGCCCCGTACGATCGCCCCGCTGGCGGTTGGGGCGCGCTCAAGAACGTCGCCATCCAACTCGTCACGCAAGGCATCCCGCTCAAAGGCGCGCGAACGCTGCTTAGCGCGAACCAGCCCAGCGGTTTCGATTGCCCCGGCTGCGCCTGGCCGGACCGCGAACACGCGTCGACCTTCGAATTCTGTGAGAACGGCGCGAAGGCCGTCGCAGCCGAGGCGACCAAGCGTCGGGTGACGCCCGAGTTCTTCGCCGGGCGCACCGTCACCGAGCTGCTCGAGCTCGATGACTACACACTCGAAGGGTACGGCCGTCTCACGCACCCGATGCGCTACGACGCCGCTACCGACCGCTATTTGCCCATTGACTGGGATGCTGCGTTCGCCATGATCGGCGAGCATCTGCGTGCGTTGCCCAGCCCCGATCAGGCGGCGTTCTACACCTCGGGACGCACGAGTAACGAAGCGGCATTCCTGTATCAGCTGTTTGTCCGTCAGTACGGCACGAACAACTTCCCCGATTGCTCGAATATGTGCCACGAGCCGACCAGTGTCGGGTTGCCGCCGGTCGTCGGCCTCGGCAAAGGTACAGTCACACTCGAAGACTTCGAGCAGGCCGATACGTTGCTGTTGTTCGGGCAGAACCCAGGCACCAACCATCCGCGCATGCTCGGTGAGTTGCGCGAAGCGGCCAAACGCGGCGCGACCATCGTCTCGATCAACCTGTTGCATGAACGCGGTCTCGAGCGCTTCGCCGACCCGCAGAGTCCGGGCGAAATGCTGAGCATGGGCGGCACGGCCATTAGCGGCCATTACGTCACGCCAGCGAGCGGCGGCGACTTCGCTTTCGTGAAGGGCGTCATCAAACATGTGCTGGAGCGTGACGCCGAGGCTCGCGCCAACGGCGATCCCGCCTTGCTCGACGACGCCTTCATTGCCGAACATACGCACGGCTTCGACGACTTCGCCGCCGATGTGCGCGCCGAGCGCTGGGACGATCTGGAGCGCGCGTCCGGCGTGTCGCAGGCACAGATGTGCCAGATTGCCGACGTCTATCTGCGCGGCGAGCGGGTCATCGCGACCTGGGGCATGGGCATCACGCAGCACAAGCAGGCGGTGGCAACGATCCAGATGATCGTCAACCTCATGCTCCTGCGCGGCAACATCGGCCGTCCGGGGGCCGGACTTTGCCCCGTGCGCGGTCACAGCAACGTGCAGGGCGACCGCACCGTCGGCATCAACGAGAAGCCGACGGCCGCTTTCCTTGACCGGATCGGCCAGGTGTTCGACTTCACGCCACCGCGCCGCGAAGGCCTGGGCGTCGTCGACACGATCTCTGCGATGCTCGCCGGACAGATCCGGGTCTTCATCGGGATGGGGGGCAATTTCGCGATGGCCACGCCCGACACGCCACGCACGTGGGAAGGTCTGCGTCAGTGCGATCTGACCGTGCATGTGGCGACGAAACTCAACCGCAGCCATCTGGTGCACGGTCGCGACGCACTGATCCTGCCGTGCCTCGGCCGCACGGAAATCGATATGCAGAACGGTGCAGTGCAAGGCGTGACCGTCGAAGATTCGATGAGCATGGTGCACCTGTCGTACGGCATCAACGCCCCGGCGTCGGAACATCTGCGCTCGGAACCCGCGATTGTCGCGGGTATGGCGCAGGCGACGATGGGCCGCGCCGTCGGCGGCCATGACGACTGGCACTGGTACACCGAAGACTACGACCGCATTCGCGACGCCATCGCCGCCACGTTCGACGACTTCGCCGAATTCAACCGCCGCGTGCGCCACCCGGGCGGCTTCCGTCTGCCGGTGCCGCCGTCGGAACGACAATGGCTCACCGCCAACGGCCGCGCCAACTTCACCACGCACCCGCTGCCCGCCGAGTTACCCATCGACGTCGCCCGCAAACTGGCGGGAGATCGTGGCGCAGACGTGCTGCAACTCGCCACGATCCGCTCGCACGATCAGTACAACACCACGATCTACGGGTTGAACGACCGGTATCGCGGCGTGTTCGGTCAGCGTCGCGTCGTCTTTGCGAACATCGAGGATCTGGATGCGCGCGGGCTGCGTGCAGGCGAGCGCATCGACCTCGTCGGCGTATGGAACGACGGCATCGCCCGTCGCGCGGACGACTTCCTGCTGGTCGCCTACGACATTCCGCGCGGCAGCATCGCCGCGTACTACCCGGAGACGAACGGCCTCGTACCGCTCGACGCCATCGCCGATGGTGCAGGCACCCCGACCTCCAAGTCTGTGCCGGTGTTGCTGGAGCGCCGCCTTGGCTGACCTTTCCTCCCCCGCCGACGGCGAACTGGCACAGGCGGAGCAAGAACTCGCCCGCCTGCTGCAAACGCTCGCCGACGGGCGTCGCGAAGGCCGCGAGTCGATGTCACTCGCACGTCTGGCCAAGCGCAGCGCATTGCCCATGAGCGCGTTGCTGCGCTACCTCAGCGTGCTCACGGAGGCGGGGTGGGTTTCGCTGGAAGACGGCGAGCGCGGCCTGCAACTCGTCCGGCTGACGTCGGACGGCGCGGCGCAGCTCGATAGCCTTGGCAGTCCTCAGTAACCTGCCCGTGCGTTGAAAAAACTGACGCGTATGACGGAAATGCGACGAAAGTAAGGCGCTGCAATACGACTGACACATTTCCATCCCGGCACTCGGCATACACTCTCGTCGCTACGGGGCGGATCACCGCCCCGGGCGCTTACGCTGCCCGATGCGACCTGCGTGATCCAGCGATCTCCTCGACATCGGCGACGTCAAGCCACGTCATGTCCGCCATGCCCCGGAGACTTCATGGAGAACGTCGTTGCGCGCCCGGTCGAGATCGACGCCGCCACGCCCTGCGTCAGCGCCACCGTCGAGAGCGTTGCGACGCCCTCGCCCGCGCTATGGCGTCACGCGAGACCGTCGCGCTGGAACCCCGTGCTGATCGGCCTGACGACGCTTGCGGGACTTTGGCAATGGCTGGGGTTGGGATGGGCGCTGCGCCACTGGGGTGAGATGGCGTCGCTGACGCTACTGCCTGTGCTGCTCCTCACGCCGATGCACTGGGGACTGATTCACGAGTCCATCCACGGCCAGTTGCGCCTCAAGCCCCGCGCCAACGAACGCACTGGCCGCTCGCTCTCCCTGCTGCTCGGACTGCCCTTCGAGATCATGCGATTCGGGCATCTGATGCATCACCGGTTCACCCGCCAGCCCTACGACCGTCCCGACATCTCGACCTTGCCCGCCGACGCACCGTTCGCCGCGCGCGCCAAGCGCTGGCTCGGCTATCAGTCGCGCCTGTTGGGCGGCATGTGGTTCACGGAACTGTTCGCGCCGGTGATCGCCTGGCTGCCAGTCAAGCGCCTGCCCACGCTGGCCGTGAGCGCACTGGGTGCCGATCCGCAGGACGACGATGTGCGTCGTCGTGTGGTGATGTTCGCCTCCGATCCGGTGCGACGCCGCCGTATTCAGCGCGATTTCCTCCTGATGCTCCTCGCAATCGGCGCCGCGGTGTGGGCGTACGGTCCTTGGTGGCCGGTGTTCGCGGTGACGTTCGTCGCGCGCGGCGTCTGGCTGTCCATCGCCGACAACCTGCCGCATTACGGCGTGGCGATGGACGAACCCGCACGTTCGCGCAACTTCCGCTCGCCCGCGTGGGGACGTCTGCTCGTGCTCAATCATCATCTGCACCGCGTTCACCATCAGTACCCCACTGCACCCTGGCACCTTCTGCCGGAAATCAACGCCGCGCAACCTTCGTCCGGCCCCGTCATTCCCTACTGGCAAGCCATCCTTCGCCAGTTCCGCGGACCGTTGCCAGCCAGCAGCCTGACGGCCAACGTCCCCGCCGCGCACTAGCGCTTTCGCGCCTCAACGACAACGACGCCCCGTGCGTCGTTGTCTGCGCGCCACGCAAGACGTACGGCCTACTGTGGATTTCGGACCGATTCTTTCAGGATTTGTCCGAATCGTGCTATAAATGCGAATCGTTTTCGTTAACGTTTACATCATCATTCCGCTGAATGCTTGATCGTAACGAGCGACCGACACCGTCTGTGGATATGCGCTGCCAGCCACGTCGCCTCAGGGCGGCGTTTTCGTTTCCGTCGCGGCACAGCATGACAGCACGCGTAAGGCGCTCCGCTTGACGTCCGTATTCCAGCTTTTTGCGCTCACTTATCAGTTACTCGCGAGCATGTTGATTGCATTGGCCATTGCACTGGCATGGTTGGCAGGCGCTGCCTGCTACCTCACTTCGGAACACCAGCGATTGCGCGCGCAACGTCTGGCGGCACAGCCCGCGCGCGCGATAGCCCTGGTCGCGGCGATTGCAAGCCTCGTTTGCTGGTGGCTGGCCGCCGGGCCGTCGGCCGGTATCGCGTCCGCGTTCATGTCGCTGTGCTTTGGCCTACTGTTCTGGCCGTATGCGGCGGGTGGCTGGCACTGGCTGCGCGGAGACGCTCATGTGGAGTAGAACCTTCGCGGGCCTTGTGCTCGGCTTCTTCGCGGCCATCGCCTTGTGCGGTGCCATCGCGTACATGACACCGGCTGGCTGGCAAACCGCCGCGATCCCCGTCATCGCGCTCTTCCCGCTCGTGTGGCTGGGTCTGTTCGCCGTCGTCTATGCGAGCCGCACGGCGGCGCGTGCGTGGATCGGCATTGGCGCGACCACTGTCGTCGCATGGGCTGCGCTGCTGTTGGCGCGCACCGTCTGGTAAGGATCGCTCGATGCGCGCTCAAACGCTTCGTCAATACCTCAGTGTCCATACGTGGGCTGGCATCGTGGCCGGTTTCGCGTTGTTCGTCGCCATGCTCGGCGGCGCCCTGACCGTCTTTCATCACGAAATCGAACGCTGGGAGCAACCGGCGACGCGTCACGCGCCGCTCTCGCTCGCGCAGACGGAACAACTCGCCGAAATGGTTCGCGCGCAGTACCCTGCCGCTCGCGAGCAAATGGGTGTGGTGCTGCCCAGTCATTCGCCTATGCCTTTCGCCTACTGGCAACAGCCCGATGGCGAATGGATGCAGGCACGACTGCGTCTGAATGCGAACGGCACTGCATCGTCGCTCATCACGGGCGATGCGCGCCCCGGTCTGTCGAACACCGTCAATTCGCTGCATTACTCGCTCTCGATCCCGACCTACGGTCTGTATCTGATGGGCGTGGTGTCACTGTTCTACGGCATGGCACTGATTTCCGGCGTGATCGTGCACCTGCCGCGCGTCACGCGCGACATCTTCGCGTTGCGTCCGGGACGCAATCTGAAGCGCTTCTGGCAAGACGCGCACAACGCCATCGGCGTGCTGAGTCTGCCGTTTCATATCGTCTTTGCGCTGACGGGTGCGCTGCTGTGCCTGAGCTTGCCATTGATGATGGCGTTCAACGTGCTGACGTTCGAGAACAAGCTCGCCCCGCAGTTCTTGCAGATGACGGGCTCCGTGCCCGCCAAGATTGCACCGGTCGACGGCAGGCCGCTCGATCTTCAGGCAGTGCTGGCGCGTGCCGAACACGCCGCCCCTGATCTCGAGACGACGGCTGTCGCCTGGTCGCGCTACGGCAAACCGGACGCTGTGGCCGAAGTCTATGGCGAAGCGAACGACTCGCTGGGCGTCTTCGGTGCCGTGGCGGTCCGCCTGAACGACGGTGAGATCGTCGGCCAGCACAGCCCCGGAGTGCGCGACACGAATCACGCCGTGCTCAGCATGATCTACGGCGCGCACTTCGGTAATTTCGCGGGCGACGCCATGCGCTGGGTGTATTTCATCCTCGGTCTGATGGGTGCCGTGCTGGTGTACAGCGGCAATCTGCTCTGGCTCGAATCGCGTCGCAAGCGCAACACCACCATTCAGCCCGCAAATTTGCAATGGATGGCGAAGGCAACGGCGGGCGTATTCCTTGGCACCTGCCTCGGCATCGCCGTGGCGTTCGTTGCTGCCGTGGTCGCGCCGGGTGCGACGTCGCTGTCGATCTTTGTCGTCACGCTCGTGCTATCGATGCTCTTCGCCGCGCTGACCGTGCCTGCAGTGGCCGCGACCGGATTGCTCGTGGCGACCGCGCTTGCCTGCCTCGCGATTCCCGCCGTGGATGCGATGCTCACGTCCGACAATCTCGTGCGGACGCTGTCCAGTGGCGACTGGGTGCTCGCTGGCATCGATCTGATCGCCCTCGCCGGTGCCGCGATCTTCGCGCTGTTCGCACGCGCGACGTGGCGCCGTGCACGACGCGGCGCCCCGAACAGCGTCTGGGCGCGTCCGGCCGCGACCGCCCAAACTACGGCGCAAGTCATGCCGCAAACACCCCACAAATAAAAGATCGATTCACGACGGACGCGCTGGCACACGGCGCGTCATCTACAGGGAGATGTACCGATGTTGCAACACCGCCCGCTCGCAGGGCGCGGATTCGCTCGTCCTCGCGCCGCGCAAGACTTGACGCCTCACCACGTTCCCGCCCCCTCGCCCATCACACGTGCCATCGCTGGCGTGTTCGCGATCTGCGCCGCATCGCTGACCTTCGTGTCCGGTACGGCCTACGCACAGCAAGCGCCTCAAGCTTCGCAAGCGTCGGACGGACAACCCGCTGCAAAGGACACCGCGGCGTTGCCCACGACGACCGTGTCGAGCAATCGCGATGAAGACGTCAAGGTCGAACGGGTGACGAGCGGCGCACTCGGCACGCGGCGTGCCGTCAACACGCCGTTCTCGGTCGTCGGCGTGAACAGCGAGCAGATCAAGAATCAGATGGCGCAGACGGCGACGGATGCCTTCAAGTGGGACCCGGCCGTCACCACGCTCTCGGAAAACAAGCGCAACGAAAACTCGTACTTCGCGGTGCGCGGTATGCGCGTCGACATGCTCGACGGCACCAAGATCGACGGTCAAAACTTCGTCTCGTGGCAGGCCGACATTCCGCTCGAACCGTTCGAACAGGTCGAGCTGCTCAAGGGGCTGTCCGGCTTCATGTACGGCTTCGGTGCGCCGGGCGGCATCGTCAACTACGTGTTGAAGCGCCCGACGGACGAGCCGCTGCGTCAGTTCTCGGTTGGCTACGAAGCCAATAACGTGTGGAGCCAGAAGCTCGATCTGGGCGGACGCTTCGGTCCCGACAACCGCTTCGGCTATCGCCTGAACCTCGTCAACGAGGAAGGCAACACTGCCGAGCCGAACAATCACGTGCGCCGCAAGACGATCTCGTTCGCGACCGACTTCCGCATCACGCCAGATCTGACATGGTCGGCGGACATCGCCTACTGGAAGCGTCAGACGACGGGCACGCTGTTCGGCATGAGCTTCGGCGGCGCGACGGCAGTCGCCGACGCCAACAAGGTCGCACGCAATCTCGCCCAACCGTTCACATACTACGAAACCGATGCGCTGACGGCAGGCACCGCCCTGGACTACCGCATCAACGATCAGTGGAAAGCGAACTTCAAGTATCGCTTCGCCCGTCAGAATCGCCTGAACGGCGACAGCTTCCTCTTTGTCACGAACTCGGCAGGTGACTACACCGACACGCAGTACAAGTGGAAGACGGCGTACTACTACCAGGCATGGGACGCGATGGTCGAAGGCAAGTTTGCGACCGGCCCGTTCAAGCACAACGTGGTGTTCGGTGTGTCTTACCAAACGCAGGTGAAGCTCAACGACAACGGTCTGGGCGGCAACGGCATTTCGCTCGGCACGAGCAACATCTACAACCCGTCGCTGCTGCCGAATCAGGACATCGGCATGGATTACCAGCCGTATCGCAGCGAAAAGATCTCGCAACGTGCGATTTTCGCGAGCGACACCGTCGACATCACGTCGCGTATTTCGGCACTGGTCGGCCTGCGCTACACGCAGTTCAACGACGACCTGTACGACATCTCCGGGCAGACCGGCACGTCGTACAAGGCCAAGCCCGTCACGCCGACGCTCGCCTTGATGTACAAGACGGACAACGATTCGACTGCTTACGCGAGCTACGTCGAATCGCTGGAACCGGGCGGTTCCGCCAGCATTACCAACGTCAACTTCCCGACGACGTACGGCCCGCTCAAGAGTAAGCAGTATGAAGTGGGCTGGAAGGCCGACAAGACGTCATGGGGCGCAAATCTGGCACTGTTCCGTGTCGAGCGTGGCTACGGCTACACCAACGCGTCGAACTTCTATGTGCAGGACGGCACGCAGCGCTTCCAGGGGCTGGACGCCAGCGGCTGGGTGCGGCTGGCGCATGATTGGCGTGTGATGGGCGGCGTGCTGCTGCTCAACACCAAGGCGGTCGACGTGGACGATCCGACAGTTGCGGGCAAGCGCATCTTTGCCGCCCCGCGCTATGTGGTGACGGGCCGCGTGGAGTACGACACGCCGTTCGTGCGCGGCCTGACCCTTGCGGCGGGCGTCAAGGTGACCGGCCAGCAAGAAGTCGATGCCGCCAACACACTGTCGATTCCGTCGTTCACAACGATCGATCTGTCGGCCAAGTACGCAACGCGCATCTCGGGCAAGTCGGTGGTGTTCCGCGCCGCCATCAACAACCTGACGGACAAGCACTACTGGACGACGACGTACAACGGGTTCGTGCTGCCCGGCTCGACCCGCACGTTCCTCGCCAGCGCCACGATGGACTTCTGATCGATACGGCACTTTGGCCTCGCGCCGATGCCGGGAACGCCTCTCGATAATCTAAGGACCGAATTATCGGACGGTGTTCCCGGCGAGACATTTCATTTTCCGTCCGCCAGCAACACATGGCGTAGCCTTATGCGACGTCGGACCCACTCTCGATTTACCCTTCATTCGCTTCGAGAAGGCCCAATACATCTCGACTATCAAGACGCTGTGTAACGGGATGTGCCCGACCTTGAAACGCCATGACCTCGGCACTACGATTTTTTTAGCTTGACGGTAGCCATGCTTTCGTTCGCTTCTTACGGCCTTCGCCACGCTAAAGCGCGGGCGCTCAGTGCAACATTGATGGATTGAGTGCGGATACGCAGTCACCAATCAGTCAACTCAGTGGGGTCGAATATGCAAATAACGGTCAAGACGTTGACGGGCAAGGACATTGTTTTGGAAGTCAACCCGTCTGACACCATTGGGGGTGTTAAGCAAAAGCTTCAGGAAAAGGAGGGGGTTCCCCCGGAAAATCAAAGACTGATATTTTCGGGCAAACAACTCGAAGATAATTGGGCACTTGCCGACTACAACATCCAAGCGGGCAACACGCTTCACCTTGTCTTGCGCTAATGAGCCGTGATGAGCGCGAAAAACAAAAAGGTCGGATTCCATGAAAAGAACCCGACCTTTTGTCGAACCACCCGGTTTATCACGCCCGGGACAATCCAAATACCTTACGACAGCGACGCATGATGTATTGAATCAGCGCAAGTCGCCACCGCCGTCACACCATCGCTCGCCTTAACCGACGAACGCGCGCTCGACGAGGTAATGACCCGGCGCGTGGTTGTGACCTTCCACGAAGCCGCGCTTTTCGAGCAGTTCACGGGTGTCCTTCAGCATGGCCGGGCTGCCGCACAGCATGACGCGGTCGTGTTCCGGCGAAAACTCCGGCAGACCGATGTCCGAGAAGATCTTGCCCGACTCGACCAGCTCCGTAATACGGCCCTGGTTTTCGAAGTCTTCACGGGTGACCGTCGGGTAGTAGATCAGCTTGTCGCGGACATACTCGCCCAGATACTCGTGCTCCGGCAGATGCTGGGTAATCAGATCGCGGTAGGCCAGCTCGCTGGTGAAGCGGCAGCCGTGCACCAGAATGATGTGCTCGTAGCGATCGTAGACTTCCGGGTCGCGGATGATGCTCATGAACGGCGCGAGGCCCGTGCCCGTCGAGAGCAGGTACAGGTTCTTGCCCGGCAGGAGGTTGTCATCGATCAGCGTGCCCGTCGGCTTGCGGCCAACGATCACCTTATCGCCCGGCTTGATGTTTTGCAGACGCGAGGTCAGCGGACCATCCTGCACCTTGATGCTCAGGAACTCCAGCTCTTCCTCGTAATTGGCGCTCGCCATGCTATAGGCGCGCAGCAGCGGCTTGCCATCGACTTCCAGGCCGATCATCGTGAACTGGCCATTGACGTAACGGAACGAAGCGTCGCGAGTGGTCTTGAAGCTGAACAACGTGTCGGTCCAGTGGTGGACTTCCAGCACGGTCTGTTGATTCTGAATGCTCATATTGACTTGACGTTTAACGGAGGCGGCGGCACAGCGCTTCGGCACGACCACACGGGCAACTTCCCCACACGGCCAGACTTGCCTGAGTGACGCTTTCGCAGGCCATCCTTGACGGCCCTGATGCCAGAACTCCAGGCGCATCAGGTGTACGCACTATCGGTTATGGACGGGAAAACCCGATCATTTTACCCCAATTGGGAATTGCTTTCATTTGTCCCCAACGCCATTTAAGACATATCCATATGCCTGAGAGGCATATCGGACGGGGCTGCCCGATCAGCGATAGCCGTTCGGGTTCTGGTGCTGCCAGCGCCAGTGGTCGGTACACATGCGCGCCAGATCGTACTCGGTGCGCCAGCCCAGCAGCGCCTGCGCCCGCGCCGGATTGGCATAGGACACGCCGATATCGCCCGAGCGGCGCTCGACGATCTGGAACGGCACCTTACGGCCACTGGCGGCCTCGAAGGCCTGCACGACTTCCAGCACGCTGCGCCCTTCGCCCGTGCCTAAATTGACGGTGAACCCGGCGTCGAGCTTGCCCAGCCCGGCCAGCGCCGCCAGATGGCCGCGCGCCAGATCCACAACATGGATGTAATCGCGAATACCGGTGCCGTCCGGCGTGGGCCAATCGCCCCCATAGACCTTGAGGACCGGCTGCTTGCCGACGGCGACCTGCGCGACGAACGGCATCAGATTATTGGGCGTGACGCCCGGGTCTTCGCCGATCAACCCGCTTTCGTGCGCGCCGACCGGGTTGAAGTACCGCAAAACACCGATGCGCCAGCGCGGGTCAGATTGGGCCGTGTCGGTCAGCATCTGTTCGGCCATCAGCTTGGTATGACCGTACGGATTGGCGGTGGACAGCGCCGCCGTCTCCTCGACCGGGACGGACACCTGATTGCCGTACACCGCCGCCGACGAGCTGAACACCAGATGCCGCACGTTGTGACGGTCCATCGTCTCGATGAGCGTCAGCAGGCTGCCGAGGTTGTTCTTGTAGTAGAGGAACGGCTTCTGAAGCGACTCGCCGATAGACTTGAGTGCCGCGAAGTGGATCACGCCGTCGATGCGGTGACGGGCGAATACGTCTTCCATGACGCTCGCCGAGCAGGCGTCGCCCTCGACGAACACGGGCGCACGCCCGGCAATGCGTCCGATGCGCGCCACGGCGTCGCGGTGGCTGTTGCACAGGTTATCGAGAATGACGACGTCGTAGCCCGCCGCCAGAAGCTCGACGCACGTATGCGAGCCGATGTAACCGGCGCCGCCGGTAACGAGAATAGTGCCCAGATGGTTCATGAAGATGCCTTGGCAACGCCCGTGTGGCGTGGCCGATTCGCACAAATGTGCACGACGATTGCAATCGCGAGACCCGGCATCTTACTCCAGCCGTCCACGCCATGCCACTGGCGGTCGCTGTACCGGACCCCATAGACGTTCAGACGTTCGGCCCCATGTAAGTATCGTATTCGAGCGCCGCGAGTCGCCGCGTCAGCCGGTGTGCGCCGAGCGCCAGCACGCACAGCAGGGCCAGCGCAAATCCGTAGCCGTACAGCGCTGGCCCGTAGACCAGACTGACTCCGGTGAACAAGGCGTTCAGACACACCAGCATAGCCGTCAGGATCAGCACGTCGCGACGCCGGTCGAGATAGAACAGCACATTGAGCACACCGAGCAGGAGGACTTGCAAACCCGCCGAGACGACGTCGACACGCAACAGCGTCTGCCACCCGCCAGGCACGCCGACGAGCCGCAGCATGTCTTCACCGAACGCGAAGACGAGCAACGTCACGACGGCCTGCACCTTCAGGATCTCGTACAGACCTGTACGCACGGCACGCACCATCAGCACTCGCGACGCCGAAATCTGGCGCAGCGTGCCGCCGTGACGCACCGCATCGAAAAAGGCGGTGTAAGCCTCGGCGAAGTCGGTTTCGATGCGCAGCAGGAACACGGCCATCCCCGGGATCACACAAAGATAGGAAAGGAAGACGGGCAGATCGTAGAGGGGCGCGGCACGCAGCGGGCCGATCACCGTCATGCCGGTCGCGGGCCACGCCCAGAACATCAGCTTGTCGATCCACACGCCCAGCCCGAAGCAAACGCCGACCCCGACGAGCGAGAATCGCAGATTGCGCGGCACGAACACCGCCCATGAAAGCCACGTGGACGTGCGGTAATTGCGCGCGACGATGACAGTGAACCCGAGCAGCAGCGCCGTATGACCGATGACGAAGCCACCCAGCAGGCCCGTCAGGCCGAACCGTCCCAGTAGGACCGCACAGACGACGGTCAGGCTGTAGCCCGCGCAGAACACGCCCAGAATCGCCCGGTACTGCTTCACGCTCGTCAGAAACAGCACCACGATCCAGAGGTTACCCAGCAACACGAAGCCGATCCACATCAGCCAGCGATACGTCAGCGGCTGGTCGGCGAAGAGCGTTTGCGACAGCAAAAGGCCAATGCCGCCGAGCACGACCGTCGTCACCAGCGACACGGCGTTGAAAGACGGCATCACCGCCTGCGGTTCTCCGGCGAAGAGCCGGTCGCTCAGGTAACGCGTGAACGCGAGCTGGATCAGCCCGGTCACGATCACGCTCGACGCGATCAGGTGCGTCACCGACACCTGAAACTGCGTGAGGACGACCTGCGGATGCACGTGCGCGAGACTCATCAACCCGACCAGCACCACACCCACCATCGACAGCACCAGCGGCCCCGCACTGATGATCCCGGCGTAGCTGTAGGCCGCGAACGTGCCCGACAGCGTGTCGCTTCGCAGCAGACGCCGAAGCTCGAACCCGATCCCGGCCATCAGCGCTCGCCTCCCGGGGTGCCCGGCATGTCCGACGTAGGGTCTTCGTCCATCCAGCGCCGGTACAGCGTGCGATAGGCATCGCGAACGGTGTCGAGGCGATAGTGACGTTCAACGCGCGCGATACCGGCAGCGCTTGCAGCCTGCCATGCCGACGGCTCCATCACGTCGACGATGGCGGCGGCCAGTGCTTCGGGGTCGGCCATCGGCACAATGCGCCCCGACCGCCCGAGCGCGCGGTCTTCCGGATCAACGCCTTCGATCAGTTGACGGCATGCGCCGACGTCCGTCGCCACCACAGGCACCCCGGCGGCGGCCGCTTCGAGCATCACCAGCGGTAACGCCTCGGACACCGACGACAGCGCCAGTACGCCGATCTGCGGCAACACCGACTCGACGGCGCGATAGCCCATGAACCTCACCTGATACTCCATCCCCAGACTCGCCGCGAGGTCGCGGCACTCTTGCGCATACGCCCGATCCTCGGTGTCCGGGCCGACGATCCAACCCTGCACATCGGGCCGCGCGCGATAAGCGATGAAGAGCGCGCGCAGGAAGGTCTTGATGTCCTTGACCGGCACCACGCGCCCGATCAGCGCAACCACAGGTGGGATGTCGTCGTCCGCCGCGCCCCCCACACCTTTGACGCGTTTCTCCCGAAGCGCCGCGAAGCGTGCAATGTCGACGCCGTTGGCGATGCAGCGCGTCTTGTGCGCAGGCGCGCCATCGCCGATCTGGCGCAGCCGGTTGCCCTCGTAGAGCGACACGATCTCGTTTGCCGTGTCGTAGCAGACCCGCCCGATGGCTTCGAAGAACCGCATCCAGAGATTCTGGAAGTAACCCACACGCGAGATGTCGCGCTCGAAGGGCCCCCGGTTGTCGCGCAACCACTCGCTTTGCAGCAGGTCGAGCTTGCGCTCCTTCGTGTAGCTGCCATGTTCGGTCACCAGCAATGCTCGCCCGTTCGTCATGCGCAGCATGGCGCCGAGCAAACCCGCGTATCCCGTCGACACCGTGTGATACATGCGGGCAGGCGGCAACGCACTGGCGATGCGCGCAAGTTGCCAGATCGGACGATGCATCGCGCGAATCGTCCAGAAGTAGTCCGTGAACGACGGGTCATGGCAAAACCTTTCGTATCGCTCGGTGATGAATTCCCACGACCGTTCGCTGTGCAGGAACGCCGAGGGCGACAGCGGCTGGCCGTCACGCAGGAGCGGCAGGAGGTGCGCGAGCATGCTGCGCAGGCCATCGACTTTCATGTACCCCGCAGTGTCCGCCATCCCTGCATCAGCCACCCCGGCCACCCCGCCCGCCCCGCCCGACCGGCTCTCGTATCGCTGACGAAACAGATCGTGCATCCGGGCGATGCGGGCAAAGGCTTCGGCGTCGCCCGCGCTTTTCCGGGATGTGGTGCGCGCGCCCTCGACGTCTGTCGGCGTCGCGGACGACGCATCCGTCTCGTACAGGTAATGCGCTTCAAAATGTGTGACGTTCGCGGGCAACGGGTAGACCGGCGCGCCGTAATCCTCGCGACGGCTGCCGATGAACACGACGGAGAACGTCAGGTCGGGAAACGCGCGGATCAGTTGGTCGACCCAGGACGACACGCCGCCACGCACGTACGGAAAGGTGCCTTCGAGCAAGAGTGCAACGTCCGCCATCGCGGGCGTCGTTGCGAGGTCTGCCCCGATGCGGGACGACGGATCGGGCGTCGCGTGGAACGTGGACGAAGCCATGGGCGTCAGCGCGTCCAGAAGCGCACGGCGGGTTGAACGACCGGCGAGGCCGTGACATTGGACACGCCCTTCGCCCCGGTCACACCGGCGCCCAGCCCGCCCAGCAACAGCGAAACGCGGTCATAGCGACGCCGCTGGAACGCGGCTTCCGCCAGCCACGGCAACAGGCGCTCGGTCGGAAAGCTGTGGAACTGCGCCTGACGCAAATGCATTTCGGCCACGTCGGGGTTCTCACGCATCAGCGCACAGCGGCCCAGCAGATACCACATGGACGCATCGTCTTCGTGCTGCTCAAGTGCGTCGCGCGCAAACTTCTCCACGCGATCCAGCGTGAAGCGCAGCACCTCACCGCGCACGAGGTTCTGATAAATCAGTTCCCAATAGAGCTGCGCGAGACAGACGCAGGCATGTGCGCGTTCGTCGTCGTCCTCGGCCGACTCGTGCCGGTCGCGCATCACGAAGATCTGCTGCATGATCCGCTTCTCCATGCCGTCGAGAATGCCGTAGGCGAGCAGGCGCACCTCCTCCACCGGGTCCGCCAGCAGGTCGCGCGCAATCTCGCTCGTGACTCGCGAGGGCAGCGCCTGCACAGAGATCAGCGCGGCAACGCGGTCGTCCCGCTCGCCCTGCACGTTGCGCAGTCGGGCGCGCAGACGCATGCCCGCACCATGACGCACGCGCGCCACCAGGTGCGAGACGAAACCCGGTGTCTCGACGCGGCCCGCAGGCAGCGACTCGCGCGGCGGTGGGAACAGATAGCCCATCAGCAGCACGCCCATCACAACGACCATGCCCGCCACCGGGAGGAAAAAGGTCACCAGCGCGATATGCCCGAACACGCCACGACGGTCGCGATAGCTCGCAGGCAGCGCGCACGTCACGAACCCGCCCGCAAGCAGTGCCGCGATCGCTTGCCATGCCAGCACGGCGGGCATGGCATCGCGAACAAGGCCGGTGGCGGCTGGGGCGATGAACGGCGTGTCCCACGTTGCGGCTTGCAAAACAAGTCGCAGCACGTGCCACTGCGCTACGACGGCGAGCACCGCCAGGGTCAGCGTCAGCCCCCAGCGGATGACGCGCACACCACGTGCCGCGCCCCGTTGCCTGAGTCGCCAGACACCGCTTTCGGATCCGCTTGTCGAATGGCGCTCAGGCATGATCGACGCAACGCTCCATCAGCTTGAGCAGGCCGTCGCCGGGGGCGTCTGCATCGACGTGTGCGGTGTGCACCGCAATATGGCCGCTCTGAAAATCGACGTCGTACTGCTGACGCAGCAATGTCTCCACCCGCATCAGATACCCGTCGATGCCGTGCTCGTCCGTGATGGGCATGAGTGCGATGGCGATTTGGCGTCGCGGCGTGCCAATCGTCCACATGGCGTCGAGGGCCCGGCGCTGACGTACCGTCTGCTCGAACAACGAGTCGCCTCGTGCGCCCCGCGGAAACGCCAGCGCGACCAGCGACGACTCGATGCCGCTCGCGCGCTTTAGACGCGCGAGCCGTCCGAGTTCCAGCGCGAAGTCATACGGGGCTTGTGGCACCAATGCTCGGACGCTCGCCACGAGCGGCTGATGCGCGACACCATCGGCGTAGTACGCGAGCAGCACCAACAACAGTTGCAGGTTGTCGTGATTGAGCGCGAGGAACGGCATGCGTCGCACGATCAATACGCTGGTCAGCGCCCCTTCGGCGTCAAGCAGCGGCACACAGGCCAGATAAGGACTACCGTCGCTGGCGGCATCGTCGGCCTTCACGTGAGCCAGCGTGCCTTCGCGCAGACAGTGCCGCACCAACGGGTCGTCGACGTCCGGTTCGAACCCTTCCCCGACCCGTGCGATGGGCGTCGTCGTCAGCCGGTCGCCACGCACCGGGAACAAGGCGGCAACTTCGATCTGGCATGTCAGCGCAGCGAATTCGAGCATCGGTTGTGCGTTGGGCAGACCGCCGGGGGCGCCATGAACATCGCCCGAACGCCGTACGGTCAGATCGCGCAGACGCGTCAATGCATCGCGCAACGTGACGGGACGCGCCAGAAGATCGCGCTCCAGCCGCTCATGCGACACGCGCAGCAAATAGTGATTGTGGGTAATCGCGACGAGGCGGTCGCTGTAGTAAGCGTTGATGCCCTGCGATCTGAGCGCGCGATGAGACCAGATGTCGCAGAAGTGACCGGCAACGAGCGCCATCGTCATGCCGCCCGCAAAGTGCGCCATCGGAAACGGCGCGCCGGAAGGGCCGCACAGGACATGCCACGCCGCCATGAGCATGGCACCGCTTGCCGCCCCTGCCAGCGAGCCATAGCGCAAGGCACCAATGAGCGAAACGAGCCATAGCCACGGGAATTGCGTGGTGAGCAGCAATGGATCGTCGGGACGAAGGCGCCAGGCCACGAGCACCGCGATCAGCGTTGCGATCAAGACCTCCAGCAGCGCAAAGGGACGCGCCATGGCCGGTGCAACCCGCCGCCCCCAGCGTCCCAGATTTCCGAGCGGTTGCGATCGGCGTACGCGCGTCGTCGATGACGATGGCGACGATGATGACGTCGATGCGCCGGAAGCCGAAGAAGCGGAAGGAGATGACGAAGCACCGGCGCGATGGGCGCTCGCCGGTTCGGCATCGGTATGCATGATTCCCCGTTATCAGAAAGCGCCCTGCCCGGCCTTTTCATTCATGCCTGGGTCATGGGCCACGGATCGACAGTTCCTGTGAAAGACCCGTCGCTCCCGTCCCGCGAATCTTGCGCACCGGGACGGCCTTTGACTGCTGATCCGAACTGATCTCGTATGTTTGATGGAAAAGCACTTTACACACGCGCAGTCCTACTTTCGTCCCATTTCTTTCGCGCCGCCAACCCGCATGAATGCTCAGGATACCGATTTAAGCCCCCCCTTACTGCGGTTCACCATCGAACGAAAACGGTCCCTCGTGCGGACCGACGTATGCGAGATGCGTACGCACACCCGCGCCCGGTTGCCACAGGTGCATAGCGAAGCCCGG
The DNA here is from genome assembly GCF_044772185.1 of Pandoraea sp. NPDC090278. NCBI lineage: Bacteria > Pseudomonadati > Pseudomonadota > Betaproteobacteria > Burkholderiales > Burkholderiaceae > Pandoraea > Pandoraea sp. NPDC090278. The sequence continues at coordinate 911,058 of NZ_JBIVYJ010000001.1, read as the reverse complement.
CGGCTCCAATGTGACCGATCCCGGCGCACCCGCGGCCAGCCCGAGCGTGATCTGATGCGCCGTCGACACACAGGTACTCGCCATGATCCCCGGCGCGCCCTCCACACTCGCATGAATGCTGCGATGCAGATGCCCGCAGATCACCCGCTCGATGTGACGATGCTGCGATACCACCTGAGCAAACCCTGCACGCCCCTGCGCCGAGAGGCCGTAGCCGTCCATGAACTCGATGCCCGTATCGAACGGCGGATGGTGCATGGCGATGATCGTCGGGCGTCCCTCGCAGGCGTGGAGCTGTGCGTCGAGCCATGCGAGTCGCGCCTCGCACAAATGACCGCCCGCGCTCGGCGGGTCTTGCGTGTCGAGGGTCAAAACAGTAAGCGGCCCGAGATCGACGCGGTATTGCACGAACGTATCGTTCGTATGCAGATAGGCATGTTCCGGAAAAGCATCGCGCAGCCCTTCGCGGTGATCGTGGTTGCCGACCACCAGGTAGAGCGGTATTTCAAGGTCCGCCAGGCACTCGCGAAGTACTTCGTATTCCGATAGATGCGGCGTGTCGATCAGGTCGCCCGTTGCGATGACGGCGTCAGGTCGTGGCGTCCAGCGATTGATGGTGGCGATCGCATTGCGCAAGGCGCGCGCGGTGTCGACACGTCCGCAAGCGAGCATGCCGGGACGCGTGATGTGGAGGTCGGTGATCTGACAGAGCAGCATGAAGCGATTCCTCAATGTCGAATGGCGGCGTCACGCTAGCCATCGTAAATGACACCCGAATGACCAACCAAAAGACGCCGGTCCGCGCAAGCCCTAAAACGCTAGGGAAACCCCCAAAGCCCGCCCAGCAAGGGATTGCGAGGGGGCATGACCGGAGATGCCCGCAGATACCGGGGTTTTGCCATCAAGAACAAGAAAGTACGCGGCATTGCACAACAAAATCGCCGCAAACCGTTGTCAGGACTGGCCCACAGCCCGCCGAAGGCTCTATAATGCGGCTGCCCGGCCAGTGCCGGCGCCCTCACGATGCGTGACGAAACCGGTCTTCGGATCAGGTTCGCGTAACGTGCCGCGAAGGCGACATTCTGGCGTGTGCCGCGTGCCTTATGGCGCGGATACAACACCGACACTCGTCAAATGGCGAAAGTGTTAGAGTTGTCGCCGGTATTCACCACCTCTCAAGGGAAACACACATGAACAAACAGGAACTGATCGACGCCGTCGCTGGTGTTACGGGTGCAAGCAAGGCTCAAACTGGCGAAACCATCGACGCTCTGCTCGAGACCGTCAAGAAGGCAGTCGCCAAGGGTGACTCGGTTCAGTTGATCGGCTTCGGCTCGTTCGGTTCGGGCAAGCGCGCTGCGCGTACCGGCCGCAACCCGAAGACTGGCGAAGCGATCAAGATCCCGGCAGCCAAGACCGTGAAGTTCACGGCTGGCAAGGCGTTCAAGGACGCTGTGAACAAGAAGTAAAACCAGTTGCGCGCAGGCCGGCCTCCGTGCCGGCCTATCTTTTTTGCTCGCATTCGGCCGTCGATTTCGACTGCGATTTCGACAGGATTCCTGTTGGATTCCGCACCAGAATCCCGATGTGCCAAGCGCAGCATTGAGAAGGCGTCACGTCATCCTCTCGCGAGGTCCACGACTGATGTGACGCTGCGTGCCTCGCGGGTGGCCTGTGCCCCGCTCTGCGGCAAAGCAGGCGCCCGCGACAAAGTGCTGCACCCGATTTGCCGCGTCATGCGCTCAGGCAACTATGCTATGTTGCGTAACATGACACGCGCGCCGCTAGCGGCTTCCGCCGCCTCTTCCGAAGTTTTCTCCGCTGCTGCCGACGCTCGTCAGGCAGAGGAAGTCGCACTGCCGTCGTCAGCCCAAATGCGGCGTATGTCGGCGTCTCGTCTGCTGGTCATGCATGTGGCGTCTGCTTTGGCGCAATGGCCCGCGCTGCCCGATGCGGCGGAAAGCGCGGCCAATACCGATACCATTCCCCCCGAAGCTGTTCATCAGTTGCGCATTGCGACGCGTCGTCTTCGTGCGCTGATCGACATCTACTCGCCGTGGCTCAAACCGCGCTGGCAGCGTCAACTCGTCGCCGAACTGCGTTGGCTCGGGCATTCGATGGGCCCCGTGCGCGACGCGGATGTTTTGACCACCGAGACACTCCCGGCCTTACGCCTCGAATATCCGGATGTCGACTGGATTGCGGTCGATGCGCATCTGTCGAAGGTGCGCAGCGACGCCCGGGCTCAAGCCGCCACCGCGCTGACCAGCGAACGCCAACGCGCGTTGCATGCGTTGCTGCGCGATGCCTTCGGTGTTCACGGCGACGGTACGGCCGATGCACGCGCAGCCAAAGCCCTGCGACGTCCGTCGCGTACGCCCGGCAAGCGGCCACGCGCACTGGCGAAGCACGCGCATAACGTGCTTCGCGAACGATACATTGGGTTATTTCCTGATTGTCGCCAGTTGGCCATGCTCGATACCGAGCAGTTGCACGCATTGCGCGTGAAGATCAAGAAGGCGCGCTACAGCGCCGAGGCGCTCACGCCGTGGTTGCGAAAGTCGGTTCGCTCGCCGTATCACGAAACATTGCGCACCGCGCAAACGTTGCTCGGGCATATCAACGACGCTGCGGTCGCGCAACGGGCGCTGGAAGACATGCCCATCTCGGCGAAACATCGCGAGACGCTGACGGGACGCCTCGACGCGATCATCGTCAACGCCACCAGCCGCGCCGCGCACGTGCTATGTCAATTGCCCGATGCCCATCGCCTTGAGCGCGGCATGCGCAAGGCGTAGGCATCACGCCACCCAACGTCACGCGAATCAGACGACCTTGGTGCGAAGCAGGCGCATGCCGTTGGCGATCACCAGCAGGCTCGCACCCACATCCGCAAATACAGCCATCCACAGCGACGCCAGCCCCATCACCGCGAGGGCAAAAAACACCGCCTTGATCGCGAGGGCGACAGCGATGTTTTGCTTGAGCACCGTCGCCGAGCGTTGCGAAAGCGCCAGAAACGCTGGCAATTTGCGCAAGTCGTCGTCCATCAACGTGACATCGGCGGTCTCGAGCGCGCTGTCCGTGCCCGTCACACCCATCGCGAAGCCAACGTCGGCCGCCGCCAGCGCGGGCGCATCGTTGATGCCATCGCCCACCATCCCTACGTGTCCGTACTTTTCACGCAGCGACGACACGGCTTGCCACTTGTCTTCCGGCAGCATCTCGGCACGCACATCGCTCACGCCGGATTGCTCGCCGATGACCTGAGCGGTGGCCCGGTTGTCGCCCGTCAGCATGACGGTGCGCACCCCCATTTTCGTCAACTGGGCAATGGCCTCTCGGCTTTCCTCACGCAGCGTATCGGCCACGGCCAGTACCGCCAGCGCCTGCGTTTCGCTCGCCAACACAATAGCGGTACGCGCCTGCGCCTCGAGACGCGTCAGTTCGGCTTCCACCTGGGCGTTGCACACGCCCAGCGATTCGATCAGACGATGGTTGCCGAGGTAGTAAAGCGTTTCGCCGACGCGCCCCTTCACCCCCATGCCCACCAGCGCCTCGAAATCAGTCACGGACGGCAACGCCCCAAGCCCCGCCTGCGCGTGACCGTCGACGACAGCGCGCGCAATCGGGTGAGTCGTCTGGGTGTCCAGTGCGGCGGCGAGCGTCAGGGCGTCGTCGCGAGACGTGCCGCGCAACGGCACGACATCGGTCAGACGCGGTTCGCCACGCGTGAGCGTGCCTGTCTTGTCGAGCGCGACCGCACGGATCAGGCGTCCACTCTCCAGAAACGCCCCGCCCTTGATCAGAATCCCGGCGCGCGCGGCGGCTGTCAGCCCGCTCACGACGGTGACCGGCGTGGAAATCACCAGCGCGCAGGGGCATGCGATGACCAGCATCACGAGCGCCTTGTAGATCCACGGCGACCAGGCCAGCCCGAACGCCAGCGGCGGCACGATCGCGACCAACAGCGCACAAAGCACCACAACCGGCGTGTAAATGCGTGAGAACTTGTCGACGAAGCGTTGTGTCGGCGAGCGTTGTTGCTGTGCCGTCTCAACAATGCGCACGATGCGCGCGAGCGTCGTATCGCCAGGGGCGACCGTCGTGCGATACACGATCAGACCGCTTTCGTTGATGCTGCCCGCGTAGACGTCGTCGCCAACCGTCTTGTCGACGGGCACGCTCTCACCGGTAATCGACGCCTGATTCAGTGCCGACGCACCCTCCTCGATCACGCCGTCGATGGCAATGCGCTCGCCCGGACGCGCCCGTACCCGTGCCCCCACAGCAAGCGTTGCAGCAGGGACATCCGCCCAGGTGCCGTCGACCTGCTGCACCGACGCCTGATCCGGCGCGAGACGCATCAACGCCTCGACGGCGCGACGCGCCCGGGTCAGCGATGCCGCCTCAAGCTTTTCGGACAACGCAAACAGCACGATCACCATGGCCGCTTCGGGCCACTGACCGATGAACATCGCGCCGATCACGGCAAGCGACATCAGGAAGTGGATGTTCAGTGTGAAGTGCCGCAGCGCAATCCAGCCCTTCTTGAGCGTCGGCAAGCCGCACGCGAGGATGGCTGCGACAACTATCGCACCCACCCACGGGCTGTGCTCAGGCACGCCGGACCAGACCGCGACTTCACTCGCGGCAGCCAGCACACCACCTGCCACGAGCCGGACGGCGTCGCTTGTCCGCTGGGCGGGCGGCGGTGCAACTGCACCTGCGTTCTCGCCGGAAAGCGGCACCGGCGTCATCCCCAGTTTGCGCAGCGTTTCCGCCACGGCATCGCGCTCACGGTCGACGTCGGACGCCGACGCGCGCTTGTCGAAAACGACGGTCAATTCACGCTTGAGCAGGTTGAAATACAACGTCTCGACGCCGGGACGACGCTCAAGCTGATCTCGAATCAGGCGCTCCTCCGTCGGACAGTCCATCTGATCGATGCGGAAGCGTGCCTGCGGGGCATCCGTCGTGGGGGCCGGTGCCGACGGCGCAAAACTCTCGCCGCCGGCACAGCACGACGCTTCGTCATGCGTATGCGCGGCGGTTGCACCGTGGCTGCCGTGGTCGTGGTCGTGGTCGTGGTCGTGGTCGTGGTCGTGGTCGTGAGCATGACCGTCGTGACGATGGCCGTGATCGTGGTCATGCCGATGCGCCTGTGACGGCGGCGTGTGCTCATGCGAATGCCCGTGACAGGTCTCGTGATCATGCCCGTGTGCTGGACCATTTCCATGGCCGGGCAACTCCCGATCCGTCGTCGCCGCGGTCGTCAGGCCCGCCAGACGGGCCGATTCCGAAGGGTTGGACATGTGAACTCCTGGTTACCTGATTCGTGTTACCCTTCATTCAAAACCCTGTAGTGACTACGGAGTCAAGCATGAAAATCGGAGAACTGGCCCGGGCGGCGGGCACCGATGTCGAAACCATCCGCTATTACGAGCGTGCAGGCCTGCTGCCACCGCCGCCGCGAACCGACGCGGGTTATCGCACCTACGGCGACGAACACCTGGAAGCCCTACGCTTCATCCGTCACTGCCGTTCGCTCGACATGCCGCTCGCCGACGCCAAACGACTCGGCGAACTGGCGCACGACACCCACGTGACGTGTGAAGACGCCAACCAACTGATCGAGGCACATCTGGCGCGCGTGCACGCGCGCATCCACGAATTGCAGGCGTTGGAGCAACAGCTTCTGCATCTGCAAGCGCAATGCCGCAGCCGCCATGAGACGAGCGACTGCGGTATCTTGCGCGCACTCATGCAAGGCGCACAGGGCGAAGCCTGCGCTTGCCACAACGAGACCGAGCCCATCGAAGTCGCTTGCGAGCACGACCACAAGCACGGTCACGCGCACGCATAAGCGGCAAACGTTCTCATTTCATTGCGCGTCGCATGACCCGCGACGCAAACCGATTCCGCACGTTACACAAGCGTTCCCGGGCATCACAAACGTGATGCCCGCGTCGACACACGCCCTGAACGTTTCACATTTGATCAAAACGTAAAAATTGTGAGAAATCGGCCTGTTTCCCGCGAAATTAGGGGCAAGTGAACGTAGAATGTCCCGCACGCTTCGTCACCGCCTTACACGGCGTGTGACGTGACGCTCGGGATACGCATCGATATGTCGTAATCCGTTTTAATTTTTGATCACTTGTCGGAGACCTTATGTCCAGCGATGTATCCGCGACGCCAGCACCCGCGACGGAGAGCAACGCCGACATCGTCATCATGGGTGCGGGGGCGGCTGGCATTTCAGTCGCAGCAAGCCTGCGCCGTCGCCGTCCGACGCTCTCGATCACGATCGTAGATCCGGCTGACACCCACTACTATCAGCCCGCCTGGACGCTCGTCGGTGCCGGTGAATTCGACGCTGCTCGCACGGCACGCTCCATGTCGAGCGTGATTCCCGAAGGCGTGAACTGGATCCAGGCCGCGGTCACGGCTTTCGCGCCGGAACGCCAGCAAGTGCTGCTCTCGGACGGACGTCGCCTCGGCTATCGCTTCCTCATTGTGGCCCCCGGGCTGCAACTGAATTGGGAGGCCATCGACGGCTTGAGCGAAACGCTCGGCCGCAATGGCGTGACCTCCAATTACCGCTTCGATCTCGCCCCGTACACGTGGTCGCTGGTTCGCGAATTCAAGGGCGGCAATGCTCTGTTCACGCAGCCGCCGATGCCGATCAAGTGCGCGGGCGCCCCGCAAAAAGCCATGTATCTCTCAGCCGATACGTGGCGTCAACGCGGTCTGCTGGACAAGACGAAGATCGAGTTTCATCTCGTGGCCCCCGCCCTGTTCGGCGTCAAAGACTACATCCCGGCGCTGATGGAGTACGTCCAGCGATATCGGATCTCGCTCAATCACCTCTCGCATCTGCGTGCGGTGGATGGCGAGCGCCGTGTGGCGCGTTTCGAGATTTTCGATGCGGACGGGCAATCGCAGTTCGTCGACAAGCCCTTCGATCTACTGCACGTAGTGCCGCCGCAAAGTGCACCGGACGTGTTACGCGCGAGCCCGCTGGCTGATGCCGCCGGTTGGTGTGAAGTCGACCCCGCGACGCTGCGCCACGCGCGTTACGCCAACGTCTTCGGTCTCGGCGACGCGATTTCTGCGCCCAACGCCAAAACCGCCGCCGCAGCGCGCAAGCAGGCCGTTGTCGTCGCCGAAAACTTGCTCGCTTCGATGGACGGCCGTCCCCTTTCGCTGCATTACGACGGGTACGGCGCTTGTCCGCTCACCGTGGAGCACGGCAAGATTGTGCTCGCGGAATTCGGCTATGGCGGGAAACTTCTCCCTACATTCCCCATCGACGGTACGCACGCGAACCGCTTTGCATGGGTCCTGAAGAAATACGTGCTGCCAAAGGTTTATTGGGACTTCATGCTTCGGGGCCGCGAATGGATGGCGCGCCCACGCTGAGCTGACCGTAGGTGAAACCCGCACTCAATTTTCAAACTTGGGTGCCGTTAAAGGTCAAAGGACCCGGTCTCGCGATCGGGAACGAGCTTCTAGTCGGGCCACGCCTTGCGCGCGGTCTGCCGCAACGCGAAGGAAAACGGCGCACCGGCCGGTGCGCACGATTCGCCCTCGCACGACGGCCGACACATTTACGCGTCTTATGCAGAACATGATTCAAGGGTTTTCTGGCGGCACGACCTGTTCGACGCGTGGGCTTTTCCTGCTGGATGGCCTCGCCAGCATTGAACGCGCCGGTGACAATCGCTCAACCGTTCAGGCGATGTTTGCCTGCCTGCAGAGATGAACGATACGAACGCGCTGCGACGGCAAGTCGTCCTCGCCGATTTGCTGCTGGATCGCCAGCGGCTTTTGCGCGCCCTCAGTCTTGAGCTGAGGACCCCGAGTCCGCCTAATAGTCACAGCGCGCTGGTCGTGCTGCATGTGGGCCGGGGCCAGCGTACGGCGTCCAGTCAACAAGCCATCTCCGACGCGGATCTGCTCGCGACGGTGGCATTTCGCATCGGCTCGCGCATTCGACGCCGCGACCTCATCGGCCGTGTTTCAGACCAGCAGGTAGCAATTCTGCTACGCGACCTGAGCAGCCGCGAGGCCGCCGTTCAGATCACACGCCGCTTCATTCGGGCTGGCGAATCGCCGGTGCCCTGCGGTAACGGGCTGCTCTATCCGATTGTCTCGGCGGGCATCACGCATCTTCCGCAGGTGCCCGTGTGGCCGGCCACCCTGCTTGAACATACGTCAGACGTCGCCGATCAGGCCATTCGCGAGAGCGCGTCGCGCTTTCTCGTCACCGAAGCTCCGGCTGCGCCGACCGAGGGTATTGCCCCGCCGGACGACGCAGGCAACGAGCATTACTGGCGCAGCGCCATCGGACGCGCGCTGTCGGACTCGGAATTCCGTCTGCACTATCAGCCGCAGATCGACATGCGCACGCATCGGCTGACGGGCCTCGAAGCCCTGATCCGCTGGCAACGGGATGACGAACTCATCATGCCGGGCGAGTTCATCCCGGCGGCCGAACGTTGCGACGTCATCGGTCCCATTGGCGACTGGACACTGCACGAAGCCTGCCGTCAGCTCGACAAGTGGCATACGGACGGCGAAGAGTACCCTCGCGTGGCCGTGAATCTCTCCGCTCAGCAAATGCGTGTGCAGACGCTGGAGACGGTTCGCTACGCCCTCAAACACCACCGCGTGCCGCCGGACAAACTGGAGATCGAAATCACCGAGTCGTCGCTGATCTCGCATCTCGACGAAGCCGCGACGCTGATGAACGAACTCGTCGCGATGGGCGTGCGTTTGTCGCTCGACGATTTCGGCACCGGCTATTCGAGCTTCGTACGGCTCAAGCGCTGGCCGTTCGGCACCGTCAAGATCGACTACCAGTTCGTGGCCGGGGTACTGCTCGGCGGCTACGACACCGAACTGATCCGCGCGATCATCGCCATCGCCCGCAAGCTCGAAATCGAAACGGTGGCCGAAGGCGTGGAGACCAGTGCGCAACGCGATGCGCTTGCATCGCTGGGCTGTCACGCGTGGCAGGGGTATCATTGCACGCGTCCCTTACCGCCCGGGCACATCGAAACGTTCATTCGAGAGTGGCACGGGCGCCTGTAAACGCGCCAGCAACCGCCTTTGCCGTTGGTCAACGCTCCTCTTTCCCGTCGACATGCCGCTACCGCCTTTCTGTGCGGCATCGTCGTCCTGCTGTGTGTCCTTATCGCCTGGGGTCTGGCGCGCTTCGCTGCCGACCAACTCGTGGCGAACCGCGCCGCGCGCCTGCTTTACGAGGAGCGCAGCATCGCCACGCGACTGGCTCACGGCACCGTTCATACGGTCAATCAGGACCTGATGCTCATTCGCGGCATCCCGCAGGTCCTCGCGCAGATCGAGCAGATTCAGTCCGCAGCCAACACGATTGCCACGCATCCTCTGACAGATGTTCCGCAGGACAAGGCACGCCAGATGCTGCTGGCAAATCCTGTCCTGAAGCCCGTCAATGAGCTGCTACGTTCCGCTCAGCTTTACTTCGGCGCGGATCTCGTCTGGTTAGGCACGCCCGACGGCATCACCATTGCGGCCAGCGATTTCAATACGACGAACCCGCTGATCGGCGACCGCTACGGCGACCGCAACTACTTCAACACAGCGGTGCTGGGCGGCGCGGGGCAGCAATACGTCACCGGCCGCAAGACCGGGATGCCCGGCATGTACTTCACCGCGCCGGTCTATCACGAGGGCATTCTGGTCGGTGTCGTTGTCGTCAAGCTCGGCATTCGCAGGTTGTCGCACTGGGTCGACAGCGGCGCGTCGTTCATCACGGACAAGAACGGCGTGATCGTGCTCGCCAACGACCCGACCTTCACCGGGCTCGCGGTGCCGGGTGCGGCGGTGTTCAATCTCACGCGCCCAGAGCGCCGCCACCTGTATTTGCAAGAAGACTTCACCGTCGTCCCCATCGAAAACTACGATCTTGCACCCGGCACCCCCAACTTCCTGCAAATGGGGCCGGACGACGAAGACACCAAACACACTGCGCGGCTGGTTCGCGTGCGCCCTGACAATCAGCCGTATTTGTTGGATGTCGAACCGTCGTCCGACGGCGACATGGTGATTTACACCATGAGCGAAGCACCAACGCTCGGCAGCCTCTCGATCGAACGACGACGCTATGCCTCGCTGGTGTTCGCGTTGCTGCTCAGCTCGGCGGGCGCGCTCTATCTGCTCGTGCGCTACCTGCGCCGCGAAAAGCTCCAGTTGACGGACACGCTGGCGAAAAATGCAGCCCTTGAACACGAGGTGAAGTACGATGCACTGACCGGTGCGCTCTCGCGCGGACACTTCCTCAAGCGCCTGCGTGCCGAAGTCGTGCAAGCGGATTCGGCGGACGTGCCGACGAGTGTCATCCTCGTCGACCTGGACCATTTCAAGCAGATCAACGACACCTGGGGACATGCGCTGGGCGACACGGTATTGGCCACCTTTGTCCGGCTTTGTCACGAATCGTTACGCGAAGATGACATCTGCGGTCGTTTGGGGGGCGAAGAATTCGCTATTATCCTGAGTGGCGCCACCGAGGCACGGGCGTTCGACGCCGCTGAACGCCTGCGTGAAGCCGTTCGCGAATCGCGCATCAACGTCGACGGACGAACGCTTCAGTTCACGATAAGTGCCGGTGTTGCCCAATGGCACACGGGTGACGACGACAACGCCTGGCTACAACGTGCCGACGCAGCGCTGTACCTTGCCAAATCTCGCGGACGCGATGGCTGCGCCCGCGAATCCGACCTCCGGGTACTCACCCGAGGCGGTTCTTAACCGGCTTCAGGCATCCCGGCCTGAAGTCGCCAACTCAGACCGGACCGATGCTCAAGACGAATCTCGCCACATTCGCCCCATCGCCGCTTCGCGCCATTCAGGTCGGCGCAGCCGCCCTCTGCCTGGCCCTGAGTAGCGCCGCACATGCGGATCTCTCGCTACTGCAACCGCCACGCGCCCTCACAGGCGGCGCGCCATTGCAGCTCATGCTGTTGGCCACACAGGATTCGCCAGGCAGCAAAACGATCCAGTTGCCGGAGGAAATCGTCGTTCGCATCTCTAACGACGACTTCAAGCCGACGCTGCTGCATCTGAAGCGGGCAGCCATCGTCCCCGCCCAGCTCACCCTGTCCAACGGACAGTTCCGTCGCGTCTCTTATTCAGCAGTCCTGCCGAAAGAGTTACGCGGCTCCGTCCGCATCGAGCCGGTCGACTGGGACGCCTCGATCACGACCGTGGTGCTGGATCGCGCCGCGCCTGCCGAACCGATGGTCGCCGCTGCGCCGATCTCGAATGAAAGTGGCGCGACCTCGGGCGCAGGGAATGGCACGGTAGCACCCGCGTCGGGCGCACTGGCGGCGGCACCCGCCGCCACATCATCCGAGGCCATTGCCCCGACGGCCGACACCGAGTTCGCCCGTATTTCGTCGAACGAGCCGATGTACATCGGGTTCGGCAAGAACGGCGACGCCAACGCGCGCTTTCAGCTCAGCTTCAAGTTCCACATCCTGAAGCCCGACAACCCCTCGTCGAAGTCCTTCCTCGACAATCTGTACTTCGGCTACACCCAGTTGTCGATTTGGGATCTGGAAGCCGAGTCCGCGCCGTTCCGTGACTCGAATTACCGTCCGAGCTTCTTCTAGTACGTTCCCGACACGGGCGTGCGTGCTGGCTGGTTCTCGTCGCTCGGTATCGCCGCCGGTATCGAACACGAGTCCAACGGCAAAGCAGGCGACGACTCGCGCAGCATTAACACTGTCTTCGTCAAACCGATCCTCACGTTCGGCAATCCGTCGGAGTATCACTGGACGATCGCGCCGAAGCTCTATGCCTATCTAGAGAAGAAGGACAACCCCGATATTCAGGACTATCGCGGCTACATGGACCTGCTCGTGTTGTGGGGCAAGCCCAATGGCTGGCAGATCGGTGCAACGCTTCGCAAGGGCATGAAGCGCAATTACGGCAGTGTGGACGTGCAGGTCACCTATCCGCTCGGCAAGCTGATTCCGGGCACCGGCGGCTACATCTGGCTCGGTTACTTCACAGGCTACGGCGAGGACATGCTCGACTACAACCGTCACTCGCCGTCGCAGGTGCGGATTGGTTACAGCGTGTTCCGCTGGTGAGGCGTCACAACACCAGCACGAGGGCACCGGCGACGATCAACGCGCCGCCGAGTGCCTCCTTAAGCGAAAACGGCTCACCGAGCACCACCCACCCGATCAGCATCGCCATCGCCACGCTGAGCTTGTCGAGCGGCGCGACACCCGACACCGGCCCCAGTTGCAACGCCCGGAAGTAACAGAGCCACGACAGCCCCGTGGCGACCCCCGAGAGGACGAGGAAGACCCACGTGTTGGCGCTCAGGCTTGTGGGCTTTTGCCACTCCCCGCGCATGCCGACGATGGCCAGCGTCACCCCGAAAATGATGACGGTACGAATCAACGTGGCCATGTTCGAGTTGACCTGCGCCACCCCGAGTTTGCCGAATATCGCCGTCAGTGCAGCGAAAAACGCTGAACCGAGCGCAAAGAGTTGCCAGCTACGCAGCATAACGATCGTCACCCATCAATGAATACCCTCGCCAACCTGAAACGGACGCAAATGTCCACCGTCCGCCCCCACCCGTAGGGGAATCAAAACCGCCCCGGCCATCGATGCGATAATGGCAACATCTTGTGTCACCCCCGCCATTCTTGGCCGAATTCTCCCTTATGTCCGAACTGCACGACCGCCCCGACAGCCCTTGCATTGGCGTTTGCTCGACACTTTTCGACGACGTCTGCAAAGGTTGCGGCCGCACCGCCTACGAAGTCTCCAACTGGGTGTTTTTCACCGAGGAGGAGAAGGCAGCGGTGTGGGAGCGCATCACCCGCGAAGGCACGGGGATGCGCTTTTGCGACAGCAGTTCTACGACTTCGCAGACTTGAACTGAAGCGACTTGTACTCCAGGAACTCCTCGAAGCCGTACACGCCGTTCTCCCGCCCGTGCCCCGATTGCTTGAATCCACCGAACGGGGCCTGCACATTGAACTCCCCGCCGTTGATGTCGACCTGTCCAGTGCGAATCTGACGCGCCACACGTACCGCACGCGCCTCGTCGCCTGACCACACGCCACCGCCCAACCCGTAGATCGAATCGTTGGCGATACGCACTGCGTCGGCTTCGTCCTGATAGGTAATGATCGACAGCACCGGGCCGAAGATCTCTTCCTGCGCCACCGTGGCGTCCGGCGTCACGCGCCCCAGCACCGTCGGTTGGACGAAGAAGCCTGCCTCGAAACCCTCGGGTACCGTGTCCCCGCCTGCGATCAACTCCGCGCCTTCCGACAAACCCTTGCGGATGTACGTCTGCACACGCTCGCGTTGCGCAGACGATGCAAGCGGCCCGAGACGCGTCGTTTCCTCACGCGGATCGCCCAGCGTAAAACGTGCCACCGCCTCTTTCGCCAGTGCCTTAACCTCGTCATAGCGCGACGCTGGCACAAGCATGCGCGTGTGCGCAGAACATGTCTGCCCTGAATTGAGGTAGCAGGCGTTGAGCGTGCCTTTAACTGCTGCGGCGAGGTCCGCATCGTCGAGCACCACCGAGGCCGACTTCCCACCCAACTCCAGCGCGACACGCTTGACGGTTTGCGACGCCACCTCCGACACGCGTTTGCCCGCGCGGGTCGATCCGGTGAACGACACCATGTCGACGTCCGCATGCCCTGCCAGCACTTCGCCAACGACCGGCCCAAGCCCCGTCACCAGATTGAACACACCCGGCGGCAGCCCGGCCTCTTCGATCACTTCGGCCAGAATGAAAGCGTTGAAGGGGGCCACTTCCGATGGTTTTAACACCACCGTGCAACCAGCTGCCAGCGCAGGCGCGACCTTGAGCGTGATCTGGTTCAGCGGGTAGTTCCACGGCGTGATCGCACCCACAACACCGACCGGTTCACGCACCACCAGTGAATTGCCGACGCGTGCCTCGAACTCGAACGATTCGGCCAGTTCGGCGTACTTATTCCAGTGATACACGGGACCGCCGACCTGAATAGCGCGCACGAGCTTGATCGGCATACCCGTCTCGCCCGTCATGACTTGCGCCAGCTCGTCGGTGCGCGCCTTCAGGCCCGCCGCAATCTTGCGCAGATAACCCGCGCGCTCGGCAGCCGGTGTGGCCGCCCATGCGTCGCGCGCCTTGCGAGCAGCGGCAATCGCAGCTTCCGTGTCGTCGGATGCCCCCTCGGGAATGCGCCCCATGAGCTTCGCGTCGGCGGAATGGAAGACGTCCAGCGTGCCACGCCCGAGCGGCGTCACCCACTGTCCGTCGATGAAAAACTTGTCGTACGTCTTCATGCATTGCCTCCTGCTGGCGTTGAGCAACGAAGGGTCATTGTAGTCCGCCCGCCGTCGTATCCTTCACCCTCACAAGGAAATCGGTCTGTTCCGATCGCTGACTTCACACATTCCGATAGCACTATCGGACGACACCGCCGATCCCGCAGCGCGCCGTAAACGCAAACAGGGCGCCTGTGATGCAAGCGCCCTGCTCCTGATACAACCGAGCGACTGAGTTGCCGAACGTCAGCGGACGTCGGCGAACGTCAGACTTCCACGCCCTGGCTGGCCAGGTACTCTTCGTAAGTGCCAGCGTAATCGACCAGCGTGCCGTCGTTCTTCACTTCGATGATGCGCGTGGCCAGACCCGACACGAACTCGCGGTCATGCGACACGAAAATCAGCGTGCCCGGATACTTGTCGAGCGCGATCTGAAGCGATTCGATCGATTCCATGTCCATGTGGTTGGTCGGCTCGTCCATCATCATGACGTTGTGGCGGCCCAGCATCAGCTTGCCCCAGATCATGCGGCCCTTTTCACCACCGGACAGCACGCGCACCGACTTGCCCACGTCGTCGCCACCGAACAGCAGACGGCCGAGCGAGCCACGGATCACCTGATCGTCGTCGCCTTCCTTGCCCCACTGCGTCATCCAGTCGGTGAGCGTCTGGTCATCCGGGAATGCTTCGGACGTATCCTGCGGGAAATAACCGATGTTCGCGTTTTCCGCCCACTTCACGTTGCCGCCGTCGACCGGCAGATCGGCCATCAGGCTACGCAGCAGCGTGGTTTTACCGGCACCGTTCTCACCGATGATCGCAACACGTTCGCCCGCGCGCACTGCGCCGGTGAAGTTCTTGAAAATCTGGCGGTCGTAGGCTTTCGAAATGCCATCGAATTCAAACGCGAGGTTGTGCAGCTTCTTCTCGAATTCGAAACGGATGAACGGGTTCTGACGCGACGACGGCTTGATGTCTTCCACCTTGATCTTGTCGATCTGCTTGAGACGGCTCGTTGCCTGACGTGCCTTCGACTTGTTCGCCGAGAAGCGGCGCACGAAGTCTTGCAGGTCGGTGATGCGTTCCTTCGCCTTGGTGTTCGCCGCCATCTGACGCTCACGGGCCTGTGCCGACGCCAGCATGTAGTCGTCGTAGTTACCCGGGTAAATCTTCAGCGTGCCGTAGTCCATGTCGGCCATGTGCGTGCACACGGCGTTCAGGAAGTGGCGATCGTGCGAAATGATGATCATGGTGGAGTTGCGCTCGTTGAGCACGTCTTCCAGCCAGCGGATCGTGTTGATGTCCAGGTTGTTGGTCGGTTCGTCGAGCAGCAGCACGTCCGGATTCGAGAACAGCGCCTGCGCCAGCAGCACACGCAGCTTCCAGCCCGGCGCGACGTTGCTCATCGGACCCTGATGCTGATCCGTCGGAATGCCCACGCCCAGCAGCAGCTCGCCCGCACGCGCTTCGGCGGTGTAGCCGTCGTACTCGGCGAACTTCGCTTCGAGTTCGGCCGCGTGCATGTAGTCGTCGTCGGTCGCTTCCGGATTCGCGTAGATCGCGTCGCGCTCGCTCATGGCGGCCCACATTTCGGTGTGGCCCATCATCACGACGTCGAGCACGCGCATGTCTTCATACGCGAACTGATCCTGCTTGAGCTTACCCAGACGCACGTTCGGTTCGAGCATGACGTTACCGGCGCTCGGCTCAAGGTCGCTGCCGAGGATCTTCATGAACGTCGATTTGCCGCAACCGTTGGCACCGATCAGGCCATAGCGGTTGCCCCCGCCAAACTTGACGGAGATGTTCTCGAAGAGCGGCTTGGCGCCGAATTGCATCGTGATATTGGCAGTAGACAGCACAGGCGGTATCCGGGGAGATAAGTTGCGGCGGCACGAAATTGCGCCACGAAACCTGACATTTTAACACCGATGCGTGTCACGCGCCCTGTGTACGGCGTCGCACCTTGTGAAGCTTCTTGAGCAGGGAGCGCCGGGCGACGGCTGGGCCGACGGATTCCCGTGACGGAAAATTGCATAAATTCCGAGTATCCATAAAAAAACCGCCAGCTTCGGCTGGCGGTTCTTTCATTGGCCTTGCCGCACGCAGCGGCGCAAACCATTACTGCTTCGGCAGCGAGCCCTCGACGCCTTCCACGAACCAGTTGATCTGGTGCTTTTCGTCGTCGTTGAGCGTCTTGCCCGCGGGCACGATTTCCTTGCCGTCCTGCCCCTTGAGCGGGCCGGTGAACGGGTCGTACTTGCCGTCGCGAATCGCGTCGTGACGCGCGGCCACCGCCTTGCGGGCAGCTTCCGACACGGCCTTGTCGTTGATGGCGACGAGGTTGATTTCGTCTTCCTTGATGCCACCCCAGACCGGCGTGTTCTTCCACGTGCCCTGCATGACTTCGTCGACCGTGCGGATGTAGTACTTGCTCCAGTCGATGGCGGCCGATGCCAGATGCGCGTTCGGGCCGAACTTGCTCATGTCCGAATCCCAGCCAAAGGCGTGGATCTTCTTCTCTTCGGCCACTTGCATGACCACGGCCGAGTCGACGTTCTGCATCAGCACGTCAGCACCCTGACCCACCAGCGATTCCGCGGCCTGACGCTCCTTGCCCGGATCGAACCAGCTATTGATCCAGACGACCTTCACCTTGACCTTCGGATTGACTTCGCGTGCGGCGATGGTGAACGCATCGATATTGCGGATCACCTCGGGAATCGGCACCGACGCCACATAACCGATCACGTTCGACTTCGTGGTGTAACCGCCGACGACACCCGCCAGATGCGCGCCTTCGTACGTGCGCACGTCGTACGTGCCCAGGTTCGGTGCCGACTTGAAGCCGGTGGCGTGCTCGAACGTCACGTCGGGGAAGTCGGCGGCCGTCTTGACCATCGAATCCATGTAACCGAACGACGTGCCGAAGATCAGCTTGTTGCCCTTGTTCGCCAGATCGCGGAACACGCGCTCCGAGTCCGCGCCTTCCGGCACGTTCTCCACGCGGGTCACGGTGACCTTGTCGCCGTACTTGGCTTCGACGGCCTTCGCGCCCTGCTCATGCGCGAAGGTCCAGCCTGCATCGCCCGGGTTGCCGATGTAGACAAACGCCACACCCATCGGGCCCTTGCCTGCCGATGCTGCGGATGCCTGCGCATCGGACGCTGCCGCCGGGGCGTTGGCGGTCGTGTTCTCCTGCTTGCCGCAGGCGGAGACCAGCATGGCGGCCGCCAGGCTTGCCATTGTGATCAGGACTTTACGTCGCATCGATTTTCTCCTCGTCATCGATTGTTTCAGTGAAATGCTTTTGTCGCTTACTGCATGCACCTTGTCGCCAACCCAGCATCAGGACCCGGCAAAGAACGGTTTACCCAGCGACGCCGGTGCGTTCAGTCGAATCGTCTGACGGTTGCGGGAAATGATCACCAGCACCACGATGGTCGCCAGATACGGCAGGCTTGCGAGCGCTTGCGACGGGATGCGAATGCCCATCGCCTGCGCCTGAAATTGCAGCGCCATGACAACGCCGAACAGTAGCGCGCCGAGCGCCGTGCGCCCGGGCCGCCATGTGGCGAAGACCACCAGTGCGAGCGCGATCCAGCCGCGTCCGGCTGTCAGGTTCTCCTGCCACAGACGCAAATAGCCGACGGAATAATAGGCACCGGCGAGTCCCGACATGGCACCACCGAACAGCGTCGCGAAGTAGCGAATCCGCACCACCGGATAGCCGATGGCATGGGCAACCGAAGGCGCTTCGCCAATCGAGCGCAGCACCAGACCGGCGCGGGTACGGTAAAGGAACCACGCAATCGCGGCGAGCAACGCGACCGAGAGATATCCCAGCGGATTGAGCGAGAAGATCGAAGCGCCCAGTACGGGAATCGACGACAACCCCGGAATCGGCATATCGCGCAGCATCGGAATCGTTGCGTCGGTGTACGGACGACCGACATACGCCGACAGGCCGATGCCGAAGATCGTCAGCGCCAGACCTGTGGCGACCTGATTGGCCATGAGCGAGAGCGTGAGCCATGCGAAAACGGCCGACATCACAACGCCCGACGCAATACCGGCGATAACACCCAGCCAGAGGCTGCCCGTCTGCACTGTGACGGCAAACGCGCCGATGGCGCCCATGAGCATCGTGCCTTCCACGCCGAGATTGAGCACGCCCGATTTCTCGGTGACCAGTTCGCCCAGCGCAGCGAGCATCAGGGGGATGGCGGCGATCACCGCACTTGCGGCCAGCGGCGTCAGCAGATTGATCCAGTCCATGCTGCGCTCCTCAGGCGTCGCGCGTCAGCGCACGAGCGCGCCGACGCAGTCGGTAGTTCACAAACACGTCGCAGCCCAGCAAGCTGAACAGCAGCAGCCCCTGGAACACGCCGCTGATGGCTTTGGGCAACTGGAGCGACGTCTGCACGGCTTCACCGCCGAGATACAGCAGCGCCATGAGCAGGCTCGCCAGCACAATACCCACCGGATGCAACCGGCCGACGAACGCGACGATGATGGCCGTGAAGCCATACCCCGGTGCCCACGTCGCCTGCAGTTGCCCCACAGGCCCGGCCACTTCGCCCGTCCCGGCAAGCCCGGCCGCCGCACCACCGATCAACAGTGCGAGCCAGACGGCGCGCGGTTCCGAATAACCGGCATAGCGTGCAGCGAGCGGTGCGAGTCCGCCGACTTCCATGCGGTATCCCGCGAAGCTCTTGCGCATGAAGAACCACGCGAGCGGCACCGCCGCCACGGCCATGAAGATCGAGGCATTCAGACGCGTGCCCCGCCACATCGCCCAATGCCAGTCGCCGAAGAAGCGCGGGAACAGCGCTTCGCGGCTGAAGTTGATGGATTGCGGGAAGTTCATCCCATGCGGGTCTTGCCACGGTCCGCTGACCAGATAGATCAGCAACTGCGTAGCGACGTAGGTGAGCATCAGGCTCACGAGAATCTCATTGGCGTTAAAGCGCACGCGCAGCAGCGCCGGAATCGCCGCCCACAGCATGCCGCCGAGTGCACCCGCCGCCATCATCAGCGGCAGTAGCCACGCACCGCCGTGACCGTCGAAATGGATCGCCACGCCAGACGCGAAGATCCCACCGAGCACCAACTGCCCTTCCGCGCCGATGTTCCAGACGTTCGCGCGATAGCCGATGGCGAGCCCCAACGCGATCAGGCACAGCGGCGACGCCTTGAGCAGCAACTCCGACCAGCCGTTCAGACTGCTGATCGGCGCGAGGAAGAACGCAGCCATCGCCTGCGCCGGATTCTTGCCGAGAAAGCTGAAGATGAGCACGCCGCCAGCCAACGTGATGAGCGTTGCCACCAGCGGCATAACGAGCCGCATGGTGCGGGAAGGACTTGGCCGTGGCTCAAGCGTGAGATCGAACATGGTGTCTGATAAATCGATGAAATCATTACGGTGTTCCGGCTGGCGAGCGGCCGCTCGTCACACACCGAAACACGTCGAAAACGGAAAATGCCGCGTTTGCCTGTCAGGCTGCCGCTGCGGTGCGTTCTCCCGGGCCACCGGGGAACATCCCCGCCATCCACAGACCGATCTCACGCGCGTCGGTCTGCTCGGGCTTACGCACGGGCGACAAACGTCCCTGTGCCAGCACGGTAATCCGGTCGCAAATCTCGAACAGCTCGTCGAGCTCCTCGGACAGCACCAGAACGGCCACGCCACGCGCCGACAGGTCCAGCAATTGCTGACGGATGAAAGCCGCAGCCCCGACATCTACGCCCCACGTCGGTTGCGCCACCACCAGCACCCGAGGCTCCTGCAAAATCTCGCGTCCGACAATGAACTTCTGCAAATTGCCGCCCGAGAGGCTTTGCGCAGCGGCGTCCGGGCCGCCCGCCTTCACGTTGAAGCGCTCGATGCACAACGTCGCGAACTTGCGCAACGTGCTACGACGAATCCATCCGCCGCGAAGCAAGCCAAGATGTGCCGTGCCCGACGCGCCCAGCAAGGCGTTGTCCGTGAGCGACATGCTCGGCACTGCGCCGCGCCCGAGACGCTCCTCCGGGACGAAGGCGAGTCCAAGCCGTCGCCGTGTGGCCGCGCCCATACGGCCGACCGCGCGGTCGTGCAGCACAATGGCGTCTGCATGCGGCGCGCGCGTCTCGCCCGAGAGCGCTGCCAACAACTCGGCCTGCCCATTACCGGACACACCCGCGATCCCCACGATTTCGCCCGCATGCACATCAAGACTGACGTCATGCAGCGAGGTCCCGAACGGATCTTCGCTCGTCATCGAGAGGTTCTTGAGAGACAGCAGCACGTCGCCCGGCTGATGCGCACGACGCTCGATCTGCGGCAATGCGCGCCCGATCATCATCTGCGCCAGCGTCTCGGCGGTTTCCTCGCGCGGCACGGCGTGACCGGAGACGCGTCCGCCACGCAGCACGGTCGCGCGGTCGCAGAGATCGCGAATTTCGTCGAGTTTGTGACTGATATAGACGATGCTGCATCCCTCGGCGGCGAGGCGGCGCAACGTTGTGAAGAGTTTCTGGACGGCCTGCGGCGTGAGCACCGAAGTCGGTTCGTCCATGATGAGCAGACGCGGATTCTGCAACAGGCAGCGCACGATCTCCACGCGCTGACGCTCGCCGACGGACAAACTGTGCACGTGGCGCACCGGATCGACCTCAAGCCCGTACTGGGTCGAGACCTCGCGGATGCGTTTGGCCAGCGCTTTGAGGTCGCGGCCTGCGTCGTCGAGCGCAAGAGAAATGTTCTCGGCGACGGTCAGCGTCTCGAACAATGAGAAATGCTGGAAGACCATGCCAATGCCGAGCTTGCGTGCCGCCGCCGGGCTATCGATGCGAACCGGCTGGCCTTCCCAGAGGATTTCCCCGGCGTCGGGACGCACGGCACCGTAGATGATCTTCATCAACGTGCTTTTACCTGCGCCGTTCTCACCCAGTACGGCGTGGATCTCGCCGGGTAATACTCTCAACGCGATGTCGTCGTTGGCCACCACGCTCGGATAGCGTTTGGTGATGCCGGTCAGCGCCAGACGTGGCGTCGATTGCATGGAAAGGGTCACTGGCGGAGTCTGACTGAGTCTGAGTTCGGGGCTTGGGCGGTCCGAAAATACCCAATTCGCGACGAAATGTCGAGTCTGTGTCATTAACAGGGACATCTAAGGCCACCTTACGAACGACGCGCGTTTGTTTTAGTGATAGGGACTTTCCGCTATAGAGGCCCCCGACCTTGTCCTTCATAATGATTTACTTATGCACTACAGGGTCCGACATATCCGGATCGTTATATTTCTCATGAGCCAAAACCGCGAACCGATTGACACCTATTTGCTGCGCGTTCTTCACACCCTGTTGATCGAGCGCAGCGTGACGCGTGCGGCCGTCAAACTGAATCAGTCGCAACCGGCGATCAGCGCTGCGCTGCGCCGTTTGCGCGACATTACCGGCGATCCGCTGCTGGTTCGCGGAAAATCGGGCATGGTACCGACCGAATACGGTCAGTCGTTGCTGGAGCCGACGCAAAACGCACTGCGCGAAATCGAGCGCATCACGGTGCAGCAATCGAATTTCGACCCGGCCACGACGGTGCGCACGTTCCGCATCGGCTCGCCCGACTATCTGAATACGCTATTCGTGCCGACGGTCGTCGAGCGTTTCCGCCAGCAAGCCCCCAACGCGCAACTGGAACTGCACTCGCTCGGCCCCGCCTTCGACTACGAACACGCGCTCGAAGACGGCAAGGTAGATATCGTCATCGGCAACTGGCCGGAACCGCCCGAGCAGCTTCACCTCTCGAATCTGTTCGTCGACCAGATCGTGTGTCTGGTCCGTAATACGCATCCGTACGCCAAGCGCGGGCTCACGCTGGAGCAATACCTCGGCAGCCCGCATCTCGCGCCGACGCCCTACTCCGTCGCCCAACGCGGCGCGATCGACATGCACCTCGCGCGCGAGCGCCTGAAGCGAAATGTGGTCGTCACGATTCCGTACTTCAATCTCGCGCCGTACGTTCTGCTGAAATCCGATCTGATCTTTACGACGACGCGTCTGTTTGCCGACCATTACGCGGAATTCTTGCCGCTCACGGTGCTGGAGACGCCCATCGATTTCCCGCCGATGCAGTACTACCAGTTGTGGCACGAGCGCACGCACTACTCGGACGAAGTGCGCTGGCTGCGCAGTGTGATTTCCGACGCAACGCGCACCCTGCTGGAATCGCGTACGCCGTCCTGATATCGAGTCAATCAAAGGGGCTGTGCCGTTTTTACCGGCGGAGCGGCCCCCACCGCCCCGCCGAACCGCACGGCAGCGTTCCCCATGCACAGGAACGCCACCCCGACTTCCCGCTTGCCCATCGCCACGCCGGAACCGGCTCACCCGAATCTGCCGATTAGGGTGAGCAGTCCCGCGGCCTCACACCATGAATGTGCGGCCGGTGTGGCAACGCCTTATCGGGAAGCCTCGGCCAGTTGCCGCGCCAACGTGTTGTGACGCGTGACGAGCGACGGCAGGTCGAGCGTCGTCAGACGCCCTTCTCGCACCACCACGCGTCCGTTCACCACGCTGTACGCAGCTTGTCCAGGATTACAGAAGACGAGCGCCGCCACGGGGTCGTGCAGACCGCCCGCCATGCCAACGCCACGCGTATCGAACGCGACGAAATCCGCCGCCATGCCTGCCGCGAGCACGCCGATGTCGTCGCGCCCCAGCACGCGTGCGCCGCCGACCGTCGCGATTTCCAGCGCTTCACGCGCCGTCATCGCGCTCGGGCCGAATCCCACCCGTTGCAGCAGCAGCGCCTGACGCGCTTCGTTGATCATGCTCGCCGCGTCGTTGGACGCCGAGCCGTCCACACCCAGTCCGACGGGCACACCGGCGTCGCGCATCCGGCGAATCGGGGCGATGCCCGACGCGAGCCGCATGTTCGAGCACGGGCAATGCGCCACGCCGGTACCGGTTTTCGCGAAGAGCGCGATACCCGCGTCGTCGAGCTGAACACAGTGGGCGTGCCAGACATCGTGACCGACCCAACCAAGATCCTGCGCGTACTCGGCCGGGGTCATGCCGAACTTCTCACGGCTGTAGGCGATGTCGTTGACGTTCTCGGCCAGATGGGTGTGCAACGACACGCCGTAGTGGCGCGCCATCGTGGCCGACTCGCGCATCAGATCGCGGCTCACCGAGAACGGCGAGCAAGGGGCGACGACCACACGCAGCATCGCGTAACGGCCTTCGTCGTGGTACGTCTCGATGAGACGCTGCGTGTCTTTGAGAATGTCGTCTTCACGCTCGACCACGCGATCGGGCGGCAGCCCGCCCTGACTCTGGCCGACGCTCATGCTGCCCCGGCTCGCGTGGAACCGCATGCCGATCTCAGCGGCGGCTTCGATGCTGTCGTCGAGCTTGCAGCCGTTCGGGTAGATATAGAGATGGTCGCTCGACGTGGTGCAGCCCGAGAGCAGCAGCTCGGCCATCGCCGTCTTCGTGGAGACGCGAATCATCTCCGGCGTGAGGTTGGCCCACACCGGATAGAGGTTCGTCAGCCAGTTGAACAGCTCACCGTCCTGCGCGGCCGGAATCGCCCGCGTGAGGCTCTGGTACATGTGGTGGTGCGTGTTGACCAGACCCGGAATGACGACGTGCCCCGTCAGATCGAGCACCTCGTCGGCGCTCGCCGGCAGCGTATCGCTGGTGCCGACGGCCACGATCCGGTTGTCTTCGATGTACAGCCCGCCGCGCGCGATTTCGCGGCGACCGGCGTCCATCGTGACCAGCACTTCGGCATTCTTGACGAGCAACGTTTTCATCAATGCGCCTCCAGGCCCATACCCGATCCGTTCTTCTCGCCGTGGCCGTTGCCATGCGTCACCGGCGCTTTGAAGCCGTTGAAGTAGGCGTTCAGGATCACGGCGGACAGCGTAGCGAGCAGAATCCCGCTATGCAGCAACGGTGCGAGCTGTTCCGGCATCTTCGCAAAGAACTTGTTCGACGCGACCGGAATCATCGCCATACCGATGCTGATGGCTACGATATACAGGTTGTAGCGGTTATGCGAGTAGTCGACCTTGGACAGGATCTTGATGCCTGTAGCGAGCACCATGCCGAACATGACGACACCCGCGCCGCCCAGCACGAACTGGGGAATGGACGCCACGATGACCGACATCTTCGGAATCAGGCCGAACACGAGCAGGATGACGCCTGCCGACGCACACACCCAGCGGCTCTTCACGCCCGTCACGCCAACGAGACCGATGTTCTGCGAGAACGAGGTATGCGGGAAGGTGTTGAACAGGCCGCCGATGACGGTAGCAACGCCGTCGACACGCAGACCAGCGACCAGTGCCTTCTCATCCACCGGTTTGCCGACGATCTCGCCCAGCGCGAGGAACATGCCCGTCGACTCGATGAACGTAATCAGAATCACGATGGTGAGCGTCACGATGGCCCACGGATCGAACACGGGCATGCCGAAGTGGAACGGCAGCACGACGTCGAACCATTTCACCTGATCGAGACCGTCGAAATTCACTTTGTGCAGCAACAGTGCAATGCCGAATCCGAAAAGGATGCCGAGCAGCACGGCGATGTTCGAGAAGAAGCCTTTCACGAAGCGCGTGATCAGCAAGATGAAAATGAGCACCGCGAACGACACACCGAGGTAGACGGGGTCACCGTAGTCGGGGTTGCCCACGCCACCGGCCGCCCAGTTGATGCCCACACCAATGATGGTCAGACCGATGGACGTAATGACAATGCCGGTCACGATCGGCGGGAAGAAGCGCAGCAGCTTGCCGACGAGCGGCGCGATCAGCGTGCCGATGATGCCGGAGGCAATGGTCGCCCCGAAGATGCCGGGCAGGCCTAGCGAGGGGTTCGTACCGATGGCGAGCATCGGTCCGACGGCGGCAAATGTGACCGCCATGATGACGGGCATACGGATACCGAAGCGGCCCACACCGACGCTTTGAATCAGCGTGGCGATGCCGCAGCACATCAGATCGGCGGAGATCAGAAACGCAATCTGATCTTTGGGCAGGCCCAGCGCGCCGCCAATGATGAGCGGCACGGCGACCGCGCCCGCGTACATCACCAGAACGTGTTGCAGGCCCAGCATGAACAATTTTCCGATCGGCAGTCGCTCATCGACCGGATCCACGGTATTGGTTGTCACACTCATTGCGTCTCCGTCCCTCGGGGGGCTGTTTAATGTCTATTTTTAGGGTGACTCAATGGTGCAGGTCGACGCACTTTGCGGCAAGACCACCGGAGGCTATAGTGTTTTTTTCATGGAACGTATGCATGAATGCTTATCTTGCGTCTCGGGTTTTCCCCAAGCATGCACGTAACCATTGGGCTTCCCGGGCGATCCGTCTCCTGTCGCGATAACAGCTCATACGTCATGCGTTATACGCTGGATAACAGAATCCAATAGTCCTCCAAAAAATCCCAATTCCGGTGCACGCGGCGTACGCTTCAGACGTCGGGAAGCCATATTGAAGCGCGTCATCTTTTTGTCCTGCATAACGGGGTATGTGCGCGTTTTTATCTTTGGTATTGCGCGCGTTACCGGGCCGCCATCTCCCTACAATGCACCCATCCATCACAGGAGACATCATGGGACGACTGACTACCCACGTACTAGATACATCGCACGGCAAGCCAGGCGCGGGCATCCGTGTCGAGCTGTGGCGCGTAGACGGCGAGCGCCGTTCGCTGCGCGACGTGCAGACGAATGCCGACGGCCGCTGCGACAAGCCGCTGCTCGAAGGTGAAGAGTTCGCCGCTGGCGAATACGAGCTGGTGTTCCACGCGGGCGACTATTTCGCCGCACAGGGCGTGGAAGTACCGTCGCCGCGCTTCGTGGATCGTGTGGTGCTGCGTTTTGGCATCGCGGAGCCTTCCCAGCATTACCACGTGCCCCTTCTGGTGTCGCCGTGGAGCTTTTCAACGTATCGCGGTAGCTAAATCGCGAACGTGAACGTCAGGCAGTTGAGGAGAACATAAGATGGAAGCGTTTATTACCGACTGGGTCAATCTGTTGCTGCGCTGGCTGCATGTGGTGGCGGCCATTGCCTGGATTGGCGAGTCGTTCTATTTCGTGATGCTGGACAATGGTCTGAAGCCGCCCAAAGCTGCCGAGGACAAGCAGAAAGGCGTGTTCGGCGAAATGTGGTCGGTGCACGGTGGCGGTTTTTACCACGCCCAGAAGTACCTGAATTCGCCGCCGCAGATGCCGGAAGATCTGCACTGGTCGAAGTGGAAGTCGTACACGACGTGGCTCTCGGGCTTCGCGCTGTTCTGCGTGCTGTACCTGCTGCAACCGCAGACGTATCTGATCGACAAGAACGTGATGGATCTGCAACCGGGTCAGGCCGTGGGCCTTGCAGTCGCGTTCCTGATCGGCGGCTGGTTCGTCTATGACTTCCTGTGCCGCATTCTGGGCAAGAGCGATCGTCTGCTGGGCATCGGTGTAGCGCTGTTCGTGGTGGCCGCAACGTATGCAACGACGCACATCTTCGCCGGTCGCGCTGCCTTCCTGATCGTTGGCGCAATGATGGCGACGTCGATGTCGGCGAACGTGTTCTTCTGGATCATTCCGGGCCAGCGCAAGAGCGTGGATGCGCTCTCGAAGGGCGAAGTCCCGAACCCGATCTGGGGCAAGCTCGGCAAGCAACGTTCGGTGCACAACACGTACTTCACGCTGCCGGTCGTGTTCATCATGATCAGCAACCACTACGCGTTCACGTACAGCAACCCGTACAACTGGGTGATCCTCACGATCATCATGGCCGCAGGCGCAATGATTCGTCAGTTCTTCGTGCTGCGTCACTCGGGCAAGAATCTGTACGCGCTGCCGGTTGCCGGTGCTGCACTGCTCGCCGGTGTTGCCGTGTTTGCCGCCCCGCGCCCCGCCCCGGCACCTGCCGCCGGTGCGCACGGTGAGGCTGCTGCCCCGGCCGTGAAGCTCTCGGAGATTCAGCCGATCCTGACGCAGCGCTGCGCCACCTGCCACTCGGCCAAGCCGACGATGATGGGTAGCGCACCGGCCGGTGTGATGCTCGATACGCCCGCCGAGATCTCGCAAAACGCACAACGCATTTATCAACAATCGGTCGCGCTCAAGTCGATGCCCCTGGGCAACGTGACGCAAATGACCGATGAAGAGCGCCAGAAGATTGCCGCGTGGTTTAACGGCGGCGCACAACAATAACGGCAATACCGTCTTTCTTGCTGGACCCATGTTGGGGCGCTTCGGCGCCCCTTTTTTCATGGTGACATTCCCATGATGTCAGCCATCGCTTGATCTCACTTGACCTCAAGCGAGGGAACTTCGGTGTGACACCGCCTGTCTGTCATACGCGCCCGGATTTCCGGGCCGAACGACAAACATCATGAATTTCCTCCTCTTCTGCTCCTCCCGGCAAGGCGTTGTCTGGGTGCATCTGCACCAGGCAATGTTCCCTCCGTCCGTCTGACTGCCTCGCTGACGTCCACCCGCCCGGGTGTCACGCAGCGGGGCGGAGCGCTTACGCCATCGCTTGCGCGTGAGCGACAACCCTCCCCATCCCGAAGTCTCTGAAGTTCTGAAGCCTTTGATGTGCAAGCCACGGTGAGCCGCGTCCCGACACGACGCGGTGCGAAGTCATCGGGGGGACCATGTCTCTTTCCACTTCTACCAATCATTGCAATCATTCGCAGGGCGCCCGGACGTCTCTGCTCAAGGAATTTACGTCTCTCGCGATTCCGACGATCCTCTCCGGCTGGGTCTACACGATCTACACGCTGATCGACGGGATCTTTATCGGCCGCTATGTCGGCCAACAAGCGCTGGCCGCGCTGAACCTAGTGGTGCCGTTGCTCTATGTGCCGTACGCAGTCAGCGTGATGGTCGGCGTCGGGGGCGCAACGCTCATCGCCCGTCTGCTGGGTGAGCAGCGTCATGCCGAGGCGCGGCGCGCGTTCTCACAGGTGCTGTGGGTGATGCTCGTCTCGGGCGTCGTGATGAGTGCTGCCGTGCTCATCTTCAAGCATGAGATCGCGGCCGCGCTGGGTGCGCAAGGCGCAATCACGGCGGATGTCGTCGCCTATCTGTCCGGCTGGGGCTGGTTCGTGCTGTTTGCCAACGGTCTCTACGCCATGGAGTTGTTCCTACGCGTGGAAGGCGCGCCCGCCGCCCGTTTCGGTCTGTATGCGATGTTCATGGGCGCACTCGCGAACGTGGCGCTCGACTATTGGTTCATCGTCGTTCGTGAGATGGGGATGCATGGTGCTGCGCTGGCCACCGGGTTGTCGATGATGGTGTCGAGCAGCGTGATGTTCGCGTATCACCTCTTCCTGGCGAAGCAAGTGGTGCCTGCCCGTCGCGCCTTCGGTGGTGGCGAAACACATGTGTGGCGCGCGATGTACAACGGCGCGTCGGAGTTCCTCGGCGCAATCGCACCGGCGGTGACGGTGTTCGTCTTCAACCGCGTGATTCTGGTGAGCTTCGGTGAGCCGGGGCTGGCCGCTTACGCCATCCTCGAATACATGACGCTCGGGGCCACGGTGACGATGGTCGCACTCGTGCAGAGCATGCAGCCGATGATCAGCTTTTATCGCGGCGCACAGAATGCGAAGGCGCTTCGGGGGTCGTTCCGTCTGGGTGTCATCGCGGTGATGGGATTCTCGCTGCTGGTCGCGCTGGCCATGGCGACGCTGGCGCGTCCGCTGACGTTCCTCTTCCTGCCCGCCGGTGGCGACGCGTGGTCGATTCTGGAACACGCCGTCATCTGGTACGCACTGGCGTTTCTGCCAGCGGCAGGCAATCTGATCGTTGCGGGCTATCTGACGGCGGTCGAAGCGCCGGGTCCGTCGGCGGCCATCGCGATGCTGCGCAGCTGGATTTTGCTGCTGGGCATTCTCTG
Organism: Pandoraea sp. NPDC090278; assembly: GCF_044772185.1. NCBI lineage: Bacteria > Pseudomonadati > Pseudomonadota > Betaproteobacteria > Burkholderiales > Burkholderiaceae > Pandoraea > Pandoraea sp. NPDC090278. The sequence continues at coordinate 881,809 of NZ_JBIVYJ010000001.1, read as the reverse complement.
GCTGCTCGACGCGCTCTTCGGCGGCGGCGCGATCTGGTACACGCTACTCGCCACGGAAGCGGCGACGCTCGCCGTCAGCGCATGGCTGTATCGGAAGCAACACCGCAATCTCGGGATGGCGTGATGGCTGCGCAGATGCGCGTCGTGCAAACGCCGACGCGCATCTGCATGCCGACGCTCAGGACGGCATCTTGAGCGATACGGTTTGCGCGAGCGACTGAACGCTTCCCGGCTCATCCGCACCGGGCATGCCTTCGGGCGGCTCGGCCCGCGGCGGCAACGACGCGGGCACGTTGGCCACGCTGGACGTCGCCCACTGCGGCTCGGGCAGTTCGTCGAACACCTGGCGCAGACGCGAGCCCCACGTGTCGTGGATCATCTTGTAGTAGACGTTCTCGTCGTCGAGCGACGCGAAGCGCGTCACGCGCAAACTATCTTCTTCGTAGACGAGCAGATCCAGCGGCAACCCGACGGAGACGTTCGAGCGCAGCGTGGAGTCCATTGAGATGAGGGCACATTTCGCGCCGTCGTCGAGCGACGTCGCGGGCGTGACCAGTCGGTCGATGATGGGCTTGCCATATTTCGACTCGCCGATCTGGAAGTACGGATTGACGGACGACGCCTCGATGAAATTACCTGCCGAGTACAACTGGAACAGACGGCTGCGCGCACCGGCGATTTGCCCGCCCAGCAGGAAGCTGCAATTGAAGTCGACGCCGAACGCTTCGAGCGACTTAGCGTCGCGCGTGTAGACGTCGCGAATGGCCTGCCCGACGACGCGCGCTACGTCGCTCATGGTCTTGGCGGTCCACAGCGTTTCGGTGTCGCGCGCCTCGACCAGTTGCTGGCGCACTGCCTGCGTCAACGCGAGATTCCCCGCCGAGAGCAGCACGATGACGCGTTCGCCCGGACGCTCGAAGACGAGCATCTTGCGGAATGTGCTCACATGGTCGACGCCCGCGTTGGTACGGGTGTCGGAAAGAAAGACCAGCCCGGCATCGAGCTTCATGGCCACGCAATACGTCATGTCGTTCCTGTCTTGCCGTGCAAGGCGCACTGCCTCGCTACGTTGAAAACTATTGTTGTTGATCGAGCGGTGTCGTATCGACACTGACCGATACGTGCAACTTCTCGGTCGCACCGCCGCTGCGCATCCCTCTGACGGGCGCTGCAGATTCGTAATCGCGTCCCACCGCCAGACGGCAGTAGTTGCCGCTGGCGAAGCAGGCATGCGTGACGTCGATACTGACCCACCCTGCCCCCTCCACCCACACGTCGACCCAGGCATGGCTGGCCGCGTGTGGCACGTCGCCCGGATCGATGTACCCGCTGACGTAGCGCGCTGGCACGCCACGCGCGCGGCAGACGGCCAGCATGAGGTGTGCGTGGTCCTGACAGACGCCGCGTCCCAGCGCGAGTGCCTGTGCGGCGGTGCTGGTCACGGCGGTGATCCCCGACTCGTAATCGACCTGCTCGCAAATGGCCGCCGCCAGCGCCAGCAACTCTCCCGGCGTGGCAACCCCGGCGTCGCCCGCCAGCGCGTCGATGCCGTCGCTGCGTCCCGTCAGGGGCGTAGGGCTGGCGAAGCATAACACTGGTACGGCATGGCTCGTTTCGCCCAGCCTGCCGTCGATGAGCGGTGTCGTTTCGACCTCGCCTTCGGCCAGCAGATGGATCTCATCGTGCGGTTGATGCAGCACGAGCGTATGCATGTCGTTGCCAAAGGCGTCACGCGCGGGCGTGAGCTTGCCCGGGGCGCTCAGTCGCCATTGCACGATGCGCTGCACTTCCGACGCACTCGGCGTGAGCCGAAGCTGCTGGATGGTGTAACGCACCGGCGTGTCGTAGCGGTAGGTCGTTTCGTGGCGGATGGTCAGGCGCATGGCATCAGGCGGCGAGCGGGATCAGGAAGGTCTGACTGATCTTGTTGCCGAGCACGGAAACTCGCTCGAGGAATTCGGTCAGCACGGGGTGCAAGCCTTGCTGTCGAATTTGCTGGATGTCGGTGTATTTGAGTTCGGACTGAAGTTTGCCCGCATAGCGTTCGACGTCGCCGGACTGGGCGTTGGAGAGCGTGGCGAGGTTCTCACACACGCCCGTGAGCGACGCGAGCAACGAGCGCGGCATGTGTGCGTTGAGCATCAGCAACTCGACCACACGCTCGGGTGTGATGACGTCGCGGTAGACCTTCCGGTAGATCTCGAAGCCGGAGACACTGCGCAGCACAGCGGACCAGTAGTAAAAGTCGGTCGGATGCGACGCATCGGGGCCCGCCTTGTCGGCACGCACGGCTTCGTGGAAACGGACGTCGAGAATGCGGGCGGTGTTGTCGGCGCGCTCAAGGAACAGGCCGAGCCGGGTGAAGTAGAACGCGTCGTCCTGAAACAAGGTGCCGAAGCTCACGCCTCGTGAGAGGTGCGAGCGCACTTTGACCCATTCGAAGAGGTGCGCGGGGTCGCGCTCCAGCAGATCGAGGATGCGCGGGAAATCCAGCCACGTGCTGTTGACGGTCTCCCATAGCTCGGTGGTCAATGTGCCGCGCACGGCGCGGGCGTTCTCCCGCGCGGCAGCTAGACAGCACGCGATGCTCGACGGATTCTCTGGGTCGCGCACGACGAAGTCGAGCACGTTGGCGCGCGTCGCGCGCCCATGTTTGCGATTGAACGCTGGCTCCAGCTCGGAGATGCGTAAGGTAGCGCGCCAGCCCGCTTCGTTGTCGATGCCGCCAGCGAGGACCTGCGTCATATCGGTGTCGTCTTCGTCGTCGATAGCATCCTGCGGGAGCAGGAGGTTTTGCAAATTGACGTCGAGCAGGCGAGCAGTGTTTTCGGCCCGCTCCATATAGCGGGCCATCCAGAACAAGTGGTCGGCGGTACGGCTGAGCATGATCTCTTCCCGATGATTTCGCTTACTTTTCCAATACCCAGGTGTCCTTCGTCCCCCCGCCCTGCGAGGAGTTGACGACCAGCGAACCCTCTGTGAGCGCCACACGTGTCAGGCCGCCCGGCACCATGGTCACGCCCTTGCCCGAGGACAACACGAACGGTCGCAAGTCGATGTGTCGCGGCGCGATACCGGCTTCTACGAACGTCGGGCATGCCGAGAGCGCCAACGTGGGTTGCGCGATGTAGCCGTCGGGTTTCGCGATAAGCCGCTGGCGGAAGGCTTCGATTTCGGCCTTGGTGGACGCCGGACCGACGAGCATGCCGTAGCCGCCCGCCCCATGCACCTCTTTGACGACTAGCTCGCCGAGGTTGTCGAGGGTGTACGCAAGGTCGTCGGGCCGACGGCACTGGTAGGTCGGCACGTTGTTCAGGATCGGCTTCTCTCCGAGGTAGAACTCGATCATGTCGGGGACGAACGGGTAGATGGATTTGTCGTCGGCCACGCCCGTACCGATGGCGTTGGCCAGCGTCACGCGTCCCGCACGATAGACGCTCAGCAACCCCGGCACGCCCAGCGTCGAGTCGGCACGGAAGGCCAAAGGATCAAGAAAGTCGTCGTCAATGCGACGATAGATAACGTCGACACGCTTGGGACCGTTGGTCGTGCGCATGTAGACGAGGTTGTCCTCAACGAACAGATCCTGTCCTTCGACCAGCTCGATCCCCATCTGCTGCGCCAGGAACGCGTGCTCGAAGTAAGCGGAGTTGTAGATGCCGGGCGTCATGACGACGACGGTTGGGTCATCCACGCCGATCGGTGCTACGGCTCGCAGACTGTCGAGCAATAAGTCCGGGTAATGCTCCACCGGTGCAATACGATTTCGCGCGAACAACTCCGGGAACAACCGCATCATCATCTTGCGATTCTCCAGCATGTACGACACGCCGGATGGCACCCGTAAGTTGTCTTCCAAGACGTAGAAGACACCGTCGTCCCCCGTCCCCGCTCTGACGACATCGACGCCCGCTATGTGCGAGTAGATATTGCCAGGAACGTCCACGCCCTGCATCTCCGGACGGTACTGTGCATTCTTCAACACCTGATCGGCCGGGATAACGCCCGCACGCAGGATGTTCTGGTCGTGATAAACGTCGTGGATGAACTTGTTGAGCGCCTCGACTCGCTGACGCAAACCCGTCTGCAAGGTCTGCCACTCATGCGCAGGAATGATCCGAGGGATCAGATCGAACGGAATCAGACGCTCCGTACCCGCCTCATTCCCATACACAGCAAAGGTGATCCCGACGCGCCGGAACGCCAGATCGGCCTCGGCTCGCTTATGGTGCAAGACATCGTCTGTCTGACATTTCAACCAGTCGTCAAACCGACGGTAGTGCGAACGCGTCGCACCCGTGATGCTCGCCATCTCGTTATAGCTCTCGACCATACGCTTCTCCGCAGATTGCTGTGTCGAGATCGAGCAATATCCATGCCCGAGCTGTTTTTCCGCCCTTTTTCTACCCTTTCCCCACCCTCTTCTAACCTTTTCCCCCTTTCCGCACGCTTTCGGTGCGCCCGCCCTCCTGCTCCACCCCCTACGCACCACATCGGTGTTTCGAAGTATAGGAGTTGGGTTTCGTCTCAGACTGTTGTGTTTACCCCCGGCCCCTAAAACCTCCCCCCTAACGGACCGGGGCCCCTTTCCGCCGCTCAGACATAAACCCAACTCGCTGCAGAAAGGGGCCCCGGTCCGTCTCCCTCATCGCACCCAGTGCCTCAACCGACACCGTCCGCTTCCCGCTTCCTATCTCGAAGCCACCGGTCCCGTCGACACCGCTCTACTCCAGCCCCATCGCGACGCCACACCCGCCCCGCACGTGCTCCGCAACTGCTGCGGGACGGCCGTGCCGTCGCCCACACGTTTTCAGTCCCTCTGCCCGCCTAACCGCTTTCCTCTGCGCCTCACTTCGCTTTCTCCCGCCCAATAAAAAACGCCGAGCAACGCCCGGCGTCTCTTGTTACCGCTTTCTTCTCTCTACTCACGCAGCTTTCTGCGCTCCCTGCACCGCATCCAACGCCGCCTGCGTCAGCAAATACACGCCCGGCAAATCCTGCTCGTCACAGTTGTGCCCGTCCCCACCACGATCCACCACCACGAAGTCGCTCACCTCATCCAACGCCAACAACGGGTGATGCCAAACGCCCTTCGCATAGTTCACACCCTGCCATCCATCCGAGACGAACGCACGCATCTTGCTCACGTCCAACTCGCCCGCCGGAGCCACAACCACCAGGTACGGCGTGGTCTTCAACGGGATGAACGCCTGACTGCCCAACGGATGACGCTCCAACATCTTCACTTCATACGGCAACTGTCTCGGCTGACCACGGAAGACGTTCACCAACGTGCGTCCGCCCTCCGGGCCCAGATCCACCGTCGCCAAATCATGGAAACGCTCGGTCGTCCCGCCGTTGATCGCGAAATGCTTCGCACCCTCCAACTCGATCACATCGCCAAACGGCGCAAACGCCTCTCGCGTCAACCGCTGGATCTTCAACGTCGGTCCCACCATGTCACGCTCCTTGTTCTCTCTGTTCGTTTCGCTCTGCTACTGCTAATCGATTACGCCTTCTTGTCGCTCAACCTTCCCCACAGACGCAGACGCGAGACGCCACCGTCCGGAATGATGTTGAAACGGATGTGCGTGATCGCCCCCAATTTCTGCACCTGCTCTTCGAAGTAGAACTGCTTGTCCATCGCCAACTTCTGCTCCGGCAACAACACCGGCCAGAACATCGATTGCGTAATCAGCGACTGTTCTGTGCCGCCCGTCACGTACGCGGCCTGGATGGAGCAGCGGTCCGGGAAGTTGCCCTTGAAGTGCGCGGTATCCACTTCGATCTTGCCAATCTCACCCGGCTGCGCCAACGCAATAATCGCCCAGTCATTACCCGGCTCACGACGACGGCGCGTTTCCCACCCATCGCCCATGTTCACGCCACGGCCCGGCATCAACAAGTTCGACGCCAAGCCGAAGTGCTGGTTGTTTGCCGCCACGACATAACCACCGTTTTCCATCGCGATCAGATCGATCAGCTCATCGCGCGAACGGCCCGCCCAGTCGCTCTGCGGCAACCCATACAAGCGCAGACGCGCCAGACCACCGTCCGGGTACAGGTTCACGCGCACGTGCGTCGCTGCGCGCTGCTGTGTGATGGCATGGTAGTGGTGCGAGTTGCCCTGCAACGTGGTCGACGGCAGCAGTTCGAACCATTCGGCCGACTCGTTCGGTGCGCCGTCCGGGCTGTAGCAACCCTCAAGCGACGCTGCAGGCGGGAAGTTGCCCGTGAAGTGGCTCGTGTCCAGATCGACGCCGAACAACACGCCCGGGCGCGCCAGCTTGACGATGCACCAGTCATAGCCGTTCACGCGCTTGCGACGTGTCTCCCACCCATCCATCCACTTGCCGTTCTCGTCGTACTTGCCCGGGATGAACACAGCCGGTTCTGGATTGAGCATGCGCTCTTTGGCCGCGAAGAATTCGTCGGTCGCGACGAGCGCTTCGGCACCCAGACGCGGGTCAGCCAGATTCACATAACGGCGCACGAAGTCCGGTGCGTTCGGGTCTTGCGGGACGAGGGCCATGCCAACTCCTTGATGCTCGGTAATGTCTGAAACTTGAGATATGACGGTGTCGTACGCTCAGTCGCGCACGAGGTCTTGCAGCCGGAAACCGGCGATACGGAAAATCTGGCGCAGGCATTCTTCGATTTCGTCCGCGCGGCTATTCTCCAGTCGCGTCGCGAAGTTCTCGATGATGCTGCTGCGGGTATGGCCACGCACGGCCAGAATGTACGGGAAGCCGAATTTGACTTTGTAAGCGTCGTTCAGCTCTGTCAGTCGCGCAAACTCTTCCGCACTGCACTGATCCAGTCCGGCACCTGCCTGCTCACGCGTCGATTCGGCAGTCAGTTCGCCACGCACGGCCGCTTTGCCAGCCAGCTCCGGGTGGGCACGGATGAGGTCGAGCTGCGGCGTCTCACCCGCATCGATCACGGCCTGGCACATGGCGTCATGCAGTGCATTGACGGTCGCGAACGGGCGATCTTCCCATGCCGCTTCGGCCACCCACGGGGAATGCTCGAAAATGCCGTCGAGCGCGGCAATGAACTCGGCGCGCGGGAGCGCCGACAGCTCGGCAACAGTACGTTGGGTCATAGGCAACGGGGCGTTCATTAACTGCTCTCCTGGAGAACAAAGGTGGCGCCCCGCCGCACGCTTCGCGCAGCCCGATGACGCCTGTCGGATTCGAATTCAATGTCGGGCGTCACGTCCCACCGGACATGACCACCCCATCAACGACCTGAGATGCGATTCAATCGCCTGCTCACGCCGCCACGAACGGATGGCGCTCTTGCCAATGGCGCGCCACGTCGATACGACGGCATACCCACACGCGATCGTGCTTTTCGATGTGATCGAGGAATCGCTGCAACGCCGCGAAACGGCCCGGGCGGCCCAGCAACCGGCAGTGCATACCGATCGACAGCATCTTCGGCGCTTCATCGCCCTCGGCGTACAAGACGTCGAACGCGTCGCGCAGGTAATGGAAGAAGTGGTCCGCCGTGTTGAAGCCTTGCGGTGCTGCAAAGCGCATGTCGTTGGTGTCGAGCGTGTACGGCACCACAAGGTGCGGCTTGACGTCGCCACTGCTGGTCTGCACCTGCGTCCAGAACGGCAGGTCGTCGCCATAGTTGTCGGAGTCGTACACGAAACCACCCTGCTCGACGACAAGACGGCGGGTGTTCGGACTGTCGCGGCCGGTATACCAACCCAGCGGCGCGCTGCCCGTCATCTCCTTGAAGATGTCGATGGCGATGCGCATGTGCTCACGCTCGGTCGCCTCGTCCATGTTCTGATAGTGAATCCAGCGCCAGCCGTGACACGCAATCTCGTGCCCAAGCGCCTGGAATGCAGCCGTCACTTCCGGATGACGCTGCATGGCCATCGCCACACCAAACACGGTCAGCGGCAAACCACGACGCTCGAACTCGCGCAAGATGCGCCATACGCCCGCGCGCGAACCGTACTCATAGATGGATTCCATGCTCATGTGACGGGCCTCGTAGGCGGCCGCGCCAATGATCTCGGACAGGAACTGCTCGGACGCCTTGTCACCGTGCAATACACAGTTCTCGCCGCCCTCTTCGTAATTCAGCACGAACTGGACGGCAATGCGCGCACGTCCCGGCCAGTCGGCAAACGGTACTTGACGGCCGTAGCCGATAAGGTCGCGGGGGTAATCCTTGGAATTCGTGTTGCTGCTGGCCATGATGTCTTGGCATCCTTCTGATGGCGGAACGATCGAAGAAGTTTAGCCAAATACATCCGCACGAAACATAGCCATATTCAGATATTCAGGCTGCGCTTAAACATATAGTCGCCCCCGCGACAGCACCGCCAACGCACCGGATCGCCATACTGAACGCACTCACAGCCCCCATTTCCCCGCTAATGCCCTGCGCCGCAACTCCACTCAATCCCCCGCCAAATCACCCTCAACATCAGCAAAATCACGGCGTTCTTCCGGACAACAAAAAAGCACGCCGGGCGACGAAGTCCTCCCGGCGTGCTTCTGTTTCCTGCGATTCCCGCATTTCCGGATGCCCGTGCACCCGGCGTTCATCCATCACCCGGCGATATAGGGATATCCCGTAAGCGTGAGCGCGACCTGCGCACCCGACGTCGACAATTTCACCTGCCCACCCACCGGCAAGGTCAGCTTGTCAGGGCAATGACCGAACGGCATACCGGTGACGATCGGGATGCCGATGACCCGGCGCATGCTCTCCACCATAGTCGCCATGTCATAACCGTTGTCGTAGTCGGTCAGACGATATTGCGAAAAATCGCCAAGCACCAATGCGCGCTGATGCGCCAGGATGCCCGACTGATGCAACTGGTACAGCATGCGCTCGACGCGGTACGGCGGTTCGTTCACATCCTCCACGAACAACACGCCACCGTCGATCTGCGGCAGGTATCGCGTGCCGATCAGGCTACACACCATCGCCAGATTGCCACCCCACAACGTACCCGATACATCAATGTCGCCGCTCGCACCGTCCCCCGCCCACTGGACGACGTGCGACTCGGACTGCAACACCGACTGGAACTGGGATACGGTGAACTCGCTTAGCGTCTCTGCCCCGAAGTCAGCCAGCAGCATCGGGCCCGCAAACGTCGTCACATGCGATTGCGACAACAACGCCAGTTGCAATGCCGTGAAATCGCTGTGCCCGACGATCGCGACGCGCTCGCCGCACAGGCGGTCATGCAGCGCCTTGTAGTCCAACTGGTCGAGCAGATGCACGGCGCCGTACCCCCCTCGCATCGCGAGCACGATGTCCGGCAGCGGATGATCACGGCGCGCAAGCGCGTTGATCTCCGCGACACGCTCGGCGTCGGTGCCCGCAAAACGCAGGAAGCGCCGCGATGTGACGTCGCGATTCCCGACGGTGTAGCCGAGTTGCTCCAGCGCCGCAATACCGCGCGTCGCAACGTCGGCATCCGGCGCATACCCGGACGGCGCAATCAGTTCGATAAGACGAGTCTGCGTCACTTAGAAGTTTCCGATGGGGGGACGGAAGTATCGCCAGCCACCTCGGCCGCCGACGACGACTGAGCCAGACGACGCGCTCTCGCTGCCGCACGACGCTCGCTGAAAAACGTTTGCAATATGCCGACGCACTCGTCGCGCATAACGCCACCGACGACGTCGGCATGATGGTTCAGACGCGGTTCCGCAAACAGGTCGACGACACTGCCGCACGCCCCCGTCTTGGGATCGGAAGCGCCGAACACGACCCGCTTGATGCGTGCGTGCATGATCGCGCCCGCACACATGACGCACGGCTCAAGCGTCACATACAACTCGCATTCGGGAAGACGGTAGTTGCCCAGCGCCTGCGCCGCAGCACGCAAGGCTTGCATCTCGGCATGGGCCGACGGATCGTGACCGCCCACCGGACAGTTGTGCCCGACGGCGACCACCTGCCCGTCACAGACGACCACGGCGCCGACCGGCACCTCTCCCTGCGCCATCGCGGCGCGGGCCTGCGCAAGCGCCAGCCCCATGTAGGTCTCGTCCGTCGCGGGTAAATCTCGGTTCATGAAACGTTTTGAAAATTGCGGAAGTTGCAGAAGCCCGGCGCAATGGGCCACAAGCGGCGATGCACTATTCTCGCACAGCGCCCGCTCGGGCAATGCACCGGACTCGCCGTATAGGTGATCGGCGTATATACGTCAGAACGACGCGCGCGACAGAAAGCTGAGATCTTCGCGGGCGAGCGCCTTGATCTCGTTGCGCGTTGTGAGGATGTGCGCTTCGAGCATCGATACGACGGCCGCCACATCTCGTCGACGACAGGCCGCAAGAATCTCGTAGTGATCGTGCTGCGGCTTTTCTTTGCCTGTCGCCTGAGACATCGCCAAATGCGAATATCGATCGGTATTCAAGCAATACTCTTCGATGAGGATCCGCAAACGGCGATTGTTCGCTGGTGCCGAAAGCGCCAGATGGAAACGGCGGTTGTATTCCGCCCATTCGGAGACGACCTCGGATGCCGAATACTCGGCCAGGATCTGCTCCATTAACTGGAAATCGCGCTCCGCCATATTCGGCACCGCCAACTTGGCGGCATGGCATTCGAGCGCCACGCGAATGTCGAGCATCTCCATAAGCTGTTCGAGATTCATGCTCGCAACCGTCGCGCCACGGTTCAGATGGTGCGTGACCAATCCCTCCGCTTCGAGCTGCCGCAGTGCTTCGCGCACAGGCACTCGGCTTGAACGAAAACGCTCGGCGAGCGCTTCCTGACGCAGTTGAAATCCACCCGGGAGCACGCCACTCAAGATCTCGTCTCGAAGCGTGTCGCGGATGGCCTGATGAAGTGCTTGGGGTCCGGGGGTTCGCATATGGCGCGATTAGAGCATATTTTTTACCCATATTGCGATTCTGGATCCAATCGTCTATCATTGGATCCAATATATTATTTTGGATCCAAATTAATCCTGTTTCGGCAGGTGCGAATGGGTTCCGCCAGAGGAGACAGTTCGCATGACGACGACGGTCATCATGCGGCGCTCACCTGAGCGTCGCCGTCGACATGTGGACGCACGGTCATCGGCTAAACGCTTTTTTCTGCAGGCTCAACTGACTTTTTTCGGGGGAAATTTATGTCATTGAAACTTCGCAAGTTGATCGTCCCGGCCGCTCTGGCACTCGCCTTTGCTTCGAATGTGCACGCAGCAGACGATACGGTCCGCATGGGGGCGGTACTTTCGCTGACCGGCGCAAACGCGACTGTGGGCGAAGATGTTCGCCGTGCCGTTGCGCTTGCCGTGGAAAAGGTCAACGCGCAAGGCGGCGTGATGGGTAAGAAGTTCGATGTCGTCGTCGAAGACTCCGGGGGCAATCCGACCACCGCCCTGAATGCCGCGCGCAAACTGGCCACCGTCGACAAAGTGCCAGTGGTCATCGGCGAATATTCGTCCGGCATTACGCTGCCGATGGCGCAGTATCTGGTGAAGGAAGGCGTAACGCACATCAACATCGCCAGCACGAGCGTGAAAGTTAAGGATCTCGGCGCGACGTCGTTCAACCTGATCGGTCTGGAGAACCTCGGCAACAAATTCTCCGCCAAGGACGCCTGGGATCTCGGTTATCGCAACATCGCCCTGATCGCGCCCAACAACGCCTATGGTCAGGGCGTGGCGCACGGCTTCCGCGACGAATTCGAAAAGCTTGGCGGCAAGGTCGCTACGGAACTGCTGTACACCGCTGGTCAATCCACGTATCGCCGCGAACTTCAGCAGGCGTCGCGTAGCAATCCGGACGCCTACATCTACACAGCGTACGGTCAGGAATCCGCCGTCCTCAATCGCGAAGCGTTCGAACTCGGCTTGCGTCAAAAGCCCTGGTACGCGATTTTGCTGTCGATGAGCCTCTCGGATACCCCCGCGAATATCGCCAACGGCCAACTCGGCATGGAAGTCGGCTCGGTTCAGGGGGCTGTCGGGAAGCAGTACATCGACGCATTCCAGGCGAAGTACGGTCAGGCACCGAAGACGTCGTACACGGGTTACGCCTACGACGCCGTCATGCTCACCGCCGCCGCCATCAACAAAGCAAAGTCGACCCAGCCTGCAGCCGTGCAAGCCGCATTGAAGAACGTCGGCAACAACTTTGCCGGGGTCACTGGCCCGATTTCGTTCGACGCGGATCGTCAACGTATCGACCCGCCGTACGCGAAGCTGAAGTACGACGGCAAGGTGGTGCCGCGCTAACTCGCTCCGCCTCTCGTTGGCCGAGTCAGCCACATCGGTTTGAACGTGATGCACATCGGCAACGCCATGACCGGCGTTGCCGATGCCGTATCCGGCGGCGTCGAACGACTGCCGCCCGTGCCCACGCTCCACTGCGAATTCATTTCATGCTCCAACTTCTTGTCGACACGCTGTTACGCGCGTCCGATCTGGCCCTGATCGCCCTCGGGCTATCCATGGTCTACGGACTCGTCAAGTTTCCGAATATCGCCCACGCGCAGTACGCCATGGCGGGTGCCTACCTGACCTATGCGATGGCGACTTTCGGTCTGCCGCTCTGGTCATCGCTCATGCTTGCGGCCCTCTTGACCGGCGCACTCACGCTGGTCATGCACCGACTCGTCTTTCGCAAACTGCTGCGCGGCGGACCGGCCATCGCCATGATCGGCTCGCTCGCCGTCTCGATGCTCGTGATCGCCTTCTGTCAGGGCGTCGCAGGCTCGTTCCCGAAAATGTTCAACTTGCCCCTCACACCACCGATGCTGATCGGCGACGCCCGCATCACGCAGTTGCAGCTCTATTCGGTGTCGACCACGGTTGTGTTGCTCGCTGTCTTTGCGCTGATCCTCTTTTACACACGCGCAGGACGCGCCATGCGCGCGCTCTCCACGAACCCGTCGCTCGCCGCCGCATCTGGCCTGAACGCAGAGTGGATCACACGAGGCGTCACCTTCGCATCAGGCGCGGTCGCCGGTCTGGGCGGCGGACTGCTGGCGCTGTCGGCCGGTGCCCACGTACAACTCGGCAACGACATGCTGCTTCCCGTGTTCGCCGCCGCGATTCTCGGCGGCCTGGGTAATCCTCTCGGTGCAGTGGCCGGAGCGGTGCTCATCGCGCTAACGGAAACGCTGGTGACGAACCTGAATTTCGGCCCATTGCTGGGCAAGACCGTCGCCTTCCTGCCGGTGGGCTACATCAATGCCGGTGCGTTTCTTATCCTGTTGCTGGCATTGCTCTTCAAGCCCTACGGGCTGTTCGATCGCGAGGTGCGTCGTGTTTGAGTTCATTGTTGCCACGCTCACAGTGGCGGGCATTTACGGGATCATGGCGCTTGGCCTGAACCTTCAGGCAGGCTACGCCGGGCTGCTCAACTTCGGTCACATTGCATTCGCCGGACTCGGGGCTTACGCCACCGCCATCACGATGCAGGCTGGCGGATCTCCGCTCCTCGGTATGGCGATCGGCGTCGTTGCCGCGGTCGCGCTCGGCGCGGGCATCGCGCGTCTCGGACGTCAGCTCGGTGCCGACTATTGGGGCATCGCCACCCTCGCGATTGCGGAAATCCTGCGCACCATCGCCACCAACGAAGGTTGGCTCACAGGGGGCGCAAATGGCATCAGCCCGATTCCGATGCTCTTCGAATCGCTGCCGCGCCCCTACGACACGCTGGCGTTTCTGGCCCTTGTGCTCGCAGTACTGGCAGCCTTCACGTGGCTCACTAAGCGCCTGGCCGACGGCCGTTTCGGTCGTGCCCTGCGCGTGATGCGCGAAGAGCCGAAGCTCGCCGCCTGCTTCGGCTACAACCTGCGCTCGCTCAAATCGCGCGCGGTGATGACCAGCGCCGCCGTCACCGCCGTCGCCGGTTCGCTTTACGCACACTTCATGAGCTTCACCGGCCCCGACTATCTGCTCTCCTCGGAGACGTTCGCGTTGTGGACGATCCTGATGATTGGCGGCATCGGCAATGTCTGGGGCGTCCTCGCAGGCACGGCCATCGTACAAGGGGCGTACACGCTGGTCCCATTTGCCAAGGACTACCTGCATTTCGGCTCAGACAGCGCTGGCGCGCTTCGACTGGGCGTCATCGGTCTGATCCTGCTGGCCTGTCTGATGTGGCGCAGCGAAGGGCTCGTGCCGGAAAAACTGAGGAAAATGGCATGACACATCCCGTCAAACTTCTGCTGGAAGTGCAAGGCGTCGCCAAAGCATTCGGCGGCAACAAGGTCCTCCAGGATGTGACGTTCGACGTCATGCCTGGCGAAATCGTCGGCCTGCTGGGCCCGAACGGGTCAGGAAAAAGCACACTGCTCAACACGATCACTGGCTTCGAAAGCCTCGATGCCGGACGCATTTCACTCGACACGGATCGCATCGATACGCTTCGGGCAGACCGCATCGTGGCGCAAGGCGTCGCACGAACGTTCCAGTTGCCTTCGATGCCCGCACGCATGTCGGTGATGGAAGTCGCCATGGCCGCCGCCACGGCGCACCACGGGGTGTTTTCGACGCTGCTCGGTACACGCGGCGCCCGCGAAGCGGAAGCCGCCGCGCGCGTCAGAGCAACGGCCCTGCTCGACGAACTGCTGCTCACCCATGTGCGCGACTTGCCGTCCAGCGCGCTGTCGGGCGGTCAAAAGAAGTTGTTGGGAATCGTCTGCGCTCTGATGGGCGCGCCCCGCATGCTGATGCTCGACGAACCGACGGCAGGCGTGCACCCGAATCTGCGACGCGACATCGTCGCGGCACTCAAGCGTCTGAACGCTCAGGGCATGACGCTCGTCGTGGTCGAGCACGACATGCACTTCATCCGGGAGCTTTGCACGCGCTGCATCGTGCTCGATCGAGGACACATCGTCGCCAGTTGCCATCCGGACGATCTATCGTCCAACGAACGAGTATTGCAGGCCTACCTCGGGGGTGGCGCTCAGACGGCCACGCCCGCAGCACGCATGAGAGAAACGGAGTCCGCATGATTCAGATCGACAATGTCGTCGCGGGATACACCGCCGAGGTCGACATACTCAAAGGGATGACGCTGCACGCAGCGTCCCACGAAATCGTCACACTGCTCGGCCCGAACGGTTGCGGCAAGTCGACGCTCCTGAAGACCATCGCAGGCTTCGTGCTGCCGCGTGAGGGCCGCATCGTTCTGGAAAACGCAGACGTGTCGCAGTTGCCGGTGCATCGCAAGATCCGCCAGTGCGGTGTTGGCTTCGTGCCACAGACGGATAACGTTTTCGGTACGCTGACGATTCGCGAAAATCTTCAGGTCGGCGGGCACTATCTGAGCGATCGCGAGCGCAGCCGACGCATCGATGAACTTTGCGAGCTCTATCCCGTGCTCGGTCGCAAGCGCAACGCCCCGGCGGCATCGATGTCCGGCGGCGAACGTCAGATTCTGGCGCTCGCGCGTGCACTGATGCCCCGGCCACGCTTGCTGTTGCTCGATGAGCCGTCTGCCGGTCTCTCGCCCAAAGTGCTGCACGAAGTCTTCGACGCCATCGTCCGTGTGCGGGATCAGGAGCAAGTCACCATTTTGATGGTCGAGCAAAACGCCATGGAAGCGCTCCGAATCTCGGATCGCGCCTATGTGTTGTCGATGGGAACGGTGGCGCTCACGGGCGCAGCGAACGCCCTGCTCGAAGATGAACAGGTACGAGAGTTGTATCTGGGAGGACGCGCCGCCTGACGCGGCAGGCATCGCAACGCACTGCGAAACGTGCGTTGCGATGCCGGTCGCCCGAGCTTACTTGCCCGAGCTTATTTGCCCGCGCGCGCTTCGGCCAGTGCGATGGTGAGATGGGCGACCTTCTTCTTGAGCGCGTCGCGCTCGGCCGTCATCGCTTTGAGTTCCTTCGACAACCGCGTCAACTCGTCGGACGGATCCACGCTTGTGTCCCACGGCGGTGTGCCGTCATCCTCCTCGGCAATCTCTTCCTCTTTCTTCTTGCGCGGCTTGACCGGACGCGCCTCACGCACCGAGCGCGCCAGCTCGCGCAACTCCTGCTTGCCCGCCACCACCGCAGCAACCTGCGCCGCCTGCGGCAAGGTCGACACGGCCGCGGCCGCATTGATCGACACTTCACCGCGCTTGACCGCGTCCACCAACTCCGGCGCCGCCGCATTGTGGATCTGCTCGATCTGCCCCAGCGTATTGCTCGACAGACGTGCCGCGCGGGCCAGCGCTGCACGCGTGAGCGCCATGGTGTGCGCCGGGATCGACGACTTCGATCCGTCCGCTTCCTGTGTCGATGCCTCACCCGCTACAGGAGGCGTCGGCTCAGACGCCGTTGCCGGTGCATCCGGGGTATCGCGTCCCTCAAGAATCGTCTTCTTGCGCAGCGCCAGCACGCCGCGCTGGTAATCGGAAACGCTGCGACGCCCCAGATGGTTGTCGATCATCCACAGATGCACATCGTCCATCGACTGGAACGTCGTGTTCTGGACAGTTCGGAATTCGATGTCGTGCTTGCGGCAGATCTCGTATCGATTGTGGCCGTCGACCAGCACGTCGCCCCACAGGACAAGCGCGTCGCGGCAACCTTCGGCAAGCAGACTCTGTTCTAGGGCAGCGTATTCGTCAGGCGTGAGCGGATCGATGTACGCCTTGAGTTCTTGGTTAATCTGGACTGTCATGGGTGTGTGTGACGATGCCGTCGCCCAAGGCAACGGCATGGAAAATCTGGGCAGGCGACATTATCGCCTGTCCGGCCGGGATTGACGAAATCGCCCGGCGCGCTCAGGACAGCACGCCGTGGTCCGTCAGGAATGCCTGAATCCGGGCAAGACGCGCCACCGGATCGGCAATGCCCAGCAGCGTCTCCTTCTCGTGCGCAGGCAATGGCAGCAGTTCGGCCCAACGGTCGGCGACCCAGCCGCATTCGTCCAGACGGTACGGCGGCGCCAGCGGCAGCTTGGCCGCACGGGCGGGATCGCGCTGCAACCCGGCAATCAGCTTGCCCAGCGTGTCCGCGCTGACTTGCAGCGTGTCGGGAATGGCGACGCTATCGTCGGCGGGTAACATCTCCGCCTCGCCCATCCACAACCCGTACTTGCCCAGTTCGACCGACGACAGCCGGAACTTGGTCGTGCCCCGGCACACCAGTTCGAGCAACGCGGGCATGGGCGCGCGCCAATCGTCGATCCGCGCCATGGTGCCGATCATCGCGGGCTCCTCGACGCTGTCCGGCAGCCTGACCTCGCTGCCCTGTCGCAGCACCACGACACCGAACTCGGTGCCGTCCGCCAGACATCGCTTGACCATGTCGAGATAGCGCACCTCGAAGATGCGCAAATGCAACACCCCGGAAGGGAACAAGGCGTTGCCGAGCGGGAAGAGCGGGATCTGTGCCATGCCATATGATGACATGAAGTTGTCCTCTGCAAGTGTCATGTCACGCGTCGCTGTGGCGCACCAGACAGACGTCCGGCAACGTGACCGACTCCTGCGCAAAACGCTCGATCAGGAAGTCGAGCAAGGCACGCACGCGCGGCACCATGTAGCGCGTGCGGTGCCGCACTGCATACACACCGGCCTCCTGCGCAACGAATGTCGGCAGCAGTATCTTGAGCCGACCGGCGCGGACGTCGTCGGCGGCGTCCCACAGCGTCTTGCGAACGATTCCCCGGCCATCGAGCGCCCAGCGGCGCGCAATCGTGCCGTCGTTCGTCTCCCAAGACTGCGCCATCGGCACCGAGAACTGCCACGTCGCCTCGCCCTTTTTGAAATGGAATTCGTTGAGCGGTCCCGAGGAAGTGACGAGCACAATGAACTGATGCGCCCCCAGCGCGTCCGGGGTTTCCGGCTCGCCGTAACGCGCCAGATAGTCGGGCGACGCACACAGCACACGGCACATCGGTGCGAGACGCCGTGCCACCAGCGTGCCGTCCTCCGGCTCGCTGAAGCGAATGGCGATATCGACATACTCCTGGACGAGATTGGAGATCGAGTCGGTCAGCGTCAGCGATAGCCGAATGTCCGGGTAACGCGCGACGAACGCATCCAGCCACGGCGAGAGCTTATGGGTACCGAAATCGGTCGACGCGGACAGTCGGATCTTCCCCCGAATCGCCTCACACCCCGCCTGAAGCGAGGCCTCGCCATCGTCGATGGCCTGCAATGCAATGAGGCAGTGCGACAAGTAGACGCGCCCTTCCTCCGTGAGCCGTAGCTGACGCGTCGTGCGGACGAAAAGACGGGTCTGCAACGACGCCTCCAGCTTCGCCAGCCGCGCACTCGCCGCCGCAGGCGACAACCCAAGCTTACGCCCCGCCGCCGAGAGGCTGCCCAGCGTCGCGGCCGTGGTGAACAGGCGCATGTCGCCCAGTTTGTCCGTCGCCATTTTCTATCTGGTTTTGAAAGTCATTCAAATTGGCGACAGATTATCAAATACAACGCGCATCGGCAGACTACGTCACATCGTCCCGCCGGGACACTCACGCTTAACGCCCGACCATGTCCGCTTCCTCGCCAGCCGTCCCACCTTCCTCTCCTCGAACGTCCGACAAGCAACAAAGCGACGCCACCGCTTGGGCATCACTTACGGCGCTAATGCTCGCGACCTTTGTCGCCGCCGCGAACGAGACCGTCCCCGCCGGATTGCTGCCGCAACTGGCGGACAGCTTTCACATTTCCGAATCGTGGGCCGGTCAGATGGTGACGCTGTGTGCGTTGGGCGCAGGCCTCGGTGCCGTGCCGCTCACTGTGCTGATGCATCGTTGGTCGCGTCGCACAGTCCTCGTTGTCGCCCTGCTCGGCTTCGTCGTGTGCAACGCCGTTACGGCGCTCTCGTCGAACTTTGTGCTGACGCTTGCCGCACGCTTCGTCGTCGGACTCGCGACGGGGCTCGCGTGGAGTGAAATCGCCACGTACGCGCGACGGCTCGTGAGCCCGTCACGGCAAGGTCGCGCGCTCGCATTCGCCATGCTTGGCGTGCCGCTGGCGCTGGCGGTCGGTGTTCCCGCCGCCACGACCCTCGGCCACCTGATCGGCTGGCGTTGGGTCTTCGGCGGCTTGTCGGCGTGCGCCCTGATCCTCGTCGGATGGATGCTGCTGATCGTGCCGGAGGTGACAGACGTGACAACTGGAAACGGCGACGCTACCAACGCCCCCGCAGCCCGCGCCTCCGTGATGGACGTATTGCGTTTGCCGGGGGTGCGTCCGGTGCTTGCGGTGGTCATGCTGTGGGTCGTCGCGCACTACACGCTTTACACGTACATCGCGCCGTTCCTTGCGTCGTCTGGCATGAGCGAACGGCTCGCGACAATGCTCTCGATGTTCGGCATCTTCACGCTCGTCGGGCTCTGGGGCGTTGGCCTGTGGGTCGACCGCTGGCTGCGTCGACTCGTATTGACGGCACTGGCAACGTTCGTGGTCGTGATCGTCGCCTTTGGCTGCTGGCCAACGTCGTGGTCCGTACTGATGGCGGGCGCTGTGCTCTGGGGACTGAGCTTCAGCGGTGCGCCGACGATCTTGCAGACCGCGTTAGGCAACGCCGCAGGCAAGCACGAGAACGTAGCGCAGTCGATGCTCGTGACCGTCTTTAATCTCTCGTTCGCCGCCAGCGGCGTGCTCGGCGGTGCAGTGCTGTCGACGTGGGGTGCCCCAGCACTGCCACATGTCCTCGTGACACTTGCCCTCGCCGCATGGGTCGTCGCGTTCGCTGCACGACGCCACGGATTTGCGACGCGCCCGTCGCACTAGTCCGCGACCACGCAACCAGCGCCCTCCTCAGCCTGCGGAAGCCGTCAGACGCTGTGCGAGGGCCATCGCCTCGTCGCGCGTGGCGACCGCTTCGTGCGGGATGCCGAAGGCCTTCACCGCCGTCTCCCCCATCGCGCGGACAGCCGCACGTCGCGTTTCATTCGGCTCGATACTCACCAGCGCTTTGCAGACCTCGGCCAGCGCCGCCTTGTGCTGCTTGAGCCAAATGGCGCGTTGCTTGCGATCTTCGTGGGTTTCGTCGCGCGTCAGTTGGTCATAGACGACCACGAATGGCTTGCCGTGCTTCAGTAATGCCGTCATCTCAACCTCCCAGTCACGCGCATAGCCCGGTTCGGCGGCCTCCTGATTGAAGAGGACGAACGGCAGTTCGCGGACGTCGTGGATCGAAAACAGATGGGGATCGAGTGTCATGAGGTTCGCTCCTAAGCGATGAAATCAAAGGGAAGCACGGGAAGCGGGTTGAGCGGGTGCCGTGTCCGGCGCCCACCCCGCGCCCAGTGCCTTGTAAAGCGCGATGGCGTTGAGCACTTCACCGCCCTGACTGATGGCAAGGGCGTCACGTGCGCGATTGGCGGCCCGTTGCGCCACCAGCACGGGGAGATAGGCACTCAAGCCGCGTTGGTAAAGACGCGTCGTGCGGGCCAGTGCCTGCTGGCTGTCGTCGACCGCCGAATGCAGCGCGACTTGCCGCACACGCTCGCCATGCAGGCCCGTGAGCGCGTCTTCCACGTCGCGCAACGCGAGCCGGACATCCCGTTCATATGCAAGCCGCGCCGCGTCGGTAGCGGCCTGCGCCATGGTGACACCGGCACGCGCCCGGCCGCCGTCGTAGAGCGTCTGGCTGCCGATCAACGCAGCGGACCACGCGACGCTCGCGCTGGAAAGCAAGTCGTGGATCAGGCTCGCCGTCGTGCCGAGACTCAATGGGATGCTGAAGTGCGGGAAGCGCTCGGCCTCCGCCACCCCGATCTGCGCCGTAGCGGCAGCAAGGCGACGCTCGGCCGCGCGAATGTCGGGACGCTGACGAATGACGTCGGACGGTAACGACAACGGTAGCGCTGGCATGACCGGCAATACGGCGGAGGGTACCGCCAACGTATCGCGCCATTGCGCAGGAAATCCGCCTGCCAGTACGCCTATCGCGTGACTCAACCGTTCAATGTCCGCCTGCAACCGTGGCGGCTCCGCCTGCGCGAGTTCGCGCTCTGCACGGGCCTGAGCAACTTCGGCGGATGTCCCAAGACCTTGCGCGAAGGCGCGTTGCGCCAGACGTTCCCCCTCGTACAGCGTACGTATGTTCTCCTGCGCGATGGACAACCTCGCTTGCGTAGTCCGCAACATAGCGTAGTCGGCAGCCAGCTCAGCAAGCAGGCTCACGCGCACTGCGTCCCGGTCGAACGCCACCGCCTCGACGTGCGCATCAGCCGATTCCACCGCCCTTCGCGTACCGCCGAAAACGTCGATTTCCCAGCTCGCGTCGAATCCCAATTGCCATGTGCGCGACTGCCCGATGCCCGGCGGCCAGTCCAGACGCTTGCTGGAGCGCAACGCCTGCGCCGTCCCGCCAGCCGAGATCGTCGGCCCCAGCCCGGACGCGATCTGCGTCCGCTGCGCGCGTGCCTGCACGAGATGCGCCTGGGCAATACCGAGATCGCGGTTGTTTTGCAGCGCTGTGTCGATGAGCTGGTCGAGCTCCGGATCTCCGAAAGACCGCCACCACTCGCGCAGCCGTGCGGCATCGGACGCAGGCGACGTATTGAACGTATCGCGTGCCTCATGCCACTGGGTAGGCACATCGGTCTGCGGCTCGCGGTAGTCGGGGCCGAGCGTCGTGCAGGCGGTGGCGGTCAGCAGCAGGCTCATCCCGCCCATCGAAATCGCTCGACGAAGCGCACGGCTCGACACCTTGGGAGATCCAGCTAACGCGGTTGAAGTCGCCAGCACGCCTGTTGGTTTCAATGCGAGTTTCATGACGTCACATCCATCGCATCAGCAGGCTGGCGAGACGTCCTTTCGGCAGGCCTGTGGCTTCGGGTTGGCCGACGTCTACGCTGCATGTCATGCCCGCAGACAACACCACCCCGGCAGGTACCCGGTCGATGGCGATGCGCACCGGAATGCGTTGCGCGAGACGCACCCAACTGAAGCTCGCTTCGACGCTGGGCAGCCCCTGTGCGTCGGCATGTTCGTTGGTGTCGGTGATGCCACGGCCGATGCCAGCGACATGACCATCGAGCATCTCCTCGAATCCCATCAACCGGATACGCGCAGGCGCACCGGTGCGAATGCCATGCAGTTTGGTCTCCTCGAAGTAGCCCGTCACCCAGAAGCTGTGCGCGTCGATCAGCGCGACATTGCCACGCCCCGCCACCGCGTAGTCGCCGGGACGCAGCCGCAAATGAGTGATGTACCCATCTGCGGGGGCCCGCAGCTCGGTGCGCGCCAGATCGAGACGGGCTACGTCGAGTGCGACCTGTGCGCGACGTTGCTCGGCCTGCGCGATAGCAACTGCGTGATTCGCGCGCTGAATGTCCTCACCGGGCACGAGATCGTCCATGCCGCGCCGACGCTTCGCGTCCTGCATCTTTTGCTGCATGACGGCCGTCGCCGCACTCAACTGCGCTTCGGCTTGTGCCACTGCATAACGGAAGCGCTCGGGGTCGATGCGATACAGCAACTCGCCGCGCTTCACGAGCTGGTTGTCAGCCACGGCGACGTCGAGCACCGTCCCCGACACTTCGGGCGCGATATGGACAACCTCTGCACTGACGCGACCGTCGCGCGTCCAGGGCGCGACGACATATGCCCGCCAGAGCGCCGCGACCAGCGCCACCGCGAGAGCTACCGCTACCAACGTACCTGCCGCTCTCGCAGCGGGACGCAACCAAATCATTCGATCAGACATAAATCACCAGCAGAGAAACCAGACAGAGAGAAACGGCGAACTCGAAGAGCGCCGCATGCCAGACGCGACGCATCACACCCGCGCGCGTCATGACGAAACGAAGACCTAGGAACACCGGCAAGGCAATGCAGGCGTAGACGAAGAACGGCGGCAGATAGATGCCCGCCACGGCAACTTCACTGAGCATGGGATTCGGGAGCTAAAGGTTGTGGTTGGCCGAAATAATCGGCGTGTGCGTCGAGCGTTGCAGCGATGTCGGCAAGCGCCGCCACGACACGCGTGAGATGGCTCTCCTGGGCTGGCGCTAGGTATAACGTCGTCTGAATTCCCGCAACCCGTCGCATAGCATTTCGTGCGTGGCGTGCCGCGAGCGCAGGTTTGGGGTGACGTGCCATCAAGCGGCGTTGCATCCGATCCAGCGCGTCGGCAACGATGCGCCTTACCTCCGCACACTGGGTATGACGACCCTCACCGGCCATCCACACGCGCACCCGCCACACCTCGCGCCCAAGATGAAGACTGGCCAGTGCGTCGGCGATATCGCGATGCATGGCGTCGGGCTGCGACTTGCGGAGTGCGCCCAACGATGCGATGCGGTGTTGCTGACGCCATTTCCATACGCGGGACGCAGTCAGCAGGCTGCGGAAAGACGCAGACGGCGTGGGTGAACGAAACGTACGCAGGGCTTCGTCGCGAATCCGCATCCGCAGCCGCATGACGTCCCGCGGCAATACCCGAGGCAGCAGCAAGCGGAACCCCATCCACGCAACGAGCGTCCCCACGATCCATGCGACCGACCAGTTGAGAAACAGCGGCAGGTTGTAGTGCATGGGATTGTCGGCCGCTGTGAGCGTATTGAAACCGACGAGGTACGCCAACGCCGCCAGGCCATGCTGCGGCAACGTCGTTGCGTAAATCCCGGGCAGCCAGAACAACGCCAGCACGACGAGCAGCAACGGCAGTCCGTCGATGTGCGGCAGAACGCCAAAGGCGCACACGAACGCGACAGGCACCGCAATCACCGACCCTTTGACGAACTGCCATGCACCGGCCGCAGGGTTCGGTGCAGCGGCAAGCAACGCACAGTACGGCGCGACGATCAGCAGCATCATGTCGCCGTGCGGCCAGCCGGTAACGATCCAGATGGCCCCCGCAGCGAACAAAGTCAGCGCGGAGCGCAGACCGTTCTGCCACGCAGCGCGCGGATCCCGGTGAAAGCTGACGACCGCCTTCGCGCCCGCCGGTCGCGGACGATGCAGCGATGCAAGTCCATCCAAAGCTGCGAGGTAATCGTCGATCTGATCGATCAGCAGGTCGATGGCGAGGTACGTTGCCGACGACGTGGCGGTAGCACTAACGCGCGCGTCGATGAGCCGCTGTCTCGCCGCACGCATCACACTCGCAGCGTGCTCAAGTCCCTGCGAACCGGTGCCGACGGCCTGCGCAGCTTCGCGCCATGCGGCGACCAGCATCGACGACACCCTCTTCCCGGGCGGTTCCCGCGAGCCACCGGCCAGTGCCGCAAAGAGCGACGCCATCGCATGCCGTACGGCATGTGCACGATGCGCGAGGTCTACCGACTCCGCCTTGCCGACGGCCAGCAGATCGTCCACGCCGTAGATCTCGGTCATCAACTGACGTTTGGCGTCGGTGGCAGCGGCGTGTGATTTCGCATCGTCGGCCACGTTGACGGCGGCCAACACCTCCGCAGCCCGCGCGGTCAGTCGCGTCAGCGCACCCTCCAACTTCCCCCGCACACTGCGGGCACTGAACAGCGCAGACACCAGAGACAGACACACTACCCCCACCATGACGGTCGAGGCACGACCGATGACGTGGTCGAACGTGAGATGCGGGTGTTGCAGTGCGCCGAATGTCGCCAGCCCGACGGTGTACCCCGCGACCACCACGCCCGACGCCCGGAAGTGCCTCAGCATCGTCATACCGGCAACGCACAACCCCAGCCAGACGGAGAATCCGAGGAGAAAGAGCCACGGCATTTGTCCGAAAGCGGACATCAGCAAGAACGACGCAACCATGCCCGCGAGCGTGCCGAGCACGCGCCATGCGCCTTTGCCGATCACGGCCCCCTGCACGGGGTTGATGACGAGCAGTACGGTCGTTGCGGCTGAGAACGGCATCTCCAGTTCGAGGAGATACGCGACGCACAACGCCAGCCATGCGGCGACGATGGACCGAAAGACATAGGTGGCGCGCGGCGACGTGAAGTCCGCGCGCGAGACGATGGCGGCAAGCCAGCCCAGCCGCGACGCTTTAGGCGCGACGGACCCGGTGACCGAAGCAGGTGTCGATGACACGATGACCCTTGAACACAGTGACGATGCTCATCACTGTAGGGTCGGGCTCTGCCATGCGAAAAGTGACTTGATTGGAATGAACGATTGCGTCTGACGCATCGATGACCGCATCAGTACATCTCGCAGATCCTGCGGACGGTGCGGCGCAGCCATTGGTGTGCCGGGTCCGCCTGAAAACGCGGATGCCATGCCTGCGTCAACACCACCGTCTCTAGCGGCACAGGAAAATCGAACTGACGCAGGCGCATCCCCGCTTCCAGCGCGCTCTGCGCAAGATGCGACGGCAGCGCGAGCAGCAAGTCGCTGCTAAACAACGCAAAAAGCGCTGCCGACGGCGTGGGGACGACCAGCGCCACGTGACGTCGCAACCCCAGCGCTTCCAGCGCATTGTCGATCGGTCCGGCGAACTTCCCGCGTCGCGACACCCCGATGTGTCCCCATCGGGTGATGCGCTCAGGCGTAATGTCCTCGTCGAAAATCGGATGATCGTGACGCGCCATGCCGACGAAACTGGTCGTGAACAGCGGTTGTACGCGAATCTCGGGGCCCAACGGTCGCGCTGCACTGATGAACAGATCGATCCGTCCGCTACGTAGTGCCTCGTCGTCCATATCGTCTTCTTCTGGCGAGAAGCGCAGCATGGCGCGCGGCATTTCGGCGGCCATCGCTTCGAGCAAGCGTCCCGAGTGCAGGCCGATGACGATATCGTTTGCGCGCACATTGAAGCGCCGGTCGAGTGTTTTGAGGTCGACGCCATCGCCGGGCGTGAGCACCTGTCGCGCCTGCTCGACCGCCAGCCGCACCTGCTCGCGCATCGCCAACGCGCGGGGCGTAGGCACCAGCTTGCGGCCCGCCTGCACGAAGACGGGATCGCCCAGCGTTTCGCGAATCCGGCTCAGCGTACGGCTCATCGCAGGCGGACTCAGATGCATGCGCCGTGCCGCACCGACAACGCTGCCCTCCTCCAGCAGGATATCGAGCGCGTGAAGCAGGTTGAGATCGGGAAGCGACATGGCGGCGTCCGTGGTCATTGCATAAAACGCAATGCTAACGCGTGTCGCGTGTCTCCCGCAAAAGCCACTCGTGGACGTCGGCGATTTGCGCGGCGTGCCGGGTACGACGGGGATAGACGATGTAGAAACCGGCACCGGTGCGGAGCTCGGTGTCGAATAGCTGCACAAGACGACCCGCCGCAATATCCGCTGCGACGAAGTCACGATGTGCGAGCGCCAGTCCTTGCCCTGCGACGGCAGCATCGATCGCCAGCGCCGTCTGGTTAAACCGTACGTTCTTCGCTTCCGACGTCTGAGCGTTGGGTAGCGTGAGATCGAGAAACTGCGGCCAGGCGTTGTGGGCATCGTGAAGCAAGGCATGACCTCGCAGGCGCCCCGGGTTACCTGAGCCATCCGTTTTGCCAGGATGACCGGCAGCCTCGATCACGGCAGGACTCGCGACCGCGACTTGCGCCTCCTCGAACAACGGCTCCACAACGAGGCCACCACCAAACGGCGGACGGCCGTAGCGGACGGCCAGATCGACGGCGTCTGCCTGAAAGTGTGACAACCGGTCCGTCGCGAGAATACGCAGATCGATGTCGGGATGCGTTTCGAGGAATGCGGGGAGTCGAGGGATCAGCCATTTCGATGCAAACGTCGGCGTCACGCTGATCGTCAGGCGCAGCGGTTCCGGGCGCAGCGCTTGCGTTGCTTCCGTCAGCATCTCGAAAGCGCGTCTCACGCCGCTTGCGTAGCGTCGGCCGTTCTCGGTCAGTGACAGCGCACGCGGATGCCGCTCGAACAACTTCATCCCCAACTCAGCTTCGAGGCCGCGCACTTGCTGTGCCACAGCACCTTGCGTCACGCCCAGCTCTTCCGCCGCGAGCCGGAAGTTGAGATGCCGACTCGCCGCTTCAAAAGCACGCAACGCGTTGAGCGACGGTAATCGGCCAATAGCATCCGTCATGGTGTAGTTTTTCTACTGAGTAAAGTGTCGAAATCTGATTCGTCGGCCGGTTCGCACGATGTTACGCTTTGGACACTTGAGAACAGTGTTAACCCGTCTGACGTGCCCATCGTGCGGCACCCGACGTCATCGGAGGATAGCAGCATGACAGTAGAAAAAGTGGCATTGATTACGGCTGGTGGCAGCGGCATGGGTGCGGCAGCGGCGCGACGTCTCGCAGCGGACGGCTTCAAGGTCGGCATTCTGTCGTCGTCCGGCAAGGGCGAGGCGCTGGCGGCCGAGCTGGGTGGCGTTGGCGTAACGGGCTCGAATCAGTCCAATGAATCGCTCCAGGAACTGGTCGATCTGGCAGTGCAACGCTGGGGACGTATCGATGTGCTCGTGAACAGCGCTGGCCACGGTCCGCGCGCCGCCATCCTGGAGATCAGTGACGAGGACTGGCATCGCGGCATGGATACGTATCTGATGAACGTGATCCGCCCGACGCGTCTTGTCACGCCGATCATGCAAAAGCAAGGTGCGGGCGCGATTATCAATATTTCGACGGCATGGGCCTTCGAGCCGAGCGAGATGTTCCCGACGTCGGCCGTGTTCCGTGCGGGGCTCGCATCGTTCACGAAGCTGTTTGCGGACAAGTACGCGAAGGACAACGTCCGCATGAACAACATTCTGCCGGGCTGGATCGACAGCCTGCCGCAGCAGGAGGTGCGCCGCGAAAGCGTGCCGATGCAGCGCTATGGCAAAGCCGAAGAAATTGCGGCGACGGTGGCCTTCCTCGCGTCCGAGGGGGGCGGTTACATCACGGGTCAGAACATTCGCGTGGATGGCGGTCTTACGCGTTCGGTGTGACGTCTAGCAGGAACGGGAGGACGTCGGCCAGCAGCACTTCCGGCGCTTCTTCCGCAATGTAATGGCCGCAAGGCAGCGGGTGCCCGCGCACGTCGGACGCCACCCGTTGCCACTCGTCGAGCGGCTTGAAGCAGCGGTGCACGACGCCCTGCTCACCCCATAACGCCAGCACCGGCATGGGCAATCGACGTCCGGCGTCGCGATCCGCACGGTCGTGATCGAGGTCGATCGTCGCTGCGGCCCGATAGTCCTCGCAGACACCGTGCGCTGTGCCCGGCAGGGACAAGCACCGCTGATACTCCGCCAGGGCGCGCGGATCGAACGGCGCCAATCCGGCACTCCGACGTCCCATGACATCGCGCAAATATGCCGCCGGATCGGCTTCGATCAGGCGTTCAGGCAACGGCGCGGGCTGAATCAGGAAGAACCAATGCCAGTAGGCGCGTGCGAAGGCATCGCTGGCTTGATCGTACATCGCAAGGGTTGGCGCGATGTCGAGCAGCACCATGCGCCGGACGATCTCCGGATGATCCGCCGCCAGCCGATGCGCGACGCGCGCCCCGCGGTCGTGCGCCAACACCGAAAACGTCGAATGCCCCAGCGCCTGCATGGCGGACACCATGTCCTGCGCCATGACGCGCTTGCTGTAGGCCACATGATCGGCGTCACCAGCGGGTTTGGCTGAGTCCCCATAGCCGCGCAGGTCGGCTAGTACCAAGGTGAAGTGCCGGGCCAGCGTCGGTGCGACCTTGTGCCAGATCGCGGACGTTTGCGGGTGCCCATGCAGCATCAGCAGCGCCGGGCCACTGCCACCCGTCCACGCGTGAATGTGCTGGCCATCGGGTGTCGGCAAACGATAAGCGGTGAAACCGGGGAACAGCGCTTGGGAAGTCATAGACCCTTTTACCTTTTTCTGCATTCGGGTTCGGTGCGATGCGCGCGATGCCTGTTCGGCATTTGCGCTCGGACGCGTGTCATGCACATCCTATATTTGATGCAAAACGACATAAAGTGACTCAGAATCACTTCATTGTTAATTGCAGGACACGAATCGCCATGTCAATCGACGGATTTTCCGATCTGCGCTTTTTCGCGACGCTCATGAAAGAAGGCAGCATGGCGGCCGCTGCCCAGCAAATGGGCATTACGCCACCGGCGGTGAGCCGTCGGCTCGCACAACTTGAGCATCGTCTTGGCGTGCGATTGCTGCATCGTACGACACGGCGCATCAGCCTCACGCCCGAGGGTGACATGTACTTGCAGGACGGTGCACGGATCCTCGGCGAGCTAGAAGCGCTGGAACATGCAGTGACCGGCGCACAGTCGTCGCCTCGCGGTTTGCTCCGGCTGGCGGCAACGCTCGGTTTCGGGCGGACGCACATCGCCCCGGCACTGTCCGCGTTTGCGCGCGAGTATCCGGAAGTGGAGGTGCAATTGCATCTGACGGACCGTCCGGTGAACCTCGTTGAACAAGGGTTCGATGCGGCGATCCGGTTTGGCGACTTGCCAGATTCGCGACTGACGGCGCGACAACTGATGCCGAACGCGCGAGTGTTGTGCGCGTCACCGGTGTATCTCGCCGCAGCGGGCGAGCCGGTGCAGCCGTCGGATCTGGCGGCGCATCAGTGCATTGTGATTCGGGAGAGCGACGAGACCTACGGCACGTGGCACTTCCGTCAGGCAGATCGCCAGGAGACGGTCAAAGTGCACGGCATGCTTAGTACGAACGACGGTGCCGCCGCGACGACATGGGCGTTGAACGGTCACGGCATGTTGATCCGGTCGATGTGGGATATCCGTCCGTATCTGGCTTCCGGGCAACTTCGCACCGTGATGTCTAACTGGACGTTACCGGCAGCCGATATCAAGCTCGTCTATCCGACGAAGAGTCACCTCTCCGCGAAGACGCGTGCGTTGGCGGATTTTTTGGTGGGGTGGTTCAGGGACGCAGTGACGTCGGCGGACTGATCGATTTCATCCGACGACAAAAAAGGACGGACGCCAACGCGTCCGCCCTTCACTCTTACGAGACTTTAACGAATGACCTCTGCGGTTTAACGCAGAGATTCGTCAATTACTCCCACTCAATCGTCGCAGGCGGCTTACCCGAGATGTCATAGACAACGCGGTTCAAACCACGGACTTCGTTGATGATGCGGTTCGAGACCTTGCCGAGCAATTCGTGCGGCAGATGTGCCCAGTGCGCCGTCATGAAGTCTTGCGTCTGGACAGCGCGCAGCGCGACAACCCACTCGTACGTGCGGCCATCGCCCATCACGCCAACGCTCTTGACCGGCAGGAACACCGCGAACGCCTGGCTCGTCAGTTCGTACCACGTCTTGCCGCTATTCGGCTCGACCGTGTTGCGCAGTTCCTCGATGAAGATCGCATCGGCGCGACGCAGCAAGTCCGCATACTCCTGCTTCACTTCACCCAAGATACGCACGCCCAGACCCGGGCCCGGGAACGGGTGACGGTAGACCATGTCGTGCGGCAAGCCGAGCGCCACGCCCAGTTCGCGCACTTCGTCCTTGAACAGATCGCGCAGCGGCTCCAGCAGCTTCAGACCCAGCGTCTCCGGCAGGCCACCCACGTTGTGGTGGCTCTTGATCGTCGTCGCCTTCTTCGTCTTCGCGCCGCCCGATTCGATCACGTCCGGATAAATCGTGCCTTGCGCCAGCCACTTCGCGTTCTTCAGCTTCTTTGCTTCCGCCTGGAACACTTCCACGAACTCGCGGCCGATGATCTTGCGCTTCTGT
The DNA here is from genome assembly GCF_044772185.1 of Pandoraea sp. NPDC090278. Lineage (NCBI taxonomy): Bacteria > Pseudomonadati > Pseudomonadota > Betaproteobacteria > Burkholderiales > Burkholderiaceae > Pandoraea > Pandoraea sp. NPDC090278. Next base: position 851,298 of record NZ_JBIVYJ010000001.1, on the reverse strand, counting down.
TCCGGATCCGTCACGCCCGTCAGGTGGCCCATGAACTGTGCCGTGGCATCGACGTGCACGACCTTCGCGTGCAGACGACCCTCGAACATTTCCATCACCATCTTGCCTTCGTTCAGACGCAGCAGACCGTGATCGACGAACACGCACGTCAGTTGATCGCCAATCGCGCGGTGAATCAGCGCCGCCGCAACGCTCGAATCCACGCCGCCCGACAGACCCAGAATCACTTCCTCGTCACCCACCTGCTCGCGGATCGCCTTGACGGCTTCCTCGATGTGGTCGCGCATGATCCAATCCGGCTTTGCGCCTGCAATCTCCAGCACGAAACGCTCAAGCAGTTCGCGGCCCTTCACGGTGTGCGTGACTTCCGGGTGGAACTGCACTGCGTAGTAATGACGCTTGACGTCGGCCATACCCGCGATCGGGCAGCTCGGCGTCGATGCCATCAGTGCAAAGCCTTCCGGCAGCTGCGTGACCTTGTCGCCGTGGCTCATCCACACCTTAAGCATGCCGTGACCGTCGTCGGTACGGAAATCTTCAAGGCCGTCGAGCAGCGGCGTATGGCCATGGGCGCGCACTTCGGCGTAACCGAATTCGCGATGGTTGCTGGCTTCGACCTGACCGCCCAACTGGACCGTCATCGCGAACATGCCGTAGCAGATGCCCAGCACCGGCACGCCCAGATCCCAGACAGCCTGCGGCGCACGCAGATCCTGATCCTCATACGTGCTCGCGTGGCTACCCGACAAAATGACGGCCTTCGGATTGAATTCGCGGATGAATTCGTCCGTGACGTCGTTCGGGTGGATCTCGCAGTAGACGTGCGCTTCGCGAACGCGGCGTCCAATGAGCTGGGTGACTTGCGAGCCGAAGTCAAGAATGAGGATTTTGTCGTGCATCGTGAGGTACGGATGAAGTGGATTCGTTGGACGTCGGCGCCGTGTCGGACGGCACGGGCGTGACAATGCCGGTGGCGCCCACAGGCGCGACCGGCGTGCTATTGACTGGTGCGGAGCCGCCGCGAGGCGTCTCCATGCGCGGCTCAGCGCGCGTGCCACGGGCCTCGTCGACGACCCGGGCATCGGCATAATCTCTCGGTGCATCGCGTCGCGTGTCGCTCACGACACCGCCACGCACCCGCTCGCCTGCCTGCTGCGCCGCCTGTACGCGCTCTTTTGTGCGCACACTCGACGCCAGCTTGACGAGAATCCCGCCCACTACCAGCAGGACAGCCCCGAGCATGGCAAGCATCCACTTGCCGCCGCTCGACACCACCAACTGGCCGGAGATCAGCCACCCCAGCACGAACGCACCGCTGATCCAGCTGATATGTCCCGTCACTTTCGCGACGGTCGACGTCAACTGGCCATTCACGGTGGCGTGCCATTGCAGCCAGGCCACGCCGATGAAGGCCACGCCAAGCACCTGTGCATACAGCACAGGCGATGGCGCAGGCACATCAATGGCCGCATACAGCGATGACCAGAACGACGCGATCAACAGCACGCCAAGTGCCAGATTCAACGCCGCATCGAGGAACAGTACCGTACGCAACATGGCCTTCATGGGCAATTACTCCACGTGGTAGTTGGGCGCTTCCTTCATGATCTGGACGTCGTGCACGTGCGATTCGCGCATGCCGGCGGCCGTGATTTCGACAAATTCTGCCTTCTCGTGCAAGTCCTTGATCGACGGGCAACCCAGATAGCCCATCGACGAGCGGATACCGCCGGTCAACTGGTGCAGGATCGCGTTCACGCTACCCTTGTAAGCCACGCGGCCTTCGATGCCTTCCGGCACGAGCTTATCGGCGTTGTTGGCCGGGTCCTGGAAGTAACGGTCTGCTGCACCATCCTTCATCGCGCCCACCGAACCCATGCCGCGATAGCTCTTGTACGAACGGCCCTGATACAGGAACACTTCGCCCGGCGCTTCTTCCGTGCCGGAGAACATGCTGCCCATCATCACGGTGTGCGCACCGGCGGCCAGCGCCTTGGCTACGTCGCCCGAGTAACGGATACCGCCGTCCGCGATCAGCGGAACGCCCGTTTCCTTCAGTGCCTCAGCCACATTCGCGATGGCCGTGATCTGCGGAACACCGACGCCTGCAACGATACGCGTCGTGCAGATCGAGCCCGGGCCGATACCGACCTTGACGGCGTCTGCACCGTGTTCGACCAGCGCCAGCGCGGCGCTTGCCGTCGCAATATTGCCGCCGACGACTTCAATCTGCGGGAAGTGCTTCTTGACCCACTGCACGCGGTCCAGCACGCCCTGGCTGTGACCGTGCGCCGTATCGACCACAATCACGTCGACGCCGGCTGCGACCAGCAGCTCGACGCGCTCTTCATTGTCCGCGCCCACGCCAACGGCAGCGCCGACACGCAGCTTGCCGTGTTCGTCCTTGCTGGCCAGCGGGTATTCCGTCGCCTTCGTAATGTCCTTGACCGTCATCAGGCCGCGCAGTTCGAACGCGTCGTTGACGACCAGCACGCGCTCGAGGCGGTGATCGTGCATCAGACGTTCGGCGTCGGCAGGCGATGCGCCTTCACGCACGGTGATGAGCTTTTCCTTCGGCGTCATGATCACGCGCACCGGCTCGTCCAGGCGGCTTTCGAAACGCAGGTCGCGGTTCGTCACGATACCGATGAGCTGCGCGCCCTCGACGACCGGGAAACCGGAAATGCCATGCTGGCGCGACAGCGCGATCACATCGCGCACCTTCATGTGCGGCGGAATCGTGATCGGGTCACGCAGAACGCCCGACTCAAAACGCTTGACCTTCGAGACTTCCCGCGCCTGCTCAGCCGGCTTCAGATTCTTGTGAATGATGCCGATACCGCCCTGTTGCGCCATGGCAATGGCCAGACGCGCTTCGGTCACCGTATCCATGGCGGCCGACAGCAAAGGCATGTTCAGGGTAATGTTGCGCGTGAGCTTGGTTTTCAGGCTGGTGTCGCGCGGGAGAACGGCAGAGTAGGCCGGGACGAGGAGCACGTCATCGAATGTGAGTGCTTTTTGGATCAGACGCATGGCAAATCCTATAGGCGCAAAACCGAATTATACAGAAATCGCGCGTTGCATGGCAGGTCTGCCCCACATGTCAAGGGGCTTTTTCCCCGAGGGACGGATTCGGCACCGACTGAGGGCAAAACGGGCCGTCTCCCGACCGGTCGTCACGACGCGGACCTCTCGCCCGCCAAGTGCCGGATTTCACAATAGGCCCGCGCGGAGCGAATGCTATTCTTGCGCCCTTTCCGGCCGGAATTCGACCGGACGCTTCCTGCATTAACCACCAATTAACCACCCATTAACCAAGCATTAACCACCAACCACGGGCTAGATTTCATGGGGAAAGGCATTTCGTACGGACTGGCGGCGGGCGCACTGTGGGGACTGGTGTTCCTCGCCCCGCGTCTGCTGCCCGGCTTCTCGCCGCTGGAGTTGTCGGCTGCGCGCTACGTCCTGTACGGGTTAGTCTCGGCGGTATTCCTCGCCCCGCTCTGGCCGCGCTTGCGGCATACCGTCACGAGTAACGACTGGCGGGCGTTATTCCGCCTGAGTCTCGTCGGCAATCTGATCTATTACCTGTTTGTCGCCGCGTCGGTACAGATGGCGGGCATCGCCCCGGCGTCGCTGATCGTGGGCGTGCTGCCCGTGACGGTCACACTGGTCGGCAGCCGCGATCACGGCGCCCTCCCGCTGTCGAAACTGGCGGGCCCGCTGGCGTTGGTCGTCGCAGGCATCGTCTGTATCAACGTCGACGTCTTCACGCACGCCGCCGCGAGCGGTGGCGACTGGCGGCTGACGCTTGCTGGCGTCGTTTGCGCGGTGGGGGCATTGGCAAGCTGGACATGGTATGCCGTCGCCAACGCCCGATATCTCGCGAAATTCGGACATTTCACGAGTCAAGAATGGTCATTACTGACCGGGGTGGCGACGGGGGTACTGGCGTGCGCACTGGCGATTGCCGCCTTGCTGCTGCCACATCCCGTGACAGCGGACGTGCCACGTGACTGGCAGATGTTTCTGATCGTGAATATCGCCGTGGCCATCGGCGCGTCGACCATCGGCAATGCCTTCTGGAATGCAGCGAGCCGGACGCTGCCGCTCACACTGTCAGGGCAACTGATCGTGTTTGAAACGCTGTTCGCGCTCGTCTACGGCTTTATCTATGAGCACCGGCTGCCGCGTCTGCTGGAGATCGCCGCGGTGGCGTTGTTGCTGGCAGGCGTCAGTGCGTCGGTGCGACTGCATTCGCGGGGATCGACACACTGATCGACGGCAGGCAGATCCGGGATGAAACGTCCGGCCCGCCTCAGCCAAGCGCCACAGGCCTTAGCTGCCCTTGCGGGCGCTGCCCAGCCACTTCTGCCCTTCGCGGCTGCCCTCGTTGCGGACTTTTTCGACGCGTCGCTGACGCGCCAGCTTCGGATCGGCCTTGAGCGTGCGGTAAATCTCGACACGATCGCCCGCCTCCACCGCAGCATCCAGCGCACGAATCTTACCGAACACGCCGACCTTCATGCGGTCGAGATCCAGCTCCGGAAACCGCTGCATCAGTCCGCTGCGCTCGATTGCGTCGCGCATCGTCGCGCCTTGTGCCAGCGTCAGGGGAACAATCGTTTGCTCGCTGGGCAGCGCATAGCAGACTTCGACGTTAAGCTCACTTGACATAAACCGTCTCCGCACGTTTCACGAAGGCGTCTACGAACGTGTTCGCAATGTGGCTGAACACCGGGCCGATGACCTTTTCGAGCAGGAAATTCGCAAACTCGTAGTGCAGACCGAATTCGATCTTGCAGGCGTTCTCGCGCAGGGCCGTAAACTTCCACGTGCCGTGAAAACGTTTGAAAGGCCCTTCGACGAAGGTCATCTGGATGGAGTGCGGACGCTCCTGGATATTGCGCGTCGCGAACGAATGCTTCAGGCCTTTGAAGTCGATGATCAGCGACGCTTCCATGCTGTGCTCGTCCTGATGCCGAATGTCGACACCGCCGCACCACGGCAGGAATTTAGGGTAATCGGCGACATTGGTCACCAGATCGTACATTTGCTCATCGGAGAAATGCACGAGAACGGTTTTACTGACTTCGGCCATCGTCTGTCGGGCTGTGAGTGCGAGCGAAACGTGCGCAGTCGATCCGCGTGTGTCGCAAGCCGCCTCTTGCCGAGACTCTTTGTTAAAATCGCTATTTTACCCGAGCCCGACTCACCGGGTCCGACCAAGTTACCCCGCCAAGGATCCATGAGCATCATTGACAACAGAAAGGCCTTCTTCGACTACTTCATCGAGGAGCGATTCGAAGCCGGGATCGCGCTCGAAGGGTGGGAAGTCAAGGCAATTCGCGCCGGGCGGGCGCAGATCAAGGAAGGCTATGTCGTCATCAAGAATGGCGAGATCTTTCTGATCGGCGCGCACATCAGCCCGCTGCAATCGGCATCGACGCACATTAACCCCGATCCGGTCCGCACCCGAAAACTGCTGCTCAAAGCCGATGAAATCAAGAAACTCATCGGCAAGGTCGAGCAACGCGGCTACACGATCGTCCCGCTTAACTTTCACTACAGCAAGGGCCTCGTGAAATGCGAGATCGGACTGGGCAAGGGCAAGAAGCTGCACGACAAGCGCGAGACGGAAAAGGAACGCGACTGGAATCGCGAGAAAGCGCGACTCATGCGTAACCCGACCTGAGATCGCCGCTGAACGACAAGCAAGGCGCGACAGCTCTCTTGCGCAAAAGAAAACGGCCCACTCGGGCCGTTTTCATTTCGTCAGTCATCTGCACGGCCTAGAGCGCCTCCCGCCCCCCCCACCCGCCAGCGCACGCTCAACGGCGTGGCGCAGAATTGCCGAAGCCGCCAGTGCTACCGTCGACGGGTGCATTCGAACCGCCCTCGGTGCCGCGCACGATCTTGAGCGCCGATGCAATCATGCCGCTCATGTCCGAAAAGTTGCCCGGCACGATCAGCGTGTTGCTCGTCTTGGCGACCTTGCTGAAGGCGTCGACATACTGCTCGGCGACCTTCAGGTTGACGGCTTCCATGCCGCCTTGCGTCTGAATCGCCGTGGCAATCTTGTGGATGGCTTCCGCGTTAGCTTCCGCCACCGCAAGAATGGCCGCCGCCTCACCCTGCGCCTGGTTGATCGCTGCCTGACGCTCACCTTCCGACTTCTGAATCGCCGCCTCACGCGCACCGGACGCCAGGTTGATCTGCTCCTGCTTCTTCCCTTCCGATGCCGCGATCAACGCACGCTTCTCACGCTCCGCGGTGATCTGCGCCTGCATGGCGTGCAGAATTTCCTTCGGCGGCGTCAGATCCTTGATCTCGTAGCGCAGGACCTTCACGCCCCAGTTCGCCGCCGCTTCGTCGAGCGCATTCACCACGCTGTGGTTAATGAACTCCCGCTCCTCGAACGTCTTGTCGAGTTCCAGCTTGCCGACCACGCTACGCAGGGTCGTCTGAGCGAGCTGCGTAATGGCCACGATGAAGTTGCTCGAGCCGTACGATGCCTTCATCGGATCCGTCACCTGGAAGTACAGAATGCCGTCCACCTGCAACTGCGTGTTGTCCTTGGTGATACAGATCTGGCTCGGCACGTCGAGCGGGATTTCCTTGAGTATGTGCTTGTACGCGACACGGTCGACAAACGGCACGACGATCGACAGACCCGGCGTAAGCGTCCCGTGATACTTACCGAGACGCTCCACCACCCACGCGTGCTGCTGCGGCACGATCTTGATCGACCGAGCCGCAATGATCACCGCGATGATGAAGAGAATGAATGCGACGTTGGATAACATGTTTTCCCCTGAAGCGCCGACCTTGATGGTCAGCTAGTTCCCCGATGCCCCGCATTGGCGGGACATGTCGTCAGACCGCAACGACGCCGAAGTGTTCTGCACACGAATCGACATCGGGCGAGAAGCTTCTGCATCGACCATCGAACCGTGCAATCCGTGCGATCTATGCCGCCACATGCGCGACGTACAACCGGCTACCGCGCACCTCTCGGATGACGAACCATCCGGCATCGGGCGCTTCTCCCGGCATCAATTCCACATCCCACTCAGCGCCCCGGTACATGGCACGCGCCTGACCGTCGGCACGCCATACATCGACATGCAAACGCTGACCGATATCGAGATTGGTGTTGGGATCGGCCGACGCGTCGACCTTGATGCGACGCTGCCCAAACCGGCTGCGTCTCAACAACCAGACCGCCACCCCGGCGACGATTGCCGCCACCACCCACTGCAACGGTGCGTCGGCACGCAGCAGCGCCGCAATGCCGCCAGCCGCCACACCAAGCGCCACCATCAGGAGATAGAACGTCCCGCTCGCTAGCTCCAGCACCACGATCAATCCGGCAACGCCGAACCAAAGCCAAGCCTGCTCCATCGCAACTCCCAGAAACGAAAAAACCCCGGTGTTATACCGGGGTTTATAGCACGAAACACACCGATCAGCGCACGCGTCCCAAAGGGGTCGCCCGGCATTTCAGTGGCGTCCGAGATGCCGCTCGGACGCTTCCCATTTCAGGTGTTTCTCGTGACGCTTACTTCGCCACCTTGGCGAGTTGTTGCCACGTTTCCACGACCGTGTCCGGGTTGAGGGACATCGAGACGATGCCTTCCTTGACCAGCCACTCGGCCAGATCCGGATGGTCCGACGGGCCCTGACCGCAGATGCCGACGTACTTGCCCTGCGCCAGGCAGGCCTTGATGGCACGGCTGAGCATGAACTGCACTGCCGGGTCACGCTCGTCGAAGTCCTTCGCCAGCAATTCCATACCCGAATCGCGGTCCAGACCCAGCGTGAGCTGCGTCAGATCGTTCGAGCCGATCGAGAAGCCATCGAAGTACTCGAGGAACTGGTCGGCCAGAATGGCGTTCGACGGCACCTCGCACATCATGATCAGCTTGAGGCCGTTTTCACCACGCTTCAGACCGTAGTCGGCGAGCATGTTGACCACGCGCTCCGCCTGACCCAGCGTACGCACGAACGGCACCATGATCTCAACGTTCGTCAGCCCCATTTCGTCGCGAACGCGCTTGAGCGCACGGCACTCCATCTCGAACGCTTCGGCGAAGTCTTCCGAGATGTAACGCGACGCGCCACGGAAGCCCAGCATCGGGTTTTCTTCATCCGGCTCATAACGCGAGCCGCCGATGAGCTTCTTGTACTCGTTGGACTTAAAGTCCGACAGACGCACGATCACTTGCTTCGGGTAGAAAGCCGCCGCAATCGTGGCGATCCCTTCAGCCAGCTTGTCGACGTAGAACGCACGCGGCGACGCATGACCGCGAGCCACCGACTCCACCGCCTTCTTCAGGTCGGCATCGATATTCGGGTACTCGAGAATCGCGCGCGGGTGCACGCCGATGTTGTTGTTGATGATGAATTCCAGGCGCGCCAGACCCACACCACTGTTCGGCAGTTGCGCGAAGTCGAAGGCCAGTTGCGGATTGCCCACGTTCATCGTGATCTTCACCGGGATCTTCGGCATTTCGCCACGCTGGATCTCGGTCACTTCGGTCTCGAGCAGACCGTCGTAGATCTTGCCTTCGTCGCCTTCTGCGCACGACACGGTCACGAGCGCGCCGTCCTTGAGCAGGTCAGTGGCGTCACCGCAGCCGACCACGGCCGGCACACCCAGCTCACGCGCGATGATGGCCGCGTGGCACGTACGGCCGCCGCGGTTCGTCACGATGGCCGAAGCGCGCTTCATCACCGGCTCCCAGTTCGGGTCGGTCATGTCGGCAACCAGGACATCGCCCGGCTGCACGCGTTCCATCTCGCTCGGATCCATGATCACGCGCACCGGACCTGCGCCGATCTTCTGACCGATCGCGCGGCCCGTGGTCAGCACCGGGGCGTCGCCCTTGAGCTTGAAGCGCTGTTCCGCCTTGCCGACCGACTGGCTCTTCACCGTCTCCGGACGTGCCTGGAGAATGTAGATCTTGCCGTCCTTGCCGTCCTTGCCCCACTCGATGTCCATCGGACGACCGTAGTGCTTCTCGATGATCAGCGCGAACTTGGCCAGCTCAACGCAATCGTCATCGGTGATCGAATAGCGGTTACGCAATTCCATCGGCACGTCGATGGTCTTCACACGACCCGGTTCGCCCGGTTGCGTGAATTCCATCTTGAGCAGCTTCGAGCCGAGCGTGCGGCGAATGATCGGGTACTTACCGGCGTTGAGCGTCGGCTTGAAGACGTAGAACTCGTCCGGATTCACCGCGCCCTGAACGACCGTCTCACCCAGGCCATAGCTGGCCGTGATGAACACCACGTCCTGGAAGCCCGACTCGGTGTCGATCGTGAACATCACGCCCGACGCGCCGCAGTCCGAGCGCACCATGCGCTGCACACCGGCCGACAACGCCACTTCGGCGTGCGTGAAGCCCTTGTGAACGCGGTACGAGATAGCACGGTCGTTATACAGCGACGCGAACACGTGCTTCATGCGATCCAGCACGTCTTCGATACCGACGACGTTCAGATAGCTTTCTTGCTGACCGGCGAACGAGGCGTCCGGCAGATCTTCGGCGGTTGCCGACGAACGCACGGCGAACGAAGCGTCCGGCTGGTCGGCCGTGATGCGTGCGAACTGTTCGCGGATGTCCTTCTCGAGCTGCGGTTGCAGCGGCGCGTCGACGATCCATTGACGGATCTCGGCACCGGCTTCTGCGAGCGCCTTGACGTTATCCACGTCGAGACCCTCGAGACGCTTGGCAACGCGCTCGGTCAGGTTGTTGTGCTGGAGGAACTCGCGGAATGCGAAAGACGTCGTGGCGAAGCCGCCCGGCACGCGAACCCCTGCGTTAGCCAGTTGGCTGATCATTTCGCCAAGCGATGCATTCTTGCCGCCGACCGACTCGACGTCGGTCATGCGCAGATGCTCAAACGGCACCACGTAGGCGCCGTCGTGTGCTGCGTTAGTCATAAAAGCCCCTAAGGTAAGAAAAAAAATTCTCGGCGGACCGGCTGGGACTGACGTGGGCCGGTCGACCTGTTGGATAAGAAATCGCGCCTTGGCAACGTCGAGTACCAGGGGCTAGCGCCCGACGTTCTGCATCGAACCACCGTCATTTCCCGGAGCGCCCCGTCAGGCGGGGCTGACATGGAACCGGGCCCGATGGCCGCGCAATTGCTTATCCAACAAGTTGCCGCTATTCTACCGTGCAATGCACCATTTTGCGATTCTGCGCATGAGCGACGCCCTCACTCCCGGAAATTCCCCTACACCCGCCCCTGAGGCCCCCGCTGCGCCGGTTAAACCGGTTGCCGCACGGCCCGTCTTCATCGTCTCCGATGGCACAGGGATTACGGCCGAAACGTTTGCGCACTCGATCCTCGCGCAATTCGAGATGCGTTTCCGTCAGATTCGCGTTCCGTTCGTGGATTCCGTCGATAAAGCCTATGAAACGGCCCAACGCATCAATGAAATGTATCGGACCGAAAACGTTCGTCCGATCATTTTCAGCACGTTGGTGGACGCCAGGGCCAACGAGATCCTGCGCAACTGCCAGGGCGTGATTCTCGACATGTTCCAGACGTTCATCGAGCCGCTGGAGCAAGAACTTAATCTCAAGTCGATGCATGCCATCGGCCGCGTGCACCAGAACGCGGACAGTGAGGCGTACAAGAACCGGATCGAGGCAGTGAACTTCTCGCTCGCCCACGATGACGGACAGTCCAACAAGAACCTGCAAAGCGCCGACGTGATTCTCGTGGGCGTGTCGCGCAGCGGTAAGACGCCGACAACGCTCTATCTCGCCATGCAATACGGCGTGAAAGCTGCCAACTATCCGCTAATCCCGGACGATTTCGAGCGCGAGAAACTGCCCTCCACGCTCGACCAGTACAAAGAAAAGATTTTCGGACTTTCCATCGATCCGCAACGGCTTTCGGAAATCCGCAACGAGCGTCGTCCGGGCAGCAAGTATGCGTCGCTCGAAAACTGCCGTTACGAGGTCAACGAAGCCGAGGCGATGATGCGTCGCGAAGGGATCAAGTGGCTCTCGTCGACGCACAAGTCGATTGAAGAAATCGCGACGACGATCCTTCAGGAAATCAAGCTGGAGCGCGACGTCTACTAACGTCGACCGACGCCCGCCTGATATCGATTCAGGACGATGGCAACGCAAAAGGGACGCATAAGCGTCCCTTTTTCATTCGCACCCGCCGCCGACTACGACAATCGCTGTCGTACCGCCTCAAACAAGCAAATCGCGGCGCACGCTGCGACATTCAACGACTCCATCCCGCCCGGCTGGGGAATGCGGATCGGCGTCTGCACGCGCTCGAGCCAATGGGGTGACACGCCCGCCCCTTCGTTACCGAACACCCACGCCACCGGACTACGTAAATCCTGCTCGTAGAGCGACGTACTCGCTTGCAAGCTTGTGGCCAGCAACGGCACCGACAGTCGCGGCGCCAGCGAATCCGGCGTGCAATGTTCGACGATGTTCAACGAGAAATGCGCACCCATGCCCGCACGCAACACCTTGCTCGACCACGTCAGCGCCGTGCCCGACATGCAGTAGACGTCGCGCACACCTGCGGCCGCAGCGCTGCGAAGGATGGAACCAACGTTGCCTGCGTCCTGCACGGCATCGAGAATCACGCAGTCGGTCGTTTGCGTCGCAGGCAGATGACCTGACGGCATCTCCACCACGAAGAGCACCGGCACACCGTTGACCAGCGTCGACAGCGGCTCGAACAGCGCCTCGGGCAAACAAACGCGTCGATCCGGATCGACCCGCGCCCAGATCCGCGCGACTTCGTCGTTATCCAGTGCCGATTCTGCCGCCACACAAACGAGCGGCTGTCCTAGCGCACCAAGATAAGCGTCTGCGAGATGCACGCCTTCGAGTAGCGTCTGACCGAGTTTGCGACGTTGCTGGTTCGATTGCGCCAGTTGCTTCAGGCGCTTATAGAACGGATTGTCTTTGGAACTGATGAGCTTCATGACGTACGGACCACGCGTGACACCGTCAACGTGCCGAAAATTTCAAACGCTTCGCGCACAGGCGCAAACGACTGGCGATGATGCGGACTCGGTCCATGCGTACGCAGCGCTTCAAGGTGCTTGGGCGTGCCGTATCCGACATGCTCGTCGAAACCGTACTGCGGAAACTCCTCGTGTAGTGCCACCAACTGACGGTCGCGCGTGACTTTCGCCAGAATCGACGCCGCCGAAATCGCGGGCACCTTGTCGTCCCCCTTGATCACGGCTTCGGCACGCATCGGCAATACGGGGCACCGATTGCCATCGATAAGTGCCAGTGCAGGCACACGCGAAAGTCCGTTCACCGCCCGCTGCATGGCGAGCATCGTCGCATGAAGGATGTTCAGGGAATCGATTTCGGCCACGCTCGCTTCGGCGATGCAAAATGCCAACGAACGCTCGACGATTTCCTCATAAAGCGCCTCGCGACGAAGTGCCGTGAGCTTCTTCGAGTCGGCTAGCCCTTTGATCGGGCGGGATGGGTCGAGAATCACTGCGGCCGTCACGACCGGACCGGCCAGCGGTCCGCGGCCGACTTCGTCCACGCCACACGTCAAATCGGCGGCGATATCCGCGAAAAGATCGAACGCCATCTGCGGAGGCGTCACTTTCGCCGTACGCGTTCGGGGCTTCACGGCGGGTGACGTCAAGCCATCGCTAACAGCAGTCTTGCGCGTCGTCCGACGCACTTTCACGTCGTCCGTCATAGCCGCCCCTTTTCGCGCAGTACACGCTCGATGACCTCCGCCGAACGGGCGGCCGTGTTCTGACGCAATTCCTCGTGAATCTTCGTGAAACGCGCTTGCAGCGATGCGCGCAGCGCCGGATCGGTCAATTGCTGCCAGACGGCATCGGCCAGCGCTTCGGGCGTTGCGAAATGCTGCAACAGCTCTGGCACGACGAATTCGCCGCACAGAATGTTCGGCAAGCCGACGTAAGGCAAGTAGCCCTGCCGCTTCATGATCTGCGCCGTCAGCCAGGGCACCTTGTACGAGATCACCATCGGCTTCTTATACAGCGCCGCTTCCAGCGTTGCTGTCCCGCTCGCAAGAAGCACGCTGTCTGCGGCTTCCAATGCCAGCGGCGCACGTCCGTCGATCACCGTCAGATTGAGGTCGCTATGCGCATCGAAAATCGGCTGCATCAGCACGCGCAGACGGGGCGTTGCAACCGGCAGGACGAATCGAATCGACGGCTCTCGCTTGGCCAGCAGACGCATCGCCGCGAAAAACACCGGCGTGAGACGCTGCACTTCAGACGTACGGCTGCCCGGCAGAATCGCCACGACAGGCCCGTCGCCCTGAAGCCCCAATGTGGCCCGCGCCCCTGCGACGTCGGGCACCATCGGAATCTTGTCCGCCATCGGATGACCGACGAACGTGGCGTCAATTCCGGCACGGTGATAGATCTCGGGCTCGAACGGGAACAGGCACAACATGTGATCGACGGCACGCTTGATCTTCTTGATGCGTCCGCCGCGCCACGCCCAGATCGACGGGCTCACGAAGTGAATCGTCGGAATGCCCGCTTCACGCAGCTTGATTTCGAGATCGAAGTTAAAGTCCGGCGCATCGAAGCCGACGAACGCGACCGGCTTTTCCGCCAGCCAGCGCTCGCGCAGTTGCTTTCGAATCGAGAGGATTTCGCGCAGATGCTTGATGACTTCGACGTAGCCCATGACGGAGAGCTTGTCGATCGGCCAATAGGCGTCGAAGCCCTCTTCCGCCATATGCGGACCACCGACACCCGCGTACGCGATGTCGGCCGGAAGACTCTGCTTGAGACCGGCAAGCACGTTGCCGGCAATGAGATCGCCTGACAGCTCCCCGGCCACCATCGCCAGGGTTCGCTGGCCGGCGCCGGGAAGGGTCGGCGACATAGGTCAGCGCACGATACCGCGCGTGCTTGCGTTGAGGAAATCGAGCAGTGCGCGCACTGCCTCGAAGACGTCCGGCGCACCGGCATTGCCGAAGGCTTCGATTTGCACCTTGGCTTCGTCCAACGTCAACCCGCTCTTGTAGAGCAGCTTGTACGCGTGACGCAGTGCCGTGATTGCATCAGCGGAAAAACCGCGACGACGCAACCCTTCGACGTTGATGCCGTACGGTACCGCGCGGTCACCCGACGCGATCACGAACGACGGCACGTCCTGCACCAGCACCGACGCACCGCCCACCATCGCGTGAGCACCGATGCGCACGAACTGATGTACACCGGTCATGCCGCCGATGATCGCCCAGTCGTCGACATGGACATGGCCCGCCAACTGAGCGTTGCTCGAGAACACCGTGTGATTGCCGACGTGACAATCGTGCGCGATGTGCACGTAAGCCATGATCCAGTTGTCGTTGCCGACACTCGTCAGGCCACCGTCCTGCACCGTGCCGGTGTGGATGGTCGTGAATTCGCGAATCGTGTTGCGGTCGCCGATGACGAGCTTGGTCGGCTCGCCCGCGTACTTCATATCCTGCGGACTGCCGCCGACCGATGCGAACGGGCCAATCTTGTTGCCCTCGCCCAGCGTCGTATGACCGTCGATCACCGTATGCGCAAGAATCTGCGTACCCGCGCCGACCGTCACGTTCGGGCCGACAATCGCGTACGGACCGACAACGACGTCGGCCGCCAGTTGCGCCTTCGGGTCGACGACGGCAGTGGAATGAATGTTCGTCATGAGCGTCTCAGTTCCGGTTATTCGCCGTTCTTCTTGACCATGCACATGAACTCGGCTTCGGCAGCCAGCTTGCCGTCCACCGTTGCCTCACCCTTGAACTTATAAAAGCCGCGCTTGTGGCTGATGAAGTCGACCGAGAGAATGAGCTGATCACCCGGTTCGACCGGACGCTTGAAGCGTACGTTCTCGATACCCACGAAATAATAGAGCGTGTTTTCGTCGTGCACCGCCTCTTCCGAGAAAGTGAGCAACGCTGCGGCCTGCGCCAACGCTTCAACGATCAGCACACCCGGCATCACCGGACGCTGCGGGTAATGGCCGGTGAAGTACGGCTCATTGATCGTGACGTTCTTGATGACCTTGATGTTCTTGTGCGGCTCCAGTCCGATCACGCGATCCACCATCAGCATCGGATACCGATGCGGCAGCAGCTTCATGATCTTGTGGATGTCGATAGTAATAGTGGTCTCGCTCATTTGTCTTGCAGGTCCTTGACCTTCGCTTCAAGTTGACGCACGCGGTCGCGCATCTTGTCCAGATTGCGCATGATCGCCGCGTTTTTATTCCATTCGGCGTTCGGGATCGCCGGAAACGCGCTGGTGTAAGTGCCCGGGCCGGGAATCGATTTCGATACACCCGACTTTGCCGTCACGATGACCTTGTCTCCAAGCGTCACATGGCCCGCGATGCCGACGTTGCCGCCCAGCATGCAGAACTTACCGATCGTGCTGCTACCGGCAATACCGGTGCATGCCGCAATGACCGTGAAGGCGCCGACACGCACGTTGTGCGCGATCTGCACCTGATTGTCGATCTTGCAGCCGCGCTCGATGACGGTATCTGCCATGGCGCCACGGTCGATGGTCGTCGACGCGCCGATCTCGACGTCGTCTTCGATCACCGCACGCCCCACCTGCGGAATCTTCACCCATTCGCCGCCTGTCGCGGAGAAATCGGGCGCGAAACCGAAACCGTCCGAACCGATAACGGTGCCCGCGTGAATCACGCAACGCGCACCGATCACACTCGTGTGATACAGCGTGGCATTCGGATAGACGAGTACATCGTCGCCCAACGTCGTGCCCCGGCCGACGAACACGTTCGCCATCAGACGGACACGCTCGCCCAGACGCGCCCCCGCTTCGATCACGACGTTCGGTCCGATCACGCACGAGGCCGGCACGACAGCCGAAGGATCGATGACGGCACTCGGATGGACGCCAGCAGGCGGCACCGGTGTCGCCGCGTCGGCGAACATCTGCGCCACACGGGCGAAGTACGCGTACGGATTCGGCGCGACGATCCACGCGCGGCCTTCATGCGAAGGCAGTTTGTCGAAGTCGGCTTTGGAGAGAATGACCGCAGCAGCGCCCGAGTTGGGTACTTCTGCGAGATAAAGCGGATTGGACAGGAAGGCCAGTTGCTTTGCATCGGCGCGATCAAGCGGCGCCAGGCCTTCCACGGCAACGTTGCCATCGCCCACCAGCTCGCCGCCAAAGCGTGCGACCAGTTGGGCTAGCGTGACGGAAGGAGTGGACGACGATCCCGACATGGAATGCCCGCCCGTCACTTGCCGCTGGTGCCGCCACCCGAACTTGCGTTCAGCGTCTTGAGCACCTTGTCCGTAATGTCGATACGCGGGCTGACGTAGACCGCTTCCTGCACGATCAGATCGTACTTGTCCGTCTCGGCAATCTGCTTGATGACGCGGTTCGCGCGATCGAGCACGGCCGCAAGTTCTTCGTTACGACGCTGGTTCAGGTCTTCACGGAACTCGCGTTGCTTGCGCTGAAACTCGGTGTCGGCAGCAGCCAGATCACGCTGACGCTTGGCGCGCTCGGCGTCGCTCAACGTCGGATTGTCCTTGTCGAGCTTGTCCGACATCGCCTTGAGACGTTGCGCCATGTCTTGCAGCGCCTTGTCTCGCGTGGAGAACTCGGCCTCAAGTTTGGCTTGTGCGGCCTTGGCCGGCGTGGAATCGCGCAAAATGCGATCCGAATTCACAGCGGCGATGCGCGCATCCTGAGCCGTGGCCGCAAAGGCCGCACCGGCCAGCAACGCCGCGGCGACGCCGCGAAGGCAATGCTTACGGATACCGTTCAATGTATTACCCCTTACAACGATGAAACGTTCGGAACCGGTCAATCTGCCGCTATTAGAACGACGTACCGACCTGGAACTGGAATTTCTGATACTGGTCGCCCGTCTTCTTGACGAGCGGGAAGCCCATCGAGAGCTTGAGCGGGCCAATCGGTGAAATCCACGACAGACCGAAACCGTAAGAATAGCGCAGGTTATTGAAGGTAATCGCCTGGCCGTTATCGAACACGTTACCGCCATCGAAGAACGTAAAGATACGCAGCGTACGATCGTAACCCGTGCCCGGCAGCGGGAACGTCAGTTCGACGTTACCGATCAGCTTCGATGCACCCCCCAGCGGCTCGCCATTGGTGTCCTTCGGACCCAGCGAGCTCGGCTCATAACCACGCACCGAACCGATACCGCCCGCGAAGTAGTTCTTGAAAATCGGGAACGGCTGACCGCCCATACCGTGGCCGTAACCCACTTCGCCGTTCAGTGCCAACGTGAAGCCACGGCTCACCGGGTAGTAGTACTGGTGCTGGTAGTACGCACGGAAGTACTTGGTCGTTCCGATCGGCGTACCGATTTCGATGTTCGCCTGTTGGTAATGACCGCGGTTCGGGATCAGCGCGCTGTCACGCGAGTCGCGCGACCAACCCACCGTCAGCGGATAGTTGTTGCTGACGTAACCGAACTGGTTGGCATAGTCGATGTAGCGTTGCGGCGTCGTGCCGTCGCTCGTCAGGTGCAGACGCGTCTGTTCGAAGCCCAGACCGAAGAAGACCGTGTCGACTTCCGAGAACGGCACGCCGAACTTCAAGTTACCGCCGAGCGTGTTGATACGGAAATCCGAATCGCTCGTCAGCAACAGCGGCTGATACGTACGGTAGTAGATGTCGGTAATACGGCTCACACCGTCAACCGTGAAATACGGGTCGACTTGCGTGACGGCCAACGTACGGTACGTCTTACCGGTGTTCACGTTCACGGACAGCGACGTACCCGAGCCGAACACGTTGTCCTGGCTGATACCGGCCTGCAACACCACCTTATCGGTCGAGGAGAAACCGGCACCGACGTTGATCGTGCCCGTCGGCTTTTCTTCCACCTTCACCTGGAGGTCGACCTGGTCGTTCGAACCGGCCACCGGCTCGGTCGTCACGTTCACGTCGGTGAAGTAGCCCAGACGGTTGATACGGTCCTGCGACAGCTTCAGGCGGTCGGCGTCGTACCACGAACTTTCGAGCTGACGCAGTTCGCGGCGAATCACTTCGTCACGCGTACGCGAGTTGCCCACGATATTGATCTTGCGCACGTACACACGGCGGCCCGGATCGATCGTCAGATTGAGCGCAACGGTGTGGTTGTTACGGTCGATGTTCGGCTGGGCGTTCACGTTCGCGAACGCGAAACCGTAGTTACCCAACAGGTCGGAGATAGCCTTCGTGCTCGCCTGCAGCTTGGCCGCCGAGAAGGTGTCGCCAGCCTTGAGCTGAATGAGCTTCTGGATGTCGTCCTGCTTGCCGAGCATTTCGCCCGTCAGCTTGACGTCCGACACCTTGTAGGGCTCGCCTTCGTGGATGTTGATCGTGAGGAACATCTCGTCCTTGTCCGGCGTGATCGAGACGTCGGTGGAGTCGATGTTGAATTCCAGATAACCGCGGTTCAGATAGAACGAACGCAGCTTTTCCAGATCGCCCGTGAGCTTGTCCTTCGAGTACAGGTCGTTCTTCGAGTACCACGACAGCCAATTCGGCGTGCCCAGTTCCATCTCGGCCGTCAGGTCGGACGACGAGAAGGCCTTGTTGCCCACGAAGTTGATCTGCTGAATCGTCGCCTTCGGGCCTTCCGTCACAGCGAACTGGATGCCCACGCGATTGCGCTCGAGCGGCGTGATCGTCGTCTTGACCTCAGCAGCGTAGTAACCGCGCGTAAGGTATTGACGCTTAAGTTCTTGCTCAGACTTGTCGAGCAGGTTGCGGTCGAAGGTGCGGCCTTCGGTCAGGCCGACCGAGCGCAGTGCCTTCTTCAGACCGTCTTTGTCGAATTCCTTGATGCCGAGGAAGTCGATGGAAGCAATTGCGGGACGCTCGTTGACGTGCACCACCAGCACGCTGCCCTGCGCTTCAACGCTCACGTCCGAGAACAGGCCCGTGGCATAAAGGGCACGAATTGCTTCGGTGCCCTTATCATCGTTGAACTTGTCACCGGGTTTGACCGGGAGGTACGAGAAGACGGTACCGGGTTCAATACGCTGCAAGCCCTCCACTCGGATATCCTTGACCACAAACGGCTCGACGGCCCGTGCCAGGAAACTGTGTGCCGCCAGAACCGCAATCACCAGGGTCTTCGGAACAAGGTGGTATTTATTCGACAACTTGCTTCCCCAAGAAACAATTGAATCGTAAAAAACTCGGATTTGCCTGCGACCGGCAGGCACGTGACGCTGTCCTAGTGCAACAACTTCGACAGGTCGTTGAAAAGTGCTACGGCAGAGAGCGCAAGGATGCAAACGATGCCCACTCGTTGCAGCGCGCCCTGCCACCGTTCGGAAACTGCCCGACCGGTTATCGCTTCGACCGCATAATATAACAGATAGCCACCGTCCAAAACCGGAATCGGCAATAGATTCAATACGCCAAGGCTAATGCTGACAAGCGCCAGAAAGGCGATGAAATAATCCAGACCGAGCCGGGCCGAACGCCCTGCGTAATCCGCAATCGTCACCGGACCGCTCAGATTCTTGAGCGATGCCTGCCCGGTGATCATCTTCCCAAACATGCGCACACTGAAGGCCGTCACATCCCACGTGCGCTGCGCCCCACGGCCAATCGCCTCGAACAGCCCGTAACGGACGGTCACCGAATCGACCTGACTGGCCAGCGCTGCGCCGATCTTGCCCACGCGCTCGCCGCCCGCCGTTGCCGAATCGACTTCCACATTAGGCGTCAGCGTGACGTTTCGAGGACTGCCCTCCCGTCTCACCGTCAAGGTCATCGGCTTGCCCGGGTGGGCGCGAACGGCATCGACGAGTGCCTTGGCCGAGGTCACGGGATTGCCATCCACCGCCGTAATCTCGTCGCCCACGCGCAACCCGGCGAGTCCCGCAGCACCGCCCGCGATGATCTGCCCCACCTTGACGCGCGCCGAGGGCACCAAGCCCAGACGCTGCATGAAGTCCTGTTCGCCGTCCGCATCGAAATGCTGCCCTGCCGCGTCCAGCGTGTATTCCGCACGGCCGTCGCGCGTGCGCGCCACCAGCGTCACACGCTGCCCTTCGATCATCGGGTCGACAAGCCGCCAGCGAAGATCTTCCCAGGAACGCACGGCCGCCTCTTCCCCGACGGCCTCATCGGGACTTCTGCCGTTTTCCCGAACCCCCGTGATCAGTTCACCGCCAGACAGCCCTGCACGGGCCGCGAGCGTGCCAGCCGCCGGCGGCGCGATGCGCGCGACAGGCTCCGTCACGCCAGCCAGATTCAGGCTCGCATAGAGGGCAATGGCAAGGAGGAAGTTGGCGACCGGACCGGCCGCCACAATAGCGAAGCGCTTGTAGACAGATTTTTGATTGAACGCACGCGCCCGGTCTTCCGGGGCGACGATCTGCGTTTCGTCGCGCTCATCGAGCATGCGGACGTAACCGCCGAGCGGCAATGCGCAGACCGTCCATTCGGTGCGGTCGCGCCCCATCGTCCATTTGAGGAGCGGCGTCCCGAAGCCCACGGAGAATCGCAGAACCTTCACGCCGCAAAGTCTTGCGACCGTGTAGTGGCCCAACTCATGGAACACCACCAGAACACCAATGGCGATGGCGAACGCTAGCAACGTGGTCAGCAGATTCATGAGCGAACGAGCCCCGGGGAAATTACGACATGGGCAGCGGCGTCAGGAACGCGCTGGTGCAGGCAAACCGGCAACGATCTCCGTCGCCAGTTCGCGGGCACGACGATCGGCTTCAAGCACGACCTCGAGCGAGGTGGCTTCACCCACGGCGACCGTATCGAGCACGCGCTCGACAACCTGCGCAATCGCGGTGAAACGGATGCGTCCTTCAAGGAACGCTGCGACAGCCACTTCGTTGGATGCATTGAGCAACGCACCCGCCGTACCGCCGCGATGCAGCGTGTCGAACGCCAGACGCAGACACGGGAAACGGCGCAGATCCGGCGCTTCGAACGTCAGCTTGCCAATGTCCGCGAGATTCAGTCCGGCAACGCCCGACGTGACCCGGTCCGGAAACGCCAGCGCGTGAGCAATCGGCGTGCGCATATCGGGGTTGCCGAGCTGCGCCAGTGTCGAGCCGTCGGTGTACGTGACCATCGAGTGAATCACGCTTTGCGGATGGATCAGTACCTCGATCTTCTCCGGCGGCATATTGAACAGCCAGTGCGCCTCGATCACTTCAAGGCCCTTGTTCATCATGCTCGCCGAATCCACCGAGATCTTGCGTCCCATCACCCAGTTCGGGTGCGCGCATGCCTCGTCCGGCGTCACGTTCTCGAGCGACGCCAGTTCGCGCTCGCGGAACGGGCCACCCGAAGCGGTCAGCACCAGTTTCTCGACGCCACGCGTCGAAATACGGCTTTCCCCGGCCACTTGCGGCAAGCATTGGAAAATGGCGTTGTGCTCGCTATCGAGCGGCAGCAACGTGGCGCCCGCGCGTTCGGCTGTCGCCATGAACAACGCACCGGAAAGCACCAGCGACTCTTTGTTCGCCAGCAGAATACGTTTGCCTGCGCGCGCCGCAGCAAGGGTCGACTGCAGACCTGCCGCACCCACAATGGCCGCCACGACCATCGTGACCTCGCCGACCTCGGCGATTTCGATCAGCGCTTGCGGACCGTACGTCACTTCGATCTTCAGGCCCGCCTCGACCAGACGCGCCGACAGCGCGCGTGCGCCATCCGCATCAGCCACGACCGCCACTTGCGGACGATGGGCAACACACTGCTCAAAAAGACGATCGAGATTACGGTGCGCCGACAGCGCGTAGACCGAGAAGCGATCCGGATGACGCCCCACGACATCGAGCGTGCTAACGCCGATGGAGCCAGTGGAGCCGAGAATGGAAAGACGTTGCGACATGATCAGACGAAGAGCATAGCCAGCGGGAGCGCCGGGAGCAGCGCGTCGATTCGATCGAGCACGCCACCATGACCTGGCAGCAGTGCGCTGGAATCCTTCACGCCCGCTTGCCGCTTGAGTTGAGATTCGAACAGATCGCCTACGACCGAGAAAGCGACCAGCACGGTCAACGCCAATGCGCCGAGTGCAAGGCCCAACGTGCTGGCGAGATGAGAAACGATGGTCGGCGCCTGCAATCCGCTGGCGAGCACTGCCGCAGCAATCGCGAGGACCAGCAGCCACCCGCCGACGGCACCTTCCCAGGACTTTCCGGGGCTGATGGACGGCGCGAGCTTGCGTTTGCCGAAAGCCCGCCCGGCGAAATAAGCGCCAGTGTCGGCGAGCCAGACGATGACGAGCACCGACAGCAGGAAGGCGACGCCGCGCTCACGTGCGAGACAAAGCGCCTGCCAGGCAGCAATCAGCAATACCGGCCCCGCCACCAGCAACAGACCGCGCCACGCCCCTTGCGTCGCAGGCTTACGTGCAAGCGTGTAGGGACCGGCGAGAATCCAGAAGATGGCGGCCGGTTTGAGCCACATTGACGACAGCGTCCAGCCGCCCACCCAAGTCAGCCCGACACCCAGCAGGGCCAGCGCACCATAAAAAACAGCGCCCGTGCCGTTCAGGCCGACCAGACGCCCCCACTCCCACCCGGCAGCCGCAACGATCACGGCCGCGAGCAACGCGAACTGCGCCGGCGTACCGACGAAGATCACGGGCAAAAGAATGGCGAGGAGTACGACAGCGGTAATAACGCGTGTCTTGAGCATCAGGCGGATTGTCCCGAGGGGTTCTGGACTTGCGCGCTGGTACGGCCGAAACGGCGTTCGCGCTGCTGAAACTCGGCGACTGCCCGCTTAAGCGTATTGGCGTTGAAGTCCGGCCAGAATTCTTCGGTGAAATACAGTTCAGTGTACGCCAGTTGCCAAAGCAGAAAATTACTGACGCGCTGATCGCCACCGGTGCGGATAAAGAGATCCGGCTCCGGCGCATAGGCCATGCTCAGATAGGGCGCGAGATCGTCTTCCGAAAACGATGTATCGAGCGCTGCAGCCCCCCCCTGCGCGACACGCACAGCGGCGAGCTTCTGAGCCGCCTGGAGAATGTCCCATCGCCCACCGTAATTGGCAGCAATGGTCAAGGTAAGACCCTTGTTGTCCTGCGTACGCTCTTCCGCACGCCTGACGAGTTCCTGAATGCGCGGCTCGAACGCTTCGAGCGCACCAATCACGCGAAGACGGATGCCGTTGCTATGCAGCTTCCCCACCTCGCGCTCGAGCGCAAGAATGAAAAGCTGCATGAGCGTCGAGACTTCATCCTGCGGACGACGCCAGTTCTCGGAACTGAACGCGAACAGGGTCAGGTACTCGACGCCAAGCTCGGCACATGCCGTCACGGCTTCACGCACGGCGTCAACACCACGCTTATGCCCCGCAACGCGAGGCAATTTACGACTGGTAGCCCAACGCCCGTTGCCGTCCATGACGATGGCAACGTGGCGCGGAATGCTCGCTGTCTCAGGAGCAGAAAGCGTAGAGCTGAGAAAACCCATTGAGTTACGGCGCAAAGTCGAGCGCGAAAGTCTGCGGAGATTGAGCGGTAAGTGCCGTGAGCACTTAAACCGTCATGATCTCGGCGTCCTTCTGCTTCACCAACTCGTCGATTTCGGCGACGAACTTGTCGGTGAATTTCTGGACATCGTCGCCACCACGGCGCTCGTCGTCTTCCGAAATTTCCTTGTCCTTCACCAGCTTCTTGAGTTGCTCATTGGCGTCGCGACGCAGGTTACGCACGGCAACCTTGGCGTTTTCGCCTTCCGACTTCACAAGCTTCGTCATTTCACGACGGCGCTCTTCGGTCAGTTGGGGCATCGGCACACGAATCAGATCACCCTGCGTCGCCGGGTTCAGGCCCAGATCCGACTCGCGGATGGCCTTTTCGACCTTGGGGACCATGTTCTTTTCCCACGCTTGCACGCCGATCGTACGCGCGTCGACGAGGCTCACGTTGGCAACTTGAGAGATGGGCACCATCGAACCGTAATAATCGACCTGGACGTGATCGAGCAGGCCAACGTGCGCGCGGCCGGTACGAATCTTCGCCAGGTTGTTCTTGAACGACTCGATCGAGCTCTTCATCTTTTGCTCGACATGCTTCTTGACGTCAGCAACGCTCATGGCAACCTCCAAACCTAAATTGTTACGCAAACATAAATGATACGGCGTCGACGCGCCAATGCGCGTGGACGCCGCAATTTGAACTCAAACGTGGACGAGCGTTCCCTCGTCTTCGCCGAGGATGACATGCTTGAGCGCGCCCGGCTTCACGATCGAGAAAACGCGCACCGGCATCTTCTGATCGCGGCACAGCGCGAAAGCCGTCGCGTCCATGACCTGCAGGTTCTTCGAGATCGCCTCGTCGAAGCTGATGGTCGAGTACTTCACTGCGTCCGGAACCTTCTTCGGGTCGGCCGAGTAAACGCCGTCGACCTTGGTCGCCTTCAGCACGACTTCGGCACCGACTTCCGAGCCACGCAGCGCAGCGGCCGTATCGGTCGTGAAGAACGGGTTGCCCGTACCAGCAGCGAAGATCACGACTTTACCCTCTTCGAGCTGACGAATCGCGCGGGGGCGGATGTACGGTTCAACGACCTGGTCCATACGCAGCGCGGATTGCACACGCGCTTCGATGCCAGCGTGACGCATCGCGTCCTGCAGCGCCAGGGCGTTCATCATCGTGGCGAGCATGCCCATGTAGTCGGCCGTCGCACGGTCCATACCTGCGGCACCGCCTGCCACACCCCGGAAAATATTGCCACCGCCGATCACGACGGCCAATTGCGTGCCCAGGCGAACGACTTCGGCAATGTCGCCAACCATCCGTTCGATGGTTGCGCGGTTGATACCGAACGAGTCGTCACCCATGAGGGCTTCACCAGAGAGCTTGAGAAGTACGCGTTTGTAAGGAGTAGACATGGCGGTCCTTAAGAAGTCTGGTCGGGCACTGTTGGGGTATTCTGGATGAAACAACGGGGACGGCACCGCCGCCCCCGGATACTACGGTACTGCGCGAATTACGACTGCTTGGCAGCGGCCACTTGAGCAGCGACTTCAGCAGCGAAGTCGTCTTGCTTCTTCTCGATGCCTTCGCCGACCACGAACATGGTGAATGCCTTGACCGTGGTGTTGTTGGCCTTGAGCATCTGCTCGACGGTTGCCTTGTCGTCCTTCACGTACGTCTGGTTGAACAGCGAGACTTCCTTCAGGAACTTCTGCACGCTGCCTTCCACCATCTTGGCGACGATCTCGGCCGGCTTGCCCGATTCCGCGGCCTTCTCGGCGGCAACCTTGCGTTCCTTCTCGATCAGATCTGCCGCGACCTGGTCGCCCGACACGGCAACCGGCTTCATGGCGGCGATGTGCATCGCGACGTTCTTGCCGACTTCAGCGTCAGCACCTTCGTACTCGACGATCACGCCGATACGCGTGCCGTGCAGGTACGAGGCCAGCTTGCCCGACGTTTCGTAACGCTGGAAGCGACGAATCGTCATGTTTTCGCCGATCTTGCCGATCAGGTCGGCACGGATCTGGTCAACGGTCTTGCCGTCGAGCGGCAGTGCCGACAGGGCCGCGACGTCAGCCGGGTTGTTCTCGGCGACCAGCTTGGCCAAGTTTTCTGCGAACTTCAGGAAGTCGTCATTCTTCGAAACGAAGTCGGTTTCGCAGTTGATTTCAACCACGGCACCCTTGCCGCCGTCGATGTAGGCCGAGATCACGCCTTCAGCCGTGATACGGCTTGCAGCCTTGCTGGCCTTGCTACCCAGCTTGACACGCAGGATTTCTTCAGCACGAACCATGTCGCCGTCGGCTTCGGTCAGCGCCTTCTTGCATTCCATCATCGGCGCATCGGTCTTGGCGCGCAGTTCGCCCACCATTGCTGCAGTAATTGCCGGCATATCGTTACTCCTGTATATCGAATCAGTCGGGAGAGGGTTTCACAAGAGCGGCCTCACTGCCCACCCTTGGCGCCCCACTCACCCGACGCGGGGAAATCGGACTAAAAAAAGGGGCGCCACAAGCAGCCCCTTTTGTTACGCAGCGGTGGCCGCTTACGCCTCTTCGTTCACTTCGACGAACTCGTCGCCTTCGCCGCGAACGGCTTCGACGACTTCCTTGACGGCGTTTGCACGGCCTTCGAGGATTGCGTCGGCGACGCCTTGCACGTACAGCTCGACAGCCTTGCTCGAGTCGTCGTTACCCGGGATCACGTAATCCACACCTTCCGGCGAGTGGTTCGTATCGACCACGGCGATCACCGGAATGCCCAGCTTGTTGGCTTCGGTGATGGCGATCTTGTGGTAGCCGACGTCGACGACGAAGATAGCGTCGGGCATGCCGCCCATTTCCTTCACGCCACCGATCGACTTTTGCAGCTTGGCCATTTCGCGATCGAACAGCAGCGCTTCCTTCTTGCTCATGCGCTCTTGCTCGCCGGCTTCCAGAGCCTGCTCCATGTCCTTGAGCTTCTTGATCGACGACTTCAGCGTCTTGAAGTTCGTCAGCATGCCGCCCAGCCAACGGTTGTTGACGTAAGGCATACCGGCACGTGCTGCGGCTTCCGCCACGATGTCACGCGCCTGACGCTTCGTGCCCACGAACAGGATCGTGCCGCGGTTTGCTGCCAGTTGACGCACGTACTTCAGTGCGTCCTGGTACATCGGCAACGTCTTTTCGAGGTTGATGATGTGAATCTTGTTGCGATGGCCGAAGATATAGGGGGCCATCTTGGGGTTCCAGAAACGGGTTTGGTGACCAAAGTGGACGCCCGCTTCCAGCATCTGACGCATCGTGACAGACATGTGATTCTCCGTGAGGGTTAGGTCTTAGACCGGCTGCCGTACCCGTTTCGTCAGACTGCCATACAGCTTTGCATGACCCGCCTGCGAAGATCGGGCACCCTGGGTGCGCCGGCCCGCGATTTCAAAATTTCCAAGCCGAGAAGACCGATCGTTGCCCGGCGAATCACCGAATTCGGCGCCTTTCAGCACCAACTTGGGGCTAAACACCCCAAAACTCCGGCGAATCGCACTAAAAACCAAGGGGAAACCCTTGACCATATTGACAACTCGTCCTCGACTTAGCCCGAGATTATAGCATCGCACTGCGCCATCACTCAAGAGGCTCGTGAACTTGCGATGACAGACCCCGAATGCCCGGTTTGCGCGGCATACCGGCCGGTTCGGCATCGCTTCCGACGACGCTATCGGAACCGCGGAAATTCACCGTCGGAATGCTCCGAAATCCACGCCGCGCAAGGCCGAAACCCGGCCAAAACCCTCCATTGGTGCGATAATGCGTCACTGTTTCCGCAATTTGTCCGATTCCGCAATGGCCATCACTCTCAAAAATGCCCACGACATTGAAATGATGCGCGTCGCTTGCCGCCTGGCGAGCGAAGTGCTCGATTTCATTACGCCGCACGTGCGCGCCGGCGTCACCACCGGGGAGCTCGACCGCCTCTGCCACGAATTCATGATCAAGGAACAGGGCACCGTCCCTGCGCCGCTGAACTACCAGCCGCCCGGCTACCCGCCCTACCCCAAGGCCACCTGCATCTCGGTCAACGACGTGATCTGCCATGGCATTCCCGGCGACAAGGCCCTCAAGAACGGCGACGCCCTGAACATTGACATCACTGTCATCAAGGACGGCTACTTCGGCGACACCAGTCGTATGTTCATCGTCGGCGATGGCACGATCCTGGCCAAACGTCTGGCGCAGGTTACCTATGAGTGCATGTGGCTCGGCATCAACCAGGTGCGCCCGGGCGCGCGTCTCGGCGACATCGGCCAGGCGATCCAGACGCACGCCGAGGCGCAGGGCTACAGTGTCGTGCGCGAGTATTGTGGGCACGGGATCGGCCAGGTGTTCCATGAAGATCCGCAAATCCTGCACTATGGACGTCAAGGCACCGGTCTGGAATTGCAGGCCGGCATGATCTTCACCATCGAACCGATGATCAACGCTGGCAAGCGCGAAATTCGGACGATGCCCGATCAGTGGACCGTCAAGACGCGAGACCGCAGCCTGTCGGCCCAGTGGGAACATACCGTGCTGGTGACGGAAACGGGCCACGAGGTGCTGACGCATTCAGCACAGACGCCTGCACCGCCGCCGGGCTCGTCGTACGTCACGTCGTTCGCAGCAGCGGCTTAACAACGTAAGAATCGTTAGATTCCAACGAAGCAGTAACGTCCGGCCGTCGGCAACTCTGACGGCCGCCCGGCCCGGCCTCGCAGCACTCCGCAGCGCGTTGCCGTGCCTGACTCGTTTATCCACCCCCTGGAAGCCGCCATGCACGCACGTGCACACGCCCCTTCTCCGCTACGTCAGGCCCTCAAGGACCGCAAGGCCGAACTCGTCGAACGATTTGTCGCAAACGGCAAGATCGACGGGCTTCTGCACGGTTTGTGCCACGCTGTCGATCAGGCCATGCGCGATGCGTGGGCCGAGTACCGGATGCCGGACGACTTCGCGCTCGTGGCGGTCGGCGGTTACGGACGCGGCGAGCTGTATCCGTATTCGGACGTGGACATTCTGTTGTTGCATCCAGGCACAGACGGCGAGGCGCTGACGTCGCACGTCGAGCCGTTCATCGGATTTCTTTGGGATATCGGCGTCGAGATCGGTTCATCGGTGCGCACTGTCGACGAGTGCATCTCCGAAGCACAGGCCGACATTACGGTGCAAACGAGCCTGCTGGAGGCGCGTCTGCTCACCGGCAATCAAGCGCTGTTCGACGAATTTCAACGACGTTTCGCCGACGACCTCGACCCGCTCGCGTTCTTCAGGAGCAAGCAACTCGAGATCCGTCAGCGCCACGCGAAGTATCAGGACACCCCGTACAGCCTGGAGCCGAACTGCAAGGAAAGCCCGGGCGGCCTGCGCGACCTGCAAGTGATTCTGTGGATGACGAAGGCGGCGGGGCTCGGTAATAGCTGGGCGGAGCTTTCCACGAGGGATCTGCTGACGGATCGCGAACTCAAGGAGCTGCGTCGAAACGAGCAATTCCTCAAGGGTTTGCGAGCGCGGCTCCATTTGCTGGCACGCCGTCGGCAGGACGTGCTGGTATTCGACCTTCAGACGGCCCTCGCGCAAAGCCTCGGCTTCGACGCCACGACGACGAAGCGCGCCAGCGAGCAACTCATGCGGCGCTACTACTGGGCTGCAAAGGCGGTCTCGCAGCTCAATACCGTGCTGCTGCTGAACGTTGAAGCCCGGCTGTTCCCGCAAACCAGCGGCGTCACTCGCGTGATCAACGAGCGCTTCGTCGAGAAGCAAGGGATGATCGAGATCGTCGACGACGAACTGTACACACGTCATCCGAATGCGATTCTCGAAACGTTCCTGCTGTACGAGCAAGTCGTCGGGGTAAAAGGGTTGTCTGCCAGAACCCTGCGAGCGCTCTACAACGCGCGCGAACTCATGAACGGACAGTGGCGTGCGGACCCTGAGAACCGTCGCACATTCCTCGAGATTTTGCAGCAGCCGCAGGGCATCACCCATGCATTGCGGCTGATGAACCAGACGAGTGTGCTGGGCCGCTACCTAATCAACTTCCGTCGCGTGGTCGGGCAGATGCAGCACGATCTGTATCACGTGTACACCGTCGATCAGCACATTCTGATGGTCGTGCGTAATATTCGCCGTTTCGCGGTCGCGGAACATACGCATGAGTACCCGTTCTGCAGTCAGTTGATCGCGAACTTCGACCGTCCGTGGGTGCTGACGATCGCCGCCCTCTTCCACGATATTGCGAAGGGCCGTGGCGGTGACCACTCGACGCTCGGCATGGTCGACGCGCGCACTTTCTGCACGCGTCACGGCATCTCGAAGGAAGACACCGATCTGATCGTCTGGCTGGTCGGTGAACATCTGACGATGAGCACCGTGGCACAGAAGCAGGACACCACCGATCCGGACGTCATCCGACGTTTTGCGGAGAAGGTCGAAAACGAGCGTCGCCTGACCGCGCTTTACCTGCTCACTGTGGCAGACATTCGCGGCACCAGTCCGAAAGTATGGAACGCATGGAAAGGCAAGCTGCTCGAAGACCTTTATCGTCTGACGTTGCAGGTACTGGGCGGTGCCAACCCGGACCCGCACGCGCAATTGAAGACGCGCAAGGAAGAAGCGCTCGGACTGCTGCGCCTGTACACCGTGCCGGAGCGCGCGCAGGAAGCGCTCTGGAACACGCTGGACGTCGCGTACTTTCTGCGCAACGACCCGGCAGACGTGGCGTGGCAAACGCGCCATCTGTGGCGACATGTCGACAGTGCATCGCCCATCGTCAAAGCGCGTCCGTCGCCCATCGGCGAAGGGTTACAGGTGTTGGTTTATGTGCGCGATCAGGTCGATCTGTTCGCGCGTATCTGTGGCTACTTCGAGCGCAAGGGACTGTCGATTCTCGATGCCAAAGTGCACACCACCAGCCAGGGCTTCGCGCTCGACAGCTTCTTGCTGACCGACCCGGGCCTCGACACCAGTTATCGCGACATCATCAATCTGGTGGAAAGCGAACTGGTGTCGTTGCTCACACGGGAAGAGCCTCTGGCAGAACCGAGCAAGGGGCGTCTGCCGCGCCGCTCGCGCAGCTTTCCGGTCACGCCTCGTGTCGATCTCCGGCCCGACGAACGTGGCCAGTACTACTTGCTATCGGTGTCGGCCAACGACCGCACCGGTTTGCTTTATGCGGTCGCTCGCGTGCTTGCGCGTCACGGCGTCAGCGTGCGAACCGCCCGCATCAATACCCTCGGCGAACGTGTCGAAGACACGTTCCTGCTCGACGGCAGCCGTTTGCAGGATAGTCGCCTGCAAATTGCCGTCGAGACCGAATTACTCGAAGCATTGGAACCATGAGCGATACCCCGCGCGCCAAACTGAGCGCCAAACACCCCCGCACCCTCGACAAGACGCGCGCCCCTGTGCGCTCGGCTGGCGCATTGAAGCGTCCGACCAAGTCCGTACCCGCGTCGATGCTCGATGCCAGCGGCGTGAAGAAACCTGCCGGAAAACCGGCACGTCCGCGTCCGGCGGACGATAACGCAACACCCGGTGGCGCTCGTCGCCCGGCCAGCAGCGGCACAGCACCGCGCAAGCCAGCAGGTGGCGGCGCGCCCTACGAAAAACGTCCGACGGGCGAACGTCCGCCCGCACGTGGTCAACGCGAACGCGTTGCCGGTGCACGCCCTGCCCGTTTTGACGACGAGTCCCGTGCACGTCGTGACTTCGATGATCGCGCGCCGCGTCGCTTCGACGAAGACCGTCCGCGTCGCAACACCGAAGGGGCTGCTCGTGGCGATTTCGCTCGCCCGGTGAAGCGTGATTTTGATAATCGTGCACCGCGCCGCTTTGACGAAGACCGTCCGCGTCGCAATAGTGAAGGTGGCGCACGTGGCGGCTTCGATGATCGCGCACCACGTCGCTTCGATGAAGATCGCCCGCGTCGCAATACCGAAGGTGGTGCACGTGGCGACTTCGCCCGTCCGGTGAAGCGTGACTTCGATAATCGTGCGCCGCGTCGTTTTGATGAAGACCGTCCGCGCCGCAATACCGAAGGTGGCGCTCGTGGCGATTTCGCTCGTCCTGTGAAGCGTGACTTCGATGATCGCGCACCGCGTCGCAACACCGAGAGCGGTGCACGTGGCGGCTTCGGTGATCACGCGCCGCGTCGCTTCGACGAAGACCGCCCGCGTCGTAATACCGAAGGTGGTGCACGTGGCGACTTCGCGCGTCCAGTGAAGCGTGACTCCGATAATCGCGCACCGCGTCGCTTTGACGAAGACCGTCCGCGTCGTAATACCGAAGGTGGTGCACGTGGCGACTTCGCACGTCCTGCCAAGCGCGACTTCGACGATCGTGCGCCGCGTCGCTTCGATGAAGACCGCCCCCGTCGCAATACCGAGGGCGGCGCACGTGGCGGCTTCGATGATCGCGCGCCGCGTCGCACGAACGAAGGGGCCCCGCGCGGCCGCTTCTCGCGCGACGATCGCGACAACCAAGCGAACCGCGCCGCACGTCCCTCGCGTGCACCGCGAGTCGAGCGCGACGACGATGACGACGATATCAAGATCCACCACGACGCCGAAGGCTCGCTGCGTTTGTCCAAGCGGATGTCCGAACTCGGCCTGTGCTCGCGTCGCGAAGCGGACGAGTGGATCGCCAAGGGCTGGGTCCGCGTCGACGGCAAGGTGGTGAAGGAGCTGGGCACGAAAATTCTGCCCACGCAGGAAATCACCGTCGTGCAAGCCGCGCAGAAGGAACAAGCCAATCGCGTCACGATCCTGCTGCACAAGCCGGTGGGTTACGTCTCGGGTCAGGCGGAAGACGGATACGATCCCGCTGTCGTACTGGTGACCAGCGAACATCACTGGGCCGAAGACGACGCCGGCGTGCGCTTCTCGCCGTCGCATCTGCGCAGCCTGGCACCTGCCGGACGTCTCGACATCGACTCCACGGGTCTGCTCGTCCTCACACAGGACGGCCGCATTGCCAAGCAGTTGATCGGCGAGGATTCGGACATCGAAAAGGAGTATCTCGTGCGCGTGTCGTACAACGAGCACTCGCAGAACGTTCAGGCGCACTTCCCGGCCGATCGCCTGGCGCTGCTGCGTCATGGACTTGAGCTTGACGATCAACCGCTCAAGCCCGCACAGGTCGACTGGCAGAACCCGGAGCAACTTCGCTTCGTGCTCAAGGAAGGCAAGAAGCGTCAGATTCGCCGCATGTGCGAACTGGTCGGTTTGCACGTGACGGGCCTCAAGCGAGTGCGCATGGGACAAATCACCCTAGGCAACCTGCCTGTGGGCGAATGGCGTTACCTGCGCACTGGCGAAGGGTTCTGATTCGGCGACGATTCACCCATCGCGGCCATGAAAAAGCCCGCCATTACGGCGGGCTTTTTTTGTGTCGTCTCCGGCAAGCGCCAGGGTGAAACGTCAATCGCAGATCAGCGATACATCAACCCCGGCGTCGCACTCAATCGTCACTATTCGGATCGAGCCCCGGGAAGAGGATCTCCGTAAAGCCGAATTTGCTGAAGTCGGTAATTCGCATTGGATAGAGCTTGCCGATCAGATGGTCGCACTCGTGCTGCACGACACGTGCATGAAATCCTTCTGCCACGCGGTCGATGGCGTGACCATGCTGGTCGAATCCTTCGTAGCGCAGCATCGAATAGCGGTTGACCATACCGCGCAGCCCCGGCACCGACAGGCAGCCTTCCCAGCCCTCTTCCATGTCCTGCGTCAACGGCGTAATGACCGGGTTGATCAGCACGGTTTCAGGCACTTCCGGGGCGTCCGGATAGCGCTCGTTGTGCTCGAAGCCGAAGATCACCACTTGCAGATCGACGCCGATCTGCGGTGCGGCAAGCCCGGCGCCGTTCGCATGCTTCATGGTCTCGAACATGTCGGCTATAAGCTCGTCCAACTCGGGCGTGCCGAACTGTTCGACGGGTTTGGCGATACGCAGCAAGCGCGGATCGCCCATCTTCAGAATGTCGCGAATCATCGGTTCGGTCCTCACATCAAAGCGCGGCCAACATCGCGCGCATAGCGTCCTCATCGAGCACGGGCACGCCCAGTGCCTCAGCCTTTGCCAACTTGCTGCCCGCCTCTGCGCCCGCGACCACGTAGTCCGTTTTCGCAGACACCGAGCCAGCAACCTTTGCTCCTTGCGCTTCGAGCATTGCCTTCGCGTCGTCACGCGAGAGCGTCGGCAATGTTCCGGTCAACACAAACGTCTTGCCCGCCAGCGGCAACGGTGCAACGGCCGCCGGTTCCGACTCCGGCCAGGTGACGCCCGCCGCCCGCAGTTGCTCGATCACTTCGACATTATGATCTTCGCAGAAGAAATTGTTGATCGACTCGGCCACAATCGGTCCGACGTCCGGAACGGCCAGCAGTTCCGTCAGATCGGAATCGCGTTTGCAGACGGCGATCAGGTTGTCGAGCTTGCCGAAGTGCCGCGCAAGATCCTTCGCCGTCGCTTCACCGACGTGGCGAATACCCAGCGCAAAGATAAAGCGCGCCAGCGTGGTGTGACGCGCTGTCTCCAGCGCCGTGACGAGATTGGCGGCCGATTTGTCGGCCATCCGGTCGAGCGCAGCGAGCTTTGCCACACCCAGCTTGAACAGGTCGGCCGGGGTCCGAATGATCTGCTGATCGACCAGTTGCTCCACCAGCTTGTCGCCGAGCCCCTCGATATCGAGTGCGCGACGCTGCGCGAAATGCAGCAGCGCCTGCTTGCGTTGTGCGGCGCAAATCAGCCCGCCGGTGCATCGTGCGATCGCTTCGTCCGGAAGCTTCTCGATGGCGGAACCGCACACCGGACACTCAGTGGGCATCACGAAAGCACGCGCGTCGTCGGGGCGACGGTCCAGCACCGATCCGACGACTTCGGGAATCACGTCGCCCGCGCGACGCACGATCACCGTGTCGCCGATCATCACGTCTTTGCGACGGATTTCGTCCTCGTTGTGCAGCGTGGCATTCGTCACTGTCGCGCCGCCGACGAACACTGGCGCGAGTCGCGCCACCGGTGTGATCGCCCCCGTACGTCCCACTTGCACTTCGATGTCGAGCAATGTCGTCAGCGCTTCCTGCGCCGGAAATTTGTGCGCCAATGCGAAGCGCGGGGCGCGCGAGACGAAGCCGAGACGATCCTGCTCGTCGCGACGGTTGACCTTGTAGACCACGCCGTCGATGTCGTAAGGCAACGACGCGCGCGCCTCACCGACTTCGCGGTAGAACTTCAGCAGTCCTTGCGCGCCCTGCACGACTTCCCGCTTGTCGTTGACCGGAATACCCAGCGTCACATACCAGTCGAGCAAGGCCGAATGCGTCTCGGGCATCGGCACACCGACCAGTTCCCCAACACCATAGGCGAAGAACGACAACGGACGCTTGGCCGTAATCTTCGAATCGAGTTGGCGCAGACTGCCCGCTGCCGCGTTGCGCGGATTGACGAAAACCTTCTCGCCAGCCGCCTCCTGCGCCTCGTTAAGCTTGTCGAAGTCTGCACGGAACATCAACACTTCGCCGCGCACTTCGAGCACTTCGGGCGGATTTTCGCTATCGAGTTTGAGGGGGATTTTCTTGATGGTACGGATGTTGGCGGTGACATCCTCGCCCGTCGTGCCGTCGCCGCGCGTCGCGGCTTGCACGAGCACACCCTGCTCGTAGCGCAATGCAATGGCCAGACCGTCGAACTTCAGCTCGGCGGCATACTCAACCGGCGCACCGAACAGATCGCCGGATGACGCATTACCCGCCCCCGCAGCACCCGCCGCATCGGGACGCAGTCCGTCGCTCACGCGCCGGTCGAACGCCTCGACGTCTTCATCGGCAAAGCCATTGTTCAACGAGAGCATCGGCACACGATGCACCACCGGTGCGAATCCGTCGACGGGCTTGCCCCCGACACGCTGGGTGGGCGAATCGGCCCGCTGCAACTCGGGATGCGCGCTTTCCAGCCCGACGAGTTCGCCAAAGAGACGGTCGTACTCGGCATCGGGAACGAGCGGCGCGTCGTCTTCGTAATATGCGCGGTTGTGGCGGGCTAGCTCGTTACGCAACTCGGCGGCACGTTGTGCGGCGGCCGTAGCATCGGCTGGCGTAGGGGCGTTCGCGCCCTGACCCGGAACGGAAGTTTGGGACATGCGTGCAAGACTCGGGATACGAGAAGTCAGAACATTATGCCTTCGACGTGCGCCATGCGCGCCGTCGATAGGAGCAATCCATCGGAACAAAAACGCCGCTCACCCGACGGTGAACGGCGTGCATCGAATGCGACGGCAGGCCACGTGAATCCGGCCTTGCCCGAACGCAGCAAATCGCCCTGAACTTACTGGCTGAACAGACGGCGCGTGACAGGCGAACCTGCCGGAAGACCACGCGCTTCAAGGCGCTCGTAAAGCTTGAGCAACTGTTTGTCGACGTTTTGCAGCGCAGCATCCGAGAGCGGACGGCGTTGATCGTCCACCACGCGGCCACCGATACGCTGCCCGATCGAACGCGCGTAATCGCACATCAGACGGAACGGCAGGAGGTCCTCGTCGGCCACTGGCACATCGAGCAGCATGGTGATCAGATCGCCGCCCTTGTACGTCAGGTCGTCGCGCAGGAAGTTGGTGTCGCCAAATTGCAGCATGAACACCGGGTTCTGACGCGAATCGAGTTTGACGAAACGCATGCCGTCGCGCGAAAGCAGCAAACCGTCTTGTGTCGCGACGGCTTGCACGTAGTTGGCCGACCACGGCGCGCCGTCCGACAGCACGTTGACCGACAACTGCGCGTCGCATTGCGCGGCAAAGCTGTCGAGTTCACGGCCACGGGCGACCGTTTCCATCATGTCGGGCAATTCAGGCAAGGCATCGACTGCATCCGCCAGCGTCTGCACGAGATTCGAGAACTCGGAGAACTCGACTTCGTTGAGAGCGCCTGCGCGATTGGCCAGTTGCACAGCCATGCGCAGTTGGTGATATCGGCCGCCCGTGCGAATCGGCTCCCATGCGGACGCTTCATCGACGCGGCCCTCCACGTTCACGGGCTTGCTGCCCGCACGACGCATGCGCACCGTCAGCGGCATCAGTCGTTCGGCGGCCACCACGTTCGCCAGCGGCAACTCGACGATGCAGTCGATGCGTTCGTCGATGATCGGCGGCGGACCGCTCGGCGCCGCCGGACGCGCGGCTGAAACCGGTGCTGCCGATGCTGCGGGTGCAGGCATCGCAGCGTCGTTGGATGTCGGGGCCGCATCGGCTTGCGGCGCCTGCGCTTCGGCATCGGGCGCCGCAGCGGCGTTAGCGGCAGCCCCCGCCGTGGCAGCGTCTACCGTGTCGTCGGCGGCCAGTTCGGCGTCGACGCGCGCGACTGCACTGGCCGCTGCCGCATCCTGCGCATCGCGGCGTTGCGCCTCATCGGCCTCATATGCGTCATGCGGCTGGACGGGCGCCGTGTCGGCAACCACGTCCGACTCGCCACCGTCCGCAGCCCGCGCAGCCGCTTCCTGCGCGGCACGCTTGCGCGCTGCCGGTGGAGCGTCCCAGGCATCTTCGTTGATGGCAAAGGCATCTTGCACCGACGTACCGGCGGCCGCCGGTCCAAGCGTCGGCTCGCGACGCTCGCCCGACTGTGCGGGCACGCGCGGCGGCGACAGCGTCGGTTCGATGAACGGGCGGTCGTCGTCGGCGTCGGGCGTGCCAGCGGTTGCATCGATACCCGCACCGTCGACCGGCATGCGACGCGGTATGCGCGCGCGTGCCTTGCTGCCTTGCCAGGCGTTATAGGCCACCACTCCCAGCAGTACCACTACCCCTGCGGCAATCAAGCTCAGCTGCAGTTCATTCATGCGCGGCGTTCCTCTCTCTTCTCCATCGTAGGCGCGGGGTCAGGCGATCTCGGCCAGATTGATCGCAGACTCCATGTCCACTGCCACGATCCGCGACACCCCTTGTTCCTGCATGGTGACGCCGATGAGCTGATTGGCCATTTCCATCGCGATTTTGTTATGCGAAATAAATACGAATTGGGTACGGTCCGACATGCGCGCCACCATCTTGGCGTAGCGCTCGGTGTTGGCGTCGTCGAGCGGCGCGTCCACCTCGTCAAGCAAACAGAACGGCGCGGGATTGAGCTGGAACATCCCGAACACCAGCGCAATGGCCGTGAGCGCCTTCTCTCCCCCTGACAGCAGATGGATCGTAGAGTTCTTCTTGCCCGGCGGTTGCGCCATGACCTGCACACCGGCGTCGAGAATTTCGTCGCCGGTCATGATGAGCTTCGCCTGGCCACCGCCGAACAGCATCGGGAAGAGTTCGCCGAAATGCTTGTTCACTTCGTCGAACGTGCCTTGCAGCAACACACGCGTCTCTTCGTCGATCTTGCGGATGGCACCTTCGAGGGTCTCGATGGCATCGTTCAGGTCAGCCGATTGCGCATCGAGGAAGACCTTGCGCTCGCGCGCCGTCTCCAGCTCTTCGAGCGCGGCCATGTTGACCGGTCCGAGCGCGTTGATCGCGTTGTTGATGCGCGTGACTTCGCCTTGCAGGTACGACGGCTTCATATCCGCCGTCAGCTTCGCGGAGAGCGCCTCTTCGTCCACTTCGGCCGTCGTCAGCTGCTCGACGAACTGCTCGCGATTCAGGCGCGCCGCCTGCTCCTTCAACTGCAATTCCGTGATGCGATCGCGCAGGGGCTGCAAACCCCGCTCTGCGGCCAGCCGCTCTTCGTCGCTTTGACGCAGTTTTTGCGTCAGTGCATCGAGTTCGATGCGGGCTGCCCCCAGAATCTCTTCCTTCTCGGCGCGCAGTTCGAGTGCGTCCTGCAAACCGTTTTCGGCGGTCTGCTCGGTGATCAGCGCGAGTTCTGCCTGCGCCTGCTCAATCGAGACGACGAGGCGCTCAGCCTGTTCGAGCGCCGTCTGAATGCTGCGGCGATGCTCGTCGATCTTGCTGGAGATGCCCTTCTGGCCGTACGACGCTTCCTGCGCCAGACGTTCCAGTTCACGGGCGCGATTCCGCGCATCGGACAACTGACTGTCGAGCGATTCGAATTCGAGCTGACCGTCTTCGAACGTAGCCTGCAACTCGGCCAAACGCGCGTCGCTTTGCTCGAAGTTCGCCTCCGACTCGGCGCGCATCGCCAGTTGCTCTTCGATCTGTGCGGCGATTTCACGCAGCTCTTCATCGATCTGCGTGCTGCGGGCGTTGTAGCGCTCGTAAGCCTGCGTGAGCTTGAGCACGTCCATCTGCAAGGCGTGAACGCGTTGCGTGGCGCGCTCGGCGCGGCCGCGCACTTCGCTGAGCGCCTGCGCAGCCTGACTGTAGGCCGCATCGGCACGTACGGCGGCCGACTTGGCTTCGTCGGAAAGCAATGCCTGCGCACGCAGTTGCTTACCCAGATTCTCGATTTCTTGCTGACGGGCGAGCAAACCGGCCTGTTCGGAGTCCGCCGCATAAAGCTGAACGCCGACACGCGTGACCTGATGGCCTGCCTTGACGACAATCGACGCGCCTTCCGGCAACTGCGCACGGGCGATCATGGCCTGCGCGAGATCGTCGGCAACGAACACGTGGCCGAGCCATTCCTGCAGTACAGCGCGCAGGCCCGGATCGTCGATGCGCAGCAACGACAGCAGCGGACGCAGCGACGCCGGCGCTTCCACCGGTCGCGCAGCCGGCGGCGGCGAATAGAACGCCAGCTTGGCTGGCGGCGCATCGCTCGCGAAGGCCTTCACCCAATCGAGATTGCTGATTTCGAGCGCAGCGAGACGTTCGCGCAGCACCGACTCGAGCGCCGGCTCCCAGCCCGGCTCGATATGCAGCTTCTTCCACAGACGCGGCAATTGCGCCAGCTCGTGCTTGTCGAGCCACGGCTGCACCTTGCCTTCCGTCTGGACACTTTCCTGGAGTTGCTTGAGGGCCGTCAGACGTGCCTCAAGCTGCGCGATCGTGGCCGCTTCCGACTGCACGCGCGCCTGTGCTTCGGCACGCTCGGCCTCGAGTCGCGGCAAACGCTCTTCGGCGTCGGCCAATTCGGCCTGCGCGTCTTCGAGCATCGCCTGATGTTCGGCGAGGTCGCCGCGCTGCAGCTCAAGCTCGGCTTCGTCGGGCTTGTCGAGCCCTCGCGCTTCGCCCTGCAAACGCTCCTGACGCTGCTGCAACTGCTGCAACGCCTGATCGGCATTGCGCTGATGCGCGGCTTCGAGTTTCAGACTCTGCTCGACCTGCGCGATCTCGCTGCGTTGCTCGTTGAGCAGGTTCTGCGCGTCGCGCCAGCCGGATTCGAGGGCGGGCAGCGCCTCGTTCTGATCGGCGGCCTGGTCCTGCGCAGTCGCCGCACGTTCCTCGGCGATGATGAGTTCTTCTTCGGCGAGTGCGAGTTCTTCTTCCGACTGCGCCGAACGGGCCTGCCACTGCTCGCGCTGCGAGGTCAGCGCCGCCAACTGGGCCTGCACGCGATTGCGCGACTCGACCACGTAACGAATTTCGGCTTCGAGACGGCTGACTTCCGAGTTCGCTTCGTACATGGCGCCTTGCGCGGCCTGTACGGCGTCGGTGGCCGTGTAGTGCGCGGCGCGCAGCGTTTCGAGATCGGACTCCGAGCCGCGCAGACGCGACATCTGCGCTTCCAGATCGACCTGCGCCGACTCGATGGCGCGCTGCTGGCGTTCCTGCTCGTTCTGCGCTTCGTTCTTGCGAAGCAGCCAGAGCAACTGCTGCTTTTCTTCACCGTCGCGCTGCAAGTCCTTGAATCGATTGGCGACGACTGCCTGCGATTCAAGCTTTTCGAGGTTGGTGCCGAGTTCGCGAAGAATGTCTTCCACGCGCGTCAGGTTTTCGCGCGTGTCTTGCAAACGGTTCTCGGTCTCGCGACGGCGCTCCTTGTACTTGGAGACGCCCGCGGCTTCTTCGAGAAACACGCGCAACTCTTCCGGCTTCGCTTCGATGATTCGCGAAATCATCCCCTGCCCGATGATGGCGTAGGCGCGTGGCCCAAGGCCCGTGCCGAGGAAGATGTCCTGAATGTCGCGGCGGCGTGCCGGCAGGTTATTGATGTAGTAACTGGAGGTGCCGTCGCGCGTGAGCACGCGCTTGACGGCGATTTCTGCGTATTGGCTCCACTGCCCGGCGGCGCGCCCGGCGCTGTTGTCGAACACCAGTTCGACGCTCGCGCGGCTCGCCTGCTTGCGGGCGGTCGATCCGTTGAAAATCACGTCCTGCATCGATTCGCCGCGCAGCTCGGAAGCGCGCGACTCGCCGAGCACCCAGCGCACGGCATCGATGATGTTGGATTTGCCGCACCCGTTCGGGCCGACGATCCCGACCAGTTGGCCGGGCACCGCGAAGTTCGTCGGGTCGACGAAAGATTTGAAGCCAGCGAGTTTGATGGAAGTCAGACGCACGGCAGGTTCGCTTTATCGGTCATTGAATGATAGGAAAGACGCAGACGCGCTAGCTGGTCCTGTCGGGCCTGCGCACGCTGGCGTGCACGGGCCACTTTTCTTGCTGCTGTCTTGCCGCATTTTTGCCGCTTTAGGCGTGCTTACGACGTTACAACGACGGTACGCATTATACCATCGCATCCCCCGCCGTCGCGGATTTACAACGTCGTGAATCGGGCAATATTCCGGACAGCACACCCGCCGCCACGATGCACAGCCCACCGGCGATTTCCCGCACCCCCAGGCCTTCGCTGGCCAGCCACCAGGACGATATCGCCGCCACCACGATTTCGAAGAGCATGATGAGCGCCGCCTGATTGGCCGGCACCCGCGCCAGACCGAATTGCACGATGACGTTAGTCACGGCGATGGTGCACCCCAGCGCCAGCGCGACCGCAGCTGTCGCCGCACCGGACGTGAGCGCCGAGACCGCCGCCTGCCCGGCCTGCGCCCCACCGTCGAACGGCAAGACCAGCAAGCCGCCCACGACGCAACCCAGATAGAGCGTCCAGCTGCGCATTTCGGCGGGAACGTCGGGCAACGCCTGGCTGACACGCCGCAACAGCACGTTATTGAGCGCAAACGCCGCCCCGGCGATAGCACCCGCCCACTCCCCCGGATTGTTCGGCACCGGCCAACCCAGCTCGGGCGACCAGAGCATCAGGCCCGCACCGCCCAGCGCCAGCGCAATCAGCCCCACACCGCGCAGGCCGACCCGCTCGCCCAGCAGCCAGTGGGCAAATAACGCCGTCCAGACCGGGGTCAGATAGAACAGCAGCAACACACGCATGACGTGGCCGTGCGTGGTGCCCCAGACAAAGGCGACGTTGGTCGTGCCCCCGGCGAACGCCACCCCCACAAGCAACCACGACCAGCGCAGCGTGCCGAGCGAGCGCCGATAGACGAGCGAGAGCAGCAGGATGGCCACGGTGGCCGTGCAGATCTGGGCTGGCACCGCTGCAACGCCCCACTGAGCCAGAACGCGATACGGGAACCAGGCCAGCCCCCAGACGGACGATCCGATGAGAATGGCCAGGGCAGGCGCTGCCCGAGTGCCGAAGGAAGTGCTGGAGGCACCGGATGCGGATTCCGGGCCGCCCGCGCCGTTACCGGCTACGGTCATACTCTTAACTCCTGAAAAACCTGAGATACTCCGCAGACTTGCCCCATTGGCGCCTCGGAATATGCTGAATTACGCGCTGGTCGCGCTTTGTGGGCGCCGTAACGGTATAATTTTCGCTTTGCCGATCTTGCCATTCTTGAACGCGTCCGGGAACCCCTTGGCGTGATGAAGCGGATAAGCGCCAGCCTATGCCCGGCCTGCGATCCGTCGAGTCTGAGGCAGGAAAGGCACGGCGTCGCGCAGCGCGCCGGTGCGTCCTGCCGGTGCGTCTTCTGTCTCGCCCAGCCGCCCTGTACGCTCCCGGGTGGCCCCGAATCCGCTCGACGACGCCTCGACTGGCGTTGCGAACCCTAGCCCTGAGTCTGTTTGAATCCAAGTGAACCCATTACTCGACAAGCTCCAGCCCTATCCCTTTGAACGCCTCAAGGCACTGGTGGCGGACGTCACGCCTGCCAACACCTACAAGGCCATCAGCTTCGGCATCGGTGAGCCCAAGCATCCGACGCCCCAGTTCATCAAGGAAGCCCTGATCGAAGGGCTGGGCGGTCTCTCGAACTATCCGGCCACGGCCGGTGGCGAGCCGCTGCGCGCGGCCATCGCCCAGTGGCTGGAACGCCGTTACGCGCTGCCCAATGTGAACCCGGCCACCGAAGTGCTGCCGGTCACGGGCTCGCGCGAAGCGCTCTTCTCGTTCGCCCAGGCCGTTGTCGACGGCAGCAAACCCGGCGCGCGCGTGCTGTGCCCGAACCCGTTCTATCAGATCTACGAAGGCGCGACGCTGCTCGCCGGGGCCACACCCTATTACGCCGACAGCGATCCGGCGCGCAACTTCGCGCCCAACTACGACGCCGTACCGGCCGACGTCTGGCGCG
Organism: Pandoraea sp. NPDC090278; assembly: GCF_044772185.1. Lineage (NCBI taxonomy): Bacteria > Pseudomonadati > Pseudomonadota > Betaproteobacteria > Burkholderiales > Burkholderiaceae > Pandoraea > Pandoraea sp. NPDC090278. Next base: position 808,397 of record NZ_JBIVYJ010000001.1, on the reverse strand, counting down.
ACGTTCAGCTTGTCTACCTTTGCTCGCCGGGTAACCCGACCGGGGCCGTGCTGAGTCTGGCCGACTGGAAGCGTTTGTTCGAGTTGTCGGACGAATACGGCTTCGTGATCGCGTCTGACGAGTGCTATTCCGAGATTTACTTCGACGAAGAGCGCGCACCGCTGGGCGGTCTGGCTGCAGCCCATCAACTGGGCCGTGGATTCGAGCGTCTGGTGGTCTTCTCGAGTCTTTCGAAGCGCTCGAACGTGCCGGGCATGCGCTCGGGCTTCGTGGCGGGCGACGCCGCCATTCTCAAGAAATTCCTGCTGTACCGCACCTACCACGGCTGCGCCATGAGCCCGGCCGTGCAGGCCGCAAGCATCGCCGCGTGGAACGACGAGGCGCACGTGCGCCTGAATCGCAGCAAGTACCTGAAGAAATTCCAGACGGTCACGCCGATGCTCGCCGAAGTGCTCGACGTGCGGCTACCCGACGCCGGTTTCTATCTGTGGGCCAAGGTCGACACGAAAACCGGCCTGTCGGACACGGAATTCACGCGCCAGTTGCTGGCGCAATACAATGTAGCCGTCCTGCCCGGATCCTATCTGGGACGTGCGGCGCACGGCGCCAATCCGGCAGAGAACTATGTCCGTATCGCCCTCGTGGCCGATGTGGACGAATGCACCGAAGGCGCCCAGCGCATCGTGCAGTTCTGCCAATCCCTTTAATTCCAACTGCAACTGATTCTCGCCATGTCGCAACAACTGCAAACCATCATCGATCAAGCCTGGGAAAACCGCGCCGAGATTTCGGCCAAGGCCGCGCCCGCCGACGTGCGTGAAGCCGTCTCCCACGTCATCGCCGAACTGGACAAGGGTGCGCTGCGCGTCGCCCAGAAGCAAGACGGTCAATGGATCGTCAACCAGTGGATCAAGAAGGCCGTGCTGCTGTCGTTCCGTCTGGAAGACAACGCCGTGATGCCCGCGGGCGGCTTCAGCCAGTTCTACGACAAGGTGCCGAGCAAGTTCGCCGACTACACCGCTGAAGACTTCGCCCGTGGCGGCTTCCGCGTCGTGCCGCCGGCCGTGGCTCGCCGTGGTTCGTTCATCGGCAAGAACGTCGTGCTGATGCCGTCGTACACCAACATCGGCGCGTACGTCGACGAAGGCACGATGGTCGACACGTGGGCCACCGTCGGTTCGTGCGCCCAGATCGGCAAGAACGTTCACCTGTCGGGTGGCGTCGGCATCGGCGGCGTGCTCGAGCCGCTGCAAGCCAACCCGGTCATCATCGAAGACAACTGCTTCATCGGCGCCCGCTCGGAAGTCGTGGAAGGTGTGATCGTCGAAGAGAACTCGGTGATCTCGATGGGCGTGTATCTGGGTCAGTCGACCAAGATCTACGACCGCGAAACGGGTGAAGTCCATTACGGTCGCGTGCCGGCCGGTTCGGTCGTCGTGCCGGGCAACCTGCCCTCGAAGGACGGCAAGTACAGCCTGTACTGCGCCGTGATCGTCAAGAAGGTAGACGCGCAAACGCGCGCCAAGACGGCCATCAACGATCTGCTGCGCGGCGAGTAATTCCACGCAAGCGCCAAGGAGCCAACGTCGCAGCGGGTGCTGCGGCGCTGGCTTTGGCCTTCGCGCTATGAAGTTCGCGTCGATGTTCGCATCGACGTTGTTGTATCTAATGTTTTGCAATCGCCATCTCAGGAGTACCGGCAATGACCGCTGTGCTGTACGGCATTCCCAACTGCGATACCGTGAAGAAGGCGCGCACGTGGCTCGACGAGCACGACGTGGCGTATGACTTCCACGACTTCAAGAAGGCGGGCGTGAACGACGCACTGCTGGGCACGTGGCTCGCACAAGTGCCGCTGTCCACGCTACTCAACCGCAAGGGCACGACGTGGCGCAAGCTCACGCCGGAGCAACAGGCGGCCGCCGCCGACGAGTCCGTCGCCCGCACCCTGATGATCGAAAACCCCTCGCTCATCAAGCGCCCCGTGCTGATGGCCGACGGCAAGGTTTCCGTGGGCTTTACGCCCGACAGTTACGCCTCACGATTCTGATTTCATGACTTCCTCCCAAGGCGCCACGCTGGCGCTTACCGAGCAACTGATCGCCCGTCATTCGGTGACGCCCGAAGACCGCGACTGCCAGGCCATTCTGGCGCGCCGCCTCTCGGCCATCGGCTTTGCCTGCGAAACCATCGCCTCGAACGGCGTGACCAACCTGTGGGCGGTCAAACGCGGCACACGCGGCACCGACGGCAAACTGCTCGTCTTTGCGGGCCATACCGACGTTGTGCCGACCGGCCCGGTCGAGCAGTGGCATTCCGATCCGTTTGCGCCCACGCATCGTGACGGCATGCTCTACGGTCGCGGCGCGGCCGATATGAAGACGTCGCTGGCCGCGTTCGTCGTCGCCTCGGAGGAATTCGTCGCGCAGCACCCGGATCACGCCGGTGCCATCGGCTTCCTGCTCACGAGCGACGAGGAAGGCCCCGCCACCGACGGCACGGTGAAAGTTGTCGAAGCCCTGACGGCCCGTGGCGAGCGTCTGGATTACTGCGTGGTCGGTGAACCGACGTCCAGCCAGCGCCTCGGCGACATGGTGAAGAACGGCCGTCGCGGCTCGATGTCCGGCAAGCTCGTCGTCAAAGGCGTGCAAGGCCACATCGCCTATCCGCATCTGGCCAAGAACCCCACGCATTTGTTTGCCCCGGCGCTCGCCGAGTTGACGCAGACCGTGTGGGACAATGGCAACGAATACTTCCCGCCCACGACGTGGCAAATCTCGAACATTCACGCAGGCACCGGCGCGACCAACGTCATTCCGGGCGAACTGACGGTGATGTTCAACTTTCGCTTCTCGACCGCCAGCACGTCCGACGGCCTTCAGCAACGCGTGCATGAGTTGCTTGACCGCCACGGCCTCACCTACACGCTCGACTGGTCGATCAGCGGCCAGCCGTTCCTCACGCCGCGCGGCGATCTGTCGGACGCGCTGTCGAGCGCCATCCGCGAAGAGACCGGTCTCGAGACGGAACTGTCGACCACGGGCGGCACTTCCGACGGTCGCTTCATCGCACGCATCTGCCCGCAGGTCATCGAATTCGGCCCGTGCAATGCCAGCATCCACAAGATCGACGAGCACATTGCGGTCGCCGACATCGAACCGCTGAAGAACGTCTATCGCGGCGTGTTGAAGCGTCTGGTGGCATAAGACACAGGCACACGAGGCGAATCCATCATGACGACTCAGAAGACACACCCATTCCAGACGTTGCGCGATCTGCTGCGCTACGCAGTCTCGCGCTTCACCGAGGCCGAGCTGGCCTTCGGACACGGCACCGCCACGGCGTACGACGAAGCGGCTTATCTGCTGCTGCACACGCTGCACCTGCCCATCGACACGCTCGATCCGTTCCTCGACGCCCGCTTGCTGCCGGAAGAAATCGAGCGGGCGTTGTCGGTCATCAACCGTCGCGCGGGCGAGCGCGTTCCCGCGTCGTACATCACGAACGAAGCGTGGATGCACGGTCATCAGTTCTATGTGGACGAACGGGTCATCGTGCCTCGCTCGTTCATCGGCGAATTGTTGGAAGACGCATTGCAGCCGTGGGTCAATCACCCCGACGACGTCGCCGACGTGCTCGAACTGTGCACCGGCTCCGGATGCCTGGCGATCCTCGCGGCCGAGACGTTCCCGGCCGCGCAGATCGACGCCGTCGATATTTCGCACGATGCGCTGGATGTGGCGAAGATCAACGTGGCCGACTATGGTCTCGACGACCGCGTCGCGTTGCATCTGGGCGACCTGTACGCGCCGCTGCCGGACGGCAAGCGCTACGAAGTCATCATCACCAACCCGCCTTACGTCAACGAAGGCTCGATGCAGGTGCTGCCAGCGGAGTATCGCCACGAGCCGCGCCTGGCGCTCGCCGGTGGCGACGACGGCATGGATGTCGTGCGACGGATCATCGCGGGAGCACGCGAACGCCTGACAGATAACGGCGTGCTGGTCGTGGAAATCGGTAACGAGCGTCACTTTGTCGAAGCGGCGTTCCCCGATTTGCCGATCACCTGGCTGGCCACCAGCGCTGGCGACGACATGGTCTTCCTGGTGCAAGCTGCGGATCTGCCGTAACGCTATTAACGCTACGCTACGTTTTGCCTCACGGGCTCGCGCGCCCTGACTTCAACGTCGATATTGTCGTCAGCGCCGCGAGCCCTCGCCTAAGTTCACGCACCCCGGTTACACTCAGGGTCCCGAGTCGGCGCGACTCACGGCATGGAGGTATTTGAACCGTCATGGTGCTCAACTGGCTCGACGTCGGCTTTGCCGTCGCCTGTCTCCATGCACTGGGGATCGCCGCCGCGATCCATGCCGTTCTGACGGTGCGCACTTCGCAGGGCGCCGTCGCCTGGGCCGTCTCGCTCGTGACGATGCCCTATCTCACGCTCATCCCCTATCTGTTTCTCGGACGCTCGAAGTTCATCGGCTATGTGGAAGCACGCCGAGCGCGCAATGAGGTGTTGCAGTCTCGAATGGGTGAGACGCAATGGAGCGGTGAGCCACCTGTCGCGATGGAAGCGCACCCGGAGTTTGCGGCACTCACAGCCATGACGGGGATGTCGTTCGTGGCAGGCAATCGCGTCAGATTACTCGTCAACGGACGCGCCACGTTCGACGCCATCTTCGCCGCGATCGACCGCGCGCGCGATTACGTCATCGTTCAGTTCTTCATCGTCAAGGACGACGCGCTCGGACGCGCCCTATCCGCTCGCCTGTTGGCGCGTGCTGCAACGGGCGTGAAGGTCTATCTCCTGTACGACAGCATCGGCAGCCACGACCTGCCGCGCAGCTATTGTCAGAAGCTACGCGAGGGTGGCGTGCAAGTGCATGAGTTCGCTGCCAAAAAGCGCGGCATCTTCGTCAATCGCTTTCAACTGAATTTCCGCAATCACCGCAAGATCGTGGTGATCGACGGCAACGAGGCGTTCATCGGAGGGCACAACGTCGGGGTGGAGTACCTCGGCGAGAAGCCGCCGCTCGCGCCGTGGCGCGACACACATATTTCAGTGCGTGGACCGGCAGTGGTGGGTATTCAGCGCGCCTTTGCCGAGGACTGGCACTGGTGTACGGGAATGGTGCCGGAACTCAATCGTCAACCCGTCGCGTCCGGCGAGGACATGCACTGTCAGGTGGTGCCGAGTGGCCCGGCGGATCGTCTGGAGACGTCCTCGCTCTTTTTCGTGACGGCAATCAATGCCGCACAAAAGCGTGTCTGGCTCACTACGCCCTACCTCGTCCCCGACGAAGCCGTATTCGCCGCGCTGCGCCTGGCGGTGCTACGCGGTGTCGATGTGCGCATATTGATTCCGGACCGAGCGGACCATTACGTGGTATTTGAGGCGACGACGTCGTATGCCTTTGAGGCGGCGCGCAGTGGCATCAACGTCTATCGCTATCACCACGGCTTTATCCATCAGAAGGTCGTACTGATCGACGACAACGCGGCAGCCGTCGGCAGCGCGAACCTCGACAACCGGTCGTTCCGCCTGAACTTCGAGCTCATGCTACTCACGGTGGACCGCGGTTTCGCCGATGACGTCGCCTTCATGCTCACGCATGACTTCGAACACGCCGGACTGATGGATAAAGACGACTTCCGGAAGATTCCGAGATGGCGACAGCTCGTGATGCGCGTTGCCAGGTTGTTTGCACCGATTCTCTAGGCGGCCGGGGGGGCTGCTCCCCCTTCCCCGTCATCGAGGTCGAAGCCCGTGATCGACGCCCCCCGCGCGCAAAACGGCGGAAGGATCTACGCAAGCCGTAGCACCCGACGCACGGCACTGTAAAATGTGCGTTTTCGCCGTGCGCGTGCGCTGGCCTCGTTCCATTACGCTTTTCGTCTGTCCCCAATTCCCCTTTCGCTGTGATCCGATTCGAACACCTCAGCCTCGCCCGCGGCACCAAGTCGCTCTTTGAAGACACGTCCGTGACGCTGAATCCGGGCGAGCGCGTCGGCCTCGTCGGCGCGAACGGCGCAGGCAAATCCACGCTCTTCGCGCTGCTGCGCGGCCAGTTGCACGCCGATAGCGGCGACGCCTTCGTGCCCAGCAGTTGGCGCGTCGCGCACGTCATGCAGGAGACGCCCGCCGTCGATCGCACAGCGCTCGACTACGTGCTCGATGGCGATACCCGGTTGCGGGAAATCGAAGCTAAGCTCGCCGCCGCCGAAGCCGCCCACGACGGGCACGCCCAGGGTGAAGCCCATGCAGCCTTCGCCGACGCCGACGGTTACACCGCCCCCGCACGCGGGGAGGCCTTGCTGCTCGGCCTCGGCTTCACGCTCGCACAAACGCAGTTGCCGGTTGCCAGCTTCTCCGGCGGTTGGCGCATGCGTCTGAATCTGGCGCAGGCGCTGATGTGCCCGTCAGATCTGCTGCTGCTCGACGAACCGACCAACCACCTGGATCTGGACGCCATCGTCTGGCTCGAAGACTGGCTCAAGCGCTACGCAGGCACGCTGATCGTGATTTCCCACGATCGCGAATTTCTGGACGAGGTCTGTAACGTCACCCTGCATCTCGAGAACCAGCAGATCAAGCGCTACGGCGGCAACTACAGCCAATTCGAAATCACGCGCGGCCAGCAACTGGCGCTGCAACAGAACGCCTTCGATAAACAGCAAAAGACGATTGCTCACCTCGAATCGTTCATCACGCGCTTCAAAGCCAAAGCGACCAAGGCACGTCAGGCGCAGAGCCGCATGAAGGCGCTAGAGAAGATGGAGCGCATCGCGCCCGCACACGTCGCGTCGCCGTTCACGTTCGAATTCCGACCGGCCGACAGCGCCCCGAATCCGATGCTCGTGCTCGAAGGCGTTCGCTGCGGCTATCACCTCGACGATGGCGGCGAAAAGGTCATCCTGCCGTACGTGACGATGTCGGTGCAGAACGAGCAACGCATCGGCCTCCTCGGCGCGAACGGACAAGGGAAATCGACACTGATCAAGACGCTGGCCGGTACGCTTGCAGCGCTTGCCGGAGACGTGAAGACGGGCAAGGGACTACAGATCGGCTACTTCGCGCAGCATCAGGTCGAAACCTTACGTCACGACGATTCGCCGTTGCAGCACTTGCAGCGTCTCGCGCCCGACACGCGCGAGCAGGAATTGCGCGACTTCCTCGGTGGATTCAACTTCCGGGGCGATATGGCGACGTCGTCCATCGCGCCCTTCTCCGGCGGCGAAAAGGCACGTCTCGCGCTCGCGCTGATCATCTGGCAAAAGCCGAACCTTCTGCTGCTGGACGAACCGACCAACCACCTGGATCTGGAAACGCGTCACGCGTTGACGATGGCGCTCGCACAGTTCGACGGCACGCTGATACTTGTCTCGCACGACCGACACCTGCTGCGCGCAACGACCGATCAGTTCCTGCTCGTCGCTGGCGGCGAAGTGAAGCCGTTCGACGGCGATCTCGACGATTACCGCGACTGGCTGCTGCAACACGCAGCCGATCAGCGCGCAGCTGCACGCGAAGCCAGCGGTGGCTCCAGCGATAGCGCGGGTGGCGACGACGGCGTCAATCGCCGCGATCAGAAGCGCGCCGAGGCGCAGGAACGCCAGCGTCTGTCGCAACTGCGCAAGCCGCTCCAGCGCAAGATCGAAAAACTCGAAGCGTCGATGAGCCAACTGTCAGACGAGAAGGCCCGGCTCGATGCCATCCTCGCCGACAGCGCTACGTACGAAGACGCGAAGAAATCGCTCCTGACCGACAGCCTCAAGCGGCAGGCCGATGTGACCGCCAGACTCGCCGACGTGGAAGCCGAATGGCTCGAAGCGCAGGAAGCCATGGAGCAGATCGTCTGACAGGTATCGTCGGCGATACCTTCTTCCGATCTGAAACTGAATTGAACACGATGTCGACATCGACAATTGATGCACGCATGGATGCGCTAAGCGCATCCATGACGGCGACCGAGACAGTGCTGACGACACTTGCTCAAACGGACCGCACGGCGCTTGGCCTCGCCCAGGCTGCACTGAGTGCGTCCAAGCCGCAGTCTGCGGGGAAGCCCACCAGCGCGGCCACGCTGGGTGAACTTGCCGGTGAAATGCACTTCTTGTCGCAAGTCTCAATGGATGACTTGCTCGACGAGTGGCGTCGCCTGTATGCGGAGGGCTCCACGACAGCGCCTCAAGCCGCCAACGATGTCGACTCAGCGCCACGGCTTGCCGAGCATCAGGCGATCTTCCGAGCGATGGTCGCGCATTTGAAAACAATGGCGACCGTGAGAAATCGGGAGGCAGACACCTTCCGCACTGCGTTCGCAACGCTGGCGGAACTGATCGGGCAAAACGCCCCTATCGAGAAGACGCTGATTGCGCGCATGCGTGCCGTCGGTACGCAGTTACTGCACAACGAAACGTGGCTAAGCGTTGGCACCGATGCTGGTGCTCAAGCGCGCAGCGTGACCTATCAATCGCTCCAGCGCGAGGGAATGACGTCCAATGCGCAAGCCGAGCAACTCGTGGAACTGATCCAGCTCGATTTGATGCGCTTGAAGTGGGTGAGCGAGTTCGAACCCGCCCTGAAGGCACAGACGGAGGCGCTTGCCTCCGCCAGCGCGGCACTCGGCGGCAGTTGATACCCTGAGACCGCTCACCTCGGCACGCGATGTTCCGAGGCGTCGTTCGACACTAAGGCGAACGTGAACTACAGTCCGGCCACGACCGAGATGGCTTGTTCCAGACGGTCGACGGCGTGGACTTCCAGTCCGTCGATCGGCTGCTTCGGCGCGTTCGCCTTCGGGATGACCGCAATCGAGAAGCCCAGCTTGGCCGCCTCCTTGAGACGATCCTGACCGCGCGGACTCGGCCGGATTTCCCCGGCAAGCCCCACTTCCCCGAACGCCACGATGCCGCGCGGCAGCGGTTTGTTGCGCAACGACGAATGGATCGCGAGCAACACCGCGAGGTCGGCAGCCGGTTCGGTAATCTTCACGCCGCCGACGGCATTCAGAAACACGTCCTGGTCGAAACACGCGATGCCCGCATGACGGTGCATCACCGCCAGCAACATGGCCAGACGGTTCTGTTCCAGACCCACGGCCAGACGTCGCGGATTCGGCACCTGCGCCGTATCGACCAGCGCCTGCACTTCGACGAGCAGTGGCCGTGTGCCCTCCTGCGTCACCAGCACGCACGAACCGGGCACGCTTTGCTCATGCTGCGAGAGGAATAGCGCCGACGGATTGGCTACGCCGCGCAGACCCTTTTCCGTCATCGCGAACACGCCCAACTCGTTCACAGCGCCGAAGCGGTTCTTGAACGCACGCACCAGACGGTACGACGAATGCGTATCGCCTTCGAAGTACAGCACCGTGTCCACGATGTGTTCCAACACGCGCGGCCCGGCGAGACTGCCTTCCTTCGTCACGTGACCGACCATGATGACCGTCACGCCACTCTGCTTGGCGGTGCGCGTCAGTTGCGCTGCGCACTCGCGCACTTGCGCGACCGATCCCGGGGCCGACGTCAGCGCTTCGGAATAGATCGTCTGAATCGAGTCGATGACGACGACGTCGGGCTTCTCCGATTCGATCGCACCGAGAATCTTCTCAAGCTGGATTTCGGCGAGCAGATCGAGTTCGCCACCGCCCTCGCCCGCCGCACCGAGACCGAGCCGCTGCGCACGCAACGCAATCTGCGCGCCGGACTCTTCCCCGCTCACATACAACGCACGGCGCTCACGCGCGAGATGCGCGAGCGATTGGAGCAGCAGCGTCGACTTGCCGATCCCCGGGTCGCCGCCGATCAGCACCACGCCGCCCGCAACCAGACCGCCGCCCAGCACGCGATCGAATTCACTCACGCCGCTGGAAAAACGCGGCACGTCAGAGGCTTCGCTTTCCGCCAGCTTGCGAATCGGCGTGCTCTTGGCAAGCGATTGGTAGCGATGACCGGTAGACGCTTCCGCCACCGATTCGACGAGCGTATTCCAGCCGTTGCAATTGGGACACTGGCCAGCCCACTTGGGGGTCTGGCCACCGCATTCGGTACAGATATAGACGGTCTTGGCTTTAGCCATGCAGGCAATCCTGTCGCGGGACTCAGACGGCGTGGATCGGCACGCGTCGCGCCACCGCACACATCAGTTCATAACCCAGCGTACCGGCCGAAGCGGCGACTTCGTCGATGCACAGGCCGCGGCCCCACAAGGTGACGGATGCACCCACGCGCGCCTGCGGCACCGGCGTGAGATCGACCGACAACATGTCCATCGATACGCGACCGAGGGTACGCGTGCGTACACCGTCCACCAGAATCGGCGTGCCCGTGGGTGCGACACGCGGATAGCCATCGGCATAACCGCATGCCACGGTACCTACGCGCATCGGCGTCTCCGCGACGAACGAACTGCCGTAGCCGACCGAACCACCGGCGGGCACGTCCTGAATGCCGATGAGTTCGGCTTCGAGCGTCTTCGTCGGCTGAAGGTCAAGTTGCGCGGCCGTCACTTCCAACCCCTTCGGCGACGAACCGTAGAGCATGATGCCAGGACGTACCCACGCACCATGCGCGGCCGGATGGAACAACGTGGCGGCCGAATTGGACAGGCTGCGCTCGCCCGGCACATCGCAGGCACCGCGCTCGAACGTCTCCATCTGATGCGCGATGCCGCGCTCGCCGTCGGCGTCGGAGAAGTGCGTCATCAGCACGATCTGGCTCACGCCAGCGATGGCACGTGCGCGTTCCCACGCGGCGCGAAAACGTTCCGGCGCGAAACCGAGACGGTTCATGCCGGAGTTCATCTTGAGCTGGATATTGAGCGGCTTGGTCAGACGCGTGGTCTCGAGCATGCGCAACTGTTCGTCGCTATGCACCGTGGTCGTCAGACCGTACTTGTCGACGATGGCGAGGTCTTCCGGCTTGAAGAACCCCTCGAGCAGCAGGATGGGACCGGCCCAGCCCAGCTCTCGCAGGCGCACGGCCTCTTCGAGGTCGAGCAGGCCGAAACCATCGGCGTCACGCAATCCGGGGTAAGCGTTTTCGATGCCATGTCCGTAGGCATTGGCCTTGACCACCGCCCAGACTTTGCTATTGGGGGCGTGACGGCGGGCGACATCGAGATTATGGGCGAGTGCTGCGGTATGAATCGAAGCTTTGATTGGACGAGGCATGTCAGGATCGAATCTTAGGAGAAGCTGCGCCAGCATGGGCCGGCGGCATAACGCATCGGCATATTTTCGTGTTATAAAGCCGTGCGCACAACTTGTTTTGCCGAAATCTTTTTCCCGATAACAATATCGGTCTCAGACCGAGGGCGACCGGGCGCCCGACACGGGGGCTTCAAGACCGAACATACGGTCCATTAGCGACTTTTGCATGGCCGATGAGCGCAGATACCCCTGTGTTTAAGCCCGGTTTCTTCCCGTATGGGTATCCCTGACGGGATACCGCGGATTCCGACAACCGAGACACGCAAGTTTTACGCCGCACGGGATCGACTCAAGTACCGATGAAGAAAGGCTTTTATACCATCATGGCCGCGCAGTTTTTTTCGTCGCTGGCCGACAATGCATTGCTGATTGCCGCAATCGCACTCCTGAAGGATCTGCATTCCCCGCAGTGGATGACACCACTGCTCAAACTCTTCTTCGTTCTCTCGTACGTCATTCTCGCCGCCTATGTGGGTGCGTTCGCCGACTCGATGCCCAAGGGCAAGGTCATGTTCATCAGCAACACGATCAAGGTCGTGGGCTGTCTGATGATGCTGTTCGGCTCGCATCCGTTGATCGCTTACGGCGTGGTGGGCTTCGGCGCAGCGGCATACTCGCCCGCGAAATACGGCATTCTCACGGAGCTATTGCCCGCCGAGAAACTCGTCGCAGCGAACGGCTGGATCGAAGGGTTGACCGTCAGTTCGATCATTCTCGGCACCGTACTCGGCGGCGCGCTCATCAGTCCGCACATATCCGCCTGGGTGCTGCATCACACCCCTGAGGTGATCAGCTCTCCGGCGATGGCCGCGATGATCATCACCATGGGCATTTACGTGATTGCCGCCCTGTTCAATCTGCGCATTCCCGATACCGGCGCACGTTATGCGCGTCAGGAACGCAACCCGATCAAGCTGATCTCCGACTTCGCCGATTGCTTCGTCACGCTGTGGCGCGACAAGCTCGGTCAGATCTCGCTTGCCGTCACCACGCTGTTCTGGGGCGCCGGTGCGACGCTCCAGTTCATCGTGCTGCGCTGGGCCGAAAAGGCCCTCGGCATGACACTCTCCGAAGGTGCGATCCTGCAAGCCGTGTCGGCGGTGGGCGTGGCCATTGGCGCGATCGTCGCCGCTTCGCGCATTCCGCTCAAGCGCTCGCTGTCGGTGCTGCCGGTCGGCATTGCAATGGGGATTGCCGTCATGGCCATGGCCTTCTTCTCGAAGGACTTGCTGCCCTGGGGCACCGAATGGAAGGTGCCGCTGTATCTGATCGTCTCGTATATCTTCCTGATCATCGTCGGCGCGCTCGCGGGTTTCTTCGTGGTGCCGATGAACGCCCTGCTCCAGCACCGTGGCCACGTGCTGCTCTCAGCCGGTCACTCCATTGCCGTGCAGAACTTCAACGAGAACCTGTCGGTGCTGATCATGCTGTGCCTCTACGCACTGCTGATCTGGTTCAACGTGCCGGTCGGGGTCGTGATCATTCTTTTCGGGGTGTTCGTGTCGGGCACGATGTGGCTCGTCATGAAGCGTCACCAGGCCAATCAGCGCGAATTCGATTCGGTCGCGCTCATTGGCGAAGTCAAGCATTGATATGAATTTGCGTCAGCCTTCCCAAGCACGTCAGTCGTCCATTCCTATCGCCCTCACCATCGCCGGTTCCGACTCCGGCGGTGGCGCAGGCATTCAGGCCGACCTCAAGACCTTCTCGGCCCTCGGTGCCTACGGTGCCAGCGTGATTACGGCGCTCACCGCGCAGAACACGCAGGGCGTAACGGGCATTCACACGCCGCCCGCGAGTTTTGTTACGGCGCAGATGGACGCCGTCTTTCAGGATCTGGAGGTCGACGCCGTCAAGCTCGGCATGCTCGCTAATGCGGATGTCGTGCGTGCCGTGGCCGCCGGGTTGCGTCAATACAAGCCGCGCTTTGTCGTCCTCGACACGGTCATGATCTCGAAGAGCGGCCACGCGCTACTGCAACCGGATGCGGTCGCCGCCTTGCGCGACGAACTGCTGCCGCTGGCCGATCTCATCACGCCCAATTTGCCGGAAGCGGCCGCATTGCTGGGGGTGGAAGCCGCCACGGACGAAGCCGAGATGGAGCGCCAGGCACAGGCACTGCGGGCGCTCGGCGCACGCAACGTCCTGGTCAAGGGGGGTCACCTGGCGGGGGATCTGAGCCCGGACTGGCTCGTGAGTGCGGCTGGCGTCGAGCGGTTCAACGCGCCGCGCATCGCAGCCCACAATACCCACGGCACGGGCTGCACGCTCTCCGCTGCGCTCGCCGCACTCCGCCCGCGCCGCAATGACTGGTCGGACACCGTGCGCGACGCGAAGGCGTATCTCAACGGCGCGCTTGCCGCCAGCGACGAACTTCGGATCGGCAAAGGCATTGGGCCGGTTCACCACTTCCACGCCGTCTGGCCGAAAGACTGAGCGATAGATCGGGAAGCGGATGCGCCACACGATCACGCCGCGGCCCCCGATCCGGCGTCAGATCGATGGCGCGTCGTCGGCACTCTGCGCCAGCGCGCGTCGCGCAGCGGCGTCTGCCCGCTCACTCAGTTCTTCGATGCGATGCCGCGCACGCGGCGCCCAAAAGTCAGGGACGATGAATCCCCGCTCGCATTCGAACCAGGCCTCGTCGGCCTCCGCGCCAGCGCCTCTTCTCAACGCAACGAGCAGCAGCGGCTCCGCCACGCCTCGCTCATGCCAGTGCGCCTCAATGCGTGCGCGCATGGCATCCAGTGAAAGCACCGCCGAATCTTCGACGCGCGCGGGCGCAAGCCAGCGCGCACGCGGCAGCATGGCCCACGCCTGATGCGGGGACGATTGCGCGTGCGACCACCACGCATCGGGTGTCGCCCACCAGCCTCTGCCATGCCCCTCGGACACCAGTTGCGGCAGTTGCCCCTGCTGTCCGAGCGGATGAAATAGCCATCCCTTGAGATACACCTGGGGCAGCCACGGCCCATCGGCAGGCAGCGCACTGCGCGCCGCCTCGAGCGTGGTCAGGCGCAATTGATGGCCGAGCAACCGCGCCACCTTGTCCGCGAGACTGTCGGCGAGATTAGGGCCCAGCCAACGGAACTGGAGCGCGCGCTCGTCGAGCGCACCTGACGTCTCCGGTGACTCTGGCGGCACGAACAGATACAGCTTCACGGCCAGTTCCCAGTGCAACAACCGGTGATCGGCGAGACGCGTCAGGAGAAAGTCGCACTCGCCAAGCGTCATGTTGCCGCGACGGGCGTCACGAACCTGCAACCCGGCAGCATGCAGATCGAAGTGCGGGCTATGCAGCAACGCGAAATGCAGCAGTTGCTCTGCATAGCGCCCCAGACGATGACTTTCTCCGCGCGCCAGCATCTCGTGCAGCGGCGCGGGATCGGCGTCACAGGCGAGCAGCCAGTCGTGAAGAATTTGGGAGGGGAAGACGGGTTCCGCACTGAAGTGCGCCAGTGCCGCCGGGAATCGGGCGGCACTGAGGAGATCGGCAGACAACAGTAACCACGCGAGGTCGCGCACCGGCGCCTCGCGCAGCGTTTCGATCAGTTCGCCGTAGGCTTGTGGTCCGGAGTCGTTTCGCACACGGCCTCATAGGTAGCCCGCGCCAGGCACCAATCCGTCCAGGCTTTGGCCTTGTCGGGCAGACTGCGCAACAGATAGGCCGGATGGTACGTCACGATCACCGGCACCCCTTCGTACTCATGCACACGTCCGCGCAAGCTGGCGATGCTCGCCTGCGTGCGCAAAATACTCTGCGCCGCAAAGCGCCCCATCACAACGATCACGCGCGGCTTGAGCAACGCAACCTGGCGCTTCAGATAAGGCTCGCAACTCGCCACTTCAGCCGGTTCCGGATCGCGATTGTTCGGCGGACGGCACTTGAGCACATTGGCGATGTACACGTTCTCGCCTCGCCGCAACGCCGACGCCCGCAGCATATTGTCGAGCAGCTTACCCGCCTGACCGACGAACGGCTCGCCCTGCAAGTCTTCCTGCTGCCCGGGCGCTTCGCCCACCAGCAGCCAGTCGGCCTCGCGATCACCAACGCCGAACACCGTCTGCGTGCGCTTCTCGCACAAGCCGCACAAACGGCAACCGGCAACGCGCTCCGTGAGCGCGTCCCAGTCCAGCGTCTCCACGCCCGGCAATGCAGGACGCGACGGCGCTTCGTCGCCCGCATCGCGCACGATCGACCACAGCGCGGCCTCGGCGGCGGCATCGCCATCGCCGTTGCCTTCACTGTCCAGCCACATCGGGATGTCGTCGGGCGGCATGTCGGAGGAGGCGCGACGTGAAGTCTCCCGTGCCACCGGCGTCGGCGCGAAGTCGCGCGGCGCGGGAGGTGTCGCAGACGCAGGACGCGCAGGCGCATCGTCGAACGCGGACGGACGTGCAGCGGGACGTGCAGCACTCACCGGCGCGCCTGATGGCACCGCCGACGGCGCGACATCCCACGGCGGCAAATCGTCGCTTTGCGCAGCACCCGGCGCATCGAGCATCGCCACGTCGCCGTGCTCGGCAGACGCCGCAGCCTCAGCACCGGCCACCTGCGCCGCATTCGCCACAGCGTCGTTGGACATCCATACCGGCCACAGCCCGAACTCTTCCAGAATCGCTTTAGGCCACGGCACGATCGGTCTCCCACGACAGACGCATCACAATGGCGTCTTCACGACGCCCACTCGCTGGATAGTATCCCTTGCGTCGGCCGATCTGCTCGAAACCGAAACGCTCGTAAATGCGCAACGCGCGCACATTGGACGGACGCACCTCCAGCAGCACCCCGCCCATGCCCTGCTCACGCGAAACGCGCACGATCTCCTGCAACAACTGCACGCCGAGCCCGTTGCCTTGCATTTCCGGCACGACACAGACATTGAGCAGATGCGATTCGTCGACGACCGGCATCAGCAAGAAATAGCCGAGCAACGTGCCATCGACAGCCCGCAGGCAAACGCCCTGATGCCCGGCATCAAGCGAATCCGCGAAGTTCTGGCGCGTCCACGGAAAGGGATACGCACGCACTTCGACCGCGACAACTTCATCGAGGTCTGCGGGCGTCATCGGCGAATAGTGGTTCGGTCCGGCCTGTCGCATCAGGACGCTCCCTTGCCGCTCGCCTGCGCCCCTGCCTGCTTGATGGCTTCGCGCTCGGCGGTCGTCTGCGCCACTTTGTTGCGGATGTAGACGGGCATGGCCTGATCGGCCGGAATGGCTTCGCCGCGAGCGAATGCACGGGCGGCGAGTTCCGCGACGTAACGAGCGCGCGGCATGGCGTCGGCCAGCACGGCCTGCGCCTGCACGCTCGCCTGAAGACGTTCACCAAAGGCCGTCACCGCGTTGCCTGCAATGACAAACTCGGCGTCCGGTGCGCGCACCTGTTCGGCCGCATCCAGTGAAGGGGCCTGCACTTCGCGCCAGTCGCCCGTCATGTCGTCCCAGACGTAATCGGCCCAGTAGGCCTCACTCATGCGCGCATCGAGCGCGACGAGCACGCGCTGCGTGCCCGCACGCATGGCGCGCGCCGCTTCTGCGCAGGCGACGAGCGTGCCGACGGGCACGACCGGCAACCCGGCACCGAACGCCAGCCCCTGCGCTACGCCACAGGCCGTACGCAGCCCGGTAAACGAGCCCGGCCCTGCGCCAAAGGCGATGGCGTCGCAATCGGCCAGCGTCAGACCGGCCTCGCGCAGAACGTCGCGAGCCGCGGGAAGAATGTGCGTACTGGAAACCGGGCCAGTGTCGAGATGGCGTTCGGCCACAAAGGCCGGTGCACCGCTGGCGGGATCATGGCGATACACGGCGACCGAACAGAACTCGGTCGAGGTATCGAGGGCAAGAAGCGTAATCGATGACATGGCGCTATTGTAATCGGCGGCGCGGCGCGCGATCCAGCGGGATGAACGGATTGCACGCAAGGAATACCGGGGCATGCCCGTGAGCACGCCTGGCGACGTCCCCGGCCGGTTTGCAGCGCATTTGCCCTGCCGTTGAACCCTCGTCTACGGACACCTCACCACTCCGTGCAAATCCGAACGTGCATTTTTTTTGAAATGGGTATATAATCCGCGCTTCGCTTCGCGGGGCACCAAGTGTTACCCCGTCTTGCGACGAAAAACTGCGTTTTGCCCCAATCCTGTGATAAGCCGCTGTAGTTCTTGCCGGTACTGGCGTTCTTAGGAACGACCCGCCACCGTCCCCCGGCTTACGATACGGATTTCGATCCGCTTTCTGCCCCATCCGCGATTTGCTTCCTGCTTGCGACGAATTGGGTTTGCCGATTGGCGCCAACGCCCCGACATAACCCTTAATCCGCAAGAGGATTCATGGAACAGCCTTCCAAGCTGTCTGCCATCGCGCAGACGTATTTCCCGTCGTCCGAAGAAAATGAAAACGGCGCTGCCGCATCTGTTGAAGTCGCAGTTGCCGACAACAACGACGGTAAGCCCACGTTCGCCGAACTCGGCCTGAACGAAGCCATTCTCTCGGCCCTGACCACCGCCGGTTACACCCACCCGACGCCTGTCCAGCAGCGTGCGATTCCCGCCGCACTGGCCGGTCGCGATCTGCTGGTGTCGAGCCCCACGGGTTCGGGCAAGACGGCCGCCTTCATGCTGCCGGCCATTCACCGCTTCGCAGAAATGCAAGCCAGCGGCGAGCTGAGCGCCCGCACCGCACCGGCCGCGCATCCGCGCAACCAGCCGGCCGCCCCGGGCGAGAAGCCCCGCAAGGGCCAGCGCGTGCGCCGTGTCGCCGCACAACCGCTGCTGCTCGTGCTCACGCCGACGCGTGAACTGGCACAACAGGTGTCGACCGCTGCCGATACGTACGGCAAGCAACTGCGCCGTCTGCGCACGGTGAGCATTCTGGGCGGTATGCCCTACCCGCGTCAGCTCGAAATGCTGGCGAAGCAGCCGGAGATCATCGTGGCGACGCCGGGTCGTCTGCTCGACCACATCTCCAGCGGCAAGATCGATCTGTCGCAACTGATGATGCTGGTGCTCGACGAAGCCGACCGCATGCTCGACATGGGCTTCATCGACGACATCCAGACCATCGTCGACGCCACGCCGGAAGCACGTCAAACGCTGCTGTTCTCGGCAACGATCGACGGCCGTATGGGTGAAATCACGCGTCGTCTGCTGCGCGATCCGGAAACCATCGAGATCACGCGCGGTAGCGACCAGCGCACCAACGAAAACATCGAGCAAACGCTGCACTATGTGGACGACCGCGCCCACAAGGATCGTCTGCTCACGCACCTGCTCGGCAACGATTCGCTCGACCAGGCCATCGTGTTTACGTCGACCAAGCGCGATGCCGACCTGCTGGCCGACCAGCTCGAACAAGCCGGTTTCGACAGCGCCGCACTGCACGGCGACATGCCGCAAGGCGTGCGTAACCGTACGCTGCGCGCTCTGCGCGAGCGTCGTGTTCGCGTGCTGGTGGCCACGGACGTCGCCGCTCGCGGCATCGACGTGCCGGGCATCACGCACGTGTTCAACTACGATCTGCCGAAGTTCGCAGAAGACTACGTCCACCGTATCGGCCGTACGGGCCGTGCCGGTCGTCGTGGCGTGGCCGTGAGCCTCGCCGCACACGCCGAAATCGGTGCAGTGAAGCGCATTGAACGCTACACGCGTCAGCCGCTGCCGGTGAACGTCGTGGCAGGCTTCGAGCCGCGCCGCTCGCCGCCGAAGGCTGGCGCTGGCGGTAAGCGTCCGGGCGGTCCGGGCCGTGGCGGTCCGCGCCATGGTCAGGGCAACGGCGGTGGCCGCTGGAGCAACAACGGTCCGCGTCAGGGTAATGGCGGCGGCTACGGTGGTGGCAACGGTGGCGGCTATCAAGGCGGTCAACGTTTCGGTGGCAACAAGCCGGCCGGTACGTTCGAGCGTCGTGAGAACACGGGCTACCAAGGTGGTTACCAGCAAGCCGAAGGTGGCAACACGGGCGGCAACGGTTTCTCGAACGGTAGCGCAACGGATCGCTTCGAGCGTCGCTCGCCGCGTCCGTTCGACGGCAACCGTCAGGAACGCGCCCCGCGCTCGTTCGAAGGTGGTCGTTCGTCTGAAGGCGGCTATCGCCAGGACCGTGGCACCCGCAGCTTCGACGGCCAACGTCAGGATCGCGGCTTCGGCGGCAATCGTGGCAACGGCGGTAACGGTGGCTACGGCGGCAACGGCGGCGGCTACAACAAGCGTCGCGGCGACTAAGCCAACGGATATCGGCGAGGCGGGCTAATCCCCGTCTTGCGCGAATCGACAAAACCCCGGCATTGACGGCTAACGTCATTTCCGGGGTTTTGTTTTATCTGCTGGCATGTCTTCCGAAGGCACCGTGACTTGTGCCACCGACATCTCCCCCGCTGCCTGCAGAATGTCCAGCACCAGTACACCTTCAATGAAATCGTCGGCACGCAGATTCCGGTGCATCGTCGGGTGAAGCCGACTTCCACGCGTTTGAAGCAACTCGACGGCCTCACCGCTGGCAACGTCGAATATCGCGTCACGTCCTGGCTCGCGCGCAGTCCTCACCAAGAGTCCCCATGCCTGGTTCTCGCGCGGATCGAAATCGTTGCGCAAGTACCGATCCTGCATATTGTCGAACCGGATCGAGGACCGATGCAGCGTCAGGCCCCCGGATTGCAATTGAATGCACCGCGCCCCGATCGCCGCGCGAACCTCATGATCGAGCCCGTCGCCTGCCACTAGCACGTCCGTGGTGACGCCACGCGCCTGACAGATCTCAGTCGCTGCAGACCGCATGGCCTCCGCCGTTTCCCGCCGATTCCACACATCGAATATCTGGTCGGCGAGCCGCCATCGTATCGCCGCAGCAAACAACCGCAGTTGCCGGTCTTCGAACATCTTGATGAGCTGCGCCCCCACTGCTTTTGCGGCGTCGATACTGCCAAAGGCCCGCAAACTGTCCAACGCAGCGTGGCAATTGATCGCAGCCATTCCCCAGGCATCTGCACGCAGTGCGGCCTCGCAACCGTCCCGAAACTCGTCGGCAGCGAATTCGTGACGTCCGGCCGCAGCGTAACGCACGCCCAACACCCAGGCCCAGTCCGCCATACTTCGAAGGTCCTCCGGCGCCGCACGCCCGGAGGCATTCGCGATGCTCTGACGAATCGTCTCGCCGGGCGCCACAAAGGTCTGCTGCAATCGCTCCATTTCCTCGGCGGTGACGCCCGCCTCGACGTCCCCGATACACGAAGGCATCAGTGCGAACCGCCATCGGGTGCCGGGAATGGTGAGCGAGATCAAACCGTAGCCGAAAGCGCTGGTCGATTTTGACGCCGTCCGCGCCGCGTCCTGCGTTTGGAGGAGCATTTCCGCTCTCGCCTCCGGCGTCAGACGCTGCAGCAACCGCAGGATGCGCTCTCCCGTCACGACAGGAAAATCCGGTACGCCAATCAAACGATGCATCAAGCTTTGCGACGATGTCCCAGGACGAAAATGACTGCCGATCGGAAAATTCCGTCCACCGTTGACCAGGTAGGCCTGCCCCACCGGAAACGAGGCAAGAAAACATTCGGCGAGCGCCACCCGGAACTCGCCCACCTCAAAATTGCCAGCGAGCAGCGGCTTCAGACCGCCCCAGCCGCCGATACGGGTCACGTCCGCGACGAACGCCTCGCAGGCATCCTCAAGCATTGCGCCGCTGAGTAGCTTCTCGTCAAGGCGATCGACACACGCGTGGAGCGACGACAAGTTGTCGTCCATGAACTGTTGTAACGCCGCGTTTTTCCATATCGCCGGTTGCGCTACCGCCCTTGTGTTCTGCTTTGCGACGTTCAGAATGTCGAGCATGAGCCGCCCGACATAGAAGTCACGTTTGCTCAATGTCTCACGGGTCAGCGGATGCAAACGATCCGACTCCTGACCGCCCGACGCGTAAAACCGACTCGCCGTTCGCGCCGAGACAACATCCAGTACGCCTTGCTGATCCGTGCTGCTCGGCAGACTTCGCATCAAACACCACTCGACCTCATCGTCCGCATCGGCATCGGCGTCGAAGCGGTCTCGTGTCCAGCGATCCTCCATGTCGTCGAAGCAGATGTCGTATGACGCGAACGTCAACCCGGATGCCGAGAATGCCGCCTTGCGCGCGGACAACGCATCTTGGATCACGTCAGCCGTTTGCCACCTGTCGCTCCCTGCCGGATCAGGCAACCCCGCAGCCTCGAGGCATTGCGTCGCCTGTTGACGAAGACATGCGGCGCTTTCCGCGAGTCCCAGAGGATCCAGGACATGCTCCGCTAACGCCCATGCTACCTCCGCCCCAGATAGCGTAAAGCCGCGCGCGTCGAACGCCTGCTTCAACCGGCTCCCCAGCGGCATTGCCAGGCTTGCGTCTGCACACACGTTGAGGCCACGCAGCGCCTCCTCGCAATACAGCACAGCCTCGCCCCAATCGTCGCCGCACATTGCTGCCTCACACGCCGATACGAACTCGGTGGCCGACAGATCGTGTCGGTCGGCGCGCGCGTACTTTTGCCCTTTGAACGCGTGCCAGTGCGCGAGCATTCGCCAGTCGTCCAATGTCAGTTCCGCTCGCAATCCTTCGATCGTTTGCACGACGGTCAATCCGTTGGCCAGCCGCCGTTGGAGCAGCGTCTGCATTTCGTGACGGGTCAGCGCACCGGCGGCGTCCGACACGCATTCCGGCATCAGTGGCAAAAGCCAGCGAGACTCCGGCAGTCTCACGATGACCGTGCCGTCGTAGTTCAGGCGGACGATCACCCACTTGGTTGCATCGGAGGGCGGTGTCAGGAGCGCAAGTCGCGACGTCGGACTCAAGTGCTGCAATACATGAAGACATTGCTGGCCGATATCGACGGGGAAGCTGCCCGGCACATCAGCAAGATAATGCCGACCTTCGGCGAACGACGCGACGTGGCAGTTCACCAACGCCCTGCGCAACGGGTCAGCATCTGCGCCCTCGGAGAAGAGACGCCCCGGTTGTGCCGAGTCCCCCCAATCGTCGATTTCCAGGAGGTCGTTGATGAAGTGCTCTATGGCTTGCGAATACGAGTCCTCGCAAGCGGCGAGTTCCGTTTCGAGGGTGTCGAAGCAAGACGCGAAGCGGGCGTCGGTTCGCGCAGGCGCTTCCCTTTCGGCATCCGACACAACGCTACAGGGAACCGTCTGGGTGGGCACTTCGGTGACTGAATTCATAGCGCAGGCCGCTGCGCACAGATGCTCGTTTGCATGGCAGGCGTGTCGTCGATCAGTGAGACGGTCCTACCATCTCACCGTGCGCACGCCTGTGATTGCAGATTTTGACGATCGGGGAAAATTCGCGTCTCGCTACCCCGCCGCAAACCGGTCCGTCGCCTCGATCAGCCAATGCTGGATCGTCGGCTCGCTGAAGGCGTGACCGGCATCCGGTGCCCAGTAGAAGTCGGCTTCAGGCCACGCCTTGTGAAGCTCCCACGCGGTGCGGGCGGGCGTCGCCATGTCGTAGCGTCCCTGCACGATCACACCGGGGACGTCGCACAACGCATGCGCGCCCCCGATCAGTTGGTTCGGCTTCAGGAAACCGTCGTGCACGAAGTAATGATTTTCGATGCGCGCAAACGCAAGCGCGTAATGTGGATCGCCGAACGCTTGGGCCAACTGATCGTCCGGCAGCAGCGTGATCGTGCTGCCCTCCCACATACTCCATGCGCGTGCCGCTTCGATACGCACCGACTCGTCGCGATGCGTGAGTCGCTTCTGATACGCGCGCATCAGATCGCCGCGCTCTTCGAGCGGAATCGGTGCAAGAAACTTTTCCCAACGGTCCGGGAACAGCCACGACGCACCCTTCTGGTAGTACCAGTGCAGCTCTTCGCGACGCACCGTAAAAATCCCGCGAACGACCAGTTCGCTCACACGGCTCACATGGGCCTGCGCGTAAGCCAACGCCAGCGTGCTGCCCCACGAGCCACCGAAGACGAGCCATTGCGCATAACCGAACTTCGTGCGCAAGGCTTCGATGTCGTCGACCAGATCCCATGTCGTGTTGTAGTCGAGACTCGCGTGCGGCAACGAGCGTCCGCAGCCACGCTGATCGAACAACGTGATGCAGTACTTCGAAGGATCGAACAAGCGCCGGCGCTCGGGCGAACAGCCGCCGCCGGGGCCGCCGTGCAGGAACACTGCGGGCTTGCCTTTGGGATTGCCGCAGCGCTCCCAATAAATGTTGTGACCGTTGCCAACGTCGAGCATGCCGGACTCGAAAGGCTCGATGTGGGGATACAAACCGCGTGGCGACGCAGGGATTTCCTCGACGATCTTGCCGGGTCCGCGAGGCGCGTGCGTCAGCGCTGCAGCATCGGAAGCATTGACGGAAGTCTCCGGAACCTCTGGAATATCGGGCGACATCGGCATCCTCTCAAAACGTGGACGAGTAGGACGAGGACCAGCACCTCAAAGTTCAGTGTAGCGCGGCGACTCAAACAAGACAAAGCACGTGTAAAACAAAATGGGACGATGTCACCATCGTCCCATTGCGTTACCTTTCTTCCGTTCCGGCGCCTGCGCGTCGCACCGTCACACCACCCGCGATCGGCTGAGCATGACGGCAGACGCGGCCATCAAACCTCTTCGTAAAGCGGCAGCGTGAGGAAGTCGACGAAGTTCTCGCTCGTGCTCATCGTCTCGAAAATCACGGCGGCGCGGTCGTACGTCGGTGCGACCTGTCCCACAAGTTCCTTGACGTTGGCGAGTTCCTGCGGAATCAGTTCGCGCACCAGTTCTGCGGTGACCTTGCGACCGTCGTCGAGCTTACCCTTCGGCGAACGGATCCATTGCCACACCTGCGAGCGCGAAATCTCGGCGGTGGCAGCGTCTTCCATCAGGTTGTGGATCGGCACGCAACCGTTGCCCGCCAGCCAGGCGCCCAGATAGTGGATGCCGACGTTGATGTTGTTACGCAGCCCGGCTTCCGTGATCGGCGCTTCCGGCTTGAACTCCAGCAGGTCGCGGCCCTTGACGCTTACGTCGTCGCGTTGCTTGTCGATCTGGTTCGGACGATCGCCCAGCACCTTCACGAACTCTTCCATCGCGACCGGCACCAGCCCCGGGTGCGCGACCCAGCCGCCGTCGTAACCGTCGGTCGCATCGCGCGCCTTATCGCCGCGAATGCCAGCCATCGCCTTTTCGTTCGCTTCCGGGTCGCCCTTGATCGGGATCAGCGCGCTCATGCCGCCAATCGCAGGCGCATTGCGACGGTGACACGTCTTGAGCAGCAGCAACGCGTAAGCGCGCATGAACGGCACCGTCATGTTGATGCGGCTGCGGTCGGCGAGACAGAAGTCGGCGTCGACCTTGAACTTCTTGATGCACGAGAAGATGTAGTCCCAACGGCCCGCGTTCAGGCCTGAGCTATGCTCGCGCAGCTCGTAGAGGATTTCGTCCATCTCGAACGCTGCGAGCACGGTCTCGACGAGCACCGTCGCCTTGATGGTCCCTTGCGGCACGCCCAGTTCGCTCTGTGCAAGCACGAACACGTCGTTCCACAGACGCGCTTCGAGATGGCTCTCCAGCTTCGGCAGGTAGTAGTAAGGACCGAAGCCGCGCTCAAGCGACGTCTTTACGTTGTGGAAGAAATGCAGGCCGAAGTCGAACAGGCTGCCCGACATGCGCACGCCGTCCACGCTCACGTGCTTTTCGTCGAGATGCCAGCCGCGCGGACGCACGATCAGCGTCGCGACCTTATCGTTCAATTGGTAGTGCTTGCCGTTCTGCTCAAGGCTGATGGTGCCGCGCACGGCATCGCGCACGTTGATCTGACCTTGCAGCTGGTTATGCCAGTTCGGGGTGTTCGAGTCCTCGAAGTCGGTCATGTAGCTGTCCGCGCCGGAGTTCAGCGCGTTGATGATCATCTTGCGCTCGACCGGCCCCGTGATCTCCACGCGACGGCATTGCAGCGCATCCGGCAGCGGCGCGATACGCCAGTCGCCGTCGCGGATGGCCTTCGTCTCAGGCAGAAAATCGGGCACTTCACCGGCATCCAGACGCGCCACGCGCGCTTCACGGGCGGCGAGCAACGTCTGACGTTGCGACTCGAAAGCGCGGTGCAGCTTCGCGACGAATGCCAGCGCTTCGGGCGTCAGAATGGATTCGTATTCGGGACGGATATCGGTGGCGTCGACATGCAGTTGCATGCCTGGGGGCAGACTCAAAGGCATCAGGGATCTCCAACAGCTTGTTTATGTTCGGAAGTACGCCGCAAGGAAGGGACTTCAGGGGCTTTGCACAGGGCCCTCACGCCTCATTGGGCGTGTAGGACGCGCACTTCCGTCAATGCCGGGGGATCACGCGATCCGGCAGCATCGCCCGCCGATTCTATTATTGATGCCGATCATCATAAAGATGCATAGAAATCACTTTATCTATGACTTTTTAGTACATAATCGGCGTCATGGATCGCTTCAAACAAATCGAAACGTTCGTTGCCGTGGCCGCCAGGGGCAGTTTGTCCGGGGCTGCGGCGCTGGAAGGCGTGGCCCCGGCCGTGATCGGGCGGCGTATCGACGCGCTCGAGTACCGGCTGGGCGTGAAGCTGCTCGTACGCACGACCCGGCGCGTGACGCTGACCTTCGAAGGCTCCGCCGTTCTGGAGGACTGCCAGCGCATTCTCAACGAGATGCACAACGCCGAAGCCGCCGTGTCGGCCGGTGGCGTGAAGGCCAGCGGGCATTTGCGACTGTCGGCCCCCGCCGGGTTCGGGCGACGTCATGTCGCCCCGTTGCTGCCGGTGTTCATCGCGTCGCATCCGGACGTCACCGTCACCCTCGATCTGTCGGACCGGCTTGTCGATCTGGTCAACGAGGGCTTCGACTGTGCGATCCGGCTCGGTGAGTTGCCCGACTCCAGCCTCGTCTCGCTGCGTCTCGGTGAGAACCGGCGCGTGTGCGTGGCGTCTCCCGAGTATCTTGCCGCGCACGGCCGTCTCGAGTCGCTCGATGACCTCGCCCGTCACAATTGCCTCGCGTTCGGCTCGACCGCCAACCAGCAGCGCGGCTGGACCTTTGCGCAGGACGGCAAGGTCGTTACCATCCGCGTGAACGGGACGATGGAATGCACCGACGGCGCGGTACTGCACGATTGGTGTCTGGAGGGCTACGGACTGGCGTGGCGCTCGTGGTGGGAGGTGGGCGACGACATTCGCGCCGGTCGGCTGACGACCGTGCTCGACGCATTCGCCGCGCCGCCCATCGGCATTCACGCCGTGTTTCCTCAGCGCCGCCACCTGCCGCTGCGAGTGCGCCTGTTCATCGACCATCTCAGGCATCACTACGGCAGTTCGGCGTACTGGCAAGATGACGCGTCTCAAAATTTGCACGAAAGCGTGCACCCAAGTGCGTAGCCATACGCGTCCACACGCGTCGATTTGACGCACGGCGTGAGACGCCCGGCCAGCACGGGCGCGGGCTGCAGGCCCCTCCTCGACGTAATGCGCGCGAGGAACGTTTGCTGCGGATAGCCCGTCTCAATATCGGGTTTGCCCCCGTTGTTGCGTCGCGCCGAAGCCATAAAATCGAAGCGAAGGGTCCGCAGGCGATGCCGGACAGGCATCGGAAGCTGCAAGACAGCGGACTGGGTGCAAGACCGTGATACCTGCGCGAGCCTGTGAACGCGTGTTCAGCAACGCCAACTGCGGGAGGTCATATGTTGTTTACCCACATCCTCATTCCGACCGACGGCTCGGAGCTATCCCAAAAGGCTGTGACGGGCGGGCTCGAACTGGCCCGCGCCCTGAACGCCAGAGTCACCGGCTACTGCTGTCTTGCCGAGTATCCCTACTCCCCATTTAGCGAATACGTGCTCGAAGCACCGGCCACGTTCAGTGAACGCATTGCCGAAGAAGCCTGCGCGCATCTCGACGATCTCGCACAGGCGGCCGCGGCAGCGGGCGTGCCCTTCGACCGCGACAGTTCGACCTTTCCCGCCCCTTATCTGGGCATCATCGACGCAGCGGAGCGTCACGGGTGCGACGTCATTCTGATGGCCTCGCACGGGCGGCGCGGTCTCACGAGTCTGCTGCTCGGCAGCGAGACGCAACGCGTGCTCGTGCACTCGAAGATTCCGGTCCTCGTCTACCGTTGATCGCGTTGATTGCGTTGACGAAGCGGATGACCTCGATGCCATCGACATCGTCGACACCATGAAAAAAGGCCCGTGAGCGGGATAAGCTCACGAGCCTTTTCTCGTTCAGGCGTGCAGCGCAGTCAAGACAGCGACGGGAACGCCGCCCCAACTGCCCCGGCCGGATAAGCCGGACGCGCGGTCCTGACGCGATACTGTTCCGCCAGCGTACGACGTGCCCCCACGCGCATCGCCGCTGACGGGCGCATCGCGCCCTCCCTCAGCCCTGTCAGGCTGCCTTGACCTGCGCCTTCTTTTCGTCGAAGAACTGTTCGTCCTCCGTCGACCCCTTCAGGGCCGTGGTCGATGCGTCGCGCTCAATCGTTTGCGTGACGGCATCGAAGTAGCCCGTACCCACCTCGCGCTGGTGCTTGACCGCCGTGAAGCCCTTGTCGGCGGCGGCGAATTCGGCTTCCTGCAACTCCACGAAGGCGCTCATCTGACGACGGGCGTAACCGTGTGCCAGGTTGAACATCGAGTAGTTCAGGCTGTGGAAGCCAGCCAGCGTGATGAACTGGAACTTGTAGCCCATCGCACCGAGTTCCTTCTGGAACTTGGCGATGGTCGCGTCGTCGAGGTTCTTCTTCCAGTTGAACGACGGCGAGCAGTTATACGAGAGCATCTTGCCCGGGAAGTGCTTGTGGATGCCTTCCGCGAATTGCTTGGCGAATTCGAGGTCCGGCTTGCCCGTTTCGCACCACACCAGATCGACGTACGGTGCGTACGCCAGACCGCGAGCGATGGCCTGATCCAGACCGTTACGCGTGCGGTAGAAGCCTTCGACGGTGCGCTCACCGGTGCAGAACGGCTGGTCGAGCGGGTCGACGTCGGCCGTGATCAGGTCGGCCGCTTCGGCATCGGTACGGGCGATGAGCACCGTCGGCACGCCGAGCACGTCGGCCGCCAGACGTGCCGCAACCAGCTTCGCGACGGCTTCACGCGTCGGCACGAGCACCTTGCCGCCCATGTGGCCGCATTTCTTGACCGAGGCAAGCTGGTCTTCGAAGTGAACGCCACCGGCGCCGGCTTCGATCATGGCCTTCATCAGTTCGAAGGCATTGAGCACGCCGCCGAAACCGGCTTCCGCGTCGGCCACGATCGGGGCGAAGTAATCGATATAGCCTTCATCGCCCGGGTTCTTGCCTTCCGACCATTGAATCTGGTCGGCACGCGTGAAGGTGTTGTTGATACGGCGCACGACTTGCGGCACCGAGTTGGCCGGGTACAGCGACTGGTCCGGGTACATTTCACCGGCGACGTTGGCGTCGCCAGCGACTTGCCAGCCCGACAGGTAGATGGCTTCGAGACCGGCCTTGACCTGCTGCATGGCCTGATTGCCCGTAAGCGCGCCGAGCGCGTTCACGAACGGCTTCTCGTTGATCATGCTCCACAGACGCTCGGCACCACGACGGGCCAGCGTTTGTTCCGGCTGGATCGAACCACGCAGGCGCACCACGTCTTCCGCCGAGTAGCCACGCTTGATGCCCTTCCAGCGCGGGTTGTTCGCCCAGTCCTGTTCGAGTTGCTTCACTTGCTCTTGGCGCGTCGTCATGATGATCTCTCCTGGTTTCTCGATACAAATAAAAGGGGGTGACTCTTTACTGCCATGTGATCGCCGGCCCTGCGGTTGACCGCGCTCGGCGTCTCCAAATCGGCAGGTCTTGTATAAGAGTTTAGGGATTTCTCACGCAACGCAACAGAACGAATCAGCGCTCAATCACATATTTTTTATTTATATAAATCAATTACATAACAAAATAATTTCTTGATGCGAAACGTTATTTTCCTTCCTGAAATCACCAAGTTGTGCCAAGCAGCGCAAATTTTTACGCACCGCAAAGACATTCCACATCATGAAAAAAGGCCGATGACACAGGTCATCGGCCTTCGGAAGCGGGATGCGGACAGGGTTTATGAGGCGGCGCGACTCGTCGACGGGAGCGCCTTCGGCGGCTTGCATACCAACCAGACGGCCATTGCAATGAAACATCCACCGAAGAAGTGAGCCATCGTGACGGCCTCGTTCAGGAACAATGCGCCCCAGAGCACACCGAACGGCGGAATCAGGAAGGTGACGGTCAGCGAGCGCAACGGTCCGAGATCAGCGATCAGACGGAAGAACAACATATAGGCGACGGCGCTGCACAGGAAGCCGAGCGCCGCCATAGCGGCCCATACACCGCTAGTTGCCGGTCCAGGAATACCGGACGTTGCCGAGACGTAACCGAAGAACGGCAGCAACACGATGGCCGCGCCGAGTTGGCTGCCGAACGCGACGAGCTTGGCGTCGAGACCACCGCGCTCGGTGATCCAGCGCTTGGTGAGGTAACCGGCAAGGCCGTAGCACGACGTGGCGACGAGACACGCGAGCGCCCCCATCACGACCGGGCCGGACATCGTGACCGGGCCGGTGCGCGTGAGCACGGCCACACCGATCAGCCCCAGCAGCACGCCCAGACTCTTCGCGCCCGTCAGACGCTCACGGAAAAACAGCGTGCCGATCACAACGCCCATCAGCGGCGTGGTGGCATTGAGAATCGCGGAGTATCCGGCGGGCAGCACGCGCGCGGCGAGGCAATACATGACGAACGGAATGCCCGAATTGATGACGCCGAGCACCATCGCGGCCCCGAGCAACCCTTTGAACTCCCACCGAACGCGCATCGCCAGCAGGATGACCGCGAGCCCGATGGCACCGAGCGTCACGCGAAAGAACGCGGTCGGTAGCGGCCCGAGCGCAGGCACGATGATGCGCATGAAAAGAAAGCTGGCTCCCCAGATGGCGGAGAGCGTCAACAAGCGAGCGATGTCGGATGAACGCATGGTCGGACAGACGGCACGAGTGGCCGTCATGAGAGGATCGGAATGCCTGAATCCTCCCACATCGGAACAGGGAGCGCTGGTCATAATCGGACATGGCGATGTCCATCCGACGAAGGTGCTGCGATGCGTCGGCCCGATCAAATGGTGAATCGCCCCATCCGCTTTTCGGAATCCGCGCATTGAAAGGCCAAAACGTCGTGCGATATGGTCGTGAGTCGAACCTCCGGAGCTTCACACGCTATGACGTATCGAAATTTGCAGGCGCTTTCTCATCGAACGACTCTCCACCCGATTCCCCGATCCCGTTTGCAGTGTCGCGCCCCCGCAAGCACAACTGTCCCGCGAGGATACGACTTGTGGAATCACTATGAAATCAGTTGGATGGACATGCATGAGCGCCCCCAGATCGCCGTCGTGGAACTGGTGATTCCGTGCGACTCGCCTTACACACTGGAGATGGCAGATGCGCAGCGCTATTTCCTCACGCTTCGAGAGTGCCGTTTCGAATCGTCGGAAGCACTGGAATCGCATATCGCGTCGGAATTATCGCGATGTCTTCAGGCCTATGTCCTCGTGCGTAGCACGCCGGTGCGCCAGGCGGTGCGAGCGACCGCCGCTTGTGGGCCGGTGGCGCGATCGCTGGATACTGAGTCCGTTGGCGTGATCCGAGGTGGCGTCGATGCCCATCTGTTGCGCATCCATCGCGACGCCAATATGTTGGAAGCGTCCTCGGCACGCGAATGTCTAACCTCGGATCTGTTGAGCGTACGGTGCCCCCTCAGCGGGGGCGTCGACTATGGCACGGTATGGTTTGACTACACGGGCCTGCCAATTTGCTCACGGTCGCTTATGGCGTACGTTCTCTCCTTTCGGGATAGCGAGATGTACATCGAGCAATGCGTGGAGACGCTCTTTGCCGACATCCTCACGCAATGCACGCCGTCACGTTTGTCCGTCGGGGCACGCTTTACCCGGCGCTACGGGCTCGACATCAATCCCGTACGCTCGACGCACGGCGTCGCCATCACCAATCAACGCACCATTCGCCAATGACCGTATGACTGATCTCGCTCCGACGCTATCTCCCGAGCGCCTCATCCCCTCGCAGCAGGCGACGCACATCACACCCGCCGTCATTGTGCTGGCCATCGGCTTTGTCAGCTTTCTCCTGATCTCGAATGCGCTGGGCGCGCGCGTGTGTGAAGTCACGCTGCCGTGGACCGTCGCGGGAGAGCCATTCCGGCTCACGTTTTCTGCCGCGCTGATCAGCTTCCCGTTTGCCTACGTCTTCTCGTCGGTACTGACCGAGGTCTACGGTTATCGCATCAGCCGGGTTGTGATCTGGAGCGGTCTTGCCGCAAATCTCGTGATGCTTGTCTTTCTATGGTTGATGGCCATGCTGCCAACCGATCCCACATGGGCCTCCGAAACCGGCTTCACCGACGAGGTGCAACGTCACTGGTTCGAGTCCATCGCACACATGTTTCTGGCGTCGGTGTCGGCGTGTCTCGTAGGAGAGTTCGCCAACGCGGCAACGCTGGCGCGCATGAAGGTCGCGATGCACGGCAGGCTGGCTAGCCTTCGATTCATCGTCGGCAGTGCACTGGCGGCGTTACTCGATTCCGTCGTCTTCGTGGTTGTGGCGTTCGCTTACGTGCTCGACATCGACGCCATGACGCGCATGGCCGGGCTCGAATTCGTCTTCAAATGTGCCCTGCAATGGCTGGTTCTGCCGATGACGGTCGGCCTCGCCCGATGGCTCAAACGCGCGGACGGTATCGATCATTACGACATCGGCACATCGCTGAACCCGTTCGGCTTTCGCCTGTCACGCGCGACAGCCTTGGGCGACCGTTAATAGCGACAGGTCCCGCCAACTACGCTGCGTCGGCGTCCCGTGTCTGGCGATAGGCGATCCAGTCGCCGTCGGGGATGCGGGGCAACTGGCTGACGGCTGCTGCGTCCACCGGATAGACGATGCATGTGTACGTGGCACCGTCGAACGCGACATCAAGCATCTCTCGCACGAATAGGCCTGCCTCGCCCGGATAGACGGCTTCGATTTCATCGAGCACCGGGATTAGCGCTGCATCTATCCGGTAGACGTCACCGGTCACGCTTCCCGCCTCAATCGCGCCAAGCACCATACCCGGATAGCTACCAAAGTCGTAAAGCTGCCCGCCTAGCGTCGAAGTGCCGACGTACGTCGGTGCCGCGATGCCGTGACGCTCCGCCGCACGCATCATGTCGTTGATCTCGCCCGCGCGCAGCGTGCCGTAGACGAAGACGTACACGGCATCGGGTCGCGCATCGACCGGAATGGATTCGACAGACACCGCTTGGGCAGCGGGCGCAACAGGCGCGAGGCTAGGCATGACTTGCATCCGGTTCGAAAGTGACTGACAACGAGTTTACACTTACAAAATTCCCATTGTCGCCATCACACGTCATGCCGACCCTCATGTCCGCGCAAGCCGATCCAACGGATGCCGAGCCGCCGGGCCTCGAACCCCTGCCCGCCGCTCAGGCCGAGTTCGACAATTACGTCGTACCGGACACCTTCATGCCGACACCGTCGCGCCCGGTGCGTCTGCGCGCCCGGCCGTTGCGCGATGGCATCCGTGTTCCGAATCATCGCCATGCGTGGGCGCAGGTGGCTTACACCCCGCGAGGCGTCATTCAGATCGCCGTGGCCGACGCCGCGTGGATCGTGCCGCCCTCACGTGCGATCTGGATTCCACCCGACATCGAACACAGCCTGCTGGTCAACGAGCCGTCGTATCTGCGCACGCTGTATGTGCATCCCGACGTGATCCCGTCGGGTCTCGATCAATGTCGTGTGGTGGAAGTCTCCGCGCTGCTGCGGGAATTGATCGCGGCCATCGACGTGCCCGGCCCCGATCTCGATCCGCCCCGCGAGCAATTGCTCGGCGCGCTGATTCTCGACGAACTGCGACGCGCCTCCCCGTTGCCACTGGAAGTCCCACTTCCCCGCGACAAGCGCCTGCTCACGTTATGTACGGCGATGCTCGCCGATCCGGCCCGCGCCTGGACGCTCGATCAATGGGCGCGCTTCGCCGGAGCCAGCCCGCGCACGATCGGACGTCTGTTTCGTCAGGAACTGAATATGAGTTTCGTGCAATGGCGTCAGCAGGCGTTGCTCGCGCAGGCGATTCCGCTGGCGTCCAAAGGCTATCCGCTTTCGCGTATCGCGCGCGAACTCGGCTATCGGAGTCAGAGCGCATTCTCCGCGATGTTCAAGCGCACCTTCGGACGTACGCCGACCGACTTCTTCGCCACCGCCCCCGACACTACATTTGTCGGAACAGATGAGCGTACTGACGACTGACCGCCACGCGGTCTTTGCGGCGTTTGAGTTTGAGTGTCAGACGTCCGAGCGGCGTATGTTGCGCGCTCACGACTTCCCCCACATTGACGACGGTGCTGCGATGCACCTGCCAGAATCGCGACGGATCGAGCTGCGGCAGTAGCTCGCGCAGACTCGTGCGGATGAGCAGGTCACCTTCGACCGTCGCCACAACAACATACTTGTCCGCCGCTTCGAAAAAGCAAATCTCCTCCACGGGCACGATCCGGATCTCGTCGCGCACCGATGCGCGCACGAACTGGAGATACTCGCGGGCATTCTGTCCGTTCTGATTCACCTGTCCCGCGGGCGCGGTCTGGGATGACGCAGACGGCTGCCCCTCTCGTCCTTCTCGTCCTTCTGCCGCCTCCAGATGCGTACGCAAGGTCGTCAACAACTTCGAGAGCGTATCGCCCGTCGGCGCTGCCAGCCGTTCGCGCACGCGCGCGACCGTGCGCGCCAGACGCTCCGGGGCCACCGGCTTGAGCAGGTAATCGACCGCCGCCGCGTCGAAGGCCTCAAGCGCAAACCGGTCGAACGCCGTCACGAACACGATTTGAGGCGGTCGGCTCAATCGCGCACACGCCTGCGCAACCTCGATGCCGGTCGCACCCGGCATTGAGATGTCGAGAAACACAACGTCCGGTTGCGACCGCGCGATCGCGGCAATCGCCGACGTGCCGTCGGGTGCTACGGGCAGCATCTGCAACTCGGGCCACGCCTGCGCGAGCATGGCGCGCAACGCGTCGGCGAGCAACGGTTCGTCTTCGGCGATCAGGGCGACGGGGGATGTCATGCACTCCACTCTCTGCGACTAGAAACCTCTGCCATTTGCGCTGCCCGCTTCGGCTCCCTGCCCGGGCGACGCCACAGGCAAGCGCAATGTTGCAACGACGCCTCGCGGTACGCCCTCGTTGAGCGTGAGTCGCGCGTCGTCGCCATAGAGCACCCGCAGGCGCTCCCGGATATTCGTCAAGCCGATGCCGAACGTACGTTCCGCCGCATCGCCGCTTGCATTCGCACCTGCGACGGGAAAGCCTGCACCGTCGTCTGTCACGCGCACCACGATCTGGTCCACGCCGGAGGTCGTCCGTTCGCACCACGCGCTTACCGCCACGCTCGCGCCACCCGACAGCGGTTCAACGCCGTGCTTCACCGCGTTCTCCACCAGCGGCTGCACGAGCATCGGGGGCACACGCACAGCGCGGCATTCGTCAGGCAAATCGAACGTGTAACGCAGACGCTCGCCGAAGCGCACCTGCTGGATGGCCAGTAATGCTTCAAGCAACGCGAACTCGTCTGCGAGCGGCGTGGTCTCCGAGCGGGTCGCCGCCAGCGACGCACGCAAGAAGCGATTCAAATGGCCGAGCAGTACACGCGCCCGGGCCGGGTCGCTCGCGATCAGCGAATCGAGATTCGCCAGCACGTTGAACAGAAAGTGCGGCTCCAGCTGTGCCTGAAGTGTCTGAAGTTGCGCGTACACCAGCTGACGGTCGGCCGCGGCTTCGCGCAACGCCTGATGCGCCGTCTCCTCACTCAACTGTGCGATACGCGCCCGCGACCAGCCGTGATAGCTGCCAATCGCCGTCGCGATGAGCGCGATCAGCAGGACGATGGGCATCGAATGGCCGTTGACCGGACGCCACATCGTGATCGGCAGGCCGAGCAATATCGTCCCCGTCGCAATGCCGAGCGCCAGGCCAGCTGCGCAACCGAATGCGACGAGCAGCAGGAACCCCACCATCGATGGCCGCGCATCGCGCCAGATCAACCGGCGTCCGCCGTCGATAAACACCGTAATGGCGATGCCGATGCACTGCGCAAACACCAGATTCTGGACGAACGAACCACCGAAACCGATGAACCAGAGTGCCAACGCGATGGCCGTGTTGAAAAGCAGCACACCCACGAGTTCACGTGCAAATCGAAGCCACAGGCCACGCGTCTCGATGACGCGGCCCGCCTGCGCGGCCTGAGCGGATTGCGATGATTTCATGGTCGACGTCATTGTTGTGCGCCTCCGGCTTCGCTCCAGCCCGATCCTGTGATCATGGCGAGCAGGCCCGGCCCTTTGTCCAGCGTCTCTGTCTGCGTCTGTTTTAATGTTCCTATTGGCCGTGCGTCATGTTGCCACATCTGCGCAAACGCGTTGCTGAGCGTGCGCCCGGGCACCGCCACCGCCGCGACGCCCGCGATGACCAGCCCGGTAAAGAGCCCCATCATCTGCCGCCGGTGCGCCATCACGTCGCCGCGCCGAATCGCCAGCACGGCAAGCGCCAGCCCGACCAGCACGTACACCGAAAGCGCATGCAGCCACGAAAAGTTGCCGTGCTCCAACTCCCGGATGCCGAAGCTCGTCGCGGCCGTCGCCGTCATCGCCGACACCCACACGCGTCCTGCCCACCGGTGCCGGGGTGTGCCGCGCCGCATGAACAAAATACCCGCGCCCAACAAGACGGCGGCCGTCGCTACGGCCACGTGGATCGCTACTATCGTCGTCATGACGTCCTCACAGGGTTCGAATCATGACCTGACGATAAGCCACGCACGGCGCGTCTCGCAGCCCGCTTGCGACGAACGGTTTGCCGTCGACGCCAACCGCAACCTCGTCGACGCGAATGGTGCGCGGTTTGTCACGCCACCACCCAGCCACCTGCAAGGCGATGCGGTGGTCGCGCATTTTCGCCGACGATTGTGACAGGACGACGCATCGCTTCACACACGAAAAAAATCCCCGCGCCTCTTGCGAAACGCGGGGATGGTTCGATCAGTCAGCCGGTCAGGCTTACTCGGCGGCAGCCTCGGTCGCCTTGCTCACCTGCGCGGCGGTCTCGCCATCGAAGGTGAAGCGGCCATTGCGCCAGTCGACCGGGATCGTGTCCTTCGGGCCGAACGTGCCTGCGAGCACCAGCTTGGCGACCGGGTTCTCGATCTCCTGCTGGATCGCGCGCTTGAGCGGTCGTGCCCCGAACACCGGGTCGAAACCTTCGCGCGCCACATGCGTGAGCGCCGCCTTGGTGACCTCGAGATTCATGTCGAGCTTAGCCAGACGCTGACGCAGGATCTCGATCTGGATAGTGGCAATCGACTCGATATGCTTCTGGTCGAGTCCGTGGAACACCACGACTTCGTCGATCCGGTTCAGGAACTCCGGACGGAAGTGATCCTTGATCTCCGTCCAGACGGCGTCCTTGATCCGTTCCTGCGGCTCACCCACCATCGACTGAATCATCGACGAACCGAGGTTCGACGTCATCACGATCACCGTGTTCTTGAAATCCACGGTACGTCCTTGCCCGTCGGTCATGCGGCCATCGTCCAGCACTTGCAGCAGCACATTGAAGACGTCCGGGTGAGCCTTCTCGACTTCGTCGAGCAGAATCACGCTGTACGGCTTACGACGTACGGCTTCCGTCAGATAACCGCCTTCTTCGTACCCGACGTAGCCCGGAGGCGCCCCGATCAGACGCGCCACGCTGTGCTTCTCCATGAACTCGCTCATGTCGATACGGATGAGGTGATCCTCCGAATCGAACAGGAACATCGCAAGCGCTTTGCACAGCTCGGTCTTACCCACACCGGTCGGCCCGAGGAACAGGAACGAACCGTACGGACGATTCGGATCCGCCAACCCGGCACGCGAACGACGAATAGCGTCGGCCACGGCCGTAATGGCCTCGTCCTGTCCGATGACGCGCTCGTGCAGCTTGTCTTCCATCTTGAGCAGCTTCTCGCGCTCGCCCTGCATCATCTTCGACACCGGAATGCCCGTGGCACGCGAGACGACGTCCGCAATCTCTTCCGTGCCCACT
The DNA here is from genome assembly GCF_044772185.1 of Pandoraea sp. NPDC090278. Classification (NCBI taxonomy): domain Bacteria; kingdom Pseudomonadati; phylum Pseudomonadota; class Betaproteobacteria; order Burkholderiales; family Burkholderiaceae; genus Pandoraea; species Pandoraea sp. NPDC090278. Next base: position 771,031 of record NZ_JBIVYJ010000001.1, on the reverse strand, counting down.
TGCGTGCGCAACAGACGCGGTTGCGACTGCTGACCCGCCGCTTCGGCGGCATCGGCATCCTTCAACTGCGCTTCGAGCTGCGGCAACTTGCCGTATTGCAACTCGGCCACCTTGTCGAGCTTGCCTTCGCGTTGCAGCTTGGCGATCTCGGCACGCACGCGATCGATCTCTTCCTTGACTTGCGCACTGCCCTGCACCGCCGCCTTCTCGGCCGTCCACACTTCTTCGAGGTCGGCGTACTCACGCTCCAGGCGCGAAATCTCTTCCTCGATCAGCGCCAGACGCTTCTGCGACGCTTCGTCCGTTTCCTTCTTGATGGCTTCGCGCTCGATCTTCAACTGGATGAGACGACGGTCGAGCTTGTCCATCACTTCCGGTTTCGAGTCGATTTCCATCTTGATCTTCGACGCAGCTTCGTCAATCAGATCGATGGCCTTGTCCGGCAGGAAGCGATCGGTGATGTAGCGCTGGCTGAGTTCAGCCGCCGCGACGATGGCCGGGTCGGTAATCTCCACACCGTGGTGCAGTTCGTACTTCTCCTGCAAGCCACGCAGAATCGCAATCGTCGCTTCGACGCTCGGCTCTTCGACCAGCACCTTCTGGAAGCGACGCTCCAGTGCAGCGTCCTTCTCGATGTACTTGCGATATTCGTCGAGCGTGGTGGCCCCGATGCAATGCAACTCGCCGCGCGCAAGCGCAGGCTTGAGCATGTTGCCCGCGTCCATCGCGCCTTCGGCCTTGCCCGCGCCGACCATCGTGTGAATTTCGTCGATGAACAGGATCGTGCGGCCTTCGTCCTTGGCAATGTCGTTGAGCACGCTCTTCAGACGCTCTTCGAACTCGCCGCGGAACTTCGCACCGGCCAGCAGCCCGGCCATGTCGAGCGCGAGCACACGCTTGTTCTTGAGCGACTCCGGCACTTCGCCGTTGACGATACGTTGGGCGAGCCCTTCCACAATGGCCGTCTTGCCCACCCCCGGCTCACCGATGAGCACAGGGTTGTTCTTGGTACGGCGTTGCAGGATCTGGATCGTGCGACGAATTTCGTCGTCGCGGCCGATCACCGGATCGAGCTTGCCGGACGCGGCGCGCTCAGTCAGATCGAGCGTGTATTTCTTGAGGGCTTCGCGCTGGTTTTCGGCATCCTGACTATCGACGGATGCGCCGCCGCGCACGCCTTCGATGGCGGCTTCCAGCGCTTTACGGGTGAGGCCACGGCCGCGGGCGAGCTTGCCCGTGTCGCCCTTGTCGTCGGCGAGCGCGAGCAGGAACATCTCGCTGGCGATGTAGCTGTCGCCATGCTTCTGCGCTTCCTTGTCGGCCTGATTGAGCAGGCCCGCGAGTTCGCGGCTGACCTGCACGTTGCCGTCGGTGCCCTGCACCTGCGGCAGCTTCGCGATGGCCGTTTCGATGTCGTGCGCCAGCGGCTGAACCTGCACGCCTGCGCGTTGCAACAACGAGCGCGCAGCGCCCTCGGGTTGTGCGATCAGCGCGGCGAGAAGGTGCAACGGCTCGATGTATTGCTGGTCGCGACCGACTGCCATGCTTTGGGCATCAGCCAGCGCTTCCAGGAACTGCGTGGTGAATTTGTCTTGTCGCATCTAGTGCTCCGGTAAGAAATCTCTCTGGATCGGATGTGCGGACAAGCCCCTGTGGTTTCAAGGGGCATTACAGCGCGACGTTTGACATTTCGCGCAACGCCGGACGAGACGCCGGCTTCAGGCTTGCCGGGCGGGGATGACGACGGGATCGTCGCCCTGCGCCGGACGCGTGATGCGTTGGGACAACCGCAGGACACGCCACGGTTTGAGGCTCATAATAGCTACTTTCAGCACGCCGCACCATGCGTCATCCGGCCATCGAAATGCGCCGAACGATACCGTTGCCGCCCCCTCACCCGACGAAATGTCAGCCGAATCCACGCTTTCCACGACGGCAAGATCCGCCAGCCAGCCCGCCATCGATCCGTTGGAATGGCCGACGGCCCGAATCGCTGAGATCGACGAGGACGCCGTGCGCCTGCTCGTCCACACGTTCTATGGACGCATTCGCGACGACAACCTGCTCGGCCCGGTATTCCGGCAAGCCCTCGAAGGCCGCTGGGACATGCATCTGGAAAAGATGGTCGCGTTCTGGTCGAGCATCGTGCTCGGGGCCAAACGGTATCGCGGCAATGTGACGCAGGCGCATCAGCCTTTCGGGCATCTCAGCGGCGAGCACTTCAGCCGCTGGCTCGCGCTCTTCTTCGATACGCTCGACAAGCTGTTTGAGCCGCAAGCGGCGTTCGCCTTCGCGGAACCGGCTATCCGCATCGCGGAGAGCCTTCAACTGAACCTGTTCGGTTGGGAGTACGCGTTGCCGCCCGCGCAGCGCGCCTTGCTCGAGAGCATCAAGCAAAGACGGCCGAATCGGCAGCACGATTGACACGATCGTCCAAAATTAGCGAATTTCGGCGACGTTGATTGAAATAAGCAGGAAATCGGAGGCTTGACAGCCTCCGAAGGCGAAATCAGGACTTCTCGCCGCTCGTCCAGCGCTCGCGGGCCGCCGTGTCGGTCTCGCGGGCATCGACCCAGCGCTCGCCTTGCGGCGTCGATTCCTTCTTCCAGAACGGCGCCTCGGTCTTCAAATAGTCCATGATGAACTCGCAAGCGGCAAAGGCGTCGCCCCGGTGCGCCGACGTGACCGCCACCAGCACAATCTGATCGCCCGGCCCGAGTTCGCCATAGCGGTGGATGACCAGCGCGTCGAACAAGCGCCAGCGCTCGCGCGCTTGCACGACAATCGCCTCCAGCGCCTTCTCCGTCATGCCCGGATAGTGCTCGAGCGTCATGCGCGAGACGTCCTTCCCGTCGTTCAGATCGCGCACCGTTCCGACGAATGTCGCCACCGCGCCGATGCGCAGATCGTCTGCACGCAAGCGCCGGACTTCCTCCGACAGGTCGAAATCCTCGGTCTGCACTCGAATCGGCATGGAATGACGTCTCCTTAGCTATGTACCGTGCGCGTGGTTCAACCGCCCGTCACCGGCGGGAAGAACGCGACTTCGCAGCCTTCCGTCAGGCGGGTGGACGCGGGCACCATCGTGTGATTCAGCGCCATGCGCAGCGAACGCTGCGGGCCGAGCGTCTCGGCCCAGACCGGGCCGCGCGCGCACAACCATTCCCGCACGTCTCCCACCGTAGCAATCCCAGCAGGCAGCGCGTCCACGCGCTCCTCGGCGACGTTGAGCGCCTCGCGGACGCTGGCGAAAAAGCGAAGATCGATCTGCATAGTCTGTCCGAGGCGCGGCCCGACACATCGGGCCACACATCTGTCTCTCAATATAGAAGGTCGGAGAACGGCAGGAACGCCACCGTCTGCCCCGCTTCGATGCGGTGTCCCGGCGGGTTGTCGATGAGGCCGTCGCCCCACACGGTCGACGTGAGGACCGCCGAGCTTTGGTTCGGGAAGGCGTCGAGGCCACCCTGATCGTTCAGTCGCGCCCGCACGAATTCGTTGCGACGATCCGCCTTCTTCTGCGTGAAATCGGCGCGCATCGCGATGCGACGCGGCGTCACGTCCGTCCCCCCCTGCAAACGCAGGATGAACGGCCGCACGAACAGCAGGAACGTCACGAAACTCGACACCGGATTGCCCGGCAAGCCGATGAAGTGCGCCGTACCGCCGCCCATGCGGTTGACATCACCGTACGCCAGCGGCTTGCCCGGCTTGAGTGCGATCTGCCACAGGTTCAGACGCCCCTCGGCTTCCACCGCAGGCTTGACGTGATCCTCCTCACCGACAGACACACCGCCGGATGTGATGATCAGATCGTTGCCGCGAGCGGCGTCGCGCAGAATCGCGCGCGTGGCCGCCAGGTTGTCGGGCACGATGCCGTAATCGGTCATCTCGCAGCCCAGATTCTCCAGCAGGCTGCGCAGCACGAAGCGGTTGGAGTTATAGATGCTGCCCGCACGCAACGGCTCACCAGGCATCGTCAGCTCGTCGCCCGTGAAGAACACGGCGACGCGCAAACGCCGGGCCACCTGAAGCTTCGCGATGCCGACGGACGCCGCCAGTCCCAGCGATTGCGCGCGCAGCCGGGTACCGGCCGCCAGCACCACACTGTCGCGACGAATGTCCGCGCCCTGACGGTTCACGAACTCGCCCGCTTCCGGGGTGTGACGAATCACAACCGTCCCATCCTCACGGGCCTCGCACTGCTCCTGCATCACAACGGCGTCGGCCCCCGGGGGCACCGGCGCCCCCGTGAAGATGCGCGCCGTAGTGCCGCTGGCGAGCGGCTCGGGCGCGTGCCCAGCGGGGATGCGTTGGGACACGGGCAACACGGTGGCGTCGCCCGTCAGATCGGCGGTGCGGACGGCGTACCCGTCCATCGCGCTCGTGTCCATCGGTGGGACGTCGAGCGTGGCGACGACGTCCGCCGCCAGCACGCGGCCGTTGGCCGCGAGCGTGTCGACCGTCTCACGTTCGTCGAGCGGACGCGCCGCCGCCAGCACGGCGTCGAGGGCTTCTTGTGTACTCAGCATGCAAATGGCCCGGGAGTCAGTCAATAAACGCAAAGGCGCGCAGAAAGCAACGCACCGTCTTACAGACCGGTGTGCTCGGCGATGTAGGCCTTCACGCGTTCGACGTCATTCGGCACGGTCTCAAAGCGCTGCGACAGCGATTCAAGTTGCTCGAAGCCTGCCGGACGCGGCGGCTCGCGATGCAGTGCCTCGCGAATCGTTTCAGCGAACTTCGCCGGTTGCGCCGTTTCCAGCACAACCATCGGCACGCCGGGTTCGAGCGCTTCGCGCGCGACCTTCACGCCGTCGGCGGTGTGGGTATCGATGACCACGTCGTAACGCTTGGCCACGTCCTGAATCGTCGCCAGACGATCCGCGTGCGTGCTGCGGCCCGACACGAAACCGAACTTTGCGACGCGCGCAAACGCCTCGCTGCCCGACAGATCGAAACCGCCTTCGCGCTCGACCTTCTTGAGCAAATCGGCCGTTGCCGTGGCATCGCGGCCCAGCAGATCGAACAGGAAACGCTCGAAGTTCGATGCCTTCGAGATGTCCATGCTCGGGCTGCTCGTGTGGAACGTCTCGGCCGACTTGCGCACGCGGTAACGGCCGGTGCGGAAGAACTCGTCGAGCACGTCGTTTTCGTTGGTTGCCACAACCAGCTTGCGGATCGGCAGACCCATCATGCGCGCGATGTGACCGGCGCAGACGTTGCCGAAGTTGCCCGACGGCACCGTGAACGACACTTCGCCATCCTGACCGGACTTGCCGCCCGTGGCCGCGAAATAGCCCTTGAAGTAGTACACGACCTGCGCCACGACGCGCGCCCAGTTGATCGAGTTGACCGTACCGATCTTGTAGCGCGCCTTGTAGGCGTGATCGTTCGAGACGGCCTTGACGATGTCCTGCGCGTCGTCGAACACGCCTTCGACCGCGAGGTTGAAGATGTTCGGGTCTTGCAGGCTATACATCTGCGCCGTCTGGAACGCGCTCATCTTGCCTGCCGGTGAGAGCATGAAGACGCGAATGCCTTCCTTGCCGCGCATGGCGTATTCCGCCGCGCTGCCGGTGTCGCCAGAGGTCGCACCGAGAATGTTGAGTGCGTCGCCGTGCTGCGCCAGCGCGTATTCGAACAGGTTGCCAAGCAGTTGCATGGCCATGTCCTTGAACGCGAGCGTCGGGCCGTTCGAGAGCGCGAGCAGCGACAACTGCGTGTCACCCTCAACGCCCAACGGCAGCAGCGGCGTGATGTCAGCAGCGTCTTCGCCCGGACGCACGTTGCGATACACCTCGGCGGTGTACGTACGCTTCGTCAGATCTGCCAGGATCTCGGCCGGAATGTCGCCCGCGAACTTGGCCAGCACCTTGGCGGCCAGTTCGGCGTACGACAGCTGACGCCAGGCGCGCAGCTCGTCGGCCGTCACCTGCGGGTACTCCGTCGGCAGATAAAGACCGCCGTCCGGGGCGAGGCCGCCGAGCAGAATGCTGGAGAACGACTGCGGTTCGCCAGAGGTCAGGCCCGCGCCGCGCGTGGAGATGTATTTCATGGGAATCGTGTCCTGTCGTATCGGTGACCTGTGCCGCTCAGCTCAGCGCTTCCATACGGATGCGCGTGACCTTGGACAGCACCGTGTCCATCGCTTCGATCTTCGCGATGGCCGAGTTGATGTGCTTCTCTAGCGTCTGGTGCGTCAGGATGATGATGTCGGTCTGGTGCTCGCCTTCGCGCGATTCCTTTTGCAGCAGCGCGTCGATGGAGATGTCGAGGTCCGCCAGAATGCGCGTGAGTTCCGCCATCACACCGGCACGATCCACCACGCGCAGACGCAGGTAGTAGCTCGTCGTCACTTCGTCGATCGGCAGCACCGGCGTATCGGACAGCGAGTCGTGCTGGAATGCCAGATGCGGCACGCGATGCTCCGGGTCGGCCGTCTGCAGACGGGTCACGTCGACGATGTCGGCCACCACAGCCGACGCCGTCGGCTCAGCGCCTGCGCCCTTGCCGTAGTAAAGCGTGGCACCCACGGCGTCGCCCTGCACCAGCACGGCGTTCATCGCGCCTTCCACATTGGCGATGAGGCGCTTGGCCGGGATCAGCGTCGGATGCACGCGCAGTTCGATGCCGTTTTCCGCGCGGCGCGTAATGCCCAGCAGCTTGATACGGTAGCCGAGTTCCTCGGCGTACTTGATGTCGAGCGCCGACAGCTTGGTGATGCCTTCGACATAGGCGCGGTCGAACTGCACCGGCACGCCGAACGCAATGGCACTCATCAGCGTGAGCTTGTGGGCGGCGTCGACGCCTTCGATGTCGAACGTCGGATCGGCTTCCGCGTAGCCCAGACGCTGTGCGTCGGCAAGCGCCACATCAAAGTCGATGCCCTTGTCGCGCATCTCCGAGAGAATGAAGTTCGTGGTGCCGTTGATGATCCCGGCAATCCACTGAATGCGGTTGGCCGTCAGGCCTTCGCGCAGCGCCTTGATGATGGGAATGCCACCGGCGACGGCGGCTTCGAACGCCACCATCACGTTGGCCTTGCGGGCGGCGGCGAAGATCTCGTTACCGTACACGGCCAGCAACGCCTTGTTGGCGGTGACCACGTGCTTGCCGTTCTCAATCGCCTTGAGGACCAGTTCCTTCGTGAGATCGTAGCCGCCGATGGTTTCGACCACGACGTCGATGGCCGGATCGTTCACGACCTCGAACGGGTCGCCCGTGACGACCGCCGCGTGGCCCACAAGCCCCTTGGCCCGTTCGACGTTACGCACTGCGACCTTCGTAATCTCGATACCCCGGCCGGCGCGACGTTGGATTTCTTCCTGGTTACGAGCCAGCACCTGGAAGGCGCCGTAGCCTACGGTGCCCAGGCCCAGCAGGCCCAATTTGATCGGTTTCATGCAGTTTTACTCAAAAGTCGGAATCGGTTGGCGCGCATCACTTGCTGTGGCGACGGCGATAACCGTCCAGGAAGCGGGCAATGCGACTCATGGCGTCTTTCAGGTCGCCCTCGTGAGGCAGGAACACTACGCGGAAATGGTCAGGGTGCATCCAGTTGAAGCCGCTGCCCTGCACCAGCAGGACCTTTTCTTCGAGCAGCAACTGGAGAATGAAGTCCTGATCGTTGGCGATGGGGTACACCGCCGGATCCAGACGCGGGAACAGATACAGCGCCGCCTTCGGCTTCACGCAGGTCACACCGGGGATGTCGGTGAGCATGCGGTAGGCGATCTCGCGCTGCTCGTACAGGCGTCCGCCCGGCACGATCAGGTCCTTGATGCTTTGATAGCCGCCCAGCGCCGTCTGAATGGCGTACTGACCCGGCACGTTCGGGCACAGGCGCATCGAGGCGAGAATGTTCAGCCCTTCGATATAGTCGCGCGCCGGACGCTTGTCGCCCGACACAACCATCCAGCCCGCGCGGTAGCCGCAGGCGCGATAGCTCTTGGACAGGCCGTTGAAGGTGATCGTGAGCACGTCTTCGGAAAGCGATCCGATGGACGTGTGCTCTTCGCCGTCATAGATGATCTTGTCGTAGATCTCGTCGGCGTAAATGATCAGCTTGTGTTCGCGGGCGAGCGAGACGATCTCCTTGAGGAGTTCGTCCGAATACAGTGCGCCGGTCGGATTGTTCGGATTGATGATGACGATCGCGCGCGTGTTGGGCGTGATCTTCTTGCGGATGTCAGCGAGATCCGGCTGCCAGTCGGCCTGCTCGTCGCAGATATAGTGCACCGGGGTGCCGCCCGAGAGGCTGACGGCGGCCGTCCACAGCGGATAGTCCGGCGCGGGCACGAGCACTTCGTCGCCGTCGTTGAGCAGCGCCTGCATGGCCATCACGATCAGTTCGGACGCCCCATTACCGAGGTAGATGTCGTCGAGCTGAACGTCTTTGATGCGCTTTTGCTGGCAGTAGTGCATGATCGCTTTGCGCGCCGCGAACACCCCCCGCGAGTCCGAGTATCCCGCCGAGTTCGGCAGATTGCTGATCATGTCCTGAACGATCTCGTCAGGCGGTTCGAAGCCGAACGGCGCCAGATTGCCGATGTTCAGCTTGATGATGCGATGACCTTCGTCTTCCATGCGCTTGGCATGTTCGAGCACGGGCCCACGAATGTCGTAGCAGACATTCTGCAATTTCTGCGATTTGAGGATCGGTTTCACGGCGATTGTGGTCTTGACGGGCGGCGCAGGGATCCGGACGGGCCGGCAACAGGCGGGATGAAGTGAAAAATGCCGCACTGCAACGGTTTTGCCCTGCTGCGTACGGCAAAAAGCTATAATTTAGCCAATTATGACAGACTTCGGCAATGCATCATTGACGGTTTGCGGCACGCAGGGCAAGATGCCCGCCCGTTACCCGATCTGCCGATCGCTCAGCCACCACTGGGTAGGGAATCTCCGAAAGTGAAACTGCATCAAGATCCGTCACAAGCGGCATTGAACACGGTCACCGGCTACGGCCCCGGCTATGTTGAAGTCAACAAGGTTCGTTACGACCACAGCGTGATGATTGCCCCCGAGGGCGATGTGACGCCGTGGCCGGTGTCGCGCTTCGATGCGCTCGACGCGTCCCACTTCGACCTGCTGCGCGCGCGCGAACCGGAAGTCGTCATCTTCGGCAGCGGCGAGCGTCTGCGCTTCGCCCACCCGCGTCTGACCACGGCGCTGACGAGCCAACGGGTCGGTGTCGATTCCATGGACACGCAGGCCGCATGCCGCACGTACAACATTCTGATGACCGAGGGACGCCGCGTTGTCCTCGCGGTGCTCATCGAAACCGAGGCGACTGAGTGAGCCGCCGCCCGCTCGCTCCCGGCCTGATGGCCGCAGACACAATCGCGCCGCCTCCTCCGCCTCCCGTGCCCACGCTTTCCGCCTCAGGCACACCGTCCACTGCCTATCCGCTATCCCCGGCCGCCTTCTGGCTGCTGCTCCTGGCGTTTGCGCTCGTCTGGTTCGGAGTGCTCGACTATCGCCACCTGATTTCCAGCGACGAAGGCCGCTACGCGGAGATGGCACGCGAGATGTGGACGACCGGCGACTGGATCACGCCGCGCTACAACGGCTACAAGTACTTCGAGAAGCCACCGCTGCAAACCTGGATGAACGCGCTCACCTTCGCCGCCTTCGGGCTGGGTGAGTGGCAGGCCCGGCTCTGGACGGTACTGACCGGCTTTGCAGGCGTGCTGATGGTCGGTTTCACGGGTCGGCGCCTATTCAATGCCCGCGTGGGCCTGTTCGCCGCCGCAGCACTGGCCGCAGCCCCCCTGTGGTCGCTGCTCGGGCACTTCAACGTGCTCGACATGGGCCTGTCGTTCTTCATGGGGCTGTCGTTGTGCGCCCTGCTGCTCGCGCAACGCCCCGGGCTGGAGCGCTCCGCCGTGCGCGGCTGGATGTGGCTGTGCTGGGCCGCCATGGCGCTCGCCGTGCTGAGCAAGGGCCTCGTCGGCATAGTGCTGCCGGGGGCCGTGCTCGTCCTGTATACGCTCGTCACGCGCGACTGGGCCTTGTGGCGACGTCTTTATCTGGGCAGCGGCCTGATCGTCTTCTTTGCCGTTGCTGCGCCGTGGTTCGTGCTCGTGCAGATGCGCAACCCCGAGTTCTTCGACTTCTTCTTCATCAACGAGCACTTCCGCCGCTTCGCGATGGAGGGCCACAACCGCGACGGCGCGCCGTGGTACTTCGTACCGGTCTTTATTGTCGGCTTCCTGCCGTGGCTGTCGATTCTGCCCGGCACGATTCGCGCCACACTGCGCATGCCGCGTCAGCCCAACGGATTCGCCCCGACGGCCATGCTGTGGGTGTGGTCGGTGTTCATCTTCGTGTTCTTCAGTGCGTCGCACTCGAAGCTGATTTCGTATTTGCTGCCGATCGCCCCGGCCATGGCGCTTCTGTTCGGGCTGTATCTCGCGCAATTGCGCCGCGACACCGTGCGCGTTCATATGGCGGGCTATGCCGTCTTCCTGATTGCCGCCCTCGTGATGGTCGCCATCTTTGCAGGACGCGCGGGCAGCGTGCGCAACCCCAATGAGTTGTACAAGGCCTTCCAGGTCTGGCTGTACTTCGCGGTGGGCGCGGGCCTCGTCGGCACGCTCGTTGCATGGCGACTCGCGCGCCACAGCGCCCGTCGCGCCCTGCTCGCGTTCTCCGCTGGCATGCTGCTGCTCGTGACCATCGGCGGCATGGGGCATGAAGTCTTCGGACGTCAAAGTACCGGCGTGCTGCTCGTGCCCGCAGTCAAGGCCGAGATGCAGCGCCTCGGGCCGAACGTGCCGTTCTATTCGGTGAATGTGCTCGATCACACCATGCCCTACTATCTGGGGCAGACGATGATCATGGTGCAACACCCGGACGAGCTGGAATTCGGCGTGAAGCAGGAACCACAGAAATGGGTGCCGACGCTCGACGACTTCTATGCGCGCTGGCGCGCCGATCCGAAGGCGCTCGCGCTGGTCGATCCGGACACGTTCAGTAAGCTCGAAGCGGCGCATTTGCCGATGCGTATCGTCGCGCGCGACGCCCGCCGGGTCGTAATCTCGAAACCGCAACCCGAAGACAACGTAAAATAGCGCGCTTGGGGTTTCCCGAGACTATTTGCGGTATCCATAATTATTCACAAACGTTCACAAACGTTCCATGAATCTCGCGACGTTTTCCCTTATTCTCACCGGCGTGCTGCTCAACGCGTGCGCCCAGCTGTTGCTCAAAGCGGGCGCCAACGCCATCGGCGCCCTGGAATTCACGCGCGCCAACATTGTGCCCATCGGTATCAAACTTGCCACGCAGGTGCCGATCATGGGCGGGCTCGTCTGCTATGCCATCAGCGTGGTCGTCTGGATTCTGGCGCTCTCGCGCGTCGAAGTCTCGATTGCCTACCCGATGCTCTCCCTGGGCTATGTCGTGAACGCGTTCGCCGCATGGTATCTGTTCGGCGAAACGCTTTCGATGCAGCGCGTGGTGGCCATCGGCATCATTCTTGTGGGTGTTTATATTCTGGCGCGCAGCTGAGTCTGCCGCCCGAGGAAATCGCCGTACGCGCACCCCACAGGGCTTGCGCGTTTTCCATGCACATTCGAGCTAATTTGAGGCTTAGTCATACATCATGAGCGACTCGGCAACCTCCCAACCGAATCAACCGTTCATCCCGTTCACGCGCCCGAGCATCGACGAGGCGACGATCGCCGGCGTGACCGAAGTGCTGCGCTCGGGGTGGATCACCTCGGGGCCGCAAGTCCAGGCTTTTGAAAAGGCGCTTTCCGAATATTTCGGCGGACGTCCGGTGCGCGTCTTCAATTCGGGCACCGCCACACTCGAAATCGGCCTGCGCATCGCTGGCGTGCAAAGCGGCGACGAAGTCATCACCACACCGCTGTCGTGGGTCGCCACGTCCAACGTCATTCTCGAAGTGGGCGCTACGCCGGTGTTCGTCGACGTCGATCCTGCCACGCGCAATATCGACCTCGACCTGCTTGAGAAGGCGATCACGCCCAAGACCCGCGCGATCATCCCCGTCTACCTCGCGGGCCTGCCGGTCGACATGGACCGCCTGTACGACATTGCGCGCCGCCACAAGCTGCGTGTGGTCGAAGACGCCGCTCAGGCGATGGGCGCGAGCTGGAACGGCAAGCGCATCGGCTCGATTGGCGATCTCGTCTCGTTCAGCTTCCACCCGAACAAGAACCTCACCTCCATCGAAGGCGGTGCGCTGGTGTTCAACACGGACGACGAAGCGCGTCTTGCCGAGAAGTACCGCCTGCAGGGCGTGACCCGTTTCGGCCTCGACGGCATGGATGTCGATGTGCTGGGCGGCAAGTACAACCTCACGGATGTGGCCGCACGTGTCGGCCTCGGCCAGATGCCGCATCTGGCGGCCTTCAACAACCGCCGCACCGAACTGGCACGCCAGTATTTCGACAAGCTCGCAGGCGGCGCCGCCGTCGCGCTGGGTGTAGGCCTGCCGCACGCCGATTTCACGAATTCGAACTGGCATATGTTCCAGATCGAACTGCCGCTGGCGCACCTCACGATCGACCGTGCGGGATTCATGGAACAGTTGAAGGCGCGCGGCATCGGCAGCGGCGTGCACTACCCTGCCATCCACCTGTTTACAATGTATCGTGCACTGGGTTTCAAGGAAGGCCAGTTCCCGCATACGGAACGTCTGGGCCGTGCCATCCTGACGCTCCCGCTGTACCCCGCCATGACGGATGCCGACGTTGCGCGCGTCTGCGAAGCCGTAAATGCTATTTGCGCTGATTACAAAAAATGAATCGACCACAACTCTCTGTCGTCATCCCGGTTTACAACGAAGAGGCTGGCCTCGCCGCCCTCTTCGCACGGCTTTACCCTGCGCTCGATAAGCTGGGTGTGACCTACGAAGTGGTGTTCGTCAACGATGGCAGCCGCGACCGTTCGGCGGCCATGCTTGCCGAGCAGTATCGCGCGCGCCCGGACGTGACGCGCGTGGTGCTGTTCAACGGCAACTACGGCCAGCACATGGCCATTCTGGCGGGCTTCGAGCACACACGCGGCGAATGGGTCGTCACGCTCGACGCCGACCTGCAGAACCCGCCGGAAGAAATCGGCAAGCTCGTGGCGCAACTGGCCGCCGGACACGACTACGTGGGCACGGTGCGCATGAACCGTCAGGACACGTGGTTCCGCCGTAACGCCTCGCGCGCCATGAACCGTCTGCGCGAGCGCATCACGCGCATTCGCATGACCGATCAGGGCTGCATGCTGCGCGGCTACAGCCGCCACATCGTCGATACGGTCAATCAGTGCCGTGAGATCAACACCTTCATTCCGGCGCTGGCTTATACGTTTGCCCAGAATCCGACCGAAGTGGATGTTGCCCACGAAGAGCGCTTTGCCGGAGAGTCGAAATACTCGCTCTATGCGCTCATTCGCTTGAACTTCGATCTGGTCACCGGCTTCTCGGTCGTCCCTCTGCAATGGCTCTCGGGCGTGGGTATCACGCTGTCGGCCGCCTCGGGTGTCCTGTTTGTCGTGCTGATGGCGCGACGCTTCCTGTTCGGCTCGGAAGTTCAGGGCGTGTTCACCCTGTTCGCCGTGACGTTCTGCCTGCTGGGTGTGATCCTGTTCGGCATGGGCCTGCTCGGCGAGTACATCGGCCGTATTTATCAGCAGGTTCGCCAGCGTCCCCGCTATCTGGTGCAGGCGGTATTGCAGGCCCACGAGTCGCATGACGCCCACCCCGTCGCCCATGGCGACAAGTCGGGCTCGCAGAGCGCCACGCTGAGCACCGGCGCGACCGAGCTGGGATCGCACACGTCATGAGCATCGGGTCCACAACGTCCGCAGCGAAGGCCGTTGTCTTCGCGTATCACAACGTTGGCGTTCGCTGCCTGCAGGTGCTGCTCGCACGCGGCGTCGACGTCGCGCTCGTGGTCACGCATCAGGACAACCCGAACGAGAACATCTGGTTCGGCAGCGTCGCGGGCGTCGCCGCCGAGCACGGCATCCCGGTCGTCACCCCCGACGATCCGGCCGATCCCGCGCTCGCCGAGCGTATCCGCGCCATCGCGCCGGACTTTATTTTCTCGTTCTACTACCGCCACATGATCCCGGTGGCCGTGCTGGATATCGCCCCGCGCGGCGCGTTCAACATGCACGGCTCGCTGCTGCCCAAGTATCGCGGACGCGTGCCTGTCAATTGGGCGGTTTTGCGAGGCGAAACCGAAACGGGTGCGACGCTGCACGAAATGGCGCTGAAGCCGGACGCCGGGGCGATCATCGACCAGACGTCGGTGCCGATCCTGCCGGACGACACGGCGGGTGAAGTGTTTGAGAAGGTCACGGTCGCAGCCGAACAGACGCTCTGGCGCTGCCTGCCGGGCCTGATCGCCGGGACCGCCCCTCGCCTGACCAACGATCTCACCGCCGGCAGCTACTTCGGGGGGCGCAAGCCCGAAGACGGCCGAATCGACTGGACGCAGTCGGCGCAAAGCGTCTACAACCTGATCCGGGCCGTCGCACCGCCCTATCCAGGGGCTTTTACCGACGTCGGCGAGCGCCGTTTCGTGGTCAATCGGGCCCGTCTGTCCCGCTCGCCCGCCCCCGCCGGTTTGCCCTGCGGACTGCAAGTAGTGGATAATGCGCTCCTCGGCATTTGCGGCGACGGAAATGCCATCGTCATTCATGAACTAACGCTGGACGGCAACCCCCTCGTGCCGGCACAGTTTTCCCAGCTCAATCACTGACCGTAATATGAAAAAAGTCCTGATTCTCGGTGTCAACGGGTTCATCGGCCACCATCTGTCGAAGCGCATCCTGGAGACGACCGACTGGGAAGTTTATGGCATGGACATGCTCACCGATCGCCTCGGCGATCTGGTCAACCACGAGCGCATGCACTTCTTCGAAGGCGACATCACGATCAACAAGGAATGGGTCGAGTACCACATTCGCAAGTGCGACGTGATCCTCCCGCTGGTCGCTATCGCAACGCCAGCCACCTACGTGAAGGCCCCGCTGCGCGTGTTCGAACTCGACTTCGAAGCGAACCTGCCGATCGTGCGCTCGGCCGTGAAGTACGGCAAGCACCTGGTGTTCCCGTCGACCTCCGAGGTCTACGGCATGTGCACCGACGGCGAATTCGATCCGGAAAACTCGCCGCTGATCTACGGCCCGATCAACAAGCCGCGCTGGATCTACGCTTGCTCGAAGCAGCTCATGGACCGTGTGATCTGGGGCTACGGCATGCAGGAAGGCCTGAACTTCTCGCTGTTCCGTCCGTTCAACTGGATCGGTGCCGGCCTCGACTCGATCTACACGCCGAAGGAAGGTTCGTCGCGCGTGGTCACGCAGTTCCTCGGCCACATCGCCCGCGGTGAGAACATCAGCCTGGTCGACGGTGGCAACCAGAAGCGCGCCTTTACCGACATCGACGACGGTATCGACGCCCTGGTTCGCATCATCGACAACAAGGACAATGTTGCGAGCGGCAAGATCTACAACATCGGCAATCCGACGAACAACTTCTCGGTGCGCGAACTCGCCAACATGATGCTCAAGCTGGCAAGCGAGTATCCGGAATACGCCGAGACGGCCAAGAAGGTTCAGCTCGTCGAAACGACGTCGGGCGCCTACTACGGCAACGGCTATCAGGACGTGCAGAACCGCGTGCCGAAGATCGAGAACACGATGCAGGAACTCGATTGGAAGCCGACGACGTCGATGGAAGATGCCCTGCGCAAGATTTTCGAAGCGTATCGCGGTCACGTCGCCGAAGCTCGTCGTCTGGTCGAGGGCGAATAACGCCAGTGCCCTGCGCCGGTTTGCCGCTGTGACGCGCTCGCGACATGGCGGCATGACTGGAACATTGCACGACACGCCCGGTGCGCCCTTGGCGCATCGGGCGTTTTTGACTCAGCAGTTTGACTCAGTAATTTGATTCGACATTCGAGACATCGCACACCTCGGCAGCGATGGCTTCGATGTACTACTCAAGGGCGGCTATGGCCAAGATTGTCCTGAAGATCGACGTCGACACGCTGCGCGGCACCCGCGAAGGCGTGCCCAATCTGCTCGCTGCGCTGGCCGAACACAAGGCGATGGCGACGTTCCTGTTCAGCCTCGGACCCGATCACACGGGTTGGGCGCTCAAGCGTGTCTTCCGCCCCGGCTTTCTGAAGAAAGTCTCGCGCACGTCGGTGGTCGAGCATTACGGCTTCAAGACGCTCATGTACGGCACGCTGCTGCCCGGCCCGGATATCGGCAAGCGCGCGGCTGACGTCATGCGCACCGTGCAAACTGCAGGCCACGAGACGGGTATCCACACGTGGGATCACACGTACTGGCAGGACAACGTGCGCACGCGCGACGCGGCATGGACGCAGCACCAGATGGCGCAGGCGCACGCACGCTTCGCACAGATCTTCGGTGCGCCCCCGCTCACACACGGCGCGGCTGGCTGGCAAATGAACAACCACGCGTTCCGTCAGATCGACGCCTGGGGCATGAAGTATTCGTCGGACGGACGCGGTGACGCCCCGCACTACCCGATCGTCGACGGCGTGCGACTGAACCATGTCCAGATGCCCACCACGCTGCCGACCGTCGACGAGCTGCTCGGCATCGATGGCCGCGACATCAACGGTGTGGCCGAGCATCTGCTTGCCCTGACCCGCGATCCGGCGCAAGATCACGTGTTCACGCTTCACGCCGAACTCGAAGGGCAGAAGTTGGCACCGCTGTTCCGTCAGTTGCTTGCCGGTTGGCGTCGACAGGGTCACGATCTGGTGACGATGGGCGACTATTACGCGACGCTGGATCTGACCGCACTGCCTGCACATCCGGTCGTGTGGGGCGAGATTCCGGGCCGCTCCGGCGACCTGATTCTGGAAGGCCAGGCCGCCTGAATCCCCTCCCCGTATTCGCAAGACTTTCCGAACCGGCCCTGCGAGGCCACCCAAGGAGACCATAGTGACGGTAGCCATCGACACTCCCGTGCCCGATTTCACCGCACCGGCCACCGGCGGCGATTTTTCGCTCAAGGCGCATCGCGGCCAGAAGGTGGTGATCTACTTTTACCCCAAGGACAACACGCCCGGCTGCACGACAGAAGGCATGAACTTCCGCGACAGCTACGACCAGTTTCAGGCGGCCGGAGCACAGATCGTCGGTGTGTCTCGCGACAGCCTGCGCTCGCACGAGAACTTCAAGAACAAGCTCGAACTGCCCTTCCCGCTGATCTCCGATGGCGATGAAGCGGTCTGCAAATTGTTCGGTGTCATCAAGCTGAAAAAACTGTATGGCAAAGAACATCTTGGGATCGAGCGCAGCACGTTTCTGATCGACGAGAAAGGGGTTCTGCGCCGCGAATGGCGTGGTGTGCGCGTACCCGATCACGTGGCGGACGTGCTGACCGCCGTGCAGGCGATCTGAGTCGACAAGCGTGCGCGACACTCGCATGAAGCGGGTCGTCGGGCACGCGTGCGAGCGCTATTCGGGCCGGTGTTGCGCAGGGGCCGATAGCGACCGCCAGTGAGGGCATTCGACGCTATACAAGCACGGCAAGAGACGTTATAGTCGGCCGTAATGATCAAGCGCATTGAACGAGACTATTGCAGGCGTCGCCACGGCGGCGCCTTCAGCCAAGCCGCCTCTCCGGTGCGTCCGGGCAGGCGGCTTTTTTGTTGCCGGGACGTGATGTATTGCCGTTTGTCCCGGCCGAGTAGTGTTGTGTTTTCTTGAACGGGAAATCTATGCCATTGCCATCGGCGCCGACCAAACCGGGCTCGCTGCTCGCCCCGGAACAATTCCCCACTCGCCTCAAACCTTCGCGCACGGAGGCCAAGAAACCGATCCCCTCGTCTGAACAACAAGCACTGGGCGATGCGTCCGGTGCCGCGGGAGCCGCCAGCGCGACTGAGTTGAAGGTCGTCCCCAAAACCGCTCCGGCGACGCAGACTGCACCACAGTCGTCGCCCGCTGCACGTTCGCCCCAGTCGCCGCCTTCGGCAGACTCCAGCGGCGCCAGCCCGTCCCTCAAGGCCGTGAAGTCGACGGCGACGGGCCAGGGTTCGAAACGTACACGCGGTAAAGATCAGGAACCGGCGAAACTTTTTGTGCTCGACACCAACGTGCTCATGCACGACCCGAGCAGCCTGTTCCGCTTCGAAGAGCACGACGTCTATCTCCCGATGATGACGTTGGAAGAGCTCGACAATCACAAGAAGGGCATGTCGGAAGTGGCGCGCAACGCGCGTCAGGTGAGCCGCACCCTCGACGGGCTGGTCGCAGAAAGCGGCACGAAGTCGATGGCCGAAGGCATTCCGCTCTCGCGACTCGGCAACAAGGACGCCACCGGGCGTCTGTACTTCCAGACCGATCTGCCCGACGTTCCGCCGCTCGAAGGTCTGCCGCAAGGCAAGGCCGACAACCAGATTCTGGGTGTCGTGCGCGCGCTGCAGGACAAGTTCCGCGATCGTCAGGTCGTGCTGGTGTCGAAGGACATCAACATGCGTGTCAAAGCGCATGCGCTCGGTCTGCCTGCGGAAGATTACTTCAACGACAAGGTGCTCGAGGACAGCGATCTGCTCTACTCGGGTGTGATGGCTCTGCCGCCGGACTTCTGGACGAAGCACGGCAAGGGCATGGAGAGCTGGCAGGACAACCGGACCGGCACCACGTTCTATCGCATCACCGGGCCGCTTTGCGCGAGTTTCCTCATCAATCAGTTCGTCTTTCTGGAGACGAACAACGGAGAGGCACCGTTCTACGCGCAAGTGCGGGAGATCAACGGCAAGACCGCGTTGCTGCAAACGCTGCGTGACTACGGCCATCACAAGAACAATGTGTGGGGCATCACGGCACGCAACCGCGAGCAGAACTTTGCGCTGAACCTGCTGATGAATCCGGAAGTGGACTTCATCACGCTGCTGGGTCAGGCAGGCACTGGCAAGACGCTGCTGGCGCTCGCCGCCGGTCTGGCACAGACGCTCGACGAGAAGCGTTACAACGAGATCATCATCACGCGCGCGACCGTGCCCGTCGGTGAAGATATCGGCTTCCTGCCGGGCACCGAGGAAGAGAAGATGCAACCGTGGATGGGCGCATTCGACGACAACCTCGAAGTGCTGCAAAAGACCGACGACTCCGCTGGCGAATGGGGCCGTGCCGCCACGCAGGAACTGATTCGCTCGCGACTCAAGGTCAAGAGCATGAACTTCATGCGCGGCCGTACGTTCGTGAACAAGTTCGTCATCATCGACGAGGCGCAGAACCTGACGCCGAAGCAGATGAAGACCCTCGTCACGCGCGCCGGTCCCGGCACCAAGTTGATCTGTCTGGGCAACATCGCGCAGATCGACACGCCGTACCTGACCGAAGGCAGCTCGGGCCTCACCTATGTGGTGGATCGTTTCAAGGGCTGGGGTCACAGCGGACACGTCACGCTCGCGCGCGGCGAACGTTCGCGTCTGGCGGACTACGCGGCGGAAATTCTCTGACGCCGGTCCATGCCATCGAGCGCTTCGACGCTCAACACGACGGCGCCTTCGGGCGCCGTTTTTTATGGTCGGGACACCGCGTGCGACACCCCATAAAGCATCGGCGCAAGATCGCGAAATCGTCCGGCAAGCAGCGAATTTGTGACGTCGATGCCACAGAACGCCTGGATTTGGGCACTTTTGCGATGCATTCGTGCGCTAAGCGTCGTAAACTCGGCGCATGCGAATCCAGCGCCCTCTGAGCATGTCTCGATCTCCGACTCGTCCGATGGCTCGATGCACGACGCAGCTCACAACGTCCGCCCAGACTTCATGGGTGCCGTGGCGCTCGGCAGGGATACTGGCGCTCACGCTGCTGGTCGCCGCATGCTCCTCTGGCCCGACGGTCCGGCAAGGCGGCAATGTGAACTTCGGTAATCGCACGGTCGGCCCCGAGCGCAGCGCCGGTCAGGAGGAAATCACGCTCGAAGCGATGAGCCTCGTTGGCATTCCTTACCGCTACGGCGGCAACACCCCCGACTCCGGATTCGATTGCAGTGGCCTCGTGCGCTATGTGGTGGCACGCGCTGCTGGCGTCAATCTGCCGCGCACGACCGCCGACATGAGTGGCATCGGCACCGTGCTCGAACGCGACGACCTCGCCTCAGGCGACCTCATCTTCTTCAACACAACGGGACGCGCCCACTCGCATGTGGGCATCTACGTGGGACAGGGGAAATTCGTGCACGCGCCGAATTCGGGCGGCACGGTGCGGCTGGAGAGCATCTTCATCCCGTACTGGGCGAAGCGTATCGACGGCGTACGTCGCGTCGCAGCCAATAAGGCACCGGCGGGCAACACGACCTACGTCAATCGCTCGGCACCCGATACGGTTGCGGCGGCGCCAGCAGTGGTCCCGGCACCGACGATCACGACAGCACCGATCAGCCCGGCGCCGAACCGTCCATTGACGGCAGCAACGCCCTCACCGCTCGGCACACCGCAGACCACGTCGCCGAGCAGCACGGCCAACCTCACGTCGTCGCCGTCGCAGGACGACGACCCGATCGCCCGCTTCGCCAACGGCGCGATGTAGTCACTGCCCCCCCGACGCGATATTACAGCCTCGGGGAATCAGCGCAGATGGGCCAGCAACGTTGCCGCACCGCCGATATTGATGGCCGCGCCCATCAGCATGCTCAACGGACGGTGGCGCAGGGATTGAATCAATGTCGTCATAGTAGCCTCCGGTGTGATTGAATAAAACACTATGACAAAATGATAATCAATCGCAATAAACTATTGAAATTGATTCTCCCGATGGCATCGATTGGCGCTTTCAATCCTCGAGACCCGCACTGAGCACAGACGTAAAAAAAGCGGCCGAAGCCGCTTTTTCTATTCGGTTGCCCGATCCGTCAGAGGATCTGCTTACCGACCCACCAGGCGATGGCGGAAATAAACGCCGATGCCGGGATCGTCAGCACCCAGGCCCAGACGATGTTGCCTGCCACGCCCCAGCGCACTGCCGACAGCTTGCGGGTCGCGCCCACGCCGACGATAGCGCCCGTGATGGTGTGCGTCGTCGAGACCGGCACGCCGAGCCACGATGCGAAGAAGAGCGTGAACGCCCCGCCCGTCTCGGCGCAGAAACCACCGACCGGCTTGAGCTTCGTGATCTTCTGACCCATCGTACGCACGATCCGCCAGCCACCGAACATGGTGCCCAGACCGATCGCCAGATAGCAGCCAATGATCACCCACAGCGGCGGCTCGGCAGCTTCCTGCGGCCACATGCCTGCAGCGATCAGCAGCATCCAGATAATGCCGATGGTCTTCTGTGCATCGTTACCGCCGTGTCCGAGGCTGTACATACCGGCGGACACCAGTTGCAGGCGACGGAACCAGCGGTCCACGCGTGCGGGTGGCGTGCGGAAGAACAGCCACGACACGAGCAGCATGAAGAACGAACCGAGCACGAAACCGAGCAGCGGCGAAACGAAAATGAATGCCACGGTTTGCAGCAGGCCGCTCGCCACGAGCGAGCCCGTGCCGGCCTTAGCCACCGCCGCGCCGACCAGACCACCGATCAGGGCGTGCGACGAACTCGACGGAATACCGTAGTACCAGGTGATGATGTTCCAGGCGATAGCGCCCACGAGCGCGCCAAAGATCACATAGTGATCGACGATCTCGGGGTGTACTGTGCCCTTGCCCACCGTCGCCGCGACTTTCAGGTGAAAGACGAACAGCGCGATGACGTTGAACATGGCGGCAAAAGCCACCGCCTGATGCGGTTTAAGCACGCCCGTCGAGACCACCGTAGCGATCGAGTTGGCGGCGTCGTGAAAACCGTTCATGAAGTCGAACAGGAGCGCCAGTGCGATCAATAGTCCGACCAGCCAAAGGCTGATGTGCAGCGTTGCCATCGAAAGTCTCCGCTCAGGCGTTTTCCAGCACAATGCCTTCGATGATGTTGGCAACGTCTTCGCATTTGTCGGTCACCGACTCGAGCAATTCGGACACAGCCTTCTGCTTGATCAGCTCTTTCACGTCAGCCTCTTCGCGGAAGAGCTTCGACAGCGATGCGCGCAGCAGGCGGTCGGCTTCCGATTCGAGACCGTCGATCTCTTCGCAGAACTTCAAGATTTCGCGGGCACGATCCATGTCGTTGAGCAGTGCGACGGTGCTTTGCACACGCTCGCAGCACTTCACGCAGATTTCGCCCAGCATGCGGGCCTCAGACGGCACGCTCTTGATGTCGTACATCCACACGGCCGTCGCCACGTCTTCCATCAGATCCAGGATGTCGTCCATCGTGCTGATCAGCTTATGGATCTCGTCGCGGTCGAAAGGCGTGATGAACGTCTTGTGCATCAAGTCGATGGTCTCGTGCGTGATGCGATCCGCTTTCTTCTCGTTGTTCTGCACGGCAACGGTACGTGCCTCGGCATTTGGCAAGTCGTTGAGCATGGCGGACAGCTCACGGCTGCCTGCGACCATGCACGCCGCGTGCTGGTTGAACAGGTCAAAGAACTTGCCCTCGGTGGGCATGAAGCGACCGAACATTATGGGGAAACTCCGGGTATTAATTGGGGACGGGGCGACACAAAAACGTCACATTCTACCTCGTCGGAGGCATGCGATGCCGCATGCCCATCCGAACAGATGGAAATCAGTGTGTCAGTATTGCGGACCGGCCAGATTGTCGAACTTCGTGTAGGCACCGATGAACGCCAGACGGACGTGGCCGATAGGACCGTTACGCTGCTTCGCGATAATGATTTCGGCCGTGCCTTTGTCTGGGGTGTCGGGGTTGTAGACTTCGTCGCGGTAGATGAACAGGATAATGTCGGCATCCTGTTCGATAGCGCCCGATTCGCGCAAATCCGACATGACCGGACGCTTGTTCGGGCGTTGTTCGAGACTTCGGTTGAGCTGCGAGAGCGCAATCACCGGCACGTTCAACTCTTTGGCAAGGCCTTTGAGCGAACGCGAAATTTCGGAAATTTCGGTTGCACGGTTTTCACCGCCGCCCGAGCCGCTCATCAGCTGCAAGTAATCGATGATGATCAGACCGAGCTTGCCGCACTGACGTGCCAGACGTCGCGCACGCGCACGCAGTTCCATCGGGTTGAGCGCAGGCGTTTCGTCGACGAACAGTTGCGTCTCGTTCATCTTCTGCATCGCGTGCGTGAGCTTCGGCCAGTCTTCGTCGACCAGCTTGCCGGTACGCAGACGATGCTGATCGAGACGCCCCACCGAACCCAGCATACGCATGGCTAGCTGCGTACCCGGCATTTCCATCGAGAACACGGCAACGGGCAAACCCTCTTCCACCGCGATGTGCTCGCCGATGTTCATCGAGAACGTCGTCTTACCCATCGACGGACGACCGGCCACGATGATCAGATCGCCGCCGTTGAAACCGGACGTCATGCGATCCAGATCGACGAAGCCCGTCGGAATACCGGTAATGTCGCTGCCACCCTCACGGTGGTACAGCTCGTCGATACGCTCGACCACTTGCGTGAGCAGCGGTTGCAGTTCGAGGAAGCCGTTGGTGCTGCGCGAGCCCTCTTCCGCAATCGCGAAGACCTTCGCCTCCGCTTCGTCGAGCATCTGACGCACTTCCTTGCCCTGCGGATTGAAAGCATCCGAAGCAATTTCGTCGGCCACGGTCACGAGCTTACGCAGCACGGCACGGTCGCGCACGATCTCCGCGTAACGGCGAATGTTCGCCGCACTCGGGGTGTTCTGCGCAAGGGCGTTCAGGTAGGCCAGACCACCCACGTCCTCCGCTTTGCCGGCGGAAGTGAGCGATTCGAAGACGGTGATGACGTCGGCAGGTCGGTCGCTGGAGATCAGACGCCCGATGTGCTGATAGATCTGACGATGGTCGTAGCGGTAGAAGTCCGACTCGGACAAGAAGTCGCCGATGCGATCCCAGGCGCTGTTATCGAGCAGCAAACCGCCGAGCACGGATTGTTCCGCCTCGATGGAGTGCGGTGGCACCTTGAGCGAATCGAGCTGGGGATCGGGCGCATTCATGCCGGGCATTATACCGTCCCCGCGATCCCGGTCAGCCCCGCCAAAATCACGCTTGCGCGACGACTTTTCAGGACGTTGTTTGTTCAGCAGTTTCCCTGGAGGCAGCATAAGGTGGCGCTATCGAACGATGACTTGGATGGAAGGGAGCGAGCAACCGGGAGGCGGTCGGCGTACGGCAATGCGAGACCGGCGACCGGATATTCCGGCAGCCAACACAACGGAACGGACAGACATAAAAAAACGGAAGCCGGTACTCCGACTTCCGTCTTTTATTCGCGTCGGGAAGCTGACGCGGGTACGACTTAGGCGTGCTCGCCCAGCACCGACACGGTGACATCGACCACGACGTCGGTGTGCAGCGCCACTTGGACC
The DNA here is from genome assembly GCF_044772185.1 of Pandoraea sp. NPDC090278. Lineage (NCBI taxonomy): Bacteria > Pseudomonadati > Pseudomonadota > Betaproteobacteria > Burkholderiales > Burkholderiaceae > Pandoraea > Pandoraea sp. NPDC090278. The sequence continues at coordinate 746,645 of NZ_JBIVYJ010000001.1, read as the reverse complement.
GGGAAATCACCCACGGTCTTGAGCGGGCCGTTCGGCAGACGCACTTGCATCTTCTCAACCTTGAAACCTTGGGTGCCCAGGGCTTCGGCGATGTCGAAGTTGGTGACCGAACCGAACAGACGGCCGTCAACACCAGCCTTCTGCGAGATTTGCACGGTCAGACCGGACAGCTTTTCGCCTTCGGCTTGAGCAGCGCCCAGCTTGTCGGCGGCAGCCTTTTCCAGTTCGGCGCGGCGAACTTCGAATTCGGCGATCGCGTCCTTCGTGGCGCGGCGAGCCTTCTTCGTCGGGATCAGGAAGTTACGTGCGAAACCATCCTTGACCTTCACGATGTCGCCCAGGTTACCCAGGTTGACGACCTTTTCCAGCAGAATCACTTGCATTATCTATTCTCCTTCGTCGACTGGCGATTAAGCACCGTGCAGATCGGTGTACGGCAGCAGCGCGAGGAAACGCGCACGCTTGATGGCCGTATCGAGCTGGCGCTGGTAGTGCGCCTTGGTGCCCGTCAGGCGAGCCGGGGTGATCTTGCCGTTGTCGCCGATGAAGTCCTTCAGCGTTTCGACATCCTTGTAATCGATCTGCTCGACACCAGCGACGGTGAAGCGGCAGAACTTCTTGCGCTTGAACAGCGGGTTTTGCTGTTGGCGGCGGCGATCAAACTTCTTGTTTTTACCGTTAGGACGCGGCATGTTCAACAATCCTTTTCAAATGCTTGCAATGCTGTGATGTGAAACACCAGGGTGCGGCTATTGCGATGCTTCTTAGCCAGAAACCCTGCCCACTGGGCCGGTTTCTCAAGTCCCAACGCCATAACTTTGGCACTGATGGGACCGATCGCAACTGCCGGTATCGAGAACTCGACCTGACGGGCCACGCCCGCCTCTTCGGCTGTTCCCTCGTGCGCCAGCGTGACATCGATCACGGGAAGCCCGGCCGGGGTATAGCGCAGCGTGCCGATTTCGACGATGCTGGCCTCGAGCCGTAAGCGATTCACGCGTTCAATGTTTCCGTTGGCACCCTGATGCGTTCCGGTGCGCTAATTACGAAGCGGCAGCTTCGGTCGCGGGCGTCGCGGCAGCCTTCTTGGCTTCTTCGCGGGCCACTTCCTTCATCATCGGCGACGGTGCGGTCTCAGCCTTCTTCATCTTGACGACGAGGTGGCGCAGAACGGCGTCGTTGAACTTGAATGCGTGTTCCAGCTCGTCCAGGGTTTCCTGGTCGCATTCGATGTTCATGCAAACGTAATGAGCCTTAGCCAGCTTCTCGATCATGTAGGCCAGTTGACGACGGCCCCAGTCTTCGACGCGGTGGATCTTGCCCTGACGGGTTTCGACCGTGCTGCGATAGCGCTCGATCATTGCAGGCACTTGCTCGCTCTGATCGGGGTGGACGATAAATACGATTTCATAATGACGCATAGGGTGCTCCTTATGGACAATGCTGCCTGGGCGTCAGAACCAGTGCAGCAAGGTTGCAGAACCCGCGATTCTAGCGGATTTCATCTCGAGCATCAACTCCTGCTCGATCAGCCGTTCTCCAGCCAGTAATTCGGACGCGCATAAATCTGCCGCAACTGCTCGATGAACAGCCGCACCCGCGCGGGCTGGAAGCGCTGCTGGGGGTACACGGCGAGGATGTCGTAATCGGGCAGTGCGTATTCATCCAGCACGGTCTCCAGCTCCCCGGACTGCAACTCCCGCTGGATTTCCCACGTCGAGCGCCAGCCGAGCCCCAGCCCTTCGAGCGCCCAGCGGTGCAGCAACTCGCCGTCATTGCAATCGAGACTGCCAGCCACACGAATCGTTACGAGCTTGCCCTGCCGCTTGAAGTACCACCCGCGCTGCTGTCCGCCCTGAAGGTTGAACGCCAGACAGTTGTGCTTCGCCAGGTCCTCCAGCGTTTTGGGACGGCCGTGGCGCGCGAAGTACGCCGGTGTGCCGCACACCACACGCCGGTTCTGCGCGAGTTTGACGGCCACGAAGTTCGGATCGACGGAGCCGCCGATGCGAATCCCCATGTCGTAACCCTCGCGCACGATATCCACCACACGATCCGTCAGATTGAAGGAGATCTGCACTTCGGGATGCAGACGCAGGAACGCCGGAGCGTGCGGGGCGACGTGCTTTCGACCGAACGCCGCCGGGGCCGAAACGATCAGGTGACCGGAGACGGCATGCCGACCGGCGCTGATTTCGTTCTCTGCCATTTCCCAGTCGCCGAGCAACTGCTTGCAGCGCTCCAGGAAAGCGCCGCCCTCTTCCGAGAGCGCCAGTCGGCGCGTCGAACGGTACATGAGCTTGATGCCGAGACGCTTTTCGAGCGCATCGATGCGCCGCCCGAGGATCACCGGGGAGACCCCCTCCTTGAGCGCCGCCGCGGCCAGACTGCCGGCCTCGGCCACCTGCACGAAGGTTTCGATCTGTTTGTAGCGGTCCATCACGTCTCCATTCGATACTTTTTGTTCTTAAAAAAACGATCTTTTGTGATCTTATCAAACAAATCGTACCGGCTTAAAGTGACCTCCAACAAGATTCATCCCTATAAGTCCCGTATTCGTCATTACCCATTGGAGGAGTCACATGGCCAAGATGACCGCCGTAGAGGCCGCCGTCCGCGTGCTGGAGAAGGAAGGCATCACTACCGCATTCGGCGTGCCCGGCGCCGCCATTAACCCGTTCTACTCGGCCCTGCGCAAGGCTGGCAGCGTCGAACACGTGCTCGCCCGCCACGTCGAAGGCGCGTCGCACATGGCCGAAGGCTATACCCGTGCAGAAGCTGGCAACATCGGCGTTTGTATCGGGACGTCGGGCCCCGCAGGCACGGACATGATCACCGGCCTGTACTCGGCACAAGCCGACTCCATCCCTATTCTGTGCATTACGGGTCAGGCGCCGCGCGCCCGTCTGTACAAGGAAGATTTCCAGGCCGTCGACATCGAGTCGATCGCCAAGCCGGTCACGAAATGGGCCGTGACGGTCCGTGAGCCGGCCCTCGTGCCGCGCGTGTTCCAGCAAGCGTTCCACCTGATGCGCTCGGGCCGTCCGGGTCCGGTGCTCATCGATCTGCCGTTCGACGTGCAGGTCGCCGAGATCGAATTCGATCCCGACACGTACGAACCGTTGCCGGTGTACAAGCCTGCCGCAACGCGTGCGCAGGCTGAGAAAGCCATTCAGATGCTGGTCGCCTCGGAGCGTCCGCTCATCGTGTCGGGTGGCGGTGTGATCAACGCCGACGCCGCCGAACTGCTCGTCGAATTTGCCGAGATCGTGAACGTGCCGGTCGTGCCCACGCTCATGGGTTGGGGCACCATCGCCGACGACCATCCGCTCATGGCGGGCATGGTCGGCCTGCAAACGTCGCATCGCTTCGGCAATGCCACGATGCTCGCGTCCGACTTCGTGATGGGCATCGGCAACCGCTGGGCGAACCGTCACACGGGTAGCGTGGATGTCTTCACGCAGGGTCGCAAGTTCGTGCACGTCGATATCGAGCCGACGCAAATCGGCCGCGTGTTCGGCCCGGACTACGGCATCGTCTCCGACGCCAAGGCTGCGCTGACGCTGTTTGTCGAAGTCGCCAAGGAACTGAAGGCCGCCGGTCGTCTGCCGGACCGTTCGCAATGGGTTGCCGACTGCCAGAAGCGCAAGCGCACCATGCTGCGACGCACGGACTTCGATCAGGTGCCGATCAAGCCGCAACGCGTGTATCAGGAAATGAACGCCTTCTTCGGCCGCGACGTGCGCTACGTCTCGACGATCGGTCTGTCGCAGATCGCTGCCGCACAGTTCCTGCACGTGAACAAGCCGCGTCACTGGATCAACTGCGGTCAGGCTGGCCCGCTGGGCTGGACCGTACCGGCCGCCATCGGTGCGAAGGTCGCATCGCCGTCGTCGGACGTTGTGGCCATCTCGGGCGACTACGACTTCCAGTTCATGATCGAAGAACTGGCCGTGGCCGCGCAGTTCAAGGTGCCGTACATCCACGTTGTCGTGAACAACTCGTACCTGGGTCTGATCCGTCAGGCACAGCGCAACTTCGACATGGACTACTGCGTGCAGCTCGCGTTCGAAAACGTGAACTCGCCTGAACTGAACGGTTACGGCGTCGATCACGTGAAGGTGGCTGAAGGCCTCGGCGTGAAGGCAATCCGTGTGTTCCAGCCGAACGACATTCAGCCTGCGTTCGCTCAGGCACGCAAGCTGATGGCCGAGTTCTCCGTGCCGGTGATCGTGGAAGTGATTCTCGAGCGTGTGACCAACATCGCGATGGGCACCGAAATCAACAACGTCAACGAGTTCGAAGAAATCGTCGACGTCGTGGAAGAAGACGACGCAGTGTCGGCATAAGCCTGCCAGCACTGCCAACGGCTTGCGGGGCGCGTGCGTCCCCTCCGCTTTCGGCTAGACCCCGTGAAACGGCCAAAGCATGCGCTCCGCAACCTTGCAGTACCCCGCGTGACCTTAGCTTCACCCTGCATTCACCCTTGCATCGAATCGTCGAAACCACCCCCTAAAAAGAGAGAGAGGAGTCAGCGCAATGCCGAAATTTGCCGCCAACCTGACCATGCTGTTCAACGAGGTGCCGTTCCTCGACCGCTTCAAGGCGGCCGCCGCAGCGGGCTTTCGCGGCGTGGAGTTCCTGTTCCCGTACGCGTTTCATCGCGACCAGATCGCCGACAAGCTGAACCAGTATCAGCTCGACCTCGTGCTGCACAACCTGCCCGCCGGTAACTGGGATGCAGGCGAGCGCGGCATCGCCATCTTCCCCGATCGCGTGGCCGAATTCCGCGACGGCGTGGGCGAAGCCATCACCTACGCCAAAGCGCTGGGTGTCAAGCAACTGAACTGCCTCGTGGGCAAGCAAGGCGCCGATCTGTCGACGCAAGCCGCCACCGAAACGCTCGTGGGCAACCTGCGCTTCGCCGCAGACGCTCTCAAGGCCGAGGGCATCCGCCTGCTGGTCGAGCCGATCAACACGTACGACATTCCGGGCTTCTTCCTGAACCGTACGAAACAGACGCTGGAAGTCTTCGACGCCGTCGGCTCGGACAACCTGTTCCTGCAGTACGACATCTATCACATGCAACGCATGGAAGGTGAGCTCGCCAAGACCATCGAGACGAATCTGGCGCGTATCGCTCACGTGCAGCTCGCCGACAACCCGGGCCGCAACGAGCCGGGCACAGGCGAGATCAATTACGCCTACCTGTTCGCGTTCCTCGACCGCATTGGCTACACGGGCTGGATCGGCTGCGAGTACAAGCCCGCAACGACCACCACCGACGGCCTCGGCTGGTTCAAGACCGCAGGCCTGCGCGAAGCCGCGTAAGCAGACGTAAGTCAGCGTAACCCTCGCAATAACCGACCGGGTTTCGACGAGGAAGGGCCCCGCCGGCCGCATGCAGGGGGCATGCGGCCGGAGCACGGGGGATGCGTGAACGCTCATTGCCTGTAGCACTCGCGCACTCATGCCCCACCCGTCCAACGGTCGGCAACAACAACTTCAAACTTTGGCAACAAGGAGTCTCGAAATGGCACAACTCGGTTTTATTGGTCTGGGCATCATGGGCGCGCCGATGGCGAAGCATCTGCAAAACGCCGGTCACAAGCTGTTCTTGTACGAGCGTCGTACGCCCCCGCAAGACCTGATCGACGGTCAGGCCACCGTTTGCACGTCGGCCAAGGAAGTCGCCAAGCGCGCCGATATCGTGTTCGTGATGGTGCCGGACACCCCTGACGTCGGTGCCGTGCTGTTCGGTCAGGACGGTCTGGCAGAAGGTCTGACGGCAGGCAAGATCGTCGTCGACATGAGCTCGATCTCGCCGATCGAAACGAAGGAATACGCCAAGAAGATCAAGGCGCTGGGCTGCGAATACCTCGACGCCCCGGTCTCGGGCGGCGAAGTCGGCGCGAAGGCCGCGTCGCTGTCGATCATGGTCGGTGGCTCGCAAGCTGCGTTCGACGACGTGAAGCCGTTCTTCGAACTGATGGGCAAGAACATCACGCTCGTGGGCGACAGCGGTGCCGGACAGACCTGCAAGGTCGCCAACCAGATCGTGGTCGCACTGACGATCGAAGCCGTGGGCGAAGCCCTGCTGTTCGCATCGAAGGCCGGTGCAGATCCTGCGAAGGTGCGTGCAGCCCTGATGGGTGGCTTCGCTTCGTCGCGCATTCTGGAAGTGCACGGCGAGCGCATGGTCAAGCGCAACTTCGAACCGGGCTTCCGCATCGCGCTGCACCAGAAGGATCTGAACCTGGCGCTGCAAACGGCGAAGGTCCTCGGCGTGTCGCTGCCGAATACGGCCACGGCGCAGGAACTGTTCAATGCCTGCGCAGCCAATGGCGGCGCAGCATGGGATCACTCGGGCATGGTGCGCGCGCTGGAAATGCTCGCGAACCACACCGTCGCCTGAGACTGAAAGACAGGCCCCGCCGCGACGTCACGTCATATCACGTTGCGGCGCGAGGCCCCACCGCGTATTTCGCGAGAAGACGAAGAAAGCGGCCAAAAGAAAAGCCGCAAGCAATAGCAGGGAGAGGTGAGAGATGGGGCGAGCGCGTCGACAGACGTCCCGCCGAGCGTCACGGCGCCAGTCAAGCGAAAGCGCGACTCGCGCCGTATTTTTTTCCGTCGATCAATACTCGTCGAACAGACTCTGCATGCGCTCACGCGGCACACCCGCTTGCAGCGCCAGCATCAGCAGCACGCGCGCCTTGTACGGATGCAGGTTGCCGGTGCTCACGAAGCCATACTGATCGTCCGGCGCAGCGCCGTTATGCATCACGTGTCCGCTACCCACACGCGACGCACGCACCACCGTCACACCGCGTTGCACCGCCTCGGCCAGCGCCTGCTGCAACAGCGAGTGCAGCGAGCCGTTGCCGGTACCGGCGACCACAATGCCCTGCACGCCCGCCTCCACCAACGCGTCGACCGCAATGCGCGACACGCCCGCGTAGCTCGATACCACTTCCACCGCAGGCAACTCACCGGACAGCCCGACGAATTCGCTCTCGACGGTGTGGTACTGGAGCGGCTCGCGCTGAAACGCCACGCGCTCGTCCTGCACCCAGCCGATCACGCCGATTTCCGGCGAATGGAAGGCGTCGACCTTGTAAGTGCTCGTCTTGACGACGTCGCGGGCGCAGTGGATTTGATTATTGATGGCGACCATCACACCGCGTCCGGCCGAAATCGGGTCGATCGCCACGCGCACGGCGTTGAGCAGATTGAGCGGGCCATCGGCCGAGAGTGCCGTCGCAGGCCGCATGGCGGCGGTCATGACGACCGGCTTGCGGCTGTTGATCGTGAGATGCAGGTAATACGCCGTCTCTTCGAGCGTATCGGTGCCGTGCGTAATCACGGCACCTGCCACATCGGGTTGCGACAGCAAGGCGTTCACGCGGGCGGCCAGCTTCTGCCACAGCGACACGCTCATGTCCTTGCTGTCGATCTGCGCGACCTGCTCGGCGTGAATGTGGGCCACGTTACCCAGCGCGGGCACGGCGGCGAGTAGATCCTGAACACCGAGCGCTCCGGCCTGATAACCGGCGGTACGCGTGGCGTCGGCCGCGCTGCCCGCAATCGTCCCGCCCGTGGCGAGCAGCGCAATGCGCGGCAATTCGCCCGAGGACACGGTGTAATGAGGAATCGGGTTGAATGAGGTCAATGTCATGCCAGCGATTGTATCCAATACTGCCCCGCTTCCCAATCCTCACAATCGCTGAAAACATCGATCCCGCCACCAGGGCGGGATCGGCTCAGCAGCACGCCAACATCCGACGGGAAACGTCAGGCCGCAAACTCCAGCGCCTCGCGCAACTGCGTCGAGATTTCCTGCTCCTTGAGCGCAGGCGCGAGCATTTCGATGAAACGATACGCGTACGAGCGCAGGAACGCACCGCGTCGCAAGCCGATGCGCGTCGTGCTCGGCTCGAACGCGTTCTCGAGATCCAGCACGGCCAGATCCTGATCCTTGCGCGGATCGACCGCCATTGCCGCCACAATGCCGATGCCCAGCCCCAGTTCGACGTACGTCTTGATGACGTCCGTATCGAGCGCGGTGAGCACGATGTCCGGCACCAGCCCCTGATCGGTGAACGCCTTGTCCACGTGCGAGCGGCCGGTGAAATCGCCGTCATACGTGATGATCGGGTATTCGGCGATGTCGGCCAGCGTCAGGTTCTCGCGCCCGACCAGCGGATGCTCTTTCGGCACGACGGCCACGTGATGCCATGAATAGCACGGGAACGTGACGATGTCGGGAAAGCGATCAAGCGCCTCGGTCGTAATGCCGATATCCGCTTCGCCGTCGATGACCATCTGCGCGATCTGACGCGGACTGCCCTGGCGCAATGCCAGATGCACCTTCGGGAAGACGCTCGTGAACTGCTTGATCACCTGCGGAAGCGCGTAGCGCGCCTGCGTGTGTGTGGTGGCGACCACAAGGTGCCCGCTGTCCTGATCGGCGAACTGACGCGCCACACGGCGCAGGTTCTCTGCGTCGAGCAGCATGCGCTCGATCAGTTGCAGCACCGCCTTGCCCGGTTCGGTCAGGCCCGTGAGACGTTTGCCGCGACGCACAAAGACGTCCACGCCGAGTTCGTCCTCCAGATCCTTGATCTGCTTGCTCACGCCCGATTGCGACGTGTACAGCGCACTGGCTGCTTCCGTCAGATTGAGGTTCTGCCGAACCGCTTCGCGCACGTAGCGCAATTGTTGGAAATTCATGATCTAACTCCGCCCTGTTGCTTGTCTGTCCGTGACGTCTATGGATGAAGTACCGCTTATAGTTTTGACGTGTACCGCCCCTACCGCTGGTTATGCCTGCGCCGAAAACACCCGCAACTGACGCGGCACCGCGCGCAAGGTCGTGCCCGCATCCGCGCCGAGTGCCTTCCAGCCCGAGCGCGTGAGTTCGGCCTCCCACACGGCGTCGCCGGGTGCGGCAAGCTCCACACGCACCGTACCGCCCAGTGGGATCGCGCGGCGCACCGCCACGTCGATGCCCGGGCCACCGTCGCCCGCTGGCACCAGTGCCAGATCGTGGGGACGCACATACGCAATCGCCCGCCTGTCCTGCGGCACAGCAGGCAGATCGTCCTTGTGTACGGTGACGCGATACTTGCCCGCATCCGCAATGAAGTCGTGCGTCTGCAACTCGCCCGACAGACGGTTCGCTGCGCCGAGAAACTCGTACACGAACGCACTCTCCGGGGTGTCGTAGACGTCCTGCGGTGCGCCGATCTGCTCAACCTTGCCGCGATTCATCAACACGATGCGATCGGCCACTTCGAGCGCTTCTTCCTGATCGTGCGTGACGAAAATCGTCGTGATGTGAAGCTCGTCGTGCAAACGGCGCAGCCAGCTGCGCAATTCCTTGCGCACCTTGGCATCGAGCGCGCCGAACGGCTCATCGAGCAACAGCACCTTCGGCTCGACGGCCAGTGCACGTGCAAGCGCAATACGCTGACGCTGCCCGCCCGACAGCTCGGCCGGATAGTGGTCGGCCAGCCAGTCCAGTTGCACGAGGCCCAGCAGCTCATGCACCTTGTTGCGAATCTGCGCGTCCGAGAGGCGATCGCGACGCGACTTCACGCGCAGGCCGAACGCCACGTTCTCGAACACCGTCATGTGACGGAACAACGCATAGTGCTGGAACACGAAACCGACCTGACGCTCGCGCGTACCCACCGAAGCGACGTCCTCGCCGTTGAGGACCACGCGTCCCGCGTCGGCAAACTCCAGCCCGGCGACGATGCGCAGCAGCGTCGTCTTGCCGCAGCCCGACGGTCCGAGCAGCGCGACCAGCTCCCCCGTGGGGAATTCGAGACTCACGTCGTCGAGTGCGGCGAAATCGCCGAAGTGTTTGGAAACCTGTTGTACCTGGATGCTCATTTGTCTTGCTCCTCGATGCTGTTCGACGCGACGCGTCTACCGTCCGTGGATACCTTCTCAGGCCTGCACGGCGTCTTCGCGACGCGCAGCTTTGTCCTGTGCCAGCTTGCGCTCCGCCCAGAGCTTCAGCCCCAGCGTGGCCAGTGCAAGCAGCGCGAGAATCGACGCCGCCGCGAATGCACCGACCGTGTGGTAGTCGTTGTATTCAATTTCAACGTGCAGCGGCAGCGTGTTCGTCTCGCCGCGAATGTGTCCCGAGACGACCGACACCGCCCCGAACTCGCCCATAGCGCGCGCGTTACAGAGAATCACGCCGTACAGCAGGCCCCATTTGATCTTCGGCAGCGTCACGCGCGTGAACACCTGCCAGCCGCTTGCGCCCAGTACACGGGCAGCCTCTTCTTCCTCGCTGCCCTGCGCCTGCATCAACGGAATCAGTTCGCGCGCCACGAACGGGAACGTGACGAATACCGTTGCAAGCACCAGTCCCGGCAATGCGAACACGATCTTCAGGTTGTGCGCGTCGAGGAAGTCCCACAGCGGACCCTGACGTCCGAAAATCAGCAGGAACGTGAGACCTGCGATGACCGGCGAGACCGAAAACGGCAAGTCGATGAGCGTCGTCAGCACACTCTTGCCCTTGAAATCGAAGCGCGCAATCGCCCACGACGCCGCCACCCCGAACACCAGATTGAGCGGCACGGCGATGAACGCGATGAGCATCGTCAGACGAATCGCGGAGAGCGCGTCGTCGTTCGTCAGTCCCTCCCAATAGGGCGCAAGTCCTTTGCCCAGCGCCGTCACGAAAACCGACGCGAGCGGCAGCACCAGAAACAACGCGAAAAACAGCAGCGCCACTCCGATCAGGAGGGCTTTGACGTACGCGGGCTCGTCGGTCGGATCGGCTTTGCGTGCCTTCACCGTTTGCGGCAGCGCCTGCGAGAGTGCGAGTGAATCGGACATGATCGAAACGTTCTCTTCGTGATTCTTAGGTCACACGCCGCTGGCGCGTCGGCCCGAATGACGGCGTTGCAGCCACCATTGCAGGGTATTGATGAGGAGCAACAGCACGAACGAAATCACCAACATCACCACGGCGAGCGCGGCCGCACCGGCATAGTCGAACTGTTCGAGCTTCGTCACGATCAGCAGCGACGTGATTTCCGACACCATCGGAATGTTGCCCGCGATGAAAATGACCGAGCCGTACTCACCGACCGCACGGGCGAACGCCAGCGCAAAGCCTGTGAGCAAGGCGGGCAGCACCGCCGGGAGAATCACGTGTCGCAGCGTCTGCCAGCGCGTCGCGCCGAGGCAAGCGGCCGCTTCCTCCTGCTCACGCTCAAACTCTTCGAGCACCGGTTGCAGCGTGCGCACCACGAACGGCAGGCCGATGAACGTGAGCGCCACGAAAATGCCCAGCGGCGTGAAGGCAATCTTGATGCCAAGCGGCTCGAACCAGCGTCCGATCCAGCCGTTCGGCGCGTAGATGGCGGCCAGCACGATGCCCGCAACCGATGTCGGCAAGGCGAAAGGCAGGTCGATCAGCGCGTCGACGATACGCTTGCCCGGGAACGTGTAGCGCACCAGCACCCACGCCAGGATGAAGCCGAAAAATGCGTTCAGCGTCGCCGCCGCGAGCGAGATGCCGAACGTGAGGCGGTACGACGCCAGCACACGCGGCGAACTCACTGCGGCGACAAAGCTCGCCCAGTCGAGCGAGCTTGCCTTGATGAAGACCATCAGCAACGGCACCAGCACCACAAGGCTCAGGTACGCGACGGTGTAGCCCATCGTCAGGCCAAAGCCCGGCAAGGCACTTGGCTTGCGCCACATTGGAAAGAGTGCGGTACTCATGCGATGGTCCCTGCCCTTACTTCTTGGTGTAGATCTGGTCGAAGATGCCGCCGTCGGCGAAGTGCTTCGCCTGCGTCTTCGTCCAGCCACCCAGATCGGCGTCCACCGTGTAGAGCTTGAGTTTCGGATACTGCGACTCGTACTTCTTGGCGATTTCCGGCGAGCGCGGACGATAGAAGTGCTTCGCGGCGATCTCCTGACCCTGCGGCGAGTACAGCCATTGCAGGTAGGCTTCGGCGGCCTTGCGCGTGCCGTGCTTGTCGACGTTCTTGTCGACGATGGCCACCGGCGGTTCCGTCAGGATCGACGACGACGGCACCACGATGTCGAACTTGTCCGGACCCAGGTCCTTCACCGACAGCAGCGCTTCGTTTTCCCAGGCGATCAGCACGTCGCCGATACCGCGTTCCACGAAGGTCGTGGTGGCACCACGCGCGCCCGAATCCAGCACGCCGACGTTTTTGTAAATGGCCTTCACGAAATCCTGCGCCTTCTGCTCGTTACCGCCCGGTTGCTTGAGCGCGTAAAGCCATGCGGCGAGGTAGTTCCAGCGGGCGCCGGCCGACGTCTTCGGGTTCGGCGTCACCACGCTGATGCCCGGCTTGGCGAGGTCGTTCCAGTCCTTGATGCCCTTGGGGTTGCCCTTGCGCACGAGCAACACGATGGTCGACGTGTACGGCGTGGCGTTGTCCGGCAGACGCTTCTGCCAATCCTTGTTCACGAGACCGGCGGCGGCCAGTTCGTCGATGTCGGCCGAAATACCGAGCGTGACGACGTCTGCGGGTGCGCCATCAAGCACGGTACGGGCCTGTTTGCCCGAGCCGCCGTGCGAAGCCTTCACCGTCACCGTGTCGCCAGCAACTTGCTTGTAGTGGGCCTCGAAGGCCTTGTTGTAGTCGGCGTAAAGCTCACGCGTCGGGTCGTACGACACGTTCAGCAGCGACAGGCTTGCGGCCTGCGCCTGAATCGTCATGCCAGCGGCCAGCGCCAGACCACCCAGCGCGACTGCCAGCTTCTTAGCTTTCCATCCCCGTGCTGCTTTGTTCATGACTTGCACTCCTTGTTTGCTTCTCGTGTGTAGGAGGCCAGTCTATGAGGGCGTCTAAATAATTAAAAATAATATTTTCGCTTTTGTTTATGCCGGAATAAGGATTAGAGAAATTGTGCTGACGGGGCCGCCATCAGACGTAGGGGGTGCCGGTTAGTGCGGCGGCAACACCTTCACACCCCCTGTCTACAAGGCTCAGGAAGGTTTTCTGTGCCGCAGCGGTGTCCTGTGTCAGACCGAATGTGCAATGGGCGTGAAGGAAAGCGACCGTACAGGCAGCGAGCAACAGACCAGCGGCCAGTTGGGCGTCGACGTCCGGCGCCGGCCGTTCGACGGTCTCGGCGAGCGCCTGCGCCACCACGTCGGCCAGTTCGTCCCGGATCGCCCGGGCGCGCGCCTTGAGCGTCTCACTGGCTTCGATCGTCTGGATGAAGCCCTGACTCTGAGCCGAAAAGTCCACGAAGGGGCTGTTCTGCGCCACCAGACGATGCGCCAGACGCCGCAGTGCCTCGACGGGCGAGACACCCGCCTCTCGCCCATGGATGGCTTGCCGAAGCGCATCACGCCCCTCCTCGTCCCGGTCGAAGAACATGTCTTCCTTACGGGGGAAGTGATTGAAGACGGTCATGCGCCCGACGTCGGCGGCTGCCGCGATCTGGTCGACCGTCACATGATCGAAGCCGTGTTCGTGGAAAAGCCGTGTCGCGGCATTGGAAATGCCCTGCCGGGTGGCAAGGCGCTTTCTCGATCTCAAATCGGTTGGCGTTGACATGAGGTTCCTGATGGCCTAGTTTACTTATACTCAGTACATATTTATACGAAGTATATGACAAACTCCATTGATGTTGTAGTGGCCGGTGCCGGTCCCGTCGGGCTACTCGCCGCCATCGAACTGACGCTCGGCGGCGCACGCGTGCTCGTGCTGGACCGGCTGGCGTCGCCCAGTCAGGCCATGAAGGCGCTCTCCTTCGGGCCGCTCGCAGGCGAAGCGCTGTTGCGTCGTGGCATGCGCACCGCCATTGACGAAGCGCAGCTACGCAGCGCACAGGCCATGCAGGCGTTCACCGAACAGACGGGGGCGGACCTGCGCGTCCGTGCTTCGAAGTTTAATGGCCATTTCGCCGGGCTTTCCCTCATTCGGCGCGACGCTCAGGTCGACCCCGACAGGCGGCCACGTCACGTCGATCAACCTGCACTGGAAGCCATGCTGGGCATACGGGCGCAGGCGCTTGGGATCGAGGTGCGGCGCGAGCATGAGATCACCGGGATCGAGGCGAATAGCGACGGCGTGGAAGTCTCGTGGATGTCGCCCGGCGGACAACGTCGAGTCAAGGCGGCATACCTCATCGGGTGCGATGGCGGACGTAGCACCGTGCGTAAGACGTGCGACTTCGCCTTCCCCGGCACCGAGCCGACGCTCACGTTCTATCAGGCGACGGCCGACATCGATTGTCCGGAGCGCTTGTTGCCTATCGGATGGAATCGCACGGAGCGGGGTGTGTTTTGCTACGGCCCCGTGCCGGGGCGCCTGTTCATGCTCGACTTTTCCGGGCCGCCTGAGGACCGGCAAGCCCCCGTCACGCGCGAAGAGATCGAAGCGGTCCTGCGTCGCACCAGCGGCCAGGAGGTGCGCGTGAACGCACTGCATGCCGCGAGTCGCTGGGCGGACAACACGCGCCTCGTCGACACCTACCAGCGGGGACGCGTGTTCCTCGCAGGCGACGCCGCACACGTTCACTCGCCCTTCGGCGGTCAGGGGCTGAGTCTTGGCCTGCTGGATGCGGCGAATCTCGGATGGAAGCTCGCCGCCGTCATTCGCGGCGATATGCCTGAAAGCCTGCTCGCCACTTACACGGCCGAGCGTCGCCCAGTCGCCGAAGCAGTGCTGGCGAACACGCGAGCGCAAGTCGCAATCCTGCGTCCGGACCCGCAATCGGGTGCGATGCGCGATCTCATCGCGAGGCTGATGGATTTCGACGACGTGAACCGCTACATCGGCGAGATGATGACCGGCGTGTCGATGCGTTATGACCTTGTGACGTCCGATGGCGCGCATCCGGATGTCGGTCGTCTGGCGGCCGATTGGCAACTCGCAGACGGCACGCACCTTTTCGACACCATGCAAGACGGTCGCGGTGTCTTGCTCGACGGCACCACTGATCGGCGTGCATCACAACGCGTGACGACGATGACGCATCAGGTGCGCTGCCTACCCGTTGCGGAAGGCCCTTCCTGGCTGTTGCGTCCAGACGCTTGCATTGCATGGTGCAGTGAGCCGAATGGCACCGACGAACTCGCCGGGCTCGAAAGTGCGTTGCGCCGATGGTTTGCCGCCTGAGTCTGGCACGCGGACGCGTGTAAGACGTACTTGGCGATACACGACGACGCACTCGGCGTTTCGATATTGGCGCTATACTCCGCGACGTGAAACTGCTCCGTCTCGTTCTCGTGCTGCTGTTGTGCGCCGTGCTTCCCCTTAGCGGGCTGGCGGCGAGCGGTATGGCGGGCGATTGTCCGATGCAGATGACCGCGATGTCGGACGATGCCTCCGACATCGCGGCCATGCCCATGATGGCGACGGCAGCACCTTCCACCATGGCCTCATTGGCAACGCCGACGCTGGCCATGGATCACTGCGACGGCATG
Organism: Pandoraea sp. NPDC090278; assembly: GCF_044772185.1. NCBI lineage: Bacteria > Pseudomonadati > Pseudomonadota > Betaproteobacteria > Burkholderiales > Burkholderiaceae > Pandoraea > Pandoraea sp. NPDC090278. The sequence goes on along the minus strand of NZ_JBIVYJ010000001.1, from coordinate 731,194 downwards.
TCGATGCCCGCCGGAGGAAAGCTCAAGGGCCCCTTCTGCAAGGTGACGGCGCAATGCAACCTCGGCAGCCTCTACCATCCGGCGATCACGCCTGAAGTTGCACGTCCGGTGAGCATCGCTCGCAAGACCGGCTTCCACTACACCGATTCCCTGCGCCTGCGCGCGCCTGACGGCCTCTGGCGGCCACCCACCTCGCTGTAACCCTCCGCAGGCGTCTGTCCATTTTGCTCGACCGTGTCACGCGCAGCCTCGACGGCTGACGCCACGCATGCGTTGACGCCATTGACAGCCCCTGCCCGGCTCCGGGTTCGTCGCATCAGCGACGAGATCGTCCTGATTAGGACGCGAATGCCACATGGCATTCGTACGCGTGGGGTTTCAAATGCATTCGATTTTCAACGTGCCGGGTTACCGGCACGCCGGCGCACGCACGTGCGCCGTCTTAGTTTTGCTATGCGTCACCGGCACGGTCAGTGCCGCCTCGGCGCAGGAAACGGGGTTATCGCTCGACGCGTCCCTGCAATCCGCGATGGACCATTCCGCCGCGCTGCGAGCAGCACAGGCATCTGTGCGTGCGAGCGCGCAAGCCGCAGTGCGCGCTGGCCAGTTGCCCGATCCCACCCTCAAGGCAGGCATCGACAACCTGCCGGTCAACGGCGATCAACGCTTCGCAGTGGGCAGCGACTTTATGACGATGCGCCGCATCGGCATCGAACAGGAGTGGGTATCGTCGGATAAACGTCGCTTGCGCTCCGACCTGGGCGAGCGCGTCGTCGACCGGCAGCGCTCCGGCTATCTGGCCCAAGTCGCCAATGTTCGTCAGCAGACCGCCGTCGCCTGGCTGAACGCCTTCTATGCCAAGCAGTCGGCAGCCGTCGCTCAGGCGTTGGTCGAGCACATGACGCACGAGCTCGACGCGACCACCGCGTCGTATCGCGGCGCAAAGACCACAGCTTCCGACGTCACGCAGGCGCGTCTCATGCTCGCGCAGGCTCAGGACCAGGCGCTCAAGGCACAGCAGGCCGAGCGCGCTGCGCTCATCGGCCTGACACGCTGGACGGTCACGCCGGTGAGCGATGTCTCCGGCGAGCCGCCGTCGCTCGACAGCACCGTCCCGTCGCTCCCCCCCGATCAACTGGCGCGCGTACAACCGATGCTCGTGACGGGGGCCGACGACATTGCCATGGCCGAAGCGGACACCGCCGTCGCCACCAGCAATCGCTCGTCGAACTGGACGTGGGAAGTGGCGTATCAGCAGCGAGGTCCACAGTTCTCGAACATGGTGTCCATCGGCGTCAGCATTCCCCTGCCGATCAACCGTTCGCAACGTCAGGACCGCGACGTCGCAGAGAAAACCGAACTCGCCGAGCGCGCTCGCCTGAGCTACCAGGACGCACAACGTCAGGTCGAAGCCGACATTCGCATGCTCGGCACCTCGCTCACGAACGGGCGCGAACGCATTGCGAATCTGCAAAGTTCGCTACTGCCCGCAGCCGCGCAACGCGTCGCGCTCGCGAATGCCGCCTATCGCGGCGGCACCGGCACCCTTGCCGACATCTTCGCCGCCCGCCGCAGCCTGCTCGAAGCCCAGTTGCAAGTTCTCGATCTCCAGCGCGATGTGTCGCTGGTCTGGGCGCAGCTTGAGTATCAGGTGCTCCCGCCTTCGATGGCCGCCCGTTGAGAGACATCCCCATGAAAAAGAAAACTGTGATTTACGCCGGTACCGCCCTCTTCGCCGCTTGCGGCTTGCTCGCATTGGGCTATGCCGGTGGACGGCATTTTGCGTCGGGCAACGTCGGCGTGAGCACATCCACCGCTTCCACCGCCTCCAGCAATGCCGACGGCTCTCCCGCCGCCGGTGAGCGTCGCGTGCTGTATTGGCACGACCCGATGATGCCAGCGCAGCACTTCGACAAGCCCGGAAAGTCGCCCTTCATGGACATGCAACTCATGCCCGTGTATGCCGACGAAGCCGGTGGTGACGGCGTCCGGATCGATCCCGGCCTGCAACAGAACCTCGGCATCCGTTACGCCAAAGTGCGACGCGCCGACGTCGCGCCGGGCTTTGATGTCGTCGGCACCACGCAGTTCGACGAATCGCAGGCCGACGTCGTGCAATCGCGCGTGACCGGCTACATCGACCGTCTGTACGCGAACGCCCCGATGCAGCATGTCTCGCAGGGTGCGCCGGTGGCCTCCCTGTTCGTCCCCGACTGGCTCGCACCGCAGGAGGAATACCTCGCGCTTATGCATAGCCAGATGAGCAGTGCTCTGCTCGACGCCGCACGCGCGCGCATGCGCGCTCTCTCCATACCGGACGCCCTGATTGCCAACCTTGCGCGCACCGGTCAACCGCAAACGCATGTCGTGCTGAGTGCACCACGCGCGGGTGTCGTGACGGAACTCAACGTGCGCAACGGCGCGATGGTCTCGCCGGGGCAGACACTGGCGAAGGTGGCGGGCCTGTCGAAGCTCTGGCTCGTCGTCGAGATTCCCGAGGCGATGGCGCTGCGCGTGCGTCCCGGTATGAAGGTCGACGCCACGCTCGCCGCCGACAACACGCAGCACATCGTCGGACGTGTGCGCGAAATCCTCCCTGGCATCAATCCCGGCAGCCGCACCTTGCAGGCGCGTCTCGAGCTGGACAACACCGGCGAACGTCTCACGCCGGGCATGCTCGTGCGCGCGCACATGAGCGATGCGAAGTCGGTATCGCAACTGCTCGTGCCGTCAGAAGCGGTGATCACCACCGGCAAGCGCAGCGTCGTCATCGTGCGCAATGCAGACGGCGCGCTGCAACCCGTCTCGGTGACGACTGGCAACGATGTCGGCGCAGACACCGTCGTCGTTCAGGGATTGACGCAAGATCAGGAAGTCGTCGCCTCGGGACAGTTCCTGATCGATTCAGAGGCCAGCCTGAAATCGGTGTTGCCGAAGATGAGCGCCAGCGGAGGCACCCAATGATCGCCCGCCTCATTCGCTGGTCGATACACAACCGGTTGCTGGTGCTACTCGCCTCGTTGCTCCTGGCGGTGTGGGGCGCCTACTCGCTCACACAGACGCCGCTGGACGCCCTGCCGGATCTCTCGGATACGCAGGTCATCATCAAGGCGTCGTATCCGGGCAAAGCGCCGCAGGTGGTCGAAGATCAGGTGACCTATCCGCTGACCACGACGCTGCTCGGCGTGCCCGGTGCGAAGTCGATCCGCGCGTATTCGTCGTTCGGCGATGCCTTCGTCTATGTGCTTTTCGACGACAAGACCGATCAGTACTGGGCGCGCTCACGCGTGCTCGAATATCTGAATCAGGTGCAGAGCCGTCTGCCGCAAGGCGCGAAGGTCTCGCTCGGGCCGGACGCCACGGGGGTCGGCTGGGTCTACGAGTACGCACTCGTCGATCGCACCGGGCGTCACGATCTCGGGCAACTGCGCGCGCTCAACGACTGGTTCCTGAAGTTCGAACTCAAGGCGGTGCCCGACGTCGCAGAAGTCGCCTCGATCGGCGGCATGGTGCGTCAGTACCAGATCGTGCTCGATCCGGACAAGCTGCGCGCGTTCGGCATTTCGCAGGCCACCGTCGCCGATGCGCTCTCGAAGGCAAACCAGGCGTCCGGCGGCTCGGTCGTCGAGATGGCGGAATCGGAATACATGGTGCGCTCGACGGCGTATCTGCACTCTCTGGACGACTTCCGTCGCGTGGTCATTCGCACGGATGCCAGCGGCACACCGGTGCTGCTCGGCGACGTTGCCCGCATCCAGATCGGCCCGGAAGCGCGCCGCGGCGTGGCAGAACTCAACGGTCAGGGTGAAGTGGCGGGCGGCGTCGTGGTGATGCGCTCGGGCAAGAATGCACTCACGACCATCGATGCGGTCAAGGCGAAGCTCGCCGACCTCAAGCGTTCGCTGCCGCCCGGCGTCGAGCTGGTCACGACGTACGACCGCTCGCAACTCATCGAGCGCGCCGTCGACAACCTGAAAGACAAACTCCTCGAAGAGTTCGTCATCGTCGGGATCGTGTGCGCCATCTTCCTGTTCCATCTGCGCAGTGCGCTGGTTGCCATCTTGTCGCTGCCGCTTGGCGTGCTCACCGCGTTCATCGTCATGCGGTATCAGGGCGTGAACGCCAACCTCATGTCGTTAGGCGGGATTGCCATTGCCATTGGCGCGATGATCGACGCGGCCATCGTCATGATCGAGAACGCACACAAGCACCTCGAAGCGTTCGCGCATGCACATCCCGGCGAGACCCTGAGCGCCTCGCGGCGTTGGACGCTCATTGCCGAATCGGCGGCGGAAGTCGGCCCGGCCCTGTTTTTCTCACTGCTCATCATTACGCTGTCGTTCATCCCGGTCTTCTCGCTGGAAGGACAGGAGGGCAAGTTGTTTTCTCCGCTGGCCTTCACGAAGACGTACACAATTGCCGCCGCCGCCGTGCTGTCGGTGACGTTGGTGCCGGTGCTGATGGGCTACCTGATTCGCGGACGCATTCCGGAAGAGGCGGCCAATCCGATCAACCGGGTACTGATGGCGATGTACCGACCGCTGCTCGACGCGACACTGCGGCGTCCGTGGACCGCGCTCGGTGTGGCACTCGTAGCGCTGGCGCTCACCGCGATTCCCATCTCCCGCCTTGGCGGCGAGTTCATGCCACCGCTCGACGAGGGCGATCTGCTTTACATGCCGACGGCGTTGCCGGGGATCTCGGCAGAGAAAGCCTCCGAGCTGTTGCAGCAGACCGACCGGCTCATCAAGACGGTGCCCGAAGTGGAAACGGTGTTTGGCAAGTCAGGACGCGCAGACTCCGCCACCGATCCCGCCCCGCTGGAAATGTTCGAGACGACCATCCGGTTCAAGCCGCGCAGTCAGTGGCGCGCCGGGATGACGCCGCAAAAGCTGATCGACGAACTCGACAGCCGCGTGAAGGTGCCGGGGTTATCGAACGTCTGGGTGCCGCCGATCCGCAACCGTCTGGACATGCTCTCGACCGGCATCAAGACGCCGGTCGGGGTGAAGATCTCCGGGCCCGATCTTGCGGGCATCGACAAGATCGCGTCACAGATCGAGGCGACTGTGAAGCATGCACCGGGCGTGACGTCCGCACTCGCAGAGCGACTGAACGGCGGTAGGTATGTCGACGTCGACATCGACCGACTTGCCGCGGCACGCTATGGACTGGCGATTGCCGACATTCAGGCGGTTGTCTCGTCGGCTGTGGGCGGCGACAACGTGGGCGAAGTCATTGCCGGACGCGAGCGCTTCCCGATCAGCTTGCGCTATCCACGCGAATTCCGTGACTCGGTAGAGAAACTGCGCGACTTGCCGATCGTGACGGATCGCGGCGCGCAGATTCGCCTTGGAGACGTGGCCACGCTGCGCGTCGAAGACGGGCCACCGATGATCCGAAGCGAAAACGCTCGGCTGTCCGGCTTCGTATACATGGATATCCGCGACACTGACTTGCAATCCGCCGTGACTGGCATGCAACGTCTCGTGGCCAACAAAGTCGTCGTCCCGGCAGGGTATTCGATTGCGTGGTCGGGGCAGTTCGAGTATCTCGAACGCGCGGCAGCGAAGTTGCGTACGGTGATTCCGATCACGCTCGCCGTGATCTTCGTGCTGCTCTTCCTGACATTCAACTCGGCGGTCGACGCGCTGATGCTGATGTCGACGATTCCCTTCGCGCTCGTTGGTGGCTTCTGGCTGATCTGGGGGCTGGGGCATGCCGTATCGGTGGCGACTTCCGTCGGGTTCATCGCGCTGGCGGGTGTGGCGGCGGAGTTCGGCGTCGTGATGCTGCTGTATTTACGCGGTGCGCTGGAACGACGAGTGGCCAACGGCGAGACGCTCGACGAAGCGCTGATAGTCGATGCGATTCGTGAAGGTGCCGTGCTGCGCGTGCGGCCCAAAGCGATGACGGTCGCGGTCATTCTCGCAGGCCTCATCCCGATCATGATCGGTCACGGCGCAGGCTCGGAAGTCATGCAGCGCATCGCCGCGCCGATGGTCGGCGGCATGATTACCGCGCCCCTGCTTTCCATGTTCGTCATTCCCGCTGCGTGGCTGCTGCTACAGCGGCGGCGTCTCAAACGCTCGGCGTCGGTCAATCCGGCTGATTTGCCGAATGCCCACGCGTCTGCGGTTGTCCCCCCTGTTGTTTCACACGGCACCGATGTGCCATCCACTTCCTTTGGAGAAAAGCAATGAAGCAAGTTCTTATCGTTTCCGGCGTTCTTTTGGCTGTCTCGGGTGCTGCGGCCTCGTCGGCGTTCGCGGCGGGTGACATGGGCAATATGGCGATGTCGGGCAAGCCTGCCGCTGACGTGAATGCCAACGTGGCACTGACTGACGCGACGGTCAAAAGCGTCGACACCTCGACCGGCATGGTCATGCTCGCGCACAGCGCGATGAGCAACATCGCCATGCCTGCCATGACGATGGCCTACAAGGCGAAGGACGCTGCCATGGCCAAAAGCGTGCATGCGGGCGACAAGGTCCGGGTACGCGTGGAGAACGTGGCCGGAACACTGACGATCGTTCGTATGGACAAGTAAGCGTTAGCGCTATGGCGCGATGGGCGGCAGGCTTCCCGTGACGGAAAGCCTGCCCTCCGGCCCACGACGACGGGCACGTGTGGCGGAAACTTCACGCAGTACATGAAGTTTTCCCTTGCGTTTTCGCAAACACTGTACAAAAATACAGCCACCTGTGCTTCCATACAGTGATGCCATGATCAAACTTACCGCCCGACAACAGCAGGTCTACGAACTGGTTCAGCAAGCGATCGAGCGCACCGGCTTTCCGCCGACGCGCGCGGAGATTGCCGCTGAACTGGGGTTCTCCTCCGCCAACGCCGCCGAGGAGCACCTTCGGGCGCTGGCGCGCAAAGGCGTGATCGAGCTGGCCGCCGGTCAATCGCGTGGCATTCGCCTCAAACGTCTTGACGACGCCGGTGGCACGCATCAGTTCACGCTGCCGCACATGGGCCTCATGCAGTTGTCGCTGCCGCTCGTCGGCCGTGTCGCTGCAGGCAGCCCGATCCTGGCGCAGGAACATATCGAGCGCAACTTCCAGTGCGATCCGAACATGTTTGCGCGTCAGCCCGATTACCTGCTGAAGGTGCGCGGCATGTCGATGCGCGACGCGGGCATTCTCGACGGCGACCTGCTTGCCGTGCAAAAGGCTGCCGACGCGCGCGAAGGTCAGATCGTCGTGGCACGCATCGGCGACGACGTGACCGTCAAACGTTTTCATCGCGTGAAGGGTGGCGTCGAACTGATCGCCGAAAACCCCGACTTCGAGAACATCAATGTCGACGAAGGCAGCGGCGATTTTGCACTGGAAGGGATTGCGGTCGGTCTGATCCGCAACAACGATCTATGAACGATCAATGAGCGGCCGCTGACGGTCGCCCATCGCGAACCGGGGCAGCGCGACACAGCGACTCGCCCCGCTCCCTGAAGATTTGCATTTGATTGCGCCGGGCTGGGTCCGGCGCCCGTGCCCTGCTGCGCCTGCGATTTGTGACACGAACGCGATTCGCAGCAAGACACGTCCCTCTGACCCGCTTTGAAAGAAGGATCGCATCATGGCTCGACTCTTTGGTTTGTTGCGTACGTCTCTCGGTCAATCGCCGGTTCGCGTGTCATCACAGACGCGACTCTCTGCGGTGTACGGTCTCTCGGCACTGTCCGGACCGTTCGCTTCGGCCCCCGCCGTTGCCCGCTCCTACACCGTGCCCACCCGCACTCGCACGACCACGCTGCCGCGCACGATTGCGGCTGCGGTGGCATCGGCCACGCGTCGGGGCTGCCCCGCGGGTAAAGCCGTGAAGGCATCGCGCAACGTTCGGGAACAGCAGGCACGCCATGAAGTGCATGACACGCAGGAAGGTCGCGATGTGCGTGTCTATCGCGACAGGTCGCACATCGTGATGGTCGGCACGTTCGCCGACATCTGCCGCAAACTCGATCAGGCCGTTGGCGAACAGTTCTGCCAGGCAGCGGTTTGATGTTTTGCGCTGGCCCTTTGGCTCGCTAGCGCGTCGTCACTGCCCCAGCGTAAGCAACGGATTATCGGCACTATGACGCTCGCCATCGAAGAAGCGCGCGACGTCTTCCGGCTTCACGGCTTCGATGTTCGCGTGCTGCCAGCGCGGCTTGTGGTCCTTGTCGATCACCATCGCACGAATGCCCTCGACGCCTTCGGCACCGGTGCGGCCGTCGAGATTGAAAACGCTGCGCATCATCAACCACTCTTCACGCAGTTCGTCCGCAAGTGACAACTTGCGGGCACGGCGCACCTGCTCAAGCGCCACGCATGTCATCAACGGCGACCGCTTGGCGCGCAACAGGTCTTCCGTCTCCTCCGCCCAGCCCGAGTACTCGCAACGCGCTTCGAGTTTGAGCCCCTTCAGAATCGCGGGCATGTCTGCGAGACCGAAGTGTTCATCGATCACGCTGCGCAACGGCGCGAGCTTACCGGGAGCGAGACCAGCAGGCGGCAGACTTTCGCGAGCGAACGTACGTGCGGCGTCAAGCACAGCATCGCTATCCTTCCAGTCGCCATTGGCCAGCCGGTCGCACAACTCGGGCAACGACGCGCGCGGCACAACCACGTCCGCCAGACCGATCTCACACGCATCGACTGCGCCGAACACGATGCCCGTGGTGCCGAGGTACTCACCGAGATGCCCCGCGAGATTCGCCAGGAAGAACCCGCCGCCGACATCCGGGAACAGACCGATGGCCGTCTCGGGCATCGCCATGCGCGTCGCCTCGGTGACGATGCGCAACGTCGCGCCTTGCGAGATGCCCATGCCACCGCCCATCACCACACCGTCCATCAGTGCGATGTACGGCTTCGGATAAGACGCGATCGTGTAGTTGAGCCGATACTCGTCGGTGAAGAAATCCATGATGTCCGTGCGGCCTGCGCTGATGGCTTCATGGAAGTAGCGAATATCACCACCCGCGCACAGCCCCTTCTCGCCCTCGCCTTGCAGCACGACACCCAGCACCTTGGGATCGTCGCGCCACTGATCGAGCGCAGCAGCCATCGCACGAATCATGTCGTGCGACAACGCATTGAGTGCCTTCGGGCGAGTCAGCGTGATGAAGCCGATACGGCCACGGATTTCGGTTCGAACAAAATCGGTCATGTCAGGCAAGGACTCCGGAAACGTCAACGGATTGGGGGGATTGAAAAACAAAAAAGCCGGCGCATGGCACCGGCTTTTCTTCCAACAGACAGATCCCGCAGCGCGACGGACTTTTCATCCGTTGCGCCGCGATTCCATCGCCGGCTTTACTTCTCTTCGCGCGAAGCGCGCTTGCGCTCGTGCTCGATCAGGTGACGCTTGCGCAGGCGAATCGTCTGCGGCGTGACTTCGACCAGTTCGTCGTCGTCGATGAATTCCACGGCGTATTCGAGGCTCATCGCGATCGGCGGCACCAGACGCACGGCTTCATCGGTACCCGACGCACGCACGTTCGTGAGCTGCTTGCCCTTGATCGGGTTGACCACGAGGTCGTTATCGCGGCTGTGAATACCGATGATCATGCCTTCGTAGAGGGCATCACCCGGCTTCACGAACATACGACCACGATCCTGCAGCTTCCACAGTGCGTAGGCCACGGCATCGCCGTTATCTTGCGAGATCAACACGCCGTTACGACGCTCACCCAGCGAACCATCCTTGACCGGTGCGTAAGCATCGAAAATGTGGCTCATCAGGCCCGTACCACGGGTCATCGACAGGAAATCGCCCTGGAAGCCGATCAGGCCGCGAGCCGGAATGCGGTATTCAAGACGCGTACGGCCACGACCGTCCGACACCATGTCCAGCATTTCGCCCTTGCGACGACCGATTTCTTCCATGACGCCGCCCTGGTGTTCGTCTTCCAGGTCGATGGTCAGCATTTCGTACGGCTCGTGCTTCACGCCGTCGATTTCCTTGATCACCACGCGCGGACGCGACACGGCCAGTTCATAGCCTTCGCGACGCATGTTCTCGATCAGAATCGTCAGGTGCAGTTCACCACGGCCCGACACTTCAAAGATCGAGTCGCTGTCGGTGTCCTTCACGCGCAGCGCCACGTTGTGATTCAGTTCCTTGTCCAGACGATCGCGGATCTGACGGCTCGTCACGAACTTGCCTTCACGGCCAGCCAGCGGCGACGTGTTCACGCAGAAGTTCATCGTGAGCGTCGGCTCGTCGACGGTCAGCAGCGGCAGCGCTTCCGGCGTATCTGCGTCGCAGATGGTCACGCCGATACCCACGTCTTCAATACCGTTGATCAGCACGATGTCGCCAGCTTCGGCGCCTTCGTCCGACATCACGCGCTCCAGACCCTTGAAGGTCAGGACTTGATTGATCTTGCGCTTGAGAATTTCACCGTCCGGACCCGAACGCATCACCACTTGCTGGCCGGGCTTGACGCGACCACGCGTGATACGGCCAATACCGATACGGCCGACGAACGTCGAGTAGTCGAGCGAGCTGATTTGCAGCTGCAGCGGCGCTTCCGGATCGGCGTCGCGAACCGGAACGTGTTCCAGGATCGCGTCGAACAGCGGCTTCATGGTGCCGTCGCGGACATCCGAATCGAGGCTTGCGAAACCGTTCAGGGCCGAAGCGTAGACCACCGGGAAGTCGAGCTGTTCGTTGGTGGCGCCAAGCTTGTCCATCAGGTCGAACGTCTGGTCGATGACCCAGTCCGGCCGTGCGCCCGGGCGGTCGATCTTGTTGACCACGACGATCGGCTTCAGACCGAGGCCCAGGGCCTTGCGGGTCACGAAGCGCGTTTGCGGCATCGGGCCTTCGACGGCGTCGACCACCAGCAGAACGCTGTCGACCATCGAGAGCACACGCTCCACTTCACCGCCGAAGTCCGCGTGTCCCGGGGTATCGACGATGTTGATGTGCGTGCCTTCGTATTCGACGGCGCAGTTTTTGGCGAGGATCGTGATGCCGCGCTCTTTTTCAATGTCGTTCGAGTCCATCACGCGTTCAGCGACTTGCTGGTTTTCGCGGAAGGTGCCCGACTGGCGCAGCAACTGGTCGACGAGCGTGGTTTTGCCGTGGTCGACGTGCGCGATGATGGCGATATTACGGAGAGCGCGGGTCATGAAAGGGTGCTCGAAAAAGCCTTTGAGGAATCCGCGATTCTACCACTTGCGCGTGTCTCACGTCATGGCCTTTCTGCATTGCAACAACGGCATGCGCCATTGATTCGACGATTGCCCCACATTTGTCACGAAGCAGACCGGCGATTTTCCTCCCCCCCCCTCCTCCCTCCCCGTCCCCGCGTTTTCGATGCTACGCACCAAATTAGAGCAATTCATCTAACTTCTACCGCAATATTTGCCTAGTCAACTATTGCATCGACTTGAAATTAATTAAGTAACCGCTATAATCGTGACAAGTCAACTATTGCAGCTGCACGAAAATGTCCGATCCTTCCGTCACATTCTCCGCGACCGCGCCGACGTCTCAGCCGGAAGCGCCGCAAGCCGATCCCCCGCGTAACGGTTACGACATCGACGATTCCCTCGGGTATCTCGTGGCGCGTGTGCGTCAGCTGATCCTGGCGGAACTGACGAAGGAAACCTCGCAGTACGGCCTCACCAGTACGCAGGCGACCATGCTTTACAAGGTGGCGACAGGCAAGAGCAAGACGGCAGCGGACCTCGCCCGTGACTACTGCATCGATGCGAGCGCGGTCACCCGCCTGCTCGACCGGCTCGAAGCGCATGGACTGCTCGTTCGCGAGCGCAGCAAGAGTGACCGCCGCACCGTGAACCTGAGTGCAACAGAGGCTGGCAATGCAATGGCCGACCGGATGCCCGACATCTTCACCCGCGCTGCCGACCATCTGATGGGCGGTTTCAGCGTCGAGGAAATCGGGTTTCTAAAGAGTTTGCTGCGACGGGTGATCGCCAACGGCGAAGGTGGATGACGGCGCGAGCGCCTGAGAAATCCATCCGAATTGCCTCGATTTCCGTTCAGAAAAGCTTGTCGAGTCCACTATTGCAAGTCCTCGTCAGCCCCTGATTCCCGATTATTGTCAGTACAAGACTTCACTCGTAAAGGTTTTGCGATGAAAGCGGCCTCACCTTTCCTCCCGCATCTGCGGGCCCGCTCAGCGATTTCCGCCCTCTGTCTGGCGGCTGTGACGCTGGGTTTTGCCGGTTGTGCGAACTTCGCCGGCATCCATAGCGACAAGCAGATCACCACGCCTGAGCACTATCAGACCCAGCGCAGCCTGCCCTCCGAGGGCGGCCAGTGGCCGGGCACCGATTGGGCTCAACGCTTCGGCGATCCGCAACTCGTCTCCCTGATCGACGAAGCCCTCGCGGGCAACCCCGATCTCGCCATGGCCGCCGCCCGACTGAAGGCTGCGCAGGCGCAGACGGAAGGTGCCGCTGCCGCGTTGCTGCCGTCGGTCAATTTCAACGGCGACGTGTATCGCGAGAAATTCACCGAAAACACCATCTACCCGCCGGGCTACGGCGGCACGTGGTTCACGCAGGGCGATCTGAATGCGTCGCTGTCGTGGGAACTCGATCTGTGGGGCAAGAACCGTTCGGCACGGGCGCAAGCCACGTCGGCCGAGCGCGCCGAAGAAGCCGAAGACCAGGAAGTGCGTCTCGCGCTGTCGACGGCCGTCGCCCGCTCTTATAACCAGCTCGCGCAGCAGTACGCGCTGCACGACGTGCTCGACCGTATCAGCAAGCAGCGCCAGAACCTTGGCAAGCTGACAGCCGATCGCGTGCGCGCCGGTCTCGACACGCAAGTCGAACAGAAGCAGGCCGACAGCAACAGCGCCGACATTCAGACGCAAATCGCACAGCTCGACGGCCAGATCCTGCTCACGCGTCACCAGCTCGGCGTGCTGCTGGGCAAAGGCCCGGATCGCGGTCTGGAAATCGCCCCGCCGAAGCTCGCGCAGCTCGCTACGCCAGCTCTGCCGGACAACCTGCCGCTCGCCCTGCTCGGCCGCCGCCCGGACATCGTCTCGGCCCGCTGGAGCGTGGAATCGCAACTGCAAGGTGTGGACGTCGCCAAGGCCCGTTTCTATCCGGACGTGAACCTGAACGCCGCATTCGGCTTCTCCACCTTCGGGCTGGGCAAGCTGATCGATCCGAGCAGCCAGAACATTCAGGCTGGTCCGGTGATTACGCTGCCGATCTTCGATGGTGGCCGCCTGCGTGCCAACCTGAAGGGTCAGTACGCCGCGTATGAAAGCGCCGTGGCGAACTACGACTCGACGCTTAACAAGGCGCTCGGCGACATCGCGGACCGCATGTCGTCGATCCGTTCGGCCGACAAGCAGATGGTGTCGCAACGCGTGGCTCAGGATGCCGCACAACGCGCCTACGACCTCGCCATCGACCGCTACAAGGCCGGGCTGACGCCGCAACTGACCGTGCTGACGGCCGAGTCGTCGCTGCTGGCGCAGGAACAAGCGCGTGTGAACATCGACAGCGCACGTCGTGACCAGCAAATCGGCCTGATCAAGGCGCTGGGCGGTGGTTTCGAAGCGCAGTCGGCGGGACTCGTCGTGGGGCAGGAACGCCCGGCGAAGACCGAAGGCGATGCCGCCAACGCGCAAACGCACTGAGCACACTGAACGTCACGCAAAACAAGACAAACGTCAAAAGCACATTGAGAGATTAGTACGGAGCAAATGATGAGCGACAACCAACAACAAGCGCCTGCCCAACCGGCACAGAACAATGGCAAGCGCCGCCGCATGATGCTGACGCTGACGGCCGTGATCGCGATTGCGGCCATCGGCTACGGCGCCTATTACGGCCTGTATGCGCGCTATTACGAGGACACCGACGACGCATATGTCGCCGGTAACGTGGTGCAGATCACGCCGCAAGTGGCCGGTACCGTCACCGGTGTGAAGGTCGACGACACGCAAATGGTCAAGGCGGGCCAGCCGCTGGTCACGCTGGATCAGACGGATGCACGCGTCGCCTTGCTGCAATCCGAAGCCAACCTCGCGCAGACCGTGCGTCAGGTCCGTACGTACTTCGTGAATAACGATGCGTACGCCGCCACGGTCGCCATGCGCCAGTCGGAACTCGCGAAGGCGCAGGCCGACGTGAAGCGCCGTGAAATGGCCATCGCCACGGGCGCAGTGTCGCGCGAAGAACTCGCCCACGCGCAAGACGCCGTAAAGTCGGCACAAGCCGCGCTCGAACAGGCACGTGCACAACTGGTGTCGAACAAGGCGCTGACGGACAAGACGTCGGTGACCACGCATCCGAACGTGCAACAGGCCGCCGCGAAGGTGCGCGCGTCGTATCTCGACTACGCCCGCACGACCATCCCGGCGCCGGTCGACGGCTACGTCGCCAAGCGCTCGGTGCAGGTCGGCCAGCGTGTCGCCACGGGCGCACCGCTCATGGCGCTCGTGCCGCTCAACGAAGTGTGGGTCGACGCCAACTTCAAGGAAGTGCAGATCTCGCACATGCGCGTTGGCCAGCCGGTCACGCTCACGGCAGACGTGTACGGCTCGTCGGTGGAATACAAGGGCACGGTCGCAGGCTTCTCGGCCGGTACGGGCAGCGCCTTCTCCCTGCTGCCTGCACAGAACGCCACGGGCAACTGGATCAAGGTGGTGCAACGTCTGCCGGTGCGTATCGCGCTCGACCCGAAGCAGTTGCAGCAGCATCCGCTGCGCGTGGGTCTGTCGATGCAGGTCAAGGTGAACGTGCGTAATACCGACGGCAAGGAACTGGGCGAAGCGCCGACCCTGCCAGTGTATTCGACCGACGTGTACGACAAGGTCGGTCACGACGCCGACGACATCGTCGCCAAGATCATCACCGAGAACGCCGGTGCCGCGGCTGCCAATGCAGGCGCGGGCGCAGGCGATGCCAACGACACGCGTAACCAGCCGGCCCGCGCTCGTCCCCTGTAAATCGGAGGGGGGTGCCCCCACCCCCTTTGACAACTCATGGCAACTCAAAACGCTCCTGCCCCGCTCTCGGGAGGGCAGCTGGTACTCGGCACCATCGCGTTGTCGCTCGCCACGTTCATGAACGTGCTCGACACTTCGATTGCCAACGTATCGATTCCCGCCATCTCCGGCGACCTCGGCGTCTCGTCGAGCCAGGGAACCTGGGTGATTACGTCGTTCGCCGTCGCCAACGCCATTTCGGTGCCGCTCACGGGCTGGCTGACCGAGCGCTTCGGTGCGGTGCGACTGTTCATCACGTCGATCCTGCTCTTCGTGCTGGCCTCGTGGCTGTGCGGCATGGCGCCCACGCTCGAAATTCTGCTGGCCGCCCGCGTGCTGCAAGGTGCCGTGGCCGGGCCGATGATTCCGCTGTCGCAGTCGTTGCTGCTCTCGAGCTATCCGCCCGCGAAGAGTTCGATGGCGCTCGCCTTATGGGGGATGACGACACTCGTCGCCCCGGTGATGGGCCCGATTCTCGGCGGCTGGATCTCGGACAACTACCACTGGCCGTGGATCTTCTACATCAACATTCCGGTGGGTATCGCGGCCGCTTACGTCACGTGGATGATCTACAAGAAGCGTGAGACGCCGACACAGCGCAAGCCTATCGACACCGTCGGTCTGGCCTTGCTCGTGTTGTGGGTCGGCTCGTTGCAGGTCATGCTCGACAAGGGTAAGGAACTCGACTGGTTCAATTCGTCGACGATTGTCATCCTCGCACTCGTTGCACTGGTGTCGTTCTGCTTCTTCGTCGTGTGGGAAATCACCGAGAAGCACCCGGTGGTCGATCTCACGCTGTTCAAGCGGGTCAACTTCACCGGTGGCGTGGTCGCTATCTCGGTCGGTTACGGGCTGTTCTTCGGCAACCTCGTGATTCTGCCGCAGTGGTTGCAGATCTATCTCGGCTACACAGCAACGGAAGCCGGTCTGGTGATGGCCCCGGTCGGGTTGTTCGCGATCATCTTGTCGCCGATCATCGGCAAGTTCCTGCCCAAGCTCGACGCCCGCTGGGTCGTGACCGTCTCGTTCCTGTTGTTTGCACTCGTGTTCCTGATGCGCTCGCACTTCAACACGCTCGTCGACACGCGCACCCTGATGATCCCGACATTCCTGCAAGGCGTGCCGATGTCGATGTTCTTCATCCCGCTGACAGCCATCATTCTGTCGGGTCTGCCGGGGCATCGCATTCCGGCGGCGGCGGGGTTGTCGAACTTCGTGCGGATTACGTGCGGCGCGGTCGGCACCTCGATTGCAACGACCGTGTGGGATAACCGCATCTCGCTGCACCACGCACAGCTGACGGAGAATCTGACGCCCTACGACGCCACGTTCAACGGCTCGGTCCAGTCGCTCAATCAGCTCGGCATGTCGACGCCGCAGGCCCACGGTTACATCGACCGACTGGTCACGCAACAGTCGGCGATGCTCGGTGCGAACGATATTTTCTGGATCTCGGCGGTGTTGTTCGTGCTGATGATCGCGATGGTGTGGATCACGCGACCGATTCGTGGTGGCGGTGGTGGCGGCGCAGATGCCGCAGCCGGCGCCCACTGAAGTCAAGGCTTCCCCCCGAGTGCCCGGCCCTGCTCTGTACTACCGGGCACTTCTTGAACCCCGCTGAAGTTAGCGGGGTTTTTTTATGGGCGCGGGGAGATGAGAAGACGAGGCGACGCGCAGTCCGCGCGCCGGGAGGAAGACAGCGATCAACCGACGAGATAGCGCAATGCCGCCGTCGCCACAATGCTGATGACGACGGTAGGCAACAGCGAAAAGCGCAGCGAGACGAGTAGCGTCACAGCCAGCGCCAGCAGATCGGCTGGGCGGTCCGATACGAAGGACGGCGCGATGACTGAGATCAGCACGCAACCCGGCAGGCATTCCATCACCGATCGCGTGCGCGGACTCAGCACGCGATCGCGCAACAACAGGAAGCCGACGATACGCGTGGCATAGGTGGTCGCCGCCATCAGCGCCACCGTCGCAATGGGCAGAAACACGGCGGTATCAATCATGGCGCGGCTCCATCAGCACGGCGGCCAGCAAGCCCGCGACCGCACCGGCGGCCACGTACCACGATCCCGGCACATACAAATACGTCAGTGCAGCAGCGACGAGACTCACCAGCCACGGCAGACTCTTGCGCATACCGCGCCACATCCCGCGAAGCAACACGAGGAAGACAGCGGTGAACGCCATATCGAAGCCGTACTGCTCGATGTCGCCGAGCACCGGCCCCAGTACCGCACCGAGCGCTGTAAAGGCAATCCATGCGAGCCAGAGATTGACGGCGACACCGAGGTAATACGGCAAGCTGATGCGGTCGGCCTTGCGCGCCTGCGTGTCGGCCAGCGCCATCGCCCAGGCCTCGTCACACATCAGAAACAACGACGGTAGCGCACGACGCAGCGGCACATGACGCAGCAACGGCGCGAACGCGGCCCCCATCAGAATGTGACGCGAATTGACGAGACACGACATGGCGACGATCAGCGCAAGATGCGGCGGCGAGGTCCACAAATGGACCGCCGTGAACTCGGAACCACCAGCGAAATTCATGCCGGTCATGAGTGGCACGAGCCACGCGGGCATGCCTTTCTGAGTGGCTTGTGCGCCGAGCACCATCGCGAATGGCACGAATCCCAACATCACCGGCAACGAAGCGCGCATCCCGCGCGCCACTTCAAGTTTGACATCGGACTGCGCTGTCGACGCAGCCGAAGAAGACATTCCAGACACAAACACTCCTGCAATAGCGACTAATAACCACTGATAACCACTGGCATCGCAGGATAGCGAACTCGGCTTGCCATCGTCTTGTATGTTCTTGCGCTTTTGGAACGGATGGCGCGGCGTTTGGGATCGTCAGCTATTAGGGAGAACAAATGTGTCGACGTGAACACTCTGAAGCGCCTCCGGATCTATGTCGCCACCGCCGCCAACGACTGCGTCGTCACCACCGCCGGCCTCTGCCTGCGCAGGCTTCACGAGCGACTCGGCGCTGGCCGCTGCCACTTTTGTCGCGGCCCCCACCTTCTCCAGCCATGTGTAGTAATCCAGCAGCCCTGCAGGTAGTGACACCGTGTCGCTGCTGAACGGCAAACGCGCAATCAGAATCACGAACGCAGCAGCAGATGCCTGGCGAATTTGCCTCGCGATGGACTTCTGCCATTCCGGATCGTCGTGATGCGCCAGCATTTTTCGAAGTTTGTCGAAGACCCCCGACAACGCGCGTTTGGGTAACGAGGTCTTTACGGGCACATCGTCTCCTGTGCTTTCATGCGCGCCCGGCCCCAACACATCCAGCACCTTCGCAAACCCGCCACGCGAATTGATCCATGCGATCAGATTCGCCAGACTGTCGCCTTGGAACGGCTGACTGCCGGGGTTCCGGAATTCCTTCCCCCAACAGACCAGATCGCCTAACGCGAGCACAGCAAAGTACGGCGCCACCATCATCCCCGGGGTAAATACCGCGTTGCCGACGCGCAGCACTTTGCAACTCGCCTCCCGGGTCACACTCGCCTTCCCCGGCCGCACCAGCTCACAAACCATGACGCTTGCCCATCGAGCGAACAGATCGGGCGCGATATACGGTGACAGGCAACTCAGCAGTTGACTGCCCAGATTAGCGACGTGGGTCGCCACCACAGCGATCCCGAGCAGCCTGGGATAGCGGGTCGGCATTGCGACGGGGGCGAGTTCGGATGGCCCGGTGGTCGCGAGGCCGTCTATGGGCGATGACAACGACGGTAGGGATACGCCCGTTACCGCCAATGGATGAGGCAGGTCCGAATCGGCTTCCTCGACTTTTGAATCGTTGCCGCCGCCATTGGTATGCAGGGCTTTGGCGGCAAACTGTCGCGCCTTCACTTCGCGCAGAATCTTGCTCATCCCGGCTTCGATGTCTGCCATTGAACTATCTTCGCCAAATGGCACATCGGACGTCGCAGGCACGCTCGTGTTGCGCGCGTAGTCGAAGTCGTTGAGCAAGGGAGCCGTTGAAGCGCCTTGCTCGTGCGGCGAGGTCTGCGTCTGCCGACACGCGATCTGAATGCAAACATGTGGCGAACTGCCTGGAGGCTGGATCATGACGCGCCGCCCTGCTCGTTGGATTCGGCCCTCACAAGCCTCGCAACGACCGAGGCCTGCGCTGGCACAACCGCAACACTCTGCGCCGCGCGTCATACCGGGCGCTTGCGGAATTCGCTCCCCGGTGGCGGGTCGGGAAAAGGTGGATCGGGCTGGGCATCGGCAGGTGTCACGCAATCGCAGTATCATTGCGCATCCCCCGGCCGGACGCCCCCACGGTCAGATACCGTTCGACGGCCGGGAAAGTACTATCCGTCAGCAAAAACAAAACACCATGAATACCCCGCAGAACCCGATCGAACGCTCCGAAGTCACTTTCCGCTTTCTGGCCGAACCGGCCGCCGTCAACTTCGGCGGCAAGGTGCACGGGGGCTCGTTGATGAAGTGGATCGACGAAGTGGCCTACGCTTGCGCCGCGACGTGGTCGGGCCGCTATTGCGTGACGGTCAGCGTCGGCAATATCCGCTTCCGTCGTCCGATTCTGGTGGGTAATCTGGTGGAACTGCGTGCACGTATCGTGGCCACGGGGCGCACGAGCATGCACATCCACGTGTCGGTGCATGCGGGCGACCCGAAGTGGGGCGAACTGCGTCAGACGACCGACTGCCTGATGGTGTTCGTCGCCGTCGACGAGAGCAATCACCCGGTGGGTGTGCCGTCCTTCGAGCCGAAAACCGACGAGCAGAAGGCATTGGCCAAGTACGCGATGGATGTGAAAGCCGCGCTCGATGCCATTGTCGAACTCAAGCCGGAAAACGTCGCCAGCTGACGCGTCCGATCAGGTCGTGCGGACGCCCCATCGTCCGCACGGAAGGTATGCCGCGCGTGGTGCGGCAATATCAGATTCAGGCATCGGGTTGCGATTTGTCGCTTCGAAGGAGAGCAAATCATGCCGCGCGGAACCGTCAAGGATTACTACCCGGAAAAGGGGTACGGATTCATCACGCCGCATGGGGGCGGTGAAATCGTTTTCGTCCATGAAAGCGAGATTTGCACTCCCGGCGCCTCCCAGCTTCAGACGGGTCAGGTCGTCGAGTACGAGACTACCCGCGGCGACGCCTATCTGCTTGCAACGAACGTTCGCAACGCGTCCGACTAAGGCCAGCGCGCCAGCTACCTGCCAACGTTGACAGTTACCGACGATTCGATCCAGTGCTGGAATGTCGCCGGTTACTGAGTCTTCAGCAACCGTTGCGGTGTGAGCAGAGCTTCACCATCCAGACGCGCGACGCCCAGCAGACGTGCGGCCGCATCGGCGGTGGCTTCCGCGTAGACCTTCACTTCGATGTCGTCATGCGACGCAGCGCACTCGCGCAGGGCTTGCGGGCATCGCACCTCGTCAAGACGCAGACGCTGGCCGTGACTGAACCGCTTGGCCAACGTTTCGTCGAGCGACACCACCGGCAGCGTCTTGAGTAACGCATCGACCGGCGCGAGCTTCTCCACGCGTTGTGCGTGATCGAGCGCGCTCAGGTCTTCGAGCGTCACCGCACCGTCGAGCGTCAGCGGACCGACCGCCGTGCGGCGCAACGCGCGCAGATGCGCGCCACATCCCAACGCTTCGCCGATGTCTTCCGCCAGCGTGCGCACATAGGTGCCCTTGCTGCACGTCACCCGGAAGGTGAACTCGTTCTCGTCCGGCAACGCGCATGCCGTCATCTCCAGCAGATGGATCGTGACGTTGCGGGCTTCACGTTCGAGGGTTTGCCCCGCACGCGCATATTCGTACAGCGGCTTGCCGTCGCGCTTGAGCGCGGAATACATCGGCGGGACCTGCGAAATCGGACCGGTAAAGCGCGGCAGTACCGCACGAATCGCCGCTTCGTCCACCGTCACTGGACGCGTTTGCAGCACCTCCCCTTCCGCATCGCCCGTCGTCGTCGTCTCACCCAGACGCACGCGTGCCTCGTAAGTCTTGTCGGCTTCGAGCAAGTCCTGCGAGAACTTCGTCGCCTCGCCGAAACACAACGGCAGCAAACCCGTCGCGAGCGGATCGAGCGTACCGGTATGGCCCGCCTTCAACGCCTGAAGCAGACGCTTGGCCTTGATCAGGGCGTCGTTGGACGACAGGCCCAGCGGCTTGTCGAGCAGCAACACGCCGTCGAGCGGGAAACGAGGGAGTTTTTGGCGGGGTGCCTGCGAACGCGGGTCCGTCATGTGCGGGAGTACTTGAGAAATTCTTGTGGGATGTTGCCAGGCCTCCGTCGCGGAGGCACAGGCATCGCAGGACTACCGGGCGCGCTTCGCGTTGGCCCGGTCGGTCCAGCAGGCGACGGTCGACGAGCGGCTTACTTGCCTTCGTCCTTGTTGACGTCCTTATTAACGCTGCCATCGTCGCTTTCGACGTCGTCACCGTCTTCGCCCTCGGCCGCTTCCGCGTCTTCCTTCGCCCGGGTCGCGTTGGCCGTGTCGATCAGACGCGACATCTCGATGGCACGCTCGATCGACTGATCGAAGTGGAAATGCAACGTCGGCACCGTATGGATGTGCAACCGCTTGAACAGCAGATTGCGCAAATAGCCGGCCGCTTCGTTGAGCGCTTCGCCGGTCGCTTTCGGATCGCCGGTGAGCGTCGTGTAAAACACTTTCGCATGCGCGTAGTCGGGCGTCACTTCCACGCTTTGCAGCGTGACCAGACCAATGCGCGGGTCCTTCACTTCGCGCTGAATCAACTCCGAAAGATCACGCTGGATCTGATCGTTGATGCGAAGATTTCGACCGGGAACGCCACGTTTCTTTGCCATAACAAACTCGCTAGTAAAGCAATGGCCCACGCCACCGGTTTCCCGGCTTGGTGGGCCATTCCACATCTGTTGTGCAAATCGCGTTACAGCGAGCGCGCAACTTCCGTGATTTCAAACGCTTCCAGTTGGTCGCCTTCCGTAATGTCGTTGAAGTTCTTCACCGACAGACCGCACTCGAAGCCTGACTTGACTTCCTTGACGTCATCCTTGAAGCGCTTGAGCGAATCGAGCTCGCCCGTGAAGATGACCACGTTGTCGCGCAACACACGCACGTGCGACGAACGCTTGACGAAGCCGTCGAGCACCATACAGCCGGCCACCGTACCGACCTTCGGCACCTTGAACGTCTGACGCACTTCGACCATACCCGTGATTTCTTCCTTCTTCTCCGGCGCCAGCATGCCCGACATTGCCGCCTTCACCTCATCCACTGCGTCGTAGATGATGTTGTAGTAGCGAATGTCGATACCGTTCGACTCGGCCAGCTTGCGGGCCAGTGCATCGGCACGCGTGTTGAAGCCGATGATGACTGCCTTCGAAGCCGTTGCCAGGTTGACGTCGCTTTCGCTGATGCCACCGACCGCAGCGTGCACGATCTGCACACGCACTTCCGGCGTCGAGAGCTTGTTGAGCGACTGGGCCAGTGCTTCCTGCGAACCCTGAACGTCTGCCTTGATGATGAGGGGCAGCGTCTTGACTTCGCCTTCGGCCATCTGCTCGAACATGTTCTCGAGCTTCGCGGCCTGTTGCTTGGCCAGCTTCACGTCGCGGAACTTGCCCTGACGGAACAGCGCGATTTCACGTGCCTTGCGTTCGTCCTGAACCACCAGCACTTCTTCACCGGCGCCCGGCACTTCCGAAAGACCCTGGATTTCCACCGGGATCGACGGACCTGCGTCCTTCGTGTTCTTGCCGGTTTCGTCCAGCATGGCGCGAACGCGACCGTAAGCCTGACCTGCCAGCACCATGTCGCCACGCTTGAGCGTGCCCGACTGCACCAGAATCGTCGCGACCGGACCCTTACCCTTGTCCAGCTTCGCTTCGATCACGATACCCTTGGCCGGGGCTTCCACCGGCGCCTTCAACTCCAGCACTTCGGCTTGCAGCAGCACGTTCTCGAGCAGATCGTCGATACCCGTACCCGTCTTGGCCGAAACCTCGACGAACGGCGAATCGCCACCGTACTCTTCCGGCACCACGCTCTCGGCCACGAGTTCCTGCTTCACGCGGTCCGGGTTCGCATCCGGCTTATCGATCTTGTTGATCGCCACCACGATCGGCACACCGGCCGACTTCGCGTGGGCAATCGCTTCCTTCGTCTGCGGCATCACACCGTCGTCCGCCGCGACCACGAGAATCACGATGTCCGTTGCCTGTGCACCGCGAGCACGCATGGCCGTAAAGGCCTCGTGACCCGGCGTGTCGAGGAACGTCACCGTACCGCGCGGCGTGTCGACGTGATACGCACCGATGTGCTGCGTAATGCCACCGGCTTCGCCCGACGCCACCTTGGCGCGACGGATGTAGTCCAGCAGCGAGGTCTTGCCGTGGTCGACGTGACCCATCACGGTCACCACCGGCGGACGCGGCAGCGCTTCGGCTTCCGTCACGTCGTTGCCGAGGTCCAGCAGCGTTTCCGGATCGTCCAGCTTGGCGGCGATTGCGCGGTGGCCGAGTTCCTCCACCACGATCATCGCCGTTTCCTGATCGAGCACCTGGTTGATGGTCACCATCTGGCCCATCTTCATCATCAGCTTGATGACTTCAGCAGCCTTGACCGACATCTTGTGCGCCAGATCGGCAACGCTGATCGTTTCCGGCACGTGCACGTCGCGCACCACCGGTTCGGTCGGTGCCTGGAATGCATTGCGATCGTCCTGCGAATGACGGTCGCCACGACGGCCGCCACGGCCACCGCCACGCCAGCCATCCGAACCGCCGCTCGCGTCGCCGCGGGTCTTCATGCCGCCACGCTTGTTGCGGTTGTCCGCATCCTTCTGCCACGCGCCCGGCTTCTTGTCCTTCTTGTCCGCTGCGCCAGCCGTCGTCGACGCCGGTGCGGCGGCCGGCTTCTTGTCTGCCGGTTTTGCTGCGGCACCTTCCGGCTTGGCCGGCTTGTGCAGCGTGCCCTTGGCGGCATCCGCCTTGGCCGGTGCGGCCGCAGCAGGCGCCGGCTCCGGTGCCTTCAGCACGCGGCGCGGGGCGTTCATCATTTCGCGAATAGCGCGCGCTTCGGCTTCCGCCGCAGCACGACGCTTGCGAATCGCTTCCTCTTCGGCGCGGGCCTTGTCCGCAGCAGCGCTCGCCTTTTCGGCGGCAGCGCGGGCTTCTTCGCTAGCCTTGCGGGCCTGCTCGCGCTCGGCGTCGGCCTTGGCCGCGGCCGCCTTGTCAGCTTCCGCTGCCTTTTCGGCGTCGGCCTTGGCAACCTTGTCGGCTTCTTCGCGGGTTTGCTGTGCCTGCTTCTCGGCTTCGGCGTCGGCCTTGGCTTCCGCCTTGGCCTTCTGTTCTTCCGCAGCCTTCGCAGCGGCAGCCGCGCGCTCAGCTTCCTCACGCACACGGCGCTCGGCAGCTTCCTTCTCTTCGCGCTCGCGACGCTCGACTTCTTCGCGTTCCAGTTGTTCCTGGCGACGCTTCAGCTCGGCCGCTTCCGCAGCCAGACGCTCCGCTTCGCGACGTGCGTCTTCCTCACGCAGACGAAGCGCTTCGTCTTCTGCTGCGGCGGCAGCGTTGTCCACGCCTTCGGCGACGTCGTCACGCTTGACGAAGGTGCGCTTCTTGCGCACTTCGACCTGAATCGTACGCGCCTTACCGGTCGCGTCGGCCTGCTTGATTTCCGAGGTCTGGCGACGCGTCAGAGTAATCTTCTTTTTGTCGCCGTCGCCAGCGCCGTGCGAACGGCGCAGGTGCTCCAGCAGACGGGCCTTGTCGGCTTCCGTCACGGAATCGTCGGCGCTGAGTTTGTCCACGCCGGCGGCTTTGAGTTGCTCCAGCAACACGCCGGCCGGCATTTTCAGTTCTTCAGCAAATTGGGCTACGTTGATGCTCGCCATTCAAACCTCTTCAAGCAAGGCCAGGCGCCTTGCGGTTAACTTCAAAGTTCACTGTTCCATATGCATGCCGGGGCAGGTCATCATTGGAACCAGTGCTCTCGCGCTTTCATGATCAGGGCCTTTGCGGCTTCCTCGTCGACGCCGGTCATCTCGGTCAGTTCGTCGACGGCCAGCTCGGCCAGATCATCGCGCGTCTGAATTTCATGCTCGGCCAGCTTGGCCAGCAACTCGGGCGTCATGCCGTCGAGGCTCTTCAGATCGAGTGCAACGCCCTCAACCTTCTCCTCGGTGGCAATCGCCTGCGTCAGCAGTGCGTCGCGTGCACGATTGCGCAGCTCATGGACCGTGTCCTCGTCGAACGCTTCGATTTCGAGCATTTCGTTCAGGGGCACGTAGGCGATCTCTTCCAGGCTCGAGAAACCTTCCTCGATCAGGATGTCCGCCACTTCTTCGTCCACATCAAGACGCTGCATGAACAACGTGCGCAGCGTGCCGCGCTCTTCGTTCTGCTTCTCGGCCGATTCGTCCGGCGTCATGATGTTGATCTGCCAGCCGGTCAGTTCCGACGCGAGACGCACGTTCTGACCGCTGCGACCGATCGCCACTGCCAGTTCGTTCTCGTCGACGACGACGTCCATGCTGTGCTTCTCTTCGTCCACGACGATCGACTGCACCGCCGCCGGCGCCAGCGCGCCGATCACGAATTGCGCGGGGTCTTCCGACCACAGCACGATGTCGACGTTCTCGCCGCCGAGTTCGTTACGCACAGCCTGCACACGCGTGCCGCGAATGCCCACGCAAGTGCCGATCGGATCGATACGCTTGTCGTAAGCCACCACTGCGATCTTGGCGCGCATGCCCGGGTCGCGAGCTGCCGACTTGATCTCCAGCAGACCCTGCTCGATTTCCGGCACTTCCATGCCGAACAGCTCGATCAGGAATTCCGGTGCCGTGCGCGAAAGTTCGATCTGCGGGCCACGTGCCGTGCGGTCCACCTTCACGATGTACGCACGAACGCGGTCACCGATACGCAGGTTTTCCTTCGGGATGAGTTGATCACGACGCAGCAGTGCTTCCACACGGCCCGACTCGACAATCAGGTTGCCCTTGTCGAGACGCTTGACCGTGCCGGTCATGATCTTCTCGCCGCGCTCCAGGAAGTCGGAGAGGATCTGCTCGCGTTCGGCATCGCGAATGCGTTGCAGAATCACTTGCTTGGCCGCTTGCGCGCCGATACGGCCGAATTCGACCGATTCCACCGCTTCTTCGACGAAGTCACCGACTTCGAGGGAGGGATCGTCTTCCTTGGCTTCGAACGACAGAATCTGCTTGTCCGGCTCCTGCAGACCCGCTTCGTCCGGCACTACCAACCAGCGACGAAAGCTCTCGTGCTCGCCCGACTCACGGTCGATGTGCACGCGAATGTCGACGTCTTCGCTGTAGCGCTTCTTCGTGGCCGAAGCCAATGCTGCTTCAAGCGCGCCGAACACGACATCCTTGTCGACGTTCTTTTCGCGCGCGAGCGCATCGACCAACAGCAATACTTCGCGACTCATCGTTTGCGACTCCTAAAATCAATCTGCGGCACAAGGCGCGCACGGTCAATATCCGCGAGGGTGAATTCGAGCAGCGCCGGGCCGCCCTTGCCTTCGAACTCAAGGCTCAAGTTTTCGCCTTGCGGTGCCTGCAAAATGCCGCGGAATTGCTTGCGGCCTTCGAGCGGCACACGCAACGTGAGACTTATTTCGACGCCGGCAAAACGCTCGAAGTCACGCAGCTTGCGCAGCGGACGGTCAAGCCCCGGCGACGACACTTCAAGTCGGTCGTAATTGACGTTCTCGACCATCAGGACGTGCGAGAGCTGACGGCTCACCGTCTCGCAGTCATCGATAGAGATGCCTTCCGGCTTATCGATATACACGCGCAGCAGTCCGCCGCCCGCGCGCTCAAGATCGACCAGCTCGTAACCCAGGCCTTCGACCGTGGTCTCGATCAGTTCTGGCAATTGCAACTTTGCTCACCCTAGAAAAACTCGCGCGCATCAGCAGCGCCCGACATGTCTGCGCGCCCCGCATGGGACGTCGCACGATACCTGCCTCGACCGTCCGGGCCGGTGTGCCTGAGTCGACACACCCACTCCCCGACGTGGCGGCATCGGCCGCGCTAAACGCTCGCGGCAAAAAAAAATGGGCGAAACGCCCATTTCTTACAGCCTCATTGCGCATGAGGTGCGCATCGCAGCAGAACGCCCGACACGCAAACCAGCTTATTCATTGATTTTATATGGTTTTGGGCCGATTTGCAACGCTTGACGCCCGAAATGCCTGAAGAACAGGCCACAGTGTCACATTGCCGCAATGCAAGATCGGCGCCCTTCAGCGAGACCGGTTGCCGCCGCGATTGCCACGGTTGCCCTGGCCTCCGCCGCCGCCCGTCCGGTTGCCGCCACGGCTGCGATTGCCGTTAGCGTTGCCGCCGCCATAACCGCCATTTCCGCCGCTGCCACCGTTGCCGCCGCTATTACCGCCGCGCGACTGACCACCGAAACCGCCCGTGCTGTTGCCACCGCCGAAGCGGCGACCTTCACCGCGCGGCGACGGCGTCTGAAAGCCGCCGCTCGGACCGACGAACGCGGTCAGCGGATTGGCACGCGGACGACGCGACTGCCCCGGCTCGCGAGCAAAAACACCCAGCGCCGTTTGCATCGGATCCGGCTGACGACGCGGCTCCTTCGCGGCACCGGCCTTCCCACCACGGCCACCGTTTGCGCCATTGCGCGCACCCTTTTCGTCCGAGGCTGCACCGGGCATCTTCATGCCGACAGCGGCGAACAGCGAGCGCACCTGCGCTTCGTCCATCTCTTCATAGCGACCGCGCTTGAGGCCACGCGGCAGCGTCAGCGGGCCGTATCGCGTACGGATCAGACGGCTCACCATCAATCCGGCCGCGTCGAACATACGACGCACTTCGCGGTTGCGGCCTTCGGCCAGCGCCACGTGATACCAGTGGTTCGAGCCTTCGCCGCCGCCATCTTTCAGGCGCAGGAAGTTCGCTTCGCCGTCGTCCAGCTTGATGCCGTGCAACAGTTGCTGACGCGACGCTTCGGTCAGTTGCCCCACGGTGCGCACGGCGTATTCACGCTCGATTTCGTAACGCGGGTGCATGAAACGGTTAGCCAGATCGCCCGACGTCGTCAGAATCAGCAGACCTTCCGTGTTGAAGTCCAGACGTCCGACGGCGAGCCACTTGGCCGTCTTCATCGGCGGAAGACGGTCGAACACCGAGGTGCGGCCTTCCGGATCGGCGTGACTGACGATTTCGCCAGCAGGCTTGTGATACAGCAGCACGCGCGGCGGCTTGCTGGTGATACGACGCTTGACGAGCTTGCCGTTGATGCGGACCTGATCGGTCGGCAAAATGCGCTGCCCGATGTGCGCCGGCTCGGAATTCACCGACACGCGACCCGCAAGAATCAGCTCTTCCATCTCGCGACGCGAGCCCATACCGGCCTCGGCCAGCACCTTGTGCAGCTTCGGTGCTTCGTCGTCGGGCGAAAGCACGCGACGATCGGCCGGACGGCGACCGCGCTTGGCGGCTGCGTTGTCGCCCTCGGCGTCTTCACCGTCGAAACCACCGGACGTCACGAAGGCGAACAGATCGCTATCGCCAGCATTCCCAGCGCCACCCTTGCCACCGGCACCGCTGCGAGCTCCGCCGCCTGCCGGGCCCTTGCGGCCACGACCCTGCGTCTTGCCTGCAGCACCCTGACCGGCTCGATCACCTCGATCACCTCGATCACCTTGGGCACCCTGAGCGCCGCGTTGCTGACGGCCACCCGGCGCAGCACCGCCGGCCTGCGCCGGTTGTGCGGCCTGCTGGGCGTCGTCACGCTTGCCGCCACGCGGCTTGCGCGTGTTGGCCCGGCCTCGCGTCTGCGCGGCAGACGGCGCAGCTTCGGCACCGGACGCCGGGCCTTGCTGAGCCTCGGGAGAAGGTTGACCTGACGAGGCGTCCGAGCCAGCGAATTCGCCGGTGTCGTCGCCTTCGCGCTTGGCTTGCTGAGCCGCACGGCGGCGAGCGATCAAACTGCGCGGGCCACGGCGTAAACCGCGGCGCGACGCCTTGTCATCGCCGCCCTCGCCTTCCGGCGAACGTGCTTCGGCACCGGCATCGCGTGCGTGCAGGTCCTGGGATTCTTCGTTTTGTTTCAACACAACCTCATTGGAAAACGGGATCGTCGTGAGCAGGCTTAGGTCGCTGCCCTGATCCGTGTTCGCACCATGAATGCGCGGCAAAAACTTGCCGCGACTTCGTTCTTATCGCTAACGGCCCCGAAGGTGTGCGCGGCGCAGAGCGCCGCCGCCTCAGGTACCGGTGACGAGATTCTTGTCGTCCCCGTCGTTCTCGTCGTCATCCATCGCACCGGGCGTAGGCTGCCCGGCGGCGGCTTCGTTCGCTGCCGGGTCGACAGCGTGCGGGGAAACCTCTTGCGTCAACGACGCTGCGGGATCTGCCGCCTGCGTCGCACCTTCTTGCGCGCCTTCTTCTATATCGACGCTCTGCACATCTTGCGGCGAATCGTCGCCGGCAGGAACCGCAGATTCCGATACTTCGGAAAATTCCTCGTGTTGCGCATCGGCATCGTCTTGCTCACTGACGTGCGCAGCGTCTCCGAGTTCCGCCACATCGGGCGAAATCTCAGCCGATGCATCGGCGTCGAGCGCCACAACATCGGTCGATGCCTGCACTTCGCCTTCGGCCAGCACGGCGTCAAGCAGCGCCTCTTCCGACAGCGCGTCGTCACCGACCGGCGCCGGACGTTGGTCCTCCGGCAGCCCCTGCGCAAGCGGCAGATCGTCGGCACGCGTTTGCGCCAGACGGGCCAGTGCCTCGGCATCGGCCACCGGCGCATCGTCCGTGGCTTCCGCTTCAACTTCTTCGCCCTCGGCACGCTCACCGAATTCGATGTTCTGCTGCGCCAGCAGATCGATCTGCGCCTGCGCGGCCGGGTCTTCCAACGGCGGCAACGCATCGAGCGCGCGTAGGCCGAGGTCGTCCAGGAAGTCCTTGGTCGTCACATACAGACCAGGGCGTCCCGGCACGTCGCGATGACCGATCACTTCAATCCAGCCACGATCTTCGAGCTGCTTGATGATCTGCGTATTGACCGTCACGCCGCGAATCTCTTCGATATCGCCACGCGTAACCGGTTGACGGTAAGCAATGATCGCCAGCGTCTCCATCACAGCGCGCGAGTACTTCGGCGGCTTCTCTGGATTGAGGCGGTCAAGGTATTCACGCATGCGCGGACGGCTTTGGAAACGCCAGCCGGTGGCCAGCGCCACCAATTCCACACCTCGGCCGTCCCATTGCACGCGGATTTCCTCGAGCAGCGCGCGCACCGTGTCACCAGACACGGCGTCATTGAAGAGCTTACGCAGATCGCCGACCTTGAGCGGCTCCTGCGCGCAAATCAACGCGGTCTCGAGGACGAGTTTCGCCTCTTGGGTATTCATGTGCGACTAAGCAGACCGGGGGCTTGGCGACCCGGTATCAGGAATAAATGGATGCTTGGAACCAGAAAACGGTCGTCGATGGAAGACTACCGTTTCGCATAAGCGCGCGCCCTATTGTGTTCGGTCGTAGTGACGGCGGCGCGACCAGAATGCTTCGAAACGACCTGCCGGGAAAACGCCCAGGCCGATAGTACGGCAAGACGGACGTCCGGTATGTGCGCAATTATTACTGAAACATCCACGTCCGTAAAGCGCCGTCACAAACCTTCGCGTCCCGGCTGTCGAAACGACGGGTCGACGCCTCATGGTAAACTCTCGAAATAACTTCAGGGGCCTCCATGACCACCGACATCGGTCGCATTCCCGGCAACCCCATCCCGGTTGCTCAGCCTCGTTGTTCCACGTGCTCGCTGGGGCAGTTCTGCCTGCCCGTCGGCATCCCTGAGCCGGAGCTGGAACGACTGGACGCACTCGTGAGCGAGCGCCGCCGCCTCAAGAAAGGCGAAGTGCTCTATCACGCCAACGATGACCTCACCGCCGTCTATGGCATTCGTTTCGGGTCGCTCAAAAGCTGCGTCACGGCCCCCGACGGCCGTGAACAGGTCGTCGGCTTCCACCTTCAGGGCGAGCTGATCGGCCTCGACGCCATAGCCGACAACCATCACCCGACCACTGCCGTGGCGCTCGAAGACAGCGAACTGTGCATCGCCCGTTTCGGCGAGCTGGAGACGCTTTCGCGCCAAGTGCCGTCGCTGCAACGCCAGTTGCATCGTCTGATGAGCCAGGAAATCCGCAACGAGCACCAGCAACTGCTCGCCCTGGGGACGATGCGCGCCGAGGAGCGTCTGGCTGTCTTCCTGCTGAATCTCTCCGAGCGCCTGTCCGCACGGGGTTACGCTGCCAACGAGTTCGTGCTGCGCATGAGCCGTGAGGAAATCGGCAGCTTCCTGGGTCTCAAACTGGAGACGGTCAGCCGCCTGTTCTCGCGTTTCGCACAGAATGGGATGATCGAAATCCGTCAACGCCACGTCAAGATCATCGACGGCGCCGCCCTGCGCGAACTCGCTGGCGTGCATCACTGCTGATCCGGCTTCCGGGGGCGCTGAGCGCCCCCGCTCATACGCCCCCGCCTGCTCGCTCACACTTCCCCACAGAACACCGTACCCTCTGCGCCGCGATTCTCCCGCGTTGCCGATCTGCCTCTAATGCGCTACTGATCCGTTACCGATAAGCTACCGGCCGGGCGCTCCCGGTGCCTTGCGCCAGATCAAAAGGACCGACGTTCGACAAGCCCCGGCAAAGGCTCCATAATCGGCGCGTTCGCCGCCCCGCCCGTCGGCCGAGGGCGACCACGCATACGACACGCGCTTGTCTCCGATGGAGGACGCCGTTATGCCCGCTGCCATATTTCTCAGTCCGGAAGACGCCGAACACGCGTTCTACGAAGCGCTGCGCGCTGGCGATACGGACTTGCTGATGGACGTCTGGTCGGAAGACGAGGAAGTCGTGTGCATTCACCCTGCGGGGCCACGGCACGTGGGCCCTGCGGCGGTCAGAACAAGCTGGCGGGAGGTTCTCGCCAAAGGCGGCCTGCAGGTGACGGCGAATCACCTTCAAGTGGCCCACAATCCGTTGTGCGCCGTTCACAACGTGCTTGAGCAGATTCAGGTCGAGAGCCAGCCGGAAGCGCGCTTCGCGTTCGTGCTCGCCACGAACGTCTATCTGAAAGAAGCCGACGGTTGGCGCCTGGTACTGCATCACGCCAGCCCGGCCATCGGCCACGAAGACACCGGCTCACAGATGCCGAGGACGCATCGGCTCCATTGAGCAAGCCTAAGTCGCCCGCCCGCCAGCACCCGTCGGCCACTGCGCCTCCCAGTACGGCACCGGGCTGAAGCGCGCCTGCAGGAACTCGATCATCGCCTGCGTCTTGGGCGGTACGAACACCCGGCTCGGATAGACAGCCCAGATGGCGACCTCCTCCGCGAGCGGATACGCCGGTAACACCGGCACCAGTTCCCCCCGCTGCAAGTGGGCCGCGACATCCCACGTCGACTTCAGCGCAATACCCAACCCCGCCAGCACCGCGTCGCGCAGCACCTCCCCGTTATCCGACACCAATCGCCCGGACACGCGCACGCTCATCGGGCCGCCCGGCGTCACAAACCGCCAGTCGCGCTGGTCGCCAAGCGTCAGACACTCGTGCTGCGCGAGATCGCCGGGGTGCTTCGGTGCGCCATGCGCCGCGAGATACGCGGGCGACGCGCAAAGCGTGCGCCGGTTCGCCGCGAGCTTCCGGGCGATCAGGGTCGAATCGCGCAATGCCCCGACGCGAATCGCCATGTCGACGCCCTCTTCCAACAGATCGACGACACGGTCCGTCAATCGGAAATCCAGCGAAATACCGGGATAGCGGGCCAGAAATTCGGGCAAAGCGGGTGAAATATGCTGACGCGCGAACGACGACGAACACGACACGCGCAACAGACCCTGCGGCGCGGCAAATCCCTGTCCAACGCTGGCCAGCGCCTGCGCCTCTGCCGCGAGCAACGTCTGCGCCTGCGCGAGGAATACCTCCCCCTCCTGCGTCAACGCCACGCGCCTTGTCGTCCGGTGCAACAGCCGGGCCCCCAGCACGCCCTCAAGCTGCACGAGCCGCGTACTCGCCGTCGCCGGTGACAGCCCCCGCTCGCGCCCCGCCGCCGACACATTCCCCAGCGCGGCAACCCGGACGAACAACGCTACGGTATCGAGGTCCAATGCCATTTGATGGATTTTCCAAAAAATCTTTTCCGCATTATGCGAATTATCAAAGCAATCGACTAGCCGTAGTCTCTCGCTATCGCATCCGGTGCGTCGCCAAATGACCCCACGCAGGCGCTGCACCCCACTTTCAGGAGAAAACGATGAAAGCCATTGCATTGACCCGATATCTGCCGATCGACGACCCGAAGTCGCTCGAAGACGTTGAACTGCCCACGCCGACCCCGGCCGGGCGCGATCTGCTGATCAAAGTCGAAGCTATTTCCGTGAATCCGGTCGACACCAAGGTGCGCGCCCCGAAGGACAAAGTCGAAGCGAGCCCGCGCGTGCTGGGCTGGGACGCCGCAGGCACCGTCGCGGCCGTCGGCCCCGACGTCACGCTCTTCAAGGTCGGCGATCCCGTGTACTACGCGGGTAGCATCACGCGCCCCGGCGCGAACAGCGAGTTCCATCTGGTGGACGAACGGATCACCGGCCATATGCCCGCGTCGCTCGACTTCGCGAACGCCGCTGCCCTGCCGCTCACGACAATCACCGCGTGGGAAGCCCTGTTCGATCGCCTCGGCGTGGCGCCCGATGGCAGCGACGAAGGTAAGTCGATTCTGATCGTCGGCGGTGCTGGCGGCGTGGGTTCCATCGCCATTCAGCTTGCGCGACGTCTGGCCAAGCTCACTGTCGTCGCCACGGCCTCGCGCCCGGAGTCTGCCGACTGGTGCCGTCAACTCGGCGCGCAACACGTCATCGACCACTATCAGGACATGCCGACGCAGCTCAAAGCAATCGGCCTTCCGCAAGTCGACTTCGTGCTGTGCCTGAACGACACCGATACGCACTTCCCGGCGATGGCCGAAGCCGTCGCACCGCAAGGCAAGATCTGCTCGATTGTGGAGAACGCCGGACCGCTGGAAATCGGTCTGCTCAAGAGCAAGAGCGCGACGTTCGTCTGGGAGTTCATGTTCACGCGCGCCATGTACGAGACGCCGGACATGATTGCGCAGCACAAGCTGCTGACCGAAGTCGCCCGTCTGGTGGACGCGGGCACGCTCCGCACGACGGTCGGCCAGGTCATCGGCCCGATCAATGCTACGAATCTGCGTCGCGCCCACGCGCAACTCGAGGGCGGACGCACCATCGGCAAGCTGGTGCTCGCCGGGTTCTGACCATCACTTGCCGGACGGCACCGTGCCCTCCGGCAACGCCACCGCCTCGGCGGGGTGGATGATTTCGCCGCCGAGCGCCTCCACCCCGGCGATCAGACGCTCGAAGGCCGCGCCGACCAGCGACGGGTCGCCCTTCACGCCGAGATCGATGTGGCGACGCGCATAGACCGCACCGCGCTCGGCATCGCCCACGCTCGGCAGGCTAAACACCTTGATGCCGTCGTACTCGGCTTCGATGGCTTCCATGAGCGGCGTGAGCGTCGATTCGGCCAGACCGAACACCAGCACCGAGCGTTCAGTGTGTTTCGTCAGGTGATGCAGATCCGCGTAGTACGTGTCGAGCGCCCACGCCATCATCGGCCACGCCATCACCGGAAACCCGGGCATGAAGTGGTGTTGCTCGACGGAGAACCCCGGAATCTTGTTGTACGGATTCGGCAGCACGCGCGCGCCGACCGGAAATTCGCCCATCTTCAGACGATGGCGATTGTCGGCCTGCGTCATGTCGGCGCGACCGTCCGGGCTCGTGTCGGCGATGCGCTCCATGATCAGCGCCTCGGCTTCCGGCGTGAGCACCAGCGGCACGTTGAGCGCCGCCGCCGCACATTGGCGTGTGTGATCGTCCGGCGTGGCGCCGATGCCGCCCGTCACGAAGACGATGTCGTCGCTCGCGAACGTACGGCGCAGCGTGGCGGTGATGCGCGCCGGATCGTCGCCCACATACTCCGCCCAGCCGAGTTGCATGCCGCGCTCGGCGAGCAATTCGATGAACTTGGGCAGATGCTTGTCGTGACGGCGTCCCGAGAGAATCTCGTCGCCGATGATGATGATGCCGACCGCCATGATGCTTCCTTTTCTCTTGTCGTCAGACCGTGGGGGCCCCGGGTGCCCCGGGTGATATTGCGGCGCTGCCCGGCGGCAGCGCGCAGTGTGACGATTGTGCCACTTTCAGGGCGAACCGTTCGGCGAGCCGGTCGACTCGGATGGCCCCGGCAGCAGCGGCGGCAAATCCTCGCTCTCCGGCGGCGGCGAACCCACTTCGGGCAGCACCGTCGCGGCGAAGGTCGGTTCCCGATGCGCGTCCTCAGCACGCATGCGCGACAGCGCGCGCAGGCAATAGTGGGCGAACCACAGCGCCGAGAACACGAAAATCACCACGTAGAGCCAGATCGCGAGCAGCGCAATGACCGGGAACAGCACGATCATGATGACGGACGAGACCCACAGCAGGGTCGGCAGCGAGCCGAGCAACCCGGTCGCCACGCCGATCACGAGCAACGGCAGACGCTTCTCGCGCACCAGCCGACGCCGCTCCTCCGGACTCGCGTGATACGCCAGCGCGTCGTACGTCATCACGCGGTACGTCAGCCAGCCCCACAGCAGCGGCGGCACGATGGCGAAGAACGGCGGCACGAGCCACAGCGGCAGCGTAATAAGCGCTGCAATCAGGAAGACCAGCGTAGCGCCGAGCGATTGCCCGAGGCTGCCCCAGAACGAGCCGCCCTGACGCGCCTCAAGATGAATGAAATGCCGCCGCGAGAGATGGCGCAACACCGCTGGCATCGACCATCCGGCAATGAGCAGCAGTGCAGTGACGACAATCAGTGGGACGAGCAGCGCCACGAGAATGAACGGCGCGAGTGCCATGCGCACGCTGTCGACGCCGAAATAGCCGAAGAAGCGGTAAATCCACTGCGTGAATTCCCACTGTTCGAGCCAGACGCGAAGGAAATCGGTGAACGGTTCCCATCCGAACCAGATCACAGCGCCCCAGAGAAGACCGGAGACGATGAAGGGCATTGCGGTGAGCCACAGCATGCGGGGATGCAGCAGGCTCACGAGCGCGCGGCCAAGCGCGCGAAGTATATCGTTCATGCAGGTGCGGTACGAACCGGTCCGGGTGTCTGCGCGACGCCCGGACGGTCAGGCCTTGGAAAGTAAGGTCTTGATGTTACAGCACCGGCGCGCGGTCGTAGAAATAGATACCGTGGGGGGAGCGTCCGACCGGAATGGTGTTGATCAGCTTGCGCGACGCCAGATCGATGATGCCGACCTTGCGCGCCCAACGGAACGTCACCCACAGTTGTTTCTTGTCGGCGGTCAGTTCCATATCGTCCGGCCCCGGCAGTAGCCCGGTGATGTTGCCGACGTTGGTCAGCGACTCCTGATCGATGATGCTGATCGTACTCGACACGCGGTTCGAGATCAGCACGTGCTTACCGTCGGCCAGCGAACGGAAGTTGTGCGCGCCCTTGCCCGTCGGAATCGTCTTGACGACCTTCTGGTTACGCCAGTCGACCACCGCCGCGTAGTCCGCACCGGTCATGCCCACGAGCAGGTACTTGTCGTTCGGCGTAAGCCACACACCGGCCGGGCTATCGCCCACCTTCATCTTCCAGATCACCTTTTGGGTCGCCAGATCGATGGCGGCGACTTCGTTCGATTCCTGCAACGAAATGAAGACGAGCTTGCTGTCCTGTGTGAACACCAGGTGGCTCGGCATCTTCTTGATGGGAATACGCTGCGCCACGCTCAGGTTCTTGCCGTCGAAACGGTACACGTCCACCCGGTCCAGACGCAGCGCGTTCGCTACGAACCACTTCTTGTCCGGCGAAAAACCGATCTGGTACGGATCTTCGATGTTCTCGATCTTGCGCTGAATCTGCCCCGTCTTCGGGTCGAGGAAGACGAGATTGTTACCGACCGAGTTGGCGACGATGAGCGACTGGTTGTCCGGCGTAGCCATCAGGTGATGCGGCTCTTTGCCGACCGGGAACGTCTGAATGACCTTCTGCGTGGCCTTGTCGATCAGGCTGACGCTCGCGTCGGCCGAATTGAGCACGACCACGACGCTGTCGGGCGTCGGCGTTGCAGCCCGCACGGGGCCGGCCAGCGCCGCCAGACCGAAGGAAGCCGCCAGACTGGCAGCGATCAGAAGTTTGCGCATTACGGAGTCTCTCGAAAATCGCTCGGAAAAGTCCCGCTATTGTAGGCTGGGAACGCCCTGCCAACCTGCATCCCGCGGACTTTTTTGATCAGGCGAAACACAATTCCAACACTTCATGACACAACGCAAACTGTCGCGAAGATCCGAGACGAATTGGATACAAAAATGGCGTCCGGCAAGACTGCCAGACGCCATCGAATGCTCACGTCACGCAACCCTCAGCGTTGCAACGCCTCCCAGACCTTGTGCAGACGCTTGACCGACACCGGCATGGGCGTGCGCAACTCCTGCGCGAAGAGCGACACCCGCAGCTCTTCGAGCAGCCACCGGAACTCATCGAGCCGCGCGTCGTGAGAGTCGCGGCGTTGCGAAGTCGCCCGTTGCCAGTTCTGAAGCAGCGGCCCGAGTTCGCTCATGGCGCGGGCGTCGCGCGTCGGATCGGCCTTGAGCTTGTCGATACGCCCCGCCATCGCCTTCAGATAACGCGGGAAGTGCGCCAGTTGCGCATACGGCGTGTCGATGAGAAAACGCTTGCCGATCAGACGTTGCAACTGCGCCGTCATATCGGCGTGCGCCTGCGCGAACGGCTTGGCCTGCGTCAGCTTCTTCTGGAGCGCGGCGTACTCGGTGAGGATCTGCCCCGCGAGCCGGGCAATTTCCTGCGCGAGCAACGTCAAACGGCCCCGCCCTTCGTCCTTGCGCGCGACGAACGACGCGTTATCGCCCGGCCAAGGCAGTTGCAGGCAGGCCCGCTCCAGCGACAGGTCGACGATCTGGTCGCGCAGTTCTTCCTGCGTCCCCAGGCCCATGTACTGCATCGCCATCTGCTGCAAGCCGGGGATGTTCTTCTCCAGATACTTCACCTGCTCGCGCAACTGAATGGCGAACAGACGTCGCAGCCCGGCGCGATGCTGGCGCTGCGCCTCGTCCGGATCGTCGAACACTTCGAGATCGCAATGGTCGCCACGGTCGACCAGCGCCGGGTAGCCGAACAGCGTCTGTCCGCCCCGACGAATTTCCAGCATCTCCGGCAACTCGCCAAAGCTCCAGGTCGTGAGGTTGTCGTAGCGGCCGGGTTCGACGGCGGCGGCCGGTGCAGCACCTTGCAGCGGCGACTTGCCACCGCCCTTGCCTGCCTTGCCCCCTTCGGAAGCCTGCCCACCCTTCGACACCCCGCCCGCTTGCGGCTCGGCGGCGACGTTGCCCGTGGGCGTCGCGCCGCTCTTGGCTGCGATTTGCTGGAACGTGCGTTGCGCCTGCTGGCCGAGTTCGGCCCGCAGTTGCGCCAGATTGCGTCCCATGCCGAGTTGACGGCCGTGTTCGTCGATGACCTTGAAGTTCATCGACAAGTGCGCCGGTAGCATTTCAAGCTTGAAGTCGCTCGACTTGAGCATGACGCCAGTCAGCTCGCGCGCGTCGGCCATCAGCGCATCGAGCAGCGCCCCCTGACCGAACGTCGCCCGGTCGAGGAAGCCCGCCGCGTATTCCGGCAGCGGCACGAAGTGGCGACGCAGCTTCTGCGGCAGCGACTTCATCAACTGATGCGCTTTCTCCTTGAGCATGCCGGGCACGAGCCATTCGCAGCGACGTGCGTCGACCTGATTGAGCGCGTAGAGCGGCACGGCGAGCGTCACGCCGTCGCGCGGCGAGCCCGGCTCGAAGTGGTACGTGAGCGCCATCTCTACGCCCGCGATGACCGTCTTCTTCGGGAACAGGTCGGTGGTGACGCCCGCCGCCTCGTGACGCATGAGATCGTCGCGCACGAGGTAGAGCAGCTTGGGCGAGCCCTTGGCCGTCTCCCGATACCAATGCTCGAAACTCGCGCCGTCGTACAAGTCGGCGGGCACGTGGGCGTCGTAGAACGCGTAGATCAGTTCGTCGTCGACGAGCACGTCCTGACGTCGCGACTTGTGTTCGAGCTGTTCGATGTCCGCAATGAGCTTGCGGTTGTGGGCGAAGAACGGGAGTTTCGTCTCCCACTCGCCTTCCACCAGCGCGCTTCGCAGGAAGATTTCCCGCGCACGACGCGGATCGCGCGGGCCGAAGTTCATGCGTCGACGCGCGTAAATCGTCAGGCCGTACAACGTGCCGCGCTCGTAGGCGGTGACCTGCGCGGGCTTTTTCTCCCAGTGCGCGTCGGACAGCGACGTCTTCACCAGATGCTTACCCACGCGCTCGATCCACTCGGGCTCGATGCGGGCGATGCAGCGCGCGTAGAGACGGCTCGTCTCCACCAGTTCGCCCGCCATCACCCAGCGTCCGGCCTTCTTCACTAGCGACGAGCCCGGCCAGATGTGGAACTTGATGCCGTGCGCACCGAGGAAGTGCGGATCGTCGTCGGCCTTGCAGCCGATGTTGCCGAGCAGGCCCGCGAGTAGCGCCAGATGCACCTGCTCATAGGTCGCTTCCGATTCGTTCAGACGCCAACCCTGCTCGCGCACCACGGTAAGCAACTGGCTATGGACGTCGCGCCATTCGCGCAGACGCAACTGCGACAGGAAGTTCTCCCGGCAGGCTTGCGCCAGCAGCCGGTTGGACTTCTTGTGCGCAATCGCTTCTTCGAACCACTTCCAGATCTTGATCCACGACAGGAACTCGGACTTTTCGTCGGCGAACTTCTTGTGCGCGTTGTCGGCGGCGTCCTGCGCTTCGATGGGACGGTCGCGCGGATCCTGCACCGCCAGACCGCTGGCGATGATCAGCACCTCGCGCAGCGACTGCTGATCGCGTGCGGCAAGGATCATGCGACCCACGCGCGGGTCGAGCGGCAGACGCGCCAGCTCGCGCCCAAGCGGCGTCAACTGGTTGGTGTCATCGACCGCGCCCAGTTCGTTGAGCAATTGGTAGCCGTCGGCGATGGCGCGTCCCGGCGGCGGTTCGATGAACGGGAATTCCTCGACCTTGGCCAGTCGCAGCGACTGCATGCGCAGAATGACCGCAGCCAGCGACGAGCGCAGGATTTCCGGGTCGGTGAAGCGCGCGCGCGACTGGAAGTCGGTTTCGTCATAGAGACGGATGCAAATGCCGTCGGCGACACGACCGCATCGCCCTGCACGCTGGTTGGCCGCCGCCTGCGAGATCGACTCGATCTGCAGTTGCTCGACCTTGTTGCGGTACGAGTAGCGCTTCACACGCGCCGTACCGGCGTCGACGACATAGCGGATGCCGGGCACGGTCAGCGACGTTTCCGCCACGTTGGTCGCGAGCACGATGCGTCGCGCGTTGGACGGCTTGAACACGCGCTCCTGATCGGTCGCGGACAGGCGCGCGAACAGCGGCAGGATTTCGGTGTGCGGCGGATGGTGCTTGCGCAGCGACTCGGCCGCTTCGCGAATCTCGCGCTCGCCGGGCAGGAAGACGAGCACGTCGCCAGACCCCTCGCGGCAAAGCTCGTCGACCGCGTCGACGATGCCGTCCATCAGATCGCGCTCACGGTCGCGCGCGCTGGCGCGACTCGTCTCGCGGCCCTCGGCGTTGGCGATACGGACGTCGTCCTGAATCGGGCGGTAACGCACTTCCACCGGATACAGACGGCCGCTCACTTCGATCACCGGCGCGGGACGCAGCGTCTCGCCCTCGCCAGTGCCGAAATGGCGGGCGAAGCGGTCGGCGTCGATAGTCGCCGAGGTGATGATCACCTTCAGATCCGGGCGACGCGGCAGCAGTTGCTTGAGGTAGCCGAGCAGAAAGTCGATGTTCAGACTGCGCTCGTGCGCCTCGTCGATGATGATGGTGTCGTACGCACGCAACAGCGGGTCGGTTTGCGTCTCGGCAAGCAGAATCCCGTCCGTCATCAATTTGACGGACGCGCCGTTGGAGAGCGTGTCGTTGAAGCGG
Organism: Pandoraea sp. NPDC090278; assembly: GCF_044772185.1. NCBI lineage: Bacteria > Pseudomonadati > Pseudomonadota > Betaproteobacteria > Burkholderiales > Burkholderiaceae > Pandoraea > Pandoraea sp. NPDC090278. The sequence continues at coordinate 690,114 of NZ_JBIVYJ010000001.1, read as the reverse complement.
ACCTTGAAGCCGACGATTTCGCCTAGCGGCGTGTTCAGTTCGTCGGCAATGCGACGCGCGGTAGCCGATGCGGCAATCCGTCGCGGCTGGGTGTGCCCGATGAGCCCGGTGCCGCCTGCGCCCAGACCACGCCCGAGTTCGAGACAGATCTTGGGCAACTGGGTTGTTTTCCCCGAGCCGGTTTCCCCGCTGACGATCACGACCTGATGGCCAGCAATGGCGCGCGCGATCTCCTCGCGTCGGCCGGAGACCGGCAGCGCTTCGGGGAACTGGATCTCGGGCACGCGGTTGGCGGCGGCCTGACGGGCGGCAAGCCGCCCGGCGTCACGCGCCGCACGCTCTGCGGGCGACAGGCGCGGCCCGGCCGCTTTGCCCGGATTCTTGGGGTTATGAGTTTGCGAAGTGCCCGTTGTTTGGGCACGCGTCTGCCCCGGCGCCATCACTTTTGGCTTCGGGGGCTTAGATTGTCGATTTCGTTCATCACTTGCCATGGGCGCGCATTATATAATCTGCGCATGTTTGCGCACGTACACCCATGCTGACCGAACCCGACCCCGCCCTACAAGACGAAGAGACCGCCCATCAAGCCCAGTTCGTGGACTGGCTGCGCTCGGTCGCTCCTTACATCCATGCCTTCCGTGACAAGACCTTTGTGGTCGCCTTTGGCGGCGAACTGGTCGCAGCCGGTGGACTCGACTCCCTGATTCAGGACGTCGCGCTGCTGTGCGCCATGGGCATGCACATCGTGCTGGTGCACGGCTCGCGACCCCAGGTCGAGGAGCAGATGCGCCTGCGACATATCGAATCGCACTTCGCTCAGCAGTTGCGCATCACGGATGCCGCCGCGCTCGAAGCGGTGAAGGAAGCCGCTGGCGAACTGCGTCTGGATATCGAGGCATCGATCAGCCAGGGGCTGCCGAACACGCCGATGGGCAACGCGCGCATCAGCGTGGTGTCGGGCAACTTCGTGACCGGTCGTCCGGTCGGCATCGTCGACGGCGTGGACTTCCAGCACACAGGCGTGGTCCGCAAGGTCGATGCCGAGTCGATCCGACTGTCGCTCGCGAACGGCAAGATCGTGCTGCTCTCGCCGCTCGGCTTCTCGCCGACCGGCCAGTCGTTCAATCTGACGATGGAAGACGTGGCATCGTCCGCCGCCATCGCATTGCGCGCGGACAAGCTGATCTTCATCACCGAGACGCCCGGCGTTCTCAATGAATACAACGAGTTGCAGCGCGAACTGACGTTGGAAGACGCTCAGCGCATGCAGTCTCAGGGCACCATCGACCGCGACTCGGCCTTCTATCTGAAGTACGCGACGCGCGCCTGCCGCGCAGGCGTCGGTCGTGCGCACATCGTGCCCTTCTCGCTCGACGGCAGCATGCTGCTCGAACTCTTCTCGCACGATGGCGTGGGCACGATGATCTCGTATGAGAATCTGGAAAGCCTGCGCGAAGCGACGATCGACGACGTCGGCGGTATCCTGCAACTCATCGAACCGCTGGAATCGGACGGCACGCTCGTCCGCCGTGGCCGCCATCAGCTCGAACGCGACATCGACCACTTCTCGGTCATCGAGCACGATGGACGCCTCTTCGGTTGCGCAGCGCTCTATCCGTACCCCTCCGAGCGTATCGGCGAGATGGCCTGCCTGACGGTCGATCCGGAAGCGCAAGGCTCAGGCGACGGCGAACGTCTGCTCAAACACATCGAGCAACGCGCCCGCGCGCGCGGTCTGGAACGCCTGTTCGTGCTCACGACCCGCACGGAACACTGGTTCCTCAAACGCGGGTTCGTCAAAGCAGGCGTCGACGATCTGCCCGCCGACCGCCGCCGCCTCTACAACTGGCAGCGCCGCTCGCTGGTGCTCATCAAGAAACTGTAATCAGGGCGGGCAGGTCTCGCGTGACGCTCGGTCTCATCCCTTGCATCCCGCGCCCCTGCCCCCATATCCGGTTTTCGGCCGCCGCCGTTGGCCCTCGGGACGTGACTTTTGCGAGCTCCCCTCGCCCCCTCCCATCACCAACGCGCTGCCCCCCCATTCACACTACACTCGACGATCACGAAGGAGTTCCCACATGGCCCGCATGGTTCAATGCATCAAACTCGGCACCGAAGCCGAAGGTCTCGATTTCCCCCCGATGCCCGGCGAACTCGGCAAACGCCTCTGGGAAAGCGTCTCGAAAGAAGCCTGGGCCGGATGGCTCAAGCAACAAACCATGCTCATCAACGAGAACCGCCTGAACATGGCCGATCCTCGTGCGCGTCAGTACCTCGTGAAGCAAACCGAGAAGTACTTCTTCGGCGACGGTGCCGATGTTGCTCAAGGGTATGTGCCGCCGCCTTCCGAGTGAGCTAAAACCTCCCTCCGGGCAGATCGGCACCCTATTCCGGCGCTCAGACATAGACCCAACTCGCTCCAGAACAGGGCACCGATCCGCACCACATACGCCCTCAGTGCTTCTCCTCAGGACGTACGCCACAACGACAAAGGGCACATGCCATCACCCGGCATGTGCCCTTTGTCTATTCTGCTGACCGCCTGACTTACGGGGGCGGCGTTCCATCTCTTTATGCGGGATTCGCCTGCGATTGCGGATCGGCATTCACGCCCGTCGACCGCGCACCACATTGATGGCAAAAATGCGCAAACGCATTTTTGCGCGTCTTGCACGTGCCGCAATGGTCGAACAGACAGATGCCGCAGTGCACGCAGTAGTCCCGCGTCGGATCGTCCAGCTTCACCGCTCGCTCACATCCCGGACATACCGACTTCGCCAGCCTTGCCTGCGCCAGATCGTATGACAACGTCTTGCGACGCTGCTCGTCCGGCAATTGCTCTTCCGCTTTTTGTCGCGCGAGATAACGCTGCAACGACACTATGGCGTACCTGCCGATCAGCACCGTCAACACAATCCCGACGAGATACCGCACATAGCCGCCGTAATCCGGCAGGTACGGCACCAACTCGACGAAGAACGCGAACAGCGCGAAGAAGATGAAGCCCCAGACGAACGGCCACCACGTACTCTTGCGCTGACGCACGAACAACCAGCCGCCAATCGCCAGCAATGGCAATGTCAGCGCCAAGCGGATGCCGAAAACCTTAAGCTCCTGCGATCGCTGAATCGCTGCCAGTTGCTCTCCCGCAGTGACGTCGAGGGCGACGCGCGCTGTACGGGCCGCCTGCACAGCACGCTGCGCATCCAACTGCTTCGATTCGAGCGTGTCAACGGCCGTTTGTGCGTCGCGCTCTGCCGTCTTTAGCGTGTCGAGGGTGCGGGTGCGGGAAACGAGTTCGGCGTCCTGACTGGCCTGAGCCGTCGCGGTGCGCGTCGCCACCCAGTCGTTGAACGACTCGCGTGCATTGCGGTACGCAGTACTGCGTGCCTTGAGCTGTAAACGCGCGGTCTCCAACTTGGCGCCGACGTCTTCCTGCTGCGTCTGCGCCTGTTTGATCGCGGCGTCGGCACGTTCGGCCTGCGCCCGGTCAACGAAAGAATCGAGCGTCGGTGCGGGCGCAACACCCGGCAATTTGTCGACGACAAGACCGCCAAGCCCAATGAGGAACGCCGCGAACAACACGGCGATCAGCCACAGGCCACGACGGAACCAGGTTTCAGGGAGACGACGCGATCCAGCCATCCTGCCCTCCCGGGATCAGTTTTTATAGTCGATGGTGCGCACGCCTTCGGGTGTCCCCATGAGCGTAATGTCTGCGCCGCGTTGTGCGAACAAGCCAACCGTCACCACGCCGGGGATCTGGTTGATTTTGGTCTCGAACGTCACCGGGTCGAGAATCTGCAACCCATGCACGTCCAGAATAGCGCAACCGTTGTCGGTCATGTACGGGCTACCATCAGCACGCACGCGCGCCTGCGGCTTACCACCCAACGCTTCGAGCGCACGAGCGACGCTTGCCTGTGCCATCGGGATCACTTCGACCGGCAGCGGGAAGACGCCCAGCACAGCCACTTCCTTGGAGGCATCGACCACGCAGACGAATTCCTTCGCCACCGACGCGACGATCTTCTCGCGCGTCAGTGCACCGCCGCCGCCCTTGACCATGTGGCCGAGCGCATTGATTTCGTCGGCACCGTCGACGTAGACGGGCAGGCTGTCGATCTGGTTGAGATCGAACACTTCGATACCGTGCTTGCGCAGACGCTCGGTGCTCGCTTCGGAACTGGAGACCGCGCCGCGATACCGGCCCTTGTGGGCAGCGAGCGCATCGATGAAGCAGTTGGCGGTGGACCCGGTGCCCACGCCGATCACGCTGCCCTCGGGCACGTGTTGGTTCACATAGTCGGCAGCAGCCTGGCCGACCAGGCGTTTGAGTTCGTCCTGGGTCATGGGGAATTCCGGCAAAGTTTGGTAAAGTCGGAAGTTTACCGGAGTCGGGCGTGACGCGCCGTTTTTCGCTGTTTTTCATGTTGTACGTTGCCCCGTCCCCGTCTTGCTGTTCCGGCGACACGCCGGATGTCATGTCACGCAGTGCTTATCTCGCAAGGCCGCTCTCATGAATCTGCTCGATCAACTCAAGCGTCACACCATCGTCGTTGCCGACACCGGCGACTTTCAGGCGATGGATGCCTACAAGCCGCAAGACGCCACCACCAATCCCTCGCTGATCCTCGGCGCCGTCCAGAAAGACGCCTACCGCCCGATCCTCACGCGTGTGGTCGGCGAGCATCGCGCCGAGTCGACGGACGAGATCATCGACCGTCTGCTGATCGCCTTCGGCAAAGAGATTCTGGATATCGTGCCGGGCCGCGTCTCCACGGAAGTGGACGCCCGCCTGTCGTTCGATACGGCAGGCACCGTCGCGCGCGCCCGCAAGCTCATCGCGATGTACGAAGCCGAAGGCATCGAACGCGATCGCGTGCTGATCAAGATCGCCTCGACGTGGGAAGGCATTCGCGCCGCCGAGATTCTGGAACGCGACAAGATTCGCTGCAATATGACGCTGCTGTTTTCGCTGGTGCAGGCCGCCGCGTGCGCTGAAGCCGGTGCCCGGCTGATTTCGCCGTTCGTCGGGCGCATTTACGACTGGTACAAGAAGTCGGCTGGCGCTAACTGGGACGAAGCGGCGAACGCCGGTGTCAACGATCCGGGCGTTCGTTCGGTATCGGCCATCTATCGCTACTACAAGCACTTCGGCCACGACACGGAAGTGATGGGCGCGAGCTTCCGCTCCACCGGCCAGATTCTGGCGCTCTCCGGCTGCGATCTGCTGACGATCAGCCCTGCCCTGCTGGAACAACTGCGCACGACCGAAGGCGAGGTCAAACGTCAGCTCGATGTGAAGGACGCACGCTCGGCCGACATCGCACGCGTCAGAACGGACGAACCGTCGTTCCGCTTCGCCCTCAACGACGACGCGATGGCCACCGAAAAACTCGCAGAAGGCATTCGCGCGTTTGCGGCCGATGCCATCAAGCTCGAAGGGCTGATCGACTCAGCACGCTGAGGTCCGGCGGCCCCCCGGTCGACAAACGACCGCGGCCCGCCATCGCGACAGTCGGCGTTATTGGGCTGGCTCGAGGGGGTGTCTCGATGAGAGCGTGGAGCTGGGGGGGTCTGGGGCGCGCAACATCGCAAATCTTGTCTCAAGTTCGTTGGACGTTGGTAACCCGCTCAGCTCATTCAGTCTTTCCCGAAGCTCCACTTGTCTCGGATCTGCTCTCAAGGCTTTCAGCCGGGCATTCAGGCGATGGGTCTCTATTTCAGCCTTAGCGGCGGCCTCTTTTTTGGCGAACTCTCTCGCAAATTCCTGGGCAGATTGCTTCGCTTCTTTCGCCGCGGAATATCGGGCGTAGGCCGCTATGTCGATTCGAACCTGCGCTTCCACTTTCTTCTTCACCTCTTTACTTGCTTCGTTATAAGCGTGGAGCGATGCCGCTCTTGCTGCGTCCAGCGCCATGTTCTTTGCCTCACGTTCGGCGGCGTATTTCGCTGCGCTGCTCGATGCTTGCTCGGCCTGGGATTTGGCAGTTGTAGCCACTTCGCTTCGGGTCGCCTTCGCCGCCTCCTCGACTTGTTGTCGAACCTGTTGTTTGGCCAATGCGGTTTTCACGCTTTGCACCGCCTGACTTGCCGATGTCGTCAAGTTTTCCGACGCGGTATCGCTTGCTCCGGAAAGCACCGTCCGATACTCCTTGCGTGCCTCCCGGACCTGCGCATCGAACACGTCCTGAAGTACTTTCTGACTTGCGGAAGGATTGCGCTGTTGGAAATCGGCGTAGGCTGCGGTTCGCCGCGTGATGATCGCGTCAACAGCGGCTTTACGACCGTCGATGAGCGCACGTTCGTACCATGGACCGAGGTCCTCGATTAGGGTTTGGGCGATGTGTGACGGTGGCGCGGTGTCGGGAAGGACCTTGTGCCACTCCTCCTTCAAGGTGTCGTGAATCATCTCGCGAAACTCCCGCTGCTCCGCGATCGTTATCGTGGGCATAGCCTCTCGCAGTCGATTGGCCAGACGCTGGTTGTCTGCCTCGTCTAGCGCGGACAGGGAAAGCACTTCGCGTGCCTGGCTGAGGATCGCCTTGAGCGTAACGTGCTTGAAGTCAAGGCATTTCGCAGGCTGAATCTGAATGAGCAGACGCGTTGCCAATGTCAGCGTCCGATGCAAACTGACATAGTGCAGCAACTCCGTGATGCCCGGCACCAATTCGGCCTCGTCGAGCCACGCGACCAGCGAGTCGCGCCCATCGCGCGGCAAATGCGGGGCGCGCAATAGCTCTACGTAGAAGCAGCGTGCAGAGCCGCTCGGCTTGCTTAACAAGACTTCGAGCAGCGTGTCGCGAGGCACCCCGGCTTCCTTGAGTTCATGCAAGAGACTCGCCCATGCTCGGGCAAGCATGGGATTAGCGGCCACACGTCTTCCGAGCATCGACACATAAGCGCGACCTTCCGGGGATAGCAGCGCATCGGTGACACTGTCAGAGCGCACCACCTCCGTGCGCGTCAAAACCCCTAACAAGCGCAAGTAGTAGCTGTTGCCGTAGATTCCCAATTGCGCAGTGTTCGTGTAGCTGCCATTGGCCTCAAGAAGACTGTCCGTCAACGCACTCATCATCGCCGGTGTCGGCAGGCGACGGCCGATCTTGTACATCTGCGCAAAATTCCCCGTAATGAGATGTCCGTGAAGTTCGTTGATCGAGGCGCTGAATACCTGCAGGGCGCGGACTGCCGGATTCCGGCTGTTCGCGGTCGTGACGCCATAATCGCCGTGATAAACGACGCTGACCGGCTGCTGCGTTTTCGATTGCAGCCTCCCCAGCGCACCGGCGGACGAATCGCAGGTGTCGAGCAACGTGTTGAAATGGATGCTCCCCGTCACGGGATGCTCGCGCGCTTCGTATGCGATGACCGCAGCGAGAATCTGATCGGCGTCGTACCGGCGGTCGATGGTCGTGTTGCATTCGGGGTCCAGCACCGGCAAGTTCATCTGCACACCGGATTGACTCGATGTGTGCGAGGCCTCACGGGTGTACCTTTCCATACGGCGCTTGGCATCGATAAACGTGAGATGTTTGATACTGATCTCGTCGGCGTCGCCCATCGAATCGTGTATCGCGAGCTTCAGACCGTCTGCGCGAGCGCCCCCTGACAACGAGAAATAGACTTTTCGACCTGCGGCGGTATCGGCGGCGGCAAATGCAAAGTTGCTTTCGCGCAAACTCGCTTTCAGATCCGCAACCCCTGCGGGGTTCGCAATGTTCCACTCGCCATCGGTTTTAAACACCAAGTCGGTTCCGAGCACGGTTCGATAAACGGCCAGATCGAATGCGTCGCGCTCGGCGTCGAATACGTCACGGCGCGACATGCTGGCCTTGCCGCCATCGACGAATTTTCGCTGCGCTTGCTCCGAGGTAAATATCCGGTAGGCGTCGTCGGCAACGGCAGACGACGGCCGTGCTTTGCCTGAACGAACTTGTGCAGCCTCAAGCTGATGAACCACGTTGCGAAAGCCCTCCGAGCGATGGAGTGCCGTGGTGTCCGTTTTGATTTGATGCTTGATCTCCCGAAACTGGTCGATCAGACGTTCGTCTTCCGGGACGCCGGGATCCAGCCATTCGAAGGTCACCTGCCCAGCATGATCTTGCCGCATGCATGAGGCATGAAAGCGATCCGGCTCCACCTGGACAACCACTGTCGACGTTGTGCCCGGAATCCGCGCCCCAAAAATTTCCTTTTCGAATGGCACGCCCTGCACGATGTCGGAAAGCACGAGCGGCACCAATGAGGGCGCAGGACGCGACGCCCCTTCATCTCCCATCGGACCGGAACTGGCGGAACTCGGCATGGGGAGTTCGCTTGAAATCCTTCCTTTGATCGAATCATTGAAGGCCGGTGTTGGTGGAAGACCCATTGCGCTGGCGTCTTCCGAAGAGAATGCGCTAAGGCGAGAACCTGAGGGATTGACTCTGACGTATTGCTGATTGTTGACAAGCACCCCTATCGGACTCGCACGCTTGTCGCCACCGCCTACAACATGACGCGATGGGCCCGGCACTGGCTCCAGCGCACGCGACAGGGGCGACGCCGGGCTGACGCGCACACGCGATAACGCCGAGGTGATCTGGGTGCCGAGAGGCGACTGAAGGCGCTGACGCACCGCTTTGGGCGGCGCGCAAAAATCACTGACCTTTCGCGGAGACTTACTCGTGACCAGTTTCGGCCACTTGGGAGCGCGGGCGTGCGAGACGGCATCGCTAGGTGGCCGGACGAACTCCCTCGATTCCCGACGCGGCGTGGCGCGTTGCGGGGGATTGTCGAGCGTGTTGGCTGCCGCTAGCTGCGACGACGGGCCGACCACTGTGGAAGTTTGATCGATGGTAGGCAAAGTGTCAGCGCCGCTTTTCGGCTCTCGGGTGGACGTACTTGTGACACTAGAGTCGAGCGCGGCCGAGGCCTTCCATAAATCGCTGTGCGCCTCAGCGTGAGCGATTCGCTGCCGGACATCCAAGCCAATTTTGAAAGTCACCCATCGGGTCGAGGCGGACATTGGCGTTGTTCACAACTCATCAGGCGCCATGAAACTGCCCGGCGCGCAGCAAGCGGCTTGCGAGCAAGACTCGAAGCCAATCTGCCGCAGGGCGCTAAGCGCCAAGCCAATCATGCGCCTAAGTCCGATTGGAAACCCGCCGCCAACGCCCTTACACGGACGGACTTCAGATGAAGTCGACGCCTCCGCGCCCCGGACTCGCCTGAGCAGCGAATTCATTGCCTCAAGCGACTCATCGGGTGGCGAACATGCCTCGTCGCGGATCTGGCCGCCCCTTAAGGCAAGCAACTCGCACCCTCGGCTCGACGAGCTTATACACATGTGGGCAACGCCCACCGACCCCGATGTGGCCACCAGCAAGGAGGATCTTCCCGAGCGACTGTCCCGTGCCGGTTCGCCGGTCTCGGAAGTCAGAGTTGTCCCGGCCTCGTTACCCGAGCGGAAACGTCATGTGTCGGAGAGCGCGATAACGACAGACAAAAAGAAGCACACGGATCGCGCCTTCTTTGCCAACGAGGGACTGTTCGCCACGGTGTCGAAGGAGGACTTACGGCCGAGTGCCTTGTCCGCACACGGTGCACGACGTTTCGGACTGCCCCCCAAACCCCAATACCGCTCTCACATCACCGGCGTGGTCTCGGAGAGGAACCCCGCACCCGGCGAGGGGCAAGCCGATGCGACGCTCGTTCGCGTGGAATTGTCGGATATCGTCCACGGCGTGCCATATGAAAAATCAGTGGTCGGGGTCCAGCTCATGGATACCGGGAATATCGTCGTTTGTGCCGATGCGGACGTCTTTTACGCCACGAGTACGCTTCCCCCCGGCGCCACGCGGGTGCGCCTTCGACGACTGGACTCGAACGACCGGGACGACCAGCGAAAGGTCGAGAAGTACCTGGCGCTTAAGCGTCGGCTCAAAACTGACGCCATGATGGGGAACCCTCCGCTCACGGCAGTGAACGTGGCGCGCACGTTTACGCACCGCGCGGGCCCCCCCGACACGAATACGGTCCGCGAAGCGTTAAGCACACTCACATCCCCCGTCGATCTGATGAGCTATGTCGAGAGCTGTCGCGCACAGTTGCGTAGCCGTCAACGCTTTGACGCCTATTTCCACCAACGCGATCTGGAGATCTACAGGACCCTGTTGGGGGACGATCTGGTATTCCAGGAGAACGGCCAATGGAACTTATCCCACGATGCGGGCATTGCCGACGTACGCATGCATTTAATGCACGGCAACCTCGCGTTTGCGATCGTCGGCGCCGAGTCCGGCGTCAATGTTTACTTCGCTACTTCGGACAGCAAACGACTAGAAGGTTTGCGGCTGCACATCCATGAGGCCATGGGCGACGAGGATTCCGTCACTATCGGCGAAATCACTTTCATTGATGCAAAACGGCGACTCGCACGGATCGCGAAAACCCCCAACGCGTCGGGCCCCTCGCAGGCACGTGTCAATCTGCCCACCCTAACCCCGCCCGGCGCCCGGCAATCCGAGCGATGTCGTGACGCCGAGCAGATTATCGCGGCGGCCATCGAAGACAGTATGTCCGAGGACCCGATCATCACCGGCATTCACCTCAACAGCCTTCTCGATACTTGCGACTCTTGCTCAGTGGTCCTGCCCTTACTCGAATCGATCACTGGCCAGGAAATCAGCTTTGTCTATCACCGCGAATACGGTGTCATGAGTCCGAACAGCGAAGATCGTCGAATTCGTATGCTCAAGATGCTGGCCACATCCGCCAACCGGATGCGCGATGCACTCATCAACAACGATCACGCGACGCTACACGAAGTGTCGAAGACCCTACTAGCACCGGAGATGCTCGGCGTGATTGCGAGCACACTTCGTATCTCGTCGACGTCTCAAGCACATCCGAAAATCTACCCCATCGCCAACGCGCTGTACTTGCACTTGCTAGCGTCCCTCATCCGTGAGGACGCCACATTCGGTATCGATACCGTTGTCATGCTTCGTACCAATGAAGGCAAGATCTACGTCGCCCTGGTCGGCTATCGAATACGTAACGACCCGTACCTGGCACGCGCCTGGTGCACCTTGATGCGAGAACTCACGCTTTCGGGCGTCTCGGCCGAAACGTTGCAAGCGATTCTGCTTGCCAGGGCGAACCGGCACCTTAGCAGCTTCTGGTTGGAGCTGTTGAGTGCACGCTCGACCACGCGTGAGAATCATTTGGATCAGTTGTATCACCTTTTGAAGCAAGACGACCTGAACCCGTCGCTCACGAATGCGCGCCGCGTAAGCGGCTTTCTGGACGCACTGCGCCTTCGGGTGCAGCGTTATCTCAACGTCTCTCGTCGGGCTCCCGCTAACCTGGATCAATCGTTTAGGGCCCGAGATCCGATCCCCGAAGTGCTCGATGCGATCCGAAGGGTGATCTCCGAACGTAGCGTGATCGAGTTGGAGCAAGAACGTCTGCGGTGCGCGCTGAGTGAGGCGATGCCGACGATGACAGTCGGCGAACAGCGCAAGCTGAGAGAGATGATCGCAACAATGGTCAGCGAGGCCTGGCGAAAGGAGCTTCCCGGAGAATCGCCACCGTCCGATATTACGCAAAGCGTGCTTGCGAGCGTTGGGCCGAGTCTCGGCAGAAATCTAGCCGAACTCAGAGGGCCCGCCATTCGTGAAGTCATCGACGACACGATTCGGCACTACGGAAAGCATTTGTACCGATACCCCGATGCGACGGAAGAGCAGATGGCAGCGGCGTACCGTGAGCACCTGAAATCGGCGAACACCCGATATGCGGCTTTGCTCGCAGACGACGTGACGTACGACACCTCAAGCCCCAGTGGGGAACAGCCTGAAACGCAGTCTACCGTCAGCGTCGAGGCCCGTATCCTCAACGAAAGGCAGGCTCGCAAAGCAGCACGAACCGCCGAACATGCCGCCGCCCGGGCGCGAGCAGATGCGGCCACCAAGGCACGTGCAGACGCGGCTGAAAAGGCACGTGCAGACGCGGCCGCCCAAGCGTGTGCAGAGGCGCAGGCTTCCACATCGAATTACGCCAGATTACAGGCGCAGGCTCGCGCCAAAGAGGAAGTTCGCCAAGCCGCAATACGAGCGACGGCAGACGCAAATCGCAAAGTGATGGAGGACGCCCAAAAGGCGGCGCTCATCAAGAGTCAGCGCGACGCCCAGAAGGCAACAGAAAGAAGTGCGCGAGACCGTATCCAAGCGGCAACGGTCGATGCTAAACGACAAGCCCGCTTACGCGCGATAGCGGTTGTCAAACAGCGAGTCATCGACAGGCGGCGGGCTAAGGCCGACGCCGGGGCGAACCGCAGCCAACCGATGCACGCCCCGCTCACCGATTCGCATTTTGAAGCCAGGATGAGCATCTTGCGACACGGCGAGATTGGTGCGCTTAAGCGCCTCACCGTCCCATCGGGTCCCATCGGTGACACGGAAAAGGCCAAGGAGGCTTCCGGATCGCACTCAGGCGTGCCGCTAAGGTCGACGCAATGACTCAATACCCGCCCATCGCGGATTCGCCCTCGGCAGCCTCAACGCCTGCCGGAGGGCGATACAACGCTTACTTGCCCTTGACCGCGACCTTGCGCTGACGCACGGCCTCGTAAAGGCACACGGCGCTGGCCACCGACACGTTCAGGCTCTCACAACCGCCTGCCATCGGAATGCTCATGAGTTCGTCGCACGTCTCGCCCACGAGGCGGCGCATGCCCTCGCCTTCCGCGCCCATGACGATCGCCATCGGGCCGGTGAGTTTCGTGCCATAGATATCGGCCGGCGCGTCGTCGGAGGTGCCGACCACCCAGATGCCACGGTCTTTGAGTTCGCGCAACGTACGAGCGAGGTTCGTCACCATGATGTACGGGACCGTCTCAGCCGCACCGCTCGCGACCTTGGCCACGGTGGCATTCAGACCGACCGCGCGGTCCTTCGGGGCGATCACGGCGTGCGCACCCGCACCGTCGGCCACGCGCAGGCAGGCGCCGAGGTTGTGCGGATCGGTCACGCCGTCGAGGATGAGCAGCAGCGGGTCGCCCGAGATGCCGTCGAGCAGTTCGTCGAGGTTGAGGGCCAGCGAGATTTCTTCGGCCTGCGCCACCACGCCCTGGTGGCGCGACGTGCCGGTCATCCCGTCGAGACGTTTGCCGTCCGCCTGAACCAGCTTGATCTTAACGCCCGGTGCGTTCTTGTACGACTCCACGGCCTTGAGGAAGTCCGTCATACGACGGTCGCGACGGGTCGGATCGTAGTAGATCTCTTTGACGCTGGTGGCGTCGTGACGCAGGCGTGCGGTCACGGCATGGAAGCCGAACAGCATTTTCAATTTACTCATTTCATTTCCTCAAAATAGCGTGTGCCGTGGCGTCTGTTGCCGTGACGGGGAATGTTGCCGCTTGCCTCACGCACAACTGTCGTCGCCTAAAGCACGACGGCGGCGGGAGCCACATGGGCCGCCGCCGCCGCAATCCATCGCGGGTACCGGATGCCGGTGATTTCCGGCAAAGGCGCCCATCTTACTGCAAACCGCTCACTGCGCCGTCGTTCGATGCATCGTGGCGTGCGCAGCGCAGGGGCTGCGCACGCCACGCGTATCGATTAACGACGCGGCTTCTTCGTTTGACCACCGGGGCCGCCTTGCCCACCTTGTCCACCCTGTCGCTTTGCCGGTGCCTTGCCGCTGCCGCTGTGCTTCGCGGGGGCTGCACCGCGTTCGGCACGCGCGGCTTTCACCTTCGGGGACTTGGGCTTGGCGGGTCGTTTGCCAGCCGGTGCAGGTTGCACACCGTTGAGCAGCGCACCGCCCTTGGGCAGTTGACGGATGGTCGGCCCGGCGCTGGCGGAGCCTGCGACGCCGGGCGTACCGGCGGCGGGCGTCGGCACCGGGGCACCGCCGCGTTCGCTACGTCCGGACGTCTTCGCGAGCGAACGGGCGTTCGGTTCGCGCACGAGGCGGAAGTCGATCTTGCGGGCGTCCAGATCCACGCGGCTCACTTGCACGCGCACGCGGTCGGTGAGTCGATAGCGGATACCGGTGCGTTCGCCGCGCAGTTCGTGGCGGACTTCGTCGAACTGGAAATAATCGCTGCCCAGTTCCGTGACGTGCACGAGGCCTTCGATAAAGAGATCGTCGAGTTGCACGAAGATGCCGAACGACGTGACAGCGCTGACCGTGCCGCCGTACTCCTCGCCGAGCTTGTCGCGCATGAAGTAGCACTTGAGCCAGGCTTCGACGTCGCGGGACGCTTCGTCTGCGCGGCGTTCGTTCGCGGAGCAATGCAGGCCGAGTTCGTCCCAGATCACGTCGCGCTTTTTCGCGCTCGGCGACTTCTTGTTCTTCTCGTCGTCCTTTTGCAGCTTGCGTGCGTGGGGCGACAGACCCGTCGTCATTTCGACACCGGCCGGAATTTCCGGCTCGTACTTCTTGCCCGCGAGAATGGCCTTGATGGCGCGGTGCGTGAGCAGGTCCGGATAGCGACGAATCGGGCTGGTGAAGTGGGTATAGGCCGGGTAAGCGAGACCGAAGTGGCCGATGTTGTCCGGGCTGTAGACGGCCTGCTGCATCGAGCGCAGGAGCATCGTCTGGAGCATGGGCGCATCGGGCCGGGACTCGATTTGCGTCATCAGTTCCGAGTAATCGGACGTGGCCGGTTCGTCCCCGCCGCCGAGCGTGAGCCCGAGGGTCTTGAGGAAGGTACGCAGCACCTGAAGGCGTTCGCCCGAGGGTCCGGCGTGAATACGATACAGACCGGGTTGTTTGTGACGCTTGAGGAAGTCGGCTGCACAGACGTTGGCTGTGAGCATGCATTCCTCGATGAGGCGGTGGGCATCGTTGCGAGTACGCGGCAGTATCTGTTCGATCTTGCCTTGTGCGTTGCAGACGATGTACGTCTCCGTCGAATCGAACTCGATGGCGCCGCGCGACTTGCGTGCCTTGGCGAGGATCTTATAGAGGTCGTACAGGTTCTGCAGGTGCGGCAGCAGCGTTGCGCGGCGTTGCGCTTCGGCGCCCTTCGTATTGCCGAGGACGGCGGCGACTTCCGTGTAGGTCAGGCGTGCGGCGGAGTGGATAACGGCCGGATAGAACTGATAGGCCTTCACTTCGCCGTTCGGTGCGACGAGTGCGTCGCAGACGAGCACGCAGCGGTCGACGTCGGGGTTAAGGGAGCATAGGCCGTTCGAGAGCTTTTCCGGGAGCATCGGAATGACGCGTCGCGGGAAGTAGACGGAGGTGCTGCGCGTGAGGGCGTCGGCGTCGAGCGGGCCACCGGCGGCGACGTAATGCGAGACGTCGGCGATGGCGACGAGCAGGCGGAAGCCGTTCGTGCGGCCGATCTTGGCGGGTTCGCAGTAGACGGCGTCGTCGAAGTCACGAGCGTCTTCGCCGTCGATGGTGACGAGGGGGACGTCGCGCAGGTCGATGCGATGGCGCAGATCGGGGGCGCGGACTTCGTCGGGGAGTGCACCGGCGGCGGCGAGGGCTTCGGCGGAGAACTGGTGGGGCACGCCGTACTTGCGCACGGCGATTTCGATTTCCATGCCGGGGTCGTCGATATCGCCGAGGACTTCCGAGACGCGGCCGATGGGCTGGCTGTAGCGGCTGGGGTAATCGGTGAGTTCGACGGAGACGACCTGTCCGACCTTCGCTTTGCCTTGGGCGCGGGGTGGGATCAGGATGTCGTGGCTGATGCGTTTGTCTTCGGGCGCGACGACCATGACGCCGTTCTCGTTGAGGAGGCGGCCGATGACATGAGTGTTGGCGCGGCTGACGACTTCGACGATATGGCCTTCGGGGCGACCGCGGCGGTCATAGCCGGCGACGCGCAGGAGGACGCGGTCGTTGTGCATGACCTTCTTCATTTCCTCGGTGGGGAGGAAGAGGTCATCGCCGTCATCGTCGCGTACGGCGAAGCCGTAGCCATCGCGGTGGCCGATGACACGGCCTGCGATGAAGTTCGACGGGTGGGTCAATTGATAGTAGCCGCGGCGGTCGAGACGAATTTGGTCGTCACGTTCCATAGCGGCGAGGCGCTTGAAGAAGCCTTCGCGTTCCTGCTTCTTGATGGCGAGGGCTTCGGCGATATCGTTGGCGGACAGCGCGGAGTCTGCGGTGCGCAGGACACCGAGGATCTCTTCGCGACTCGGGATCGGATAGGGATATTTGCTCAAAGGTCGGTAGCGTTACTGTGCCGGTTGAGTCCGGCCGAGTGGCGCACCATGCGCCCGACGGTCCGTGGGGTTGTAAGGACGCGCGGATAGCGGCGTCTTACAGTCAGGGACAATCATACGGCAAACCTCACGAAAACTGCCACCTGTGCGGAATTTGAGCGTGGGGGTTGAGGTGGGTGAGAGAAACTAAATTTTTTTGCGCATAAGTGTTGACACTCCCGCGTCGTATCCGCATAATCTCACTTCTTCGCAGCGAGCAAGCAGTAAGCGAGCTGACGGGGCCCAGATGGCGGAATTGGTAGACGCACTAGTTTCAGGTACTAGCGGGTAACACCGTGGAGGTTCGAGTCCTCTTCTGGGCACCAAAAAAAATACAAAAAAGCCGATGATCGAGAGATCATCGGCTTTTTTCATACTTGCCCAGAAAGCAATGTGCTAATGCACATTGCGTGGGGACTCGAAAGGCATCGCTTGCAAGCGATGCCGGGGTCGCGGAACGTGACCGAGTCCTCTCGGCGCCGGGGGCGCCGTACGGGAATAAAGTGGCACTGCTGAGGCGGGGCCGTATCGACGGTTTTGCTTTCCCCTTCAGCCCCCCCCTACTCCTCCACAGTCTCTTTCAGCAAATCCCGCAGCCAGATCCCGAGTGGATTTCCTGAGCGTTTGCGGTGCCATCCCACTGCAGCGGCAAACGTTTCTGGCATCGAATCCAACTGCAGCGTGGTCAACCGAAATGCATCGGCGATGGCTGAGGGCACGAATGCGACCACGTCGTTAAATTCGAGAAACGGTTTAAGCGAGGTATAGCAGGCGAGCGTTGTGACGGGTTGAATCAGTGCGTCATGCGCGGCAAGAAATTGCGAGACTGCGTCATGCGAATAACTTGCACTGTCAGCAAAATCCACCCGAGGAAACGTAGCGACGTCGCTTACACAACGAAGCCCACCGCCAATCCCGGACCTCTCCCCGACCACGCAACAATACCGCTCATCTTTGAGCGAATTCCGCGCCAGAGAATCATCAAAAAACTTAGCAAACCCAACGGCGATATCCGCGTCCCCGCGCTCGAGTTGTTCCGAGTGCGTCTCCCGATAAAAATCCATCACCCGCACCGAAACCCTCGGCGCCTTTTCCCGGATCTTCGCAATAAACCTCGGCAATATCGAAAGCTGCGCGTACTCATTCGCAACAATCCCAATAGTTCTCTCCAGCGCGGCGGGATCAAAATCCGCGAGCACCACATCATCCACATCCGAGAGAATCCGCTCAAACTTCCGAGCAATATCCAGCGCGAAGTCCGTAGGCTCAATCCCGGTGCTATGCCGAACGAAGATCTCATGCGGCAGCGCCTCTCGAAGCCTCTTCAAATATCCGCTAATCGCTTGCTGCGACATACCCATTTCCGCAGCAACTCTGGAGGCACTTCTTTCACGCACCAGTCGCAGGAAAACGCGCATATGTTTGAGGTCGATACTGTGCACAACGAGTCCTTGTAACGGATACAACCGGCGCTTGATTTACGCGGGTGTCTGTCATTTTTAACATGCCACCTCATCTTCAAAAAACGAGGTAAGCAGAAATGAAAACTGTCATCGTCATAGGCGCCAGCGGCAAGATCGGTCAGGCGGCGATGAAGGGGCTTGGGAATCATCGGGTGATCACGGCCAGCCGTTCTGGCGAGGGTTGCGATTATCGCGTCGACACGACGGACAAGGCGTCGTTGCGCGCCCTGTTCGAATCCGTGGGCAAATTCGACGCCGTAATCAGCGCTGCGGGCCATTGCGAATACGCACCCTTCACTTCAATGACTGACGAGCAATGGGAAGCCACCATCCAGGGCAAACTTGTCGGCCAGATGAACATCGTAAAAGTTGGTCTCGACCATATCGAAGACGGCGGTTCGTTCACCTTGATTTCGGGCATTTTGAACGTCAAGCCGATGCCCGAGGGTATTGCGGATGCCACGACGAGCGGTGCGATCGATACGTTCGTGAAATGTGTCGCGTACGAATTACCGCGAGGCATTCGCATTAACGCTGTCAATCCGACGGTCATCGAAGAGGCCTGGTCGGTTTATGGCGAGATGATGCCGGGTTATCAGCCGGTGCCGGGTGCGCTGGTTGGCAAGGCATTCGAGCGATGCGTGGACAGCTTCATCACGGGACAGGTCATTTTCGTGGACGCTTAATCCGTCGTCCATTCCGCGCAAGAAAACAAGGGCGATTCCCAGCGGATCGCCCTTTTTGCGTTCCCGAACCCCATTGATCGACGACGTCCGCCTCGGCGGTGCTGCAGGCCGAAACACCCAGGTCAAAGCGTAGTGAGAATGTGTAGCGTTTCCGTCACGACGGCTATGGCGTCGTTCCAGAGCATAGGGAAATCTGTAGAATTTACCTCATAAAAAATTGAATATTGTTCAACGGACACTTAATTCGTTGAGCTTGTCGGGTGTTTTTGGTTTTTGTTGCTTGATACTTGTTGGGAAATACATGCCTGCCTTCACTCGCGGCGAGCTTGCCGATTTGAACGTGTTTGTCACCATCTGCCGCCGGCAGAGTTTCCGGGAGGCCGCCACTGAGTTGGGCGTGACGACCTCTGCCTTGAGTCATGCGATGCGCAATCTTGAGGCGCGTCTGGGCGTGAAGTTATTGAATCGCACGAGTCGTTCCGTGTCGCCGACGGCGGCGGGATCGGCATTGGCGAAGGAATTGGAGCAGGGGCTTGAGCAGATCGCATCGGCGATTGGTGCTTTGGACCGATACCGTGCGTCACCGGCGGGTCGGTTGCGTCTGAACGTGCCACGCGATGCGGCGCGATTGTTGCTGGACCCTATCCTGCCCCGCTTTGTCGCGTCTTATCCGGACATCGAGTTGGATGTCACGGTGGATGACCGGATGTTGGACATTGTGGCCGAGGGTTTCGACGCGGGGATGCGTTATGGCGACACGGTGCCTGGCGACATGATTGCGACGCCGTTGACGCCTGCGCTGAAGTGGATCGTGGTGGGTTCACCGGCGTACATTGCGCGTCATGGTCGGCCGAAGGTGCCGCAGGATTTGATGTCACACAATTGCATCCGGATGCGACTGGGTGATAACACGTTGTACAAGTGGGAGTTGGGCAATGGGTCGACGGCGGTGGAATTGGATGTGCCGGGGGCATTGAGCATCAACGAGAGTGACGGCGTGATTGCGGCGGCGGTGGGTGGTTTGGGGTTGGGATATGTGTTGGAGCGCAACGTGGCGGCCGAGTTGGCGAATGGCACGTTGGAGGCGGTGTTGACGGAATGGGCGGTGGATGGGCCGCCGTTGTCGATGTATTACCCGAGTCGGCGTCAGACGTTGCCGGGGTTACGGCATTTGATCGACATGATTCGTGCTGAGCATATGGGGCGAGCGGCTTGAGGTGTTTTGGGGGGTGAGTTGGGGGGGCTTTGAGGGATACGTGAAAGTTTTTTGAATATTTTGGCCCCCACATGTTGACAGCATGTAACACCCTCGGCATAATCTCACTTCTTCGCAGCGAGCGAGCAGTAAGCGAGCTGACGGGGCCCAGATGGCGGAATTGGTAGACGCACTAGTTTCAGGTACTAGCGGGTAACACCGTGGAGGTTCGAGTCCTCTTCTGGGCACCAAAAAAATACAAAAAAGCCGATGATCGAAAGATCATCGGCTTTTTTCATACTTGCCCAGAAAGCAATGTGCCAGTGCACATTGCGTGGGGACTCGAAAGGCATCGCTTGCAAGCGATGCCGGGGTCGCGGAACGTGACCGAGTCCTCTCGGCGCCGGGGGCGCCGTACGGGAATGTAGCGGTACTGCTGAGGCGAGGCCATATCGTTGGTTTGGGGTTTTCGACACGTCCATCTCCGGCGGCCTCTGCCTCCTCCCCCGTAGCCCCTGCATCACATCCCCCTGCCCCCCTCCCCATTCCCACCCAAGTAATAAGCATCCAACGAAAAAATAGTTGTCTGAGGGAATGTCGGTGGGGAGGATGAATGTTTTGCCGTTGAGGGCATGACAGCGTGGAGCGGGTTATGTTGCAGGGGGTGTTGGGAGCGAGCGAGACTGACCGCGTTGCCGACTGGTTGTTGGCGGGGTTGGAATTAAAGAGCACGTTATTCCACGTGGGCGAATACTGTGGTGTTTATCAGGCGTCGACGGGTGGTCATCAGCGGGCGAGCTTCCATGTGGTGTTGGATGGCGGGTGTTATTTGCACGTGGGTGCGGATGGGGGCCGTGAGGCGAGCACGACCGAATTAAACGCGGGGGACGCTGTTTTCTTGCTTTCGGACGTTCCACATGCGCTGACGCCATCGCCGACACCTCCGGCGGACCTAGCCGCCAGAATAGGCAAGATGACACCGCTGCCGCCTGAGCCTCGCGCAATCACCGCGACCACCCAGGCCTCAAAACCCTCCGTCGCCCTCGCCTGCGGCTTCTTCGAATTCCGCACCGATCTTGACACGCTGGTGTTGGGCTTGTTGCCGAACCCGATCATTGCGCGTCACGCGAGCGGTCGAATCGACGGCATGACGCAGGTTTTCGCGCTAATCCAGGCCGAAGCACGTCGCCCGGGCGACGCGCCCTCCCCGCTACTCGCCCGCCTCACCGACCTGCTTTTCTACTACGCGTTGCGCGAAGCGGTACATGCAGAGGACGTTGCTCCAGGGATGTGGCGTTTAATGCGCCGCGACGCTTTCGGGCGTCTTGCGGCAGCGATCATCGAGTCCCCGGGCGAGCGCTGGACGACGGATAGCATGGCGGACTTCGTGCACATGTCGCGCGCGCGATTTTGCAAACAATTTGCGGAGGTTGGCGGCCAACCGCCGGCGCACTTCGTGACGTTGGTTCGAATGAAGACGGCGGCGGCACTCCTGCGCGCGGGGGTTTCTCTGTCGGAGGCGGCCGAGCAGGTGGGTTACCAGTCGGAGTCGGCCTTTGCGCAGGCGTTCAAACGTGTAACTGGCATCCAGCCGGGGGCGTGGCGTCGTCAGGCCGCCAGCGCGGACGCTCAGTCCGCTGCCACCGCCTCAGCCGCATATCCAGTGCACTAACGCTAGCGAAGCCCCTCACCGGCAAACACTCACTCCGAGAGCACTCCCGCCCCTCCTAGGAATTCTCCGTCCCCCGATGAGACGAATCCGCAGAATTTCCAGACGGGCGCGCATTGAGCAAGTGCCCGGCCTTGCGCACAATGGAGGCTCGACTGTAAGGAGCCCGATATGAGCCGACTGCCATTGCACACTGTTGAGACCGCCCCGGAGGCGAGCCGTCCGTTTTTGGAGAAGTCACTGGCGGCGAATGGATTCCTGCCGAATCTGGTGGCGTCGCTGGCGAACGCACCGACGGCACTCGAAACGTATCTGACGGTGGGCGCGATCAATGGTCGCGCGAGCCTGACACTGGCCGAGCGCGAGGTCGTGCAGATCACGGCGGCCGGGATTCACGGCTGTGGCTTTTGCGTCGCCGGTCATACCGCTGTGGCGCTGAAGAAGGCACAACTTCCCGAAGCCCTCGTGAATGAAATCCGCGATCAGGCCAAACTCTCCGATGCCCGCCTCGACGCCGTCGCCGAATTCACGCGCGCAGTGATCGCAACGCGCGGCGCGGTGTCGGATGCCGAATTCACCGCGTTCAAATCAGCGGGTTTCGACGATGCCGCCGCCCTCGAAGTGGTGCTTGGCGTCTCGCTAGCCACGCTGTGCAACTTCGCGAACAATCTTTCGCAAAACGAACTGAACCCGCAACTGGCGGCTTATCGCTGGGAACCGAAGGCGCAAGCGGCATGAGCACCGTCGCCAGCCAGCAGGGTCTCACCGCCCGCGCACCGGCACTCGCAACGTGGCTCGACGCTCACGCGGAGACGCTCGACACGGACGCCACGCTTTGCGGTGAGGTGGTGCCGCAACTCGCCAGCGCCGGGTTACTCCGCGTTGGCGTTCCGGTTGAGCTGGGCGGCACTGGCGGCACGATTGCCGACGCGATCGACAGCGTTGCCGACGTAGCCGCGCATTCGTTCGCAGCCGCGTTCGTCCTGTGGGGACAACGCACGTTCATCGAATACCTGCTGCAAAGCCCGAATCAGGGGTTGCGCGATCGTCTCCTGCCTGCCTTGCTCTGTGGCGAACTCGCTGGCGCAACGGGCCTGTCGAACGCGATGAAATACCTGTCGGCCATCGAGCCGCTGCAAATCCGGGCGACGGACGTACGCGCCGCATCCTCGTCTGGCGTGGGTAGCGGCGGCACATCGTCGTGGCGCGTGAACGGTGGCTTGCCGTGGATCACGAACCTGCGCAAGCAAGGCTTCGTTGCCGCCGCGGCCGTCGATCACGAGGCAGGGGGTCCGCCGTCGATCTTCGCCATCGCGCATAATGCGCCGGGCGTACATCGCAGCGACGATCTGGATCTGATCGGTCTGCGCGGGACCAACACCGCCGCACTTCAGATGACCGACACGCCGTTGAGCGATGACGACCGCGTCACCGACAATGCGCCTGCGTGGCTCGTGCGCGTGCGCCCGGCCTTCCTGGGGCTGCAATGTGGCATGTCGCTGGGTCTTGCACAGCGTAGCCTCGACGCCACGAACGAAGGCGGCCCGGCAGCTCGTGCTGCGGTGGCGGACGACGTGGCCGCGCTGACCGATCATCTCGCGTCCCTCACGACGCGTCTGAAATCGGGCGTCCTGCAAGGCGAGTTTGTCGACACGCCCGCAAGCTTGTTTAAACTGCGCATCTCGCTCGCGGAACTCGTTCACGACGCCGCCACGCTGGAAGTGCAGACTGGGGGCGGACGCGGTTATCTGCGCGGACTCTCGGGCGTTGCCCGACGTCAGCGCGAGGCCGCTTTTGTGCCCATCGTGACGCCGAGTCTCGTGCAACTAAAGAACCAACTGGCGGCGCAACGCGCACAGCAACTCAAGACCGGAACGGTTACATGACCCAACCCACGGCGACGCAACGCGCGCACGCATCCGCACCCGAGCACGCACATTTCGCCGCAGCGCGCGAGGACACCTCGCGCGCGTCGCCATTCCTGACGCTTCGCAATATCGGCCTGTCCTACGGCGAACGGGCAATCCTTCGCGGCGTCGACCTTTCGGTCGCACCGGGCGAACTCGTCTCCGTTCTCGGGCCGAGCGGTTCAGGCAAATCCACGTTGTTGCGCATTGCTGCCGGACTGCTTGCGCCGAGCGATGGCACCGTCGACGTGGATGGCACACCGCTCATGGGTCCACGCCCCGACGTAGCCCTCGCCTTTCAGGACCCCTGTCTGCTGCCCTGGCTGTCGGTGGAGCGCAACGTGGCGTTCGGGCTCACGTTCTCACGCCAGCCCGCACTCTCGCGTGAGACACGGCGCGCGCGCATCGACGCCGCACTGACCGAAGTCGGCTTATCCCATGCGCATCATCTGCATCCTCGCCAGTTGTCTGGCGGCATGGCGCAGCGCGCGGCACTGGCGCGCTGTCTCGCGCGTCAGCCACGCGCACTGCTCCTCGACGAGCCGTTTGGCGCACTTGACGAAGTCACTCGCGCCGACATGCAGCGTCTGCTGGTGACCGTGGTGCGCGACACCGGCGCGGCGACGGTCCTTGTCACGCACGATATCGACGAGGCGTTGCTCGTCTCCGACCGGATCGTGCTGCTCGGCAATCAGGGGCGCACGCTTGCGCAATGGCAGATCGACGTACCCTCGCCGCGCGAAGCCCAGGTGCAGGCGCTCGGTGCGTTGCGCATCGAAATCCTGCAAGCGCTGCAACTTGCGATGTCCCGCGACACGACATCCACTTAGGCAGATCTTCACACAACACTTCACACCACACGTTAAATACCCACCTTCGGGGATTCTCAGACCATGTGCCAAATTTCCCGCCGCGAATGGCTCAAGCTCGCTTCGATGATGACCGTCGCAGGGGCGGCCCCGTTGCTCGCCTCGGCCGCCGCGCGCGCCGCCGCCGAGCCGGACGCACCGTTGCGCATCGGCTATCTGCCGATTACCGACGCCACGCCGCTGCTCGTCGCGCATAACAACGGCTACTTCGAACAAGCTGGCATCAAGGCGGAAAAGCCGACGTTGTTGCGCAGCTGGGCACAACTGATCGAAGCGTTTCTATCGGGACAGGTCAACGTCGTTCACCTGCTCTCGCCGATGACGGTCTGGGCGCGTTACGGCAGTCAGGCACAGGCCAAGGTCGTGGCCTGGAATCACGTCAACGGCAGCGCAATTACGGTGGCCAACGACATCAACAAGATTGGCGACCTGGGCGGCAAGACCTTTGCGGTGCCGTTCTGGTACTCGATTCATAACGTGGTGCTGCAAGGCTTGCTCGCCGCGAACGGTCTGACGCCCGTACTCAAGAAGAGCGGAACCCCCGCCGCCAACGAGGTCAATCTGATCGTGATGGCGCCGTCGGACATGCCGCCCGCTCTCGCCGCAAAACAGATCGCCGGCTATATCGTCGCCGAGCCGTTCAATGCGGCGGCCGAGAACCTCAAGGTCGGCAAGATACTGCGATTTACCGGCGACGTCTGGAAGAACCATGCGTGCTGTGTCGTGACGATGCACGAGCGTGATCTGACCTCGCGCCCGGAATGGTCGCAGAAGGTTGTCGACGCCATCGTCAAGGCGCAGGCCTGGACGCGCGAACACCCTGCAGATGCGGCTCGCCTGCTGTCCAAGGAAGGTCAGAACCGCTACACGCCGCACCCGTTCCAGGTGTTGCAGCGCGTGCTGGCGCCGGACGCGTCGGAGCAGGGCCGCTATCTCGCCGACAAGGCCATCGTGCATGCCGACTGGCACGAGAAGCGTATCGACTTCCAGCCCTATCCGTATCCGAGCTACACAGAAGCGCTTGTGCGTCACATGCAGAAGACGCAGGTCGAAGGGAATGCTCAGTTCCTCGCGAAGCTCGACCCGTCGTTTGTCGCACGCGATCTCGTCGACGACCGCTTCGTGAAGAAGAGCATTGCCGCTGCCGGTGGCATGAAGGCCTTCGGTTTGCCGGAAGGTTTCACCCGTCAGGAGGTGATCGTTGTCTGATCTCGCGTCCAGCCACGCGCAGCAACCGGTCAGCCCAGTGGAGGCTGCCTCCGGCACCGCAAACCCGTCCCCGTCGAGCACAGGCACGGTGACGCTTCGCCCTGCACGCCGCGCGTGGCTCGGCCTTGCGGGGCTAGCAGGCATCGTGCTGATCTGGTGGCTGGGCATTTCGCTATTCACGACGCCCGGCTCGCTGGCGTCGCAGTTCTCACCTGCGGCCGCACTGAACGCCCTGCCCGACCTGATTCGCGACGAACAGCTTGGCCTGCACATCCTCGCCAGCTTGCGACGTATTGCGGTCGGGCTGGCGTGGGCCGTGGTGCTGGGCGTACCGCTGGGCTTTCTGATCGGGCGCGTCCGATGGCTGGACAAGGCACTCACGCCATCGTTGCAGTTCCTGCGTATGGTGTCGCCGCTGTCGTGGATGCCGATTGCCGTCATGTCGCTCGGCGTAGGCGACCCCGCCGTGTATTTTCTGCTGGCCTTCGCCGCCCTGTGGCCACTGGTGATGAGCACGGCCGCAGGCGTGACGCATATCGATCGACGCTGGGTGCAACTCGGCGAAAGCCTTGCGGCGACGCGCTGGGAAATGCTTTGGCACGTCTATGTGCCAGGCATCGCGGCGCATGTCCTTACGGGCGTGCGGCTGGCCATCGGCATCTTGTGGATCGTGCTGGTGCCTGCGGAGATGCTGGGCGTGAACGCTGGTCTGGGGTATCTCATCCTCGACACGCGCGACCGGCTCGCGTACTCGGAACTCACCGCCGTCATTCTGGTGATCGGTGTGCTTGGGTTCGCGCTCGACTGGGCGGCACGCTTCATCTATCGGCGCTTCAGCGGCGCGATGCAGGACGAGTAAGCAAGGAATAAGCTCGAACGGGCATATGCGCGGACAGGCCGTTACAATAGCGGCCTGAATCCAGATGCCTGACGGAGACGCATCATCGAGCTAGATCGTTTACTGCAATCGCAGGGCTTCGGCAGTCGCAAGATGTGCCGCAAGCTCATCCAATCCGGTGCTTTCGCCATCGACGGCGTTGTGCACGACAACTTCCGGGAGTCGGTGGACCCGAAAGGCCTTCAGTTCACGCTGGACGGCGAGTCCTGGGACTACCGCGAGCACGTCTACATTCTGCTCAACAAGCCTGAAGGTTTCGAGTGCTCCACGAGCCCGACGCATCACGAGGGCGTGCATTCGCTGTTGCCGCTCCCGCTCGCCGTGCGTGGCGTGCAACCGGCCGGCCGTCTCGATCAGGACACCACCGGCATGCTGCTGCTCTCCGACGACGGCCCTTTCCTGCACGCCATGATGTCGCCGCGCCGCCACGTACCCAAACGGTATGTCGCGACGACAAAGCATCCCGTGACGGAAGAGATGTTGCAGGCACTGCGCGACGGCGTGCTACTGCGCGACGAGACCGAACCGCTCGCTGCAACCGACGTCATGAGCCCGTCATCCCACGAAATTGCACTCACGATCACGCAAGGTAAATACCATCAGGTCAAACGCATGGTCGCTGCTGCGGGCAATCGTGTGGAGGGTCTGGTGCGAACAGCCATCGGCGGCTTGCCGATGGGCACGCTCGAACTCGGCGAATGGCGTTATCTGTCGCCGGACGAATTGCTGTCGTTGCCGTACGAGATTCCGCTGACCGCCAAGTGAAAGTGATCGGAATCGGGGATGCGAACCATCCCCCGATCACGTCCAAACGCAAAAACGCCCAACGCCAGTATTGATGCCAGCGTTGGGCGTTTCCGTTCCGGCTCGCCGAAATCCGCGCTGATCGCCTCAGCTCTGCTTGCCTTCCAGCAAGAACTGCGCGCCCTTGTCCTGTCCGAGCGCCTTGACGAGATACGGCATCGTCGTCTTGAGCGTGTCCTGCAGCATGTACGGCGGGTTCACGATGAACATGCCGCTGCCGTGCAGGCCCATACCCCCCGGCACGGGATTGCAGACCGTCAGCGAAACGTGCAGCCAGTTCTTGATCGGCTTCTCGTCAATCGTCAGCCGCTTCATGCGCTCCGGCAGTTGCGCGGCTTCGCGACGTTGCACGAGCGGATACCACACGGCGTACATGCCGGTCGGGAAGCGATCGAGCCCTTCCTGCACCGTCTGCGTCGTGCGCGTGTAATCGCGCTTGTCCTCGTAGGACGGGTCGATGAGCGTGAACCCCCGGCGCGGTGCCGGCGGCAAAATCGTCTTGAGGCCTGCGAAACCGTCGGCCCCGAAAATCATCGTGCGACGTGCGACCGCACGCCCCTGCGCTTCGAAGTTCTCGCGCAGCACTTCCTGTTCGGTCGGATGTGCCTCGAACAAGCGCAGACGGTCGCGATCGCCCAGCAGTTGCAGCGCGAAGTACGGCGAGCCGGGGTAGTAACTCAGCTTGCCGTCCGGATTGAACTCCCGGACCAGCGCCACGTAGTCCGCCAGCGCAGGCGGCAGATCGTCACGCGTCCACAGACGGCCGATACCCGTCTCATACTCGCCCGTCTTGTCGGCCCACTTGCCGTCGAGCGCATAGCCGCCCGCGCCGGCGTGCGTGTCGATATACCAGAACGCCGTGTCTTTCTGGCGCATGTAATCGATGCATTCAACGGCGATGAAGTGTTTCAGTACGTCGGCATGGTTGCCGGCGTGGAATGCGTGGCGGTAGCTAAACATTAGGCAGATCCTGATTCGTCAGGCGCGATTGTAGCCGACGACGCCCCTGCCCGGCGTTTCCGGGCCGATGCGCCGCTGTTTTTAGCCTCGTTGGCCGCAAGCGTCTTCACCGCTTTATGACGCGGGCACGCGACCAGATGGTCGTTCACCATCCCGGCGGCCTGCATGAACGAATAGCAGATGGTGGAGCCCACAAACGTGAATCCCGCCTTCTTCAGCGCGCGACTCATGGCGTCCGACACGGCGGACGTTGCCGGGACTTCGCCAAGGGAAGTCCAGCGGTTTTGCAGCGTCTCACCGCCCACGAACTGCCAGACGAAGTCGCTGAAACGCGTTCCCGAGGCCTCCATCGCCAGATACGCCTTGGCCCCTTTGATGACGCCATTGACCTTCAGACGATTGCGCACGATGCCGGGATCGGCCATCAAACGTGCTTCGTCCTCCGGTCCGTACTTCGCAATACGCACCGGGTCGAAATTGTGGAAGGCCTTGCGATAGGTATCGCGCTTCTTGAGGATCGTGGACCACGACAACCCGGCCTGCGCCCCTTCGAGCATCAGCAATTCGAACAACTCGCGGGAGTCGCGCAACGGCACGCCCCACTCCTGATCGTGATACTGACGATATTGTTCGAAGCCTTCACTCCACGGACAGCGTTCCATTTGCCCCTCGATAGTTGTGCTCGCACCCCGATGTCACCGGGGTAAGCGGACGAATGGGGCAAGTGTGCCAGCAATTACCGAAGAAGCGAACCCGCAACCGCGTATCCCGGGCGAAATTGGGCCGCCAGGCAATGCCGATGCGGAACTTTCCGAGTCTCCGGCATCGGCCACACCTGCGTGTTACAGCATCAGTTGTCCGCCATTGACCTCGATGATCTGGCCGGTCACATAGCTCGCCAGCGTCTCCGAAGCGAGATACAGGAACGCCCCGGAACACTCGTCGGGTTCGCCAAGGCGTCCCATCGGAATGCTCTGACGGAAGGCGTCGATCTGCGCCTGCGTGCTGAACTGTTCGTGGAACGGCGTCATGATCACGCCCGGCGAGACGGCATTCACGCGAATACGGTCGGGCATCAACTCTTTGGCCATGCCTCGCGTGAGCGTGCTCACGAAGCCTTTCGCCGCAGCGTAAATCAGTGCACCGGGGCCGCCACCGTGACGCGCCGCAATCGACGTCACGTTGACGATCGCGCCGCCACCCTGCTTGCGCATCGCGGGTACGACAGCGCGCGAGAACGCGACGACGGAGCGCGCATTGACGTTGAGCACGTCGTCGAAATAGGCGTCCGTCACTTCCGTGAACGGCGTGCGTTTGACGAGACTGCCCGCGTTGTTGATCAGTATGTCGATACGGCCAAAGCCGTCGAGCACATGTGCCACGGCAGCATCGATGGCGCCGGTGTCCTGCACATCGGCCGCGACCGTCATGGCTTTCACGCCATGCGCGCGCACCGCTTCTGCCACTGCTTCCGCCTTGTCGGCCGAGCGGTTGTAATGCACCGCCACGTTCGCGCCCTGTGCGGCGAACGCCGTCGCCGCTGCCGCCCCGATGCCGGTACTCGCACCCGTGATCAGCACGAACTTGCCTTTCAAATCTTGCATGATGAATCGCTCCGAAGAATGTCGTCGATGTGTCGCCATCGCCCACTTCCATCAACTTACCGAATGGATGTGAAACGATTCGGACAGACGCTCAGTCGAGCAAGCGTGCGTCGTACGCGTGCACTTGCTGCGTCTGCTCGCCCAGCCCGTCGATGCCCAGTCGCATGACGTCGCCCGGCTTCAGGAAGACCGGCGGCTTCTGACCGAGTCCCACGCCCGGGGGCGTGCCCGTCGTCACGAGATCGCCCGGCTTGAGCGTCGTGAACTGGCTGAGGTAATGCACCAGATAGGCCACACTGAAAATCATGGTCGACGTGTTGCCCGTCTGGCGACGAACACCGTTGAGGTCGAGCCACAGGCCGAGTTGCTGCGGGTCGCGGACTTCGTCGGTCGTCACCAGCCACGGACCGACCGGACCGAAGGTGTCGAAACCTTTGCCCTTGTCCCACGTGCCGCCGCGCTCGATCTGGTACTCGCGCTCGGAGACATCGTTGACCACGCAATACCCGGCGACGTAATCGAGCGCGCGCTCCAGCGGTACGTAACGCGCCGTCGTGCCGATCACGAAGCCCAGTTCGACTTCCCAGTCGCCCTTGACCGAGTCCTTGGGCAGTACCACCGGGTCGTTCGGCCCCGTCAGGCAGTTGTCCCACTTCGTGAAGAGCACCGGCTCCGACGGCACAGCGAGTCCAGACTCCGCCGCGTGATCGCTGTAGTTCAGGCCGACGGCGAGAAACTTGCCCAGCCCCGAGAACGGCACGCCCAACCGGCCCGGTGACGCCACCACCGGCAACGCCTTCACATCGAGCGCCCGCAGCGCCGCCAGCCCCTGAGGGCTCAGCGCTTGCGGCGTAATGTCGGCCATCACACTGGAGAGATCACGCACCTGGCCGTCCGTATCGAGCAGGCCCGGCTTTTCCTGGCCCTTCGGGCCGTAACGCAGCAGTTTCAAAGCAAATCTCCTTGCGAAATCAGTTGGACCAGCCGCCGTCGATCAGATGGATGGCGCCGGTGGTGAACGAGGAATCGTCCGAACCCAGATAGACGGCGAGTGCCGCAATTTCTTCGGGCGTGCCCACACGCCCCATCGGCTGACGCGCCACGAACTGCTCGCGTACGGCCGTCAGACTTGTGCCCGCAGCATCGGCCTGCGTGGCAATGCGCTGACGCAGCGACGGCGACTCGACCGTGCCCGGGCAGATCGCGTTGCAGCGGATGCCGCGCGCGACGAAATCGGCCGCCACCGACTTCGTCAGCCCGATCACCGCCGCCTTGCTCGTGCCGTAGACGCAGCGATTGGCCACCCCCTTCACACTGGACGCCGCCGACGACATATTGATGATCACCCCGCCGCCTGCGGCCAGCATCGCGGGCAGAAACGCGCGCGTGGTGCGGTACATGCTCTTCACGTTCAGGTCGAACGAGAAGTCCCACGCGGCTTCGTCGCACTCGAGAATCGAGCCGTGATGTACGAAACCCGCGCAGTTGAACAGCACATCGATCGCGCCGAGTTCGCCCGCGAGCGTGGTCACGGCCGCGCCATCGGTCACGTCGAGTGCACGCCGCGTCAGGTTCGGGTGATCGTCCAGTTGCGCAAGCGCGTCGGCGTTCAGATCGGTGGCGATCACGTGTGCGCCTTCGCGCAGATAGGCCTCGGCGCAGGCGCGTCCGATGCCTTGTGCCGCAGCAGTAATGACGGCGGTTTTGCCCGTCAGTCGGCCAGTCATGAGTGTCTCCTCGTGAGCCTGTGGATAGTTGGGGATTTACGGAAGTGCCGGGTAAGCCGACTTAGATGTTCGTGGTAGCGTGCGCGGCCACAGCGGCGGCGTCGTCTCTTGCCGTCACGGTGGACGTCGCGGAAGCAGCATAGGCATCGCGCACGCGGCACAGATGCTGGCGCATTGCCTGCGCGGCCCGCTCGGGGTCTCTCGCATCCAGCGCGTCGAGAATGTGGCGATGGTCCTGCAAGCTGCGTTCGAGCACGCCATCGACTTGCGACGTGACACGGCGACTCTTCTTGCCCAGCAGATAGAGACTGTTCGCGATGCTTTGCAGGAAAGGGTTCTCGCAGGCGTCGATGATGGTCTCGTGGAAGGCCATGTCGGTCGCCGAGAACGTTTCGGGATTTCCTAGCAGCGCCTGTTCGTCATCGACGAGCGCGTGCAGACGTGCGATGTCCTCATCGCTGATGTGCGTGGCCGCCAACGCGGCGACGCCGGGCTCGATGACCAGACGCGCGTCGAACAGAGATTCCAGCGTGCCAGCGTTAAGCTCGATGACCAGTTCCAGCGGTTCGAGCAACTCCCGCATTTCGAGCGAACCGACGAAAGTCCCTTCGCCCTGACGAATCCGCAGCAACCCAAGCAGTGCCAGCCCGCGAATCGCCTCTCGCACGGCCGGGCGTCCGACGCCCAGCATGCTCGCGAGGTCACGCTCGGGCGGCAGTTGCTGGCCGGGCTTGAGCAGCCCGGTGCGGATCATCGTGAGCAAGCGCTGCGCGACCTGCTCCGAGACGGAAACCTGCACGATGGGATCGAATGACATGATGCCGCTCAGTGGTAAGACCAATGAACGGAATGTTGCGCCCGTCACCCATCGGGTGTCAACGCAAAATTTCGCCTAACCCACCAACGACATCACAGGCTTTCGATTCTTGGCCAAATCACAGGAATTAATCGATAGTTTCCGACTCGGAGTCAAACACGCGATCGCGCAAGATCGTTTGTTCATGCGGATCTCCGTAAATTTGCATCGCGAGATTGCACCGCGTCGCAAGTCAACGCCTTCTTGTTGTCTGGGTGTCACTTTTCTGCGACCATGATCTGTCGCTCCGAGGTTCTCATCGGGGCAATGTTCCCGCCGTCGCTTGATCTGCCGTACCCCTGGCTGCACCCGTTCCCCGAAATTCTGGAGTCTCCGACGATGTCCTCCTCAAAGACCGCCAAGCTGGGCCACTGGACGATGTACATGCCAATCCTGGCCCTCGTTGCCCTCGTCGTTGCCGCGTTTCTGCCGAACGCCGCAGCGCTCACGTTATGTGCAGCGGCACTCGCCGGGGCCGTGTTCTCGGCCGTGCACCATGCCGAGACCGTCGCCCACAAGGTCGGCGAGCCATTCGGCACGCTGGTCCTCGCCGTGGCCGTGACCATCATCGAAGTGGCACTGATCGTCTCAGTGATGCTCTCCGGAGGACCGGACAAAGCAGGGCTGGCGCGCGATACGGTGTTCGCCGCCATCATGATCGTCTCGACGGGGATCGTCGGCTTATGCCTGCTGTTCGGCGGGGTGCGTCACCACACGCAGGGCTTTCACGTAGAAGGCGCGAGCGCGGCGCTCGCCGTGCTGTGTGCGCTGTCCGTGCTTACGCTGGTCCTGCCGAACTACACGAATTCCGTGGTCGGCCCGGGGCTGACGGCGTCGCAACTGGCGTTCGAAGGCGTGATCTCGCTG
Source organism: Pandoraea sp. NPDC090278 (assembly GCF_044772185.1). Classification (NCBI taxonomy): domain Bacteria; kingdom Pseudomonadati; phylum Pseudomonadota; class Betaproteobacteria; order Burkholderiales; family Burkholderiaceae; genus Pandoraea; species Pandoraea sp. NPDC090278. The sequence goes on along the minus strand of NZ_JBIVYJ010000001.1, from coordinate 657,180 downwards.
GTGCTTTATATGGTGTTCGTGTTCGTCCAGACGGTGAGCCATCGCGATTACTTCCTGGCGAAAGCGCCGAGCGAGGAAGTTCACGTACCGCCGCCCTCGCGCCGTACGGCAGTGTTGAGTCTCGGCTTGCTGGTCGTGGCGCTGGTGGCCGTGGTGGGATTGGCGAAAAAGCTCTCGCCCGCCGTGGAACAGGCCGTGGCGACGGCAGGCGCGCCGAAGGCAGTGGTAGGGATTGTCATTGCTGCGTTGGTGCTGCTGCCCGAAGGGCTGGCCGCGCTGCGCGCCGCGCGTGCCAACAAGCTGCAGACCAGTCTGAATCTGGCGCTCGGTTCGGCGCTGGCCAGTATCGGCCTGACGATTCCGACGGTGGCTGCGGTGTCGCTGTTGCTCGATCAGCAGATCGAACTGGGACTCGCGCCGAAAGAGACGGTGCTGCTCGCCGTCACGCTGCTGGTTAGCGTGCTTACGCTGGGCACCGGACGCACGACCGTGCTGCAAGGTGCCGTCCACCTGGTGCTGTTCGCGGCGTTCCTGTTCCTGGCGATCGTGCCGTGATGCGTTGATGCGTTCGTGCCTGAAGCGTTGGCGTGTTAGCCCACCAGCGCTTCAGTACTGCAGTGCCCAAGTGCTTCAGGCCTTGGACGCCTTCTTGTCCGCCTTGGCGGCGTCATCCTTTACGTCATTGGTGTCGGTCGCTTCCGTCGCGTCCGACGGCGTGCCGAGCAGCGCACCCAGCAGCTTGCTGCCGCCAGCACCGCGCTTGCCCTGTGCGCCCACGCCCTTGCCCGTCGGCGGGCCGCGACGCACACCGGCGTCGATCTTCAGGCCGCGACGCTTCTGAATCTCAAATTTAGTCTGTGTCATGGTGTTGTCCGGGTGTTGTCCGTTACTTCAGGGATCGATGCCCAGGTCGCCCTCGGCCGCCAGCGCCTTGGCCAGCGCGTGCGCGGCTTCCAGCGCGTCGCTTGCCCAGCGGTAGGCGTCGGGCGTGGCGTGGGTGAGCGGCGGATCGAGCGATTCAATGACGTCGTCCACGTCTCGCCATCCGGTAAAGTGCACCACCCCGTAGAACTGTCCTTCCGGCGCGGGCGACGTCTCCGCCCAGTAATAAAAGTCTTCCGCCAGCAGGCAGCCTTCGAAACCCATAGCGATCTGTCGAGATCCCGTGAAAAGGCGGCATCGTAGCACGAGCCATGACGAGCGGCATACCGTCGCTACGCAGTAGAATACTGCGGCATAGCAACCTACGACTCTTTATACCGACATCACGATGTTCACCGGAATTGTTCAAGGCACGGCCACACTGTCGTCCATCGAAGATCGCGATGGCATGCGCACGCTCGAACTGGCGTTTCCCGAAGGCTTCTGCGAAGACCTGACCCTCGGCGCCAGCGTCTCGGTCGACGGCTGCTGCCTGACGGTCACGCAACTGCTCTCGCCCACCGCCGCGTCGTTCGACGTCATTCTCCAAAGTCTGAACGTGACAACCCTCGGCAGCTTCGGCGCGGGCGCACAGGTCAACGTGGAGCGCGCGGCCAAGGATGGCGCGGAAATCGGCGGCCATCCGCTCTCGGGCCACATCGACTTCTCGACCGAAATCCTCAGCGTACGCACCTCGGATACGAATCGCGTGCTGCGCATCGCGATTCCCGAAGCGTTCCGCAAGTATGTCTTCGCCAAGGGCTACATCGCGATCAACGGCGCGAGCCTGACGGTCTCTGAAGTGAACCGACAGGAAGGCTGGTTCGAGGTGTGGCTGATTCCGGAAACGCGCCGCATGACGACGTTCGAGGACAAGGGGGCCGGTTCGCGCGTCAATATCGAAATCGAACGTAGCACGCAGGTGGTCGTCGACACGGTCCGCGAAGCGGTGCAGGAAAGCCTCGGCCGCCTGCAACCGGTGCTCGAAGCCCTGCTCAAGGAAAAGGGACTCTCGCTCGACGACTTCGTCGCGGTGCCGAAGCTGCCCGCCGACAAGGCATAAGGCGGCTTAAGACCGCACAAGGGGTAAGACCCGAGCCCTGCGTTAACTTTCAAAGGATTTTCATGCAACTCGCCACCTGGAACGTCAATGCATGCTTCATGACGTTTCAGGGCGTCTTAAAAACGAACCTAAGCGACTGATTTTTAAAAACAATTAAAATCACACCGTCTCACAAAGTAGCAGGATAGCGCACCGGAAATTGGTAGCTAGACTGGTAGCTGGGCTTTTGATCGTGCCACTCACCACCACGAGAATATTCCGCGCTACCGTCTATCGGCTGATCAACGCCGAGAAGCTGAAGCTCGTCAAAATCGGCACCCGCTCCAGCGGCATCACCGCAGCAAGCATCGAAGCCCTTCTGGCCGGCAACGCGGCCTGCCCCATCTCGCCGAACGCCTGCGTTCGCCCCCTCCCCTGCTAGCATCCCGCGCAAGATTCATTGGGTTTTCCTCGCTCCCGCCGCACATTTGAGGTTTTCCCCATAGCCACCCAATAAGCCCTTCTGTATATGTACCCGCTTTCCACTCCAATACAAACGGTGAGGCGTGCGACGTTATTACTTGAGAAGAGGCGACAAATCAACCGCTGACGGGATCGTAATCGAAGGCGACTCGTCAATGAAGATATATGGCGTCGATGCGACATTCGTCGGTGCCAAAGTTTTCTGCCGAACCTGTAAATCAGACGGCAGAATTGTCGCTCATGGCCCACGCGTCAGCTCTATTGACTTGCATGGCCGCGAGGCAGCACTGGATGGAGACATCTGTGTATGCAAATGCCCCAGGCCGCCCAGCATGCTCGCGTCTCAGTCCTCGGCCTATATGCAGATGGATGGTGGCGCATTAATCCCGTCGTCCGGGAGTTCCGTCGCAGAACAGCTTCGCAAACCTATTGAGCGTCCGGAGCCAAAGCAACTGACACACTCTCGCCGCGTCTACGCTTGGAACAGTTCGACCGGCGAGCCGCTAGCGAATCAGAAATTCATCGCATACGTAGGCGGCGTTCAACAAATTGGGGAAACCGACGGTGAGGGGTACGCAACGATAGAGACCAGTGGCGCAAAGTCTTTCCGCATTCATTTCATCTTCTCAGCGCCCAAACGCCCCTTACGCGCCCAACAATCGGCCAAACAATGACGGACTATACGATCGAACATTGGACATCTGGGCAAACGACCGAGACTGGTGACAGTGAAGCGGCCATCTCCATCTCGGTAAATCATCGTGCTGCCACTCGACAAGCGATCATCGATCATGTTCGCCGCGCGGGCATGAACTTTGTAGAACGTTCTGACTGGGCTGCACATAAAGCAAGAACCCCGCGGATGCATTCCGATTGGAATTACACCAAGATTGCTATCCATCACGCAGGCAGAAGTTTCGCGTGCGGCCCTGGCGCGCTTCAGCTACAAGAAATCCAAGACATGCAGATGGGGAGACGTACCGCTGCAAGTGACGACATTGGCTACCACTACGCATTAGATTGCTTTGGAAACGTCTTCGAGGGACGCGACATTCGCTTCAAAGGCGAAAACGTTCACAACTACAACACTGGAGTTATCGGCATAGTCCTACTCGAAAACCTCGCTGACGTAGATGAAGGTCGTGATGCGGTCTCAATGGTTCGTAGGATGCTAGACAACTTAGGCTTGAAGCAAAAGCCCCCCCCTCCCGAGCGCCAAACGAAAGCGCTCTCGAAATTTGTGACGGTCCTGTGCGATTTCTTCGAGATACATACTCTCGGAGGACATCGAGAGTTCCCTAGACAGTTGGGGGAGGGAAAAATTTGCCCAGGCAACATCGGCATCGAAATCGTTAGTCAGCTGCGCACATCAACTGGGTTGAAGGCCCCATGATAAAGAAGCAACGAATACGGACAGCCGTGCTTGCCGTTAGTCTTCTGGCGGCTATCACCTGCTTCGCCTACGTTGGGGTTGTAAGGACGTATCTTGACGATGAGGTTCAAACCACGTTCTTTATTAAGCGGTATCCAACGTTCAAATTCGAATTTCATGACCCGTTTGGCAACGAGGGGGACGACTTACCAATCAATAGGCTACCTTCCCCACAACGTCAGGATTTTGCAGACTACTGCAAGTTTCGCTTCGGAATCGTCGGCGCAGACCTTACATCACTAAACGCCTGCAAGGCGCGAATTCCTAACTATTTGCGTTCGTCCTAATGAGTCAAAAAACAGAGTACATCGCCCCAGTATCGCTTTGGGTTGTAGTACGAAAGCGCTTCCTCGATACTGGCCGTTTTGTTGAACCAGCCTGGGTAGGCGGCGCGGATGAGAGGAGCGGACCTGCAATCTTCGTTTCACGGCTTCTCGCTGAACTGTACGCCCACCTACGCGACACATATCATGGCTCGGACGACACCAACAACTGGCGAGCAATTGCGCTGAGCGAATTCGATCTGCTAGGGCATGCCCATGCTCTAGACGACCCACTTCATTGCATGATGACCTTCGGATTCTCGATGGAAGATGCTCATAACGTCGTGTGCATCTCCGCTCCACGCATTAGGTACGTCCCCCTTACCTTCAACGTTTCCCGTGACGCAGGGGCGATAACGTTCTCATTCAACCAGTGGGTTTTCGACTTCGCACGAGAAGAGTGGGCGAGCATTGGCCTGTCGAATTACGAGGCGGAACTCGAATCGAGTGATGAGTTGGACGACACCAGCTTCAAACGCGTCTTTCAGATCGCGCTCGCACATCTCGGAGTGTGCAGGAACCCCACAAACGAACCAGGGCATTGGGGAGTTTTTAGCTCCCACCGGGGGAGCTGGGTGACAGGACGCGAAGAACTGACGACGGTGGACCGACACCTACACTAAACCGGTGAAAGCAGATATTCATAGGGCGGACCACCCGCCCTTTTTCATTTCTCCTGGTCTGGTTAGGTAGCGTTGCACGTTCTGCGCTACGATGCGTGCCACATTTGGTCGTTTTCTACCGCGCCCTCAATTGGTAGCTACACTGGTAGCCGGAGGGGTTAAAGCGACGGACAAACCCCGCAAACCCTTATCCAGAAAGGACAAAAGAATTTCATGCAACTCGCCACCTGGAACGTCAACTCGCTCAAGGTTCGTCTCGGACATGTGCAGGACTGGCTGCGCAGCAACCCCGTCGACGTGCTCTGCCTTCAGGAACTGAAGCTCACCGACGAGAACTTTCCGATTACGGAAATTGCCGCGCTCGGCTACACGTCGCACTTCACCGGACAAAAGACGTACAACGGTGTTGCGCTGCTCGTGAATCACGCCAAGGTCGGGGAAGCGACCGACCTCGTCAAGAACCTGCCGAATTTCCCCGATGAACAGCAACGTCTGATCTCGGCGACCATCGGCGGCGTGCGGGTCGTCTGCGGCTACTTCCCGAACGGCCAGTCGCTCGATTCCGACAAGTTCGTCTACAAGCTCAACTGGCTCGACGCCCTCACCCACTGGTTGTCGGACGAATTGCAACGTCACCCGCAGCTCGCGCTGCTCGGCGATTACAACATCGCGCCGGAAGACCGCGACGTGCACGATCCGGCGAAATGGGAAGGCAGCAATCTGGTGTCGCCTCAGGAACGTCAGGCGTTCGCGCGCCTGCAAGGTCTCGGTTTGCGCGACACCTTCCGCATGTTCGAGCAGCCGGAAAAGACGTTCAGTTGGTGGGATTACCGCATGGGCGCGTTCCGCCGCAACGCCGGACTGCGCATCGATCACGTGCTCGCTTCCGCCGCCCTGGCCGAGCGCTGCACCGGCTGCGAGATCGATCGCGTGCCGCGCACCTGGGAACAGCCGTCAGACCACACGCCGGTCGTCGCCACGTTCAAGGACTGACGAGGGGCTTGTCCGCGGTCGGGCAACGACCCGGCAGCATGGGCGGCAATGAAAAACGGCACCCGTGGGTGCCGTTTTCTTTAGCGCCGCGACGTGTTCCCTACTGACCCGCGCGCGGATCCGTGAGACGCGACTCATAGACGAAACAACGAATCGCGGCCTTGTTGCGCGTATCCATCTGCATGAATTCGAGACCGTAAGCCCACGTGCCATCGGCCCTTGGCCCCTCGACGCTGCGCACCGCCCCACGCCCGACGATCGGCACGATATCCGCCCCGATCGGCACCCGGAACTGCACTGCGACGTGAAGACAGCCCTCCGGCAACGGGGCCTTCGCCACGATGCCCGCACCGTCTGCACTGATGTCGCGCACCAGTACGAGCCACTCCGGTGTGTCCTGCGGATCGGCCAGCATGCGCGTAAGCGACGCACGCGACGTCTCGTCGATAGGCGACAGCCGCGCCACGAGTCGCGTGTCGACACGCGGCGTACGACGCACCGGCGTCTCCCTCACTTGCGACGGACGCGACAGCACCACGTAATCGAACGGGCCGTGGTGCACGCTATGTACGTCGCACGTAAATTCGTAGAGGTTGTCGCCCGGGAACGTCCAGAGCGCCAGCCGATCCCCCGCCACCATCGGCATGCGCGAGTCTCCCGCCATGGGAGGCGTGATGATCAGCATGCCATTGGGCGCCCGGCCGATCAGGCGGGCCCGCACGCGCGTCATCTCGGCGTCCGGTGCCACCCGCATCTGAATCCACGCACCGATCGGCAGCGGAACCGGCAAACCGTGCAAATAGACCGTCGATGCCCCCGCATCGAGCGGTGACGCCGAATTCGCTGCCTCCGTCCGACCGGCGGCCTCACCCGTTGTCGCGCCCTCAGGCAGCGGCCGGTGAGGCGCAAACATCGTGAAAAACCAGTCGAGATCGGCTTCGGACGGCAGGCGCTCACCCGCCGCCAGCAACGGTGTGCCATCAGCGTCGAACAGTGGCCAGGAGAGTGGGACGTGAGCGTCAAGCTCGCGACGATTGACCGCCACGAACCCCGGATAGCCTGACGCAATACAAGTCGAGTGCATGATGCCTGGAAGGGGTGTAACACCCCGGAAAGTCTCGGATTAAGGAGGCGCGGCTTACGAAATGTGGCGTCATGAAGCTCGGTGAGACGTCTCGCGACGCAATGTGACGCATGTCTGACGTAATGCAACGTAAGGCGCGTACGTATTTTTACCACGAAAGTGCGGTCGGGCTGATGGCGGAATATCAGGCAAAACGCCCCTCAATCCGCCGCAACGCTATCCGGGGATGAAGTACCGGCGTGAGTCGCCTCCGCGATGACGTGGGCAGGAAGCGGGAATCGGATGGCCCAGAACCATGGGAGCGTCTGGCGACAAGCCTCCGCCAGCCCGGGAAGTGCCATGATCTCAGGGCAGGTCAACCATTGCACCAATCGTTCGGCCAGATACCGCGACGCAACGGCATCGTCCGACAGGCAGGCCCTTAGCGCTATGGCCTGCGGCAACACGCGCCACGTGGTCTCCCCGGTCATCGTCTCGTTGAGCATCGCGAGTGCGTAGCGGTGGCAGACAAGGCGTACGCCGTCTGCGCTGGATCTGCTCACATCGATCGACGGAAGCGAGAGATACCACTCTGGTTGCGTCGCCAGCCAGGCTAGCCCGGCGGCGACGGAAACGAACCGGACACGGCGTGACAGGGAGATGTCCAACGTCACATGGGAGGCTGATGTCGAGAGCGGATGGTCGCGAAACACGTCGTCGATATCGACGCGGCCCGCTGAATGCAAGCGCACAAATGCGGGCGACTGTGACGTGCGAACCGTAGCGTCGAGACGCTCAGGTGGACTCAGTTCGGCATCTCGCGACAGCGGCACCGCGACGGGCAGTTCACTCACCGCGCTGGCTAGTGGGCTGACGGCGAGCGGCCAACCGCCCCCGCACGCGGCACTGGCGCGCACCTCCCCCGAATCGCCAAGCCACCGGCCAGTCAGCCGGACAAACGCGTCGAGCGGTCGCTCCACCGGCCAAAGGCCAGCGAGGCACCCAAACCCCCTCAGCAAACCCTGAAGTTGCCGCATGGTGCCGGGCACGTAGTCGCCGGGAGACGCCAAATCGCGCACGACCACTCTCGTACCTGCCCAGTGCCAGCCCGGGAGCGGGTGGCCCGCGAAGCCCACATCCCCCTCCTTCGGCTGGCTTGCACCCGCCGCGCCCCATACGCCCGCTGTCAACGCTTTCGGCAGACGCGCGGCCACCTCGCCGTCGGCCCGAATCCACACAAGGTAGGCCGGATCCAGCGCGTTGATGCCGTCCGCCGACAGCGCGACATGCACCTGCGCAGGCAGCGTGTTGACCCACGCCGTGCGCAAGGCCATCGTGCGCGAATCGCAGACACTGTCCAGCCCCTCCTCCGCCCAATAAAGCGTCTGGCAGATCGCGCCAGCATGCGACCAGACAGTCTCGGGAGACGCCGTCAGACACAAGCGGTGCAACGTCACCATCAGCGCGTCGGTCGCCCACGAAGCCTCGTCACGCGTCAAACGCACGTCGTTCAGCGTATCGACTTTGCGCGCCAGCCATTGCGCGCGCAGCGTCCCGAAACAATCATGTTCCGCCAGACCGCCCACCTCTCCCGGCGCAATCAGCAGACGGCCGAGCCAGTCGCTGCGCTGAACGGGCTCTGGTAAGCGATGTAACGGTGGCGCCATCTCGTCAGAGGCATCGGTGACGGCCGACAATGCAGACCGATGACGCAGCGCATTCAACAATTGCAGGAAGACATCCACGCGCGTTGCGGGTTGATCCACAGGAAAGGTCATCCATGATCGCACCACCGAATCCAGTTCGGATGGCATCAGCTGGCGTAGCCAAGCCCCATCCAGTCGAAGCCGGACGTCTTGCCATTGCGTCGCGCTCAGATCGCAGTCGCGCCCGATGCGCACCCGCTTGAGACTGGCACCGCAAAAACGCGCGCGGCGCATGTCGCACGACTCGAAGAACGCGCCATTGAGCTGCGCGCCTCGCGCATCCCACGCCACAAGGTCGCACTGACGAAACTCGGCATCCCGTAAGTCTGCGCCGGACGCCCGCCCGTGGCTCATCGTGACCGATGTCCATCTCGAACGTCTCGCCCGAGTGCCAACGAGCATCATGCGGCGCGCACTACCGTTCGTGAAGCATGCTCCGTCCATGCGCGCCCGGTGAAAGGACGCGTCATCGAGGCGCACCTTCTCGAACGTCACTCCCTGACAACGCGTCTCGCTCAGATCGGCTCCGCCCATCACGGTATGCAGAAATTCCGCGCCGCGAAGATCGGCCCCAACCACGCGGGCGCCGCTCAGCACCGCCGCGCGAAAACATGCCTCACGCAAATCCGTCCGTTCGAAGTCGGCATCCACCTGATTGGCGTAGGCGAACCCGGCGCGACGCAGCCGCGCACCCGACCAGTCTGTTCCGTTGAACTGGCCGCCGCAAAACTGCGCGCCCGGTGCGTGAACGCCTCGCAAGTCACTATTCGATAGCGACAGATCCGGCAGCGCACCATCCCTTAGATTCGTCAGCGTCAACGCCGTGCACAGGATGTCGGGTGGCCACTCGCGCAGCGGCAAGTCGGTCATTACCGCCGCCTCAAAGGGGACGGCATTCCCTGAGGGCAACCAATGCCACTGCTGCGCACGCGCACTGCCGTCGCGAGACGGCGAACACCACGCCACCATGTCGCGCGCGATCTCTGCGGGCCGCGCCCCGTGCAACAGATGCGAATAGCGCGTGCTCCATACCCGCGTCAACGCGGCTTTGTCGAAGGGTAAGTCGCCTCGTGCGGCGTCGGCTCTCGCACACAGACGTTCGATGCGGCCGCAGCCCGCTCGCCGACCTGCATCCTGCGCAAGTGCGTGCGTCAGCCACGAGACCAGCGATGCGATCGCACGACGCTCAGCCGGATCGGCCCGCAGAATCGCGCAACGCAGTGCCTCCGCGGGCGCTTCGCTTAAGGATGTCGGACGGGAAGACGGTAAGGCACCGTTGCCGTTTGCGCCGCCCTCGACGTGCTCCAAGGGGAACGAGGCTGTAGCGCCTGCCTGCGTGTGTTCGCCACGAGTGACAGCGGACTGTGACCACATGATGCGTCGCTCCTCGACACACGCTTGGGCGCGTGCGCAAAAAGCCACCATGTTGCCGAAAGAACCCGGGGCCGCGCGCTAAGGAATTTCCGAATTAGTCGCACAGCCCCGAAGGAGACAGTCGTCGCCTCAGGCGAGACAGAGTTGGAGAGCGTCGCGCCAGTCGGGCGCACGAACGCCGAAGTTGCGCGCGAGCTTGTCGTTGTCGAGCACGGAGAAGGCCGGACGCCTGGCCGGCAACGGATAGGCAGATGTCGGAATCGGCACAACGTTCGGACGCTTCTCCGGTGCCGTCAGATCGAGAATCGCTTCAGTGAAACCATGCCACGTCGTCTGGCCGGCAGCCGTCAGATGGTAGAGGCCACCGCGCTCGCGCCAGAAATCGGCATCGATGCCAGCCTCTCCTGCATTGCCCAGTCCCTGTACCAGCATCTGCGACGTGAGCTCGGCGATCGTGCGACACCAGGTCGGCGCACCATGCTGATCGGCGACGATACGCAGTTCGTCGCGCTCGCGGGCCAGACGCTGAACCGTCAGCAGAAAGTTCGCGCCACGCGCGCCGTACACCCAGCTCGTACGCAACACCAGATGGTTGGCGCCGCTTGCGGCAATAGCAGCTTCACCGGCGAGCTTGGTACGGCCGTAAGCGTTTTGCGGATTGGTCGGTTCGTCTTCGCGATACGGCGTGGATGACGTGCCGTCGAATACGTAGTCGGTGGAGTAGTGAACGACGAGCGCACCTAAACGCTTCGCCTCTTCCGCCATGATGCCGGGCACCACGGCGTTCACCTGATAGGCTGCCGCTTCTTCCGTCTCGGCACGGTCGACGGCCGTATAAGCGGCCGGATTGATGATCAGGTCGGGCGCGAAGTCGCGCACGGTCCGCACCACGCTGTCGGTGTCCAGCAGATCCATTTCGCTGCGTCCGGGGGCGTGCACGTCTCCCATGCCTTGCAGGCAACGTGCCAATTCCCAGCCCACTTGTCCGGTAGCGCCCGTCAACAGGATACGTCTTGCCATGATACGGCTCCCTTGTCGCGATGTGAGGAAACAAGGGAGCCTACCCGGTTTCGCTTCAGGTTTCTAGCCCGAGTTCCTGGATCTTGCGCGTGATCGTGTTGCGCCCGATCCCCAGACGACTTGCGGCTTCGACCTTGCGCCCGCGCGTGAAGTCCAGCGCTTCGTTGATCAGCGCGGTCTCGAAGCGGCGCGTGAGTTGGTCCATCACGTCCGGTGAGGCCGAGCGCAACAATCGCGCGACCTCGCGGCGCAGGATCGACTCCCAGCTCTCCACACCCTGTACGCCCGGGATACCCGCCACCTCGCCCGCGCTACCACCCATGCCACCAACCGGCACCGACGGCACCGCACCCACGCTGCCGTACCCCCCCGCCCCCTGCGTCGGGTCGACACTACCCGGCGTGGCGGCGCCGCCATGCGGCGCACCGTTCGCGTACGCAGGCATACCGGTCACCACCGCAGCGGGCGCGGTTGTCGTCTGAAATTCCGGCGGCAAATCCTTGATCTCGACGGTCTGCGCCGGTGCCATCACCGTCAGCCAGTTGCTAAGGTTTTCCAACTGACGCACGTTGCCCGGGAACGGGAAACGCGTCAGATGCGTGAGCGCCGCCTCGCTGATGCGTTTGGTTTCGACACCCAGTTCGCGTGCGCTCTTCTGCAGGAAGTGACGCACCAACAGCGGAATGTCCTCGTTACGCTCGCGCAATGACGGCAAGCGCAACCGGATCACGTTCAGGCGGTGATACAGGTCCTCGCGGAACAGCCCCTGACGCACGCGATCTTCCAGATTCTGGTGGGTCGCCGCGATCACGCGAACGTTCGCCTTGATCGGGCTGTGGCCGCCGACTCGGTAGTAGTTGCCGTCGGAGAGCACGCGCAACAGACGCGTCTGCAAATCCAGCGGCATATCGCCGATTTCGTCGAGAAACAGCGTGCCGCTCTCCGCTTGCTCGAAGCGTCCTCGACGCGTTGCCTGCGCCCCGGTGAACGCCCCACGCTCATGGCCGAACAGCTCGGATTCGAGCAAATCTTTCGGAATGGCCGCCGTGTTGAGTGCAATGAACGGCCCCGAAGCGCGCGGCGAATGTCGATGCAATGCGCGTGCGACCAGTTCCTTGCCCGAGCCCGATTCGCCGGTGATGAGTACCGTCGCGCTCGAATGCGACAAACGGCCGATGGCGCGAAAAACGTCCTGCATCGCACTCGCCTGGCCGAGAATCTCGGGCTCTTCGGTAATGCGCTCGTCGTCCGTCGCTTCGCGCAGGCTTTCTTCGACGGCGCGCAGAATCAGCTCGACGGCACGATCCACGTCGAATGGCTTGGCCAGATACTCGAACGCACCGCCCTGAAACGCGGCGACGGCGCTATCCAGATCCGAGAACGCCGTCATGATGATGACAGGCAGACCGGGATGCCGTTGCTTGGCCATTTGCAGCAATTCGAGGCCAGAGCCGCCCGCCATGCGGATGTCCGACACCAGCACTTGCGGCGAATCGTGTTCGAGTGCAGCGCTGGCTTCGCGCGGACCGGTAAAGCTGCGCACCGGCAGATTGGCTCGCGAGAGTGCTTTCTCCAGCACCCATCGGATGGATTGGTCGTCGTCTACTATCCAGATCGGCTTCATTGTTCACCGTGTAACGTCTATGCCCGGCCGCAGGTGTTACGGCCGACGGCGTGAGGGCCGCATCAGCCCAGGGGCAGCAGGATTCGGAAATCCGTCCGTCCGGGCCGGCTTTCGCATTCGATCAGACCGTCGTGGCGCTGAATGAACGATTGCGCCAGTGTGAGTCCCAGACCGCTTCCGCCCTCTCGCCCGGAGACGAGCGGATAGAAGATGCGATCTCGAATGTCGGCAGGTATGCCTGGCCCGTTGTCGATCACATGCAATTCCAATGCCAGCTTGTGCAATCGCTTGGCAATCGTGATCTTTCGCGCCACTCGCGTGCGCAATACGATGCGTGCATCGCCACGTGCGATCTGCTCGCGTAGCGCCTCGGCACCGTTGCGCACGATATTGAGTAGCGCTTGAATGAGTTGCTCTTTGTCGCCCCGAAAATCGGGCAGGCTGACGTCGTAGTCCCGCTCGATCGACAGGCCTTGCGGGAATTCGGCGAGTACCACCGAACGCACGCGCTCGCAGACTTCGTGGATATTCACGTCCGTCGCGATATACGGATGGCGATGCGGCTCCAGCAAGCGATCCACCAGCGTCTGAAGCCTGTCGGACTCCTTGATGATCACCTGCGTGTATTCGCGCAATTCGCGCTGATCCAGCTCAAACTCCAGCAACTGCGCCGCACCGCGAATGCCGCCGAGCGGGTTCTTGATCTCGTGCGCCAGGTTGCGGATGAGCTGCTTGTTCATCAACGCCTGATCGATGATCCGCTCTTCGCGCTCGTTCTTGAGCTTCTGCTCGTTCTCGATCAGCTCGACGATCACAAAATCGGGCGCAGCCTCGGGGGCGGCCACAATCGCGTGGGTGTGCAACGGCTCCTGCGCGGTGCGTTCCAGCACCAGATCGAGGCGCGTGGTCTGGAAGTGATTCGCGATGAGCTCAGTCATCGTCGATGACAACACTTCGCCGTTCGTGAACACATCGTTCCACGTCATCTGCGAGAGCGAGCGACGGGACAAGGCCAGCAACGCTTCGGCGGCCGGGTTTGCGAAGACCACGCGCAACGAGTGCTTTTCCAGCACCAGCAGCACGGTCGGCAACGCTTCCAGACCGGGCAGAATGCCGGTCGCGGCAAGCTTCACTTCCCAAGGGTCGACCACGGCATGCAACGCAGCCACGGGCGCGGAGACGCCTGCGGCGTCAGCCGTCAAATCGGCAGCAGCAACATCGGCGGCATCAGCGGAATGCGAGGCCCGCTTCGTCTGCCCTTTCTCACCAGCGCGGACACTTTTCATCAAGGATCTAGGCGTTAGGTTCGTGGCAGGCCGCTAGCACGATGCACTTCGGCGATGCATGGTGCGCGCGCTGCGGATAAAAAAGGGGACGGCCGCGGCCATCCCCTCGTGCTTGTCGAGCATGACGGTCGGCCGCAGGCGTTCCGTCATGCCGGCGCATTGCTGCGCAGCGACTCGATTACAGCGAGTAGTACATTTCGAACTCAAGCGGGTGCGTGGTCATGGCCACACGGCGCGCTTCGTCCGTCTTCAGTGCGATGTACGAATCGAGCATGCCGTCAGTGAACACGCCGCCACGGGTCAGGAACTCGCGGTCTTCGTTCAGGTATTCCAGCGCCTGTTCGAGGCTCGAGCACACGGTCGGGATCTTTGCATCCTCTTCCGGCGGCAGGTCGTACAGGTTCTTGTCGGCAGCTTCGCCCGGGTGGATCTTGTTCTGAACGCCATCCAGACCGGCCATCAGCATGGCGGCAAACGCCAGGTACGGGTTGGCCATCGGATCCGGGAAGCGCGCTTCGATGCGGCGGCCCTTCGGGTTGGCAACGTACGGGATACGGATCGATGCCGAACGGTTACGGGCCGAGTAGGCCAGCTTCACCGGGGCTTCGAAGTGCGGCACGAGACGCTTGTACGAGTTCGTCGACGGGTTCGTGATCGCGTTCAGGGCACGGGCGTGCTTGATGATGCCGCCGATGTAGTACAGCGCGAATTCCGACAGACCGCCGTAGCCGTTGCCTGCGAACAGGTTCTGACCGTCCTTCCAGACCGACTGGTGGATGTGCATGCCCGAACCGTTGTCACCAACGATCGGCTTCGGCATGAACGTGGCCGTCTTGCCGTAGCTGTGCGCCACGTTGTGCACGACGTACTTCAGGATCTGCGTCCAGTCGGCGCGCTCGACCAGCGTCGAGAACTTCGTGCCGATTTCGTTCTGGCCCTGGCCAGCCACTTCGTGGTGGTGCACTTCAACCGGCACGCCGAGTTGTTCGAGCAACAGGCACATTTCCGAGCGCATGTCCTGGAACGTGTCGACCGGTGCGACCGGGAAGTAGCCGCCCTTCGTGCCCGGACGGTGGCCGGTGTTGCCGCCGTCGAAGTCCTTCGACGAGGACCACGGGGCTTCTTCGGAGTTGATCTTCACGAAGGTGCCCGACATGTCCGTGTTCCACTGGACCGAGTCGAAAATGAAGAATTCCGGCTCCGGACCGAAGAAGGCGGTGTCGCCCAGGCCCGTGCTCTTCAGGTAGGCTTCAGCGCGCTTGGCGATGGAGCGCGGATCGCGGTCGTAGCCCTTGCCGTCGGCCGGCTCGATCACGTCGCAGGTCAGGACCAGCGTGTTTTCTTCGTAGAACGGGTCGATGTAAGCGGTGTTGGCGTCCGGCACCAGCAGCATGTCCGAGGCTTCGATGCCCTTCCAGCCAGCGATCGACGAACCGTCGAAAGCGTGACCGCTCTCGAACTTGTCGGCGTCGAAGTGCGACACGGGCACCGAGACGTGCTGCTCTTTGCCGCGCGTGTCCGTAAAGCGGAAGTCGACGAACTTGACGTCTTCTTCCTTAACCAGGTTCATCACATCTGCCACAGATTTGCTCATGCTATCTCCCGAAAGATTCAATCTGGCGCTGCTGGCGCTCATCGCCCGCGTCGCCGCACCCTCTTAACGAACTCCGTGTTCGGATTCGCCAGTGATAAGCAGGAAGCGTGCCAGCGCATCACTTCACTGTCGTGCCTCACCCTCGCCCACTGATTTCTAAGGAAATATTCGATGCTGGTGCGTCCAGTGCCGAATTCCCGCTCGTGGGCTTTAATTCTCCATTTCGGTGCGCACCGCACCAAAACATCACTAAATTGGTGCATTTTCCGATTATGCACCTTTTCAGTGCCAATTTGCCACGCCACTGATCCGAAGTTGTGCGCCATATTGCACCGTCGTCGGGCGAGCTGGATTCGGTCCACAAAATATCCAGACGACTCCCAATGCCGTGCGATGTCACTTAAAGCGCATCTTTGCGTGTGCTGCACGCTAGAATGAAGGACAACCATCGACTAACGAGATCACAGCAATATGACAAGCGCAAAAGCCATTCTCGACCAAGCAACGCAGCGTCGCGCCACGGGTCAGCTCGCCTACGCAGGCGCAGTCACGCCGGAAGAAGCGCTGGCATTGCTCAACGCCGACGCCAACGTTCGTCTGATCGACGTGCGTACGCGCGCTGAACTCGATTGGGTTGGCCGTCCGCAGGTGCCGGACGGGCAGTACGCCAACGTCGAATGGGTGCGCTATCCCGGTGGCGTGCCCAACGAACACTTCCTGGAACAACTGACGTCGCAGACGACGGACAAGACGACGCCGCTGCTGTTCCTGTGCCGCAGCGCCGCCCGTTCGAAGGCTGCCGCGAAGGTCGCTTATGAAGCCGGTTTCACGCAATCGTTCGACATCCTCGAAGGCTTCGAAGGCGACAAGGACGGCAGCGGTCACCGCAAGAATGTGAGCGGCTGGTGCTTCCGCGGCCTGCCCTGGCTCGGCGCATAACATCCGTGACACCGGATTACCGGTCATCGACGCGAGACCGCAATCGCGATAGTGACCGGTGACCGACCTGCAACGACTGCGCACCAACGACGTATCGACAAACACCGAACCACATCAACGCGGGGAGACGCCGAGATGGACTGGACTCACTTGCTGACTTTCGCGCTCGCGCTGTTCGTGGGCGCGGGCACACCGGGCCCCGGTATCGCAGCCATCGTCGCGCGCGTTCTCGGTCGCGGCACGCAAGGCGCGATTGCTTTCACCGCAGGCGTCGCGATTGGGGATGTTGTCTGGCTCACACTCGCCGTACTCGGTGTGGCTGCACTGGCGCATACGTTCTCCGGCGTGTTCCTCGCGATCAAGTACGCGGGCGCGGCTTACCTTCTCTATCTCGCCTGGAAGATGTGGAATGCCCCGGCCATCGCACCGACGGAGCCGCTGGCCGCCGCACCACGAGAGAAGTCCTGGCGTCTTTTTCTGGGCGGTCTCTCGGTCACGATGGGCAACCCGAAAGTCGTCGTGTTCTATTTCGCACTGCTGCCCAACTTGCTCGATCTGCAACGCGTAACGGCACTCGGTTATGTCGAAGTCGTCGGCGTCACACTGACGGTGCTCGCCATTGTGTTCGGCAGCTACATCGCGCTGGCGTCCCGCGCACGGCGACTGCTCAGCTCAGCACGCGCGGTCAAGCGCCTGAATCGTGCGACGGGTACCGTGATGGCCGGTGCGGCCGTTGCCATCGCCACACGCTGAACACCTCCGCATCGCCACACCAGGAACGCCACCTTCGGGTGGCGTTTTTCATTGATGCCGCGCCACCGAGCACCTCTCAACAGGCGAGAACGCACGTCGCATTGTTGCAGTTCGCGTAATGATTTATTCCCTTAATTGCCGTTTTTCCGTGATAGCCGGAGGCATAGACTGGCTTCACCGGTCGCGCACAACGCATACCGCGTCCTACCAACAGCCTCTCGGTACCGATGCATTGCGCGCCCCCGCAACACAGAAGAAAAGGAATTAACGTCATGAATCGCATCTTCAATCGCCAGCTCATTGCATCGGCACTGATCTCGGCCACGATGGCCACCGCAGCAGGTTCCGTTTTCGCGCAATCGCATCTGTCGAGCGACGCTTACCCCGACGGCTCGCCGTTCGGCTGGGTGTCCCAATCCTCTTCGGCGCCCCAGCTCACCCGCGCACAGGTGCGTGAGGAACTGATCGACGCACGCGCCAAGGGTCTGATTCCGCAGAACGACTACGACTACCCGGCGTTCAACACGATGAACAACGCCAACGTGCCGGGCAAGACGCGTGCACAGGTCTACGACGAACTCGTGCGTGCGCGCCAGAACGGCGAGATGAAGTACTCGAATCCGTAAGCTACCGAACCGGCCCTCGTCACGCTGCCTCCCTCGGGCAGCGTGACTGACGCACGCAGGCCGAACGGCATCTTCAGCCTGCGTTGCGTCACCTTATTACTTCGCTTGATTGCGTTGCTTTATGCCCGCTTAGTCCCGCCGACAGGCGCGCGCCCCCGCCCAACGACGTATTACCGGGCTATCTGTGGTGCGTCGGTCCAGTGCTTCCCCTCTGGCCCGGCAGTCACACACGGCTTCCCACGGGCGCCTCTCCTGTCGCCATGCGTTCCCCGTAATCGCATGGGACTTTCGCCCGCGCTCCCGCCCTGGAGCGCGGGCTTTTTTCATGGCGGCGTTGGTGGACGGCGGTGGACTGCGCAGGCTGCGTGCTACCATGCAGCCGTTTCAATTTGCATAGACAGGATCATCCGGTGAGTGACATCCAACTAGATATCGAGTGGACCGAGCGCGCAGCGAAGAAGGCCGAACGACTCGTTCCCAAGGACACCCCGCTCGGGTTGCCGCCGCTCGAATGCCTGCCGCAGGAAGGTGACGTGATGTTCCTCGGCAAGGGCGACAAGAAGCAACCGTTCGTTGTGGTGGAACGTCAGTACCACCACGAAGGCGAAGACGCCTGGACGATCATCCTGATCCTGGATCTTCCGGAATAACGACGACGTCCCCTGATGGGCATGCATGACGTTCGAAGCATCGGCAGCCGAAACGCCTGCCGGTGATTCGGACGGATCGCAGACCTGTCCGGAAAGCACGGCGCGGCCACTGGGGAAACCCCGGTTGTCGCGCCGCTTTGCTTGAGGGAAGCCGTTTTCTATACTTGAGACGCGACTTACCTCGTGCATCGCCTGGTGGCGACAGGGAGATCCAACATGATCGCGCCCCACCTTTCCAACGCTCAGCTGGTCTGCATGTTTGCGATTGCGGTATTCGGCGCAATCGTTGTCGGCGCAATGCCGTGCAAAGGGACCGTTCGAATGTGCTGGCGATCGCTGCTCGTGGTCGTGGGCGCCGTGCTCGCGGTACTGGCGTTTGAGATGGTTCCGCTTCTCGCCTGAGACCTTTTTTGCGGATTTTCACCATTAAGGGTTGACCCCATGCGGAAGAGCCGATATTATCTCGGTCTCGTTGGGGCGTTAGCTCAGTTGGTAGAGCAGCGGACTCTTAATCCGTAGGTCGAGTGTTCGAGTCACTCACGCCCCACCAAACGAATTTTTAAGAAAGGCTGCGATGCCGTGCAGCCTTTTTTATTCCCGGTAGCATCGGGGCGTTAGCTCAGTTGGTAGAGCAGCGGACTCTTAATCCGTAGGTCGAGTGTTCGAGTCACTCACGCCCCACCAAAGCATTACAGGAAGGCTGCGACGCTTGCAGCCTTTTTTGTTCCCGGTAGCACCGGGGCGTTAGCTCAGTTGGTAGAGCAGCGGACTCTTAATCCGTAGGTCGAGTGTTCGAGTCACTCACGCCCCACCAAGTATTGACGTAATGAAAAAGGGTCTGCGCTTGCAGACCCTTTTTCGTTACCGCTCGAAACTTCCCATGTCGTCCAATTCCTACAGCCAATTCAGTCGCTGCCGATAGTGCGCAAAACACCCGCGCACTAAGCTGAGGTCATGCTGCCGCGCGATGCGCGCCCGGCAATTGCTACAGGAGACGCATCATGAAAATGGCCAAGTCGATTCTCGTTGTCATCACCGCGCTTGCGATGGGTTCGTCCATCATCGGGTGCACGCTGGGTGGCGCAGCGGCAGGCGGCGTCATCGGTCACGAAGCCACCGGCGGCAGCACCGCCGGGACCATCGGCGGCGCCGTCGTCGGCGGCGTGATCGGCCACGAACTCGGCAAGTAATCCGAAGCAGTCCGCCGAAGCAACCCGCCAAATCAATCCACCGCCGAGCGCCGGATCGGCTACACCGTCATCGCCCTACGATGTATAGCGGGCCGTTGGCGGCGTAGCCGTACATGATCAGCACGTCACCCACCAACGTATCTCCCGCCGCCCTCGCCTGCGCCACGCTGGCGTAGCGCTTCGCGTGCGCCGTACAGGGTGCATAGTGACGCACGCCGCCTTTGAGCAAGCCCCGCGAATCGCGCGGTTCACGCGTATCACGCGCCCCGTCGTCGCGACCGATGAAGGCCGCCTGTCGCACGCTCCAGACGAAATGCCCCTCGCACTTCGCCAGCTCGGGTGGGCGCCGTACCGTCGGATCTTCCTTGGCCGACGGCTCTCCTTCCTTGTGCAAACGCCATTGACGCCTGGCCGCGTTATCCGACCAACGTCCTATCCCGATGTCCTTTCCTTTCGCTCTCGCCATTGTTTCCTCCTGGTTTCGGTGACGGCACCGCGCTCGCGGGCACTCCGATAATGGTGAAACATAACGGGGTGAATGGGGTTGGGGAGTGTCCGATATGCGAGGCCGCACCCTACGATCACGCTTCACGCGCTTCGAAACTCGTCGGCCGTCATGCAAAGGACACCAAATCGCGCCCCGCATGTCGCGCTCGTCCGCAACATGCGTTATTTCCCGGCATACATAGCGCGGCGCACACGCAACACTCGCGCACGAATCCGGGAGGCTCCCGCCGCAGATGATCCTCATTGTCTACACTGAAAGTCTCACTGCCGACGATTGACGGCCTCGCACCTCGAACATTCAGCGGCAGCAAGACAACGCACAAGCGAGCCACAACTCACAAAACATCCACAAACCCGACATGGCGACCGTCACCTTTGCGCCCGCAATACAGCGTCATGTATCCGTCGACGAGCAACACGTCGACGGCGCGAGCGTGCACGAAGCGCTGGCGCAATGTGTGGCGCAAGCCCCTGCCCTACGCGGTTATCTGTTCAACGATCAGGGACGTCTGCGCCCGCATGTCGCCGTCTTTGTAGACGGTCGGCTGATTCGCGATCGTCGCACCCTGGGCGATGCACTGACCGGCACGAGCAGCGTCTACGTCGCGCAGGCGCTTTCGGGCGGATGAGGAGAGACAACATGGAACACGTCATTGGCGCGACCCTTCTGGTCGCCACTCGCAAGGGATTGTTCACATGGCAGCGTGAAGGCGTCGAATGGCGATTGACGTCGAGCACACCGGACTTTCCCGGCGAGCCGGTCAGCATGGTGTTACACGACGCCCGCGACGGCACCGACTACGCCGCGCTCAACCTCGGTCACTTCGGCGTAAAGCTATGGTGTCGCGCGCGTGACGCAAGCACATGGACGGAACTTGCACCGCCCGCGTTCGCGCAAGCGTCCGATATGCAAGCCCCGCCATCCGAGCCTGCCGCATCAACGGCACAAGCGCCCTCGGTGGAGCTTCTCTGGTCACTCGAAGCGGCAGGCCCCGACGCGCCCGGCGTGCTGTGGGCGGGCACCATTCCCGGCGGCTTGTTTCGCTCCGGCGATCACGGGCAAAGCTGGCAACTGATCGAGAGCTTGTGGGATCGGCCGGAGCGTGCCGAATGGATGGGCGGCGGCTACGATCACGCGGGTATCCATTCGATCTGCATCGATCCGCACGACAGTCGACAGGTGATGGTCGCCGTGTCGACCGGCGGTGTCTGGCGCACGCGCGACGATGGCCAGTCATGGGCGCTCGCCGCGTCTGGGATGGAAGCCGACTACATGCCGCCCGAGCGACGACTCGATCCGAACGCGCAGGACGTTCACCGTCTCGTGCAGTGTCGCGACGCCCCCAACGCGCTATGGGCCCAGCATCACAATGGCATCTTCCGCACACTCGACTACGGCGCGACGTGGCGACGCATTCAGGCCGCACCGTCGAGTTTCGGCTTCGCGGTGGCGGTCGATCCGCATGACCCCGACGTCGCGTGGTTCGCCCCCGCGCAGCGCGATGCGTGCCGCATTCCCGTCGATGCGCGTCTCGTCGTCACACGCACACGCGATGGCGGCGAGTCGTTCACCGCGCTCTCGCACGGGTTGCCCGAGACCCCCTCCTACGATCTCATCTACCGGCACGGACTCGACATCGACGCCACCGGCCGCACGCTCGCGATGGGGTCGACCACCGGTGCGCTATGGATCAGCGACAACGCGGGCGAGCAATGGCAATCGCTATCGGCGCACTTGCCGCCGATCTATGCCGTACGTTTTGTCTGATCGCTCTAACTCGCACGCAGGTGCGCCGAAGCGCACGAATTCGGCGGCCACATCGCGTCGAGCCACCTGAATCGTTGCGTGCGACGTCATCGCGTGCGTCGCGCGCCGCGCGTCCCGATTTATTGCTCAACTCGTCGTTTACCCCTTCGCGCTAAAAGTAGCCTTCAGTTCGCATATTTCCGGTCGTATACGAAATCAGACGGACTGGCTTCATCGAATCCCCCCGTCACGCGTCGCCGGACATGTCACACGTGTCGCTCCCGGCGCGTGAGCTGCGTCGCGTCGCGCCTGATCCGGGCACCGATGCTTATACGCAGCCGACCGGCGACCACTCCTCGAAAACGCCGACAGTTACACGTCACCCGTGTTGTCCTGGCATCAAATCACTACAAGGAGTCTCTCCCTATGCGAATCGCCGACCTCAAGATCCGAACCCGACTGGCCATTGGCTTCGGCACCCTGCTGTTGCTGCTACTCACCATGCTGGTCATTGCGTTGGTGCGCTTCGTCGCCATCGAACGTTCTAACGAAGAGTTGCTCACCCGCGCGTGGGCGAAAGCCGACGCAGCGCACAGTATCGACGCCATGGTGCGCGGCAATGGCCGTCGCATGCTCGAAGTCGCGACCGCGCAGGACCCTGCGCAACGTAAAGCCTTCAACGAACGTATCGACGTCAATCTCGGCCGCATTGCAGCGGCGCAGGAAGTGCTCGACAAATATGTGACGTCGGGACGCGGCAAGGAATTGATTGCGAGTCTTCGCAAGCACAACGAGGCCTTCCAGGCGTCGCGCAACAAGGTCATCGCAGACCTGAACACCGACCAGCGCGCAGACGCCATCGGTCTCGTGGAACGCGAAGCGCTGCCCGCGCTCGACGCCATGCAGGCCGAAGCCGCCGATCTCGTCACGCTCCAGCAAAAGATCGTGGACGACACGGGGGCCGCCACGGCCGCCGACATCGCCTTCGCCAAATGGCTGCTGCTCGCGATTGGTGCTATCGCTGCCGTCGTCGGCATCGGCGCAGCGTACTCGGTCACGCGCAGTATCACGCGTCCGATCGCACGCGCCGTCGAAGTGGCCGAGCGCGTCGCGCAAGGCGATCTGACGAGCCGCATCGAAGTCACCAGCCGCGACGAAACCGGCCAACTGATGGCAGCCCTCAAACACATGAACGAAAGCCTCGATCAGATCGTGCGACGTGTGCGCAGCGGCACCGCCGCCATCGCCTCGGCCTCGGGCGAACTGCTCGCGGGCAACACCGACCTTTCGTCGCGCACGGAGGAGCAAGCCGCGTCGCTCGAAGAAACGGCGTCGTCCATGGAGCAGTTGACGGCCACCGTCAAACAGAACGCCGACAATGCGCGTCAGGCGAGCCAACTCGCAGCGAACGCCTCTGAGATTGCGGGCGAAGGCGGCCGCGTGGTCGAACGCGCCGTTAGCTCGATGCAGGAAATCGCCGCCAGCTCCACGAAGATCAACGACATCATCGGCGTGATCGACGGCATCGCATTCCAGACCAACATCCTCGCGCTGAATGCGGCCGTCGAAGCGGCGCGCGCCGGCGAACAGGGACGCGGTTTTGCCGTCGTCGCCGGTGAAGTGCGCACGCTCGCCCAACGCAGCGCCGCGGCGGCCAAGGAGATCAAGTCGCTCATCGAGACTTCTGTGGGCAAGGTCGAGGACGGATCGTCGCAAGTGCGCGATGCAGGCCGCACGATGACGGACATCGTGCAGGCGGTGCAGCGCGTGACGGACATCATGGGCGAAATCTCGGCCGCATCGAGCGAACAGTCGGGCGGTATCGAGCAGGTCAACACAGCCGTGATGCAGATGGATCAGGTCACGCAGCAAAATGCCGCACTGGTCGAAGAAGCGACGGCGGCCGCTGGCTCGCTCGAAGATCAAGCGCGCAATCTGCGTGAAGCGGTGGCGGTCTTCCGTCTGCCCGGTGGCGACACGGCAAACGCAGGTTACGACGACGATGCCGGTATCGCGTCCAATGGCCCGCGCGGTGCCGTGCTGGCATTTTCGCGTGAACGCCAGGTCGCTTGATGTTGTGCGCTTTGCGGCACACGTTGCCGCATTAGCGGTCGCTTAGACGTCAACCTGACCATCACCGCCAAAGCCCCGGCCTCCCCGCCGGGGCTTTGCTTTTTTTGCGCTCAGGCACTGTGCGACGCAAGGCCGCGCCCTCGCCGCAAAGCCCCGTCTGCGCTGGACTTGCGGACGATGTGACGCTCAGCGAGGTATCGGGACATTGGAGTATGATGGCTGCTCCTGTGCTTTTTCCTCACCGTCTGAAAAGAGGTGTACTGTGGCCCGAAAGACCCCCATCGAGCGCTACCGAAATATCGGCATCAGCGCTCACATCGACGCTGGCAAGACAACGACGACCGAGCGGATCCTGTTCTACACGGGCGTCAATCACAAGCTGGGCGAAGTCCACGAAGGCGCTGCCACGATGGACTGGATGGAGCAGGAACAAGAGCGCGGCATCACGATCACGTCCGCCGCGACGACCTGCTTCTGGCGCGGCATGGCTGGCAACTTCCCCGAACACCGCATCAACATCATCGACACGCCGGGACACGTCGACTTCACCATTGAAGTCGAGCGCTCGATGCGTGTGCTCGATGGTGCCTGTATGGTCTACGACTCGGTCGGCGGCGTGCAGCCGCAGTCGGAAACGGTCTGGCGTCAGGCCAACAAGTACAAGGTGCCGCGCATCGCGTTCGTCAACAAGATGGACCGCGTGGGCGCCGACTTCTTCCGCGTGCACAAGCAGATTCACGAACGTCTGCGTGGCAATGCCGTGCCGCTTCAGATCCCCATCGGCGCCGAAGATCATTTCCAGGGCGTCGTCGATCTCGTGAAGATGAAAGGCATCGTCTGGGACGAAGAATCGAAGGGTGTGAAGTTCGACTACATCGATATTCCCGACAACCTCAAGGACCTCGCGCAAGAGTGGCACGAGAAGATGATCGAGGCTGCCGCCGAAGCCGATGAGACGTTGCTCGAAAAGTATCTGGGCGGCGAAACGCTGACTGAGGACGAGATCAAGGCCGGACTGCGCAAGCGCACGGTCGCCGGTGAGATCGTGCCCATGCTGTGCGGCACGGCCTTCAAGAACAAAGGCGTGCAGGCCATGCTCGACGCCGTGATCGAGTACCTGCCCTCGCCGGTCGACGTGCCCGCCATCGCCGGTCACGACGAGGACGACAAGGAGATCGAGCGTCATCCGTCGGACGACGAGCCGTTCTCGGCACTCGCCTTCAAGATCATGACGGACCCGTTCGTCGGTCAGTTGATCTTCTTCCGCGTGTATTCCGGCGTGATCGAGTCGGGCGGCTCCGTGCTTAACCCGCTCAAGGGCAAGAAGGAACGTCTGGGCCGCATCTTGCAGATGCATGCGAACACGCGCCAGGAACTCAAGGAAGTGCGCGCAGGCGACATCGCCGCCGCCGTGGGCCTGAAGGAAGCGACGACCGGCGATACGCTGTGCGATCCGGACCACGTCATCATTCTGGAAAAGATGGAGTTTCCGGAGCCGGTGATCTCGCAGGCGGTCGAGCCGAAGACCAAGGCCGACCAGGAAAAGATGGGCCTCGCGCTCAACCGTCTGGCGCAGGAAGATCCGTCGTTCCGCGTGAAGACCGATGAAGAATCGGGCCAGACGATCATCTCCGGCATGGGCGAGCTGCACCTGGAAATTCTGGTCGACCGCATGCGACGCGAGTTCGGTGTGGAGGCGACCGTCGGTAAGCCGCAGGTCGCGTATCGCGAAACCGTCCGCAAGAAAGTCGAGGACGTTCAGGGCAAGTTCGTCAAGCAGTCGGGTGGACGCGGCCAGTACGGCGATGTGGTCATCACGCTCGAACCGGACAAGGAAAAGCCGTACGAATTCGTCGATGCCATCAAGGGTGGCGTGGTGCCCCGCGAGTACATCCCGGCGGTCGACAAGGGCATTCGCGAGACGCTCAACAACGGTGTCGTCGCGGGCTATCCGGTCGTGAACGTGAAGGTCACACTGACGTTCGGTTCGTACCACGACGTCGACTCGAACGAAAACGCGTTCCGTATGGCCGGTTCGATGGCCTTCAAGGAGGCCATGCGCCGCGCCGAGCCGGTGCTGCTCGAACCGATGATGGCGGTGGAAGTCGAGACCCCCGAGGACTTCATGGGCAACGTGATGGGCGACCTCTCCGGGCGTCGCGGCATCATGCAGGGCATGGACGACATCGTGGGCGGCGGCAAGATCGTACGCGCGGAGGTGCCGCTCTCCGAGATGTTCGGCTACTCGACGTCGCTGCGTTCGCTCACGCAAGGACGCGCCACGTACACCATGGAGTTCAAGCACTACGCCGAAGCCCCGAAGAATGTGGCCGAAGCGGTCATGACGTCGAAGAAGTAATCGACTAACGGCAAGGGCGATGGCCTCGCGCCACGCCCTTGCCGCCCTCTCATCCACATGAAAAACGTCCTCAGCATCCAGTCCCACGTCGTGTTCGGCCACGCAGGCAACAGCGCCGCCGAGTTTCCGATGCGACGTCTCGGCGTGAACGTCTGGCCGATCAACACCGTGCAGTTCTCGAATCACACGCAATACGGCAAATGGACGGGACAGGCGTTGCCGAGCGACGAGATCCTGCGACTCGTCGAGGGCATCGCCGACATCGGCGAACTGGGCAACTGCGACGCCGTGCTCTCGGGCTACCTCGGTGCGCCGGAACAGGCGGGCTTCGTGCGCGCGGCGGTGCAACGCGTCAAGCAGGCCAATCCGGCCGCAATTTATCTCTGCGACCCGGTGATGGGTCATCCGGAGAAAGGCTGTCAGGTCAAGCCGGGCATCGAACAGTATCTGGTCGAGCACATGCCCGAAATCGCGGACATCATGACGCCCAACCATCTCGAACTCGAAAAGCTCTCGCAACATCTCATCGATTCGTTCGACGACGCCGTCGCCGCCTGCCGTGCCCTGCTCGCGCGCGGACCGAAGATGGTGCTCGTCAAGCATCTGGAGTACGCCGGGAAACCTGCGGATCGCTTCGACATGCTGGTGGTGACGCGCGACGAAGCCTGGCACGGTTCGCGTCCGCTCTACCCTTTCTCACGTCACCCGGTCGGGGTCGGCGATCTGACGTCAGGCGTATTTCTGGCGCGCTTGCTCAAGGGCGATACGGTGCGCGCGGCGTTCGAACATACGCTCGCGGCCGTCGATGCGGTGCTGTCCGTCACGCACCTCGCGGGACGCTACGAACTCGAAATCGTGCGCGCGCAGGACGAGATCGTCACACCGCCGCGCCATTACGAAGCGCGGGCGGTGTGACGTCGCGGAACGAAGAAGGGAGAAAGGCGGATCAGTACGCGCGCAGATGCTCAGCGTGATGTGACAGATGATCTGCCATGAACGTCTGGATGAAGTAGTAGCCGTGATCGTAGCCGTTGTGACGGCGCAGATTCAGCGGCTGCCCCGCCTTCTGGCAAGCGCGCTCGAAGATGTCCGGATGCAACTGCGCTTCGAGGAACTGGTCGTTCAGGCCCTGATCGATCAGAATGCCGCCCGGGAACACCACAGTCCCCGCCTTCGCGATCAATTCGCTGGCATCGTACTGACACCACGTCTCGCGGTCCGTCCCCAGATAGCCGGTGAACGCCTTTTCACCCCACGGGCAATGCATCGGCGCGGCGATCGGTGCGAACGCCGACACCGAGCGGAATTTGTCGGGGTTGCGAAGCGCCAGCGTCAGCGCCCCATGACCGCCCATCGAGTGACCGAAGATGCCGATACGTTCGGCGTCAATGGGTAGCGACTGTGTGACGAGGCCGTACAGTTCGTCGACGATGTAGCTGTACATCCGGTAGTGCTTCGACCACGGGTCTTGCGTAGCGTCAAGATAGAAGCCTGCGCCGACGCCGAAATCCCAGTTATCGGTCTCGCCGGGCACGCCCGCGCCTCGCGGGCTGGTGTCAGGAGTGATGAGCGCCACCCCGTGTTCTGCGGCCAGCCACTGCGCGCCGCCCTTGATCATGAACGTTTCTTCCGTACACGTGAGGCCCGCGAGATAGAACAGCGCGGGCACGGCGCGTCCGTCACGCGCCTGCGGCGGCACAAACACCGAAAAGCGCATCGGCAGACCGATCACGGACGAAGTGTGGCGATAGAAGCGCTGCACGCCACCAAAGCAGCGGTGTTCGGAAATGAGTTCGAGCATGGCCAAATCCAGGAAATATGGCAGCTATCTTACCTCGCGATGTGACGCGTGACATTGGCTAGGCACTCGACGAGCGCATCTCGTCGATCAACGTACCTGACGGCGGTGGCTATGTCGCGCTTGTCGTCGCTTGTTGTCTTGCGACAGGTGAACCCGCGTCGCTACGGTGGGCCTCCCGTATTCGATACCAGGAGCACCCCATGCCGATGTCACCGTTCGACCTGGACGACGTCACCAATCTCGTACAACGCGACGGCATCGCCGCGCGCCTGTCGGAGCAGGAAAAGCGTTTGTTGGTCCTGCTCGCCGCCCGCGCAGGCACCGCGCTCGACAAGCATGCGCTGATGTCGGCCCTGTGGGGCAAGCGCGCGCAATGGATGGAAGACGCCGCGCTCGTGCAACTTGTCTCCCGTCTGCGTCGCTCGCTCGCCCCGCTCGGCCTGCAACGGGCCATCGTGACGGTGGCGCGCGTCGGCTATCGCTTCGACGTCCCGTCGTCCATGACCAAGACCGTTTCGGATACGAAGTCCCCGGATGTCGCAGCGCGCGACACCTCGCCGGTGTCCGTAGACAGCAGCCATGACGGTGTGACCGTCGTCGATGCAACGACATCCGCATCGTGCGCATCACCGCTCTCGCACGGAGTCGCATGCGATGGGCACGGCGAAGTGCGGCGACACGGCGTGACCGTCCGAATTCCGCAGATCGAGTACCGGCTGCTGTGTGCATTGCGCTCGCCCACCAACGTCGCGCATGACAAACGTACGTTGATCGCGATGCTGTGGCCGACGCGTCCCGATCAGGACGACACCAATCTGATGCAGGTGGTCTCGCGCCTTCGCCGCAAGCTGATTCCGCTCGGCTTGCATCGCCATATCGTCACGGTGCCGCGCATCGGCTATCGCTTCGAGCCTTGCATCGAGGCTGACACAACGCCCATGCCCGAGGCATCGGATACGTCATCGAGGTCAGCGACATCATCCACACCCTCCGCACCCCGCACGTCGACAGGCAGGCCCGACCGCCTTCGGGACTGGCTGCCGACGACTTTGCCGCGCGCCCTGCGCACGCTGACACGTCATTTGCGCTGGCGAAGCCGCTGAGCGAACGCGACGCTGGTCACGCCGATGTCGCCGCGAGCCTCATGTTTCATCGCCCGGCAACGGCACCTGTCCATTCACTCTCAGGAGCCACATCATGACTGCACCGCGCAATTCGTCTTCCGCTTCCGCCGCATCCCCTACCGACGCCACCGACGCCACTAGCGAACTCATCTACCCCACAGACCCGCTCGACGGCGCGACGGAGACCACCTACGCCCAGAACGGGTTCGATCCAGCGACGAGCACGACGCAACTGTCGTACACGTCGGCACGTGTCGCCAAGCGCGTCTACAACCGTTACGCGAAAAACGCGCTCGAAGTCTCCGGTTATTACACGGACTGGTCGCAATACGATGGACGCCTCGACGGCGACTTCAGCAACGACGCAGCCGGACGCGGCGTCGATCTGATGCTGCTCGATCCGTTTGCCTACGACCGGCTGATCATCGGTTTCGCGGGCATCGTGGGCGATCAGGGCGAGAAGGCGCAGACCATCGCCCGCGCGGCCACCGACTTCGTACGCAAGCCGGATCAGGCTACCTTCGTCGACAGTTGGGGGGACGTGCTCTCGTATCGCAATTGCGGC
Source organism: Pandoraea sp. NPDC090278 (assembly GCF_044772185.1). Taxonomy (NCBI): domain Bacteria; kingdom Pseudomonadati; phylum Pseudomonadota; class Betaproteobacteria; order Burkholderiales; family Burkholderiaceae; genus Pandoraea; species Pandoraea sp. NPDC090278. The sequence goes on along the minus strand of NZ_JBIVYJ010000001.1, from coordinate 627,362 downwards.
TTTCCCGGCTGGGTGAGCAACGACGTGATGCCGATGTTCCAACAGTCGCGGGCACAGGGCGTACTCGGCGGTTTGCGCCTGCTGCATGCAAAGAACCCGGCGTTGAAGCTCGCCATCGCCATCGGCGGCTGGACGATGAGCCAAGCCTTTCACGGGCTGGCGGGCAGCAGCGCGCGACGCAAGACGTTCTGCGCAAGCGTCGTCGATCTGCTGCGCCGCTTCCCGATGTTTACCGAGATCAACATCGACTGGGAGTATCCCGGCTCGCCGGGTGACGACGGCAACGTCTACGACGACTCGGACGGACCGAATTACGCGGCACTCGTGAGCGATCTGAAACAGGCACTCGTGGCTGCCGGTCGCAAGGATGTCGAAATCTCGATTGCGGCGTCGGCCAACGTGGCCGACATGCAGAAGGCCAACCTGCCGGGTCTGATCGCTGCGGGCGTGTCACGCCTGAATCTGATGACGTATGACTTCTTCGGCACGCCGTGGGCGCCCACGCTCGCCCATCACACGAATCTTCACGACACGGACCCGGCCGCGCCCGACGGCTTCTCGATCGATCGCGCCGTCAACTGGCTGCGTCAGGCAGGCGTCCCGCTTGCCAAGGTGCACATCGGTTATGCGGCGTACTCGCGTAATGCGCTTCAGGCGCAGATCGCGCAGGTCGCAGCCCTTTCCGGCACCTACTCCCCGGGCGACGACATCACCACCGGCACGTTCGAATCGGGGACAACGGAGTACTACGACGTGCTGCGCAATTACCTCGATCTGGAGCACGGTGCGGCGCGCAACGGCTTCGTTCTGTACACCGATACGGTGGCCGATGCCGATTTCCTGTACCAGCCGTCGACGGGTATGTTCATGTCGCTCGACACGCCACGCACCGTGCGGGCCAAGGGCGACTACGTCAAGCGTAACGGGCTGGGCGGCCTGTTCACCTGGACCATCGATCAGGACAACGGCGTGCTGGCGAATGCGGCACGTGAGGGGCTTGGGCAGAGGGCAACGGCCTCACATATCGACATGACGCCGTTCTACTTCAACGGGAAGACGTCGCTGGACGATTCGTCGACGGGAGACTGACCATGCGCTTCCTCTTGTCCCGGCTGCTGGAACCGTCGACGTGGGCGGGCCTCACGGGCCTCGCGGTCTCGCTCGGCACCTCGCCCGACGTCATGCATGAGCTGGCGCAGGCGGGGGCGGCACTGGCGTCGCTCGCGGCGATGGCATTGCCGGAGAATGCGGTACGCGCTCGCCAGAACGACGGCATTTCCCGGCAGCCGTGAGCGCTACCTTCCCTGCGTATGACGGGGTCGGCACGGGCCGAAGGCGCATCGCTGTCGTGCCATCGGCCCGTGTCGACAAAAAAATGTCACGATTTCTAAACTTTTCGCTGCGCGTGTCGCTATACGTTTCAAAGCGTGCTGCGCCGCTGCACGCCCTGAGTTTGGGAAGTCCGGGAAAGTTGTCACATTGACCGACTATGATGCCGTCGATGCGAGACGTCCCGAGGCCCCCGCCCCATCAGGCAGTTGCGGCACCGACGTACTACGACAAACAAAAGACAGACCAGATTCACCAGAGATTGACCGGGGGCTATATGAAACTGATCCTGCTGGCGCTTGCCGCCTCGTTGTTTACGCTCGTCATGATGGTACAGGCGCGCAGCGAAGCCAACGAGGTTGCCGCCTCCTCATCGCGCTCGCAGCCTGCGGGCATCAACGTCGGCGAACGCATCCGCACTCGCAAGGACATGGCGATGTGGAACGCACGTCGCAAGATGCACGCCGTTCGTCAGGAAGACTGAACAAGCGCAGCAACATGCTGCGTTGCACCAAATTTGGGCATCATCAAAGACCGTCCTATAGTGGAAAGGCACATAGGAGAGGAGATAAGAAAGATGCCCGCAATCCACTTCAATCTCTACGACCTGACCTTGTTCCTGCCGATGGCAGTGGCCGGTGCGCTACTCGTTGGCGGCATCCCCGTGGCCACGCGCTCGACCCGCTACGGTCTGCGTGCCGTCGGTGCGGTGGCTGGGGCGCTCGTCGCGTTCCTTGTGGTGGAGGCGTTGCCTGTGCTCGTGTAGTCGGCACACGCTTCAGTCGCTATCGAACGAGGTAGGGTGAAGGACGCGCGTTGCGCGCGCCCTCGGCCGAGCACGCGTGTGCGACGGTCATGGCACTGTCATCGCCACGATCTAATCTGAATTACGGCAACTTCGGTTGCGCTGTCACCCTCTCTGTTGCGCCGCCGACCCGCTCGGCGGCTTTTTTTATGGGAATGTCCGAGGGAATCGACGGTCTGTTTCCTCAGTGTTTCCACCGTCATCGTTTTGCCCCGACACGCGCCGCCCCATCGCCTACAATCACCGGAAGTGCAACGCCATGTGCATGCCTCCGACGTATGACGCCGGGGCATCGCGCCACGCAGACAGAGGAGGTTTCCGAATGTCCGACGCGTTCTCCCGCGCCTTTGCCGTTGTCGTCAATCAGTACCGTTCACCGCGTCAGTACACTGTCTCGGTCGAGCGGGCGAGTGAGATGATCGCCAAGAACATCGGCCTGTTTTCAGATGGCTTCGCTGCCGAACCGCATCTGATCGTGGGCCTGTTCGAGACCGAGGCCGAAGCCTGGGCACTGGCCCGGCGTCTCCAACGCACCCGCATCACCATGCAGACGCTGCTTCAGACGCCCGCGCGCGCCACATCCGTCTCACCGCCGGAGCTTGATCCGAGCGAGTAGCCTCTCTCCCCCAACGATTCCCCCAAACGGACGTCCACGGAAATAAACCGTGTCGACATCCGCCTTGAAGCGTAGAATTCGGAATTCCAGATATCACGGATACCGGCTGTCGCCGGAATGCCATGCCACACCCCGCTTCCGCTTCTGCCTCGCGCCCCACGGATACCATCGACGGCCCGACGACCGACGCGATGCCGTCACCCATTGCCCCGCATTCTCCGCTCGCCAGCACGCCGGTGCTCATCGATCAGGTGTACTCGAGGCTGCGCGACGCCATCGCCGACCTCACACTCCCGCCCGGCGAGCGCATCCGGCAGGCCGAACTGGCCGACTCGCTGGGCGTATCGCGCCAACCCGTGAGCCACGCATTGCAGTTACTCAAGCGCGACGGACTGGTGTGCGATAGCGGACGTCAGGGGCTCGAAGTAGCCCCGATCGATGCGGACCACCTGCGCCAGCTCTATCAGGTGCGCACGGCACTCGATAGTCTCGCCGCGCGACTGGCCGCCATGCGCCGCGCCGAAGGCACATTACCGGACGATGCCCTGCGTCGCCTGGAAGATGCCGTCACCGCGGGCATGGCGATGACGAAAGGGACGCCGGTGGCACGACAGGTCCGCATCGAAGTCGCCTTCCACACGGCCTTGCACGACGCGTCAGGCAACCCGCTGATCGCACAGACGGTGGCCCCACAGTGGCCGCACATCATGCGCGCGATGGCCGCCACGCTGGGCGCGATGCCGATGCAGGAAGTCGTCTGGCATGAGCACGGGGAAATCGTTGCGCGCATTGCGGCGGGTGACGCCAATGGTGCCGAAACCGCCGCCCGCGAACACACGGAAGCCGACGGCGGCAATGCGCGTCGCGAATGGCTGATCCGTCTCGCGCAATCAAACTGACGAACTGACGAAGCAACCCATGCAAGCCGTTATCTCTGCCGCCCTGCCCGTGTTCGGGCTGATCTTTCTGGGGTATCTGTGCGCCCGCCGGGCTTGGCTCGGCGATGCCGCGCTCGATGCGCTCAATCGCTTCGTCGTCTACCTTGCGTTGCCCGCCGTCCTGTTTCAGTCGATGGCACAGATCACGTGGGCTGAACTCGTCAATCCCGGATTTCTGGGCGCGTTCGGCGGCGGGATGGCTGCGACCTTCGCGCTGTCCTTCCTGCTCGACCGGACGGTGCGCGGACGCCTGACCGACGCGAGCATCGAGGGCATGGGCGCGGCGTACCCGAACGCGGGTTTCATGGGGCTGCCGCTGTGCCTCGTTGCGTTCGGCCCGGCGAGCGTCCCAGCCGTCGTCGTCGCCATGCTGCTCACGGCGACGGTGCTCTTCGCGATTTCCATCGGGATCATCGAAACGGATCTGCAAGCCACACCGAACTGGCGTCGCACGGCGGGCTTCGTTGCCCGTGCGCTCATTCGCAATCCGCTGGTCGTCTCGCCGTTCGCGGGTATGGCGTTCGCGGCGTTCGGCATCACACTGCCCGCCCCTGTGCTTCACTTCACGACGTTGCTCGGCGGTGCGGCCAGCCCGTGCGCACTGGTGGCCATCGGCATGTTCCTCGCCCAAAGCTCGGGCGCGGTGAAAGAGCCGCGGATCGCGCGCGCCGTGGGACGCCTCGTCGGCCTCAAGCTGATTTTCCAACCGGCCATTACCGCGTTTCTGGCGTTTCGCGTGTTCGATCTGCCGACGATCTGGGCACACAGTGCGCTGCTGCTCTCGGCACTGCCCATCGGCACCGGGCCGTTCATGCTGGCGCAGTTGTACGGACGTGAGGCGGCCGTCGCCTCACGCGCCATTCTGATATCGACGGTGCTGTCGGTGGTGACGGTGTCGTTGCTGATTGGTTGGTTCAGCGTGCGATAACAGCCCGGACTGACACGGCCCGGCTCGAATCGATGCAGGATCGGGTCGGCTAGCGCAAGCTCGCCGTCGGGGCGACGACCACGCGGTCGCGTCCCGAGCGCTTCGCGGCGTAGAGCGCGGCGTCGGCAGCGCCCAGCAGGCGCATGGGCAGCGATTCCGGATCGGCGATGTCACGCGGATCGACGCTGGCCAATCCAATCGAGATCGTAAGCGGCACGAGAATCCCGTCGTCGTCGGGCACCTCCAGCCGCGCTACCGCACGACGCACCCGCTCGGCCACCGTCCCCGCCCAGTTCTGCTCGGTCTGCACCAGGAGTGCGGCGAACTCTTCCCCGCCGTATCGCGCGAGGGTATCCGTCACCCGCAATTGCGCACGCATGCAGACACTTGCGGCACGCAATGCGCGATCGCCGGTCGCATGTCCGTGACTGTCGTTGACCCGCTTGAAATGGTCGATGTCGATGAGCAGGCACGCGAGCGGTGCGCCATAGCGCGCGCCCCGAATCACTTCCTCTCGCAGACGCTGATCGAAGTAGCGACGGTTCGACAAGCCCGTGAGCGGGTCCGTCAGACCGATACGCTTGAGGCGCTCGCGGTTCCACATGTTCTCGAGACACACGGCAACGACTGCACCGAACCGTTCGAGAAAATCGGTAGCCATGTCGGGGGCGAAGCGGCGTGCGTCGCGACTGCCCAGTGCGATCACACCGATGTAACGTCCGTTACGCGCGAGCGGCATGACGACTGCACTCGCCGGTGCACGCGCACCGAACAGCGCCGCGTGACGCTCACGCGGTGCGCCGATCCAGAGCTGACCGTTGCCGCAGACGGCGGCAAACGTCCCGGTGTCCTGCGCGATGCACAAACCGCCGTCGAGCGCGCGGATGCCCTCGGCCGTGTCGATCAGATCGCGAAGGGTATCGTCGACCTCGGCCAGCATCAGGCGGACACCCGACAGGTCGAAGTCGTGGCGCAGACGATTGAGCACCACCTCCAGGAATTGACCGAAGTCCGGCGCGCCCATGAGCGCCAGTTCGATGTCCTGAAAACGTTTTAGCGAGCGCTCGTTGCGCTGGACGGTCGCCAGCAGCGATTGCAAAGAGTCGAGCGTCGGTGCCTGATTGGTTGCCACGTAAGGTCTCGAAAGACACGCGGCACTGCGCGGCCGCCTAGCGTGTTTGCCCCACGATGATGGCCTCGCAAAATGCGCGTGTTGCAACGCCGTCGTGAGGCGACCATGAGGCCGTTAACGGCAGGCATTTACCAAAACTGAGGGTAATGAGAATCTATTTTGACGTCTCGAAAGCAAGCATTGGCGCGCGGTTTCTGTCTGACTAGGGAAAATACCTACGTTCTATGACGACCGTGTCGCGACGCACAAAACCCTCACTCGGCAGACATAGGATTGCCGGGCGGTCGGCAGACCGTCTTGCGTTCACCCCCTGTCTGATCGCCTCTTATCGGTCGGCTACGCCGGGGGCATAGCACGGTGACGACGCGGTGACACGTGGCGATGTCACTCCCCCGTTGTGCCCACGCCACATGCGCAATATCGGACGGGGGTATTCGTCGAAAGCTTAAGACGTTCAATGAAACGAAGGCAGACATCGACCGCTTCTCACTTCGCCATCACAACTTCCCGGCAAACGGGAACCCGTCACCCATCGACAATGCAAAACGCGTCGACTCGCAACCCAATGATTCAGAATCCGGATTACGGCAAAGCGAGGCAGCTGAACGTGGATCCCGGGAGGATAGGAAAGGACAGCGAACAGGATGACGTCCGGCCGTCCGGCATGACCGATTGCATGTCGCAACGCAGCGAAAATCGGCTGGAAACTGGCGTAGATCAACAATTCCACAGTTTCCCTGCTTGACACCTTCCCACCTTTCCCGTAAAAAAACGGGTGCATGAACGTTGTATGGCGAGTCTTGTGTCATCTAATGTCGCCCTCTGCGTCAACTCGGTTGTACCTGATCAGCTTTAATGTCATGCGCTCGCTGAGCATCTCGCTCGCTCATTTGAAAACTTTAAGGATTTAAGAAATGGCAACTGGTACCGTCAAGTGGTTCAACGACGCCAAGGGTTTTGGTTTTATTACGCCGGACGAAGGCGGTGAAGATCTCTTCGCCCACTTCTCGGAAATCCAATCGAAGGGTTTCAAGTCGCTGCAAGAAAACCAGAAGGTCAGCTTCGAAGTGAAGATGGGACCGAAGGGCCGTCAAGCCAGCAACATCCAGGCCATCTAAGGTCTGTGATTCGCTGAGCGGTCGCTAACGCGATCGACGCGCCTCGGGCAGTACGCTAAACCCTAGCGACTGCCCGAACTGAAAACCCCGCCAAGGCGGGGTTTTTTCGTTATGGCATGCAACCGGATGGACGCTCAGACAGCGCGCGGTTTCACCCGGCTCGCCGCTTCCACGGCGTTGCTACGCGCGACATCCAGATTCTCGTCGTACGCGAGCGCCACGCCCATACGACGCTTCACAAAGCTCTCCGGCTTGCCGAACAGGCGAATGTCCGTCTGCGGCACCTGCAAGGCCTGATCGACGCCATCGAACACGATGCCCTTGGCGTCCACGCCGCCATAGATCACGGCACTCGCACCCGGCGTCTTCAGCGTAGTGTTCACCGGCAGACCGAGAATCGCCCGCGCATGCAGTTCGAACTCGTTCTGCCACTGGGTGATCATCGTCACCATGCCCGTGTCGTGCGGACGCGGACTGACTTCGCTGAACCACACGTCGTCGCCCTTCACGAACAGCTCGACACCGAAGATGCCCTGGCCACCCAGGTTGTTCGTCACGTCGCGTGCAATGAGACGCGCACGTTCGAGTGCGACGGACGACATCGGATGCGGCTGCCAGCTCTCCACGTAATCACCACTCACCTGCTTGTGGCCGATCGGCGCGCAGAAGTGCGTTTCGACCTGTGCATCGGCGCCGCGTGCGCGCACGGTCAGCAGCGTGATCTCGTAATCGAAGTCGATGAAGCCTTCGACGATGATGCGGCCGTGACTCACGCGTCCGCCTGCCATCGCGTAGTCCCAGGCGGCTTTCACGTCGGCTGCGCTGTCGATCTTGCTCTGGCCCTTGCCTGAGCTGCTCATCACCGGCTTGACGATGCACGGATAGCCGATGCCGCCGTCGATGGCCGCTTGCAGTTCCTCCAGCGAATCGCAGAACTGATACGGGCTCGTCGGCAGGCCCAGCGTCTCGGCGGCCAGACGACGAATGCCCTCGCGATCCATCGTCAGACGTGCCGCGCGCGCCGTCGGAATCACACGCACCACACCGTCGGCTTCCAGCGCTTCGAGCATCGGCGTCGCGATGGCTTCGATTTCCGGGACGACGAGATCGGGCTTCTCGGCTTCGATCAGTGCTTTGAGCTGTTCGGGATCGGTCATCGCGATGGTGCGCGAATGATGCGCGACCTGCTGGCCGGGGGCGTTCTCGTAGCGATCGACGGCAATCGTCTCGACACCGAGACGCTGCAAGGCGATCAGCACTTCACGGCCGAGTTCGCCAGCGCCCAACAACATGACCTTCGTCGCGCTCGGCGACAGCGGGGTTCCGATAGTGGTCATTTGCGACCTTTGGAGAGTGAGAAATTAGGGAGAACGACGGGGGACGGCGAGCGCTCAGCCGCTTTATGGCCGTCGTACGTGAAAGCCGTATTGTAGCGAGCCATGCGCAAATCACATCAGCGCGCCGCGCAGCACGCGACGGCAGCTCGCCACCATGCACGCCTGCGTGTCCTGATAGCCCATGAGGACCCACGCCGTTCCCGCGTTGGTCATCGCGCCCACCAGCGCCAGCCCGACGATCCGGGCCTGTGCCTGCGCGTCGTCACCGGTCGGCGGCGGCGTCTCGGCCATGGCGAGGATCAGCTTCGCGAATTCGAAGATGTAGCGCTGATAGGTCAGATCCGTCTCCGGGCTCACGCCCATTACCTCAAGCAGCAGCACGCGGGCCGCATGTGGCTGACGCAGGAACGCGAAGAAGGCGTTCAGGCCAGCGTCGAGCCTCGCGTCGAGCGTCGGTGCGCTGTCGGCGATGGCCGTCTGCAACTGTTCGAGCAGCGTCTGCGCATGATGTGCGTACGTTGCCCGAAGCAGATGCTCCATGTTGTCGAACGCCGCGTAGAAGTACCTGTCGTTGAGCTTGGCAAGGCCGCACACCGAGCGCACTGTGGCGCGGCGAAACCCGACAGTACCGAACACCTCGGTGGCGGCGTCGATCAGCGCCGTGCGGCGCGCCTGTTCCCGCTGCGCTTGTGCCACGCCGCCATAGCGCCGCCCGCCCTCTCGGGCCGTTGGCGCGACATCCTTCGATTCGAGTGCTTGTTCCATTTCGCTATTTGACATCACCGGGACGAAAAACTAAAGTGGTGACACGCAACACCAAATTTGCGTGACCTCATTATAGGCAACGCGAGCGCCGCCGCAAGACGACTCAAAACCATAAATGGCGACGCGCGACAGGCATCCCCCAGGGGAGACAGGGAGACGGCACGATGAAGACGTTCACGGACAAGGTGGCGGCCATCACGGGTGCGGGATCGGGCATGGGACGCTCGCTCGCCCTTGAACTGGCACGCCGGGGTGCGCATCTCGCGTTATCCGACATCGACGAAGCCAGCGTCACACATACCGCCATCGCCTGTCGTACGCTCGGCGCGCGCGTGACGTCGCAGCGCCTCGACGTCGCCGATCGCGACGCCGTCTTTGCGTGGGCGCACGACACCGCCGCCGCACACGGCAAGATCAACCTCGTCTTCAACAACGCGGGCGTGTCGTTGTCCGTGCCGGTCGCGACCGCGCGTCTTGAAGACATCGAGTGGCTGATGAACATCAACTTCTGGGGCGTGGTGCACGGCACACAGGCGTTCCTCCCCTACCTCACCGCCTCCGGCGACGGTCACATCGTCAATACGTCGAGTCTCTTCGGCATCATCGCCATGCCGACGCAATCGGCCTACAACGCCAGCAAGTTCGCCGTGCGCGGTTTTACCGAAGCACTGCGTATGGAACTGGAACTTGCAGGCTCTCCGGTGTCGTGCACGTGCGTGCATCCGGGGGGCGTCGCCACCAATATCGTGACGGCATCGCGCATCGACGACAGCATTACCGCGTTCACCGGCATCGACGCGCAAACGCACCGCCGCCGCGCCAACAAGCTGATCGACGTGACGAGCGCCGATGCGGCCGCGCGCCAGATGCTCGCGGGAGTCCAGCGCAATGCGCGGCGCGTACTCGTCGGTGCCGACGCGCGCCGCGTCGACAAGCTTGCCCGCTTGCTCGGCGCAAGCTATCAGGCGATGGTCGTCTGGTTCTACCGGCGCTCGGCCATGTCGGGCAAACCGTCGGCGGCCGCTGCGAGCGCACGCGCCGCCGCGACCGAATCATCCACGAACTGAAGATCTCCGGCCGGAGGATTTCGTCATGACGGCAAATACAACCGTGTCCGATATCGCTAGCGCGTCCCGCACGCGCAAGGATCTGGACGTCATCATCGTAGGCGCGGGACTCTCGGGCATCGCCGCCGCGCACTATCTGCGCGAGCGCTGCCCCGGCACCCGATTCGCGATGCTCGAAGCCCGTCAGTCGCTGGGCGGCACGTGGGATCTGTTCCGCTACCCCGGCGTGCGCTCCGACTCCGACATGTACACGCTCGGCTTCAGTTTCCGGCCGTGGGCAAGCGATCAGGCCATCGCCGACGGCGGCAAGATTCTCGACTATCTCAAGGAGACGGCCCGCGCCGAAGGTCTCGACGAGGCGATCCGCTATGGACACAAGTTGAGCGAAGCGCGGTGGGACTCCGGCATCGCCCGATGGACGCTCGACGTCGAGCGCACGCATGAGGACGGTCATTGCGACACCGAGACGCTCACTTGCCGCTTCCTCTTCATGTGCAGCGGCTACTACGCCTACGACGCAGGCCACACGCCCACCTGGCCCGGCATGGAGACATTCGGCGGCACCGTGGTCCACCCGCAGCATTGGCCTGCCGATCTCGACTATCGCGACAAGCGCGTCGTCATCATCGGCAGCGGCGCGACGGCCGTCACCCTGCTGCCGAGCATGGCGACGAGTGCGTCGCACGTCACGATGTTGCAGCGCTCGCCGAGCTACATCCTGTCCATGCCGCAGCGCGACGGCGTCGCCGAACGTCTGCGTAAATGGCTGCCTGCAGGTGTCGCGCACCGGCTCGTGCGCACGAAGAACGTGCTGATCACACTCGGCTTCTACAATGCGGCGCGACGCTGGCCGAACGCCATCCGCCGCGTATTGATCAAACGCGCGGCACAACAGGCGCAGGGTCATGCCGACGTCGAGCGCGATCTCACGCCGCGCTACAACCCGTGGGATCAGCGGCTGTGCCTCGCGCCGAATGGCGACATCTTCAAGGCGTTGCGCAGCGGGCGGGCCGAGATCGTCACCGATGAAATCGCAACGTTCACTTCTGCCGGTCTCACGCTCAAGAGCGGCAAGACGCTCGATGCCGACATCGTGGTGACGGCAACCGGCCTGCGTGTGCAACTGATGGGCGGTGCGCGATTGCGGGTCGACGGCCAGCCCGTGACGCTCTCCGACACGGTCGCCTACAAGGGAATGATGTACAGCGGCGTGCCGAATCTCGCCTCTGTCTTCGGCTATACGAATGCTTCGTGGACACTCAAGGCGGAACTGATCGCGCAGTACGTCTGTCGTCTGATCAACCACATGAATGCACATGACGTCGACACGTGCGTGCCGCATTTGCGCGACGGTGAACACGGCGAGTTGCCCGCCATCGGTCTGACGTCGGGGTACATTCAACGCGCCGCCGGTGCACTGCCCCGGCAAGGCGGTCGCAAGCCGTGGGTGTTCTATCAGAACTATCTGCGCGACTTGCGACTGATGCGCTGGAGCAGCGTCGACGACGGCGCAATGCGTTTCGAGCGTCGCGCAACGCTGCGACGTGTCGTCGCATCGTCAGACCTCGCAACACCTTGATAGGATGCGTGCTGACGCGCGCGTCGCACACGTTTTATGCATCCCTCTTTGCCTGCTCTTCGGTTCGACACCATGCTCATCGTCTATTTGCTCGCCTGCCTCGTCATCGCCTTCGCCGCTGTGGTGCTCGTGCTGATGCGCTTTACGCGGCGCGTCGCCAAACGCGCCGAAGCGGCCGTGCCGCCGGACGGGCAGTTTCTCGACATCGACGGTGAACGACTGCATTACGTCGATTTCGGACACGGCCCGGCCATCGTGTTCATTCACGGGCTCTGCGGGCAGTTGCGCAACTTCGCTTATTTGCCGCTGGCCGCGCTGGCGCGCACGCATCGCGTCGTGCTCGTCGACCGCCCCGGCTCCGGCTATTCCATACGTGGACCGCGACACGACGCCGCCATCGCATGGCAGGCGAACGTCGTCGCACAACTGATCGATACGCTCGCACTGGACCGTCCGCTGGTGGTCGGGCATTCGCTGGGCGGTGCGGTATCGCTGGCGCTTGCGCTCGACCATCCGCAACGCGTGGGCGCGCTCGCGCTGATCGCGCCGCTGACACAGCCGGTGTCCGAAGTGCCTGCGCCCTTCCGTGCACTCGCCATTCGGAGTGCCTGGTGGCGTCGCTGGGTTGGACGCACGCTCGCCGTGCCGATCGGCATGATGACGGGACGCACAACGCTAGGGTATGTCTTCGGCCCTGAAGACGCGCCCAAGGACTTCCTCATTCGCGGCGGCGGCGTGCTGGGCTATCGTCCCGGCAACTTCGAAGCAAGCAGCGTCGACATCCTTGCCGCAGAGCACGACATGCCCGGGCTGGCGGCGAGATACGCCGATCTGGCGGTGCCCGTCGATGTGCTTTACGGCCGCAGCGACCGCGTACTCGACTACCGTCGGCACGGCGAGACCTTGCCGGTGGCGAGCCCGCGTGCACAACTCACGCTCGTCGACGGTGGCCACATGCTCCCCGTCACACAGCCCGAGCTGACCGCCCAGTGGCTGAGTGAGGTCGCTGCGCGCATGCCGTCTGCGCAGAACTATCGCCCTCGTCACGATGTGACGACGGTGTCGACGCACGCCGCGAACGACGCAGCCTGATACACACCACGCCGCAAGCTGGGGATCGCCCTGCCTACGGCGTCTCTATTCCGATGGCACACTAGGGACTTTCCGATATCGCGCGCCTCAGTGCGCACGTCTCATGGCAGATCGTCCCGAAGCGCAACCGTCTACGCCTGACGGCCAGCATCCCTCTCCTGCTCAGCCGCCCTCACTGCGCTCGCCAACGTCCCTGCGGATGGCGGCGAGTCTCGTTGTATTGCGCGAGCGCCCGAGTGGTCTGGAGGTGCTGCTGTTGCGGCGCGCCGTCCGGGCTGGTGACTTCAGCTCCGACGCCTACGTCTTTCCCGGCGGCGTCGTCGATGCGGCTGATCGGCATGGCCACGCCGTGTGCATCGGGCTGGACGACGCCACGGCGAGCGAACACCTCCAACTGACCGATCAAGGCCTCGACTATTACGTCGCGGCCATCCGCGAATGCTTCGAGGAAACGGGGGTGTTGTTCGCGGTCGATGCGGCGGGTCTGCCCATCGATCCCTCCACGCTCGACGACATGCGCGCGCAACGTGACGCGCTGCACGACGGCAAGATCGAAATCGCATCGCTTTGCCAGACGTTCAACGTTCGGCTCACGCCCGACCGTCTGCACTATCTGAGTCACTGGGTCACGCCGCTCGCGCTGCCGAAACGCTTCGACACACGCTTCTTTCTGGCGATGCTCCCCGAAGGTCAAACCGTCGAAGTCGATCAGATCGAGACCGCGGCACACCGCTGGATGCGTCCGCACTATGCGCTGACGCACGCGGACCAACTGCGTTTGCTGCCGCCCACACGCAAACTGCTCCAGTGGCTCGAAAGTATGGGCACTGCCGAGCGGGCGATGGCGACGGCATCGACGCTGGCAGCGCGGCATGAAATCCCGCGCATCCAGCCGCGCCTCGCCAACGGCAAACGCGGCCGCTGGCCCGTCACGCCGGACGAACCTGCGTGGGCCGAACTCACGCTGACCGATCCACAGGAGCAAGGCACCGGCAGCTACGACATCGTGCCGGGCAACGTCGTGACGCTCATGCCTGGCGTGCTTCGCGTCACCGCATCGAATCCGGGGATGATGACCGGCCCCGGCACCAACACCTATCTGGTTGGCGGCGGACCGCGGAACGAATGGGCGGTCATCGACCCCGGCCCCGACGATCCCGTGCACACCGAGACGATCCTGCGCGCAGCGCCAGGCGTCATCCGACAGATCCTCGTCACGCATACGCATCGGGATCATTCGCCCGGTGCTCGGTTGCTAAAGGCGAAGACCGGTGCCGTGACGTATGGCATGCAAGCACGTCATGACGAAGGGCAGGACACGGCATTCGTGCCGGACGTTGCCCTCTCCGACGACGACGAGGTACCGCTGCCGGATGGACGCATGCTGCGCACCATCCATACGCCGGGGCATGCGGCGAATCATCTGTGTTATTCGCTTGAGGACGCAAAGCTGGTCTTCACCGGCGATCACGTGATGCAAGGCTCGACGGTGGTGATCAACCCGCCGGATGGCCACATGGCGACCTATCTGGCGTCGCTCGAAAAGCTGGCGGCGTTAGCACCACAGTGGCTCGCGCCAGGGCATGGTTTCGTGATGGATCGTCCGGCGCAGCGCATCGCGCGGCTGGTGGCACATCGGCTTGCGCGGGAAGCGAGCACGCTGGCGGCGCTCGCAGACGTCGGTCCGGCTAGCATCGACACGCTCACGCCGGTGGTCTATGCGGACGTGCCAACGACGCGGCACGGTGTCGCGCGACGTTCGCTGCGCGCGCATCTGGATAAGCTCGCAGAAGACGGACGCGCCATCGTATCAGCGGACGGCGTATGGCGTTTGCGTGGCGAGGCGGAGGCGGGCTAAAGACGCGCGAAAGGTCACGCGTCCCCGTCACCCAGCAGCTCGTCGACGATGCGCTCACCGGCCTTGCGTCCGGCCATTTCGGCGTCGAGCCGGTTGTCGCGATGACCGTCTGGAGAGCGTACTTCCGGCCCTTCCGGCTTGTCGTGTCGCAGCACTTGCACCAGATAGTCCCACGGCCCGGCGTACTCGTTCTGAAACGCCTGAACGCGAATTCGATAGCCTGCGCGGTAATCGTAGACCTGCTCATGCGATGCGTAGCTCATGAAGGACTCCGTGTTTCCGGTTAGCGGGATGCCGCCTGTCCGGCGGCAAGGTGCTGCGACGTTCCGTATGAATATCAAACGCTCATTGCATGCCGACTTATTGCGTGCCGACTTCGATGGGCTCGACGTTAGCGCCCTGCGCAATCTCGCGCGCTGCGAGGTCGACGATTTCGTCTTCGAAGTCGACGAACTGATCGAATAGCGCTTCGCCCCCGGCATCGACGCCTGACAGGCGATTGAGCGCCGCGCGACCGATCTGGCACGTCCAGACCTTGCCGTCGACATGCACATTGAAACGCACGGACTCGCCGTCACTCCCCAAGCCGAGGCCACCGTGCAAAAAGGTACTCATTGCTGTCTCCACACTGTCCTGAAAGTCGAAAAACGCCCTGCGATGCCAAAAATCGTAGCACGTTCGAATTTCATAGGGGACATCGTAGCGTTACGCAAAGCGCACATTCCTGATCGCTCGGGACATAAAAAAAGCCCACCTGAGGGAGGTGGGCTTCAAAACCGGGACGCATGGGGCACCATGGGCACCGGGAAGACAGGGTCATGAAAACATGACGAATCCATTATGGGCGGCCCTGGCCGACCCGGTGGCCCCCATCGAGCGGGGAATTAGATGTAGATCAAACTTTGGCAGCATAAAAAGCGAATGACTGTCAATTTACGACGGGGCACTCAGGAATTATGGGAACTTGCACGCCTGCTAGAACGCCGTCACCTACGGCCCCGACGACCTTACGCGCCGCCCACTTGTGGCTGGGGCTTAAGTGCTCTCAACTCCGTTGGCGTCATGGCGTACGCAAGGGCGTCGCTTTGCGGCGCAATCGATTTGATATCGATCTTCACTTCGTATCGCTTCGCCAGCTTGGGAGGTGCGGCCGCCGCAAAGAATTCGCTATCGACGTCGGCTTGGAAAAATAGCGTACTGTCGGCTTGAGACCAATCCTCATAGTCCGTTTCGTGGTCCTCGACGACATCAAGTGATTTTGAGAAGTTGAACGTCTTTTTCAGGAGCGATGTCAGTTCAGTCTGAAGTAGGGTCCGCCCCGCTACGCTATCGAGATAGGTGAAAGGGTCCTGCTTCCAGAAGGTGTTAACGGCCTGAATGTCCCACGCGAATGTCGGAAGATAGTGGCGCTTGTAAATGTGACTCCATGTCTCGGACGGCACGCTTGCCGTCACCATAACCGGAACGTTGACCAGGGTCGGTCTGCTCCCGACCCGGGTCATGGATTTAACGGTGAAGGTGAACGTGAGATTGGTCCAGTCGTCCTGCTCCTCCACATCCTCCTGACCGATGTCCTCCGCCTCATCGCTTTCGCCCGTGAGCCACGTGGCACTCCGCTTCTTCACCCAACTTCCGTCGAATTGGTACCAATGCTCCTTCGTGTAAGACGAAATGGGGGCGGCATTGAGCTTGACCATTTGCGCGGTAGCCGCTTTCAGCAGCGTGACCAGATGATCCTCCACGTCTGAATCGTGATGCGTCGCCCTTTTCGAGTCGGCCACTTTCGTTGGCAGAAAATCGTGCACCACAAGCTGATTGATCTGACGTATCGCATCGTCGAGCTTACGCATCTCCAGGGAGAATGCCGTCTCCTGGACTGTCGCTCCCTTCCCACTCATTTCCGGATCGAAGAAGTTTTTTGCACCTTGCACCTGATTTGCCCGTCCCGGAACAATGTTTTCGGGAATGTTGATCAGGTGTTGCTCACTGAGTACCACGTGCGCTCCGGCGGTCTTGTTCGCCTCCGTTCTGAACGCCGCAAGTGCCGCTCCCAAGTCCACCCAACGACTGCTTCCATCAATCGTCATTGGCACTAGCGTCTTGGTTAGCGTTTCGCTGAATGTCCGCCAGCTCTCTTGCGACACCATATGGTCGAGCTGTACATCGTCCTTGTCGATGCCTTGCCCCCCCCCTGCGTTCGTCATTCACCGCATCGGGAAAATTGCCTTGCAGCACACGGGCCCCGCTCACGATTTCCCTGAGCGTAGAAGATGGCGCCTGCCCTTGCCCCATCGCCAGCGCCCCCATGCGGTCTGCTTCATGTTCGAGGGCGGGATCGTCGTTGATCTGCGTGGCTTGCAATTGCATGGTCGGCTGAACACGGCCCTGCGCCTGTTGCACGACGTGCCAGGCCTCATGCGGGAGATGCTGCTCTTGCCCAGGGGCCAGGTGGATGTCAGTGCCCTGCGCGTACGCGTGCGCATTGAGTTGCGCTGGCTGCGATGAGTTGTAGTGCACCTTCACCGTATCCATCGACATGCCGCTGAGGCTTTCGATGCCCGACTTTAGCGCGTCGGGAATACCGGTATTGTTCGCCCTTGCCTCGCGCTGAACGGCGGGATCGGCAGACGTACCGCCAGCCGTCAGTCCCTGAAGCGACTTCAGTTGCGCGGCACGGGGGCTATGGTGAGCGATCGTCTGGAGTTGTCGGAGCGCGGCCGTCGAAGGCCGGTTATCTGCCAATGGCGCGTCGGTGGCTTGCGCTTCGTCGCGCCCTTGGCTCGCTGCTTGCGTCCGATGATCTTCGTCCTTGCCCGAATCCGAATACGTTCTCATGAGTTCGCAATCTCAGGATTTCCGCGGTCAAACCACAAACAATCGTGAAGTACGACGCACTATCGACGCGATGGTCGATTGTGAAAATCATGGAGCGCTCAGCGCGATTCAGTCCCCGCCTTCGCCGCCTTTTGTGATTCTGATTGGCTGCGCGATATCTCGCGCAGACGGCAGCATAGCAGAGTTATTGGAATGTCCTGTGGACGCAAAACACGGGCATGGAATCTCTCGGAACGTTGCCGGAATAGTGTCCAAACGGGCGAGACGCCCCGGATTCCGCCCGCTTAACTTCAAAGGCTCTTGCGGTACATCACGAAGCCGGGCTTCTCGGCGACGTCATCGTAAAGGCGCATCGCCGTGCGATTCGTCTCGTGCGTGTGCCAGTACACCCGCGACGCATTGGATGCCCTCGCGTGCACGTAGACGGCCTCGATCAGCGCGCGTCCCACACCCTGCCCGCGCGCCGCTTCCACGGTGAACAAATCTTGTAGGTAGCAAGTCGGCCCGTCCATCGTCGTGCTGCGGTGATAGAGAAAGTGCACGAGCCCGAGCATGTGTTCGCCACGTTTGGCGATGATCGCGTGCATGGGCTCATACCCGTCGAAGAAGCGCGACCAGGTCGTGCGCGTGATGTGTTCCGGGAGCGCGGTTGCGTCGAAGCGCCCGTAGAAACGGTTGTAGCCGTCCCAAAGCGGTCGCCATGCGTCCAAATCTTCCGGTGTGACGGCACGGACTTCCAGCGTCGAAGAATCGGTCATGCGGTGTCTCCACTTGTCATCTGATTCAAGCCGTCAAGCGTAAGCGACACAGGGTCCCCGTGTTAGGCCCAGGAAAGTCAAAAACTGTGGAGCCAGGGCTGAAAATGGGGGATCCCTGTCCGACGACCGACGTGCCCATTCGCTACGCTCCTGCAATGGGTAACCACGCCCGGTTACCGTGCCCCTTGCAAGGGGCGTCTCAGGATCATTCAGGGCGAATCACGAGAGAGCAGCGCAATATGAAACGCGTCACAGCCTTTGCCTCACCTTCGTCATCCACACTCCCGGAAAGCAACCGTCGTCGCACCTTTTTACTGGGCCTCGGCGCTGCAGCCACAGCCGCCTACGTACCCACCATCGCCGCTGCCTCCGAGTCGCCAGGCACGCCCGCCCGTGGAAATGCGCCGCCGCCAAATCGCCTTGGCGTCAAAGCGCTGGTCTTCGACGTTTATGGCACATGCACCGATTATTGGTCGACGATTCTGGACAAGGGCAAGGCATTCAATCGTGTGAACGGTGTGGATGTCGATTGGGCGTCAGTAGCCAAGGCGTGGTACGGCCTGTACCCCGACACGTTCCGCGAGGTGGTTTCCGGGGCGCGTCCGTGGCAAAGTCCGTCGCTGCTGCGCGAAGAGGCGCTTGCGCGCGTATTGCAGCGTCAGGGCTATTCGCTCGCACCGACTCAGATCACCGAATTCAATACCCTCTGGAACGAACTGCGCCTGTGGGATGACGTGCTGCCCGGCCTTGAGCGTCTGCACCCCCGTTACCCACTCGCATGCCTTTCGAACGCCGACATGGCCAGCATGGTGGCGTTGTCGCGCCATCGCAAACTACCGTGGGATCTGGTGCTCACCGGAGAAATCGTAGAGAAGTTCAAGCCCGCCGCCGACGTGTACAAGCTGGCGCCGCGCTTCCTGAACCTGAAACCCGAAGAGATCCTGATGGTCGCCTGTCACAAGAACGACCTGACCGGTGCACAGGCCATCGGCATGCGCACCGCGTTCCTGCGTCGCCCGACGGAGCTGGGACCGGACGGGAAGCCGGACACCACGCCCGACAGCCGCTTCGACCTCAACGTCGACAACATGTTCGAACTCGACGAGGTGCTTCATAACGTCTGATCCAGCGATTACGGCGGCATACCGGGCGAAGAAGACTCGGGAATCCGCGCAGCAGACCCATACGATTTTGCTGCCCGGCAACCTGCATCGATGGCATCAGGCGCGTCCGTCGCGATCATTTGATAACTGCTTCGCTACGAATATCGAGACATTTGTAGTCGAATCGCAACAAGCATTTGATATCTCGACGCTAACCAAATAACGTCTACCCACACGGAATTCTTCTTCACCAAAGAGCACCGTACTGGGAGCAAGTCGATGAATGCCACGCCGCATCGTAGCCGTGCATGCCCTATCCCCCTGAAGCCCCTGTTCCTCGCGCTTTTATTTTGTGCCTTTGGCACAGCACGCGCTGCTTGCGACAACATCAATCCCGGCAGTAACACAACTGTCACATGTACCGGCACAGGTGGGCCCGTTCAGGCGCAAACCGGGAGCACCGGTGTCACGGTCAACGTCACCCCCGGCAGCACCGTCTCCCTGATTCGCGGCACGCCCAATCTAGCCGTAATTACAGTTGATACCTCCAGCACGATTTCCAACGCCGGCACGGTCAGCCTCGCCGGATCGTCGTCCACCGGTCGCGGTGCTGCCCTACTCGGTCAAAACAACGGCAACACCTTGATCAATACGTCGACCGGTACCATCACGACGAGCGGCGCCAATAACGACGCCATGGCGCTGAATGGCAACAACGGCTCGATCACGAACAACGGCACCATCTCGCTCTCTGGGCCCAACTCTTACGGCATGACGTCTTCGTGGGGACAGTCATCTTCTCTTGGGCAGTTCACGACGTTCGTGAATACGGGAACGATCACCGCAACAGGCTCCGGCAGCCGCGCAATGAGTTCCACCGGGGGACAAAGCACTCTCACCAATTCGGGAACCCTGATAACCACGGGCGGCACTGCATCGAACCGTTCGTTCACGGTGTACATGCAAGGGAACAACATCACCTTTACGAATAGTGGCTACGTCGAGGCGCAGGGTATCAACAGCGATGCCGTCGTCTCGAACACTGCCCTCGGCTTCACTGGGACCGTCGTCAATCAAGCTGGCGGGACGATTCTCAGCCAGCAAGGCTATGGCATCCGGACAGTCAACGGCACCGTCTCTATCACGAATGCCGGGCTGATCCAGAGCAACGCCGGAACCGCCATCGCGATGAATGCCGCCGCAAGATCGAACACGCTCACACTGCAAACTGGCTCGCAGATCATCGGTACGGCCGATGGAGGCGCCAGTGCCGTCAGCACCCTGATTCTTCAAGGGACCGGAACGGCCAGCAACCCGTTTGTAAATTTCGGCACGCTTCTCGCACAGGGAGACAACTGGATGTGGAGCGGCAGCGGCAACTTCAACACGGCTCAGTTGCAAACCGGCACATTCAATCTCACCGGCACATTGGGAGGCGCCACGACCACCGTGGCGTCCGGCGCCACGTTGACCGGCACCGGCACAATGACGGGCAATCTGACCAACCAAGGGACAGTCCATCCAGGTGACGGCAATGGCAACGGCACGCTGACCATTGCGGGCAATTACACGGGCCAGAACGGCACGTTGGCGGTCGATTCGGTACTCGGCGATGACAGCTCACGCGTCGCACCGCTGACAATTAGCGGCGGCACGATTGGCGGCAATACGTCGGTTGCTGTCCGAAATCTGGGTGGACTCGGGGCGCTGACCACAGGAAACGGTATCCCTGTCGTGCAAGCCATCAACGGTACGACCTCGTCCGCTTCGGCATTTGCCCTCGGTTCACCGGTCAATGCTGGCGCTTACACCTATTACTTGTACAAGGGCGGCACCACGGCCGACAGCACAAATAGCTGGTATCTCCGCTCAACCGTACCGGCCCCCACTGAAATCACAGTCATCGATCCGGTCACCGGCGAACCGGAAACCGAAATCCTCATGCCGACGGGGGCGGTCGGCACACCTCCGACGGCTACGCTTCATCCGGGCGATGCACCTCTCCCCATCTACCGCATCGAAGTGCCTGTCTACTCGATGATGCCCGAGCTTGGCAGGACAGCTGGCTTCGCTCAGTTGGCAACCTTTCATGAACGGCAAGGGCAGCAGGGATTGCTCGACGAGAAGGGATGGCTGACCGATGGCTGGGCTCGCGTCTGGGGACAGACCGAGCAACTCCGTGTCAAAGGTGATGCCACACCCCAGTTTGACGGCAACATCGGTGGCGTGCAGATCGGACACGACGTCTTCGCGCGTCGGGGTGAGTCGGGACACGCTGATCACGTCGGGATTCTTGGCGGCTGGACGCGCGCCTCCGGAGACGTTCAGGGGCTCGCACTCGGTATGCCGGATACGCACGCTGGCTCGCTTGGCTTGGACATGTACAGCGCCGGCCTCTACTGGACGCATTTGATGCCCGGTGGTGCCTATACCGACGCCGTCGTCCTGGCGTCCGCCATGCAGTATCAAGCGAAGCCATTGAGCGGTTTGAATCGGAACCTTAATGGCAAGGGCCTCGCGGCATCCGTCGAAACCGGATGGCCGATTCGACTGTCGGACATGCTCGCGCTTGAGCCGCAGGCACAACTCGTCTGGCAGCGGCAGAGCATCGACGATTTCAGCGACGGTATTTCCTCCGTGGGATTCAACAACGTCAACAGTTGGCTCGCGCGAGTCGGTGCCCGGCTGGAAGCCAATTATGATGGCGCCCGTGGATTGCTGCGCCCGTATCTGCTCTTCAATCTTCTTCACGCGTTCGGGAACGACGGGCGTGTCCTGTTCGGGGATACGACGCCGATCGTAACCGGTGCGAGTAGCACCGCCGCACAGTTTGGTATTGGCGTTGCGGGAAGATTCAACAGGTCGGCGAGCGTCTACGCGACGCTTTCCTATCTAACGCAGCTCGATGCGACGCGTCAGCAATCTGTCGCCGCAACACTGGGCGTGCGGCTAGTTTGGTGAGTAACAGACAAGAACCCGCACGCGGCGTCGCTTTAATTTTCTTCCCACGGCACCACAAAGTCCCCCCGCAGCTCTCAGAGGAAAAGAATGACCATTGCAAAGCGGTTCCTGTTCGACCAAATCTACGACGTTGCGCAGGCGAGCGGCGGCGTGGCGATGCCCGCAGGATTTCTTTATGCCCCCGGCATCTATCAGTTCAACGGCGTGAGCTACGACATGACCAAGTCGGGGGTTTATCGCTTTTTGGATCCGGCGTCAGGGTCGAATGCATGGCGTGCGGTCACTTGGAATGATCCGATGGAGATGTGTTCTGTGTTCGCGGAACTCTCGTGCCACGGCGGTGAAGACAATGCACAGCCGATCACGGCACTGAACCAAATCGCACGCAATCGCCGAGCCCGTATTACGTGCGGCGTTGTCGTACCCTGGGCGCAGTCCTGGCTCGCTTCTGCAGGTTTCCAATCGCGGATTGTTCGCTTCTTGACGATGACGACACCCAACGGCTTCGACGATGGCCACGTGTGCGTCGAAGTGAAATGGAATGGTTCGTGGGTGCTCGCCGATCTCGACTTGGGACGGTATTACACGACAGCGGGCAGTGCGTTGTCCGCGAAGGATTTCGTCGGTCTGGTGCCCAGTTTTGGCTTCACCATCGTCCCACTCGCACACGGGACGTCGAAACTCGATACATCACCGCTCTCGTCTGCGACGTTTAACTACGCGTCCTACAACGAGATCACATTCGCAACGCCGACGATGGCCCAACAGTGGGTTCAGCGAATCTGCCAGGCGGTGGGCATTGACGCGAGCGACGGCAACACTTACTGGCTCTTGCCAGCCGGTAGCCAATCGCGAGCGTCGTGGGTCACCGGACTCCAGTCCAATTACAAGGTGGATACCGATCCAGCAGTGTGGGCGGCACGCTTCTATCCGTAATGCCCTGAACTCGGCGGCAGGGTTGCACGAAGACGGCGACGATATCTGCGTTTCCAAAGGGGCCGTGGCTTCTCTGTCGATCAAAACTTACAAATCGCTCGACAACACATCGACACGACGGTCGACGCAAGACGAAGACCGCTTCCGCTACCGAATGAATTCCGAATTTTTGATTTTCGTTCCGAGTATTGCTTTGTGGAACGTAAGGTGTGCGCTGAGCACTTTGAACTACAAGGAGATTTTGGGGTGACCGATGGGACTCGAACCCACGACGACTGGAATCACAATCCAGGACTCTACCAACTGAGCTACGGCCACCGCCGTGATCAGCGCTTTGACTTGCTCGCTGAACAGAAACAAGATTATAGCGACGTTTTTATCGCGTTGCCAACTCTTTTTTCATTTCTTCGAAATATTTCTTCTCTCACGTGCACGATCGATGCGCGACATCGTCATCTCACGCGGCGAACGCTCGTCACCGAACGTCGCCACTTACACGCGACACGTCACGCCGCAATGATCGATTGCGCTTCGTCACGTTCGGAGAATGCGCCTGCACGCAGTTGAGCGCGCGCGTCTTCGAACGCACTCACGCCAGCCTTCAAACGCTTCGGATCCGACAGCACGCGACGCCATCCGCGCGCGCCCGGCACGCCTCGATACAGGCCCAGCGCGTGACGTGTGATCGCGCCGAGATACTGCCCCTTCTCCAGTTGCGACGCCGCGTATTCGATCAGCGCATCTTCCACTTCCTCACGCGACTTCACCGGCGACGCGTCACCATAAAAGCGCGCGTCGACCTCAGCGAGTACATAGGGGTTGTGATATGCCTCGCGGCCCAGCATCACGCCATCGACGTGCTGCAAGTGCAGCTCGACTTCATCGAGTGTTTTGACGCCACCGTTAATCAGGATTTCAAGCTGCGGGAACACTTGCTTGAGGCGGTAAGCATAGTCGTACTTCAGCGGAGGAATCTCGCGGTTCTCTTTCGGGCTTAGACCTTTGAGAATCGCGTTGCGCGCGTGGACGATGAAAGTCGAGCATCCGGCTTCAGCGATCTTGCCCACGAAGTCCTCGACGAACGAGAACGACTCGACGTCGTCGATGCCAATGCGATGCTTGACTGTCACCGGCACCTGCACCACGTCGCGCATCGCCTTCACGCAATCCGCGACCAACGTCGGCTCAGCCATCAGACACGCACCGAATGCGCCGCGCTGCACGCGCTCCGACGGACAGCCGCAATTCAGGTTGATCTCGTCGTACCCCCACTGCTCGCCCAACTTCGCCGCGCGCGCCAGATCCTGCGGCTCACTCCCGCCCAGTTGCAACGCGACGGGATGCTCCACAGCATCGAAATCGAGATGACGCGCGACGTCGCCGTGCAACAGCGCACCGGTCGTGACCATCTCGGTGTACAGCCACGTGTGACGCGAAAGCTGACGGTGAAAGACGCGACAGTGCTTATCCGTCCAATCCATCATCGGTGCGACGCTGACGCGGCGGGCAGGCAAGTTCATGCAAGTTCCTCAGATACGGCAAACGCCGCCTCGCGCGCCAAACACCGCTTGGGCAACTGAGACGACGTCTCTTAATAATCGAAACCCAAAGTATACGTCATGGCCTCATCGGCCGCCGGGACCGGGGGCACCGGGGAACGCACGTCCATCGTCCGACCAGCAAGCCTTCCGACAGGTTTTTCCTCACGACAGGTCGACGCACCGGGAGTACACTTTCGCCTTCCGTCGATAACAAATTAACTATTCGGCAACAGGAGACGCCATCATGGCACCGAAGGACCTCTTGCAGGCTCTGATCGTCGTACTCGCCTGGGGCGTGAACTTCGTCGTCATCAAAGTCGGCCTGCATGGCGTTCCGCCCATGTTGCTCGGCGCACTCCGATTTTTGCTTGCGGCGTTTCCCGCGATCTTCTTCGTCAAACGCCCGCAAGTGTCCCTCGGATGGCTGATCGCCTACGGTGCGACCATCTCGTTCGGCCAGTTCGCCCTCTTGTTTACTGCGATGTACGTCGGCATGCCCGCCGGACTCGCGTCGCTCGGGCTCGCTGCAATGTGCCTCGGCGAACGCTTTCGCGCGCAGAACGTCATCGGCCTGTTGATTGCGGCGGCGGGGCTCGCCGTCATCGGCATGCAAGGCGGCGGCGCCATGACACTCATCGGCTTCGTGCTGACGTTGTGCGCTTCGCTCAGTTGGGCCACCGGCAACATCGTCACGAAGAAAATCGGCAAGGTCGATCTCGTCGGACTCGTCGTGTGGGCCAGCCTGATTCCGCCGATTCCGTTCGTCCTGCTCTCGTACTGGTTCGAAGGTCCGCAGCAGATCGCACAATCGCTCGAGCACATCTCGGCGTCGTCGATCTTCGCAATCGCCTATCTCGCCTTCATCGCCACACTCGTCGGCTACTCGCTTTGGGGCCGCCTCATGACGCGCTACCCCGCCAGCCAGGTCGCTCCGTTCTCGCTGCTGGTGCCGATCATCGGACTGGCGTCGGCAGCATTGCTGCTGGACGAACAATTGACGACCCCGCAAATCGCCGGTGCCGTGCTAGTCATGACGGGTCTCGTGGTGAACGTCTTCGGCGCGAAGATCAAACAGCGTCTGCTGCCGGCGTCGCAGTAGATGCAGTAGGCGCAGGCGGCGCAACGGTTTTTGCCGTTGCAAGTCGCATATGCAAGATCGGGAACGGTCGCCCCTGACCATCGAGTTCGGAGCGTCCCGTCACCTCGAAGCCCTCGCGACGATAGAACGCCAGCGCCTGCGGATTCTGTTCGTTGACATCGACACCGACACAGTCCAACTCACGCACCGCATACGCGAGCAACGTTGCGCCGATCCCCTGTCGACGCGCCTCAGGGGCGACGAACAACATCTCCACATTGCCCGGCGACACGCCAAGAAAACCGCGAACGATGCCGTCGTCATCGCGGAACACGCGCAACGTCACCGCGCCGAGATACTCGTTGCGAATGCGTGGACGCAACCACGCAATATCGTCATCGCTCAGGAAGTCGTGCGTGGCACGCACGGACGCCTCCCAGAGTTCGGTGATAGTGTCGAATTCGTTTTCGCCGGGAGTAGAGATGCCAGACATAGAGACCCGTGGTTGGATTTCGTTAGCATGAGCGTTCGCGCTGCACCGTTTTGCAAACGATCCCTGGCGCAATCACAGGACCAAGCGCGGACATCGTGCAAAGCAGCAGCCGAAACGCAAAAAGCCTGATTTCTTGTGGAAATCAGGCTTTCGAATTTGGTTGCGGGGACAGGATTTGAACCTGTGACCTTCGGGTTATGAGCCCGACGAGCTGCCAGACTGCTCCACCCCGCGTCTGAAGAATTAGATTATATGACAATTGCCATCGCAGTGCAACATGAAGGGCCGAATATTTTTCCTGTGATGCGTTCGCCCGTCCCGCGCGCATCGTTGCAATCCGCCGTACATCGCCAATACCGGGGTTATCCCGGCACCCGGTGTGCGTCGCCGCACAGCGCGCGCCGCCGGTGATACACTCGCAGCAACCATGAACCGACGTCCTCCCATCCAATTCTGTTCCGCCTGCGGCCATACGGTCGAGTTGCGCATTCCGCCCGGTGATAACCGCGAGCGGCACGTGTGCACCAATTGCGGCACCATCCACTATCAGAACCCGCGCAACGTGCTCGGCACGGTGCCTGTGTGGGGCGATCAGGTGTTGCTGTGCAAGCGCGCCATCGAGCCGCGCCTCGGATACTGGACACTGCCCGCGGGCTTCATGGAAATCGGAGAGACGACGTCGCAAGCCGCCGCACGCGAGACGCTGGAAGAAGCTGGCGCCGTCGTCGAAGTCGGTGCGCTGTTCTCGCTGCTCAACGTACCGCACGTCAATCAGGTGCACATCTTCTATCTGGCACAGATGCGCGAGCCGCAGTTTGCCGCCGGTGAAGAGAGCCTGGAAGTCGCCCTCTTCTCTGAAGACGAAATCCCGTGGGACGACATCGCGTTCCCGACCGTCGCCAAGACACTGCGCTTCTTCTTCGAAGATCGCCGTGCGGGTGCCTTCGGCGTGCACGTCGAAGCTTCGGCAGACGCTGCCGTTCCGGGCGCGCCAGTACCCTCGCTGCCCGTTCACACGGCGCACACCGAGGACATCCTCACGCCGATGCTGCGTGTCTGAACGCACCGTCGCCCGCTGCGTCGACATCTGCGCCTGCCCTGTGATGTCGACGAAACCCCCGCAAGGTTGACGTCGTCATGGTCGTCTGGCTCGAAGCAAACGATCCCTTCCCTTCTGTAGACGAAGCGCTCGACGCATCGAGCGACGCGCCGGGATTGCTCGCGGCCGGACTCGACCTCTCACCGCAACGCCTGCTTGCCGCGTATCGGCAAGGCATCTTCCCGTGGTACTCGCAAGGCCAGCCAGTCCTCTGGTGGAGCCCCGATCCGCGCATGGTGCTGCGGCCCGAGCACTTCGTCGTCAGTCACAACTTCCGAAAATTGCTGCGCCGCGTGCTGCGCGACGACGCCTGGGAGATTCGCCTCGACGTCGACTTTCCTGCCGTCATGCAGGCGTGCGCCGAAGCGCCACGTCGCGGTCAGGACGGCACGTGGATCACCCCCGCCATCGTCAACGCCTACCGCGCGCTGCACGACGCCGGACTCGCGCACAGCGTGGAGACGTACTACGAAGGCGAGCGCGTCGGCGGCCTGTATGGTGTCGCGCTCGGGCGCATGTTCTACGGCGAATCGATGTTTGCCAAACGCACCGACGCCTCGAAAATCGCGCTGGCCGCGCTCGTCTCGTTTGCACGCACACACGCAATAGAGGTGATAGACTGCCAGCAAAGTACCGCGCACTTGGCGTCACTTGGCGGCGGTGAAATCCCGCGTCAGGCCTTTCTGGCGCATGTGCAAAAGGCGGTCGTGGCCCCCGCGCCGGTCTGGCGTCTGGACAAACAGATGCTCAGCGCACTGGCCTACGGTAACGCAGCAGACAAGGCTCACGAGGTTTCGCAGTGACCCATCCGAACGAACTGCCGCTCTCCCCGCTGTCCGCCCTTCAGTTCTACGCAACGGCGCCGTACCCCTGCAGCTATCTCGACAATCACACCGCACGCTCGCAGGTCGCCACCCCCAGCCACCTGATCAATTCGGACGTCTATAGCGAACTCGTGCGCTCCGGCTTTCGTCGTAGCGGCGTGTTCACGTACCGCCCGTATTGCGATGGCTGCCGCGCCTGCGTTCCCGTGCGTGTGCCGATCGCCCGCTTCGTCCCCAACCGCACGCAACGTCGTATCTGGAAGCGCCACGCGGCGCTTGCTGTCAACGTCTCCGGACTGCACTACACCGAAGAGCACTACCAGCTCTACATGCGCTACCAGTCGCGACGCCACGCTGGCGGCGGCATGGATCACGACAGCCGGGAGCAGTACGAGCAGTTCCTGCTGCAAAGCCGTGTGAACTCGCGTCTGGTGGAATTTCGCGAGCCGCCGGGCCATCAGGGGGCGGGCACGCTGCGCATGATCAGCATGGTCGACATCCTGAGCGACGGCCTGTCGTCGGTCTACACGTTCTTCGATCCGGATGTCGAAGGAGCGTCCTACGGCACGTACAACATCCTGTGGCAGATCGAACAGGCGCGCGCACTCGGACTGCCTCACGTCTATCTCGGCTACTGGATTCAGCAGAGCCGCAAAATGGTCTACAAGGCCAATTTCCGCCCGCTGCAAGGCCTGCTCGACGGCCAATGGCAAGACATGCCCGAGGCCATGCTCGACGCCGCCGGGCAGTCACCGGGTCAATAGTCTGCCCGCCCGTCGCACTGGCCGCGTCGCGTGAGTGCGCATCGCGCTCATCCGCCATCCGCAACTACGCAAAACAGGAGTACGCAGAGCGTAGAAAAAGACGCGCTCCGCGCCCGGGATACCGGTAAAATGGCGACTTTCCGATTCTGCCGAACCCGACATCGTGCTTGCGCCTCTCTACCCTCTGGCCCGTCGCGCCCTGTTCTGCCTTGACGCCGAACAAGCCCACCATCTGACGCTGGCTACGCTGCGCGGCGCTGCCTCGCTCGGCCTGGCCGGTCTCGTCGGTCAGACGCTCCCCGAATCGCCGCGCACGGTCATGGGTATCCGCTTCCCGAACCCCGTCGGCCTCGCGGCCGGTCTCGACAAGGACGGCAGTTGCATCGACGGTCTTGCCGCCCTCGGCTTCGGTTTCGTCGAAGTGGGCACGGTGACGCCGCGTCCGCAAGCGGGTAATCCAAAGCCGCGCATCTTCCGTCTGCCGCAAGCCGAAGCCATCATCAACCGCATGGGCTTCAACAACGGCGGCGTCGAGCAATTCCTGCAGAACGTGCAGTCCGCGCGCTACAAGGGGCCCCTGGGCCTGAACATCGGCAAGAACGCCGATACGCCCATCGAGCGCGCCGTCGACGACTATCTGATCTGCCTCGAGAAGGTTTATCCGTACGCCACCTATGTGACGGTGAACATCTCGTCGCCGAACACCAAGAACCTGCGTCAACTGCAAGGCGGCGACGAACTCGACGCCCTGCTCGGCAAGCTCAAGGACAAGCAGCGCGCGCTGTCCGACCGTCACGGCAAGTACGTGCCGATCGCCTTGAAGATTGCTCCGGATCTCGACGACGAGCAGATCAAGGTGATCGCCGGAACGCTCACGCGCCACGGCTTCGACGGCGTAATCGCAACGAACACTACGCTTTCGCGCGAGGCCGTCGCAGGCCTGCCGTACGCCAACGAAACGGGTGGACTATCGGGACGTCCGGTGTTCGACGCGTCCAACCGCGTCATCCGCGCACTAGCCACCGAGCTGGGCGGCGCACTGCCGATCATCGGTGTCGGCGGCATTCTGTCGGGTGCGGACGCACAGGCGAAGCTCGATGCAGGCGCCAGTCTGGTCCAGGTGTACAGTGGCCTGATTTACCGCGGCCCCGAGCTGGTGCGAGAATGCGTGCAAGCGCTGCGTACGGTCTGACAGGCCGAACGTCAGCGTCCCCTTCATTTGACACAGGGATAACCAGACATCATGAAATCCTGGCTCAAGACGCTTTGCCTCGTACCGCTGGCCGCCGCCGCCCTCATCGGCACGTCGCCCGCTCGCGCCGCTGACCTGCTCGACACCGTGAAGTCCGCGGGCGTGCTGAAGATCGGTATCGAAGGCACCTACCCACCGTTCAACTATCGCGACAAGTCCGGTCAGCTCGACGGTTTCGACGTCGATGTCGCCAAAGCCGTCGCTCAGCGTCTCGGCGTGAAGCCCCAGTTCGTCACGACCGAATGGAGCGGCATCATCGGCGGTCTTCAGGCAGGCAAGTTCGACGTCATCGTCAATCAGGTCGCCATCACCGACGAGCGCAAGCAGTCGCTCGACTTCAGCGAGCCCTACACGTACTCGGCGGCGCAACTGATTCGTCGCAAAGACGACAAGCGGGAGTTCAAGACGCTTGAAGATCTCAAGGGCCACAAGCTCGGCGTAAGCCTTGGCAGCAACTACGACAAGATGGCGAAGGCAGTGGCCGGTATCGACGTGCGCACCTACCCTGGCGCGCCCGAGTACCTCGCCGATCTCGCCGCAGGCCGTGTCGACGCCGCGCTCAATGACCAGTTGATGATGGCGTATCTGCTTCAGAACGCTAAGCTGCCGCTCCAGGCAGGCGCAGTGCTGCCGGGCACGAATCAGGCGGTCGGCATTCCGTTCCGCAAGGGTAATCCGGCGTTCACCAAGGCCATCGACGGCGCGCTGAACGGCATGAAGCAGGACGGCTCGCTCGCCAAGATTGCGCAGAAGTGGTTCGGCAAGGACACGTCCAAACCGGCGCAGTAATACGGTAACGACGGCGATAGAGACGATAATCGCGTCGGACTCACGGCCGGCATCACGCCCACGTTGCGGATGCCGGCCGTTGTCTATCCGTCGCAAGACATCCCCCTAAGACACTCCCCCCATGAATCCATTCGAACTCGCGGCCCAATCCTTGCCAGTGCTGTTGCAAGGCACCGTGCTTACCATCAAGTTCGCGTTGATGTCGATGGTGTTCGGTCTGGCGATCGGCATCATCGTGGCGGTCATGGGCATCGGCAAGGTGCGCGTGTTCCGGGCCATTGCGCGTGCCTACGTCAGCATCATGCGCGGCACGCCACTGCTGGTGCAGATCTTCGTCATCTATTACGGTCTGCCGGGCGTCGGCATCTCGCTTGAGCCGACGGCCGCGGGCGTGCTCACGCTCAGTCTGAACGTCGGCGCGTATCTTTCGGAGAGCATGCGCGGTGCGCTCGAAGGCATGCCGCGCGGACAATGGCTCGCCGCGTACAGTCTCGGACTCTCGTACTGGCAAACGCTGCGTTACATCATCGGGCCGCAAGCGCTGCGCATCGCTGTGCCGAGTCTCGGCAACAGCCTGATCAGCCTGATCAAGGACACATCACTGGTCTCCGTGATTACGGTGACGGAGTTGCTGCGTTCGGCACAGGAAGTCATCGCGTCGACGTATCAGCCGCTGCCGTTGTACCTCGCATGCGCCGCCATCTACTGGGTGCTGTCGACGGGACTGTCGGCATTGCAACGTCGCATTGAAAAGCGCCTTGCCCTGCCCTCACGTACCTGAGCGGAACTGAGCTAAGCCGACCAACGCCGACTTCGGTGGCACGTAAAAAAAGCTGGCACTCCGCAGGGAGGCCAGCTTTTTTATTGGCTGTCGACGCGATCAGCGCGGCGCGCGACGTTCGCGATACATCGCGCGGAAAGTCTTGCCGCTCGGCGCAGGCATCTCGCGCGTATCCGTCCATCCGCCAGCGAAGGGCAGCTTGGAAATACTCCCGCGATCGCGGCCCATACGCTTCAACGCCCACGAACCGAGGCTCGACAGCGTGGCGTACAGACGCGGTCGACGCGCAGTAAAGGCCCATGCCGCCAGCGCCGCCCGCTCGCGCCACGGACGCAGCCCCCGATCCACCTGACGCTCGCGCAACTTGCGCAGCAAATCAGAAATCGGAATCCCCACCGGACAAACGCGATTGCACTCACCACACAGGGTCGCAGCTTGCGGCAGATCGAGCGTCTTCTCCAGCCCGACGTAGCTCGGCGTGAGCACCGAACCCATCGGCCCCGGATACACCCATCCGTATGCGTGGCCGCCGATCTTCTGATACACCGGGCAGTGGTTCATGCAAGCACCGCAGCGAATGCAGCGCAGCATCTCCTGAAACGCGCTACCGATCAGACCGGAACGTCCACCGTCAACGATCACGAAGTACATGTGATCCGGCCCGTCGACCTCCCCCTCGGCACGCGTACCAGTGAGCAACGAGAAGTAGTTCGACGTGCCCTGCCCCGTGGCCGAGCGCGGCAACAGGCGCATCGCCGTGGCGAGATCCTCCAGCGTCGGCAGCACCTTCTCGATACCCGTGACAGCCACGTGCACGCGCGGCATGATCGTGCACATGCCTTCGTTGCCCTCGTTGGTCACCACCGCCACCGAACCGGTTTCTGCGATAAGGAAGTTACCGCCCGTCACGCCCATGTCCGCCGACAGGAACTGCGGACGCAGCATCTCGCGCGCTTCGCGGGTCATCAGCGGGATTTCGGTCAGACGCGGCTTCTGGTGCACACGCGCGAACAGGTCGGCGACCTCGTCCTTATCCTTGTGCACGACCGGCGCGATGATGTGCGACGGCGGCTCGTTGTCGTTGATCTGAAGAATGTACTCGCCAAGGTCGGTCTCGACCGACTGTACGCCCATATCGGCGAGCACCTTGTTAAGTTGCAGCTCTTCGGTGACCATCGATTTCGATTTGATCACCTTCTTGACGTCGTGCTTACGCGCGATCTCGGCGATCAGACGCGCTGCATCCTGCGTCGATTCGGCAAACAGGACGGTCGCGCCGCGTCGCGTGGCTTCGCGCTCGAAGATCTCCAGCCAGACGTCGAGATTCTCGATCCCGCGATTTCGACGCTCCTTGAGCGCCTCACGCGTCGACTCGAAATCGATCTCTTCCATGGCGCTCGCGCGCGCCGTCACAAACTTGGTCGAGAGCTTCTTGAGGTTGGCTTGCAGACGCTGGTCGGCAAGCTTCTGCCCGGCACGCGCCTTGAATTGCATCGATTGAACTTGCATCGCGACTCACGTGAAGTGATGACGGCCTGCGCGCGCAACGCTGTCGGCGCGCACAAGCCTGAAGGTCGGGAAGATGGCGGCGCGCTCAGGCATCGCCAGCGAGCACCTGCGCAATGTGCAGCACGCGCGTGCGCGTGTCGCCGGTACGGCGCAGTCGCCCTTCGATGTTGAGCATGCACCCGAGATCGCCCAGCACAACGGCCGGTGCGCCGCTGGCAGCAATGTTGGCGCACTTCTCATCGACGATGGCCGTCGAAATGTTGCCGTACTTGAGCGCGAAGGTCCCACCGAAACCGCAGCACGCCTGACAGTCCTTCATCTCCGTCATCTTCACGCCGGGCATTTTGGCGAGCAGCGCGCGCGGTTGCGTCTTCACGCCGAGTTCGCGCAGACCGGAGCAGGAGTCGTGATACGTCACCTCGCCGTTGTAGTCGCCGGGCACGGTGTCGACGTGCAGTACGTTGACGAGGAAGTCCGTGAGTTCATATACGCGCGGACGCAGACGCTCGTAACGGCCCATGAGTTCGGGATCGTCGGCAAAAAGATCGCCGTAATGCGCTTTGACCATGCCGCCGCATGAGCCGGACGGCACGACGACGTAATCGAACGATTCGAATTCGTCGAGGAATTTTTGGGCGAGGTCGCGAGCGATGGCGCGCTCACCCGAGTTGTAGCCCGGCTGACCACAGCAGGTCTGGGAATCGGGAATCACGACCTCGCAACCGGCTGTCTCGAGCAGCTTGAGCGTAGAAAAGCCAATCTCCGGCCGCATCATGTCGATCAGACACGTGACAAACAGTCCGACGCGCATTGGGGGAATCCTCTTTTCGGGAATAATGCGCCATTATAAGTCGCCGGGCCGTACCGGCCCAGCGTGGATTCCCGTATTCACCGCTCGCAGTCGGTGGCGCTTCACGCTCTGGGTTGCCCCGGTTTCTGCCGTGGGCGGAACGTTTCGAGCGACATGGCCCGCTCCATTGGGGCACGGGGTGGCACTTCGTCATGATCACACGCCACGGGCCTTCCCTCAGGAATCCCCGGTTGGCGAGACGATTTATCAAACAGGATCGTGTTGCGCAACGCCTCAAAATCCTTGCGCAACGTCGAGAAGTCGCCACGCAGCGACGTTGCAGTTTGCGCGAGCTCCTGCCTGATCGAACTGAATTCCCCTTTCATGCTACGCAGATCTTCTGAGTGCTGCTTTAGCGTCGCCGAATTTTGCTTTAGCGTCGCTGAATTTTGCTGGAGTGTCGCCCAGTTTTTTTGCAGTTGCTGCCACGCCAATCGGTCCTGATCGGCCTGCACCGTCGATATTTGTCCAGCTAACGTTGTGTACATAGCGGTCTCCTGATTATTAATGAACTCCTTCGTCTGATCGAGAAGGCCTTCTACGGCCTTCCAGCCCTTTTCTCTATCGAAACCTCGAATACTCCCCAAGCTCACACACCGAATCACCATGGTGACGCAAAAGCCAATGATCGCCACCACCCAGCCCGAAACGAGCAAAGCGACCCCCGAGACGATCGCCCCAGCAGCGTAGAGTCCCCCGTTGATCCCTTCACGCTTGCCGTGATGTTTCCTGTCCGGCTTCACACTTGAGCGCGCTACATCCACTGCGCGCCGCATGTGTTCGATAAACGGTGCCGTTTGCGCGCGAAACGTCATGCACCTACGCTTCAAGTCTTCCAACGCCTCCCAGTTGGCAACGACACCGTCAATCGCGTCACTCTGAAGATCACCGGTCTTTGACACGAGCGACGCATACTCGCGCAACATCGTTTGCTCGTGCTCAAGCGCCTCGCTAAGCGACGTCAGAATCGACAGCAACCGCCTGGCCGATGACGTCATGCGCTCCACACACGGTTCATCGAGCTGATCCGCGACCATCGAGCAAAAGAATCCTGGCGAATCCGGCACAGTGAGGCATCGCCAAAATGGATCCCGCAGGCCACCACGCCAGTATCCGGACGTTGCCTTGGTGTACGACTTCTCGAACGCCGATGACAGCCTGTCAACCGCATAGGTGCTCCCCCCCATGGCCAGCTGTGCGTTTCGAATTTGCGTGAGTTGCGAGGCAATTTCCTGGCGCTTCTGTGCGATAGATGCGCCCTTCTTGTACACCCTCACCGGCAGCGCCGATTGGTCGGCCGCCATCGAGAACATCGAATACCCCGAGTAACTTAAATATTCGCCATACATGCACTCCCCTCCTTGTTGGTGTCGGCCCCCTCCCTTGCTGCGACCAAGGGCGTGACATCGTCGCGGAACTGAAGTGCATGGTAATGAGGCGAACGCCCGCCCACTTTAGATTTCTGTCACCGAATGAACGCTACTCGTCACTCAACGCATGTTGTGGAGGGAGGCACCTTGTGTGTGTGGTAGCCGGTGAACGCCCGGCTTTTTACAGGAATCGTCTACCCGAAACCTGCGAATTTTTCACCATATGATATAGAATCGACGCTATACGAAACTCGGCCCTACCTCATGAAAGACGACACCAGTCAAGGCGCGGAGTCGCGCACGTCCATTCAGGTGATCGAGCGCATGATGCGTTTGCTCGACGCCCTTGCCGGACATGCCGATCCCGTGAGTCTCAAAGAGTTGGCGCAAGCCACCGAACTTCACCCGTCGACCGCGCACCGCATCCTGAACGACATGGTGGCGTGCCGCTTCGTCGATCGCTGCGATCCCGGCACCTACCGTCTCGGCATGCGCTTGCTGGAACTCGGCAATCTGGTCAAAGCGCGCCTGTCGGTGCGCGACGCCGCGCTCACGCCCATGCGCGGACTGCACCGTATTACCGGACAGACGGTCAATCTGTCAGTGCGTCAGGGCGACGAAATCGTCTATATCGAACGCGCTTACAGCGAGCGCTCCGGCATGCAGGTGGTGCGCGCTATCGGTGGTCACGCGCCGCTGCACCTCACGTCGGTCGGCAAGCTGTTCCTGGCGGCCGACGAAGCATCGCGCGTGCGCGCTTATGCCACGCGCACCGGACTCTCGGGCCACACGCGTAACAGCATCACCGATTTGCAAAAACTCGAACGCGAGCTGACGCACGTGCGCAAGTCAGGCTATGCGCGTGACAACGAAGAGCTTGAGTTAGGGGTGCGATGCATCGCTGCAGGGATCTATGACGACAGCGGCAAGCTCGTGGCAGGCCTCTCGCTCTCTGCCCCGGCAGACCGTCTGCAAGACGCCTGGCTGGCGAATCTGAACGAGACGGCGCTGCAAATCTCGTCGTCGCTCGGCTTTCATTCGCCGAACCCGGATGTGGGCGGCGGTATGTCGCACGTCGCAACGGCGGAGTGATTCGCCGCAGGGTATAGGGCGCGATCTTGTTGCGCCCTGCCGCCGACGCTCATCCCGTCGCACAAAACAAAAGGCGCTCCCGAGGGAGCGCCTTTCTTTTACATCTGCGGTGTGGCGCGAATTACAGCGCGTGTCCGTTGTTAGTCGCGACTTGAGCCGTCGGCGTTGTGCCCGCCGTACGTTGCGGCGTAGCGCCGCCGCCTTCCAGCAGCCACTTGCGAACGCGCGTGGCGTCGGCGAAGCGCGAATACTTGCCGGTCGAGTCCAGCAGAATCATGATCACCGGACGGCCTTCGACGTTGGCTTGCATCACGAGGCACTGCCCGGCTTCGTTGATGTAACCCGTCTTTTGCAGGCCGATCTCCCAGCCCGAATGACCGATCAGGTGGTTCGTGCTCACGTAGTGCAGTTCGCGACGACCGGTGTTCACATCGTAATTGCTGTCCGTCGAGAAACGACGAATCATCGGGTACTGATAAGCCGCCTTGACCATCTTCACGAGGTCACGCGCGCTCGACACGTTCTGGCTCGACAGACCCGTCGGATCGTTGAAGTGCGTGTCGTTCATGCCCAGTTGCTTCGCCTTGGCGTTCATCGCGGCGAGGAACGCCGGACGGCCACCCGGGAAGTAACGCGACAGCGCTGCGGCCGCACGGTTCTCCGACGACATCAGCGCGATATGCAGCATGTCTTCACGCGACAGACGCGAGCCGACCGACAGGCGCGAACCCGTGCCCTTCTCGTAGTCGCGATCTTCGTCGGTCACTTCCATGACGTCGGTCATCGGCACGCCGGCGTCGAGCGACACCATCGCCGTCATCAGCTTCGAGATCGAGGCGATCGGCAGCACGGCTTGCGAGTTCTTGTCGAACAGCGATTCGCCGGTGCGCTCGTCGACCACATAAGCGACCGAGGAACGCAGCGCAAGCGCGTCCGGCGTTTCATGCAGACCGAAAGCACGGCCCGTCGAGAGACGCTCCGGGGCTTGCGGCGCAAAGTTGACGGTGCGATACGACGTCACGACACGGCGCTTGCCGTTCTTGTAGACGACGCGCTTGACGGCGACCTTCTTCGCTGCGGCTCCGTCATCCTCGACGGCAGCGAGCTTACGGGCTTTGCCGCCAGCCTTGGCGCTCTTCGTTTCGCGAGCGGCAGGTGTGGCGGCAGCGCGTTTAGCACCGGATTTGGACGTGGCGACGGCTTTCGTCGCCTTGGGATTCGCGCACGCGCGTTTCTGAGCGGCAGTCTTGGCCGTCTTCGGCGAGCATTCGCTCGTCTTACCGGCGGCGTGAACGACTGCCGGGGCACCGGCGGCGAGCGAGATCGCCACGACGGCAGCACCCCAGAGACGGGAGCGGCACAGACGCGCAAGGGTGGTGATCGCGTACATAGATTGGGGGTAGCTTAAGGTTGGCAGGCAACGAGTTTGGGAGAAGTTTAGTAACTTCCGAAAAAATAAGCAATATGAATGACTTAGCTGAAATACTTAAACCGGCATCTGGCAGTTTTGTGCAGCGCAACGCGCCAAATTACACATCCGCCAAATTTTGCCAAATAACGCCAACCTCTTGATATACGTTAGGTCAAAAAGTGCGTCCACTCGTCGAGCGGCGCGCGTTCGGTAACGAGACCGTTTTCCACGGCGGCAGGGTCCGCATAGCCCATCGCCATGCCGCACACGACCATTCGGGTCTCCGGCAGATGCAGTTCCGCAGCAATGACCTGATGAAACGTGGCAAATGCCGCCTGCGGACAGGTGTCCAGACCCCGCGCCCGCGCCGCGACCATCACGCTTTGAAGGAACATGCCGTAATCCAGCCAACTCCCCTGCTCCAGATGGCGGTCGATCGTGAAGAGCAACCCGACCGGCGCGTCGAAGAACGTGAAGTTGCGAGCGTGCTGACCATGCATGCGCGCCTTGTCGGCGCGACCGATGCCCAGCAAGCCGTAAAGATCCCAGCCCACC
Organism: Pandoraea sp. NPDC090278; assembly: GCF_044772185.1. Taxonomy (NCBI): domain Bacteria; kingdom Pseudomonadati; phylum Pseudomonadota; class Betaproteobacteria; order Burkholderiales; family Burkholderiaceae; genus Pandoraea; species Pandoraea sp. NPDC090278. The sequence continues at coordinate 588,797 of NZ_JBIVYJ010000001.1, read as the reverse complement.
TTGCGACGCCGCGCCTGATACGGCTCGGTCCATTCGCGCGGGTAGTACGCGTACTCCTCCTGATGCATCAACCGCTGCGCCGGATCGTTGAACGCGTCTAGCAGACGCGACGTCAACCGATTCAACGCCTGGCCGGTGAGCACATAGGTTTGCCACGGTTGGATGTTGCTGCCGGAGGGCGCTCGCGACGCCACCGACAGGATGTCCGCGATGGTGGCTTGCGGCACCGGCGTCGGCAAATAGGCTCGGATCGAACGTCGACTACGAATCGCCTCGTCGACATATTTCACGCGCAGCCCGGCGTTCTCGTTGACAGCCGAGGGATGCGTACTTTCCCCAGCAAGGTGTGTCGGCGCCGATGTCGCGGCTGGCGCGCCGTCGGCACGCGGATGGTGATGCTTCATAGCCAATACGCTCACTACAAATCGTGAATGGAAGGCGACGCCCTGCCCCGAACGATTGCGGCAGGGACGAGGCTCATGTCCTCGACGACGTCGCTGCGGCCGTCGTCGCACGCCGCTCGATGACGAGCGCGACGCCAAGGGCTGCTACGACCATACCGGCCGCGCTCAGTGGCGAGAGGGTCTCGCCGAACAACATCCACGCTATGACGGCGGTGGTCGGGGGCGTCAGATACATCAGACTGGAGACTTTGGTCGCCGCGCCATGACGGATCAGCAGGAAAAGCAGCGAAATCGCGCCGATCGACAGCGCCAGCACCGACCAGGCGAGCGCCCCGATCATCTCGAAATTCCATCGCACCTGCATCGTCTCCAGCGCCCACGCGGCGGGCAGCGTCACCACGAAGGCCGCGCCGAACTGCACGACGGTGCCCACACGCAAATCGAAATGCGCACAGAAACGCTTCTGGTAGAGCGTGCCCGCCGTAATCGCGAACAGGCTCAGCACGCACAACATTACGGCGCCAGCGCCGACGCCGCGAACGCCCACCTTGTTCGCCACCACCAGGCCGACGCCGATGAAGCCGCAAAGCAGCCCCAGCCACTGGCGACGCGACACCGGCTCGCCGACAACGCGCGCGAAAATCGCCGTCAGAAGTGGCTGAATGCCGACCACCAGCGCCGCTAATCCAGCGGGTGCGCCTTGTTTGATCGCCGCCCAGACGCCGCCGAGGTACACCGCCTGAATCAGGATGCCGGAGACAGCCAGGTGTGCGAGCAGCGGCCAGTCGATGCGTCGGTGGTGAGTCGCCGTCGTCGCAGACGCGCGCGTTACGTCACCGTCCGTCGCGACCGGACGCATCGGCCACGGCGTGCGCGTCAGCAGCGCAATCGGCAACATAACGACCAATGTGAAGCCGAAGCGCCACGCGAGGAACGTCAGCGGTTCGGCATTCGGCATGCCGTACTTCGCGACGATGAATCCGGTGCTCCAGATCAGCACGAACCACCACGGCATGGTCGCGCTCCAGATCGCCATGGCCGAGCCGGTCGATGCTATCGGTGCGTGTGCTGAACGCGATGCTGAAGTGGCCGACGAGGGCTGCGCAGGCGGAGCCGTTCGATGCTCGCTCATACGAGAACACCGCCAGCGCTTGCGTGAAATCTGCCGCGAGCGGTCCGATGGAACCGACTGGCGAGACGAATCGTGGCGAAATGCGCGGCAACCGTCTGGTCGATATCGCGACCGTACCCTCCCGCCATCGCAATCGCCACCGGCAACCCGCGCTCGGCGCAAGCCGTCAGCACACGGTGGTCACGTGCGAGCAGGCCATCGTGCGTCAGTGAAAGACGGCCGAGCCTGTCGTTTTCCAGCGGATCGGCGCCCGCAAGGTAAATGACGAGCGTCGGGGTGAATTGCGCGAACAGATCCGTCAGCGCATGACCGAGCGCGACGAGATATTCGTCGTCACCGCAACCGTCGGGCAACGCCACATCGAGGTCGCCGGTCACCTTATGAAACGGGTAATTGTGTTCGCCATGTAGCGAGAGCGTGAAGACGCTCGGATCGTGCTCGAAAATGGCTGCGGTGCCGTTGCCCTGATGCACGTCGAGGTCGATGATTGCCACGCGCGTCCCCGTCCCCAGCTCGGCTTGCATCGTTCGCGCCGCGACGGCGGCGTCATTGAAGACGCAGAAGCCCTCCCCGCGATCGGCGTAGGCATGGTGCGTACCGCCAGCCAGATTGGCCGCCACGCCGTCGCTCAACGCCGCGCGGCACGCCGCCACCGTCGCCCCAGCGGAGCGTCGGGAGCGCTCGACCATCTGCGGCGACCACGGAAACCCGATGCTGCGCTGTTCTTTCGGATCCAGCTCGCCTGCACTCACGCGGTCGACATACTCCCGCGAGTGCACTCGCCCGAGCATCACGTCATCTGCGGGCAGCGCCTCCGTCAATTCGACGTGCGGCAGCTCACCGGCGACGCGTTCGCGCAGCCGAGCGTACTTTTCCATCGGGAAACGGTGTCCGGGGGGAAGCGGCAGAACGAAGTGATCGCTGTAAAACGCTTGCATCGATGCGAGAGGCCGACGAAACGGCGCGCGAAAAAGCGTTGAATGACAGCGGCACTGGAGAACGGTAGTCGCGAGGCATTCCTCTAAACGCAGGTATGCCAGACGCAGGTGACCGCTCCGCCAGTGCCGGAACGAATCGATATTACCATCGGCCGTCGAGCGCCGCCCGAGCGCCAAAGTGGTGCAAAACCCGATGTCGGATACGGTGCAAAGCCGCACCAACACAGGATTTGCGCTTTGACGGGCGTTCGCCGCAACGCGGTGTCATCAATCCTTCACGGGATCCCAAGTCGCTGATTTTGTAAGCTTTTGTTGAATTTGTGCAACGCACAAAAATGACTTGACAGTCACAAAAATATCTCTAAACTTGCATTTGTGCGATGCACAAAAGAGATCGCACTTACTGAGAAGGCCCCAACCGTGTTTTCACCGGTATAAGGTGAGAACCAACGAGCGAACACGGAGTGGGTCGATATGTTGTGTATGACACCATAGGAGAACGCCATGTCGTTTCTGACCCCCGAGCAACTCGCCGCCGCACACAAAGCCAATCTGGAAACCCTGTTTGGTCTGACCAACAAAGCCTTTGAAGGCGTTGAAAAGCTGGTCGAACTGAACCTGCAAGCCGTGAAGGCATCGCTGGCCGAGTCCGCATCGACCGCACAAAAGGCTTTCGCTGTGAAGGACGCGCAAGAGCTGCTCGCCCTGCAAGCCAACCTGGTTCAGCCGGCTGCCGAAAAGGCACTCGCGTATGGCCGTCACCTGTATGAAATCGCTTCGTCGACGCAAGCCGAAGTGACCAAGGTGGCTGAAGCCCAACTGGCCGAAGGCTCGCAAAACGTGCAAGCGCTGTTCGACAACCTGGCCAAGAATGCCCCGGCCGGTTCGGAGTCCGCCGTTGCACTGGCCAAGTCGGCTCTGTCCGCTGCCAACAGCGCGTTCGACAGCGTCCAGAAGGCTACCAAGCAAGCCGTCGAAATCGCTGAGACGAACTTCGCTGCTGCGACGAACGTCGCCTCGAAGGCTGCGGCTCAGGCTTCGCGTGCTGCCACCGCCAAGAAGTAATCGATAGCGTCCTGCCAGTCGTTACCCGGGACGCCAACCGTTTGTCGCTGCACCCCAAGTTGTAGCAACACCCAGTTGTCTCCTCGGTACCGCAGGTACCTTTCGAACCCGGCCTTGAGCCGGGTTTTCTTTTTGTGTCGCCGCATTCGCGAACGCACGAGGCACGCCCACCCGCTTGCGACGTCCAATAAAAAACCGCCACTCCCAAGGGAATGGCGGTTTTTTGTTCCTGCGCGCTTGCGTACGCAGGATGCCGAGTGCGCAGTCTTACTTCTTGCGCGGCGGCGGAACGTCGGTGCAAACACCTTCGTAGATTTCGGCGGCCATACCGACCGACTCAGCCAACGTCGGGTGCGGGTGAATGGTCTTGCCGATATCGACAGCGTCCGCGCCCATCTCGACGGCCAGGCAAAGTTCGCCGATCAGGTCGCCCGCATGCGTGCCGACGATAGCGCCGCCGAGAATGCGGTGCGTCTCTTCGTCGAACAGCAGCTTGGTGAAACCTTCGTCGCGACCGTTTGCAATCGCGCGGCCCGATGCGGCCCACGGGAACACAGCCTTGCCGAACTTGACGCCCTCGGCCTTGAGCTGATCTTCCGTCTTACCGGCCCAAGCCACTTCCGGATCGGTGTAAGCCACCGACGGGATCTGGATCGCGTCGAAGTAAGCCTTCTCGCCATGTGCGGCTTCGGCAGCGACGTGCGCCTCGTGTACGGCCTTGTGTGCCAGCATCGGCTGACCGACGATGTCGCCGATCGCGAAGATGTTCGGTACGTTGGTGCGCATCTGGTTATCGACCGAGATGAACCCGCGATCGCCCACCACCACGCCTGCCTTCTCGGCGCTGATCTTCTTGCCGTTCGGGCTACGACCCACAGCCACCAGCACCAGGTCATAACGCTGCGGCTCTGCCGGAGCAGCTTCGCCCTCGAACTTCACGTAGATGCCGTCGGCCTTGGCTTCTGCACCCACCGTCTTGGTCTTGAGCATGACGTGACCAAAACGCTTTTCGTTCATCTTTTGCCAGACCTTGACCAGATCGCGGTCAGCGCCCTGCATCAGACCGTCGAGCATTTCGACGACGTCGATCTCCGCGCCCAGCGCGCTGTAGACCGTGGCCATTTCCAGACCGATGATGCCGCCACCGATCACCAGCATCTTCTTCGGAATCTGGCGCAGTTCAAGCGCGCCGGTCGAATCGACGATGCGCGGATCTTCCGGCAGGAACGGCAGCTTCACGGCTTGCGAGCCCGCTGCGATGATGGCCTGTGCGAACTTCACGACCTTCTTCTTGCCTTCCTTGTCGACGACTTCGACGTGATTCGCGTCGAGGAACGCACCGACGCCAGTCACGACTTCGACCTTGCGCATCTTCGCCATACCGGCCAAACCACCGGTCAGCTTGCCAACGACGCTTTCCTTGTAAGCACGCAGCTTGTCGAGATCGACCTCAGGCTTCGCGAACGAAATGCCGTGGTGACCCAGCGACTGCGCTTCTTCAAGCACGGCAGCCGTGTGCAGCAAGGCCTTCGACGGAATGCAACCCACGTTCAGGCAGACACCGCCAAGCGTTGCGTAGCGTTCGACGAGCACCGTCTTGCGCCCCAGGTCCGCGCTGCGGAATGCAGCCGAGTATCCGCCCGGGCCTGCGCCCAGCACGAGCACTTCACATTCGATGTCGGCGCTGCCGCTGTGCTTGGCAGCAACCGGGGCCGGTGCGCTCGCTGCAGCAGCAGGTGCCGCTGCCGGTGCCGGCGCTGCGGCCGGAGCGGCTGCGGGCGCGGCGGCCTTGGCGGCGCCTGCATCTTCCGCTTCCACGATGGCGATCAACGTCCCTTCGCTGGCCTTGTCGCCCACTTTGATCTTCACTTCCTTGACCGTGCCCGCCACTTCGGACGGCACTTCCATGGAAGCCTTGTCGGATTCGAGCGTGATCAGCGACGCATCCTTGGCAATCTTGTCGCCGGGCTTGATCATCACTTCGATGACGTCTACGCCCTCTGCGCCGATATCCGGCACTTTGACTTCAATGAGACTCATGCGGGGTCTCCCTGTCGCATTTATGACTTGATGGTGGTATCGATCGGAAACTCATGTACCTGAAACGGACCGGCCGAACTCTTGTCGAATTCCGCCCCCGCCTTCACGCCGGCTTCGGCGATGGCACGTGCGCTCAGATCCTGGTCGTAGAGGGCATACATGGCACCGAGCGCGAAATTGCGCCCCGAGCCGATCCCCCAGAACCGATCGAAAACAAACACTTCCCGGTAGGAATAAACCCCGTAGATCCCAGTCGGATTCGCAATCACACTCGTGATCTGCGACGACTCGTACGGGTCGTCTTCCTCTTCCTTGGTGTTGAGGAAATACTCTTCCTTGAGCTTCTGATGGACCCGGCAGAACGTGCGGAAAACTTCGTCTCGCGAATGGAGACGGCATTCATCCGCCATACCGGAAAGAATGGCGCGCATGACCGGAAAATGTGCCGTCGTGCCAGCCAGACCGACATAGGAATCCCCCACGAGAAAAACCTTGCGGTTCTCTTCGTAGGATTGCGACAGCCGGGTATCGCCGAACGTGACGAGCGAATCGGCGGCAATGGCGATTTCCCCTGCCTTCTTGACGACTACCACGGTGGTCATGATGCCCTCCCCGTCCAGAATCCTGAAGCTTGCGCGAATGCCGCCGGTGCGCTCACGCGACACCGGCGGCAAAAGCCATTACAGCATCGCGCGACGGAAGTCCGCCAACAGTTGACCCAGGTAGGCGTTGAAGCGAGCAGCTTCTGCGCCATCGATCACGCGGTGATCGTAGGACAGCGACAGCGGCAGCGTCAGTTGCGGCAGGAACTGCTGCTTACGCTCATCCCAAACCGGCTTCTGATACGAACGCGACAGACCCAGAATGGCCACTTCCGGTGCGTTGATGATCGGCGTGAAGGTCGTGCCACCGATGCCGCCGAGCGACGAAATCGAGAAGCAGCCACCTTGCATCTGATCCGGCTTAAGCTTGCCTTCGCGGGCGAGCTTTGCCAGTTCCGACGTTTCGCGAGCGATCTCGAACACACCCTTCTTGTCCGCGTCGCGAACGACCGGCACCACGAGGCCGTTCGGCGTGTCAGCAGCGAAACCGATGTGGAAGTACTGCTTGAAGACCAGATTGTCGCCGTCGAGGCTGGCGTTGAACGTCGGGAATTTCTTCAGGGCCAGCACGCAGGCCTTGATGACGAACGCAAGCATCGTGACCTTGATGCCAGCCTTTTCGTTTTCCTTGTTCAACTGCACGCGGAACGCTTCGAGTTCACCGATATCCGCTTCGTCGTTGTTCGTGACGTGCGGGATCATGACCCAGTTGCGATGCAGGTTCGCGCCGGAGATCTTCTTGATGCGCGAGAGCGCCTTCGGCTCGACCGGACCGTACTTCGCAAAATCAACCTTCGGCCACGGCAGCAGATTCAACTCGCCACCACCTGCCGGCGCTGCGCCTGCAGCGGCCGGACGGTTGCCGGAAAGCGCGCTCTTGACGAAGTTGCGCACGTCGTCGACAACCACTCGGCCCTTCGGACCCGTGCCCTTGACCTGCGTGACATCCACCCCCAGTTCGCGTGCGAACTTACGCACCGACGGGCTGGCGTGGCTGATCGGCTGGCTGCCTTGTGCTGCCACAGGCGCTGCGGCCGGTGCCGGTGCTGCCGCCGGAGCCGGTGCCGGAGCGGGCGCTGCAGCGGCGGGTGCCGGTGCGGCGGCCGGGGCTTCTGCCTTGGCGGGTGCTGCAGCCGGAGCGGCAGCCGCGCCTTCGAGCACGAGGATCAGCGAACCTTCGGAGACCTTGTCACCGACGTTCACCTTCAGTTCCTTCACCACACCTGCGGCCGGGCTCGGCACATCCATCGAGGCCTTGTCCGATTCCAGCGTCACGAGCGATTGCTCCGCGGTGACGGTGTCGCCCACCTTCACCAGCACTTCGATCACGGGCACGTCGTCATAACCACCGATATCCGGCACCTTGACGTCGATCTTGCTGGTACCGCCGCTAGCGGCCGGGGCAGCAGGCGCTGCCGAGGCGGCTGCCGGAGCAGCGGCAGGTGCAGCAGCTTGCGGTGCGGCAGCCGGAGCGGCCGTTGCAGCCGCACCATTGGCCTGTGCACCCGAGCCGTTGGCGGTCTCGAGCGTCAGAATCACAGAACCTTCGGACACTTCGTCGCCAACCTTCAGGCTCAGCGCTTTGATGACACCTGCGGCCGGGCTCGGCACGTCCATCGTGGCCTTATCCGACTCCAGCGTGATCAGGGCCTGCTCGGCGTCGATCTTGTCGCCCGCCTTCACCAGCACTTCAATTACGGGCAAGTCCTTGAAGTCACCGATATCCGGGACTTTCACTTCGATCACTTGACTCATTTTCCACAGTCTCCTCGAGGCTGCGCTTGACGTGCGGCACACGCCGGTCTGTCGCTGGGGGGCGACTCACCGGTGCGCTCACCGCACGCAGCGGCCTTTAGACGGTCATCGGGTTGGGTTTGTTCGGATCCAGGTTGTACTTGGCAATCGCCTCGGCAACCTTGCTGGCCGGCAGCGTACCTTCGTCGGCCAGCGCCTTGAGCGCAGCAACCGTGACCCAGTTACGATCCACCTCGAAGAAGTGACGCAGCTTTTCGCGCGTATCCGAACGGCCATAACCGTCGGTGCCGAGCACGACATAGCGGCCACGAACGAACGGACGGATCTGATCGGCATACGTACGAATGTAGTCGGTCGATGCGATGACCGGACCACGCGTATCGTTCAGGCACTTCTCAACGTGCGACAGGCGAGCCGTCTCGGTCGGGTGCAGCAGATTGTGGCGTGCCACGTCGTTGCCTTCGCGAGCCAGTTCCGTGAAGCTCGGGCAGCTCCACAGATCCGATTCGACGCCCCAGTCGTTCTTGAGCATTTCGGCAGCGGCGATCACTTCGTTGAAGATCGTGCCCGAACCCAGCAATTGCACGCGCGGTGCCTTGCTGTTGTCCGTGCCGCGACGGAACGCGTACATGCCCTTCAGGATGTCGTTCTCCACGCCTTCCGGCATCGCCGGGTGTGCGTAGTTTTCGTTCATCACGGTGAGGTAGTAGTACACGTCTTCCTGATCCTGCACCATACGGCGCAGACCGTCCTGAACGATCACGGCGAGTTCAAACGCGAATGTCGGATCGTACGGCAGGCAGTTCGGAATCGACGACGCCCACAGCAGCGAGTGACCGTCTTCGTGCTGGAGACCTTCGCCGTTAAGCGTCGTACGACCGGCCGTACCACCCACCAGGAAACCGCGCGCGCGCATGTCGCCAGCGGCCCAGGCCAGATCGCCGATACGCTGGAAACCGAACATCGAATAGAAGATGTAGAACGGGATCATCGTTTCGCCGTGCGTCGAATACGACGTTGCGGCAGCGATCCAGTCGCACATACCGCCGGCTTCGTTGATGCCTTCCTGCAGAATCTGACCGCTCTCAGATTCCTTGTAGAACATCAGTTGATCCTGATCTTGCGGGATGTAGCGCTGGCCGACCTGGCTCCAGATACCGATCTGGCGGAACAAGCCTTCCATACCGAACGTGCGCGACTCATCGGGCACGATCGGCACGATGCGCTGCCCCAGCGCCTTGTCCTTGAGCAACACGTTGAGAATACGCACGAACGCCATCGTCGTCGAAATCTCACGGCCTTCGGCGGTCGCCTTGAGCAGTGCATCGAATGCGTTCAGCGCGGGCACCGGCAGCGAAGCGGCCTTGGTGCGGCGTTGCGGCAGGTAGCCACCCAGTTCCATGCGGCGAGCGCGCATGTATTCCAGTTCCTTCGAACCTTCCTCGAACTTGATGTACGGCACGTCGGCGATCTGATCGTCCGAGATCGGCAGCTTGAACTGGTCGCGGAATTTCTTGAGCGACTCCACCGGCATCTTCTTCTGCTGGTGGGTGATGTTCATGGCCTGACCGGCCTCGCCCATGCCATAGCCCTTGATGGTCTTGGCCAGGATGACGGTCGGCTGACCCTTGTGCGTCGTGGCCGAGTGATAGGCTGCGTAGATCTTGTGCGGATCGTGGCCGCCACGGTTCAGCGCCCAGATGTCCTCATCCGACCAGTCGGCAACCATCGCCTTCAGTGCCGGCGTGTTGAAGAAGTTCTCGCGAACAAACGCGCCGTCCTTCGACTTGTACGTCTGATATTCGCCGTCCACGCATTCCATCATGCGCTTCATCAGCAAGCCCTGCTTGTCGCGGGCAAGCAGCGAATCCCAACGGCTGCCCCAGACCACCTTGATGACGTTCCAGCCAGCACCACGGAATTCGGATTCGAGTTCCTGGATGATCTTGCCGTTACCACGCACCGGACCGTCCAGGCGCTGCAGGTTGCAGTTGATCACGAACACGAGGTTGTCGAGCTGTTCACGCCCGGCCATGCCGATCGCACCCAGCGATTCCGGTTCATCCGTCTCGCCGTCGCCGAGGAATGCCCAGACCTTACGGCCTTCGGTCTTCACGATGTTGCGCGACTCGAGGTACTTCATGAAGCGAGCCTGATAGATCGCCATGATCGGGCCCAGACCCATCGAGACCGTCGGGAACTGCCAGAAGTCCGGCATCAGCCACGGGTGCGGGTACGACGACAGACCGCCACCGTCCACTTCCTGGCGGAAGTTCTCGAGCTGCGTCATTTCCAGACGGCCCAGCAGGAACGCGCGGCTGTACACGCCCGGCGACGAGTGGCCCTGCACGAAGATCAGATCGCCGCCATGCTTGTCGGACGGGGCGTGCCAGAAGTGGTTGAAACCAACGTCGTAGAGGGTTGCGGCCGAGGCAAACGAGGCGATGTGACCGCCGACGTTCGTGTCCTTACCGGCACGCAGCACCATCGCGATCGCATTCCAGCGGGTGTACGAGCGGATCTTGTGCTCGACGTCCTGATCGCCCGGAATACGGGCCTGCTGGTCGACGGGGATGGTGTTGATGTAGGGGGTATTTGCCGAGAAAGGCAGATGCTCGCCGTTGATGCGGGCGAATTCGATCAGCTTTTCGAGCAGGTAATGCGCGCGCTCCGGGCCTTCGGCAGCCAGCACGCCTTCGAGCGAGGCCAGCCATTCTTGCGTTTCTTGGGGATCGGCGTCCGCAGGGGATACGATCTTCAGGGCTTCTTCAGGTACGGCGGACATGGTGTCTCCTTGTCTGTCGTTAGCGGGTTGGCGTAATTGGTCGTAACCCGCTTCATGGACGGGCCTACCGGCATTTTTACCGGGGCATTGTACGAAGGTTATTCCCGCCTTCGCAAGCGAAATTTCAGATTACGATAGCAATTTTCATAATGCGGAAATCTGCTGCACTGCACATAAAATCAATGGGTTGCCGACACCATCAGATCATGATTATTGGACGTACCGATCGGTCTCAAGGGTGATTTAAGCGGCCGTCTTACCAAAAAGATCGGACGCTTCCGAAAAGCAGCGCCTGACAGACTCCGACAGCGGGAAACCGGTCGGCCTGCGCTACAATCTCGCCATGCTTTCGCCACGCCTCGCAAACTCATCCCCGCCGTCCCGGTCCGCTGCTACGCCAGCCCGCTCCAACCGTTGGTTGCAGGGGTTTGCGGAGTCGCACTACTACTTGCTGGTACCGCTCGTCTCCATTGTGATCTTCCTGGTGGTGATGAGCTTGATTCTGTGGAGCCTGAACCGTCGCGAAACGGAGCAGCAGCAGGACACGCTTTATCGAAACGTCGCGTGGGCGCAGCAGCAGATCCGCCTCAATATGCTGGCCATTCAGGACCAGATCAGTTCCCTTGCGCGCGATACGGCGGCTAAACCGCAGGACGTGGCGCACTTCCAGAACACGGCAAGCGAGCTGATGCAAAATCATGCAGACATCGTCTTCATGAACTGGCTCGATGCGTCGCAACGGCCTAAGTGGGCCGTTCCGGCGGACTCCCCTTTCGCGTCGCGGCTACAAGGCTCGGCCCAGCATCCCATGGAGGACGAGCTGTTGGTGGCGTTTCGCGCAGCGCGCGACTCGCGTCGCTCTGCCTACTCCACGCTGATCTACGACGCCTCGGGGGCCAGCTACATCGTCGTTCAGGTGCCGGTACTGCGCGAGCGCGAGTTCCTCGGCACGATCAGTGCGGTGTATTCGGTCGAGGGCCTGCTGATTCACGAGTTGCCTCAGGAACTCGGTGACAAATTCAAGGTGTCGTTCATCGACACGCACAACAACGAACTGGCGACGACATCCACGCGACCACCGCTGCCACGCGACGTGTCGTACGAGTTGTTACTTGATCCGCCCGGCCACAGCCTTGCCGTGCGCATCTACTCGTATCCGGCGGTCGGCAATTTCGTCAACAACACGCTGGTCTGGCTGATCGCCGGGTTGTCCTGCTTCGTACTCTGGAGTCTCTGGAGTTTGTGGCGCCACACGCGCCAGCGCTTCGAAGCACAGCAGGCGCTGTTTAATGAGACGTCGTTCCGCCGGGCGATGGAGAACTCCATCGTGATCGGTATGCGAGTCCTCGACCTGCAGGGCCACATCACCTATGTGAATCCCGCGTTTTGTCGGATGACGGGCTGGGACGAGCCGGATCTCATGAACCGTGCGCCGCCCTACCCGTACTGGCCGAAGGACGATATTCACGAAATGCAGCGCCGCATCGATATGACGCTGCGCGGCAAAGCCCCGTCGCACGGTTTCGAAATTCGGGTGCAGCGCAAGGACGGCACGATTTTCTACGCGCGCATGTTCGTCTCGCCGCTGGTCGATGCTCACGGCCGCCAGACTGGCTGGATGTCCTCGCTGACGGACATCAGCGAGCCCAAACGCGCCCGTGAAGAGCTCGCCGCTGCGCACGAACGGTTCACGACGGTGCTCGAAAGCCTCGACGCTTCGGTATCGGTGCTCGCCGTCGACAAGGCAGAGTTACTCTTCGCCAACCGCTATTACCGGCAACTGTTCGGCACGCGCCCGGAAGGCCACCTCGAGCTGTCGGGTGGGGGCGAGCTGTCGCCAACGTCGCTCGATCACATCGACATGGTCGATGCTTTTGCCGGACTGCCCGCAGCGTCGCTGACCGATACGGCGGCGGAAACGCAGGAAATTTACCTGCCAACGCACCAGAAATGGTTCGAAGTCCGACGTCAGTACATTCAGTGGGTGGACGGCCATCTGGCGCAATTGCAGGTGGCGACGGACATTACCGCGCGCCGTCATGCGGAAGAGTTGGCCCGTCAGGAAGAGGAGCGCCTGCAATTCACCGGCCGTCTGACGACGATGGGTGAAATGGCATCGTCGCTGGCTCACGAACTGAATCAGCCGCTCGCGGCCATCAACAACTACTGCATGGGCACGGCCGCGCTGGTGCGGGCTGGTCGCACGTCCCCTGAAACACTGTTGCCAGCGCTGGAAAAGACGTCTCAACAGGCGGTGCGGGCCGGGATGATCATTAAGCGGATTCGCGCCTTCGTGAAACGAAGCGAGCCGAAGCGACAACCGTCATCCATTTATGAGATCGTGGCAGACGCCGTCGGCCTTGCGGAGATCGAGGCACGTAAGCGTCGTATCCGTATCGTCACGGAGCTTCCGGCAGGACTGCCACAGATTAACGTCGACCCGGTGTTGATCGAACAGGTCCTCATGAACCTGCTGAAGAACGCCGCCGAAGCGATGCACGGCTATACGCCCCCGCCGGGACAACGACGCGACCCGACGGTGCGTTTGCATGTGGAACGGCGGGATAAATCTGTTGAATTCCAGGTATCCGATCACGGGCCTGGGGTTGACGAAGCGACTATCGAACGATTGTTTGAACCGTTCTTTAGTACCAAGTCGGACGGCATGGGCATGGGCCTGAACATCTGCCGTTCGATCATCGAATCGCACCACGGCCGTCTATGGGTAGAAAACAATGAAATCGACGGCGTGCGGAATGGTTGTACTTTTTGTATTCTGTTACCGTTAGAAAGCGATACGACATCCGGATCCGGGGGAGGACTATGACGACACCCAATATCAATACCGATCAAGAAACCGTCTTTGTTGTCGATGACGACGAAGCTGTCCGCGACTCGCTTCGCTGGCTTCTAGAAGCCAATGGATATCACGTGCGAGGGTTTGGCAGTGCAGACGATTTTCTGCAGTTTTGCGCAGACGTTACGCAAAGCAACCGCCCGAACAACCTGATTGGCTGCCTGATTCTCGACGTCCGCATGCCGGGCATGAGCGGACTGGAGCTTCAGGACGCCCTGATCGAGCGCGGCATCAACCTGCCGATCATCTTCGTGACGGGCCACGGTGACGTGCCGATGGCTGTCGAAACGATGAAGAAAGGTGCTACGGACTTCATCGAAAAGCCGTTCGACGAGGGCGAACTGCGCAAGCAGGTCGAAAACATGCTGAGAACCGCTCGCGAGGAAGCTGGCCGCCATCGCGAACAGCAAGCTGCGGAAGAACTGCTCAGGAAGTTGACGAGCCGTGAGCATCAGGTGCTCGAGCGCATCATCGCCGGTCGCCTGAACAAGCAGATTGCCGACGATCTCGGCATCAGCATCAAGACAGTCGAAGCGCACCGCGCCAACATCATGGAGAAGCTCAACGTTAACACCGTTGCCGATCTGCTCCGTCTGGCACTGTCCAAGCGATAAATCGGATGGCCCTGCACCTTAGGGTGCAGGGTATCGAGCCTTCGGGTACTGTACTGATTTCAAGTCCGGTGCCCCACCGCCCCCTTGCGCCGACCGACCACCGGTCGCGCCCGTCGGGTTGCGTCCTTCTTTCCCCTCCCCAACGGCACTTGCGCTAACGCAGGCTAACGCAGGCATTAACGCGTTACACCGCATGCCCCGCTCCCGTGAGCCCCAGCGCGCCGGTATAATACGGTCTTTGCGCTCGTCGCCCGCCCGACCCGCGTCGCTGTATACGGCTCCCTTGGGCCAGCCCCCTTCCTTCATACGATATCCACGCATCATGACCGCCACCCTCATCGACGGCAACGCCCTCGCCAAACGTATTCGTGCCGAAGTCGCCACGCGCGCCGCCGCACTCTCCGCTCGCGGCCATCAACCCGGCCTCGCCGTGGTTCTCGTCGGCGAAGACCCAGCCAGCCAGGTCTATGTGCGCAACAAAGTTAAGGCTTGCGAAGACAATGGCCTGTATTCGTCGCTCGATCGCTACCCGGCGGACCTGGCCGAGAGCGATTTGCTCGCTCGAATCGATGAGCTGAATCGCGATCCGAAGATCAACGGCATTCTCGTGCAACTGCCGCTGCCCAAGCACATCGACAGCCACAAGGTGCTCGAAGCCATTGCGCCAGAAAAGGATGTCGACGGCTTCCACGTCTCGAACGCCGGGGCACTCATGACGGGCGCTCCGCTGTTCCGTCCCTGCACGCCTTATGGCTGCATGAAGATGCTCGAATCGGTGGAGTTCCCGCTGCGTGGCGCCGTTGCAGTCGTGATCGGCGCGTCGAACATCGTCGGCAAGCCCATGGCCATGATGCTGCTTCAGGCCGGTGCCACCGTCACCATCTGCAACAGCAAGACGCGCGATCTGGCGGCGCACACGCGCAATGCCGACGTGATCGTTGCCGCCGTGGGCAAGCGCAATATCGTCACGGCCGATATGGTCAAGCCGGGTGCTGCGGTGATCGACGTCGGCATGAATCGTGACGACGAAGGCAAGCTCTGCGGCGACGTCGATTTCCACGGCGTCAAGGAAGTCGCTGGCTTTATCACACCGGTGCCCGGTGGCGTGGGCCCGATGACCATTACCATGTTGCTGGTCAACACGATCGAAGCGGCGGAGCGCGCGCTTGGCTGATCGCCAGGCGGACAGCTGACCAGAAGCAACGGTTTTTCCCGCAGCAACGCCTTATGGGGCGCGCACGGCCAACAGGTCGTACGCGCCCTCTTCATTTGTGCGCCAAGTCAATCCCACCAAGGCTTCGTGTGCAATTCCCGGTTGGTGACGTCAATGACATCAGTTGAAAAAAACGACTGGAAAATTCGACAGGTTGCCCCCACACTCTTCGTAAGCCCCTTCAAGTGGATAACGAACGCATGAATACGCCGAAAAGCAATCCTCTTCTCGACATCGAGGGACTCCCCCGTTTTTCCGAAATTCGCCCTGAGCATGTGACGCCAGCCGTCGACGTGCTGCTGGAGCAGGCACGCGCGGCCGTCGATCGTGCAGCCGACCCCGCAACACCCGCGACATGGGCCAATATCCTCGACGCTGTCGAAGACGGCACGGAAGGCCTTGGACGCGCCTGGGAAATCATCGGACACCTGAACGCAGTTGCCGACACTCCTGAACTGCGCGCCGCCTATAGCGAAAATCTGCCGCGCGTCACCGAGTTTTCGGCCAGCGTCGGCCAGAATCTCGCGCTGTTCGACAAGTACAAGTCGATTGCCGCCGGACCGGAATTTGCCGGACTGTCCACCGCTCGCAAGAAGATCCTGGACAATGAAATGCGCGGCTTCCGCCTGGGCGGCGCAGAACTCCCAGAAGATCAGAAGCCACGATTTGCCGAGATTCAAGAAGAACAGGCCAGCCTCGCGAAGAGCTTCTCCGATCACGTCCTTGATGCCACCAACAAGTTCTCCCTCGTCGTGACCGACGAAACGGAGATCGCGGGTCTGCCTGACGACGACAAGGCGGCCGCACGCGCCGCTGCCGATCGCGATGGCGTGGAAGGCTGGAAGTTCACGCTGCACTTCCCCTCGTACTTCCCCGTACTCCAGTACGCGGACAATCGCGCGCTGCGCGAAAAGCTGTATCGGGCGAACGTGACACGCGCATCCGAACTCGGACCGAAATTCGGCGATGGCGACGCGGGTTGGGACAACACCGGTATCGTTGTGGAGCAACTCGCGCTGCGTCGCGAAGAAGCGCAAATGCTGGGCTTCAAGAACTACGCAGAAGTCTCACTCGAGCCGAAGATGGCCGAATCGCCCGCGCAAGTGCTCGAATTCCTCGAAGACCTCGCGCGCCGTGCTCGTCCGTATGCAGAACAGGACTGGGAAGAGCTTCAGGCATTTGCGGCCAAGTCGCTCGGCATCGACAAGTTGCTGCCCTGGGATACGGCATACGCGTCTGAAAAGCTGCGCCAGCAACGGTACGCTTTTTCCGAAACGGAAGTGCGTCAGTATTTCCCGCTCCCGAAGGTACTCGACGGCTTGTTCCGTGTTGCAGGCACCTTGTTCGATGTGACGATTCGTCCGCAAGAGGCCGAGACGTGGCATCCCGACGTGCGCTTCTTCCGCATCGAACGCAATGGCGAACTGGTCGCGCAGTTCTACATGGACCTCTTCGCTCGCGAAGGCAAACGCGGCGGGGCATGGATGGATAGCGCGCGCACGCGCAAGCGTCTGCACGACGGCGCGCTGCAAACCCCGGTCGCCTACCTCGTCTGCAACTTCCCCGCCCCGGTCGGAGAAAAGCCCGCCCTGCTGCCGCACGACGATGTCATCACGCTGTTCCACGAGTTCGGCCACGGCTTGCACCACATGCTGACGCAAGTCGAAGACGCCGGTGTTGCTGGCATCAATGGCGTCGAATGGGACGCCGTGGAATTGCCCTCGCAGTTCATGGAGAACTTCTGCTGGGAGTGGGACGTCCTTGAGCACATGACGGCGCACGTCGATACGGGGGCCACCCTGCCGCGCGCGCTGTTCGACAAGATGATCGCCGCTAGAAATTTCCAGAGCGGCCTGATGATGCTGCGCCAACTGGTCTTCTCGGACTTTGACATGCACCTGCATTACGACTTCGATCCGCGTGGGCCGGAGTCGGTGCTTGAAGTGTCGCGACGCATCAACGATCGTCTGCACGTCACCCCGCAAGTGGATTTCTCGCGCTGGCCGAACACGTTTAGCCATATCTTCGCGGGCGGATACGCGGCGGGCTATTACAGCTACAAGTGGGCTGAAGTGCTGTCGGCCGATGCCTATGCCGCTTTCGAGGAAGCGGCCAAGGTGAGTGGCACGGTGCTGGATACGGCGACGGGTAAGCGTTATCGCGACGAGATTCTCGCCGTGGGAGGCAGCCGTGAGGCGATGGAATCGTTCATCGCATTCCGGGGTCGCGCGCCGCAAGTCGATGCATTGCTGCGCCACAGCGGAATGTCAGCGAGCTGACGGCTTACATCACATGAGGAATGGGGGCTGACGGGCGTCGGCCCTCACCCTTCAGCCCTCAGCTATCGTCGTCGCAACCGTTCGGTCGCCACGTATAGCTGTGCGTTTCCTTATCGAGGCAACGCGCGGCTTGAAAGCGAATGGTGCAGCCGTTCTCATACGTCCGCGTGCACTCACCGTTGATGCATTGAGTGCGCATTCGGACGACCTGTCCAGTGGGTATCCTGCACTGAGCCGGGGTTGCCTGGGCGGCCTGCGGTGGCGGCAAGCGCTTCCCTGGACGCTGACCACTGTCGAACCACACTTGCGCGCCGTCCGTCGAGCATTGTCCACCGCGCTGGCAAACGACAAACGCATCCTGCAACGCAGAATCCTGCGTGTCGCCTAGCGCTACCCCAACCTCTCCATTGCTGGCATGCACGACCGCCCAGTAGGCCGGTCCATTTCCCGCCATCAGGACTTCGCATCGCCCTCCTCGACTTCCCGATGCAAGTTGCGTTCTGCATCGGTTCACCGCGGCAATTTTGGCCTTCGCCATCGACGTCTGATTGGTGACGTAGACATATCGAAGCCCACTTGCCGTGTGGACGCCCGCCACCGCAGACGCCGCGAGACTCGACGGGCTCACCGAGGCCAGGAGGCCTGCAAGCACAATCGCGCACGTTGCGGGAAAGAGGCGAAACAACCTGATCATGGCAAGACGGCGAGAATAACGCTGCAAGGGATGGTGAGAGCCCCCATCAGAACACAGGGCGAAACGGACACAAGCGGCAATCAAAGGGGGAATTGCCCGCTTATTGCGCCTGAGGTGGGGGCTTCAGCCTAGGACCAAGGCGAATCAAAGGGAGACCAACGGCGGATGCAGCGATCCAAACAAAACAGGCGGTGCATCTTTCGATGTCACCGCCTGTATCGCCCGAAGTCTCCCCCGGGCGGGGCGTCACCTCACGGCGCGCCAAATGCATCGGAACGACTTAGGTGCCGCGCTTGATCCAAGCCGCCAGATTGTGCGGACGCAGCGTGTCGTACTCTTCGAACGGCTGGTGAATCCACGGATTCGTCGGCAGGAAATCGACCGCGTAATCCGGTGCCACCTTCGAACAGGCCTTATGCCACAGCACGGCCGAGCGCACGTCCGTCACCTTGGTGAAACGCTCCTTCAGGTGCTTGCCGACGCGCTCGAGCGTCACACCCGAATCGACCAGATCGTCGACCAGCAGCACACGGCCTTCCAGCTCGCCGCGCGTGATAGTGATGTACTGAGCGATATCGAGGTCGCCACGAATGGTGCCTTCGGCTTCGCGATACGAACTCGTCGCCAGGATCGCAAGCGGCACGTCGTAAATGCGTGCGAGCTGGTCGCCCACACGCAAGCCACCTCGGGCCAGACACAGGATCTTGTCGAACTTCCAGTTGGACTCATGGACCTTGAGCGCCAGGCGCTCGATCAGTCGATGATATTCGTCCCACGAGACCCAGAGGTTCTTATCGTCGTTTTGGGGCAGATTCATGGTGTGTCTTGCTTGTCGTGCTGTTTTTAGTTCTTGAAGGGGTGGCGCAGCAGGATCGTTTCGTCACGATCCGGGCCGGTCGACACCATATCGATCGGAATACCGCTCACTTCCTCGATACGCTTCAGATAGTTCTGAGCCTCAACCGGCAGTTGATCCCACTTCGTCACGCCAACGGTGCTCTGCGTCCAGCCCGGGAAATCTTCGTAGACCGGCTCGCAGCGCGCCACATCGACAGCGCCGCGCGGCAGAATGTCGATCGCCTTGCCGTCGATCTTGTAACCGACGCACAGACGCACCGTTTCGAGACCGTCGAGCACGTCGAGCTTCGTCATGCACAGACCGGTCACACCGTTGATCTGAATCGAACGCTTAAGCGCTGCGGCATCCATCCAACCCGTGCGGCGCGGACGGCCCGTGACCGAACCGAATTCCTTACCCACCGTCGCGAGTTGCAGACCAATGGCTTCCTGACGGGCGGGGTTATCCGCGTCGTACAGTTCGCTCGGGAACGGACCGGCGCCAACACGCGTGCAATACGCCTTGGTAATGCCGAGCACGTAGTGGAGTTGTTGCGGACCGACACCCGCGCCAGCCGAAGCGGCACCTGCCACGCAGTTGCTGCTGGTGACGAACGGATACGTGCCGTGATCGATGTCGAGCAGCGTGCCTTGCGCACCTTCGAACAGCAGCGCCTTGCCTTCACGATTGACGGCGTAAAGCTCTTGCGACACGTCGGCAATCATCGGACGCAGGCGTTCGGCGTAGCTGAGCATCTTGTCCAGCGTTTCCTGGAAGTCGACAGCCGGCGCGCCCAGATACTGTGTCAGGACGAAGTTGTGATAGTCGAGGTTTTCGCGCAGACGCTCGGCGAATGCCTTCGGATCGAACAGATCCTGCACGCGCAGTGCACGACGGCCAACCTTGTCCTCGTAGGCCGGGCCAATGCCGCGACCGGTCGTGCCGATCTTGCTCGCGCCACGACGTGCTTCGCGCGCCTGGTCGATGGCAACGTGGTACGGGAGGATCAGGGTACAGGCTTCGGAAATGCGCAGACGGCCGCAAACGTTCAGGCCAGCGCTTTCGAGTTCTTCGATTTCCTTGAACAGGGCTTCGGGCGACAACACCACACCGTTACCGATGTAGCACGTGACGCTCTTGTGCATGATGCCCGACGGGATCAGGCGCAGAATCGTCTTCTTGCCACCGATGATGAGCGTATGTCCGGCATTGTGGCCACCCTGGAAACGCACCACGCCTTGCGCGTGATCGGTCAGCCAGTCGACGACCTTACCCTTACCTTCGTCGCCCCATTGGGTTCCGATAACGACGACGTTGCGTCCCTGATTCAAAGCATTGCCGGACATAACAATAGTTGGTTTGGTTAAAAACGTATTCTACCCGTGTTGGCGCAGGGGAGTGCCGCTTTTTTCAGCGAATTCACCGGGGCGTCACAACCCATTGGCCATTTTTCTCGACAAGGACACGGTCCCCCGTGAACTCCTCGAAATCCTGATCGTGCCCCGGCAGCATGCGGATCACGACCTCGCCCGCGTCGCGCAGGCTGTCGATCTTGGCGCGCAGACCCGGCACATCGTCGGCCGGGGCCAAAATCGCGTTACTACGCGCTTCCACTGGCGAAATTGCCGCCAATTCACGCAAATCGAGCGAAAATCCGGTCGCCGGGCGGTCACGTCCGAACGCCTGCCCGACCTTGTCGTAGCGCCCGCCGCGCGCAATCGCGTTGGGAATGCCGTCGACATACGCCGCGAACATCACGCCGCTGTGGTACTGGTAGCCGCGCAGGTCCGCAAGATCGATCGACAGCACGGCCGGACCGTCCTTGCTTTGCGACGCCGCCAGATAGGCCAGATCGTCCAGCGCAGCCTTCACGCCCGGCAGATCCGGCAGAACCTTGCGGGCACGCTCCAGCGTATCCGCCGGGTCCCCGTACAACGTGGTCAGACTCAGCAAAGCGTCGCGCACGTGTGCCGGTAGGTCGCGTGTCAATTCCTGCAACTGAGGCACGTCCTTCGTCGCCAGTGCACCGAACAACTGGCTTTCGATGGCTTCGGCAGCCGGCACGCCTTCCAGCAGCGCCTCGAGCACGCCAGCATGGCAAAGATCGATACGAATCTGCTTCAGTCCAGCGAGTTGCAGGCAGAACAGCAGCAATTCCTGGATTTCGAGATCCGCCTCGAGACCGCTATGACCGAAGATTTCGGCGCCGATCTGGAACGGCTCACGGGTCGCCAGCAAATTACGCGGACGAGTGAACAGCACGCTACCGGCATAGCACAGACGCGTCACGCCCTTTCGGTTGAGCAAATGGGCGTCGATACGGGCGATCTGCGGGGTGATGTCGGCACGCAGACCGATCGTGCGGCCCGAGAGCTGATCGACGAGCTTGAACGTGCGCAGGTCGAGGTCGTGGCCGGTGCCGGTCAGCAGCGACTCGACATACTCGAGCATGGGCGGCATGACGAGCTCATAGCCGTACGTACGGAAACGATCGAGCATCAGTCGGCGCAGATCTTCGATCTTGCGCGCCTCGGACGGCAGCACGTCGGCGATATTTTCGGGAAGTAGCCAGTTCGGCATGGGTATTTCGGAATTCAGACGGCGCGTGAAAGCGCCTTTTAGTAATCGGCCAGCAGCATCAGAATCAGCCCCAGCAGGACGGCGGCCAGGCCGAAGAAGCGAATCTGGCCGGACGGCATTTCCGTTATTTTACGAAAACTTTGCCGCCACCGTTCCGGCGCGGCAAACGGAAACAATCCCTCCACGATCAGCATGAGGGCGAAAGCGAGAATTATCGTGCTGCTGGTCACAGGAGGGCTCGGCCAAAACGCCACCGCCCGCGTTGACGCGGGCGGTGGCAGCTACTCGGATGTCAGAAGGGCTATTTTCCCGCTTTTCCGGCTGACGCGCCAGCACCACCGGAACCACGCATAAATCGGAAGAAGTCGCTGTTCGGGTCGGCGATGATGACGTCCTTCTTGTCACGGAAGGTCGCCTTGTACGCTTCGAGGCTCTGATAGAACTGGGCAAACTGCGGATCGCGGCCAAACGCCTGAGCGTAGATACCCGCGGCAACGGCGTCGCCCTCACCCTTGACCTGCTGTGCCTTGGCATAGGCCTCGGCGACCACCACATCACGTTGACGGTCGGCGTCGGCACGAATCTGCTCGGCCTCGGCAGCACCCGTCGAACGCAGTTCGTTCGCCACACGCTTACGCTCGGCGGCCATCCGGCTATACACCGAATCGCTGATACCGGCTGCCAGATCCACGCGGCGCATACGCACGTCGACAATCTCGATACCGACTTGCGCGGCTTCGTCGCCCACCTTCTGCTTCACCCATTGCATGACCTGATCACGCTGCGTCGAGACCACTTCGGTCACGGTGCGCTTGGTGAACGCTTCCTGCAATGCCGAGCGAATCTGCTGCGTCAGACGATCCTGTGCGAGGCGGTTGTCACCCTTGAAGCTCACATAGAACTTGCGCGGGTCGATGATGCGCCACTTCACATACGAGTCGACGATCAGGTTCTTCTTCTCGGCCGTGATGAAGCGCTCAGGCTCCGGGTTGTCGATGGTCATGATGCGCTTGTCCAGATACAGCACAGTCTGGAGCGGCGGCGGCAACTTGAATTTCAGGCCGGGTTGGTTGTAGACATCCTTGATCTCGCCAAGCGAGAACACCACGGCAAAACGGCGCTGGTCCACCACGAACATGGTCGAGGCGAGCACGATCAGCAAAACGATCAGCGCGACGATAACGGTTCCAATACGGTTCATGCGCTTATCCCCTTAGCGTGAATCGCGGTCGCGGTTGCGCAGTGCCGCACGCGATCGATCATGGTCGACATCACTGCTGTCGCTCGCAGCAGGCGCACCTGCCGCAGCCCCCGTGCCTGCACCGGATGCCGGTGCCGGGGTCGATGCGTCGCTACGCGAACGCTCCATGATCTTGTCCAACGGCAGATACAACAGGCTGTTGTTCTTCGAATCCACCATGATCTTCGTGGTGCGCGAGTAGATCTGCTGCATCGTATCGAGATACATACGCTCGCGGATCACACCCGGCGCCTTGGCGTAGGCTTCCTGCACCGACTTGAAGCGATCGGCATCCCCTTGCGCCTGCGACACGACACGCGCCTTGTAACCGGCCGCCTCTTCCGTCAGACGCGACGCCGTACCCTTGGCACGCGGAATCACGTCATTGGCATAGGCTTGCGCTTCGTTCTTCGCACGTTCGAGATCCTGCCCGGCCTTCACGGCGTCGTCGAACGCGGCCTGCACCTGCTCAGGCGGCTGAACGCTTTGCATCGTTACGCTCGTGACGAGAATGCCCGTCTTGTAGCTATCCAGAATGCGTTGGATCGACGTGACGAGTTCGTTCGCGATTTCTTCGCGACCGGCATAGAGCACGAAGTCCATCTTGCTCTTGCCGACGATCTCACGCACGGCCGTCTGCGCAGCCAGATTCACCGACGATTCGGCGTCCACGTTATTGAACAGGAATTCGGTCGCGTCCTTGATGCGGTACTGCACAGCGAAGCGAACATCGATGATGTTCTCGTCGCCCGTGAGCATCGACGAATCCTTCAGATCGGTATCGCGAATCGTGTTCGAGCGGCCAATTTCCACCGATCGGATCTGCGACATGTTGACGATCTCGACCGACTGGAACGGGTACGGCAAGCGCCATTGAATACCCGAGGTGGTCGTGTACTTGTACTTGCCGAACTGGGTGACGACACCGACCTGACCTTCCTGGACGATGAAGACGCCCGTGGCCAGCCAGATCAGGAAGGCCAGCGCGACGACAACGCCCACGCCGATACCCGAACCACGCGAGCCACCGGAGAAATTGTTCGAGCCGCCATTGTTGCCGCCTCCGCCGTTCTTACGGCCGAAGATACGGTTCAGACGACGATTGAAATCGCGCCACAGTTCGTCGAGATCGGGAGGGCCATCCTGCTGCGGGCCTTGCGGTCCGCGCTGCGGCTCCTTCTGATCCTGCGAATTCGGATTGTTCGCACGATCGGGGCGGTTCGGCTCCTGATTGCCGGACGGCGAATCGCCGCCGCCGTCCCGCCCCCAGCGCGGGTCGTTCAGGGAGAAAATCAAGCCAACTCGTCGCATCAAAGCTCTTGGAAGCATAGGTAGAAGCGTGGTGACTGAAGCGGGTTGGGCGTTGCGACCGGCGCGCCTCATATCGGAGCGCGCATGCTGCCGGTTCGCGCGTGTTTCCCGAATCTGGTTTGCCGATCGGCGGCCTTACCCGGCCTCCGTCTAGTCTCTTGCCAGTTCGTCACCCGAGTCGAAGCGTGCTGCCGGTGTTCCCCGTGGCAA
Source organism: Pandoraea sp. NPDC090278 (assembly GCF_044772185.1). Lineage (NCBI taxonomy): Bacteria > Pseudomonadati > Pseudomonadota > Betaproteobacteria > Burkholderiales > Burkholderiaceae > Pandoraea > Pandoraea sp. NPDC090278. Next base: position 564,240 of record NZ_JBIVYJ010000001.1, on the reverse strand, counting down.
CGCGCCCTTCACGGTGCGACGTCTCGTGTTATCTGTCTTCTGCGCGCGGCACATCGTCCCAACGGTCGATGAGCCGGACATCGGGCGCTTCGTGCTGCGATTGTAACCCACCAGTGCCAGCCACAACCGCCTCGCTGATGGCCTCGCGCAGCAGGTCGAGGCCCTGACCGGTGCGCGCGCTCAAGAAGACTCGCGTAATGCGCCCGGCCTCATCCCGTTCGATTCTCGGCCCTTGTGCGGCCAGTTCCGGCACCGCGTCGATCTTGTTCCAGACGAGAATCTGCGGGATATCGGCCGCGTCGATCTCCGCCAAAACGGCATTGACCTCGGCCATCTGCTCCTTGCGCACCTGACTCGACGCGTCCACCACATGCAGCAGCATGTCGGCGTGCACCGTCTCCTCAAGCGTCGCCCGGAATGCCGCCACCAACTGGTGAGGCAACTCGCGGATGAATCCGACAGTATCAGACAGCACGATGTTCCCGAGTTCACCAAGATAAACACGACGCGAGGTCGTATCGAGCGTGGCGAACAACTGATCCGCGGCGTAGGCGTTGGCTTTCGTCATCGCATTGAACAGCGTGGATTTTCCCGCGTTCGTATAGCCCACCAGCGAGATCGACATCGTGCCGCTGCGCTGACGCGCCCGGCGTTGCGTATCGTGTTGACGCTGAAGTTTTTCGAGTCGAATCTTGAGCGACTTCACGCGTTCGCCCAACAAACGACGGTCAGTTTCCAACTGCGTTTCACCCGGACCACGCAGACCGATACCACCCTTCTGACGTTCAAGGTGAGTCCAGGCGCGCACGAGGCGCGTGGACAGGTACTGCAGCTGTGCGAGTTCGACCTGCAGCTTGCCTTCATGACTCTTCGCACGTTGGGCAAAGATATCGAGGATCAAGCTGGTACGGTCCACCACGCGGCATTGCAGGAGGTGTTCGAGGTTACGCTGCTGGCCAGGTGTCAGCGCGTGATTGAAAATCACCAGTTCGACGTCGAATTCGGCGATGGCTTCGCGCAATTCTTCTGCCTTGCCGCTGCCGATGAACAACTTGGCATCCGGGCTATGGCGACGGCCGGTGATGGTCACGACAGGCTTGGCGCCTGCGGATTGCGTCAGAAGGTCGAGTTCTTCGAGACTGGCTTCGAAATCGAGTTTGCCGAAATCGACGCCGACGAGCGCGGCATTGATGGTCAAGCTACGCTGGGATTGGGAATTGGGACTGTTGGACAAGAGCGGGCGGTGGGGAAGAGAAATTCGCCCGGCCGGAGACTCCCGGTCGGGCGAGCCTGAATCAGGACTGCTCGGCTTCCGGATGGAAATTCACCGGACGCGCAGGCACGACCGTCGAAATGGCATGCTTGTAAACCATTTGGGTGACCGTGTTACGCAGCAGGACGACATACTGGTCGAACGACTCGATGTTTCCCTGCAGCTTGATACCGTTGACCAGATAGATCGAGACGGGAACATGCTCCTTACGCAAGGCGTTCAGAAACGGGTCTTGTAGAAGTTGCCCTTTGTTGCTCATAAGTTACTCCATTGTATTTTTAGCAAATGACCGTAAGCCAGGGCGTGTGCGCGCTTCCCACCCTGACCTCCACACTATAGCCGATTTTGCTAGCGTCGCCAGCAAAACCCCGCCCCAGGCGGGCTTTCACTCGCCCTTGGCGTAAGGGTTCGCGCTGTTGCGGAACTCTATGCGTAATGGAGTGCCCTTCAACTTAAAAGTTTCGCGGAAACGGTTCTCAAGGTAACGGCGATAACTATCGGTCACGCCATCCAGACTGTTCCCGTGAATGACGATGATCGGCGGATTCGAGCCGCCCTGGTGGGCATAGCGCAGTTTCGGACGCGAGAAGCCCGCACGCCGCGGCTGCTGGTGCTCCACAGCCTCGATCAGCGCCTTCGTGAGCTTCGGCGTCGGCAACTTCGTCATCGCCGCGGCGAACGCTTCGTCCACCGAACGCATCAACGGACCGATGCCCGTCGCCTTCGTGGCCGAAATGAAGTGGAAGTTTGCAAAACCGAGGAATTTGAGCTTTCTCTCCAATTCCTGTTTCGCCTGGTCGCGGGTGTATTCGTCCAGTCCGTCCCACTTGTTCACGCCCACGACCACCGCACGCCCCGACTCCAGAATAAAGCCGGCAATATGCGCGTCCTGATCGGAAATATCCTGACGGGCGTCGAGCATGAGGATCACGACGTTCGCATCGGCAATCGATTGCAGCGTTTTCACGACCGAGAACTTCTCGATCGCTTCGAACACTTTGCCGCGACGACGCAGACCCGCCGTATCGATCAGCGTGTAGTTCTTGCCCTGACGCTCGAAGTCGATGTGAATCGAATCGCGCGTTGTGCCCGGCATGTCGAACGCGATCACGCGCTCCTCACCCAGTAGCGTGTTGACCAGCGTCGACTTCCCGACGTTCGGACGACCGACGATGGCGATCTTCACACGGCCATCGTGCTTGTCGTCGTCCTCGCTCTCGTCCTGATTCGCATAGAACGGCGCGAGGGCTTCGTCGATGACTTCCTTCACACCGTCGCCGTGCGCGGACGAAATCGCCAGCGGATCGCCCAGACCGAGTTCGTAGAAGTCATTCGCGACCGCGGAGTACTTCATGCCCTCGGCCTTGTTGACCACGAGCATGATCTTGCGCCCCGTCTTGCGCAGATAGTCGGCGATGATCTGGTCTTGCGGCGTCAAGCCCTGACGGCCGTCCACGATGTAGATCACCACGTCGGCTTCGACCACGGCCTGACGCGTCTGCTTGGCCATCTCGTGGAAGATGCCTTCCTTGGCCACGGGTTCGAAGCCGCCGGTATCGATCACCAGATACGGATGCTCGCCAACACGCCCCTCGCCATAGTGACGGTCGCGCGTGAGCCCGGGCATGTCGGCGACGAGTGCGTCGCGCGAGCGGGTCAAACGGTTGAATAGCGTCGATTTGCCGACGTTGGGGCGCCCTACGAGCGCGATCACGGGTTTCATGAATAAGCCCTAAAAACGAAGACGGCCGGCGCGCTGCCGGCCGTTCCCGGAAAATGCCCGGGTGCTTGCCGGTTACCGGTTATTCCGGACGGAAGCCATAAATGTTGCCGTCGCGGGTTTGCACAACCAGCGTCTGACCGGCGATAACCGGCTGTGCGCTGATGGCTCCGCTCAGCTTGACGCGGGCGAGGAACTCGCCGTTGTCGCGAGACAGGAAATGCAGATAGCCCTGCTTGTCGCCCACGACCACCACACGGCCGAGCGCCAGCGGCGCCGACAGGTCGCGGTACTTGAGCTTGTCGTTCTGCCACAGTGTACTGCCATCGGCAGCGTTGAACGCGTACACGGCGCCATCGGTATTGACCGCAGCCACCACACGCTCGTCCTGCGACACACCGTTCGGCGACGAGAAATCACGCGCCCACAGACCGTTGCCGGTCTGCACGTCGGCGCAACCCACGCGACCCTGGAACGTCGCGCCGCACACCTGACGACCGAACACGACCGGCGAGCCCGTGACGTCATTCACACGCTCGACTTCCGTCACACCCTTCGGGTACGACAGCGGCGTGATCCACTGCGGATTGCCGGTATTGGCGTCGAGCGCCACCAGCTTGCCGCCCGGGAAGCCCGTGATGACCGAACGGTCACCCACGAACGCCATGCCGGTGCCAGTGCGCAGCGTAAGCGACGTGGCCGGCTGCGAGTACGACCAGCGCACCGAACCCGTGCCCGAATCGAACGCGGTCACACGGTTGTTGATGGCACGCACCACCACCAGACCACGCCCCACCAGCGGTGCCGTCAGCACTTCGCTGCCGGCGTTCGCCTTCCACGACTGCTTGCCGTCGTGATCGAAGGCGATCACATCGCCCTTGTGCGTGGCGACCACCGTCGTCTCACCATCGCTGCCCGGACCTGCGGTGATGTTCGTATCCGCCTTGGCCGACCAGGTCGACGCTCCCGTTTCCGCATCCACGCGCACGATGCCGCCGTTCGCGCCAGCCGCGAAGACGGCATTGCCCACCGCAACCGGCGCAAAGCTGTAGGCGCCTGCCTTACCGACGCTCGCCGTCCACATCTGCTTGACGGTCAGCGCCTGCTTGATCTCCGTGAGCGGCGTGGGCTCATGCGCCGGCTTGCTGCCGAACAGCCCGCAACCACCCAGCGTGCCCAACACTGCCAGCGTCAGCACAGCGGTGCTCGCGCGCTTGAAAATGCCACGGCGCGGCGAATCCGACTGGGTGACCTGCACGGACTGTGACATGGCCATCGTTTGCGGCATCGATCGACGGAAGTCGTTAAGGATCATCATGTACCCGGTTATGCGTTATGGGAGGGTAATACTTGCCAACGGAATGCCGACGCGCGTCAGGCCCCCAGCGCGTCGAGCTTGAATTGCACGAACTGGCGCATGCCCGAATCCTGCTTGTCGAGCTTGTCGAGCGCCAGCTTGTAAGCGGTCCGTGCGTCGGCCACCTTGCTCTGGGCGACGAGCACATCGCCGCGGCGATCGGCAAACAGCGCAGCGTACGGTGCCGGCGGGTTGTCGAGCATCTTGAGCGCTTCGTCGTAAGCCTTCTCGTCGAGCAGCACACCCGCCAGACGCAGCTTGGCCAGTTGCTTGTACTCATCGTCCTTGGCGTTCGACGCAGCCCATTGCAGTTGTGCCTTCGCGCCTGCCGTATCGCCGGCATCGGCCAACGTCTTGGCGGCGAGCAGCGCGGTCATCTGCGCATACGGCGTGCCGCTGAACTTGCTTTCCATGTCAGACGCGATACGGGCAACCTTCGCCTTGTCGTTCGCATTGACCGCCGTTTCCAGTTCGCCATACAGCACGCCGGCTTCTACCGCCTGCTTGCGCTCGTAATAGCGCCACAGGTTCCAGCCGCCATAGGCCAGCATGATGACGACGAGCGTCCAGATAACGTAATTGCCGTACTGCTTCCACCAGGCCTTTACGTTCTCGATCTGTTCCTGTTCCTCGTGATAGCTGCTCATTCGCCGGGGTTCTCCGTGTCTGGCGTCTTGGATTAATGAAGCGTTTCGTTGCCTGCGCCGGCATCGGCCAGGCTTTCGTTCACGCTCTCGTCTGCACTGGCGACGATCGCGTCGATCAGATACTCGGCGAGGCCTTCAAACGGCACGCTTGTCTGGTTGTTCGTCTGCTCGGCGGCACGCAGATGCTTGACTTCGGCAGTGCCCGACGCCACTTCGTTCTCACCGATGATGACGGCGAAGTTGGCACCGCTGGCGTTCGCGCGCTTCATTTGCGACTTGAAGCTGCTGCCGTTGCCGTCCGGGCTGCAATGGAACACGACGTTCAGACCGGCATCGCGCATGCGCTCCGCTGCAATCAGCGCCGGCGCCACGGCCGATTCGCCCTGGTGCACAACGTAGACGTCAGCGCCTTCGGCCTGCGGCACGAGATCGTCTTCGCGCAGCAGTTCAAGAATACGTTCAACGCCCATCGCCCAACCACACGCCGGCGTAGCATCGCCACCCAGTTGCTCGATCAGCGGGTCGTAACGACCGCCACCGGCGACCGTACCCTGCGCACCCAGCTTGTCCGTCACCCACTCGAACACGGTCAGATTGTAGTAATCCAGACCGCGCACGAGGCGCGGATTGATCGTGAACGGGATGTTGTTCGCCTTGAGCAGCGACTGCACACCTTCGAAGTGCTTGATCGACGCTTCGCCGAGATAGTCGATGAGCTTCGGCGCACCTTCGACCATTTCCTGCATCGCCGGGTTCTTAGTATCGAGCACACGCAGCGGATTGGTGTAGAGGCGACGCTTGCCGTCCTCATCCAGCAGATCGACGTGCTTTTCGAGATAGGCGATCAGATCGGCACGGTGACGCGCGCGCTCTTCACCCTGCCCCAGCGAGTTCAACTGGAGATGGATACCGGTCAGACCGAGATCGTCCCACAGACGCTGGCACATCAGAATGATTTCGACGTCGGCATCCGGACCCGCCAGGCCAAGCGCTTCCACGCCGACCTGATGGAACTGACGATAGCGGCCGCGCTGCGGCTTCTCGTGACGGAACATCGGGCCGAAGTACCACAGACGCTTCGGGCCACCGTACAGCAGATTGTGTTCGAGCGTTGCGCGAACCGCTGCCGCCGTACCTTCCGGACGCATCGTGAGTTGTTCGCCGTTGAGCGAGTCGGTGAAGCTGTACATCTCTTTCTCGACGATGTCCGTCACTTCACCGATACCGCGCGTGAACAGTTGAGTCTGTTCGAGGATCGGCGTACGGATCTGCTGATAGCCGTAGGCGCGCAACATGGCGCGCACCGATTCCTCGAAAAACTCCCACAGGGCTTCGTCCTGCGGGAGGATGTCGTTCATACCTTTGACCCCGGCCAGTTTGGCGGGGCGATTCTTCTTTGCGTCAGTCATATTCTCTTGTGTTCTGTCTGCGTCCCTGCGACGTGCTGCTCACGGTGTGTCGGCGCGCTTGGTGCAAGCCGTGCATGCCGACTCAGGCGCCGACTTAGGCGGCCACTGCACCTTCCGCCTGACCGTAATGCGACTTCACGTAATCGTCGACGATCTGCTGGAATTCCTCAGCAATGTGATCGCCACGCAGCGTGCGCACCTTTTCGCCATCGACGAAAACCGGCGCAGCCGGCGATTCGCCCGAACCCGGCAGGCTGATGCCGATGTTCGCGTGTTTCGATTCACCCGGACCGTTCACGATGCAGCCCATGACCGCGACGTTCATGTTCTCGACGCCCGGATATTGAGCCTTCCACACCGGCATTTGTTCACGCAGGTATGTCTGAATATTCGACGCCAGTTCCTGGAACACCGTGCTCGTCGTACGGCCGCAACCCGGGCAGGCAATCACCATCGGCGCGAACGCACGCAGGCCCATCGTCTGCAGGATTTCCTGCGCCACGACGACTTCACCCGTACGCGCGCCGCCGGGTTCCGGCGTCAGCGAAATACGGATCGTGTCGCCAATGCCTTCTTGCAGCAGCACCGACAGCGCGGCCGTCGAGGCGACGATACCCTTCGAGCCCATGCCTGCCTCGGTCAACCCGAGGTGCAGCGCATAGTCGCAACGCTTGGCCAGCTCGCGGTACACCGCGATCAGGTCCTGCACTGCGCTGACCTTGCACGACAGCAAAATCTTGTCGGCCGCGAGACCCACACGCTGCGCCAGTTCGGCCGATTCGAGCGCCGAGGTGATCAGCGCTTCGTACATCACGCTCTGCGCGTCCCACGGCGTGGCACGTGCGGCGTTTTCGTCCATGATCCGCGCGAGCAACGACTGATCCAGGCTGCCCCAGTTCACACCGATACGCACCGGCTTGTCGTACTTGATCGCCATCTCGATCATTTGCGCGAACTGCGTGTCGCGCTTGGCGCCCTGCCCGACGTTGCCCGGGTTGATGCGGTACTTCGACAGCGTCTCAGCGCATTCCGGATAGTCGGCGAGCAGCTTGTGGCCGTTGTAATGGAAGTCGCCCACCAGCGGCACCATCACACCCATGCGATCGAGTTGCTCACGGATATGCGGCACGGCAGCCGCCGCTTCCGGCGTATTCACCGTGATTCGCACGAGTTCGGAGCCAGCCTGCGCCAGCTCCTTGACCTGAATGGCCGTACCGATCACGTCTGCCGTGTCGGTGTTGGTCATCGATTGCACGCGAATCGGCGAATCGCCGCCAACCGTCACCAGTTGACCGCCCCAACGAATCCCGACTTTGCGGGACTGACGGCGGGGTGCCGGACCACCGATGATCGGCATGCATTCTACAGAAGCCATGATTACCCTCTTTCGGTCTTACTGGAGCGTCAGACGCGCCACGTTGCCCGCATTGCGGGACTTGATCTCGACCGGTTGACCGTTGAATTCCAGCGATTCGACGCCCGCGACGTTACCCACAACGATCTTGAGCGGCGCATCGCCCGTAATTTCTTGTTCGGCACCTGCACGCATCAGTTGGGAGAACAGCACCTTGCCGTCCTTCGAACGCACTTCCACCCAGCTGTCCGCCTTCAGATGCAACGCAATCTTGCCATTACCCGGCGCACCGACGCTCGACGCCTTCGTCTCAGCCGGTGCCGCAGGGGCGGCCACGCTCGTCGCGGCCGCAGCACTCGCGATCCCGGCGACCACGTGCGTCGGATCGACGGCAGCGATCAGGCCCGGGCCTGCAGCGGCGGCACTGGCCGATGCGTTATTGACCGTACTTTCGGTATTGCCGTTGTTCGTCGCATTAGCAACGTTCGTGGCGGCACCGCCCTCTGCCCCCGGCGGCGTGCCATTGGCATCGGCGACCACCGGCTGGCTTGCCGGCTCGGCAGCATCCACGGCACCTTGTGCCGACGCACCGCTTGCCAGGTCAGCCGCCTCGATGTTGCCGCGCCCGGCTTTGTGGGCATTGCCGAAGTACCATGCAGCGCCCGCGATGACGACCAGCGCAGCCAGTGCCCAGGGCCACTTGGCCTGAGACGCTGCGACCGGCGAGCGGAAACGCACCGGGCTCTTCGGGATGCTCGGCTGTCCCGACTGCGGTTGCGGAATATCGATGGGGGCCGTCGCCGTACCGCTCACACGACGCAGCGATTCGATCATCGGCTCGGGGTCACCCCCGACCATGCGAGCGTAGCTACGCACCACACCCTGAATAAACGGCATTTCCGGCAAGGCATCCCACTCGCCGGCTTCGAGACGCTTGAGCTTCTGCACCGAGACCTTCAAACGCGCCGACACGTCCTCAATGGACATGCCGCGCTTCTCGCGCAAAGCGGCCAGTTGCGCACCCACTTGCGCGCCCAGCTCAGCCCATCCGGCAGGTGCTCCCTGCGGCAAGCCCTGGCCTTGAGCCCCGGTTTGCCCGCCTGCATCCGCCTGATTCTGGTTATCCATCGATACGCCCCCGTTCGTAAGCAGCCGCCCGCAGCGGCTGAGGATATGCTCGCGACAGTTTCGCTACATCGTCCCCCGTGCGCGCGGCGTGCAGATCTGCGCGGCGCATCGGGCGATTTTGCATGTCACTGACGAAATTGCGCGGAACGCGAAACGCGCCCCGCGCAAGGAATGCTTTAGTGCACGACTGATCCGACGGAAGGCATGGCACGTGCGGGGCCGACGGCCCTCGCCACGGTCCACGCCCGCCCATGCGCAGCCTCATACGCTACGCACCTCGACCGCGATTTTCCCGAATTTGCCGCGCTGTGCAAGCCGCGTGCGATCCTGCACTTCGCCAGCCAGCTGACCACAGGCGGCGTCGATGTCGTCACCGCGCGTCTTGCGCACCGTCGTGACGAGGCCTGCGTCGAGCAAAATCTGGGCAAATCGCTTGATTTGCGGATCCTTCGAGCGCAGCAGGCCGGATTCGGGGAACGGATTGAAAGGGATCAGATTGAATTTGCACGGCACGTCGCGCGTCAATGCGACAAGCTCGCGCGCATGCGCTTCAGTGTCGTTCACACCGTCGAGCATGCAGTACTCGAACGTGATGAAATCGCGCGGCGCCACTTCCAGGTAACGCTCGCACGCGCCCATCAGTTCGCGTAACGGATATTTTTTGTTGAGCGGCACGAGCACATCGCGCAGCGCATCGTTTGGCGCGTGCAGCGAGACGGCAAGCGCCACGGGCAACTCCTGGCCCAGGCGATCCATCATCGGCACCACACCGGACGTCGACAAGGTCACGCGACGACGCGACAGCCCATAGGCGTTATCGTCGAGCATCAGGCGCATGGCGCCAACCACGTTGTCGAAATTGAGCAGCGGCTCGCCCATGCCCATCATCACCACGTTGGTGATAACGCGCTCGTTCTTACCTTCGCGCCCCAGATCGCGGCGCAATGCGAACTCGGCCATCCACAACTGACCGATGATTTCGCCAAGCGACAGATTGCGCGAGAAACCCTGCTTACCGGTCGAACAGAACCGGCAATTGACAGCGCAGCCCGCTTGCGACGAAACGCAAAGCGTGCCACGCGTCTCCTCAGGGATGTAGACGGTCTCGACGGCATTGCCGTTGCCCACGTCCAGCAGCCATTTGCGCGTACCGTCCGCCGACAGATGGTCGGTGATAGCGGCAGGCGCGGCGATGTGCGCGCGCGTTTTTAACTTCTCGCGCAGCGACTTGGCCAGATCGGTCATGCCGTCGAAATCGGCGGCGCCCATCTGGTGGATCCAACGCTGGAGCTGGCGAGCACGGAACGGCTTTTCGCCGAGCGTGCCGCAATAGGCGGCCAGACCGTCCGGATCGTAATCAAGCAGATTCGTAAGGTTGGTCATGGCCCTGGTCCGTCAACATCCCTTCGGTAACTTCCTGCGATTGAGCGACTATACGCGGCTTAGCGCGAGTAGACGTTCATGCCCGGGAAGAAGAAAGCCACTTCAGCAGCGGCCGTTTCAGCGGCGTCCGAGCCGTGCACGGCGTTGGCGTCGATGCTGTCGGCGAAGTCGGCGCGGATCGTGCCCTTCTCTGCCTTCTTCGGGTCGGTGGCGCCCATCAGTTCGCGGTTCTTCGCGATGGCGCTTTCACCTTCCAGAGCTTGGATCATCACCGGACCCGAGATCATGAAGTCGACCAGATCCTTGAAGAACGGGCGCTCCTTGTGCACGGCGTAGAACTGCTCGGCATCGGCGCGCGACAGGTGCACGAGCTTGGCAGCGGCGATCTTCAGGCCGGCGGCTTCGAAGCGGCTGTAAATCTGGCCGATCACGTTCTTAGCAACGGCATCGGGCTTGATAATCGACAAAGTGCGTTCGACTGCCATGAAAAACTCCAAAAAATTAAGCAGTTATATAACCAACATGAACCCGTAATTGTAGCACGAAGGCTGTTATGATGGGGACGGAACCTACAGTGCGCGTACCGCTCAAACGCAGGACGGCCGGGACGATCCGGCTTTTCGCGAAGTTGACACAAGGGTGTGATTCCGGTGCCTTCCCTCGATGGGAGGGTTTGCGGGCGTAACGACCGATTGAAATTGGGACTTTTGCCCCGAGATTTCAAGAATCGTCCGAGCGCTTTGCGCAGGAGATTTCGATATCCTTGCACTTCGACGACAAGCCAGACCAACGGCTGCGGGGGATTCGCCGGCAAGGGTTGCCGGTCATCGTATGCGTCATCAGGCGCCTGCCGGCCCCGCCAACAGGCACAACGACCACGGAGAACACTATATATGAACCAGGATTTCCAACGCTTCGGCTACGGCGGAACGGGGGGCGTCTCGACCGCACAGGTGCGCAACAAGGTGCTGCGCAATACGTATTGGCTGCTCGCACTGTCGATGCTGCCGACGATTGCGGGTGCCTGGCTGGGTGTGACCTACGGCTTCGCGCTGTTCGCGGGCAGCCCGGTGGTCAGCATGATCCTGTTCCTCGCGGTCGCTTTCGGCTTCATGTTCGCGATCGAGCGCTTCAAGAATAGCGGCGTCGGCGTGGCACTGCTGCTCGGCTTCACGTTCTTCATGGGCCTGATGCTCACGCGCCTGCTGAGTTTCGTGCTGGGCTTTTCGAACGGCGCATCGCTCATCATGCTGGCGTTCGGCGGCACGGCCGTGATCTTCACCGTGATGGCAACGGTGGCCACGGTCAGCAAGCGCGACTTCAGCGGCCTGGGCAAGTGGCTGTTCATGGGCGTGATCGTGATCTTGCTCGCCTCGGTCGCCAACATCTGGCTGCATCTGCCGGCACTGATGCTGACGGTCTCGGTCCTCGCCATCGCTATCTTCTCGGCGTACATCCTGTTCGACGTGCAGCGCGTGGTGAACGGCGGCGAAACGAACTACGTCACGGCGACGCTCGCGATCTACCTCGATCTGTACAACATCTTCACCAACCTGCTCGCCATCCTGGGCGTGCTGGGCGGCAACCGCAACTAAGCGGAGAGGCCAACGACCGGCGGTCAGCCCGATCGCCAGCGCCGCTGGCCAGCAGCAATAAAAAAGCCAGTCCTTCGGGACTGGCTTTTTTCTTTGGGGGACTCGAATTCGCGGTGAACCGTCTCCCACCCAGCGCGGGATATCCCGGCTTATCCGGCCGGGCCCGTCTGCGCCGCCCACGAATACTCAGGTGCCCTCGTGGATCACACCCTCACCACCGACCGCACCGGCAATCGCTTCGACGCCCTCGTCGGCAACCCCCTCGACGACATCCTCCGCGTCCTCCGACATGCGCACGCGCGGCACCCACGGCTGCCCGATGCTCTCGTGCTCGAAAACGGCCATCGATTCCACGTGCGAAGTGTGCGGGAACATGTTGACGACACCCGCAAGCGTCAACCGATATCCAGCCTCATGCACCAGCAAACCGGCGTCGCGCGCCAGGGTTGCCGGGCTGCAAGAAACATACACGATACGCTTGGGCAGACCTTCGTACCCTTGCTGTGCCAGTTCCGCCAACGCCTTCGACACCGCCAGCGCCCCTTCGCGCGGAGGATCGATCAGATAGCGGTCGAACGCGCCGAGCGCACGCATATCGTCCGCCGTGATATCGAACAGATTGCGGCACGCGAACTCCGTCCGCTCGGCCACGCCGTTGCGTTGCGCGTTGGCCAACGCGCGCTCGGTCAATGCCGTGCTGCCCTCAATGCCCATCACCGTGCCAGCACGACGCGCCAGCGGCAACGTGAAGTTACCCAGCCCGCAGAACAGATCGAGCACGCGCTCGTTCGACTGAGGCGCGAGCAGACGCAGGGCACGATGCACGAGCACGCGGTTGATCTGATGATTGACCTGCGTGAAGTCCGTCGGCTTGAACGGCATCCGGATCTGGTATTCCGGCAGCGTGTAATGGAGTTCCGGTTCGAGCGGATAGAACGGCACGGCCGTGTCCGGCCCCTTCGTCTGAACCCAGAACTGGACGTGATTTGCATCCGCGAACGCACGGAGAATATCTTCGTCCGCAGGCGTCAGCGGTTCGAGAATGCGCAGCACGAGCGCCGTGACATCGGCACCGATCGCCAGCTCGATCTGCGGCAGACGCTCACGAATCGACAGTGATTCGACCAGACGACGCAGCGGTACCAGCATGTCCGACACATGACGCGGCAACACTTCGCACGAATCCATATCGGCGACGTAGCTGCTCTTGCGCTCATGGAAACCGATCAGCACACCGCCCTTCTTGGGCACGTAGCGCACCGTCAGACGAGCGCGGAAGCGGTAGCCCCAGTCCGGACCCTGAATCGGACGAAGCATCGCCTCGGCTTTCACTTTCCCGAGTCGGGCGAGGTTGTCCTCAAGAACACGTTGTTTGATGGCGATCTGCGCGCGCGGCTCCAGATGCTGCATCGAGCATCCGCCGCACTTGCCGAAATGCGGGCATTGCGGCTTGGCGCGCATCGGACTCGACCGAAGCACGCTCACCGTTTCCGCTTGCTCGAATTTGGGCTTGCGGCGATAGCTCAGATACGTGACGCGCTCGCCGGGCAGTGCGCCTTCGACGAAAATGACCTTGCCGGGCTTGAATTCCGGCGTACCCGGCTCGCCCTCAGGAGCGGTGCGGCCAACGCCGCGCGCTTCCATGTCGAGCGATTCGATATCGATGATGCCGGGCTCGGCACTGGGCCGGCCGCGCGAGGAGTTTCGGGAGGAGCGGGTCACGTCTTTGTTCTCATATGCGACAGCAAACCCGGCATTTTAATCGATTCGTCCGCAAGTGAGACACGGCGAATTGTTGCTGCCCCGCCCAAATCGCCAAAATGGACGAAAGTGCGGGACGAAAGTACGACGGATTATCCCCAGGCGCCGAGATACTCCTTCCAGTGTGCGGCAGGCTCCTGCTCAAGCGAGCGCTTCACAAATTCGATCTCCTGTTCGTACTCAGCCTGACGCAGGCCGCCTCGCATCAACTGATACCGGCAATAGACCAGATACGTATTCACCACGTCGGTCTCGCAATAATTGCGAATCTCTTCGAGTTTGCCGCCGCGATACGCCTCCCACACCTTACTGCCGTCCATGCCTAGCTTGCCCGGGAAACCGCACAGCTTGGCGAGATCGTCCAGCGGCGCGTTTGCGCGTGCCTGATACATGGCGAGCACGTCCATCAGGTCCAGATGGCGCTGGTGATAGCGGCTGATGTAGTTATTCCATTTGAACTCGCGGTCGTCCTCGCCCAGATCCCAGTATCGCGGCGCCGAAATCCCGTGAATCATGGCGCGATAGTGCAGCACCGGCAGGTCGAAACCACCGCCGTTCCACGACACGAGTTGCGGGGCGTATTTTTCGATGGTGCGGTAGAAACCGGTTACCAGCGCACCCTCCCCGTCCTCCAGCGTGCCCAGCGACTTCACACGAAAACCGTCGCGGTCGCGAAAGACGCAGGAGATCGCCGCCACGCGCTGCAAATGCAGCGGCAAAAAATCGTGCCCCACTTTTTCGCGACGGGCAGCAAATGCCGCCTCAGCGACGGCGTCGCCCGACAGCCCGGCGTACGCGGGCTCGAGCCTGCGAAGGCCATCGACATCGGGGATCGTTTCAATATCGAAGACGAGAACGGGAGATGGCATGATGAAAATCAGAAGAAAAATCAGAAAACATCGGCAATCGACGCCGATGCATCAGAGAAATGAGCAGCAAGTAACGGCCACGCACGCGACGGCGTTGCACCGGATATCAGAGCACCGCGTCCTTGCGCACGCCGTTCGAGGCGAAATAGCGCTTGAGCTTCACGAGTGCCTCTTGCTGGATCTGACGCACGCGCTCACGCGTGAGGCCCATTTCGTCGGCCAGTTCTTCCAGTGTCGCAGGCTCGACACGGTTGAGTCCGAACCGGCGCTCGATGACATAGCGATGTTTGGTCGACAAACGCGACAACCATAGCCGCATGAGATCTTCCAGCTCACGATGCTGAACCTCGTGTTCCGGCGCCTCACTGCGATCGTCGGAAAGCAGATCGAGCAGACTGCTACCGGGGTCGATTTCAAGCGGGGCGTCGAGCGACGCCACATGCTCGTTGAGCGCAAGGATGTCGGTGATTTCCTCGGGCGTCTTCCCCGTCAGATCGGCGATGTCTTCGATACGCGCGTCGCGCTGCTCGCCACCATCGGCATAAGCGGCACTCTTCTCAAGGTGACGCTTCGCGCGCAACACCTGATTGAGTTCACGAATGACGTGCACCGGCAAACGCACCGTACGCGCCTGATTCATGATGGCGCGCTCGATGCTTTGTCGGATCCACCAGGTAGCGTACGTCGAGAAACGGAAACCGCGCCCCGGATCGAACTTTTCGATGGCGTGCATCAGACCGAGGTTGCCCTCTTCGATCAGGTCGAGCAACGGCACACCGCGATTGAGGTATCCCTTGGCGATGCTCACGACGAGCCTCAGATTGCGCTCGATCATGACCTGCCGTGCCGCGAATTCGCCTGCTTGCGCGCGCGTGGAGTAGTCGAGCTCCTCCGCAGGCGTTAGCAGCGGTTTGACACTGATGCGATTGAGATAGTGCTGAACGGTGTCGGCCGTGAGTTCGGCCTGCAGCACGGTGCCGAAGTCGTCGCCATCGGCGGATTTGCGCTTGCGTCCGGTGGCGGGAGAGGACGAGCCCTCTTCACCGCCCTCGGATGACGAGGCGTCGTCATCCTCCGCCTCGCGCTCGTCGAAAGCGTCGTCCACGTCCTCGTCCTGCCGGGACTGCCGATCGTCTGCTTCCTGATCGGACTCCGGGACAGCGAGGTCTTCCTCTTGCGAAGTGCGACGCTTTCTCTTGAGCATTCGACCCTGCCTATTTTATCGAGGCGGCAAATACTTCTCCGGATCCACAGGCTTGCCATCTTTACGTACCTCGAAGTGCAGCATCACGCGATCTGCATCCGAGTTACCCATTTCGGCAATTTTCTGACCCCGTGTCACGGAGTCGCCTTCCTTGACCAACAGTTTGCTGTTGTGCGCATACGCCGTCAAGAAGGTGCCGTCGTGTTTAATGATGACGAGGTTGCCATAGCCGCGCAGACCCGCCCCCGAATACACGACTTTGCCCGCACCTGCGGCAAAGACGGCGTCGCCGACCTTGCCACCGATATTCACGCCCTTGTTCTTCGAGTCGTCGAAGTGGCCAATGACGGTACCGGCGGCCGGCCACGACAATTGCAGCGCGCCGCTGGAGACGGCCGAAGGCGCGGTAGCGTTCGACGACGTCGCAGGCGGCGGCACCACGGCAGGCGGCACGGCGGCCGGGCTGCTGCTATTGCTCGGCGGCGTGCTGGCCACCGGCGGCGGCAGCGGCGTACCGGTATCGCCCGCAGGCGGCTTCACGCGCAATACCTGGCCGACCTCGATCTGGTCCGGGTTCTGGATGTTGTTCCAGCGCGCAATATCGCGGTAGTTCTGCCCGTTCTCCAGCGCGATGCGATACAGGCGGTCGCCCGGCTTGACGCGATAGAAACCCGGCGGCACCGGCGTATTGTCGATCACCGGCGCAGTCGCGCCCGGCAGACTGCTGTCGGTCGTCGTACCGCCTACGGTACGGTCGACGACCGGCGCCCCGACTTGTCGCGATGCGCACGCTGCCAGCATGCTCAGCAACAGGACACTGGCGACGCGTTGTTGGAAACCCGCTCGCAAATTCACTCAATTCCTCCGCAGAATAGACCCGACGGGCTCAAATAATGCCCGATTTTAGGGGGACGAATAACACCCTATCAAGCTGCGTCTCGCGCCACTGGCGCGCACCGATGCGCTCGATGAGGGTCAAAATTTGTTGCTCGCCGCCCACCGGGGCGACAAGCCGTGCGCCGACGGCCAACTGATCGACCAGCGCGTCCGGAATTTCCAGGCCGGCGGCAGCAATCACGATGCCGTCAAACGGCGCGACTGCAGGCAATCCAAGCCGCCCATCGCCGTAATGCAGGCGAATATTCGGCACGCGCAACGGACGCAAATTGGCTTTGGCACGTTCATGTAACGGACGAACCCGCTCAATGGAGTACACGTCCCGCGCAACACACGACAACACGGCCGCCTGATACCCACATCCGGTGCCGATTTCCAGCACCTTTTCCAGTGGACGTCCGCTCGCGAGCAGCAGCTCGATCATGCGCCCCACGACCGACGGCTTCGAGATCGTCTGCCCATGACCGATGGGAAGCGCCGCGTCCTCGTAAGCCTGATTGGCAAGCCCGGCGTCGACGAAGCCATGACGTGGCACGGTGGCCAGCGCCGCCAGCACGCCCGGGTGTTTGACGCCCGATGCCGCGACGCGTTCGGCCATGCGTGCACGCACGCGCTCCGACGTCAGTCCGATGCCTTCCGGCGAATTCAGGACCGATGCGGTATTCGTACGAACGATGGCCCCCGCGCCAACGCCCGCTGAAGGCTTGGCCTTCCCGACTGGCGTCGTGGCCGCCTTCGTCATCGTCTTGACTGTGGCTTTGCCCACGACACTGCCAACGGCACCGCCCTTCTGGCCGACACCCGCGCCGTGCGCCTTGGCTACCGCCTTCGGCGCGTGCTTAGCGACATGTGAGCCGTGCGGTGCCGGTTGCGCATGCGGCGCGACGGCCGGCCGCGCCAACCCCTTTGGCACGACCGCGTGTGAGGTCTGCGCACCAGTGGGTCGCGCGGACGCGCCCGACATTGGCGTCGACGCCACCCGCAAATTGTTAGGGTTACCGCCGGTCGGCGTCTTCCCACTTCCCTGATTCGCTTGCGACGGACCCCGCGTCATCGCGGCGGGCGGCGCACCGGCCGGGCTCGCACGCGACGCCTTGTCAAGCACCGGCGCTTTGCGCTGCCGGCGGGTCATCACTTCGGCCAGAGGGAGAGGAAAACGCTTCGGCGGTGTCGTCATCGTTGGGCCACCCCTGCGCTGGCCAGCCAATCGTGCACGACGCCAAGTCGTGCGGTATGCGTGAGATCCAGTTGCAAGGGGGTGACCGAGACGTAATCGTGCGCCACGGCATGGAAGTCGGTGCCTTCGCTGCTGTCGCGCGCGTCGCCAGCCGGACCGATCCAGTAAATCGCTTCGCCGCGCGGATTCACCTGACGGATGACCGGCTGCGATTGATGTCGTTTCCCAAGACGCGTCGACAGTGCACCTTTGAGGCGCTCGTACGGCAAATTGGGAATGTTCACGTTCAACAGGAAGGGCGCGCCCAGCGGCCGCTCCATATAGCGCTCGACCACCTCACGCGCCACACGAGCCGCGCTGTCGAGATGATCCCAGCCTTTATTGACTTGCGAGAAGGCGAACGAGGGGATCCCGAACAGGAAACCCTCGGTCGCCGCTGCCACCGTACCGGAGTACAGCGTGTCTTCGCCCATGTTCTGACCGTTGTTGATGCCGGAGACCACGATATCGGGCAACTCGTCGAGTAGCCCGGTCAACGCCACGTGGACGCAATCGGTCGGCGTGCCGTTGATGAAGGTGAAGTCATTGGGCGCTTTGAAGACAGAAAGCGGCCGTTGCAGGGTCAGAGAATTGGACGCACCGCTACAGTTCTGTTCGGGCGCCACCACGGTAATGTCGCCAAGCGGCGCCAACGCTTCGTAAAGCGCGGCCAGGCCTGGCGCCTGATACCCATCGTCGTTGCTGAGCAGGATTCGCATGCGGCAATTGTAACCGAGGAAAGGTGCTCTGATATGACGCCATCAAGGCATCGGTGGCGTTGCGCCCCGTCCGCTTCATGGCGCCATTCCGTCACATCCGGTTACATCTTTTCAGTCTCTCCGGCTTGCGGTTGCCAGACCAGCAGACGCCGCTCCACGACGCCGACAAGCCCATCGAGCACCAGCGCAAAGGCCGTGAGGATCAGCACCCCGGCGATCACCGCATTGATATCGAACGTGCCTTCGGCCTGCAAGATCAGATA
Organism: Pandoraea sp. NPDC090278; assembly: GCF_044772185.1. Taxonomy (NCBI): domain Bacteria; kingdom Pseudomonadati; phylum Pseudomonadota; class Betaproteobacteria; order Burkholderiales; family Burkholderiaceae; genus Pandoraea; species Pandoraea sp. NPDC090278. The sequence goes on along the minus strand of NZ_JBIVYJ010000001.1, from coordinate 545,445 downwards.
GCCGACGCCACGCGACGACCCCAGATACTCACCGACCACCGCACCGACGAACGCGAGTCCGACCGAGTTGTGGAGACTGGAGAACACCCAACTGGTTGCACTGGGCAAATACACACGGCGCAACAACTGACGTTGATTGGCCCCCAGCATCCGCGCGTTGGCGAGCACCACCGGGCTGACTTCCTTCACGCCCTGATAGACGTTAAAGAAGACGATGAAGAACACCAGCGTCACGCCTAGCGCCACCTTCGACCAGATCCCGAGCCCGAACCACACGCCGAAGATCGGCGCGAGAATCACGCGAGGCATCGAATTGGCCGCCTTGATGTACGGGTCGAGCAAAGCGCCCGCGCTCGGCGAAAGCGCCAGCCAGAGCCCCACACCGAGCCCGAACACGGTGCCGATGGCGAACGCCAGCACCGTCTCGAGCAACGTCACGCCCAGATGCAGATAGATCTCTCCGCTGGCGAACCATTGCCAGACCTGGAGCAGCACCTTCTGCGGCTCCCCGAAGAAGAAAGCCGCCTTATCGGGGCTATCGAAATAGAACGCGGGCAGCAGCGTCGGGCTGGTGAGGACATACCAGACGAGAAATGCCACGACGAGCAGCAGCCATTGCCACAGGCGCAGGTGCCGCATGATGGAACGATTACGCATGACGAACGAATTCCGGGAATATCAGACGTGCGGCCGGACCGGTCATCAGACCAGCCAGTCGAACAGGCCAAAGCCGTCCGGCAAATCGAACCAGTCCATCCAGTCGAGCCACCCCGGCCAGTTCAGCCAGTTCAGCGAGACCGTGAGAATGCCGGCGATTTGCCACATGACCACTCAGACCGCCTTTAACTGTTGTGCGTAGCCCTTGAGGACTTCCTCGCGAAGCACATCCCATATCTGGGCGTGCAACTCGGTGAAGCGCGGATGGTTACGAATTTCCGCCACATCGCGCGGACGCGGCAGATCGATCCGGAACTCCCCTATCGGATGCGTGCCCGGTCCTGCAGCCAGCACCACCACCCGGTCGGACAACGCAATTGCCTCGTCGAGGTCGTGCGTGATGAACAGCACGGCGCGGCGCTTTGCGGCCCACAGCTCCAGCAACTCGTTTTCCATGAGCTGACGCGTCTGGATGTCGAGTGCAGAGAACGGCTCGTCCATCAGAATGATGTCGGGATCGAGGATCAGCGTCTGCGCCATGGCCACACGCTTGCGCATGCCACCGGAGAGCTGATGCGGATATCGATCGCCGAAACCGCCCAGCCCCACGCGCTTGAGCCATTCATGTCCACGCGCCTTCGCCTCCTCCGGTGCAACACCGCGAAACTCCAGCCCCGCAGTCACGTTGTCGATCGCGTTGCGCCAGGGCATCAGCGCTTCGGCCTGGAACATGTATCCGGCACGCGAATTGATGCCTTTGAGCGGCTCGCCGAAGACCTTGATCGATCCGGAGGACGGGGTGAGCAAACCTGCGGCCACATTGAGCAACGTGGATTTGCCGCACCCGGTCGGCCCGACGACCGACACGAACTCACCCGGCGCGATGTCGAGCGACGTGTCGGCCACGGCCGTATAACGCTTCGCGCGATCGTCGCGAGCGACGAAGGTGCACGTAATGCCGTCGAAACTCAGAGCCGGCGCAGTCATCATTTGTACTTGGCGTCGGCCTTCTTCGTGAACTCGTTCGTGAACGTCTTCGACAGATCGATCGTCTTGCCCTTCACCGTCTCGTCAAACGCCTGCAAGGTGCGCAGCGCCGTCGCCGGACCATCTGCCGGAATCAGACCGTCCGGAGAGATCGCCTCTTTCACGCGGCTCCATGCATCGAGATACAACGCGCGGTCGCCCAGAAGATACGCTTCAGGCACCGTCTTGATCAGGTCGGCCTGTCCGGCAGTCTGCAGCCAGCGCAGCGCACGCACCATCGCGTTGGTCAGGGCCTGCGTCGTATTCGGATTCTTCTGGATAAACGACTCGTTCGTGTAGAGGCAACCTGCGGGCATATTGCCGCCGAACACCGACACCGTCTCCTTGAGCGTGCGCGTATCCGAGATCACGCGGATCTCCTTGTCGCGCTCCAGCATGGTGATGACCGGGTCGAGGTTGACGATGGCATCGATGTTGCCCGAACGAATCGCAGCCAGCGCGCCGGACGACGCGCCCACACCGACGAAAGCGACCTCATTGGGCTTGATACCGCCCTTGGCCAGCACGAAGTTCGCCATGATGTTGGTCGACGACCCCGGTGCCGTCACACCGATCTTCTTGCCGCGCAAGTCGGCAATCGACTTGTAGTTCGGCATCGTCTTGTTCGACACGCCGAACACGATCTGCGGCGCGCGGCCTTGCAGCACGAACGCACGGATGTACTGGTTCTTCGCCTGCAACAGGATCGTGTGCTCGTAAGCGCCCGACACCACATCCGCACTGCCGCCGACCAGCGCCTGCAGTGCTTTGGAGCCACCGGCAAAGTCCGAAATTTCGACGTCGAGCCCTTCGTCCTTGAAGTAGTTCAGGCGCTCGGCAATGGTGAGCGGCAGGTAATAAAACAGGTTCTTGCCGCCGACCGCAATCGCGACCTTGGTCTTCTCAAGCTTGTTTTGCGCGAAGCCGGGGCGAATGCCTGCGCCGATCAGGCCGGTCGCGGCCAGTGCCGTGACGAATTGACGTCTTTGCATGGTGTTGTTGTCTCCGTGGTTGCAGCGTTCTTTCTTTGTAAGTTCGACGTGCTTTATGACGGGACGCGGTCGTTGCCGCGCCCGTGGCGCTTTGCGCGTAGTGCCGTGTCAGATGACACCGTTCTCGCGCAATGCTTTGATTTGCCCGGCATCATAACCCAGTTGCCCAAGCACTTCGTCCGTGTGTGCGCCGAGTTCCGGGCCGAGCCACTGGGTCTGTCCGGGGGTCTCCGAGAGCTTCGGCGAGATGTTCGGCAAATCGATCGGCGTGCCATCCGGGAAGGTATGACGCTGGATCATCTGGCGCGCGATGAATTGCGGATCCTTGAACATGTCGGCCACGGTGTAGATGCGGCTCGCGGGCACGTCGGCACCCTGCAGCACCGCCAGCGCTTCATCGATGGGACGCGTTTGCGTCCAGCCGCCGATGGCGTCGTCGATCTCCTGCGTGCGCGGCACGCGACCGTCGTTATGCGCCAGCCCTGGATCTTCGGCCAGATCGGCACGACCAATGGCATGCATCAGCCGCTTGAAAATCGGATCGCTGTTGCCGCCCACGACGATCATGCCGTCAGCGCACGGATAGGTGTTCGACGGCACGATCCCCGGTAGCGACGCCCCGGTGCGCTCGCGCACCATCCCGGCGACGCTGTACTCGGGTACCACGCTCTCCATCAGGTTGAAGACGGCTTCGTAAAGCGCAACGTCGACGACCTGCCCTCGCCCGCCATTCACGTTGCGGTGATGCAGCGCCATCATCGCGCCGATCACCCCGTGCAGCGCGGCAATCGAGTCGCCGATGGAAATGCCGATGCGCGGCGGCGGCAACTCCGGATAGCCCGTGATATGCCGCAATCCCCCCATCGACTCGGCAATGGCGCCAAACCCCGGCCGGTCGCGATACGGGCCGGTCTGACCGTAACCCGACAGGCGCACCATCACCAGCCCGGGATTGTCGGCGGACAACTGTTCGTAGCCCAATCCGAAACGCTCCAGCAACCCGGGGCGGAAGTTCTCGACGACGATGTCCGCCTGCGCGGCCAGCTTGCGCACGATGGCCTGACCTTCCGGCGACTTGAGGTTGATCGTCACCGACTTCTTGTTACGCGCCTGCACGGCCCACCACAGCGACGTGCCGCCCGCGTCGGGGTGCAGCTTGCGCCATTTGCGCAACGGATCGCCGTGCTGCGGATCTTCGATCTTGATGACCTCGGCGCCAAACTCGCCCAGCATGCGAGCCGCGAACGGACCGGCGATGAGCGTGCCGAGTTCGAGTACCTTCACGCCAGCGAGCGCGCCGAAGCCGGGCATACCGGTCGATGGCTTTGCTGCGTTGGCCGATTCGGAAGTTTGACGGGATGCGTCGGAAGACTGATTGGCGGGTGCCGCAGACGCATTGGCGCCCTGTGGCGAAGTGGATGCGAACGGCGTAGACGACTTGGACAACGCTTGGACTCCTGAGCCTCGTCGACGGCCATCACCGTCGAGTTCGGGACGCTGCCGTGAAGGCGGCATCCGTGCAAATGGGTGGCAAATGAAGTTCGTATAGTAATTCGGCAGTCGGGGATCGGCCAATAGCCTCAAGGGCAATCCCGGACGATTCCGATGCAGTTCGTCGTCGATTCCGAAGATTGCGCCGAATCTGGGTCAGCGGTCGATCACGTCTCGAACAGATGACGCGCGCCACGTTGCGCTGCAATATAAATGGCCTCGCCGCGATTGCGCGCCCCCAGACGCCGGTAAAGCGCTGAGACGTGCGTCTTCGCTGTGCCTTCCGAGATCACGAGCTGCTGGCAAATGGTCTTGATGGACAGCCCTCGGGAGAGCAGCGCCAGAATTTCGTATTGCCGTTGGGAGATGCCGAGCAACGCGGACTCGGCCAGTTGCGTCGCCTTGTCCCCGCCGAGCGGAAACACCGGCAGTCGGGAAAGCGGCAGCGCCTCGCCCAAAGCCTCCTGGCGCCACAACACCAGCAACGCCGAGAGCGCCTCCTCCGGCACGAAGCGTCCGCCGGAGAACGCCAGATCGAACACCGAACGAATACGCGCCACCGAGTTCGGCCACGGCAGACACGCCGTGACGCCAGCTTGTAGCCAGCGGATGATCTCATCGGGAAAACCCGCATCGCCGACGACGATGACCGGCACGGGCGGAACACACTCGGCGGCCGCCGAGCACAAGGTGTCGAGCGCGGGCGTACGCGCCACGGACTCATCGAGTACGAGCGCACGACGCGAAGGCAACTCGCGCAGCCATACCCAGTCCTGCGTCGCCACGCTATCGACGTGACGCAAGACCGGTGGCGTCGCGTTCGCTTCGGTTTGCAACGCGACCTGGAGGCCGCTCAGCCAGGCGGCAACCTCACCTAGGACCAGCACACGCATGATTTCCCCTGTCATTCCGGTCGGCATCCCCATGCCGCCGCCCCGCTTTCTTCTCGAACGTGCTGCGCCTTTGGCGTTGTTTTTAGCAGGACGAAATTGAAAAAAATCCGAAGAAATCCTCCAACCTTCGTCGCGGTTTACGCATAAGGCGTCATCTTGCTTTCAAGCCAGTTTATGCGCTAAGCCCGCATGGCGGCGAATACGTTTCTCGCGGAGCCTTATCCCTGTTGCCTCAGCGCGACAATCCGCGATTTGCGTAAATTATTTACTCAAATTTCGGAAATTCCGCTATTACTTTTTCCCCTTTCTTTTCTCATCCGACGCAATAAAATACAAAAAGTCTGAGAGGACAGTCAGCGGAGGCCGGGGGGCACGCCATGTTCAAAATTTCCGTCAGCACGACGCGCAGAGCGGTGTTTTGTCTTGCCGCCGCGTGCTTTGCGAGTACCGCGCAGGCCGACATCGTCGGCATCGGCGGTATGCCGGCGACAGTGAGCGACGCCTTGCTCGCCAGCACGCACGCCGCCAACGTTTCGCGAAGCCTGGTCACCAGCATCGGCAGCGCCGGTCCGACCACCATCGCACCCGTCAATTCAACGACCGTCGCCAATAACGTTCGACTCTGGGACGAAGTGATTCCACCCGCCCCGTCGCCCAAACCGACTCAGGCATCGCTGCCTGCCACCGCGCAGCCGCGCACGACGATTGCCGTTTCCTCGATGCCGCAGACGACCGGCATGATGGCCACCAACTTCAAGATCAACGCAAGCGGCCGCATGGGATCTGCGGCCGCTCGCTGATTTCGCTTACCCGATCAAGCCTCAGAACGTGTACGGGAAACGAACCCCGATCACGTAGTTCGGGGCGTCCGGCGACATACCGGCATTGACGTACCCGTTGACCGTCCAATGCTTGTTGATGGCGTAGTTAATGCCGAAGTTGAGCGAAGCGGCGTTGGTCGTACTTCCCGCCACCGTCGTCCACGGTCCGCCCGGCGTAGCCGTCTTCGTTGCACGCGAGATCGCGGTCGAGTACGAGATCGACAGCGCCGTCTTGTCATTGAGCGCCAATGCCATCCCCGCCCCGACCTGCACGATGTCGCCAAGCTTGACCTTGGCAGGCTGCGTCGTGCCTTCGATCGTGGAGATGTCGTCGAACGACTTCGCGATGTTGTACGTGTAAGCCACGTTCGCGAACAGCACGATCGGGTCGTAGGTGCGCAGGAACGACAAGCCGGCCGTGACCGCCCAGATGCCGTTACCCGTCGGGAGCCGCGACGGCGTGGTCAGGTTGTTGTTCGTCGGGTCGGGCGTCCCCAGCTTGATACCGAACGGCGACGTACCCGTCGGTGCGGTCACGCGCAACGACGCCACGATATCGGGCCAGTTGGCGTTTTCCTTGACGATCTGGTAGTACAACGACGCGTTCACGTCGCCGATATTCGCCGAGTTCTTGCTGATGTCGCTGATCGACGACGCCGCGCCACCCACCCCGCCGGAGATGAAGTCCGAATTGCGGTACAGGTACGGCACGTCGAACGCCACGCTCAACCGGTCGGTCACCCCGTAACGCGTGTTGACGTCGAACGTCCACACGTTGGCCTTGGTCTGGCCGAGGTTCAACTGACCGAGGAAGATGGCGTCGAGGGCGAGAAAGCCGCTCAGCACCAGTTGGCGCCGGTCGTAGTAGCTGTAGCTGATACCGGCATCGATGGTGAGCTTGCGGTCGAACAACGGCGCGTGCTGCGCCTGAACGACGGCTTCTTCGGCAGGTGTGCGTTGCGAGTCGGTCTCGCTCTTCTGCATCTGCTGCGTCTCGCCGATGGGCGTGGCCGAGGTCGGTCCGGCCGCCCCGGCAGCGCCGCCGCCAGGTGTGCCTGCAGAACCGGCGGCTGAGCCATCGCCCGGCGAGACTTGCGCGATCTGCGCGGTATCCCACGCGGTCAGACCTCGACCGCGTTGCGCCATCTCGATATCCGTGAGGCGCTGCTTCAGAGAAGAAATTTCCCGCTGCTGCCGGTCAACCATGTCCATCAACATCTGGAGACGGTTATCCGGCGATGGGTCCGTATGCTCCTGAGCCTGGGCCGATAGCGTGAAAAGCAGTACCCCCAACGGAATAGCGGCAACGGGAAAAAAGCGGTGAGTGTTCATGATCCCCCCCGGGTGATTAAGCGGACGGATGTCCGCGCGCAATCCAACAAACACGTGTTGCAACAACGGTTGTCCTTGCTGCTCGACTGCGGGGTGATGCGTACGGAACACGAGACAGAGATCGAAAGCGTCAACAGCATCGCAGATGCACCCTGCCCGGGCCCTGCCGACATCACCTTCTTGTACGCCGCGAGTGTTTTGCGGCGGCGCCCCACGTCTAGTTGTCATGGCGTCCGGCAAAGACCTGCCGGACGTTGCTGCCGGCGTCGCGTCGAATGCATCGACCACGACGCCGTCACTGCGCTTGCTATGCCTTACCTGTCACTTCACTTCGAATGCGTTCACACGCGCTTGATGCGCTCAATGTCGAATGGCCACCATGTTCGCCATCGCGTTCTGAATACCGAGCTGACGCAGTCCGCCCGACGTCAGCGCACTCGTCTGGAGGTTCAGCGTCATGGTGTTCATCACCTGCTGCGCATTCCCTGCCACCTGGACGACCTGCATGATCTGATTCATCGCCCCGCCCGCGCCGCCTGCGACGCTCTGACCGAGATTGCCGTTCGGGGTATTGAGCGAGAGCTGCATGCCAGCCGAACTGATCGCCACGTTCGCGCTCAGGTTGCCGACCGTCGTACTCGAATTACTGGTCGACTGGTTACTAATGGGCACCAGCAGCGCGAGCGACACGCCCGGACCGTACTGGATGATGGCCTTGTTCAGCGCGTTGTTGGCATCGCCCGCAACCTGCGTAATCTGTGCGACGCCGTTGACCAGTGCGTTGGCGGCGCCGGTCACCGCTTGCGTGGTCGGCGCGGTGGCATTCACCACGCCCGGGATGACGGTCGTCGACGAGCCGGTCTGCACCTGGCCCTGGTTCACGCCAAGCACACCGGTGGCGAGCAGGCTCGCGCCGGTGGGCATCTGCCATTGCGACTGCATCACGAGCTGAAAGCCCGAGATCATGTTCTGTTGTGCGTACTTGCCGGTCGCGTGCGAGAGCACTTCATCGCTCACAGGCGTCCAGCCCTCAGGCATCACGTTCGAAGCGAACGCCGGCACGGCGCTTGCAAACAACGGGATGGCCAGCATCGGGACGTATCGATTCATGATGGTCTGGTCTCAAAACAGGTCCGCCCGGATGATGCCGAAGTCCACCATCGGGGTCGGTGACGTCCCGGTCGCCAGCGCGCCATCGCGCAACTTGGCAGCCAGGGATTCGTTTCCTTTGAGCAGCGGTGAGTCCTCCAGGAACGGCTTGCCGATGACCGCCAGCACCAAGCCATTCCACTGCTTGGCAAAATCGGCCTGCTCGATGATGCGATTGCCCAGCGCCGGATCGGACACGAACACACGTCCGTCCTTCGCTGCCTTGACGACCACAAAGTGCTGATAGCCGTTGACGTCGATAAGCGCGATGACCGGGATCTTCAGGTCGTAAAGCGCACTCACGTCGACTTTGAATCCGCGCCCCTCGAGTCCGAGCGTCTCCACGAATTTCTTCATGTCGAGCATCGAGAACCCGTTTTTAATGACGGTGTCCGGGTTGGAGAACGCCATCATTCGCTGAATCATTTCGGTCTCGGGAATGTTGATCCCGTACCCATAACGCAGCAGCGTTGCCAGTGCTGCGGAACCACAACTGAAGTCGTATTCCTGCTGGACCAGATTCACGTAGTGCATCGATTTGAACGAGCGCATCTTCTTGACCGCCGGTACACCAGTCGAAGACTCCAGGTTCACCGAAGCAAACTGCGCGTGCCCGGCCACGCTTGCGCACGCCAGAGCGCAAACAGTAGCGATCCTCACTGCGGCACGACGCGCATCATTCATGACACACCTCATGAAAAAACCGGTCCGGAAGATTCTCCGGACCGGTTAGCTACATCACTTGATTGCCGAGATGGCGAGGTTGTTGGACTGAACGTTGCCGATACCGGCTGCCACGTTCACGCCCACGTTGCCGCTAGCCCATGCCAAGGCATTGGTGCCGAGCGAAGCGTTGGCAACGAAGTCACCCGCAGCGTGCATACCCGCCGACTGATCGGTCTGCACCGTCGAGTTGGCTGCGCCACCCGTGTACCAGCCCTTCGCACCTTGCGAGACTGCTGCTGCCAGGCTGTTGCCCTGCACGTTGCCGACACCCGAAGCCACGTTCACACCGACGTTACCCGTCGCACCGGCAAGGGCGTTGTCACCCACGCTGGCGTTGACCATGAACTGCGAGATGCTTGCCGAGCCCGCCGACGACTGGTTCGAGAACACCTGAGCCGAGGCATACACCGGCTGGGCGTTGAGCGAAGCGATCGCGACGTTGTTGGCCTGCGCGTTGTCGGCACCTGCTGCCACGTTCACGCCGACGTTGCCGTTGGCGTTACCCAGCGCGCCAGTACCGAGCGTTGCGCCCATCGTCTGGTATTGCGCCGTGTTGACATGCAGGGTGATCGCACCCTTCTGCCACGTGGTGGACTTCATGTACGTATCCTGGAAGCCCCACAGTGCGCCAGCAGCGATCGACTCGCTCGACACCGAAGCCTGACCTTCGTTGAACACGCCATGGAAGGCTGCATCGAAGCTCTTCTGGGTATTCAGGAAGCCAGCGGCGAGGAAGCCAGCCGCTTGTTGCGACTGCTGACCGTAGGCATAGCCGCCCCAAGCCGAGCCCTGACCTGCACCGAAGTTGCCGACCAGGTAGCCGCCATAGAGAGCCAGACCGCCAGGAAGCGGAATCACGCCGCCACCGATGATGCCTCCGCCACCGGCGATGTTCGAGTATTGATACCCGCCACCAGCGATGAAGCCGCCCGAGCCGGAGCTCGATTGACCTGCCACATACCCGGCACCGGCCTGGAAGGACTGGCTGGTGTTCAGGTGACCGTTGGCTTCTGCATTGACCCACGACGTCGTATTGTTAAACGACGTGGTGGTGGCGCCGCCGATCAGGTACGCGCTACCGGTATTCGAGACGGTGGTGGTCTTCGAATCGACACCCGTCGTCACGTGCCCCGTGTAGTAGGTACCCATCAGCGGTCCCTTGAGGCTCACTTCACTTACGTTGACGCTCTGATTGCTTTGCACGACGGCGTTGCCGGTGTTATCCACCGTGACGCAGCCGCGAATGCCGATCAGACCGAAAATGCCGACCAGGTTCAGAACGTTGGTCTCGTTGCCGATGAACGAGAAGCTATATTGCTGGTGATTGGGTGACGCCATGGCGGTACCCGTTGCTACCAGCAGTGCAGCCGCTGCAATTGCTTTCGTTTTCATGACCATCTCCTTGACGAGAGAGTTACCCAGTTAAAAAGATGTGCCCGCCGGGGGACGGAGCACAAAAACATTTGCGGTTACATTGCCTATCCCAGCCGACTGGTTCACCTGCAACACACCGCTCACCCCGCGGAAGGCGTCACCGGAAATCGACGCCGTGCGGAACTGATCGTTGAGGTTGTTGTGGCCAGTCGGGCCACCCTTGGAGATCGCAGCGGATAGTGCCGTATCCGATACGCTCGCCACTCCAGACGCATCGCCACTCACAATGACGGTCGCGTTGCGTTGAAGATTGCCGGCACCGCTCGCCTGGTTGACTTGCGTCACCCCCGAGGTGCCTGAAAATGCATTGCCCTGAATTGCGGCGCTTGCTGCACCCGTCGTCGTGGTGACGAGTGCCTGTTGATTCGTGCTCGACGAGCCAGCCGTCAGACCGCCACCGTTGGAAATCACAGTGCTGTTGGCCTGCGCGTTGTTCACGCCCGCTGCCTGGTTCACACCGACGGCACCGACAGCGCCGACGGCGACGCCGTTCTCGATAGTGGCGTGCGTGCCGGTCAGTTCACCGTTTGTGATCCAGATGTCCTGTGCCTGCGACACGCCGCTGATGACAGTCAAAGCCGTCGTCGCGGCCAGCGCGATGGCGCGCAAGGCATTGCGTTGTGCGCTCATTTCGCCGCTCCTGCTGCACCGATCGACGTGAGCGGCGCAAGCGCCGAACTGATCACCGACGGAACCAGCGTGCCGATGCCACCGATACCGCCGCCACCGCCCGCACCTGCGCCGAAGCCGCCGCCGACACCGTTGGAGGTGTTCAGCGCGTTGCCACCGCGAGCGTTTCCGACGAGCACCCCCATCACCGGGTTGATGCCCGACTGCACGGCGCTTGTGATGAGACCGGCGTTGCCACGAGCGTTAAGCTCGCCATCCGTCACCTGAGTGACCGCGCCCATCGCCGTATTGAACGGTCCGGTCGGGAAGGCCGGAACGGCGATGCCGATCGGGTTCTCCACACGCGGCAGGCCGCGATACGCGATTTCCGGGCCGATGTTGCGCTCGATCACCAGATCGCCCGGCGTTGCCGGTTCGGCCTTGGCCTGGCCGGGGAGCACTGCCGGTGTGAGCGCCACGAGCAACGTGGCGAACACAGCGGGCGAGAATGAAAGATGGGTCATGTCGTTCACCGCGTGGTGTAGGTCACACGCGTCACCTGGACATTGCCCACGCCGTTCGACAGTTGCTGCGGACGCGGCGTCGGCGTCACACCGCCGGGCAGTTCGTCCCACAACGTCACACCATTGGCGAGTGCCATGCCGGGCGACTTGACCATCGCGGCGCCCTGCAGATTGCGGCCGCGCTGGCTTCCCAGTTGTTCGTCGTCGATACGGGCGGCGGCGAGCGGCATACCCGACGCGCCGATGGTCTGGCTGTCGTCGTTGCCTGCCACTGCGGGGACTTGCTCCGGCGCTACAGCGGTGGCGTCGGCGACCGGGGCCGCAATGGCGGCATCCGCATCGGAAATCGGGGCGGTGGGCATCGACGACGTCGTGAACGACGCAGGTACCATCGAGCCGGTAAGCATTGCCAGCTGCATGAGCGGCGAGCGCGAGATGTTGTCCTGCGCTTGTGCCGGTGCAGCACACAGTCCGAGTGCCACAACGATGGCTGCACTCAGTGCGCCTGCGCCGTGTCGTACGCGGTACTGCATTTCGGTGGTGAGAATTCGCATCGCTGTGTCCTCCTTGCCCGGACCAATAAAGCGACTTCCGTGCCACCCCGCTTAAGTGATTGAAAACATTGACGTTAAATTTTCTGCCCTGCTGGCACACGAGGACGAGTGGCCGAAAACGTTTCAGCATTGATACGTGGGGGGTGCCAGGCGGGGTTTGTCACGTCATCGACGCACATCTCAAACATTCCGAACTACGAACGATATCGGCGCGAGCAGCGACGCATGCCGCAAACGCCCTGTTTACAAGGGTCTCGCGTGACAGATTTGCGGCAGATTGCTGGGGTCGGAACGAAACGACACGGGTCCGTCACAGTCGCCCGATTTTTTCGACGCCGCGTTTTTCACCCCGGATGTTTCATCTTTGATGTGTGTTCGGGACAACCCTCGCAGGCGATATTTCGAAACTTGAGGCAACGCAAAGCGTATGAAACGGCGGCGTCGAAAGACACCATGGGAATGCCCGGAATCGCCCGTCGTTATTGGCGATGGCAGCGGTCGCGAAATGCGACGATGGGGAAAAACGGGAGGGGGAAATGCGTTTGACGCGTGATGTTTTCACGCCTTGCGGACGCATCGGTCGACGCATCGCGCAGTACATTGCATAGCACATCGAGCGCGCAATATTCAGGACCCCAAAAAGAAACGACCGCCCTGCTCATCACAGGACGGTCGCCCTCTCTTCGCCAGAAGATATCAGGCCGGCACGCCCGATTCGTCACCGCGCAATCCGTACCGGCACATGAGGCGGTACAGCGTAATGCGCGAGATTCCCAACTCTGCGGCCACTTCCGTCAGACGGTGACAGTGGCGCAGCAACGCCTGCTCGATGGCCGTTTTTTCGGCCTCCGCGCGAATTTCCTCTAGCGTGCGCACCAGCGTGGGTACCCACGGCAGAAGATCGAGATCCTTGGCCGAAATCATGCGGCTATCGGCCATCACGATGGCCCTGCGCACGCGGTTGATCAACTCGCGCACGTTGCCCGGCCAGTGATATTCGTACATCGCCTGCACCGCGCACTGCGTGAAGCCGCGGATCTTGCGATGGTTATCGCCTTTGAAACGCTGGAGCACGTGATGGGCAAGAATTTCGATGTCCTGCCCGCGCGCGCGCAGCGGCGGTTCGTCCACACGCAGCACGCACAGACGATGGAACAGGTCCATGCGGAAGCGCCCTTCTTTCACTGCCGTCTCGAGATCGACGTGCGTCGCAGAAATGATGCGCACATTGACCGGAATGACTTCGTGGCCGCCCAGACGCTCGATTGCGCCCTGCTGCAGGAAACGCAGCAGACTCGCCTGACTCTCGATGGGCAGGTCGCCGATTTCGTCGAGGAACAGCGTGCCGCCGTTGGCGGACTCGACGCGACCGACTTTACGCGCGTTGGCGCCGGTAAAGGCACCACGCTCGTAGCCAAATAGTTCGGACTGCATCAAATGTGGAGGAATCGCGCCACAGTTGATGGCGACGAAGGGCCCCTTCGCACGCAACGAGCGCTCGTGGATCGCCACCGCGCTCAGTTCCTTGCCCGTGCCCGACTCGCCCGAGATGAAGACGGGGGCATCGGTATTGGCCACCTTGCGAATCGTGCGAAAGAGTTGCTGCATCGCTTCACACGTGCCGACCATTTCCTGGTCGCCGCCGACTTGCGGCGTGATGATCGGCACTTCACACAGCGATGCCATGCCCCATGCATGGCCGATCGAATGCGCGAGCTGATCGTTCGTGCAGGGCACGTTGACGTAGTCGAAGCAATAGTCGCGAATGAGGCGACGGATCGACGTCGTCGAAAGTTGTTCGGGATTTGTCGCGGCAACCCAGCCGACCGTGGCCGGTTGCATGCAGGACTCGAACGCGCCCATCTCGCGGTCGCTATAACCGCTCGCCAGGTCGATGAGTGCTGCGCTGGTGACCCCCGGATTGAGAATGCGACCGACGTCGCTGGCGCTCTTGGCCGGCACGACTTGCCAGCCTTGCTCTCCCAAAAACGACAGCAAGCCATCGTTGTGCTTTCGGGAAGCGTAAATCAGGGTGCGCCCGGTATCGTTAGCCATACCTTAACTCCCTGCCTAAGCAGTGCCTGCGCGCAAATTATTGGGTCTTAGACCGGGATATGCGCAACAGGTTAAACGGCCCCACGCCGCTCGGGAGTAATGGTGTTCCCCGTGTTGTTGGGTCCCCAAGTCGGCAGGTTCAGAATAGAGGACGGGGATATGCGCAGATATAGCGAATAACAGCTAATCCGATTGGATGAGAGTACGAGTACCTACGCGCAAAGGCGGACGGCGTCACGTCCGCGTCATGCTCAGAGCGTATGTCTGTCGAGGACGGCTCGGGCGATTGTCCCGGCGTCTACATACTCCAGTTCGCCCCCGACCGGCACGCCTCGCGCGAGTCGGCTGACGCGCAAACCGCGCGCCTTGAGCGTCTGTCCAATGTAATGGGCGGTGGCTTCGCCTTCGTTGGTGAAGTTGGTGGCCAGCACCACTTCTTTCACCACGCCGTCGGTGGCGCGGCGAATCAGTTGCTCGAAATGGATCTCGCCCGGCCCCACGCCGTCGAGCGGCGACAGATGGCCCATCAGGACGAAATACAGACCCTTGAAGGTCATCGTCTGCTCAAGCATGTTCTGATCGGCGGGCGTTTCCACCACGCACAGCAGGCTTGTGTCGCGCTCGGGATCGAGACACGTCTCGCAGATTTCCACCTCGGTGAAGGTGTTGCAGCGCGCGCAATGGCGGATCTGCTCGGAGGCATGCACCAGCGCCTCGCCCAGCCGCACCGCGCCTTTGCGGTCACGTTGCAGCAGATGGTAGGCGATACGTTGGGCGGACTTCGGGCCGACACCCGGCAACGCGCGCAAGGCGTCGACAAGTTCCTGAAGGCTCGAGAGCTGGAGCTGGGGCATGCGTCGTCTTTCTATGGAAGCTGACCGGTCAGGCTCAGAACGGCATCTTGAAGCCCGGCGGCAGCGGCAGACCGGCGGTCAGGCCACCCATCTTTTCTTCAGCCGTTGCTTTAGCCTTGCGCGTGGCGTCGTTGATCGCCGCCGTCACGAGGTCTTCCAGCATGTCTTTGTCGTCGGCCAGCAGGCTCGGATCGATGGTCACGCGACGCGCTTCGTTCGCACAGGTCATCACGATCTTCACCAGACCCGCACCCGACTGACCCTCAACTTCGATCTGAGCCAGTTGCTCTTGCGCCTTCTTCATGTTTTCCTGCATTTGCTGAGCCTGTTTCATCAGACCCGCGATGTTTCCTTTCAGCATCTTGACTCCTGAGTAAATCGTGTGGGGTGCCTGTTGGGGGCTTTCACGCAACGCGTTCATGGCCTGTCGCGTCGACAGGAAGACACCAAACGCGCGTTTAGGGAGAAGGATTCGAAAACCCGTCGCCCATTTCCGAAAGCGAACTTGCTTATTGTACCGGGCGAATGCTTCCCGGAAGGATCTGAGCGTCGAATTCCTCGATCAGTTCTCGCATGAGCGGATCGTCGGCAATCGCCTGTTCGGCGGCCCGTTGACGCGCTGCTGCCGCTTCCGCAGCCAACGAGGCGGCCGTCGTGCCGACCTGCCCCAGTTCGACGTGCAATTGCACGTCGCCGCCGAAGTGCTCCGAAAGCACCTGACGCAGTTTGTCGGTGGTCGCCGCGTCCGCCAATTGGCGCAGCGGCACGCGCAAGTGCAAGGCGCGCCCCGCCACTTCCGTCAGCTCGCTCTGGAAGGCCAATTGCTGTGCGAGACCCCGTGCCGGGATCTCTGCGGCCAGTGCCGGCCATTCGCCCGTAAAGACCGGGGCGACGCCGTCGGCTTCGCGATAGACGCAGGCGCGCGGTGCTGCCGCCGGTGTGGGTGCTGCGGCTGACGCCTCCGCAGATGCGGCAGGCTCGGGCTCCGGATCGGCACCGGCCGGTGCTTCGTCCGACGCCCTCGCCGTGCCAGCGCGATTGGCGTTGGTTGCACCGCCGGTGCGCCCTGCCGTGCCCTTACGTCCCGCGTTCAGCGCAGCGAGCGCGGCACGTGCAGGCGACATCGGGGCACCGTCGGTCGGTGCGCTACTGCGTGCGGCCGGGGCTCGGCGCGCTTCCGGTTGTGCTGCCGGTGCCGCCGATGCGGCTGCTGGTGCGGACGGCGCAGCCGATGCGCGCGGTACCGGATCGCCGCCCATCGGGGCACGCGAAGGTGCTGGCGCGGCGGACGCGCTGGCAGGCATCGCTCGCGCAGCGCCTGCAGCCTGTGGCGTCGGCGGCTCGGCGAGCGTGCCGCCCGCGAGCAGCGGCGTGAACGCCGCCATGCGCAACAGCGCCATCGAGAAACCGGTGTATTCGTCGGGTGCCAGACCGAGTTCGCCACGCGCGCGCGTGGCGATCTGGTAATAGAGCTGAACCGCTTCAAGCGACAGCGCTTCGGCCAGACGTCGCACGTCCGCCGCTTCGGGCCAGTCGTCGGACACGGCCTGCGGGGCATATTGCGCCAGCGCGATCTTGTGGAGCAGGCTGCCGAGATCCTGCAGCCCCGACGCGAACGAGAAACTGCGCTCGGCCATTTCGTCGGCAATCGCGAGCAGATCGGTGCGCGACTCGTCTTTGAGCGCGTCCAGCAAACGCACCAACACGCTCTGGTCGATTGCACCGAGCATACCGCGCACGGCCGTCTCGGTGAGCGGTCCGGCAGCGTAGGCGATGGCCTGATCGGTGAGCGATAGCGCATCGCGCATGCTGCCGCCCGCCGCTTTGGCGAGCAGACGCAACGCCTGCGGTTCGTTCTCGATCCCTTCTTCGCCGAGGATGTTCGTGAGGTGCGACACGATGTGCCCTGCCGGCATCTGCTTCAGATTGAATTGCAGACAACGGGAAAGCACGGTGACCGGAATCTTCTGGGGATCGGTCGTCGCGAGAATGAATTTGACGTGCGCAGGCGGCTCTTCGAGCGTCTTGAGCATCGCGTTGAAGGCGTGCCCGGTGAGCATGTGCACTTCGTCGATCATGTAGACCTTGAAGCGCGCGTCCGCCGGTGCATAGACCGCCTTTTCGAGCAGCGACGTCATTTCGTCGACGCCACGGTTCGAGGCCGCATCCATTTCGACGTAATCGACGAAGCGCCCTTCGTCGATGGCCTTGCACGCCTTACAAACGCCGCAAGGTTCCGCCGTAATCCCCGTCTCGCAATTGAGCGCCTTGGCCAGAATGCGCGAAAGCGTCGTCTTGCCGACGCCGCGCGTGCCGGTAAACAGATAGGCGTGATGCAGGCGCTGTTGCTCGAGCGCGTGCGTCAACGCACGCACGACATGCTCCTGGCCCACCAGGGTCGAGAAGCCTTTGGGGCGCCATTTGCGCGCGAGTACTTGATAGGTCATGCCAAATTGTAACAGTTCGGCGTTGGGCTTCAGCACCGATGTCAACGCCCGATCGGACGTCGATCGAGCACGATTTCCCCGCCAGATTCGGCAGGCTATCGATGCGATAGAAAAAAATGTTGGGCGATTCTACCAAGCCCGTCGAGACCACGCGAGACGCGGGACAAGATGCGCGCCGCCATCGCAAGCGACATGGCACATACCGACGACGAACGCATCCCGTCCATCGACAATGAGGGCAACGCGACGAGGCTTCAAGGGGAATCGAGAGTGCGCAGAACGCGCGAGGAACATCGGTAAAACAAGGAGGTAGGTGACGAGCCTGACCCTCGGCACTGGTAGAAAACGGCTGTGGCTGCTTCGTTCCCGACCTGACCAGATTGGCCGCGCCACCATGCGAGGAGGCCCGTCAGGGAGAGATTCTATCAGAGTCGACGCGTCAACAGAAGCCCAACGCGCAAGAAAGTGGGACGACAAGCGCTCGCGGGCGCGTCGCCGCGTGCGGGAGCAGCGCGCGCAAGCCTCGGCAATTTCCGCTAAGATGAGCACAAACTGCATTGGCGAACGCTATTGAAGCCCGCGATTGCAGCCTCCATATGGAGAATGCACGCCCGCGAAAGCTGGGTGACATCTCCAGCGTCGGTGAAAACAAACGGCGTATGGCGCCATTTTCATCGGACGTTTCCGAATAGTCAGACGAGGCAACAATACTCATGAGCGAAACTATCAAGCACATCACCGACGCCAGCTTCGACGCGGACGTTTTGAAATCCGACAAGCCGGTGCTGCTCGACTTTTGGGCAGAATGGTGCGGCCCCTGCAAGATGATCGCCCCGATCCTCGACGAAGTGTCGAAGGAATACGGCGACAAGGTGCAGATCGCCAAGATCAACGTGGACGAGCACCAGGGCGTGCCGGCCAAGTTCGGCATTCGCGGCATCCCGACGCTGATTCTGTTCAAGAACGGCGCTGTCGCCGCTCAGAAGGTCGGCGCCCTGTCGAAGTCGCAACTGACCTCGTTCCTCGACGGCAATCTGTAAAACGTCGACGGCAAGTGCCGGGGCCTTTGTCGCCACAGTGCGACACCCCGGTACGGGCCAAGTGGCTCAGTGCTTGCGCCTGACGCTGCTTGCTATATAATCCGCCCAAAAGCACCCCAAAGTTCTTCGAGCGTTCGCTCACTTTTCCCTGATCATTCACTTGTCGTCCAGCGGACGGCACCTCCGTATGCATTTATCCGAACTAAAGTCCCAGCACGTCTCCGAGCTGCTAGAAATGGCGAACGGTCTCGAAATCGAGAACGCCAACCGCCTTCGCAAGCAGGAGCTGATGTTCGCCATTCTTAAGAAGCGCGCAAAGTCCGGCGAAACCATCTTTGGCGACGGTACGCTCGAAGTGCTGCCGGACGGCTTCGGTTTCCTGCGCTCGCCCGAGACGTCGTATCTGGCCAGCACGGACGATATCTACATCAGCCCGTCGCAGATCCGCCGCTTCAACCTGCATACCGGCGACACGATCGAAGGGGAAGTGCGTACGCCGAAAGACGGCGAGCGTTATTTCGCGCTGGTGAAGGTCGACAAAGTCAACGGTCACCCGCCCGAGGCCTCGAAACATAAGATCATGTTCGAGAACCTCACGCCGCTGCACCCGAACAAGCCGCTGCTGCTCGAGCGCGACATTCGTGGTGAAGAGAACGTGACGGGCCGCATCATCGACATGATCGCCCCCATCGGTAAGGGCCAGCGTGGTCTGCTCGTCGCTTCACCGAAGTCCGGTAAGACCGTGATGCTCCAGCACATCGCCCACGCGATCACGGCCAACCACCCGGAAGCCAAGCTCTTCGTGCTGCTGATCGACGAGCGCCCGGAAGAAGTGACGGAAATGCAGCGCTCGGTGCGCGGCGAAGTGATCGCGTCGACGTTCGACGAACCGGCCACGCGTCACGTCCAGGTCGCTGAAATGGTCATCGAGAAGGCCAAGCGCCTGATCGAAATGAAAGAAGACGTGGTGATTCTGCTGGACTCGATCACGCGTCTGGCCCGCGCCTACAACACCGTGATCCCGGCATCGGGCAAGGTGCTGACCGGCGGTGTGGACGCCAACGCCCTGCAACGCCCGAAGCGCTTCTTCGGTGCGGCGCGTAACGTCGAAGAAGGTGGCTCGCTCACGATCATCGCCACGGCGCTGATCGAAACCGGCAGCCGCATGGACGACGTGATCTACGAAGAATTCAAGGGCACGGGCAACATGGAAGTGCACCTTGAGCGTCGCCTGGCGGAAAAGCGCGTCTATCCGTCGATCAACCTGAACAAGTCGGGTACGCGTCGCGAAGAGTTGCTGATCAAGCCGGAAATCCTGCAAAAGATCTGGGTGCTGCGCAAGCTCATCTACGATATGGACGAAGCCGAAGCAATGGAATTCCTGCTTGGCAAGATCAAGCAGACGAAGAACAACGCCGAGTTCTTCGACCTGATGCGCCGCGGCGGCTGATCGTTACGATCCCTCTCCCGCGCATCACGAAAAAAGCCGCGACACCCCGTCGCGGCTTTTTCATTGCACCGCTACGGCGCGTGCCTCCCCTGCCCCGAACACCCCACCGTGCCACCCACGCATTGCCCCGCGCTGCGACGATGCTGGCTGTCACGATGCCTGTTATATGATGGGACGATACCGCGCGCTCGCTGCCGGTACGCCTTCCCCCAAAGCGGTTCCCGAAGGAGAAATTGCAATGTCCGAGAAAGACGAATTGATGGCGGAAGCCTTCGCCCACCTGGAAGCCGGAGACCCCGAAACGGCCCTGGAGATCGGCAAACGGCTTGAGTCGATGCAGTACTCGGGCGCCTATGAGGTGCAGGCCATGGCCTACGCCGACATGGACGAAATGGAACAGGCCGTGACGGTACTCGAAGCCGGTGTCGCCCACGCACCTGGCGTCTGGCTGCTCTGGCAGTTGCTCGGCAACTATCGCTCCGATCTCGGACGCTTCCCCGCCGCCATCGAAGCCTACGAGGCCGCAGGTAATTGCGCGCCGGACGAAGACCTCGTCATCGTCGACTTCAATCACGCCAACGCGCTCACCCGTCAGGGCGATTTCGCAGCCGCACAAACGCGCCTCGACCGTACGCTCGAAAGCCCGCATCTGGCGCAAACCGGACGCGCTTTCATCGAGAACGCGATTGCACTTCGCATGCACCTGTTCAACGCTCAGGGCGAGCCAAAGGCGGCCATCGCCACGTACGAAGCGCTGCGCACGCAGGAGCACGGCGAAGAAGGCAGCAATGTCTCGATGGCCGACGTGCTGGCCGAGCTCTCGCACGCGTACAAGCAGTCCGGCGACCACGACAAGGCGCTCTCGACCGCGCTGGAAGCTGTGCAACTCTACAAGTGGAGCGACGCCGCCCTGTGGGCCCTGCGCGCCGCGCGCAACGAACAGTCGGACACCGCCCGCGCGATGCATCTGATTGTGGAAGGCCAATGGTACGAGCCGCTGGAAGACGAAGATCCGGATGGCCCCGCCCCTGAGTTCGTGACTACCTACGACGTCGTGGCGGACGACGAAACCGAGGCGCTGCGTCTGATCGCCGAATGCGAGCCGCCGCAGGTGCGCGAGTCGCTTCGCATTGCCGAGACGCACCCCATCGAGACCGATGACGCCGAGGATGCCGAAGCCGCCTCGTCGACGGCCTACAAGGGCGTCTACGCCACCGGCGATTACCACATGTATCAGCCGGGCGAAGAAGGCGACTTGCTCGAAGAGTGAGCCGACATGACGTCATCGGGCATCGCACGATCGACGTCATGAGCGAGCGACACCCCAAACGAAAACGGGCGCCGGAATCTCTCCGGCGCCCGTTTTTTTCAGGACGTCGTCACTTCACGACGCCCTTCCCATCACTTCATCACTTATAGCCGGCACGATCCAGAATGCGCTGCGCTTCCGGCAGATTCTTGGCGATCGTGCCGATGGGCACGTCTTCCGCCTTGAACTCGCCGAGGGCGGCGAGCGCCGCGTTGTCGACCTTGGTCGTCGGCACGGCCGGCCATTCGTTGTTGCCGTTGGCGAAGTATTGCTGCGCTTCGTCGCTCGCCAGATATTCGAGGAACTTGACCGCATTCGCATGATTCGGTGCGTGCTTGGCAATGCCCGCCCCCGCCACGTTCACGTGCGTGCCCTTGCCCGCCTGATCCGGCCAGATGAAACCGACCTTCGACATCAGCGCCTTGTCTTCCGGCTTGTCCGAGCGCGCCATGCGCACGTAGTAATAGGAGTTGGCGAGCGCTACGCCGCACTCGCCCGTCGCCACGGCCTTGATCTGATCGGTGTCACCACCGCGCGGCGCGCGAGCGAAGTTCGCCACCATGCCTTCCGCCCACTTCTGCGTCGCCTGAGCGCCTTCACGCGCGACCAGCGCGCCGACCAGCGAGAGCATGTACGGGTGCGATCCCGAGCGCGTGCAGACTTGTCCCTTGTGGGACGGATCGGCCAGCGACGCGTACGTCTGCACCGTCTTCGGATCGACCTTGTCCTTGTTGTAGACGATCACGCGCGCACGCGTGGAGAAACCGTACCAGTCGGTGCCTGCCTTCGAACTCGCGGCGTGCAGCTTGGCCGGAATACGCGCATCGAGCGTAGCCGACTTGGTCGACTGGAACAGCCCGGCTTCGTCCGCCTTCGCCAGACGTGCCGCGTCGACCATGAGGATGACGTCCGCCGGGCTCTTCGCCCCTTCGCTCTTCAGGCGCTCCAGCAGCGCCGCGTCGTCCGCCTCGATACGATTGATCTTGATGCCGGTCTGCTTGGTGAATGTGCCGTAAAGCTGCTCGTCGGTCTGGTAGTGACGTGCCGAGTACAGATTCAACACGCCTTGGGTGTCCGCTTGCGCGCCGAATGCCGCGGCCATCGTGGTGCCGAGCACCGTCAGTCGCGCCAGTTTGCCGATCGTCTTCGCCTTCATGGGCTATTCCCCTCGCAGTCATGGTTTTACAGAGAGGAACAGGATAATGAAAAATCATTATTAACGCAAATGATTCCCATTCGCGTTTATTCACATATTCACTATCGGGGACGGAAAAATCGAGAGAGGGAGGAAAGATGCCGAACGGCGATGAGGGATGGAGCGAAACCACGCAGGTAACGGCAGATAAGACGAGGCACCGCGCCAAAGGTTCCGCGTCAGGTCACCTTCCATTGATGACACCCTCGAAAAGTGAACTGATGAGTGTCTTCAACGCTCCAATCGCCGTAAAATTGCGCGTCGACGCACCGGCCACCCCATCACAACGATTCAAGGTGCCGCGAGCGTCTGTCCTGCCCTGCCGGAGTTTCCCCTTGTTGTCGTTGATCCCAAATCTGCGTCGCGCACGCACCCCGTTCGCCGCGCTCGCCGTGGCCGCCCTGATCGCCGGGTGCGCCAGCGCACCTCCGATGAATTCGCAAGGCCCGTCGGCCTCGGCGCCGACTACGGTCCCGCCGGTCGCCCAGACGCCGACGACACCCGTCACGCCCATCACCCCGCCCAAGATCATCCGTCCGCTGAAGATCGGTCTGGCGCTCGGCGGCGGTGCCGCGCGCGGCTTCGCGCACGTCGGCGTCATCAAGGCGCTCGAAGCCCGTGGCATTCATGCCGACATCGTCGTCGGCACCAGCGCCGGGAGCGTCGTGGGGGCGATGTACGCCTCGGGCCTGAACGGCTTCCAGTTGAACCGTCTGGCATCGACGATGGACGAGGCCTCGATCAGCGACTGGACGATGCCGTTCCGCTCGCGTGGCATGTTGCGCGGCGAGGCGCTTCAGTCGTACGTCAACAAGGTGCTCAAGGACCGCACGATCGAGCAGATGCCGCGTCAGTTGGGCATCGTCGCCACCGACTTGCAGAGCGGCGCACCGATTCTGTTCCGTCGCGGTAACACTGGGCAGGCCGTGCGCGCATCGAGCAGCGTGCCGGGCGTGTTCGAGCCGGTGCATATCGGCAATCGCGATTACGTCGACGGCGGTCTGGTCGCACCGGTGCCCGCGGAATATGCGCGTCAGATGGGGGCGGACTTTGTCATTGCCGTCGACATCTCGCCCAATCCGACGGCGCAAGCTACACAAGGCCAGTTCGACATCCTGATGCAGACGTTCACGATCATGGGACAGTCGATCAAGCAGTACGAGCTGGAGAAGAATGCGGACATCGTCATTCGTCCGTCGCTGGCGAAGATGGGCGCCTCGGACTTCCAGGGGCGCAACCGCGCGATTCTGGCGGGCGAGGAAGCCGTCGCCAAGATGTGGCCGGAGATCCAGCGCAAACTGGCCGACGCCCAGTCGGAAGCGCCTAAAGGCATGCCGCAGGCATCACGCTAAGCCGGTACGCCGCACACGCCCCTCGCCCCAAACAAAAATGCCGCCCAATGGGCGGCATTTTTTCTGCATCGAACCCCGCACTGTTCGCGGGGATCGACGACTTACATCGGGTGGTCGTTCTTGAAGAGCTGCTCGACGCGCGTGAGTTCGGCGCTGGCCTTGAGCGTCTCGACACGGCGAGCGCCGTTGTAGCGAGCCGACCAGTACGATTCGCGCAGGTCTTCCACGCGGATCTTGCCGCCCGTTGCCGGGGCGTGCACGAACTTGTCGCCGCCAATATAGATACCGACGTGGGAGAAGCTACGACGCATGGTATTGAAGAACACCAGATCGCCCGGCTTCAGATCGGTCTTGGCAATGCGCTCGCCCACCTGGCTCATTTCTTCCGAGCGGCGCGGCAGCATGAAATTGAGCGTGTCCTGGAACACGTAGCGCACGAAGCCGCTGCAATCCAGACCGCTGTCCGGCGTGTTGCCACCGTACTTGTAACGAACGCCGATGTAGTTCAGCGCGCCAAGTACGACGTCCGACGCCTTGTCAGTCACATTCGACAGCAGCTTCTGCGCACGTTGCACACGCGACTCTTCGACGACCGGCTGAGCGGCGTCGGCGGACACAGTGGTGACGTTTGCGGTGTTCGGGGAAGCGTTGCTGGCTTGAATGGCCGCTGCGGCAGCGCGGGCTGCGGCGGTCGGGCCATTGTTGTAGTCGTCAGCCTTCGCCGTCAACGAGGCGGTGACGAGGCCAGCGGCAGTGAACGCGAGAAGGAGTGTCTTGCGGGTGCGCGGAGGTTTCGTCTGCATTGGTCGCCGGGTTGGTTGAGTCGGATGGCCGATGAGTAGCTCGTCAGTTGCAACAGGATGCTGCTGTGTTGAAAACCTTCGAGTCACGCCCGGCTGACCCACCGCCGAACTTGTTGTCTTAACCGACCTCTGACGAGACCGGTTAACTCGTTGAATAATCAACTTAATTGGTACGCGATAGTAATGTGAACGTCACATGATGTCAAAAGGTAATAGAAAAAAACAATCAGCGCAATCAGGAAATTTTCATTAACAATCAAGCGTTTGCAATTTAGCCGATGTTCTGCGACGTTATATGACGTTTCACGGCAATGTCACGGACCTACAGCATGGCCGCCGCGACCAGTTCCCGGGTGTAGGCGTTCTGCGGATCAAAAAATACCGATTCCGTATCGCCCTGCTCCACCAGATGCCCGTCCTTGAACACCAGAACCCGGTGTGCCATCGCCCGCATGACCGCCAGATCGTGGCTGATGAAGAGGTAACTCAGGTTGTACTTGATCTGCAATTGGGCCAGCAGATGGAGCACCTGCTGCTGAATCGACACGTCGAGCGCGCTCGTCGGCTCATCGAGCACGAGAATTTGTGGATCGACGATGAGCGCCCGGGCAATGGCAATCCGTTGCCGTTGACCACCGGAAAACTCATGCGGGTAACGCGACATGGCACGCGCGTCGATGCCGACCTCGCGCAACGTTTCCGCCACTTTGGTCCGCCGCTCGTCCTCGCTCATCTGCGGGCGGTGTAACGCCAACCCCTCGCCCACGATTTCCTCGATCGTCATGCGCGGCGACAACGAGCCGAACGGATCCTGAAACACGATCTGCATGCGTGAGCGCAAGGTGCGCTGCTTCGTGCCGCGATACGACGCAAGCGGTTCGCCCTGAAACTCGACTTGCCCCGCGCTCGTGTGCTGAAGACCGAGCATGGCCATCGCCAGCGTCGTCTTGCCCGAACCCGACTCACCGACCACCCCGAGCGTCTCGCCCTGACGCAGCGACAAATCGACCGGATGCACGGCCCGGAAGCGACCGCGCCGGAACCAGCCGCGTACGCCCGGCTGCGCCGTCGCATAGTCGACGGTCACGCCCCGCCCTTCGAGCAACACCGGCGCAATCGGAAGCACCGGATGAATCTCCCGCTGCGGACGGCTGTCGATGAGCTTGCGCGTGTACGGATGCTGCGGATTCGTGAATAGCGTCTCGGTGTCGGCGCACTCGACCAGCACGCCCTTCTCCATCACCGCCACGCGCTGCGCGAAGCGTCGCACCAGATTCAGATCGTGCGTGATGAGCAGCACTGCCATACCGCGCTTCTCGGCGGCGTCGCGCTGCAACTCGAGCAGCAATTCGATGATCTGCGCGCGGATGGTGACGTCGAGCGCCGTGGTCGGCTCGTCCGCCAGCAACAGCTTGGGACGGCAGGCAAGCGCCATCGCGATCATGGCACGCTGACGCTGGCCGCCCGACAGCTCATGCGGGAAATGCGACACGCGACGCTCCGGCTCGGGAATGCCCGTGCGGCGCAGCAGTTCGATGGCGCGCGACTTGGCGTCCTTCTTGGACAGCCCTTCGTGCAGCTCCAGCGCCTCGGCAATCTGCTCACCGATCGGATAGAGCGGGTTGAGCGCCGTCATCGGCTCCTGGAAGATCATGGCGACGTCGTTGCCGCGCAGCCCGCGCATTTCGCGCTCGCTCACCGAGGCGAGATCCACGCCGTCGAGCAGAATGCGCCCCTGAATCTGCGCGTCCTGCAACAGACGCAGAATGGCGAGCGCCGTCACGCTCTTGCCCGAGCCCGATTCGCCGACGAGCGCGACCCGCTCGCCGCGCTCGATGGCAAGGCTCACATCCTTGACGGCTTCGGTGTCGCCGAAGCGCACCGAGAGGTTTTCGATACTGAGGAGCGGCGCGTTCACATCGCCCCCCCGGCCGCGGCCTGCTTGTCCGCGACACGCGTGTCGAGCGCATTACGCAAGGCGTCTCCCATGAACGTGAGCAACAACAACGTGAGCACGAGCACGACGAACGTCGCCAGCGAAATCCACCAGGCGTCGAGGTTCGCCTTGCCTTGATTGAGCAGCTCGCCAAGACTCGGTGTCGGCGGCGGCACACCGAGCCCGAGGAAGTCCAGACTGGTGAGCGCCAGAATCGCCCCGCTCATACGGAACGGCAGGAACGTGATGACGGGCGTCATGCTGTTGGGCAACACGTGACGTCGAATGATCTGCCAGTTCGACAGCCCCATCGCCCGCGCCGCGCGCACGTAATCCAGTTGACGGTTACGCAGGAATTCGGCCCGCACGTAGTCGGACAGGCCGATCCAGCCGAACAGCGACAGCAGCACGAACAACAACCACAAATGCGGCTCGAAGATCGACGCGAAGATGATGAGCAGATACAGCTCGGGCAACGATCCCCAGATTTCGATCAGCCGCTGCAAGGTGAGGTCGATGCGTCCGCCGTAAAAGCCCTGCACCGCACCCGCGAGCATGCCGAGCAGCGTGCCCGAGACGGTGAGCGCTAACGCAAAGATCACCGACAGGCGGAAGCCGTAAAGCAGCCGCGCAAAGACGTCACGACCTCGGTCGTCCGTCCCCAGCCAGTTCTCCGACGACGGCGGTGCCGGGTTCGGCACCTTCGCAAAGTAGTTGATGGTGTCGTAGCTGTAGCGCACCGGCGGATAGATCGCGAAGTTTTCGCCCGCGCGAATACGGTCTTCGATGAAAGGATCGAGATAGTCCGTCGGCGTCGGGAAGTCACCGCCGAAGGTCGCTTCGGGGTACGTCTTCACCAGCGGGAAGTACCACTGCCCTTCATAGCGCACGACCCATGGTTTGTCGTTGGCAATGACCTCCGCAAACAGGCTGATGCCAAACAACACGACGAAAGCGACGAGGCTCCAGTAACCGAGCCGATGGCTGCGAAAGCGCCGCCAGACACGCCAGCGTGGCGAGCGCGATGCGGCAAAGGACGTCGGGCGTTGCGATGGCGTGGCGGATCGGGTCACGTCAGTGCTCCACTCGATCGAATTGAATACGCGGATCGACCAGCACGTAGCAGAGGTCGGAGATGAGCTTGGTCACCAGCCCGATGAGCGTGAACAGATACAGCGAACCGAGCACGACCGGATAGTCGCGGCGCTGCACCGATTCGTACGACAGACGGCCGAGCCCGTCGAGCGAGAACAGCGTCTCGATCAGCAGACTGCCCGCAAAGAACGCGCCAATGAACGCCGCCGGAAAGCCGGTGATGAGCGGAATCAGCGCATTGCGGAACACGTGCTTGAACAACACCTTGCGTTCGGACAACCCTTTGGCGCGCGCCGTCAGCACGTACTGACGACGGATTTCGTCGAGGAATGCGTTTTTCGTCAGCATGGTGATGACGGCAAAACTACCGACCACGGACGCCGTCACCGGCAACGTGATGTGCCACAGATAGTCCATGATCTTCGCTGGCCACGACAGATCGCTCCAGTTGTCCGAGACGAGTTCGCGCAACGGGAACAGTTGCCAGAAGGTGCCGCCGCCAAACAACACCAGCAACAACACGCCGAGCACGAAGCCCGGGATGGCATAGCCCACCAGCACCACCAGACTCGTGAGCGTGTCGAAGCGAGACCCGTTGCGCACCGCCTTGGCGATACCCAACGGCACCGATATCAGGTAAGTGAGGAAGAACGTCCATAGCCCCAGCGAAATCGACACTGGCAGCTTCGAGACGATCAGCGACCACACGCTCTGATGATGGAAATAGCTCTGCCCGAGATCGAAGCGCGCGAAGCGTTTGAGCATGAGCCAGTAGCGCTCCATCGGCGTCTTGTCGAAGCCGTAAAGTGCTTTGATCTGGGCGAGTTGCTGGGCGTCGATGCCACGACGTCCCCGATAGTCGCTGCCGCCTCCGCCACCACTCGCCTCACCACCGCCGCCACGCCCTTTGAGTTCGAGCATCACCTGCTCGACGGGGCCGCCGGGCACGAATTGAATCACCGCGAAGGTCAGCGTAATCACGCCGAGCAACGTCGGAATCATGATCAGCAGTCGTTTGAGAATGTAGGACCACATGATTAACGGGTCACTCCTTGCGAAGCTGCTGAGGCTGCTGAATCTGCTGAAGTTGCCGGGGCGGGCGTGCCTTGCGGTTCACCCTTCGCCCCCTTCTCGCCACCGTCCCACCACATCGCCACGAGCCAGCCTTCGGCGGTGAAGTACAAAGGCAATTTTTCAGGGAATTGCAGATTGCGTTTGTACGCCATGCGATGCGTCGACGAGAACCAGTGCGGCACGATGTAATAACCGTGCATCAGCACCCGGTCGAGCGCACGCGCAGCGGCGACGAGATCGTCGTAGGAGTGCGCACGCACGAGGCTACCAAGCAGCGAATCGACCGCAGGATCCTTCAGGCCGATCACGTTATCCGACCCATCCACGTTCGCCGATTGGCTGCCGAAACGGTCGAGCAGTTCGGTGCCGGGGATCTGCGAGTCGGGATAGCGCAGCGAGATCATGTCGAAGTCGAATGTCTCGATGCGCTTTTGATAGAGCGCGAAATCGCTCTGACGGAAGTTGAGTGTGATGCCGAGCTTCGCGAGATTGCGGGCATACGCCGACGCCACCGGTCCCATCGCCCCACCATCGTCGAGAAACTCGAAAACGAACGGTTCGCCCTTCGCGTTACGCAGTGCGCCGTCGCGATACGTCCAGCCCGCCTGCGCCAGCAGTTCGCGCGCCTCGCGCAGGTTGTCGCGCAGGCTCGCGGGAGGCGTCGTCGTCGGTTGCACGACCATCGGCCCGAACACGGCAGGGTCGAGCTTCTTGCGCAGCGGTTCGAGCAGCTTCAACTCCGCCTCGCTGGGCATACCGCGCGCGGCGAGGTCGCTGTTCGTGAAGTAGCTGTAGATACGCTGATACTGGTTGTAGAACAGTTGACGGTTCAACCACTGATAGTCGAGCGCGAGATCAAGCGCCTTTCGCACGCGCACATCTTTGAACAAGTCGCGGCGCGTGTTCACAATGAAGCCTTGCATGCCCGCCGCGTTGTGATGCGAGAACTCGCGCTTGATCAGTTCACCATCCTTGAAGCGCTTGCCGACGTAACTGCGCACCCAACTGCGGGCACGGTATTCGGTGATTGCGTCGAACTCACCCGCCTTGAAGCCTTCGAGCCGCACGATGTCGTCGGAGTACAGCTTGTAGACGATGCGCTCGAAGTTGTACGTGCCGCGTCGCACCGGCAGGTCGTTACCCCAGTACTTCGGATCGCGCCGGAAGGTGATGCGACGCCCGCCGTCGTACGATTCGATCAGATAGGGGCCACTCGCCACCGGACGCTCGAAGGTCAGCGCATCGAACGCCTTCTTCTTGCCGTCCGCCCCCACGATCCACTTGGGCGAGAAGACCGGCACCGACGCCACGAGCAACGGCAGATCGGGGCTCACGCGTTTGAAGTCGAACCGCACACGACGGTTGTCGAGCACGCTCACGCTCTTCACATCGGCCAGCATCACCTTGAAGCCGGGGGCCGACTGCGGACTCATCAGCGTATCGAAGGAATATTTGACGTCCTGCGCCGTGACCGGGTCGCCGTTGTTGAAGCGCGCCGCCGGGTTGAGGTGGAACGTGACGGAGGCGCCGTCGGGCGCGACGGCGATGTCATCGGCAAGCAGACCGTAGACCGTCGCGGGCTCGTCGGCGCTGCCGATGCCGAGCGTCTCGAACATGAGACCGGACACGCCGGGCGCTGACGTGCCGCGCAACGTGAACGGATTGAACTTATCGAAGCTGGTGCGACGGTCGGGGTTCGCGAGCGTCAACGTGCCGCCGCGCGGCGCATCGGGATTGACGTAATCGAAGTGCGTGAACCCCTGCGGATACTTCGGCTCGCCGTACTGGGCGATGGCGTATTTCGCGTGCGCCGCGGACGTCGCCAGCAGACCGGCAACCAGTGCCGCCGCGACGGGCGCAGTGCGCGACACCGTCAGTACTCGAGAAATGCGCCGGAAACCGAAGCGTACGGCACGAACGGAAGAGACAGCGAGATCGGCGCGCGGCGTCGGGAGAATCGATGACGCCAGAGAGGTCACGAAACTGCGGAGCGAGCCCCGCGTCGTGTGTGGATGCCGTGTTGTGCGCGCGTTCATGCGTCTCCTGTGTTGGTCGGCCAGCGCCAGCCTGCCCCGGGGTCCGGACGCATCCAGCCCCACCCCTTCGGTCCGCCCGAAACATCCCGTAACCACTCCCTCACGCACATTTCCCGCATGAGGCTTGGCGTCACGGCCGGACCGCGCGACAATTGTACCCAAAAGCCCGGCGTTCACCGCACTGAAAGACACAGGTTCGCCGGCCCGGTTCCCTCATTTCCGCCCTGGAGGCCGACGTTGAGTGCCACACGATCGCCCGTGCAGAACCCCAACCGTACCCTGCCCCGCTGGCTCGCCAAATTTTTCTTTCAGTGTGTGGAAGCGGCGCAACGCAGTATTGCCCGTCACTCGCTGGTTGGCGACAAGCCCATCTTCGATAACGCCCAGTTCCCCTGGGTCGAAGCGATCGAGGCACAGGCACCGGCCATCGCCCGCGAACTCGAAGCCGTACTCGCCACACCAGGACGTCTGCCCGCGTTCCACGAGATCTCTCCCGACGTCGCCACCATCACGCAAGACCATCAATGGCAGACGTTCGTCTTCCTCGGCTACGGCATGCGTGCCGAGCGCAACCTCGCCCGCTGCCCGGCGACGGCCGCCGCACTCGATGGCATTCCCGGCCTTCGCACGGCCTTCTTCTCGATCCTGTCGCCAGGCAAGAAGATTCCGCTGCATCGCGGCCCGTATAACGGCGTGCTGCGGCTGCATCTGGCTTTGAAAGTGCCGCGCGAGCGCGAGAAGTGCTGGATCGAGGTCGACGGACAACGCTATGTCTGGCAAGCGAATCGCGCTGTGATCTTCGACGACGCCTACGAGCATCAGGTGCATAACGACACCGACGAGACGCGCGTGGTGCTGTTCGTCGACTTCGAGCGTCCTTGCAAAGCGCCCGTCTCGTGGCTCAACAAACTGCTGCTATCGTTTGCCCCGCTCACGCCGGAGTTGCAGCAGGCCAAGACCAATCACGAGAAGTGGGAGCGCGACTACTACGCGACGCCCGCGCCAGCGGCACCGACGTCAACATCGACGGCCGTGCCGCCATCGAGTGCGCCATCCGCCAACGCGCCGACCCAGAGCGGCGCAGCGACGGACACGCATGCAGAAACGGTGGCCGACGAACGCGCGCATGGCTGATCGCAAGCCTTAACGACAAATCCGTCGCCCATAAAAAACGCCAGCGAATCGTCTTCGCTGGCGTTTTTCATTGCGACGAATGAAACCGTCGTGCTACGTCGGCATTACCTGAGCCTCACGCCTTTCGCGCGGGCTGCGCGAGCACGTCCTGCGCAGGCGGCGGAACGAAATTCGCCGCGAGCACCGCAACAAGCGCCGCCGCCAGCATCGCACCGATGCCAAGCGCGGCATCGCCGAAATGCAGGTAGGCGAACTTCACCGCTTCGATCACGGCTACGGCAACGACGATGGTGATCATGCTGAGCATGCCTGCGACCGTCGCCCGATTGGGACTATCGACAGCGAACAGCGACTGGCGATACACCACGCCGTAGCACATACCCATACCGAACGCGTGCAGCGTCGTGCCGATGAGCAACGCCGGATAGCCCGGTGCCAGGATGGCCGTACCGATGAGCGACACCGCTGCTCCGATCAGCATGGCCGCCACGCCTGTCGCCAGCAGACGCCCGTTCGACCAGCGCCCCACCTGACGCGCGAGTAGCACGTTGCCGAGAATCAGCGCCGCGAACACCGGCACTTGCAGCATGGCGTACTGCATCTGCGACAGCCCGGCACGCTCGATCAGGAACACCGGGCCTAGCGCGATCCAGGAGAGCAACGGCGTCACCGCCAGCCCCGTGAGCACCGCGCCGCGCCAGAATCGTCCACTGGACAGCGGCAGCTTATAGCCCGCCCACAACTGCTTTGCGTTCAGCGCATTCCGATCGTGACGCGACAGCTCGGGCATCGTGCGATACAACCCGACGAACGAGAACACCGCGACAATGGCGATGAGCCAAAAGATGCTGCGCCACGGCCAGAACGACACGACAGCGGCACCGGCGAGCGGCCCGAACAGCGGCGAGAGCAGCGACACGTTCGCCATGAGCGCCATCACACGCACAGCGGTCTTCTCTTCGAACGCCTCATGCACCGTCGGATACCCCACCGTCAGCACGAAGCAGCAGCCCATGCCTTGCAGGAAGCGCAGCGCAATGAACTGCGGCATCGTCTGCACGTAATGCACCGCCAGACACGCGACGATGAACATGGTGAGGCCGGAGAGCAGCACACGACGGCGACCGAAGCGGTCGGCGAGCGGACCGAGCAGCCATTGCAGACTTGCGTTGCCGAGCATGGCGGCGGTCAGCGCCAGCGTGGTCATTTCCGCAGACGCGCCGAACTCGCGCGTAACGAGCGGCATGCCGGGCATGATCATGTCGTTCGAGATGTAGACCGCGAACTCGAAGAGCACCAGCGAGAAGGGGAACCAGAATCGCGAGACGGGGGACCTGGGGGAAAGCGGACTTACAGAGTGAGACACCTCGTAAAGGCTCCTTTGTGCAACCCACGCTCGTGACGTCGGCACACATGTATTTGAACTCCAAAAGACAACACCCCCGGCGCCTGCGAGGCACCGGGGGTGTCTGTTGCTTCGACTGTGCCGCCTCAGTGTGGTTCGGGCGGCGTTTCGATGCTTCAGACGTCCAACAGATCAACCTCGAAGACCAGGGTGGCGTTCGGCGGAATCACGCCGCCTGCACCGCGTGCACCGTAGCCGAGTTCGGCCGGAATAATGAGTTTGCGCTTGCCGCCGACCTTCATGCCGGCAACGCCTTCGTCCCAACCGCGAATGACCATGCCGCCGCCAAGCACGAAGGCGAACGGATCGTTACGGTCTTTGCTGGAATCGAATTTCTTGCCGTCGGTGAGCCAGCCCGTGTAATGCACGGTCACGGTCTTGCCCGGGGTGGCTTCTGCGCCATCGCCCATTTGCAGGTCTTCGTATTGCAGGCCGGAATCGGTAGTGACAGTCGACATGGTTGTTCTCGCTCGAAGAAGAGAGGATATCGACGCGCGAGGTATCGCCAACGCGCGAACTCGGGAAAGAAAAAACCCCCGGCTCTCCGCGAAGAGCCGGGGGTGTTCCGCCAAGGCGACTTGGCGGAGACGGAGGGATTCGAACCCTCGATCCAGGTTTTGGCCCAGATGCTCCCTTAGCAGGGGAGTGCCTTCGACCTCTCGGCCACGTCTCCCAAACTTGTCGTCGCACCAGGGAGGTGATGCGACGAGACCGTGATACTACCGGCTGTTCTCGATGCCGTCAAACATTATCCGCATCGAAACCCAACTTTTTTTGCGTACCTGTCATGCACCCGACACGTACACGGGAATTTTCCCGCATCGCTGCCCGAAAATTCCGTTGCGCGCCGCATGCATCACGCTCACATACGGCACGTCTTTTTGCCGTCCGAAGCGACGGCAAGTAATCAATGACGATCGCTACGATCGCCAACCGTCACTTACGCCTGATCGAGTTCGAACGCCTTATGCAGCGCGCGCACGGCGAGCTCCATGTACTTCTCGTCGATGAGCACCGAGATCTTGATTTCGGACGTGGAGATCAGCTGGATGTTGATGCCCTCTTCCGACAGCGTGCGGAACGCCTTGCTGGCGATACCCACGTGCGAGCGCATGCCCACGCCGACGATCGACACCTTCGACACCTTCGGGTCGCCGATGACTTCGGCAGCGCCGATATGGCCTTGCACGTCGCTTTGCAGCAGCGTCATGGCGCGCTGGTAGTCGCCACGCGGCACGGTGAACGTGAAGTCGGTCTTACCTTCGACGCTCAGGTTCTGGATGATCATGTCGACATCGATGTTCGCGTCGGCGATCGGGCCGAGAATCTGGTACGCAATGCCTGGGCGATCCGGCACGCCACGCACGGTGATCTTGGCCTCGTCGCGCTGGAATGCGATACCCGAGATGATGGCCTTTTCCATTTGTTCGTCTTCCTCAAAAGTAATCAGCGTGCCCGAGCGCGCTTCTTCGTCGAGCGCGATCATCGGGTCAGTCAGGCTCGACAACACGCGAGTCTTGACTTGGTACTTGCCGGCGAATTCCACCGAGCGGATCTGCAGCACCTTGGAACCGAGGCTGGCCATTTCCAGCATCTCTTCGAAGGTCACCTTGTCGAGGCGGCGAGCCTCGTCGACCACACGCGGGTCCGTCGTGTACACGCCATCGACGTCGGTGTAAATCAGGCACTCGTCGGCCTTGAGTGCGGCAGCGACTGCCACCGCCGAGGTGTCCGAGCCACCGCGACCGAGCGTGGTCACGTTGCCGTTCGGATCGATCCCCTGGAAACCGGTGATGACGACCACGCGACCCGCATTGAGATCGGCCATGACGCGCTTGTCGTCGATTTCCGAAATGCGAGCCTTGGTGAAAGCGCTGTCGGTCTTGATCGGTACTTGCCAGCCGGCGTAGCTCACGGCATCGACGCCAGCCTCTTTGAGGGCCATTGCGAGCAGGCCAACGCTCACTTGCTCGCCCGTGGCGGCAATGGCGTCGAGTTCGCGCGGATCCGGATTGGCCGAAATCTCTTTGGCCAGGCCCAGCAGACGATTGGTCTCGCCGGACATCGCCGACGGCACCACCACCATCTTGTGACCGGCTTTATGCCACTTGGCCACGCGCTTGGCGACATTCTTGATGCGCTCCACCGAGCCCATCGACGTGCCGCCGTATTTGTGTACGATCAGAGCCATAACATTGCTAACACATTGATTTAAAACCGTTTATGAATCCTGCGCGGATACCCCTTCATGGGTATCGGTGACGTTTCGATTCGCGGAACTTTTGATTATCGCACGAATGTATCGCGTTGGCGTCGGTTTGACGCACATTGCGCTGCGATGAACCCATGAAGCCGCATCCGGCAGCAGGTTATGCTGAATTTCGCGGAAGTTTTAGTTGGCGGTGCCTCGTTGTTACTTAGGCTCCGCTCAATTCCCTTGAGCCCGAGGTACACCCAGGTTTGTCGCTTCGGCCAATTCCCGCTCAGCCCTCTCAACCTTCCGGGCCGCGGGGACTGGCAGCACCCCGCTAGGCTCCATTGAATGCCTGAACACGCAGGGCGGTCGCTCCGGCCGTCTCCCGCCCAGCTCTCTCAACCTTCCGGGCAGCGGGGATTGGCAGCACCCGGCTAGGCTCCACTGAAAGTCGCTACGCCAGGGTGCCACCAATCCCCGCCACTCAAACTTCCGAATCCCACTTCACGCCTCGTCGCGCCACGCCATCACCCATCGCGTGCCACCCTCTTCCCGCTGCGCTGCGCCGTCGACGCCAAGCCTCGGGACGAAGACGATCGCGCCCGCCTGCCACACGATCGGCACATTTCTCAACCACGCCGCAACACCACGGCTCTGATACCAATGCTTCAACGACCGCGAATGTCCCTGCGCATGCTCCCGCCAACGCTCGCCACCCACCCTCGCCTTCGCCACCAACGCGGATGCGCGCAATACCTGCTCGCCGATGCTTCCTGACGTCTCTTCGTCTTCGCTCACCGGCGTGAAAACGATGCTGCCCTTCCACTGCGGCAAATGCCACTCTCGCTCACCCGCCCAACGCAGCACGACGTCGGACACCACATCGTCCGGATCCGCCATCTCGTAGATCGCCGTCCACTGCAATTCGTCGCGATACAACCGCAGCACCGCTTCGCCATGCGGCAATTCGAGCGACGCTTCCGCCTGCGCATCGCGAATCTGACGCACCCACTCATCAAGACGCGCTTCCGGTGGCGTCGCCAAGCCACGACGTGCCGTCCAGTAACGCAGCAGGTTCGCCAGACGCGCAGCATCGAGGCCCTGCAAGCGCGTTCGCTGCAAACGCTCCTCGTCGCCCACATTCGGCACACGCGCCATTTCGAAGTCGAGCTGCGCCAATTGATCGAGCAATGTCTGCGCCTGCGCAGCATGACGCGCAAATCGCGCCAACGTCTCGCGATATGCAGGCACATGCGACGCAATCGCAGGCATCACGTCGTGACGCAACGCGTTGCGCAAATAGTGACGATCTTCGTTGGACGGATCTTCGACCCACGTCAGCGATCGCGCCTTGGCGTACGCACGCATCGTTTCGCGCGAAACGTCGAGCAACGGACGCAACAGACGCACACGATCCGCGCTACGCCCGACGACCGGCAGCGCCCCTTCCAACGCCATCGCGGCGACGCCCGGCAACCCGGCACCGCGCAACATCTGCAAGAGCACGGTCTCCGCCTGGTCGTTGGCATGATGCGCCGTCAGCAACCAGCCGACGTCATGCGTCAGACAGGTCGACGCCAGCGCGTCGTAGCGCGCCGCACGCGCCGCACCTTCGATGCCCTGTCGCGCATCGCTCGGCACACTCACATGCCGCGCCTCGAAGGCGAACCCACGCAAGCGCGCCTCGCGCTCGCACACGGCGAGCCACTCGTCGGCATGTTCGGAAAGTCCGTGATGGATGTGGATGGCCAGCGGCTGCGGCATCGGCTCGACCGCTTCGCCCGACGGCCCGGTTTCGCGGCGCTTTTGCACCCAATGCGCCAACGCATCGAGCAGCACCATCGAATCGAGGCCGCCACTGAGCGCGATGGCCAGACGTGGCGGTGACGCGGGGGAATCGCGATGAGGTAGGACGTGCGCCGTCAATGCAAGACGCAAAGCGACGTCTACATGTGCAACTGCCGCGTCGCATCGGACAGATGCGAACGCGGCAGCAGAAGATTCGTGATGAGGCATCGGATTCGGCGTCATCGCCACGACAGGCGACGACGCATCGGCATGCGCTTTACTTCGCGCCGGCTTCCTTGAATTTGCCATAGCTCATCAGGCGCTCGAAACGACGCTCAAGCAGCTCCTTGTGGCTCATGCCCTGGAACTGACGCAGCGAATCGGCCAACGCACGCTTGAGCATACCCGCCATACCGAGCGGATCGCGTTGCGCGCCACCCAGCGGCTCGTTGACGATCTTGTCGATCAGACCCAGCGCCTTCAGACGATGTGCCGTCAAGCCCAGCGCCTCTGCAGCCTCAGGGGCCTTCGCTGCGCTCTTCCACAGAATCGACGCGCAACCTTCCGGCGAAATCACCGAATACGTCGAGAACTGCAACATCATGACCGTATCGGCGACAGCCACGGCCAACGCGCCGCCCGAACCACCCTCACCGATGATCGTGGTGATGATCGGCGTTTTGAGTTCGGTCATCGCGTACAGGTTGTGACCGATGGCTTCCGACTGACCGCGCTCTTCGGCATCGATGCCCGGATAGGCACCCGGCGTGTCGACGAACGTGAAGAGCGGAAGGCCGAACTTCTCGGCCATCTTCATCAGACGCAAGGCCTTGCGATAGCCCTCCGGACGCGGCATCCCGAAGTTGCGCATGGCGCGCTCTTTGGTGTCGCGCCCCTTCTGATGACCGATGACCATGCAGGCCTGGCCGTTAAAGCGTGCCATACCGCCCACAATGGCGTGATCGTCCGAGAAGGTACGATCGCCATGAAGCTCATGAAAGTCGGTGAAGATGTCGCGGACGTAATCGAGCGTGTAAGGACGCTGCGGATGACGTGCGATCTGCGAAACCTGCCAAGGCGACAGGTTTGCGTAAATGTCCTTGGTGAGCTGCTGGCTCTTCTTGGAGAGGCGCTCGATCTCTTCGGAAATATCGACGGCTGAATCGTCTTGCACGAAGCGCAACTCTTCAATCTTCGCGTCGAGTTCGGCGATCGGCTGTTCAAAATCCAAAAAGGTGTTCTTCATCAGGTTTCCCCGGAAATGCGGCAGCGTATTGTACCGCCGGTAACGTCTACCCGGATGAGATAGGCAACTTTCATCGCCTGTCGACCCGCAATAGCCGTCAAAAATGACTGGATGAGACAGAATGGACGCGGATTATACGTCCTCGCGTCTATAGAAACCGTAAATGATCGGTATCGATCAATATTCGACCGGCACCGGTTCGAGACTCCGCCACATGTACCACGTGGCGACGGAGCGCCAGGGCTCCCAGTTGGCAGCGACTTCACGTGCTTCGCTGCGCGTGACAGGCTCGCCGCTGAAATAGTTGACGCTGATGGCGTTGATCAGCCCGACATCGTCGAGCGGCAGGACGTCGGGACGCAACAGATTGAACATCAGGAACATTTCGGCCGTCCACCGGCCGATGCCGCGGATACCGGTCAGCTCGGCAATGACCGCCTCGTCGTCCATGCTCGCCCACGCATCGACGTGCAGCGCACCGGACTTGAAATGCGTCGCCAGATCGAGAATGTACTCGGCCTTGCGACGCGACAGCCCACAACCGGCGAGCGCATCGTGCCCCGCCTTGATGAACTGCGACGGCGAAAGCTTCGGACAGATCGCCACGACGCGATCCCACACCGCCTGCGCCGCCTTCACGGAAATCTGCTGACCGACGATCGAGCGCGCGAGCGTAACGAACGGCTCGCCACGTCCGGTCAGATGCGCCGGGCCAAACTGAGGAATCAGCTTCTTGAGAATTCGGTCGCGCTTCATGAGATCCGCACACGCCTGATCCCAGAAGTCGGGACGCGTTGCACCCGGCGCAACCGGCAAGGGCACAACGCCCGTCACCGCCTGCTCGACCACCTCTTGTTCGAGACGCTCGATCTCCGGCGTGACGATGCGCGTCTCGCCATCGCGCTTGGCGATAACGCGCCGCGTGGTGGCCGCGCTGGACGCGTCCGGCTTTGCGTTCGGTTTCGCGTCCGATTTAGCGGTAGTCTTGCGCGGCGTCTTCACAGGCGGCTTCGAAGCGGCCTTCTTTGCGACGACCGGCCCGGTCTTCGGCACCGACGCCTTGCGGGCTGCGCCCACGCCGGACGACTTCGCAGGCGCCTTCGCAGTCTTGCCCGCCGCTGTCTTTCCGGTTGGCTTGGTAGTCGGCTTGACAGCCGCCGTTCGCGTTGCGGTCGACGCAATCGAGCCGGTCGACTTCAGCGGACTGCGACGCGCGCCGTCGACCGGTGCCGACACCGGCTTCGCCGTCGTCGAACCTTTTGCCGAACGCTTGGGCGCCGGGGTCCCGGTTGCGACCTTCGCGGCTACGGATTTACGAGTCACCATGAGTGTTTTGCCTCGATGCGTCGCGCTCAGGCACGACGCCATTCGGTGGCGCCTCCGGGACGGTCTTCCAGCACGATCCCCTCGGCCAGCAATTCGGCACGAATGCGATCGGCTTCCGCAAAATTACGATCACGTTTGGCCTGAGCACGCGCTTCGATGCGCGCCTCGACCGACGCGCGCAGCGCATCACCATCGCCTGCACCCTCGTCGCCCGCCGCCCCTTGAAGGAACGACTGCGGATCGCGGCCGAGCAAGCCCAAGGTCGCCGCCAGCCCCTGCAACTGGCGCACCAGCACAGGATCGCGCTGCTTGTTGATTTCGCCTGCCAGCTCGAACAACACCGCAATGGCGACCGGCGTGTTGAAGTCGTCGCTCATCGCTGCGGCAAATCGCTGCGCGAATGGCTCGTTCCAGTCCAACGGCGCGCCGTCGCTCGCCGCATCCTTGAGCGCCGTGTACAGACGCGTCAGACCGCCGCGAGCATCGTCCAGATGGACATCGCTGTAGTTGAGCGGGCTGCGATACTGGGCGCGCAAGATGAAGAAGCGCACGACTTCCGCGTCGAACTTCGCCAGCACTTCACGAATGGTGAAGAAGTTGCCGAGCGACTTGGACATCTTCTCGTTGTCCACGCGCACGAAACCGTTGTGCATCCAGTAATTGACGAACGTCTCGCCCGTCGCCCCTTCGCTCTGCGCGATCTCGTTCTCGTGATGCGGGAATTGCAGATCCGCACCACCGCCGTGAATGTCGAAATGGTTGCCGAGCAACTGGCAGCTCATGGCCGAGCACTCGATGTGCCAGCCCGGACGGCCAGCGCCCCAAGGCGACGCCCACTTCGACTCTTCCGGCTCGGTGTCCTTCGCGCGCTTCCACAGCACGAAGTCGAGCGGATCCTGCTTCGCCGTATTGGCCGCCACGCGCTCACCTGCGCGCAGGTCTTCGATGGACTTGCCCGACAGCTGGCCGTACGTCGAGAACTTGCGCACGGCATAGTTCACGTCGCCGTCTTCGGCCTGGTAGGCGTAACCGTTGCGTTGCAACGTGCCGATCATGTCGACCATCTGCGGAATGAAGTCGGTGGCACGCGGCTCATGGTCGGGACGCTGAACGCCGAGCGCATCGGCATCTTCATGCATCGCAGCAATGAAACGCGTGGTCAGTTCGCGCATGGTCTCGCCATTCTCGACCGCGCGTTTGATGATCTTGTCGTCGATATCCGTGATGTTGCGCACGTACGTGACGCGATAGCCGAGCGTGCGCAACCAGCGCTGCACCATGTCGAACACCACCATCACGCGCGCATGACCAATGTGACAGTAGTCGTACACCGTCATCCCACAGACATACATGCGAACTTCGCCGGGAACGAGGGGTGCGAACGACTGTTTATCTCGCGCGAGCGAGTTGTAGACACGGAGTGAATCCATAGATATGCGCTTGACCGGGCGGCAACAGCGCTGGACGCTGCGACGATATCCCCGCGTGAAACGAGAGCGATATCGCGAGGCGGGCTGCGCGCCGTGCGGTAGAAAAAACGAACCTGCGAACCGCCTCCACCGCCACATCGAGAAATGGCGCGGGCCGGGCGCAGGTGTTTTGTTAGAATGCGGCCGAGTATAGCATCTCTTGCGCACCTCTCAGGTATCCCAAGCACCCACTATGACGCAACGAAGCCGGTCACTTTTGTCTCCCCTGACGCACGTTCCTTCGCGCCTTCTTTCTCATGTGCGCCCGCTCGCCGCTGTCTCGCGCAGCGCACGCGCACTCTCGCTCGCGGCCGCAACGCTCGGCGTGGCCAGTGCGCTGTTCGCACTGCCCGCCGGTGCGCAGGCCATCACCGATCCGCCCCCGCCCAAACCGCTGCAAACGCCGCAGCAAGCGAGCGAATCGGCCATTAACAAGCTGGTCGATGCGGACAAGTTCAACGACGCCCTGACCAAGATCGACGAGCATCTGAAGCAATACCCGCGCGACGCGCAGGTGCGCTTCACGCGCGGTCGCGTGCTGATGGAAATGGGCCGTAATGCGGAAGCCATCGACGTCTTCACGGCGCTCACGCAGGACTTCCCGGAACTGCCCGAGCCGTTCAACAACCTGGCCGCGCTCTACGCGCAGGCGGGCGAGTACGACAAGGCCCGCGCCGCACTCGAGAGCGCGATTCGCAACAACCCGAACTTCGCGGTCGCGTATTCGAATCTGGGCGACGTCTACGCCAAGCTCGCGCAGCAGGCATATCAGAAATCTCTGAAGCTCGCGCCGACGGCTCGCGTGTCGAACCGAGAAAAGCTGCTGTCCAATATGCTGACCCCGCAACGCGCCGCGCCGGTCAGCCAGACGCCGTCGCCGCAAAAGCCCAGCGAGGACGCCGCCGTGAAAAACATCGGCAAGTCGGGCAACTAAGCCCGGGGCAGCGACTCGAACTCCGTTCCACCTTCCCCCTTCATATCGATACAGGGAGACACGTATGTCCTTTCCGAATCGCCTGCGTCGCGCCATGCTCGGCG
Source organism: Pandoraea sp. NPDC090278 (assembly GCF_044772185.1). Lineage (NCBI taxonomy): Bacteria > Pseudomonadati > Pseudomonadota > Betaproteobacteria > Burkholderiales > Burkholderiaceae > Pandoraea > Pandoraea sp. NPDC090278. The sequence continues at coordinate 502,991 of NZ_JBIVYJ010000001.1, read as the reverse complement.
GCGTTGCCACCGTGGTGGCGGCCGCAGCCCTAACGGGCGCGAGCCTGCCGGCCTTTGCGCAAAACGCGCAGCCCCAGGTGCAATTCAAGACGTCGCTCGGCAATTTCGTGGTCGAAGTCAACCCGAAGGCAGCACCGAAGACGGTCGAGAACTTCCTTCAGTACGTCAACGATGGTTTCTACAATGGCACGATCTTTCATCGCGTGATCAACAGCTTCATGATTCAGGGCGGCGGTTTTACCCCGAACATGGACCAGAAACCCACGCGCGCCGCGATTCCCAGCGAATCGAAGAACGGCCTGAAGAACACCATCGGCACCATCGCCATGGCCCGCACCTCCGATCCGAACTCCGCGACCGCGCAATTCTTTATCAATGTGAAGGATAATGCGTCACTGGATTACCCCAACCCGGATGGCTTCGGCTATACGGTATTCGGCAAGGTGGTGTCCGGCATGGACACCGTCGAGAAGATCAAGGGTGTGGCCACGACCCGCAAAGGCATGTATTCCGACGTGCCCGCCACGACGGTCGTGATCGAATCGGCCAGCGTCGTCAAACGCTGAAAATCCTCCGGCCCGCCGGGATCATTTCATTAGAAGGAAAGCATCATGGTTGAACTGCACACCAATCACGGCGTCATTCGCATCGAACTCGACGCAGCCAAGGCACCGAAGACGGTCGAGAACTTCCTGAACTACGTCAAGAACGGTTTCTATGACGGCACGGTGTTCCACCGCGTCATCAACGGCTTCATGGTCCAGGGTGGCGGTTTCGAAGCCGGTATGAAGCAAAAGGCGACCGAAGCGACCATCGAGAACGAAGCCAACAACGGCCTGAAGAACGACAAGTACACGCTGGCCATGGCCCGCACGAACGATCCGCACTCGGCCACGGCCCAGTTCTTCATCAACGTGAACGACAACGACTTCCTGAACCACAGCTCGCCGACGCCGCAAGGCTGGGGTTACGCCGTGTTCGGCAAGGTCGTCGAAGGCCAGGAAGTGGTCGACGCCATCAAGGGCGTGAAGACCGGTTCGAAGGGCTTCCACCAGGACGTGCCGGTTGAGGACGTCGTGATCGAGAAGGCTGTGATCGTCGCGTAAGCGCCCTCACGCGAACTGCGACACTCGATGCCAGTATCGACTGCGCGGTGCCCGCAATGCCCCGTGATACCACGGGGCGACGGGCCCGCGCTTTTCATTTCCGATCTTCACCTCTCGCCGGCCCTGCCGCAGACGGTGCAAGTCTTCGAAGACTTCCTGCGCGGTCCCGCGCGTGAAGCGTCCATCCTTTTCGTCCTCGGCGATCTGTTCGAATACTGGATCGGCGACGACATGCTCGATGCCGACCGCGACGCCGAAAACGTGCCCGCCTCGGCCACGCCGGTCAACGAACCGCTCGGTGTATTCGCACGCCGCATGACGGCCGCGATGGCGGAACTCTCGGCCAGCGGCGTGCCCATCGCGGTGATGCGCGGCAATCGCGACTTCCTGCTCGGCAAGCGCTTCGCACGGGCGGCGGGCGCGGTCATGCTCGACGATCCCTGCGTGTTCTCGTTCCTCGGTCAGGCGCTTGTGCTCAGCCACGGCGACCAGTTGTGCACCGACGACGTGGGTTATCAGCGCTTTCGCCGCGTCGCGCATTCGCCGCTCGGTAAGGCTTTTTTCCTGACGTTGCCGCTGCGCGTGCGCATGGGGATTGCGGATCGCATCCGCCGACGCAGCGCCGCCAAGGGCGCACATCGCATGGCCTACGCCGACGCCGACGCCAACGCCCATGCCATCGCCGCGCTGCTCGAAGCCGCCGGCGAGCGCACGCTGGTGCACGGTCACACGCATCGTCCGGCACGTCACGTCGACGGACGACGCGTACGCTGGGTCCTGCCAGACTGGGAATTCGATGTGGATCCGCCACGCGGCGGCTATCTGCAATGGGACACGCACGGCTTACGCGCCGTCGACCTGGCACCCTCCGCGACATAAGCGTTGCGATGTAAAAACGGCTCGTTGCTAAACGAGCCGTTTTTGTTTGAATCCGTGACGACGACGATTCGCTGCCGTCGCCCCACCACGTCACATGTCCTGAATTTCCTTGCCTAACTTGCGCAACTCGGCCGTATCGATCTTGCTTGCGCCGAGCGCTTCGAGATGCGCGCCGAGCTGGTTAAGCGCCGCCACCATGACATCGATCTTGTGCGACTGATCCGTCGCGTTCTCGATCAGGCCATGAATCGCGAGTGAGACCGGGTCATCGGCGTTGGGCGTAATGCCGTAGGCCGAGAACTCCGGCACTTCCGGCGTATTCGGTTTATTGGGCTGATTCGGCTTACACTCGCCTTCGCCAGCCTGTGCGTCTTCGCGCGGCGCACCGGGACGCACGACGCGCGCCGGATTGCCCACCGCCGTGCCACCCGCCGGGACCGGTTTGACGACCACCGCGTTCGAACCGATCTTCGCGCCCTCACCCACCGTAAAGCCGCCGAGCACCTTCGCCCCCGCACCGACGATCACGCCTGCCTCCAAGGTCGGGTGACGCTTCGCGCCGCGTGTGAGCGACGTACCGCCGAGCGTCACGCCCTGATAGATCGTGCAATCGTCGCCAATCACCGCTGTCTCACCGATCACCACGCCCATGCCGTGATCGATGAACACGCGACGGCCGAGCGTCGCCCCCGGATGAATCTCGATGCCGGTCAGAAAGCGAGCGTATTGCGAGATGTAGCGTCCGCTCCATTTGAAACCCGACGTCCAGCAGCGATGCGCCACCCGATGCAACATCACGGCATGCAGGCCGGGATAGCAAGTGAAGACTTCCCAGTTGCTACGGGCAGCGGGGTCTTTTTGCCGGATGGCGGCGATATCTTCGCGAAGACGAGTGAACATAAGCCTGAGTTCTGTCCTGTCGTGCGGCGTCCGACCGTCTTGGGGACGGATCGTCGCGTATTAGCGGGTGATTCCGGGAGTGCTGGAATGCAGCGATGTGCGCTGCGGCGGCCGTGGTAGGCGCCGCATTGCGAAATGGCGAAGCGGTGACGCGCGCCGACGAGGCAACGCATCACGCAGGTCAGCGCATGGCTAACAACAGTGGACGTGGTAAGGCAGAGAGGCGGCGCAACGCTGGCGCAAACGATTCATATCCGCGAAAGGCGTATAAGCATATGACAGCCGATTGTAGGACCTTTTCGCGATATTTGCAGCAATCAGCGGCGCACCTTGCGCTCCAGAATGTGCTTCGAGATGCCGCGCAGGATGTTGACCTCCTCGCGCTCAAGATGGCTCTTCGCGAACAGACGACGCAGTCGCGTCATCAACTTCTTGGGATTGTCGGGGTCGAGAAAATCGAGCTCGACGAGCGCGCGCTCCAGATGCGTGAGCATGCCTTCGACGTCATCGCGTGTCGCCAGCGCGTCATGCGAAGCGGCATCGGCGACCGGCGTCGCCACCGTCACGACCTGAGGCGCATCACCGCGCGCCTGCGCCAGACACGCCATGCGCATTTCCCAGGCGATCAGCTGCACGGCCTGCGAAAGGTTGAGCGAGCTATAGACCGGGTTCGCGGGAATGTGCACGAGCGCGTTGCACCGGTCCACGTCCGCATTCGACAAACCGGTGCGCTCGCTGCCGAACACGAACGCCACCGCTTCGCCCTGCCCCGCATGTTGGACAGCGATGGCCGCACTCTCGCGCGGCTCGGCGTTCGGCGGTCCGTACTCACGTGAGCGCGCGGAGAGCGCTACTGCCCAGCTCACGCCCTGCAATGCCGTGACGAGATCCGGCACGATCAGCGTGTTGGCGAGTACGTCGTCGGCACCGCTGGCGAGCGCGATCGCTTCCGGATCACGCAGCACGTCCGCCCCGGCACGCGGCGCTGCCAGCACCAGTCGGCCAAAACCCATCGTCTTGATCGCTCGCGCGGCCGAGCCGACGTTACCCGGATGACTCGTCTCGTTGAGCACGAAACGCACCTGATCGAACAACGGCGACGGGGAATGGGGAGCGGACGAAGCAGACTGGGACATGAGACGGCGATAGAGGGGAATCGGGAGCGGGACCGGAAACGACAGCGGACAGCGCAGCGCAGGAGCCTGCGACAGCGCACAACGGCGCTATTTTGCCTGATTCGGCGCGGCGGAGGGCTAACGCCGGACGCAACGCCGCCGAAATGTCCGGCAAACACCCGCCGACCGCGCGGCTAAAAGTGCATGGCATGGGGCAAAAGCCGAAAAAAGGGTCGGAACATACAGGTTCCGAAGCGCACCCGCCGCATTTTTGCTAAAATACGCGTTTTCGCCCCTGCAAACGAGCCGCCACACAGTGCGCGGCGCTTGTCGGGGCATCGCTCTTGCTCAATTTGTTCGCTTTGTCTGCCACGCTTGCCGACCGACCCAATGGGGGTCGCGCGTCTCGCCAGCGATGGCCTTAACAGGAATCTGTCATGCAGCATCCCATGCTCAATATCGCGGTGAAAGCCGCGCGCCGCGCCGGCTCCATCATCAGCCGAGGCTCCCTGGACATCGAGAAGGTTCAGGTCAGCAAGAAACAGCACAACGACTTCGTGACGGAAGTGGACAAAGCGGCAGAGCAAGCGATCATCAGCGTCCTCCTTGAAGCCTATCCCGACCACGCCATCCTCGCCGAAGAATCGGGCGAAGAGCACGGCAATTCCGGCTCGGAATTCCAGTGGATCATCGATCCGCTCGACGGCACCACCAACTTCATCCACGGCCTGCCCTACTACTGCACGTCGATTGCCCTCGCACACAAGGGCGTCGTCTCGCAAGCCGTGATCTACGATCCGACCCGCAACGAACTGTTCACCGCCTCGCGCGGCCGCGGTGCGTTCCTCGACGGCAAGCGTATTCGCGTCTCGCGCCGTGATCGTCTGGCCGACGGCCTGATCGGCACCGGCTTCCCGTTCCGCGATCTGCAAGGCGTGGAAAACTACCTGAAGATGTTCGGCACGATGACCGAGCATTGCGCTGGCATCCGTCGCCCGGGCGCTGCCGCGCTGGATCTGGCCAACGTCGCCGCCGGCCGCATGGACGGTTTCTTCGAGCAAGGCCTGAACCCGTGGGACATGGCCGCAGGCAGCCTGCTGATCACCGAAGCCGGTGGTCTGGTCGGCAACTACACGGGCGAATCCGACTTCCTGTTCGAAGGCGAAATCCTCGCGGGCAACCCGAAGATCTACGCACAGATGGTCAAGCTTCTCGAAGGCTATTCGCTCACGAAGCGCCCGGCCCCGTCGGCCAAGTCGGGCACGCTCTCCGTCTCCGCGGAAGGCAGCTCGCAGGCGTAAGTCACTGCAAGGCCTCAGGGACGCGGCACTCGCGGCGTCCCCAACAAAAAACCCCGGCAATGCTCACGCATCCCGGGGTTTTTTGTGTCCGGCGCCGCCGTAGCTGTACCGGAATCTCGTGCCTTGACGTCGAACCGGTCAGGCGGCCAGACGCGCCAGCACTGCGTCGCGGCCCAGCAGTTCCAGCACCGCATCGATGGCTGGCGTGTGCGTGGTGCCCACGACGAGCAGACGCACCGGCATCGCGAGTTGCGGCATCTTCATGCCGTGCTGCGCGAGCGTCGCCTTGAACGCCGGTGAAATGGCTTCCTTCTTCCATTCGGGCAACGCGGTCAGCGCAGTTGCCAGATCCTTCACGGCGGCGCGTGCGGCATCGGTCATGTGCTGCTTCATGTCTTCAGCCGACGGGGCGGGTGCACGGTAGAACATCTCGGCGCTCGCTGCGATGTCTTTGATCGTGTTGGCGCGATCCTTGAACAGACCAACGACACCGGCCAGCGACGGGCCACCCTCGATCGACACGCCCGCCTTTTGCAGGAACGGCTCGGTCAGCCCGGCCAGACGGTCGTTGTCCGCCTGCTTCAGATACTGGTTGTTCAGCCACTGAAGCTTTTCCGGGTTGTGCTGTGCGGGCGACTTACCGAGATGCTCCAGATCGAACCACGCCACGAACTGCTCGCGCGAGAACACTTCCGCGTCGCCGTGTGCCCAGCCCAGACGCGCCAGATAGTTCACCACGGCTTCCGGCAGATAGCCTTCTTCACGGTACTGCACGACACTCATCGCGCCGTTGCGCTTCGACATCTTCTCGCCCTGGTCGTTGAGCACCGTGGGCAAGTGCGCGTACACGGGCCACTTCTTGCCCAGCGCTTCGAAGATGTTGATCTGACGCGGCGTGTTGTTCACGTGGTCGTCGCCACGAATCACGTGCGTGATGTCCATGTCGATGTCGTCGACGACCACGCAGAAGTTATACGTCGGCGTGCCATCGGGACGCGCGATCACCAGATCGTCGAGTTCTTCGTTCGAGATTTCGATGCGGCCCTTGACCGCGTCTTCCCACACGACGCTGCCGGTCAGCGGGTTCTTGAAGCGCAGCACCGGCTGCACACCGGCCGGCGGCTCGGGCAACACCTTGCCCGGCTCCGGACGCCAGCGGCCGTCGTAACGCGGCTTCTCGCCACGCACGCGTTGCTGCTCGCGCAGTTCGTCCAGTTCTTCCATGCTCATGTAGCACGGATAAACGTGACCGCCCGCCTTCAGTTGCTCCAGCACTTCGCGATAGCGATCCATGCGCTGCATCTGATAGAACGGACCTTCGTCGTAATCGAGGCCGAGCCATTCCATGCCTTCCAGAATGACGTCCACGGCCTGCTGCGAGGAGCGCTCGAGGTCGGTGTCTTCGATGCGCAGCACGAACGCGCCGTTGTTGTGACGCGCGAAGGCCCACGGATAGAGAGCGGAACGGATGTTGCCCAGATGGATGAAACCGGTCGGGCTAGGCGCAAAGCGGGTGCGGACAGTGGTCATGGTTTGGCTTCGGTGCATCGCGTCGGCGACAAACAAAAACGCCCGCAGCGGAGGGATTCGCGCAGGCGGGTCGCCAACATTTGGAAGCCGTCATTATATCAGCCGAGTGCGTGCATTCGCGGCACAGTCCGAGACGGGACTCGGAATTTCCTGAAACCTGCATCGGACGTCGCCCCCGCGCGCGCCCGATGCAGGCTGACTTCTCAGGAAAAGCGGGACGGACAGCCCGTCAAAGTTTGGCGAGCGACACCTCGGTGGCTTTGACCAGCGCCACGACCTCGGAGCCGATATCCAGACGCAGTTCGTCGATCGAGCGCGTGGTGATGACCGACGTGACGATGCCGCTCGGCGTCTCGACGTCCACTTCCGAGAGCACAGGGCCGCGCAGGATCTCGCGAATACGGCCCTTGAACTGGTTACGCACGTTGATGGCAGTGATACCCATGATGAACTCCTGTGTTCGAAAAGATGTGATCGAGAGGTTGTTGAAAAGTGTGTCGACGCGCGACTAGATCGCCCACCGCACCGCGGCCGCTGGCCACAGCGGCTCGGACACCGGCACATGCGACGACGGCGCGACTTCGGTTTGCAGCACGCGTGCGAGCACCTGAGCTTCGAGTCCGGCAAATTCGACGCTGCCGCGCGCTCGCGGGCGTGCCAGCGATACTGATTGATCGAGCCCCAGTTGCCCTTCCTCGATGAGCACCACGCGATCCGCCAGCGCTACCGCCTCCTGCACGTCATGCGTGACGAGCAGCGCCGTGAAACCGTGTGCGCGCCACAGGCGCTCGATCAGCGCATGCATTTCGATGCGGGTGAGCGCGTCGAGCGCACCGAGCGGCTCATCCAGCAGCAACAGATCGGGCTGATGCACCAGCGCACGCGCCAGCGCCACTCGCTGACGCTGACCGCCCGAGAGCTGACTCGGCCAGTCGTCGGCACGCTCGGCCAGCCCCACTTCGCGCAGCACGTCGAGCGCCTTCGCATGCGAAGACTTCGGCAAACCGATGGCGACGTTCTCCAGCACGGTGCGCCACGGCAGCAGACGCGCGTCCTGGAACATGATGCGCGTGGCCACCTTGCCGGATGCGTCGCCCAGCGCATGCCCATCGAGCGTGATGCGCCCGGCGTCCGGCGTCTCCAGCCCGGCAATCAGACGCAGCAGCGTCGACTTACCGCAACCGCTACGCCCCACGATGGCCGCGAATCCGCCGCGCGGAATCGTCAGCGAGAAGTCCGACAGCACCGAACGTGCGCCGTAACGTTTGCCCACGGCGTCGACACGCAACCCGCCGGACGCTTGCGCGTCACTCGCCGGATGCACCACTTTAAGATTCGTCCCCACCGCGCCACGTTGCGCAGCCACGTTTGCTCCGAGCGGCAATCGTGTACCGAACGGATCGACCTGCGGATCGAGCGTCAGCCGGTGCGCGTGGCCGGTGGCCCGCTGTTCGGCCGTCCATCCGGCTTCGATGTCGGCACCCGCGACCGGGGCCAGTTGTTGTGCGCTCATGCGGCGGCTCCTCGTTGAAAGGCCGGATGCCAGCGCAACCAGCGAAATTCCAGTTCCTTGGCCAGCACGTCGGCCAGCTTGCCCAGCAGCGCGTAAAGCAGAATCCCCACGAGTACGATGTCCGTTTGCAGGAACTCGCGAGCGTTCATCGTCAGATAGCCGATGCCCGATTGCGCCGAGATGGTTTCCGCCACGATCAACGTCACCCACATCAGGCCGAGCGAAAAGCGCACGCCCACCAGAATCGACGGCAACGCCCCGGGCAGAATCACGTCGCGATACAGCGCCCAGCCGCGCAATCCGTAGCTGCGCGCCATCTCGACCAGGGCCGGATCGACGGCACGAATCCCCGCGTACGTATTGAGATACATCGGGAAGAACACCCCGATGGAGACGAGGAACAGCTTGGCTTTCTCGTCGATGCCGAACCACAGAATCACCAGCGGTATCAGCGCCAGGTGCGGGATGTTGCGCAGCATCTGGAACGACGAGTCGAGTGCCGTTTCCGCCACGCGCGACAGCCCTGTCAGCATGCCCAGCAGCAGCCCGAGACCGCCGCCGATGAGAAAGCCGATGACGGCGCGTCCGGTCGATACACCGATATCGCGCCAGATCTGCCCCGTAATCGCGAGTTGCCACGCAGCTTCCACGACGGCGGACGGTGCGGGCAGCACCCGCGTCGACAGCCAGCCCTGCTCGGCGGCGAGTTGCCAAAGCGCAACAAGAACGACAGGCACGGCCCACGGCGCAAGGCGTCGGGCAGCGACGCGCCCGTAGCGTTGCAACGCGCCGGGTGTTGCCGCACGCGTAGTAGCGTCGGTGGGCGAAGTCGTCAGCGTAGATTCGGTCATGCGAATTTCCCCCGGGGCATCGCGGCCCCGATTCCGTTCAATCCAATGAAATCGATGTGTATCGGCGCTCAGGTGCGCGAATCAGCTTTGCGACGCCTGCGGCACGATGTTGTTGGCCATCACTTCGCCAATCGGCCCGGACAACGGACCGTGACCGTTCCCAAGCTTCTCGCGCACCTCGCGCGGCAGATGCGGGAACACCAGTTCGGCAAAGCGATACGCCTCTTCGAGGTGCGGATAGCCCGACAGAATGAACGTGTCGATACCCAGATCCGCGTATTCGCGCAGACGCTGCGCCACGGTCGGGCCATCGCCCACGAGCGCCGTGCCAGCGCCGCCGCGCACGAGTCCCACACCGGCCCACAGGTTCGGTGCGATCACGAGCTTGTCGCGGCGCCCGCCATGCAACGCGGCCATGCGTCGCTGCCCTTCCGAATCCATCTTCGCGAACTGTGTCTGCACGCGCGCGATGGTCTCGTCGTCGAGCTTGCTGATGAGCGAGTCGGCGGCACGCCACGCTTCGTCTTCCGTCTCGCGCACGATCACATGCAAGCGCAGACCGAAGCGCAACGTGCGCCCGAGTTTGGCGGCGCGCGCACGCACGTCTGCGATCTTCTCGGCGACATCGGCCAGCGGTTCGCCCCACGTCAGATAGACGTCGAGCTGCTCGGCCGCAATCTGACGCGCCGCCTCCGAAGATCCGCCGAAATACAGCGGCGGATGCGGCGTCTGCACCGGCGGATACAGCAGCTTTGCGCCCTTCGCGCGCAGATGCTCACCGTCGAAATCGACGCTCTCGCCGCGATGCGATTTCTCCAGAATCGAACGCCAGATGCGAAGGAATTCATCCGTCACTTCGTAGCGCTGCGCATGGTCGGCGAAGAAGCCGTCGCCTTCGAGTTCACCGGCATCACCGCCCGTGACGACGTTGATCAATAGCCTGCCGCCCGAGAGGCGATCGAACGTCGCCGCCATGCGCGCGGTGAGCGCAGGCGATGCGATGCCGGGGCGAATGGCGACGAGAAACTTCAGGTGACGGGTCGCACCGATGAGGCTCGACGCCGTCACCCAGGCGTCTTCGCAGGAACGCCCCGTGGGCAGCAGAACGCCCTCGTAGCCGAGCGTGTCGACTGCACTCGCGATCTGTCGTGCGTAGTCGAAATCGAACACGCGCCCGCCGTCGGATGTGCCGAGATAACGGGCGTCACCGTGCGTCGGAATAAACCAGAAGACTTGCATACGGACTCCGGCACTCAGGCAGCGAGTGTGGCGCTGGCGGCGCCCACACCGAGCGCTCCGCGTGCGTTCCGGATGCCTTCGGCCACCTTGCCCGGCCACTGACGGATCACCTCGCGCTCATGCAGCCATTGCGAGAGCTGATCGACGGTCGCGCCCAGACGTTCGGCGATGGCGGCGTCAAGCGTTGCGCCCTCTTCCTTCGGTACTTGCAGATCGACGGCAAACACGCCACGCAGAATGTGCTGCGCACCGAGCGCCGAAAGCACCGGCTTGAGCGCGTAGTCGAGCGCGAGCAGATGCGCGGGGCTGCCGCCGGTCGCGAACGGGGCGACGAGCTTGTCCGCGAGGCCGTCTTGCGGCAGCACGTCGAGGAAGGCTTTCAGCAAGCCGCTATAAGCCGCCTTGTAGACCGGCGTAGCGACGACAACCGCCTGTGCACCGGCCACTTGGGCAAGCGCATGACGCAGATCGTCGTGCGAGGTGTCGGCGGCGAGCAGCGCGGCGGGCGAGAGTGCACGGATGTCGATGCGGCGCACCTCGATACCGGCCGAAGCCAGATCGGATTCGACGAAACGCAACAACCGGGCGCTGCGTGAGGCGGCCGACGGGCTGCCCGAGATCGTGACGGCGTATGTCATACTTCCCTGCCTAAGACGGGCCGCAGCCCTGTGGAATCGAAGCGCGCCACAGGCACCTGAGCGGTGCCCGCGATGCCAGCCGGGACGCCGATGAGTACGCGCCGTCGGCCACTGGTGAACCAGTGTAGCGAGGCGTCCCGCGCGCCCGAACCAATCAATCCGGGATAGCTTTGCGCGTTTTCTCATAACCTGAAGTCATGCACCTTTGCCGCCTTATTCCATCCGGCGGTGATAATCGCGCCACCTCATTGCCATGTCCGCCCCGATCCTCGAATTTCGCGAGTACCGTCCCACCGATAGCACCGACACACACGACTTCCATCAGGTCGTGATCGGACTGTCGGGACGCATGTCGCTCTCGCTCGACGGCGACGCCACCCAGCACGGACGCGTGGGCGCGCGCAACGGCGTGGTCATTCCGGCGGGCGTACGGCATGGCTATCGAGGCGACGGGCCGAACCGGCAAATCGTGCTGGATGTCCCTGCCGCGATTGCGAACGCCACCGGCACGTCGCGCGCCTTCGCGCGGGAGGCGTTCTTCGCGCTGGATGCCGGGCTGCTGGCGCTGGTCCATCGGGTGAGCGCCAGCGTGGATGACGGACGCCCACTCGATGCCGACGACCCCGTCGTGCGGGAATGGCTCGCCGCGCTCGCGCCCCGACTGGCACCGGCACGTCATGCCTCGCGCACTGTGCGGCTGGATCTGTCGCAGGTCGACGCGCGTCTGCAAGCCGACCTCGCCACACCGCTCGACACCGCCACGCTCGCGCGGGAAGCGGGCATGAGCGTGCGGCATTTCCACGACTGCTTCGTGGCGATGACCGGCGAGACGCCTCACCGGCATCTCATGCGCCTGCGGCTCGCCCGCGCCGCTTCGCTGCTGCTCGATGAGGACGCACCGCTCGCCGACATCGCACTCGACGTCGGCTTCAACGATCAAAGCGCCCTCACCCATGCCTTCCGTCAGCACTTCGGCCTGACGCCCGCCGCCTGGCGACGTGCCCGGACGGCCAACTGACAGACGCGTCGGACTGTCTGCCGTATTTCACAAGCCTCTTCCACGCGCGACGCGTTACGCTCTCCCGTTCCTTCCCTATCTCATCGCGAACGGAGCAGCAAATGACGGATTCCGAGCACAAGACCGAGACCCCGAGCACCATCGAATGGCAGGACTTCGAGAAGATCGAGCTGCGTGTGGGCACGGTCGTGTCGGCACGCGTCAATGAAAAAGCGAAGAAGCCCGCATACGTGCTGGAAGTCGATCTCGGCGAGTTGGGCGTAAAGACATCGAGCGCGCAGATCACGGTGCACTACACGCCAGAGGCCCTCGTCGGCCGACAGGTCCTGTGCGTGTGCAACTTCGGGCCGAAGCGCATCGCGGGCATCGTGTCAGAGGTGCTGGTGACAGGCTTTGCCGACGCCGACGGGGCCATCGTCCTGGCCAGCGTGGAGCGCAAGGTACCCAACGGCGCACGCTTGCACTGAGCTTCAGCGACCTTCGCCGCAACAAGTTCCTGAGTTATTTCGGAATACCGAACGGCATTCGTCCCAAAAATAACGTCCCCACGACACCAAATACGCGAACTACGGTCGAAGCTGCGATGCAATTGCTGCCATGAACGGACGGGCCATCCAAGCCCCCCCTCGGCAGCGATCGACAGACACGCCCTGACGTGTCGGCAGCTTTGGGGGACGACCATCTTGAAATCACTGTTTTATCGCCTCGGGCTCGGGCTCGGCGGACTCGCCCTGTTCTGGGCGCTCGGTATGCTCAGCGTGAACGAGTTCGGCAAGAGCGCGGCGATCATGGCAACGGCCCTGCCGGGACTCGGTGGCCTGTGTCTTCTGCTACGCGCAAGACCTGCGTGGCTCAGCGCCACCACGCTGAGCGTCATCGCCGTGTTCTTTCTCGATGCGGCAACCAAAGGATTCCTGCGCGATTATTTCGGCCTGCGTCCGAATCACCTGCTTGTGTTGCAGGCGGTGTTCAACACCAATCCGGCCGAGACGGGTGAATTCTTTCGCCATAACTGGCGCGACGTGACCGAAGCCAGTGCCGTCTTCACGATGTTGATGACGGCAGTGGTCGTGCTGGAGCGCCGCCTGTCGCGCGCGGAGGCTCACGGCCCGCTTCGCCCGCTGCGACGCCGCAGCAAGGTCGCCGTGGCCACGCTCTTCACCGGCTTCGTCGCGCTGCATCTGAACCCGACGATGGCCAAGGAAAATCCCGTCCTCTACTGGCCGCTTCGTTACCTCGACTACAAGGGACAGTTGGCGCACGCCGACGAATTGCAGCGTCAGCTCGATCGCAACATGGCGCTGCGTGCCGACTGGCAGGTGCGGTATCGCGGACCGACGCAAAAGACGGTGGTGTGGGTGATCGGCGAGAGTTCGAACCGCAACAACATGTCGCTTTACGGCTACGCACGCAACACCACACCGATGCTCGACACGATGCGCGACGACCTCATTGTGTTCCGCGATGTCGTGTCCTCGGAACCGGCGACGATGGCTTCGCTCATGAAGATGCTCACACCCGCTCACCTCGACGACCCCGACGCCTGGACGAGCAAACCCGACCTCGTGATGCTCGCCAAAGAGGCCGGATTCCGCACCTACTGGATCTCGAATCAGATGCCCAATGACGGTTGGCTCGGGTTGGTCGCCAACCGCGCGGACGAACGTGTCTTCATCAACAAGGGTGCCGGACGCGGCGAGAACAACTTCGACGGCAATCTGCTGCCGGACTTCGAAGCGGCGCTGGCGAGCGACGCGCCACGCAAGCTCATCGTCGTGCACTTGCTGGGCGCGCACCCGACCTACGATATGCGCTACCCCGACGAGTTCGCGCGTTTCGACAATACCGAAGACAGCGTGATGGCCACGCTCGAAGCGCAGGGGCGCTCGCCCTGGGTACGTCATGCGCGCAACGACTACGACAACGCTATCGCCTACAACGACTTCGTCGTCTCAAGTCTGATTCGCAAGACGATGTCGGCGACCGGATCGTCGGACGCGAGTCTGCTGTTCAGCTCGGATCACGCGCAAGAGGTCGGCCACACACGCAATCACTCGGGCCAGTCGGTGGCCGACGCCTCCGGTTACGAGATTCCGATGCTGGTCTGGTCACGCGGCGCCATCAATGCCGTCGATGCGAAAACACGCGCCGCGCTGGAGCAACGTCCCTACCAGACCGACCGTCTGGACCACACGATGCTCGGCCTGCTCGACATCGACACGCCGTACTACAACGCGTCGCACGACGTACTGAGCGATGCGTTCGTGCCCACGCCCCGCCGCATCAACGGCCGAGCCTATGTGCCGTCTGAGGTGCCTTCAGAGGTACCGCCAAGGCACGCATCCCCATCGGCCGAGGCGAGCTGACCGCAGGAAACGTCAATTCAATAGCAAGAACCGGAGCGTCTGCGAACCGGGATCTGCCTAGACTCCCTTCGTGATATCGATCTCGAAGGGACTCCCATGTCAGACGCTCGCCCGCCGCTCTCGCCCTGCCCGACCGCCGCCACAGCCAAGGCGGATACGCCCATCGCATCCGACACTGTGTCGCCCGAAGCACGCGTCGTGTCGCTCGTCACGTCGCTGTCGCGTGCGAGTCTCGCCGCACAGTTCAGCGAACAGATGACGTTGGCCGTCATTCCGATTGTGGCGGTGATTGCATTGCAGGCGTCCGCAGAACAGACGGCCTCGTTGCAAGCCGCCACGACGCTGCCCTTCTTGCTGCTCTCACTGCCTGCGGGCGTGCTCGCCGACCGGTACCGACGCAAACCGCTGATGATCGCCACGGAACTGCTGCGTGCCGTCGCATTACTGCTCCTGTTCGCGCTGTTCCAGATGAAGTGGCTGTCGCTCACAGCCCTCGGTGCGTTGGGCTTCGCGATGGCCTCGGGGACGGTCGTCTTCGGGGCGGCTGCGCCGTCGCTCGTGGCCATGCTCGTCGGCCCGGCGCATCTGCTCGCCACGAACCGGCGGCTCGAAACTGCACGCAGCATCGCCTTCACCGCAGGGCCAGCGATTGGCGGTGTACTCGCCGGGGTAGCTTCGGGGATGTTTGCGTTTGCGTCGGCCTTCGCGTTATCGCTTGGCAGCGCGTTCTGGCTGTCGCGTCTGCCTCAAGAAACGCCCCGCGCGCCATCGCATCGCGATTTCAAGCGCGAACTCGCCGAAGGCATTCGCTTCATCGCGACAAATGCCTATCTGCGATCGATCGTCGCTACGGCTTTCGTGTTCAACACGTCGTGGTATCTGCTGCTGGCGATCTTCGCGTACTACGCCATCGACGCGCTCGCATTTTCTGCGCAGGCCGTCGGCGCAGCGTTGGGCGTGTACGGCTTCGGGATGGTGTGCGGCGCGATGGGTTACGCGCGCATTGCGCAACGTCTGTCGTTCGGACGACAGATCCTTTTGGGGCCGGTTTGCGCGGCGGTCGCGGCGATATTGATGGCATCGACATCGGTGCTGGCCGTCGGCGATAAGCACGGCGTTGGCCACGCGC
Source organism: Pandoraea sp. NPDC090278 (assembly GCF_044772185.1). Lineage (NCBI taxonomy): Bacteria > Pseudomonadati > Pseudomonadota > Betaproteobacteria > Burkholderiales > Burkholderiaceae > Pandoraea > Pandoraea sp. NPDC090278. The sequence continues at coordinate 487,406 of NZ_JBIVYJ010000001.1, read as the reverse complement.
TGGTCTTCGTCGCGTTCTTTCTGTTCGGCTTCGGCCCGATTGTGTGGACGATCTCGACGACGTCGCTGCGCCAAGTGGTCACGCCAGGCGGCCTGATCGCACGTGTGTCGGCCGCGACTATGACGGCGACCTTCGGCGCACGTCCGCTCGGCGCGTTTCTGGGGGCGTGGGTCGCATCGTCGCTCGGCATCAAAGCGTGCCTGATCGCGATGGCCTTGGGCTTCGCGCTGCAACTCACGATCATCCTCCGCTCGCCCGCGGCGCGCTTGAGATCGCTCACCTCACCGGTCAGCGTTGCCAGCGGATCGAACTGATCGCCGTGATGCTTGGCCGCCTGGCGTATGGCACGCCGAAAGGCAAATGGGGGAAGGATGCGACATCGCATCCTTCCCCCATCATTTCGTGCAGACAACCATTGCACCGTCGCACGGATGTGCGCTTATGGCGCTGATCGCTTACGTGCCGAGCACTTCCTTCAATGCGTCCGTCAACGCCTGACACTCGCTCTCCGTCCCCACCGTAATCCGCAGGAACTGGGCGATGCGCGCGTGTTTGAAGTGACGCACGATGATCGAACGCTCACGCAACGACGCTGCCAGTTGTGCCGCATCATGCGACGGATGACGCACAAACACGAAGTTTGCCGTCGACGGCAACACGTCGAAGCCGAGTGCCGACAGCCGCACTGTGAGCGCATCGCGGCTCGCGATCACAGCCTGACGCGTCTCGTTGAAATACGCCTCGTCTTCGATGGCCGCAACGCCTGCCGCTTGCGCAAGTCGGTCGAGCGGATACGAGTTGAAGCTGTTCTTCACGCGCTCCAGCGCTTCGATCAGGTCCGGATGACCGATGGCGAAACCCAGACGCAACCCCGCCAGCGAACGCGACTTCGAAAGCGTTTGCACGACGAGCAGATTCGGATATTTCGCGATCAGCGACGCCGCCGTCTCGCCACCGAAGTCGATGTAAGCCTCGTCGATCACCACCACCGAATCCGGGTTGCCTGCCAACAGACGCTCGATCTCGCCCGACGCCAGCGCGCGCCCGGTCGGCGCGTTCGGATTCGGGAAAATGATGCCGCCGTTCGGCTTGAGGTAAGCGTCGACGTCGATCTCGAACGTGTCGGTCAGCGGCACGTTCTCGAACGCCACGCCGTACAACCCGCAGTACACCGGGTAGAAGCTATACGTGATGTCCGGATACAAGATCGGCTTGTCGTGCTTGAGCAGGCCCTGAAACACGTTGGCCAGCACTTCGTCCGAACCGTTGCCCACGTGAACGTTGGCCACTTCCAGACCGAAGCGCTTGGCGATGGCCTGCTTGAAGCGACGTGCATCCGGGTCCGGATACAGCTTAAGGGCATCGGCATCCGCGCCGAGCGCGTCGCGAATGGCGGCAAGCACGCGCGGCGACGGGCCGTACGGATTCTCGTTGGTATTGAGTTTGATGAGCCGCTGCATCTGCGGCTGCTCACCGGGGACATAGGGCGTCAGATCGGCGACGCCCGCACTCCAGAATTTGCTCATGACGTGTTCGACCCGCTCAGCTCACGAAACCGCGCGCCAGATCGGCCTGAATGTCGGCAGGCGACTCCAGACCAACGGCCAGACGAATCAACCCTTCGGTGATGCCCGCTGCAGCACGCGCTTCCGGCGTGATGCGGCCGTGCGTCGTGCTCGCCGGATGCGTGATGGTCGTACGCGTATCGCCGAGGTTGCCGGTGATCGAGCACACACGCGTGTTGTCGATCAGACGCCATGCGTTCTCGCGCTGCTCGGCAGGCGTTGCACCCTTGAGTTCGAAGGCGACAATCGCGCCGCCCGCTTTTTGCTGACGCTTCGCGAGTTCGTATTGCGGATGCGACGGCAGGCCCGGGTAGTACACACGGCCGATCTGCGGCTGCTTCTCCAGCCATTGCGCGAGTTCCAACGCGTTGGCCGATTGCTTCTCGACGCGCAGCGACAGCGTTTCCATGCCCTTGAGCAACACCCATGCGTTGAACGCCGAGAGCGTCGGGCCCGCGCTGCGCACGAACGTGAAGACCTTGCCCATGATGAAGTCCTTCTTGCCGACGATCGCACCGCCCAGCACACGACCCTGACCGTCGAGGTACTTCGTTGCCGAGTGCACCACAACGTCTGCACCGTACTCGATCGGACGCTGCAACACCGGCGTGCAGAAACAGTTGTCGACGACGAACAGTGCGCCCGCTTCCTTCGCGATTTTGCCGATGGCTTCGATGTCGGCGATGTCGGTGAGCGGGTTGGACGGCGTCTCGAGGAAGAACATCTTCGTGTTCGGACGGATCGCGGCGCGCCAGGCATCGAGGTCGGTCGGGTCGACGAAGGTTGTCTCGACACCGAAGCGGCTAAATATCTGCGAGAACACGTTCAGCGTCGAGCCGAAGATGCTCTGCGAGCTGACGAGGTGATCACCGGCGGAAAGTGCCGTCATCACCACCGAGACGATGGCGCTCATGCCCGACGCCGTCGCCATGCAGGCCTCACCGCCTTCGAGCGCAGCCAGACGGTCCTGGAACATCGATACGGTCGGGTTGGTGAAGCGCGAGTACGTAAACCCTTCTTCCGAATGGGCGAAGCGCTCGGCGGCCTCGGCAGCGCTCTTGAAAACGAAGCTCGAGGTCAGGAACAGCGCCTCGGAGTGTTCACCAAACTCGGAGCGTTGCGTGCCCGCGCGCACCGCCAGGGTATCGAAGTCGAAGGAATCCATCGTGTGTCTCGTCATTGGGTCGGCGCACTCGCCAGCCAAAAAAAGAAAAGCCCGTTTCGCTTGTCAGCAAAACGGGCTCGAAATCCATCTGTCTAGGCCTCGCTTTAGCTGTTTCGGGGATGTTCCCCCACGTCCGCAAGCTGAAATCAAATCGACGTGAGAAGCAGTGTAGCACGTTGCCGGAGGAGAAGGAAAAACTCCACCGACCGCTCCGGCGGCCTCGGCAGCCCCGGCCCGACAAGCCTTCCGGCCATGTCAGACCCGGCTGTGCAAGGCTTACAGGCCCAGTTGCGCGCCGCGCGGCTCGCCTTCATCGCCTTCGCTCGCTTCCACGGCCGACGCCTTCGGCGCCTTGCGCTGCTGCTCCAGACGGTTCAGGTACTCGGGCGTGATGTCGCCGGTGACGTAGTTACCGTCGAAGCACGAAGCATCGAAGTCGGAGAGCGCCGGGTTGATGTCGCGCACTGCGGCCTTCATGTCCTCGACGTCCTGATAAATCAGTTCGTCCGCACCGATGATGCGAGCCACTTCCTCGTCGCTGCGATCATGGGCGACCAGTTCGCTGCGCGTGGGCATGTCGATGCCGTACACGTTCGGGAACTTCACGGGCGGCGCCGCCGACGCGAAGATCACCTTGCGGGCACCGGCGTCGCGCGCCATCTGCACGATTTCCTGGCTGGTCGTGCCGCGCACGATCGAGTCGTCGACGATCAGCACGTTCTTGTCCTTGAACTCGACGCGCATTGCATTGAGCTTCTGACGCACCGACTTCTTGCGCATCGCCTGGCCGGGCATGATGAAGGTACGGCCGACGTAACGGTTCTTGAAGAAGCCTTCGCGATAGTTCAGACCCAGACGCTTGGCGACTTGCATCGCAGCGGGACGGCTGGAATCCGGAATCGGCATGACGACGTCGATGTCCTTGTAATCGATCTCGCGGCGAATCTTCTCGGCGAGGTAGTCGCCCATGCGCAGACGGGCGTCGTAGACGGGCACGCCGTCGAGCACCGAATCCGGACGCGCCAGATACACGAGTTCGAAAATGCAGGGATGCATCGACGATGCCGGGGCACATTGCCTCGACTCCAGGTCGCCATCGTTGCTGATGAAGATCGCCTCGCCCGGCTTGACGTCGCGCTCGAACGCGAAGCCCATGCCTTCGAGTGCCACCGATTCCGATGCAATCATCCACTCCGTGCCGTTCGGGCCGTCGAAGCGGCCGATACACAGCGGACGAATGCCGTGCGGGTCGCGGAAGGCGAGCAGACCGAAACCGGAGATGATGGAGACGATGGCGTAAGAGCCGCGCAGGCGCTTGTGCACCTTGCCCACGGCCTGGAACAGCGAGTCGACGGACAGGCCGTCGCGCGAGCTTTCCTGCAGTTCGTGCGCGAGCACGTTGAGCAGGACTTCAGAGTCAGACGTGGTGTTGATGTGGCGACGATCGACACGGAACATCTCGTCCTTGAGCTGTTCCCAGTTCGTCAGGTTGCCGTTGTGGGCGAGCACGATCCCGTACGGGGCATTCACGTAGAACGGCTGAGCTTGTGCGGCGCTCGACGAGCCTGCCGTCGGATAACGCACCTGACCGATGCCCACCGTGCCCGGCAAGTCGCGCATGTTACGCGTGCGGAACACGTCGCGCACCATGCCGTTGCCCTTGTGCATGTAGAAGGACTGGCCATCCGTCGTCGCGATACCAGCGGCGTCCTGGCCGCGGTGCTGCAACAGCAGCAGACTATCGTAGATGAACTGGTTGACCGGGGATTTGGAGACTACACCGACGATGCCACACATGGCATGAATCCTTCAAAAAACATCGAAATCTGCATCAAACGGACTGTATTATCCGTCATTCGGAAACCTTGTGCAGGCCGGTCGATGGCGTGGGCGATCCGTTCGATCCGCCACTGCGCATTCCCCATCCCTGCTGCTGACCATTCGCCGCGTCGGCAGTACCCTGCGCGCTCAATCCCGTCCCCGCGCCGCCCATCAGGTTCGACAATCGGGTCGAGACAGCCTTCGTAGCGCCTGCCTTCACTTCGTTCACCACTTCGGCGGTCACGCCGCGCGTCACCTGATCGACGACGCCATTCGCCGCGCCGCTCTGCCCATTCTGTCCGCCCGACGGCTGCCCCGGAGTGCCGGGCTGCGCGCCTTGGCCACCCTGCCCGCCCTGACCACCTGACTCAGGTGCGCCGCGATAAGGTTCCATCTGTGGCAAGGGAATCGTCTTTCCCAATGGATTGGCGCTCGGCACGGCGGCGTCCGGCTTGCGCAGGTAGTACTGCACGGGCTCGGGCAGATACGGCATCAACCGCTCCAGACCGGCCTCGACCCACGGACGTGTCACCGAGTGCTGCCAGACCGGTTGTTGCGGCAACGTCGTAAACTTGGCGGCGACCATCAACAACATCAAGAGCAGAACGCCGCGAACAATGCCAAAAAGCATGCCCAACCCGCGATCGGCCGGACGCAGGCCGATCATGTCGGTCATGCGTCCCACGAGCGCGCTGACGATCCCGGCACCGAACACCACGGCCACCAGCACCAGCAGAAAGCCCAGCGCCCCTTGCGTCAGTTCGCCGCCCGGCAGATCGGCCGGAAGCCAGTGAGCGACACTCGGACCGAAGGCGCGCGCAACGAAGAACGCCACCACCCAGCCCACGAGGTTGAACAACTCGCGCACCAGACCGCGCAACATGCCCAGCAACATCGAGCCGACCAGAATGGCAATGGCTGCGTAATCCACTACGGTCAACAGACCGCTATGCACCGTATCGCCCAACTCAGCCCGCCTCGGCGACCTGCGCCGTCAGACCGGCGTCGCGAATCTTCTTGCCAGCCGCTTCGGCCGACGTGCGATCCGGGAATGGGCCTGCCCGCAGCAAATACAACTCACGGCCGTCGACCGAACTCTTGACCATGTAGCTCGGCACGTTCACCAGCTTGAGTTTGACGAGCCATGCCTGCGCACGATCCTGCGTCGAGAACGCGCCGATACGCACCAGGAACTTACCGTTCGAGGCGGTCTTCTGCGCGGTGTCGTGATTGTCCGGCTTGGCGGCGGGTTTGGCGGCCGTGTTGTTCTGCGCGAACTGCGCGATCGGATCGGCAACGTTGTTGTTGGCTTGCGCAGGCTTGGTCTGCGCCTTGGCCGTGTCATGCGAGTCCGGCTTCGTTGCGGGCTTCGCGTCGGCGTGCTGTTCCGGCTTCTTGACGTCGGGCTTGGCGTCCGGCTTGTGCTCCGGCTTGGCCTGCGCCACTTGCGGCTCAGGCACCACGCTCGGCGCGGGCGTCGGGGCGGGTGTCGGCACAGCGGCAGACGGCGGCACGGCGGTCGGTGCCGGTGCGGGCTTGGCGTTGTTCGCCAGCGTGGTGCTGTCGACCGCCTCCTCACCCTTGTCGAGCGATGCATCGGACGGCGGCACGGCAGCCGCTTGCGGCTTCACGCGCACGGGCGGCGAGTTGGCGTCCTTACCGGGAATCTGAATGGCAATGTCGTCGGCCGTCGGCTTCGGCTCGGGCGCGAGCACCATCGGCAAAATGATGACGGCCGCGAGCACCAGCGCTAATGCGCCGACCAGACGGCGGCGCGCGCGTTGCTTTTCAGGCAGCAGCGGGTCGAGTTGCTCGTGCTCGCTGTACTCGCCCCCTCCTCCCGCCGTACGGGTGCCGGTGCGGCCGCTCCTGCGGCTACCGCGCTTCGGGGGAACGGCTTCGGCGTCTTTCTTGCGGAAGGAAAACAATCCCATAGGCCCTTGGCTCAGGTCGAAACTTGCGTCGTTGGATTGATCATCGCGCATCCGGTGCGTCATGCGCATGACATTTCTCGTAAGCAAATGTCACGGCATGCGCGCTTTTGCGCTCAATGGCGTTGCAATTTGCGGTGCGACATCACACCTGCCACCGTAAAGAACGATCCAAAAACCACAATTCTATCATTCTCGCCGCACTGCTCGAGCGCGGCAGCATAGGCTTTCTCAGGGGATTCGAAGGTTTCGACCGAATGATCGGCATCTTCGACAAATCCGACCGCACGAAGCTTCTCTTCGAGCAGCGCCGGACTCGCGGCCCGCTCCGTCGGCAGCGCGCACAAACGCCAGTGATCGACCTTGTCGACCAGATGCCGCAGCACGCCTTCGATATCCTTGTCGGCCATCGCCCCGAACACGGCATACGTGTACGGAAAGAAGCCCATGCCGTCGAGGTTGTGACCCAGCGCTGCGGCGGCGTGCGGGTTGTGTGCGACATCGAGCACCACGGCCGGACGCCCCGGCAGCACCTGAAAACGTCCCGGCAGCTCGACCGATGCGAGCCCGAGTCGAATGTCCTGCGCTGAGACCGGCAGCACGTCGCGCAACGATTCGAGCGCTGCGAGCGCCGCCGACGCATTGAGCAACTGATTCGCGCCGCGAAGCGCCGGATAAGCGAGCGCTGGACGACGCATCTGACGTCCGCCATAGCTCCACTGCTGCTTGTCGCCCTGATAGTTGAAGTCGCGACCGAACAGCCACAGATCGGCACCGATGCGCTCAGCTTCGGCTAGCAGCGTCGCGGGCGGCATCGGGTCGCCGCAAACCGCCGGTTTGCCCGCACGGAAGATGCCCGCCTTCTCGATGGCGATCGCTTCGCGCGTGTTACCGAGATATTGCTGGTGATCGATGTCGATGCTTGTGATGACGGCGCAATCGGCATCGATGATGTTCACGGCGTCCAGTCGGCCGCCCAGGCCCACTTCGAGAATGACGGCATCGAGACCGGCCGTCGCGAACAGATGCATGATCGCGAGCGTGGTGAATTCGAAGTACGTGAGCGAGATCGGTTCGTCGAAACTCGTGCGGGCTTTCTCCACCGCTTCGAAATGCGGCAGCAGCGTGGCGTCGTCGACGATCTCACCGTTCACGCGCGCACGCTCGTTGAACGAGATCAGATGCGGCGATGTATGGCAGCCTACGCGGTAACCCGCCGACAGCAGAATGGCTTCGATGATGGCGCAGGTTGAGCCCTTGCCGTTCGTGCCCCCGACCGTGAAGACGGGACACGGAAATTTCAGGCCGAGGGCGTCTTTCACGCGACCAATGCGCGTAAGGCCCATGTCGATGCCCACAGGGTGAGCGGTTTCAAGATGGGCGAGCCAGGCGTCGAGAGTGGAATATGTCGGCATGATGTGCGGGCAGAAAAACAAAAACGCGGACGTCACGAACGTCCGCGCTTCATATCCTGCTAAGTGATGCTTTCAGGCGCCGCTGGTGCAGCGCTTGCGTGGCGTTGCGTCATTCTACGCCGTTGCACCGCCCTTTGGGGCACCGCAACCGCGCGCCTAACGTCATCGCCAGAGTGAGCACGCGCAAGTCATGTGCGACTCGCGCGCGTCGGGCATCCAGTATCAGGCAACGGCATCCGCCGGCTGACGCTGCATCAGTGCGATCAGGCGCGCGATCTCGTCACGCATGTCGCGACGATTGACGATCATGTCGATCGCGCCCTTCTGCAACAGGAACTCCGAACGCTGGAAGCCTTCCGGCAGCTTCTCGCGCACAGTCTGCTCGATGACGCGCGGGCCCGCGAAGCCGATCAGCGCCTTCGGCTCTGCAATCACCACGTCGCCCAGGAAGGCGAAGCTGGCCGACACACCGCCCATCGTCGGATCGGTCAGCACGGAGATGAACGGCAGCTTGGCATCGGACAGCTTGGTCAGCATGGCCGTGGTCTTCGCCATCTGCATCAGCGACAGCAAGCTTTCCTGCATACGTGCGCCGCCCGAAGCGGTCACGCAGATGAACGGTACGCCCTGCTCCAGTGCGTTCTGCGCACCGCGCACGAAGCGCTCGCCGACCACCGAGCCCATCGAGCCAGCCATGAACGAGAACTCGAAGCACGCCACGACGACCGGCAGCGTGTGAATCGCGCCGCCCATCACCACCATCGCGTCGGTCTCGCCGGTGTCGTCCATCGCTTCCTTGATGCGATCCGGATACTTGCGGCTGTCCTTGAACTTCAGTGCGTCGACCGGCACGATTTCCTGGCCCAGCTCATAGCGGCCTTCGGGATCGAGCAGCGCATTCAGACGCGCGCGCGAGCCGATACGCATGTGATGGTCGCACTTCGGGCAGACATGCAGATTCGCTTCGACGTCGGCGCGATACAGCACGGCTTCGCACGACGGGCACTTGATCCACAGCCCTTCCGGGATGCTCTTGTTGCGCTGCGTCGGATCGGTTTGCTTGATCTTCGGGGGCAGCAGCTTGTCGAGCCAGCTCATAGTTTCTCCTTGCCAAACGCCCGCCCCACAAGGGGACGGGCGTTTCCGGGGCATTTCAAGGCGACCGTGTAATACGGTCGTTTCAATTCAGCGTTTCACCGAGCGGATCTGCGTCGTGCAGCGCCATTCGGGCAAATTTCTGCCGCGAATTTACGCCGATTTGGCGCCCGAGTCGAGCGCCTGACGGATACCGCCGATAAATTCAGCCAGCGATTTTACCGCGTTCTGACCCTCCAGATCACGCGGCGTGTTTTCCAGACGCTGCACGATGGCACTACCGATCACCACGGCATCGGCCACACTCGCCACCGCGCGGGCCGTTTCGGCATCGCGAATACCGAAGCCCACGCCCACCGGCAGGTCGGCGACCGCCTTGATTTGGGGGATCTTCGACGCCACGCTCTCGAGATCCAGACTCGCTGCCCCCGTCACGCCTTTCAGCGAGACGTAATACAGATAGCCGCTGGCCTGACGCGCCACCGCAGCAATACGCGCATCGGTCGACGTCGGCGCCAGCAGGAAGATCGGATCGATGCCCTGCGCGCGCACGGCACCGGCGAAGCCTTCGGCCTCCTCGGGCGGGTAATCGACGACTAGCACGCCGTCCACGCCAGCCTTGGCGGCGCGCTCGGCAAAGGCCTCGAGCCCCATCGCTTCGATCGGATTGGCGTAGCCCATGAGCACGATCGGCGTGCGATCGTTGGTCTGACGGAAGACGGCGACATAGCCCAGCACTTCGGCCAGGCTCACGCCACGGGCGAGTGCGCGCTCGGAGGCGCGTTGAATGACGGGACCGTCGGCCATCGGGTCCGAAAACGGCACGCCGAGTTCGATGACGTCGGCGCCGTTGTCGGCCAGTGCATGCATCAACTTGACCGTCCACCCCGGCTCCGGGTCACCGGCGGTAATGAACGGAATGAGGCCCTTTTTACCCTGCGCTTGCAAGGCTTGGAACGTCGCTTGAATGCGGGACATGATCGGAAAGTCTCTGAAGTCGTTGGTTTGCGAGCGCGTGGTAGTGCGCGTTCAGCTCGTAGCCGACAAAACGTCGGCCGTGCAGCGCGCAAGCCACGGCAGTCGTGCCGCTGCCCATGAACGGGTCGAGCACGAGACCGCCGGGCGGGCAACTGGCCAGCACCATGCGCTCGATGATATGCAGCGGTTTCTGCGTCGGATGATCGACGCGTTCGGGGTCTTGCCGGTGCAATCGCGAGATCGACCACAGATCCTTGGGGTTATAGCCCAGCTCCAGCCACTTGCTGCCTTCGAAGATGCGGCGCGAGCGCGCCTTCTTCGTGGCGGCGTCGTACGGCACGCGCACGGCGTCGAGGTCGAAGTAATAGTCCTTCGAGATCGCGAAAAAGCCGATATTGTCGTGCACGGACGAGAATCGCCGCGTACTGCCGCCCATGCTGGGCACGCGGCGATCCCAGATGATCTCGTTGATCATCAGCATGCGCTGCTTGAGGAAGACGAACAGTTCCGGGGCGTACTGCCACGTGCAGAACAGGTAGAGCGAGCCGCGCGGCGCGAGCTTCGGAATCGCCGCTTCGAGCCAGCCGTACGTCCAGCCGAGGAAGTCCTCGCCGGAGCGTTTGTCGGAGTCGTTGCCGTAGTCCTTGCCGAGCCCGTAAGGCGGGTCGGCAAGGATCAGGTCGACGCTGCCGTCTTCCAGTTCGTGCAGATGTTGCAGGAAGTCCGCATGACGCAACGTGATGTCGCCCGGCGCCCAACGCGCGCGCAACTCACCGGCCGCTTCCATGGCCTCGAGACGTGCGGCGGCGGCTTCGGTGGCGTCCACGGGACGCTCGGTCCCGAGGACGTCATTCTGTGCCTTGCGATCAGTCAGATCGGTCATGCTGGTTCTGTTGTCCTTAACCTTAGGATCGATGGAGTCTCGCCGCGCCGCTCAGGTGCCCGAGGGTTCCGGCTTGGCCAGCGCCATCACGGTGTGCATGTCCTTGTCGCCACGCCCCGAGAGATTGACCAGAACGATCTGATCCTTCGGCAGCGTCGGTGCAAGCTTGCACGCGTAAGCGAGCGCATGGCTCGACTCCAGCGCGGGGATAATGCCCTCGATCCGGCAGCAATTGTGGAAGGCCTGCAGCGCCTCGTCGTCGGTAATGCCCACGTATTCGGCGCGCTTGATGTCGTGCAACCAGGCGTGCTCGGGACCGACACCGGGGTAGTCCAGACCGGCCGAGATCGAATGCGTCTCGGTGATCTGACCGTTGGCGTCCTGCAGCAGATAGGTACGGTTGCCGTGCAGCACGCCGGGCGTGCCGCCGATGATCGACGCCGCGTGACGACCGGTCTCGATGCCGTCGCCAGCCGCTTCCACGCCCACGAGCTTCACGTCCGGCACGTCGATGTACGGATAGAAAATCCCCATCGCGTTCGAACCGCCGCCCACGCAGGCCAGCACGTAGTCCGGCTGGCGACCCGCAAGTTCAGGCATCTGCACCTTGCACTCTTCGCCGATCACGCTCTGGAAGTCGCGCACGAGCATCGGGTACGGGTGCGGGCCCGCCACGGTGCCGATGATGTAGAACGTGTTTTCGACGTTCGTCACCCAGTCGCGCATGGCTTCGTTCAGGGCGTCCTTGAGCGTCTTGGAGCCGGATTCCACCGGCACGACGGTCGCGCCGAGCAGTTGCATGCGATACACGTTGGCGGCCTGACGCTTGACGTCTTCCGCGCCCATGTACACCACGCACTCCATGCCGAAGCGCGCCGCGATGGTCGCCGTGGCCACGCCGTGCTGCCCTGCGCCGGTCTCGGCGATCACACGGGGCTTGCCCATGCGACGCGCGAGCAGCGCCTGCCCGATCACGTTGTTCACCTTGTGCGCGCCCGTGTGGTTCAGGTCCTCGCGCTTGAGGTACACCTGCGCGCCACCCAGTTCCTGGCTCCAGCGCTTGGCGTGATAGATCGGCGACGGACGGCCGACGTAGTGCTTCAGTTCGTAATGGAATTCTTCGAGGAAGGCCGGATCGTGCTGATACTTGGCATAAGCCGCACGCAGTTCGTCGAGCGCGTGGATCAGCGTCTCGGCCACAAAGACACCGCCGTATTGGCCGAAATGGCCGCTGGCGTCAGGTAAATCGTACATGGTCGTCACTCATCGGTTGCCGGAGGGCGGGAGAGCGGGAGAACGGCCCCTGTGCCCACCCCGGCGGGTTGCTTCACTGTGCGTCGGCAGCGAGAACCGCTTGCACGAACGCCGTCATGCGGGCGTGATCCTTCACGCCCCGCGACGCCTCCACACCGCTCGACACGTCGACGGCATAGGGCGCCACCCGGCGGATGGCTTCAGCAACGTTGTGTGCGTTCAAGCCACCACTCAAAACGGCCCGACGCGCGATGTCTTTTGGAATAAGTGACCAATCGAAAACCTTTCCTCCACCGCCGTAGCCCTCGACCAGGGCATCGAGCAAGATGCCTTGCGCGGCGGTGTATGTATTGGCGAATTGTAGCAAATCGCCACTGTCTTTCGTGTCCGGGCCAATACGCATAGCGCGCATGTACGGACGGTTGCCCGCCGCCGCCGACAACGCCGCGCATTGCTCAGGCGATTCGTCGCCGTGGAATTGCAGCGCGGTGAGCGGAACGGCGTCCACCGTGCGGGCGATCTCGTCGGCGCTCGCGTTGACGAACAGCCCCACGAGGCTCACATACGACGGCACCCGGCGCGCCAGTTCAGCCGCTCGCGCGAGGTCCAGGTAACGCGGGCTCGGCGGATAGAAGACGAAACCGATGGCGTCGACCCCCAGCGCCACGGCGTGGTCGATGTCGGCGGCCTGCGACAGGCCACAGATCTTGATACGCGTACGAGACTTCACGGCATTCGGGGATTTCATGACTTGGCCCACGGCATCGGGAACGGCCACGCAGCCCAATTGGGCTCGGGTACGTCGAATCGCTCAGGATACCCGACGCGCGCCAGGTACAGGCCGTCCGGCATGAACGTCGGGGCGGCCTGACGGCGGTCGCCGCTCGCGAGCACGTGCGTCATCCAGCTGGCAGGCTGACGCCCACGCCCGACCGCCACCAGACATCCCATGATGTTGCGCACCATGTGATGCAGGAAGGCGCTTGCGCGAAAGCGGAAGAGGAAGAAGTCGCCGTGCTGTTCGATATCGATGGCGTACAGATGTTTTACCGGTGTCTTGGCCTGACATTCGGACGAACGAAACGCCGAGAAATCATGCTCGCCGACCAGCACCTGACTCGCCTCGCGCATGGCCGCCAGATCGAGCGGCGTATGCAGCCAGCCGCAACGACCTTCGAGTAACGGCGAGCGCACCGGATTCGCGTACAGGACGTAGAAGTACGTGCGCTCGAAAGCGGCGAAACGGGAGTGGAAATCGTCCGGCATAGCCTTCGCCCACTGCACGGCGACGGTCTTCGGCAGGAAGGCGTTCACGCCGCGCACCCACGAGAACATCGCGCGATCCAGATCGGTATCGAAATGCACCACCTGACCGATGCCATGCACGCCGGTGTCGGTGCGGCCCGCGACCGTGGTCGGCAGCGCTACACCGCCGAATTCCCGCAGCGCGGCTTCGAGCGTCTGCTGCACGGTGTTGCCATGCGGCTGCGATTGCCAGCCGGAGAACGCCGTGCCGTCGTAGTGGATGCCCAGTGCGATTCGCATATGAAAAAGAAAAACGGGCGCTCAACCAACGAGCGCCCCAAACTACGGTCAATCAGTCTTGTTCGGGTCGAGTCTCGCGACTCACCGATAGGCACGTTGCGAGACGTGAGGAACAGGGATTACTTGCCCAGCTCAGCCAGTCGCGAGCGTGCGACGGACTGCTGTGCGGCGTCGCCGCCTGCAATCACTTCTTCGAGCAACTCGCGCGCGCCGTCGTCGTCACCAATCGTCTGGTAAGCCGTCGCCAGTTCGAGCTTCGTGTGGAACTCGTCGGGCACACTCGGATCGGTCTCAGCCGCAGCGCTCGGCCGGGTCTCGACTTGGTGCGGGACGATCGCTTCCGGCGCGTGCGCCGATGCCTCGGGTGCGGCCGCTTGATGCTGCGGCGCTGCGGGCACTTCGGCGTAAGGCGTCTGCGGTGCCGACGTATCCAGCGTCTCGTGTTCGACCAGCGCTTCCTCGCCAGTCACGTCCGGGAGCGTCGGGGCGCTGACGAATGCGGGTGCGGCGGCCTGGGCGTCGTCGCCCTTCAAATCGAGACTGAAGTCCGACAGATCGAACGACATCGGACGCAGCGACGGGGCTTCATGCGCCGCATCGGTGTAGCTGCGCGGCGCTTCCGTGGCGCTGGCGGCCTGCTGCATCGCGGCGTCGAAGTCTGCGTCGCTCAGCTCGCCGTCGAGATCTTCCGGCTCGTCGCCAATATCGGCCATGTCCGTCATATCGCCGGAATCCGCCGTGTGGGCAGCCTCCAGACGCGGGTCGCCCGGAGGCGCCATCGTGAACTGTACCGAGCCGATGCCCTTGCTCAGTGACGGCAAGGCTTCACTCGAAATCGTGCCGACATTCGCGGGCTGGCCCGGAATGCCCAAATCGAGATCGCCGAGCATGCCCGCCACACCGCCTTCGGGGGTGGCATCCACATGCTCCACATGCTCGACATGCGACAGCGTCTCGGCGGCGACACCACCCGTCGCGGCAGCCGCGCCCAGCGCTTCGAGCGATGTCAGGGCATCGTCAGCGTGCGCATCGTGGGAATCCTGCGGGGCAGACGTCTGACCGGCTTCTTCGGCAAATGCCGCGTCCCAATCGATTTCCGGCTCGCTGGCGGCGTCCGCCACCGGTTCCGACTCGTGGGTCGGCGCGTCATCCATCACCGGCTCAGCGGGCGCGTCGAAGGCTTCGGACGCGGCTTGCTCAGCGTGCACTGCGTCCTGCGACTCGCCGAGGCCTTCGGCATGCGCCGTTTCAGCCAGTTCGTCGGTCACGGGGGCTTGCTCGGCGTCCCACGCATCCAGCTCGTTCGACGCAGCGGCCGTGGAATCCAGAGCGACTTCGTCGTGTGCAGCCGCTTCGGTCTCCGGCTCCGACCACGCTGCGTCGGCTTCCGGATGCAGATGTTCGTCAGCCTCAGCCTGATTCGCGGCATACAGCGCGGCAGCCCCGGCAGCACCCGCAGCGGCGACACCGGCGGCCGTCGCAACGCCATGCGACGGCTCGACGGCATCAGCCGCTTGTGGCTTGTCTTGCGAGGATGTGGGCTCGACGTTGCCACCCTGACTGTCACGACCGTCGTCGTAAGGTCCCGGCTGGCCGACCGGCGGCTCAGCGCGGCGACGACGCATCAGCCACCACAGGCCGAGCAACACCACCAGCACACCGGCGCCTGGCAGCACATACGGATTCTGCGTGACCGCGCGCCAGTTCATGGCGGCATTCGGCGTCGGCTTCGATTCGGCCACCGGTGCGCTGGCCGCTGCCGCAGACGCTGCGGCTGCATCGCTTGCCGGTGCAGCCACCGCCGTTGCCTCGGAGGCGTTCGCGTCAGCCGATGCGGCCGAGGCGGCATCACCCGCCGCAGCGCCGGACGCAGCCGCCGCCGTCGCATTGCTCGCGGCGGCATCTCCCGGTTTAGCGTCGGCATTTGCAACTGCATTCGTCGCCGGTTGGGTGCTTGCGGCCGCAGGTGCGGTCGTCTTGCCATCGGCGGATTTCGCCGTCTTCTCTTGCGCAGACGCCCCGGAAGCGGTGGCGGCCTGCTGCTCCAGATTAGCGACGGCCTGATTCTTCATCGCCAACAGCTTCTGGAGATCTGCTACGTTCTTCTGCAACTCATTCACCCTGCCCTGAGCCTCGGTCTGGGCCTTGCCCTGGGCGATTTGCTCTTCTTCGTTGCCGCCGGCACGGCCCGCCGTGCCTCCCTTGCCGGGTCGCGACAACTTCAACTCATCGCGTGTGGCGGGGGCGGCAGCTTCCGGTGCCTTGCCCGCCTCGATCGCGCCCTGTGCACTGCGGCCACCGGCCGGTGCTGCCTGCTGCGCCGTGGAATCGGCCAGCCGCGCGCGATACGCGTCAAACTGTTCCCGCGCAGCCGACACGAACTTGCGTGCCTGCGCAGGCGGAATGCTCTGCACTTGCGCATCGGCGGGACGATTCAACGTCGCCCCCTGGCGCAAACGGTTGGGATCGTTGCCGATGAACGCCGAACGATTCGATTCGAACAGCGCGGTCATCATCTGGGCCAGCGTCGTGCCGCCTTCCCCGCCCGTGTACTCCCGGGCAATCGACGACAGCGAGTCGCCGCGCGTCACCGTGCGGGCATTCTCGCCCGAGGCCGCGGCGCGTTGCTCCGCGCCGTTACCAGCGGGTGCGGGCGCGGCAGGCGTAGCAGCGACGGCTGAGCGAGATGTGGAAGCCGATGCGTCGGCAGTGGCGGCAGAATTAGCCGCAGCGGCAGGCACAACAGCCTGCGGCTGTGCAGCGCTGGCTTCCGGAATGGCGGACAGCGTCACGGCATTCGACTGACGACCCGTGCGCCATTCGAGGACCAGCAACAAATCGAGGAACGACGTGCTGACAGGCTCGGCCGAATCGACGTGCACGAGATACGTGCCGCTGTACCCGGCGTCTCGACCGCCCGTGGGCGTCACCGACACGGACAGCTTGTCGAGCGTGGGATCGTAGCGCAGCCCGGCCTGCTTGAAGGCATCGCGCGGCGCGAGCTTCACCGACAATCCGTCGGCCTCGGCCTGCGAGACATTGCCCAGCACGATCACGGCGCGCAACGGCTGGCCCGGACCCGAGCGAACCTGTTGCGGACCGAACTCGGCCGCGCCGGCGTTCAGGAGCCCGAGGCTCCACAAGACAGCCGCCGCCGCACTCAAGCGAAACGAATTGCGGGACGAATTTGCGCGCTTGCCGGTCGAGTATTTCCGCACTGTGTCTTGTCTAGCCTGTCAGTCGTTTTTCACTGGTCACTCATGCAATACGAGTGACCTCCCAAAGCGCGGACGGCGGCCTCGCGGGCCGCCGTTCTTCACGCCTTACCGATACGCTGCAACGCTTACGCGTCGAGCAGGATCCGCAGCATGCGGCGCAGCGGTTCTGCCGCGCCCCACAACAGTTGATCGCCCACCGTAAATGCCGACAGGTACTCCGGACCCATCGACATCTTGCGCAAGCGCCCCACCGGGATCGACATCGTGCCGGTCACAGCCGCAGGCGTCAAATCGGTCATCGACGCTTCGCGCGTGTTCGGCACCACCTTCACCCAGTCGTTCGCCTGGCCGATGATGTCGGTCAGTTCGTCTAACGGCACATCTTTCGTAAGCTTGATGGTCAGCGCCTGGCTGTGGCAACGCATCGCACCGATACGCACGCACAGACCGTCGACCGGAATGGCACGCGTGCCCGGGAAGCCGTCGCCCAGACCCAGAATCTTGTTCGTCTCGGCACCGCCCTTCCACTCTTCCTTCGACTGACCATTGCCCAGATCCTTGTCGATCCAAGGAATCAGGTTACCGCCCAGCGGCACGCCGAATTGCTTCGTTTCGTCAGCCGTCAGCGCGTGTTGCTTGGCGAGCACCTTGCGGTCGATCTCGAGGATCGCCGAGTGCGGATCGTCGAGCAGCGCCTTGACTTCGGCGTTGATCGTGCCGAACTGCGTGAGCAGTTCGCGCATGTGCTGCGCACCGCCACCCGATGCTGCCTGATACGTCATCGACGTCAGCCAGTCGACAAGACCGTGCTGGAACAGACCGCCCAGGCCCATCAGCATGCAGCTGACCGTGCAATTGCCGCCGACGAAGTTCTTCGTGCCCTTGGTGAGCGCGTTCTTGATGACGTCGAGGTTGACCGGATCGAGCACGATGATCGCGTCGTCCTTCATGCGCAGCGTCGACGCGGCATCCACCCAGTAACCGTTCCAACCCGCTGCACGCAGCTTCGGGAAGATTTCTGTTGTGTAGTCACCGCCCTGGCAGGTAATGATGATGTCGCATTTTTTCAGCTCGTTGACATCATTGGCGTCTTTCAGCGAAGTTTCGTTCTTCGCCATCGACGGGGCTTTGCCGCCCGCGTTGCTGGTGCTGAAAAACACCGGCTCGATCAAGGCAAAGTCGTTCTCCTGCTGCATACGCTGCATCAGAACCGAACCGACCATGCCCCGCCAACCTACCAGACCTACGGTTTTCATTTATCCACTCTCTTATCGTTGCAATTGCGCCGAGGGGCGTCTCCCGACGCCCCGTCAACGTTACAGCGCAGCAACCACTGCTGCGCCCATTTCGCGCGTACCGACCTTGGTCGCGCCTTCCTGCCAGATGTCGGGCGTGCGCAACCCCTGCGCCAGCACCTTCTTCACCGCGTTTTCGATACGGTCGGCCTGTTCGGCACGACCCAGCGTGTAACGCAGCATCATGGCAGCCGACAGGATCGTTGCCAACGGATTGGCCACGCCCTTACCGGCGATATCGGGGGCCGAACCATGCGACGGCTCGTACAACCCCTTGTTATTGGCATCCAGCGAAGCCGACGGCAGCATGCCGATCGAACCCGTGAGCATCGCAGCCTCGTCCGACAGGATATCGCCGAACATGTTACCCGTCACCACCACGTCGAAGTTCTTAGGTGCCTTGACCAGTTGCATCGCGGCATTGTCGACGTACATATGCGACAGTTCGACCTCAGGATACTGCTTCGCGACCTCGATCATCGTGTCGCGCCACAGTTGCGACGTCTCCAGCACGTTGGCCTTGTCCACCGAGCAAAGACGCTTGTCGCGCTTGGCTGCGGCCTGGAAAGCCACGTGGGCGATACGCTCCACTTCGGGCACGCTATAACGCATGGTATCAAAACCTTCGCGTGCACCTTCGAAAGCCCCATCCGGCGATTGACGGAAGCCCTTGGGCTGACCGAAGTAAATGTCGCCGTTCAGCTCGCGAATGATCAGGATATCAAGACCGGCGACGATCTCCGGCTTCAGGCTCGACGCGTCGGCCAGTTCCTTGTACAGAATGGCCGGACGGAAGTTGGCGAACAGTTGAAGGTGCTTGCGCAGCCCCAGAATCGCCTGCTCGGGACGCAGTGCGCGCTCCAGCGAGTCGTACTTCCAGTCGCCCACGGCGCCGAACAGGATGGCGTCGGCTTCCTTGGCCAGCTTGAGCGTGGCGTCCGGCAGCGGATGCCCCGCCGCCTCATAGCCCGCACCGCCCACCGGCGCTTCTTCCAGCTCGAACTTCTCGCCAAGCGCGTTCAGCACATTGACGGCTTCCGTCACAATTTCCGGACCAATGCCGTCACCCGGCAACACAGCGATTTTCATGCAATCTCCTTGGATGTGTGCTCAGCAGCGCGGGGCTCAGCCCGGCAGACGCGTTGCGAGCCACGGCTGCTTGGCGAGCCGCTCAGCCTCATAGGCGCGAATCTTGTCGGCGTGACGCAGTGTCAGGCCAATGTCGTCGAAACCGTTCAACAGGCAGTACTTGCGGAACGGCGCGATGTCGAACTCATAAGCGCGACCGTCGGCCGTCACGACCGCCTGCTTGTCCAGATCGATGGTCAACTGATAGCCGTTGAACGCGGCCGTCTCGTTGAACAGATGGTCGACCTGCATCTCGGACAGCGCGATCGGCAGCAGCCCGTTCTTGTAGCAGTTGTTGAAGAAGATGTCGGCGAAGCTCGGCGCAATCACGGCACGGAAACCGTATTGCTGCAACGCCCACGGAGCGTGCTCACGCGAGCTGCCGCAGCCGAAGTTCTTGCGTGCGAGCAGCACGGTCGCGCCCTGGAAGCGCGGCTGGTTCAGCACGAAATTCGGGTTGAGCGGACGCGTGCTGCAGTCCTGCCCCGGCTGACCGACATCGAGATAACGCCACTCGTCGAACAGGTTCGGGCCGAAACCCGTGCGCTTGATCGACTTCAGGAATTGCTTGGGGATGATCGCGTCGGTATCGACGTTTTCGCGATCCAGCGGTGCCACCAACCCCGTATGGACGGTAAATTTTTCCATCACGAACCACCTGATCAAAACAGTTCGGCCACGGCCTGCCGCTTGCGTGCAGCGACCGTCAAACCGGAAATTTGTAGGTGTGCGTGCGGGGCTCCTGCCCGCGCGACGCACACCGTCGCATCACTTCTTCGCGGCGTTTTCGAGCGCCGAGCCAGCGGCTTGCGTATCTTTGCCGAGGCCCGCCATCGTGTTGCAACCCGCCACGCCCAACAGCAGCACCGCACCGATCAGCATCCACAGTTTCTTCATGGTCTTGTCTCTATCAAAGAAAATGTCCAACAACGGATAAATCGATGCTTGCCCGTCAGACGAGACGACGCACGTCGACGAAATGGCCCTCGATGGCGGCAGCCGCCGCCATCGCCGGGCTCACCAGGTGAGTACGTCCACCCGCGCCCTGACGGCCTTCGAAGTTACGGTTCGACGTGGAAGCGCAACGCTCGCCCGACTCCAGACGGTCGGCATTCATCGCCAGACACATCGAGCAGCCCGGCTCACGCCATTCGAAACCGGCCGCCTTGAAGACCTGATCCAGCCCTTCCTGCTCGGCCTGATGCTTGACCAGCCCCGAGCCCGGCACCACCATCGCCAGACGCACGTTCGACGCCACGCGTCGGCCGAGCTTCTTCACGACGTAAGCCGCCGCACGAATGTCTTCGATGCGCGAGTTGGTACACGAGCCGATGAACACCTTGTCGACATTGATGCTCGACATCGGGGTGTCCGGCGTGAGCGCCATGTACTCGAGCGCGCGCTCCATGGCGCTGCGCTTGACCGGGTCTTTTTCCTTCTCGGGATCCGGCACGCGATCTTCGATGCTCACGACCATTTCCGGCGACGTCCCCCAGCTCACCTGCGGACGCAGCGTGTTGGCGTCGATCTCGACCACGTGGTCGAACACGGCACCGGCATCGGTATGGAAACCGCGCCAGTAGGCTTCGGCCTGCTGGAACTCCACACCGGTCGGCGCAAACGGACGGCCCTTCACGTAGTTGATGGTCGTATCGTCAACGCCCACCAGACCCGCGCGCGCACCGGCTTCGATTGCCATGTTGCACACCGTCATGCGGCCTTCCATCGTGAGCGAGCGAATCGCCGAACCAGCGAACTCGATCGTGTAGCCCGTGCCGCCGGCCGTGCCGATCTTGCCGATGACGGCCAGCACGATGTCCTTCGCCGAGCAGCCACGCGGCAGCGTGCCTTCGACCTTCACGAGCATGTTCTTGCTCTTCTTCATGAGCAAGGTCTGCGTCGCGAGCGTGTGTTCGACTTCCGACGTACCGATACCGAACGCCAGTGCGCCGAAAGCGCCGTGCGTGGACGTATGCGAGTCGCCGCACACCACCGTCATGCCCGGCAACGTCGCGCCCTGCTCCGGCCCGATCACGTGCACGATGCCCTGACGGACGTCGTTCATCTTGAATTGGGTGATGCCGAAGTTATCGCAGTTCGCGTCGAGCGTATCGACCTGCAAACGCGAGATCGGATCGGCAATGCCTTGCGTGCGATCGGTGGTCGGCACGTTGTGGTCCGACACCGCGAGGTTGGCGGACAAACGCCAGACCGGACGCTGCGCGAGTTTTAGACCCTCAAACGCCTGCGGACTGGTCACCTCATGCAACAGATGACGGTCGATGTAAAGCACAGTCGTGCCATCGTCCTCGGTATGCACGACGTGTGCATCCCACAACTTGTCATACAGCGTCTTGGCCATGATAAAAAACTCGGGGGCGCAATATAGTTCTGAGAACGCAAATTACGGTTCTGTGAACTTTTGATTATGCCATAGCGCTTTCGCGCCGGCGGAATACGAAATCCCCGGGAAACCGGGCGGTAAACGCACGATGAACCGGGGATTTGTGCGAATCACGGCAGCTTGTGCCGTTGATTCGAATATAGCGCAACGAGGGCTCGTTGCGGGCCGCACGGCCTTGCCGTTTCGGCAAGGTTGCGGTGCCGGCACGGCAAGCGGGGGCCGTGCCGGACGCCTCGACAGGCTTAGCGCTTGTCGATCGGCGCGACTTCGCGCGGCGTGTGGCCGATGAACAGCTGACGCGGACGGCCGATCTTCTGATCCGGCTCGCCGATCATTTCGTTCCACTGCGCGATCCAGCCCACGGTACGGGCCAGCGCGAAGATGCAGGTGAACATCGACGTCGGGATGCCCAGCGCGCGCTGAACGATGCCCGAGTAGAAGTCGACGTTCGGGTACAGCTTGCGCGACACGAAGTATTCGTCTTCCAGGGCGATCTTCTCGAGCTGCATGGCCAGCTTGAACAGCGGGTCGTCGTGCAGGCCCAGTTCGTTGAGCACTTCGTAGCACGTCTCGCGCATCAGCTTGGCACGCGGGTCGTAGTTCTTGTACACGCGGTGACCGAAGCCCATCAGCTTCACGCCCGAGTTCTTGTCCTTCACCTGCTTGATGAATTCGGGGATCTTGTCCGGCGAACCGATCTGCTCGAGCATGTTCAGCGCGGCTTCGTTCGCACCACCGTGCGCCGGGCCCCACAGACATGCGATACCGGCAGCGATACAGGCGAACGGGTTCGCACCCGACGAACCGGCCAGACGGACGGTCGACGTCGAAGCGTTCTGCTCGTGATCTGCGTGCAGGATCAGGATACGGTCGAGCGCGCGCACCAGCACGTCGTTGACCTTGTACTCTTCGCACGGGTTGGCGAACATCATGCGCATGAAGTTCGCGCTGTACGACAGGTCGTTGCTCGGGTACACGAACGGCTGACCGATGCTGTACTTGTACGCCATGGCGACGAGCGTCGGCAGCTTGGCGATCAGACGAATCGCCGAGACTTCGCGGTGGTTCGGGTTATTGATGTCCAGCGAGTCGTGGTAGAACGCCGACAGAGCACCCACCGAACCCGTCAGCACGGCCATCGGGTGAGCGTCGCGACGGAAGCCACGGAAGAAGAAGTTCATCTGCTCGTGAACCATCGTGTGACGGGTCACCGTGTCGACGAAATCCTTCTTTTGTTCGGCATTCGGGAGTTCGCCCTTGAGCAGCAGGTACGAGGTCTCGAGGAAGTCGCAGTTAGTGGCCAACTGCTCGATCGGGTAGCCGCGGTACAGCAACTCACCCTTGTCGCCATCGATGTAGGTGATGGCCGAATTGCACGACGCCGTCGACATAAAGCCGGGGTCATACGTGAACTTGCCGGTCTGGCCGTACAGCTTGCGGATGTCAATCACATCCGGGCCCATCGTTCCCTGATAAATCGGCAGCTCTACGCTGGGCGAATCGTCGGAGAAAGATAGGGTGGCTTTAACATCAGACGGAGTCATATCGCTTCCTCAAAAAAATTCCAAAACCCCTACACGGCACGCAAAAGCGCCAGCAGGCGCTGCACGTCCGGCCCGTCCAGATCCGCCTCGGGCTCTTTACGCGCTAGCAGCAGATCCATCAAATCGTTGTCGCTCAAATCGAGCAGCTTTGTGAGGGCGCCCACATCCTCGTCAGTCAGCGAAGCTTCGTACTTGGCGAAGAATCGTTCGAGGATGAGGTCGTTTTCCAGCAAACCGCGGCGTGCCCGCCAGCGCAGGCGGGCACGTTTTACCGGATCGGACTGGTGATTGATATCCGGCATGATCGTTGGGTCAGACGGCGCGACGCACCATCAGCTCCTTGATCTTGCCGATGGCCTTCGTCGGGTTCAGACCCTTCGGGCACACATCCACGCAGTTCATGATCGTGTGGCAGCGGAATAGGCGGTACGGATCTTCCAGATTGTCCAGACGCTCGCTGGTCGCCGTGTCGCGGCTGTCCGCGATGAAGCGGTAAGCCTGGAGCAGACCGGCCGGGCCGACGAACTTGTCCGGGTTCCACCAGAAGCTCGGGCACGACGTCGAGCACGATGCGCACAGAATACACTCGTACAGACCATCGAGCTCATCACGCTGTTCGGGCGACTGCAGACGCTCCTTCTCCGGTGCCGGCTCGGGGTTGATCAGGTACGGCTTGATCGAGTGGTACTGGTTGAAGAAGTGCGTCATGTCGACGATCAGGTCGCGAATGACGGGCAGACCCGGCAACGGCTTCAGCACGATCTTGTGCGGCAGATCGTTCATGTTGGTCAGGCAGGCCAGACCGTTCTTGCCGTTGATGTTCATGGCGTCCGAACCGCACACGCCTTCGCGGCACGAGCGGCGGAAAGCGATGCCTTCGTCGATCTTCTTGAGCTTCACCAGTGCGTCGAGCAGCATGCGCTCGTGACCGTCGAGTTCGACCTCGTAGGTCTGCATGTACGGTGCGGCATCCTTGTCCGGATCGTAGCGGTAGACTTCAAAAATGCGTTTCATGATCTTGCGAATCCCTTAGAACGTCCGCGCCTTGGGCGGAACCGAGTCGACGGTCAGCGGCTTCATCTGCACCGGCTTGTAATCCAGACGGTTGCCTTCGCTGAAGAACAGCGAGTGGCGCATCCAGTTGGCGTCGTCGCGCTCCGGGTAGTCGCTGTGCGCGTGCGCACCGCGGCTTTCCTTACGGGCTTCCGCTGCGATCATGGTGGCCTTGGCCACTTCGATCAGGTTGTCGACTTCCAGCGCTTCCATACGCGCCGTGTTGAAGACCTTCGACTTGTCCTTCAGGTGGACGTGCGACACGCGCTCGGCCACTTGCTTGATCTCGTCCACGCCTTCCTTGAGCAGGTCCGACGTACGGAACACGCCAGCGTGCTTCTGCATCGTCGCGCGGATGTCGTTGGCGATGTCCTGTGCGTACTCGCCCGAGCTCGAAGCTTCCAGACGGCCGAGGCGTGCCAGCGCGTTGTCGCCGGCATCGGCAGGCAGCGGCTTGTGGTCGCCGTGGTTCTTGACGAAGTCGACGATGTGGTTACCGGCAGCACGGCCGAACACCACGAGGTCGAGCAGCGAGTTCGTACCCAGACGGTTGGCACCGTGGACCGACACGCACGAGCACTCGCCCACAGCGTAGAAGCCGTTGACGGGCACCGACGAGCCGTCCTTCTGGAGCACGACCTGACCGTTGTAGTTCGTCGGAATACCGCCCATCTGATAGTGGATGGTCGGCACGACGGGGATCGGTTCCTTGATCGCGTCGACGTTGGCGAACTTCAGTGCGATTTCGCGAATCGACGGCAGGCGCTTCATGATCGTCTCGGCACCGATGTGCGAGAGGTCGAGCAGCACGTAGTCGCCGTTCGGGCCGCAGCCACGGCCTTCCTTGATTTCCTGGTCCATCGAACGCGACACGAAGTCACGCGGCGCCAGATCCTTCAGCGTCGGAGCGTAACGCTCCATGAAACGCTCGCCGTTCGAGTTACGCAGAATACCGCCTTCGCCGCGCACACCTTCGGTGATCAGCACGCCCGCACCGGCCACGCCGGTCGGGTGGAATTGCCAGAATTCCATGTCTTCGAGCGGAATGCCTGCACGTGCAGCCATGCCCAGACCGTCACCGGTGTTGATGAACGCGTTGGTCGAAGCGGCGTACACACGGCCGGCACCGCCGGTCGCGAACAACGTGCACTTGCCTTCGAGCAGGTAGACTTCGCCGGTTTCGAGTTCCAGTGCCGACACGCCGAGGACATCGCCCTCTTCGTTGCGGATCAGGTCGAGCGCCATCCACTCCACGAAGAAGTGGGTCTTGGCAGCGACGTTTTGCTGGTACAGCGTGTGCAGCAGGGCGTGACCGGTACGGTCAGCGGCCGCGCAAGCGCGCTGGACGGGCTTCTCGCCGTAGTTGGCCGTGTGGCCACCGAACGGACGCTGGTAAATCGTGCCGTCCGGGTTACGGTCGAACGGCATGCCGAAGTGTTCCAGCTCGTAGACGGCGTTCGGTGCCTGACGGCACATGAACTCGATCGCATCCTGGTCGCCGAGCCAGTCGGAGCCCTTGATGGTGTCGTAGAAGTGGTAATGCCAGTTGTCTTCGCTCATGTTGCCGAGCGAAGCGCCAATGCCGCCTTGAGCAGCAACGGTATGCGAACGGGTGGGGAACACCTTGGACAGCACTGCCACCGACAGACCGGCCTTGGCCAGTTGCAGCGAAGCGCGCATGCCCGAACCACCTGCGCCCACGATGACTACGTCAAAG
Organism: Pandoraea sp. NPDC090278; assembly: GCF_044772185.1. NCBI lineage: Bacteria > Pseudomonadati > Pseudomonadota > Betaproteobacteria > Burkholderiales > Burkholderiaceae > Pandoraea > Pandoraea sp. NPDC090278. The sequence goes on along the minus strand of NZ_JBIVYJ010000001.1, from coordinate 461,395 downwards.
CGGCGGCGCGGCAGCGAATTTTTAATTGCAGCCATTCTTTACACTCTCCACAAAATCTGCGCGGCATAGCCGGCACAAGCCAGCAGCCAGACGATCGTCAGCGCGTACAGCGCCAGTCGCACACTGACGGGCTTGACGTAGTCCATCCAGATGTCGCGAATGCCGACCCACGCGTGATAGAACAGCGAGAGCAGCGTAACGAACGTGGCCAACTTCATCCATTGATGCGAGAAGATGCCGGCCCAGCCTTCGTAGGAGAAGTTCTTGGCGGTGAAGAACCACACCAGCAGGATCACCGTGTACACGGCCATGATCACTGCGGTCATGCGCTGCGCAATCCAGTCGCGCAGGCCGTAGTGGGCGCCGACGACCAGGCGCTTGGAACCGATATTGTTCTGTGCCATCTTAGAACGCTCCGAACAGCTTGAGGGCGACGGCCAGCGTCAGCACCAGCGACACGGCCAGTACGACCACAGCCGAATTCTTGCCGCCTTCCTTGCTCACTGCGTCGTGATTGAAGTCCATGCGCAGGTGGCGCACGCCAGCACAGAAGTGGTGCAGGAAGCCCCACGACAACGCCAGGATGACGAGTTTGACAAACCAGTTGGAGGCAACGCTTCGAAGAGTTTCGAAGGTCAGTTCCGACGTGAGGCTCTGTTCGAACAGATACAGCGCGAACGGCAACAGAAGGAACAAGATGACACCGCTAATACGGTGCAGGATCGAAACGATACCAGCCGGCGGGAGACGGTACGAGACAATCTGTCCGATACCGATATTCCTGTAGACTGGCCGCTCTTTTTTTACCACTTCAGCCATGCTAGACCCCATGTAGTTACATCAGCCCCGGATTTTAGCGCCGATTCTAGTGCATTGCACCATACCGGTTCCAACGCTCCGGAAATTCCTGCCAACGGCGCACGACACGCCGCCCCCAAGCCTCGACTTTCAGGCACTTGCCGGCCACGACACCGGCGCATCCCTGGGGAAAGTCGCCCTACCCTCTCAACAATTTCACGTCAGACTCGACTTCGTCTTCAACTTAGTTCGTTCTGATAATGATGTTCCGTGGTGACATACCAACCCCGGCGCACTTCCACCGGTTTGTCTCCATAAGTGTAGGAAACGCGCTCCACACTCAGAAGAGGAAAACCCTTCGGCACCTTCAGCAGATCCGCCGTCATGTCGTCTGCGGCCACGGCGCGGACTTTCTCCACGGCGCGAATCATGCGCGTACCGAATTCGTCTTCGAACAGGCCATACATCGGCCCCTTGTATTCATTGAGCTTTTCCGCCGTCAACCCACGGAACAACGACCCGGGCAGCCAGATTTCGTCGAGCACCGTCGGACGGTCCGAGAAATCCATCATGCGACGGATCAGAATCACGCCGTCACCCGCACGCAGATCCAGCTGACGTGCGATTTCCGCCGGTGCGCGCATACGGCGGCACTCGATCAGGCGGCTGGGCGGGTGATGGGGTTCGCCCGAGTCGGGCGCAAGACGCAGAAACCGGAATTGCACCCGGTCTTCATGATGGGTGGCGACGAACGTGCCGCGGCCCTGACGGCGCACCAACAGGTTCTCGGCCGCCAGCTCGTCGATGGCTTTACGCACCGTTCCCTGACTGACCTTGTAACGGCCTGCCAGATCGACTTCGCTGGGAATGATTTCGCCGGGCTTCCACTCGCCGGCTTGCAGGCTCTGGGTAATGAGCCCCTTGATCTGCTGGTACAGCGGGCTGAAGGTCGGCGACGCTCCAGCGGTCACGCCACCCTGCACGGCCTGTGCAGACGGGGAGACCTGAGCGACATCGCGCGCGCTGTCCGATCGCTGCGGCGCGTCGACAGGCGGCGTGGTGTTGGATGTGTCGCGAACGTTCGCATTCATGGCGGGGATTTGACCACAAATCAAGACCTTCGTCCATCGAATAACAGCAATAATCCTATGTCTTATATAAGACATAAGATAGAGTTGACATTCGTTCTGGCGACTCCTACACTGGCGCGGGCTAACAGGGGCCTGCAGCCGCAGCACGGCTATCTTATAAGATAAGAGAGTCCGGTGCTTCGCACATGTCGACGGCAGCACTCCCCGCGCAGCCCGCAAGCTTCCGTAGGTCAAGGAATTTTAGAAGCTTCATGTGACGCGGCGCTGTCAGCCTGGCAAAAATTTGCCCCCCGGACGGTGAGCCCATCCTGAGCTTCGCAGGATTATTTGTACACGTCTGGAGAGATTCTCATGGCAAAACCCGCAATGCGTGTCGCCGTCACCGGCGCCGCTGGCCAAATCGGCTACTCCCTGCTGTTCCGTATCGCCAATGGCGACATGCTCGGCAAGGATCAGCCCGTCATCCTGCAACTGCTCGACCTCCCGCAAGCTCAAGCCGCCGTCAAGGGCGTCGTGATGGAGCTCGAAGACTGCGCGTTCCCGCTGCTGGCCGGCGTGGTCGTGACCGACGACCCGAAGGTCGCCTTCAAGGATGCCGACGTCGCCCTGCTGGTTGGCGCCCGTCCGCGCTCGAAGGGCATGGAACGTAAGGATCTGCTCGAAGCGAACGGCGCGATCTTCACGGTGCAGGGCAAGGCCCTGGACGAAGTCGCCAGCCGCAACGTCAAGGTGCTGGTCGTCGGCAACCCGGCGAACACCAACGCCTACATCGCCATGAAGTCGGCCCCGAATCTGCCGAAGGAAAACTTCACCGCGATGCTGCGCCTGGATCACAACCGTGCTCTGTCGCAACTCGCCGCCAAGACCGGCAAGCCGGTCGCGAGCATCGAAAAGCTGGCCGTGTGGGGCAACCACTCGCCGACGATGTACGCCGACTACCGCTTCGCCACGATCGACGGTCAGGGCGTGAAGGCCATGATCAACGACGACGTGTGGAACAACGACGTGTTCCTGCCGACCGTCGGCAAGCGCGGCGCCGCCATCATCGAAGCCCGTGGTCTGTCGTCGGCTGCTTCGGCTGCCAACGCTGCCATCGATCACATCCATGACTGGGTGCTGGGCTCGAACGGCAAGTGGGTCACGATGGGTATCCCGTCGGACGGCTCGTACGGCATCCCGGAAGACGTGATCTACGGCGTGCCGGTGATCTGCGAAAACGGCAAGTACAAGCGCGTGGAAGGCCTCGAGATCGACGCTTACTCGCGTGAAAAGATGGACTTCACGCTCAAGGAGCTCGAAGAAGAGCGCGCTGGCGTGGCCCATCTGTTGGGCTGATTTCCCAGGAATACCCCGGGATCCGGCCCCGCGTGACGCCAAAAGCGTCGCAACGGGCCGAAACTGCGCCGGCGGCTACCCCCAGTGCCGGCGCAACTCCCCCGCTTCACCAGCAGCACCCGTAAGTTCCTTGAATCCAGAGTGACGACATATCGCACCCGGTAGCACGCTAAGTTGCTACGGCGTTATGATCCCGCCACTCCCTCACGCATCATCGAGCGATTTCTTGGCCAAGCGAATGCAGCGTCCGATTGCCGCAAGCAGCACACTGCGCCGGATCTCCGGCGTCGGCGTAATGCCCGCGGCGAACGCAGTGAACGCCCTGCCGCACGCGCTGCGGAACGCCGTCCCCCGCACACCCTTGCGTTCGTTTCGCCAAGCACTCCACCCGCAGCGCTTTCCGTTTTCCGAACGGAACGGTTTCCGACCGATGCGCTGTCAGATTCGGTCAGACGGCGATTTGGCCAACCTCTCAGCTTTCCGCACCGCAACACAATCCATCGCGACGCCGGTTTTGACCGCCGTCGCTTGTCGCGCTTGCGTGAAAGGAATTGAAAAAATTTGTGTGGTGACGTCGAACGACGCAGACTTCGTACGATAATCTGCGCTTTTGCAAACGACGGTTCTTACCCTCTGGAGAGACTCACCATGAAGAAGCTTTGTCTGACTGCGCTGGTTGCCCTGTGCTCCGTTGCCCTCGTCCCGACGGCATTTGCCGCTGAGTCGACCACCACGACCAAGAAGGCTGCTCCGAAGAAGAAGGCCCCGGCCAAGAAGAAGGCCGCTGTCGCTGCAGCCCCCGCGCAACCGGACGAAGGCTCGGAACTCTGGAGCTGCAAAGAGAACAATAAGTTGTACATCAAGGGTGACATGAAGCGCGACCAGATCCTGACGATGTTCTGGGAAGGTCGCAACTACCGACTGCCGCGTCAGCAAACGACGACCGGCGCGGACCGTTTCTATGACGCAGCAAGCGGCATGGATCTGGTCGTGATTCCGACCAAGGCCATGCTCTTTACGCACCGCGATGGTGGCAACCGTCTGGCTGACGAGTGCATGACGCAAGCGATGGCGGAACAGAACAAGGCAGCACCGACGCAATCGAACGAGTTGATCAAGGTGACCAACTGAGCTGGCGCCGGGTCGACACCGGCGCAGTTCACGTGATGCGCCAGCCGCTTTCCTGATGCACTGCTTCACTGCTGCACATTTGGTTTTACCGGTAATTTTCGGAAGTCTTCGCAGTACCCGGCACGCCGGACGCATGACCTACCGGCATCGTAGCGGGCACCCAGGCAGGTGCCTGCGCGATACCGGCCCCCACTAATAGCTTCACCACGCTTTGTTTTTCTGTATCACTCGAGGAAAGATCATGGCCCACAACCTCCACAAAACGCTTAAAGAGTTCAAGCTCGGCGGCAACAAGAAAGGCAAGTTCTACTCGCTGCCCCAACTGGGCAAGGCCCTGGGTGTGAATGTCGAACGCCTGCCGGTGTCGATCCGCCTCGTGCTCGAGTCCGTGCTGCGCAATTGCGACGGCAAGAAGGTGACCGAAGAGCACGTCAAACAACTGGCCAACTGGAAACCGAACGCCGAGCGCACCGACGAAATTCCGTTCGTCGTCGCGCGTGTCGTGCTGCAGGATTTCACGGGCGTGCCGCTGCTGGCCGACCTGGCTGCCATGCGTAACGTCGCCGAGCGTCAGGGCACGAACCCGAAGCGCATCGAGCCGCTGGTGCCGGTGGATCTGGTGGTCGACCACTCGGTCACGATCGATCACTTCCGCGAGAAGAAGGCGCTCGATCTGAACATGAAGCTGGAATTCCAGCGCAACAACGAGCGCTACCAGTTCATGAAGTGGGGGATGCAGGCGTTCGACACGTTCGGCGTCGTGCAACCGGGCTATGGCATCGTCCACCAGGTGAACCTGGAATATCTGGCACGCGGCGTGCACAAGAAGGACGATGTGTTCTATCCGGACACGCTCGTCGGCACGGACAGCCACACGACCATGATCAACGGTATCGGCGTGGTGGGCTGGGGTGTGGGCGGCATTGAAGCCGAAGCTGGCATGCTGGGTCAGCCGGTGTACTTCCTGACGCCGGACGTCGTCGGTGTGGAACTGACGGGCCGTCTGCGCGAAGGCGTGACCGCCACCGACCTGGTGCTGACGATCACGGAAATGCTGCGTCGCGAGAAGGTCGTGGGCAAGTTCGTCGAATTCTTCGGCGAAGGCACGTCGAGCCTCGCATTGCCGGACCGCGCCACCATCGCCAACATGGCACCGGAATACGGCGCGACGATGGGCTTCTTCCCGGTCGACGAAAAGACGATCGATTACTTCAAGGGCACGGGTCGCACGAAGTCGGAAATCGATGCGTTCGAATCGTACTTCAAGGCCCAGAACCTCTTCGGCGTGCCGAAGACGGACAGCATCGATTACACCAAGACGCTCAAGCTGGACCTCGGCACGGTCGCACCGTCGCTGGCCGGTCCGAAGCGTCCGCAAGACCGCATCGAAATCGGCAACGTGAAGTCGACGTTCAAGGACCTGTTCACGAAGCCGGTCGCCGAGAACGGTTTCAACCTGACGCAAGAGCAGCTCGACGCCACGTACAAGACGGCCAGCGGCATCGACGTGAACAACGGCGATGTGCTCATCGCTGCCATCACGTCGTGCACGAACACGTCGAACCCGAGCGTGCTGCTCGCCGCCGGTCTGCTGGCGAAGAAAGCCGTGGAAGCCGGTCTGAAGGTCGCGCCGCACATCAAGACGTCGCTCGCCCCGGGAAGCCGTGTGGTCACTGAGTATCTGCACGCAGCTGGCCTGCTGGGGTATCTCGAGAAGCTCGGCTTCGGCGTGACGGCTTACGGCTGCACGACCTGTATCGGTAACGCTGGCGATCTGACGGCCGAACTGAACGAGACGATCACGAAGAACGATATGGTCGCGGCCGCCGTGCTGTCGGGCAACCGTAACTTCGAAGCGCGTATTCACCCGAACATCCGCGCCAACTTCCTCGCCTCGCCCCCACTGGTCGTTGCCTACGCCATCGCAGGCAACGTCACGCGCGACCTGATGACCGAACCGGTCGGCAAGGGCAAGGGTGGCCGCGATATCTTCCTGGGCGACATCTGGCCGACCAGCGAAGAAATCCACAAGCTGATGAAGTTCGCCATGAACGCGAAGGTGTTCAAGGCGAACTACGACTCGGTGAAGGAACCGAGCCCGCTGTGGGCGAAGGTCAAGGGCTCGAAGGGTCAGGTCTACGACTGGCCGACGTCGACGTACATCGCCGAGCCGCCGTTCTTCGACGGCTTCTCGATGGAACCGAACGCCGACATCAAGCCGATCCAGGGCGCACGCGCACTGGGCGTGTTCGGTGACTCGGTGACGACGGACCACATCAGCCCGGCAGGCTCGATCAAGGAAACGTCGCCTGCTGGCAAGTGGCTGCTGGAAAACGGCGTGCTCAAGGCCGACTTCAACAGCTACGGTTCGCGCCGCGGTAACCACGAAGTGATGATGCGCGGCACGTTCGCCAACGTCCGTATCAAGAACCTGATGATCCCCGCAAAGGCCGACGGCTCGCGCGTGGAAGGTGGCCTGACGATTCACCAGCCGAGCGGCGAACAGCTCTCGATCTACGACGCCGCCATGAAGTACGTCGGCGAGAACACCCCGACGGTGGTGTTCGGTGGCGAAGAGTACGGCACGGGTTCGTCGCGCGACTGGGCAGCCAAGGGCACGCAGTTGCTGGGCGTGAAGGCGGTCATCACCCGTTCGTTCGAACGCATCCACCGCTCCAACCTGGTCGGCATGGGCGTTCTGCCCCTGCAATTCAAGGGCTCGGACAGCGTGGAATCGCTCGGCATCACGGGCGAAGAAACGTACGACATCGAAGGTCTGACGGCCGACATCAAGCCGCAGCAAGACGTCACGCTGGTGATCCATCGCAAGAACGGCGAAACGCAAAAGGTGCAGGTCCTGCTGCGTATCGACACGCCGATCGAAGTGGATTACTACAAGCACGGCGGCATCCTGCCGTTCGTGCTGCGTCAATTGCTTGCAGCTGCTTGAGTTCGGTAGCGCTGTTGTGACGCAAGGGGCTGGATGGCGATGTTTTTGTCCTCCAGCGCCCCGAAAGACGAAACCCGGCCTCCGTGCCGGGTTTTTTCTTGGGTTTTCGATCTCTCACACTCTCCCTTGAAAACCCTCTCGCCCTCACCGCCTCCCCCCTCCCACAACGCAGCGGGACAGACGCAAGGGAGCCCTTCCCGGCGCTCCACTGAAAGTCGCTTCGGTAAGCGCTCCCTTGCGTCTGCCTGTATTGCCCAGGGCCGCAAACCTACCCCTAATCCGCTTTTCCCCTGCGTGCTGTCATGTCCGAAAATGACTAGCCGGACGTCCGGCTCGCGCGTAGAGTGACATCATGTTTTCCCCTCCCCCAAACTCCATGAAGCTCGATCCGGATGTCTGCTACAAAGCAGTCTCAGCACGCGACCGACGCTTCGACGGCTGGTTCTTCGTCGGCGTCTCCTCGACCGGTATCTACTGCCGCCCCGTCTGCAACGTTCGCACACCCCGCTTCGAGAACTGCTCGTTCTACGGGAGCGCCGCCGCCGCAGAAAAGGCCGGATACCGCCCCTGCCTCAAGTGCCGCCCCGAACTCGCGCCCGGCGGCGCACGCTTCGACGCCTCACGCGAACTCGCCGACGCTGCCGCCGCCATGATCGACGAAGGCTTCCTCAATCACGCCCCACTCCCCGATCTCGCCGCCCGCATCGGCATCACGGAGCGCCACCTGCGCCGCATCTTTGCCGACGAATTCGGTGTCTCCCCCGTCGAATACGCGCAGACGCAGCGACTGCTGCTCGCCAAACGTCTGCTCACCGACACCGCGCTACCCGTGACGGAAGTGGCGCTTGCCGCTGGCTTCGGTAGCGTCAGACGCTTCAACGGACTCTTCAAGTCACGCTATGGCTTCGCCCCCGGACGCCTGCGCCTGAGTGCGCACAACGCCCGCATGGCCGCCATTCCCGACGGAGATCTGGTTTTTCAACTCGCCTATCGCCCACCCCTCGCATGGCACGCCCTCCTCGACTTTCTCGGCGATCGCGCTATCGACGGCGTCGAGTCCCGTGAGGGCGACGTCTATACCCGCACCCTGAGCCTTCAACGGCAGGACGGGCAGACGGTCGCAGGCTGGTGCCGCATCTCGCCGCTCACGAATCGCCACGCCTTGCAGGTGACGCTCCCTCCCGCCCTCGCAGGCAGCGTGCCGCAAGTGCTCGGCAAACTCCGTCATCTGTTCGACCTCGGTGCGCGCCCCGATGTCATCGACGCCCACCTCGGCCCCCTCGCCCTCGCCACGCCCGGCCTTCGCGTGCCCGGAACGGTGGATGGCTTCGAGATCGCCGTGCGTGCCATCGTCGGCCAGCAAATCACCGTCAAGGGCGCACGTCGTCTGCTCGGGCGACTCGCCGAGCGATTCGGCACGCCACTGCCGACACCCGTCCACGGTCTGACGCACACGTTTCCGAGTGCCGCACAAATGCTCGCCGTCCCCGTCGACGCCCTCGGCGAAGCCGGTATCATTCGTAGTCGTATCGCCGCAATTCACGGTGTTGCTCAAGCGATTGTGGACGGCAAGCTGCGGCTCGATCCACTCGCGCCGCTGGACGCGACGATGGCGTCGCTCCTCGCCATCAAAGGCGTCGGCCCGTGGACAGCGCAATACATCGCGATGCGCGCCCTCGGCTCGCCCGACGCCATGCCGGTGGACGATCTGGTTCTGCGTCAGGCGCTCGGCGTGCCCAACGGCCGCGCCGTCGCGACGCGCGCCGCTCAGTGGGCACCGTGGCGCGCGTACGCCGCATTGCACGTCTGGCGTGCTGCGGCACAAGGACCGGCTGGCCAGCCGGTCATGAATTTGCAGGAGGTGGTTGCATGACCCGCACAACGACACGCACGACAACGCATTACGAAGCCTTTTACGACAGCCCGCTGGGTCAGATGCTCCTCGTCGCCAATGGCGACGCGCTGACCGGTGTCTATTTCAACCAGCAGAAGTACTTCCCGGGAGATGGCGAAACGCGTCGCGACGGCGCAGGCATCAAGGTACTCGACGCCGCCAAGGAACAGCTCAACGAGTATTTCCACGACGGACGCCGCCTGTTCGAACTGGATCTCGCACCGGACGGCACGCCGTTCCAGAAAAGCGTCTGGGAGGAACTGCGCCGCATCCCGTTCGGCGAGACGCGCAGCTACGGCGATCTTGCCCACTCACTTGGCGATGCGAACAAGTCGCGCGCCGTGGGCGCCGCCAACGGGCGCAATCCGATAACGCTGATCGTGCCCTGCCACCGGGTGATCGGCGCAGACGGCACGCTGACAGGCTACGCAAGCGGCGTAGAGCGCAAGCTCGCCCTGCTCTCTCTCGAAGGCGCAGCACTCGCTCCCGTCACCGGCGCAAGCGCCGCCACGACGCGTCACACGCGCCTGTCCGCCCCGGCGAATCTGGCATTCGACTTCTGATTCGACGTCAAACGCCGTCGGCACGCTGCCCGTTTGGCACCGGCTCATGGATGGCGATCCCCCCCATCGCCATCGGAGTCGACGCGTTTGGTGACAGCGTCCCATCTATCGCGTTCACGCATGCCGTACAATCGTGAGTTCATGTGTTTCTGCTTTGCACGACTATGCGCTCACGCACCGCCAAACGACTGACCCCCGACGCCGAGAAGCTGGTCGGCCACGCGCTCGCGCTGGCCGCCTCGGGTAGCCGCATCGAAGACCGTTTCTGGGAAGCCCAGCTCGACACGCTGCTCACGCGCGTGCTGCGCACCGGCAACCAGCCGGCCATCGACGCCGCGCTCGACCATCTCCAGGCCAACCATAGCGAAGCCTATGGCGCACTTGCCGATCTGATCGAGTCGCAAAGCGAATCCGCCGAACCCGAGGCCGACGGCCAGACGTGGGACGGCCTGCTCGTCGCGATTCCGATCCTCGCCTGGACGCGTTACGCCATTCCGTCCGGCGCAGTAAAGGCCGACGCGCTCATGCCGGTTCGCGCCCATCTGCACGCGCATGTCCTCGCCGAATCGGCACGCGTGGCCATTTCGCCGTACCTCTACAGCATCGACCAGCTCCCGCGTACGCACTGCGAATCGTGGAAGGTGACGCAACAACTCGTGCAGGCCGCCGTCAGCAATGCAGAGGTCAAGCATCCCGGCAACGACCTGCCGGAGACGGCCCCTATCCTCGCCGATCCGCGTTTCCTGCTGGCCGCCGTCGCCGTGCCCAAGGGTGCCGCCATGTTCCGCTGGCAGGAAGACGGTCCGCGTCACGCAGAACGCGGCCAATGCCAGGAAGCTTGGTCAGCGCAAGGCGGGCCGAATCTGAATGCGCTGCTGCCCGGCTGCGAGATCGAATGCCTGCTGCCCGACGCTTACTACGCCAGTTGCCGCGAAGCCGACGAACGCATTCGTCCACACACGATTCGCACGGCCCTGCGCTATCTGGAAGACGTCCTCACACTCACGCCGCCGGAATTGCGCGCCGTGGTGGCTGGCTTCGGCGAACAGAATATCGACGAGTACCGCATCGGCTTCACGCAACGCGGCAGCAACGACGTGATCTACGGTGTGGTGTGGCCGCTCTACGGGCGCGAGAACGGTGAAGTCGAAGGCGGTGCACTCGACGAAGTCACCGACCTGCTGAAGGCTTGCGGCGTGACCGAGATTCGCAAGCATCCGGGCCGCTTCGATCCCGAATATTGCGACGACTGCGGCGTGCCGCTCTATCCGGACCCCGTGGGGGAAGTCGTCCATGCGGAAATGCCGGAAGACGCCGAACCGAGCCGTCCGCACTTCCATTGATCGTGCATCAAAATAAATCGGCCGTGCGTGATGAGCGCACGGCCGATTTGTTTTTTGCGATGCTCAGCGAGGTGCCAGCGTCACCACGCAACGATGCAACGTATGCCCTGACGCCAGATACTTGCGCTCGAACGGCGTCATGGTCGCAGCACTGTCTTCCGGCACCCACGCCTCCACCTGAGCAGCCACACCGCTCAGCCATTCGACGGCAAGCGCGAATTCCTCGATGTAGATACCCCAGTTGCTGCGGCATTCGAGCACACCACCGAGCGCGACGACCGTCGGAAACACGGCGTGCGCATGCCAGCGACGCGAGAGCTGTCCGATCTTCGGCCACGGATTCGGATAGAGGATGTAGTGACGCGCAGGGCGAATGCCCGCGTCGTGCAGTTGCCGCCAGAAGTCGACGAGATCGGCGCGTACCCACACAAAGTTCTCGGGCCATTCGCCGTCCCACCAGTCCTTGCCGCGCACAATGCGGCTCTCCGACTGATCGATGCCGATGATGAAGTGATCGGGATATTGCGCCGCGAGCCGCAGCGTGCTTTCACCGACACCACATCCGGCGTCGATGATCAGCGGTGCTTCGCCCGCGCTGCGCCATGCAGCGATCGCCGCGTCGAAGGCCGCGGCGCTGTAGGCTGCGAGTGGCTTGCGAAAAGCAGCGTCGCGATGACGGTTCACCAGCTCCGCCAATTTGTCGTGTGGACCGGTCTGAGTACTGCCAACCGTGCGTGAATTTGCAAACATGCCGAATAAAAAAATCGCGAATGCACAGCGGGCGATGCACGAATGCATAGCGCATGAACGGCACGATCCGCGTGAAAACCCCCGAAATGTGCCGCTGTTCGAGCGATTGCGTCAACGCCTGCGATGACACAATGCGCCCCCTGTTACCGCATCACCGCGTTAGAAGCTGCGAGAAACCTGCAAAAACGAGAAGCGATTTCCACGCCGATGTTCGTGTCGAGAAACGTCACTACGCAGCGTGGATGGCCCGCATTGTAGCGCGCTGTAACTTTCACGCGCGGCGCAATGAGGTCTACGGGCTTACCCGGCGGGCGTGAGCGGCTTTTTTTCGGTTAAGATGGATGCCGCTTCGCCGCTGTCTTTCAAAATGCGGTCAAGCTTCTTCGCGAGCGGCGCATGCCAGCGACTCATAAGATGAGGGAAACGCATGCCCGCATTGCTCTGCAATGCTCAGGGCCGGTTCATATACACGGCTCTTACGCCCCCGAGAATACGTCAAGCAATGTCGAATCGATTTTTCCAACGCGCCGCAGGCGTCGTGATGCGTGCCGTGCGCCAGGTCGCAGGCATCGCATCCATCGCTGCGCCGCTCTGCCTGTCGGCCTTCACGGCCCCGGCACAGGCCTTCACGCTCGAACAGCATCGTGCGCTGGTCGAGCAATTTGTCAACACGCGTCACGCCGATCCGATGGTGGCCGACTGCGCTGCGCACGCGAGTTTCGTCGTCGCCACGCTCCCCGGCTATGAGAGTGTCGAGTACGGCGAGACAGCACTCGATCCCGAACACGCGAAAATCGAACCCTGGAATGGCCCGTTCGACGATCGCAAGCAACGGGTCGACGTCACGCAGATGGTCGAACTCGATGGCGTCGGCAAGCGCACGACCGGCCAGACCGACAACATCCACATTCGCTGCGGATACGCCGACGGCCGCATGATGGGCTTCGACTACACGTCGCCGCTCTCTCAGGTCGAGCAACCGGTGAAGCGCGCTGCACGCGGCAACACGCGCGGCAAGGCCGCTCACGCCACCGCGAAGTCGGGCAAGAAAGGCACGACGGCCAAGTCGTCGGCAAAAGCCTCGTCTTCGAAGTCGAGCAGCACGAAGAAGAGCACGACGAAAAAGAAGAACTGATCGCCACGCGCGGACTCGTTGGCGCGAAGTGGTTTCAGTGAATGTCGGAACGCGTAGCGCGAGAAATCGCGCTACGCGCCGTCACGCCTGTTCGCGCGCATTCGAGAGGCCGTCACTGTCGCGTGGTGCGTGCAATGCGCCGACGTTGTTCGACTCAAATCGCGCCATCGTGATGCGTCCCGGATGTTTCAATTTTCCGCTGAACGTGACGTAGTGCCTCAGAATGTGCGGCGCAACGCCTCGTTTGCTCGCCAGGGCATCCAGTCCGCCCTCGGACGCGATGCCCTGCTTGCCCAGCGTCTGGATCTCCCTGAGCAGCGTCGGCGTGACTTTGGTGGTGTGGGACGGATCGACGCCGTAGAGTCTGACCCGCCCGAGGGGGGTCAACTGGCCTCGGCAGTCGATGTAGCTTCTTAACGTATCAAACGCTACGTGGTTCGCCCTCGCCACGGCGGCAAGTCCGCCCGCCGCCTTGATGCCTCGCGGACCCGACACCTCGATATCGCGCAACAGTTCGTTAGATATCTTAAAAATGCGCGCGCGCCGCCCGACCTTCATCACCCGCTTTCCGAGGTGTCCCAACACGCCTTTGCCATTGATGTGACTTCTCAGGCTGCTCAGGAAGACGTTATGCCGGTCAGCCAGAACACGCAGTCCGCCTGCAGCGCGAATACCGCTCGCGCCAAGCCGCAGAATGATACGCAGCAATTCCGGCGTCACTGGCACTTTGGTGGCGCGGCGAGTGGGATCACCGTCGTCAAGAATTCTTTCGCTCCCCAAATCCGTCGGCTTGCCGTGCCGGTCGACATAACTCTTCAGGATGCGGAACGGAATCCCCTCGTTCCGGGCAATGACACGAAGGCCGCCCCTCGACTTGATACGATGAGTCCCCATCTTTTCAAGGGCCCGTAACAAACCGACGGTCACCTTCCCAGTGCGGAACTTACCGGTTTCGGCCGCCCGGTCGCGCGCCTCCGAGTACAGCTTGCCGCATTCGGAGACATAGGTTCTCAGCGTGCTTCGCGCGATGCCATGCTCGTCCGCTATCCGACCGATTCCGCCCTCGGTCGCGATACCGCTCGCACCCAAGGCCTCAATGCGGAGCAAGAGCTCGCCTGTCACTTTGGGGCCGCGCCTTCTACGCGTGTCAGTTGGCGCTGCACTACGAGGTTGGTCGGATACGGTCCCGGCGTCCGTGCCAGACATCCGCGGTGGCCCTGAGGGGGTCGTCGCAGGGCCTACGAGGCGATCGCCTGCATGGACCATTCGCTGTTCACACAAGCGCGCCACGATCCCATGAATGTCGGCGGGCGCCAGAATCCGTCCTGCGCGCGGGACGTGAGGCGACGTCGTTGACCGTGAAGCACCGTCGGAACGCAACGCTCTGGCCTCGTGAGCTGCACGGACATTGGCCATGATTTGCGTGAACTCCACAGGCGTGGCGACCGGCGGCGGCCTCTCATGCGCCGCACGGACTTCGGCCATGATTTGCGTGAACTCCACCGGCGTGGCGACCGGTGGCGGCCTCTCATGCGCCGCACGGACTTCGGCCATGATTTGCGTGAACTCCACCGGTGTAGCGACCGGGGGCGGCCTCAACGGAAGGTCGTGCGACAGATTGGGTGCGTAAGAAAGCGCGTAATGGTCTTCCCACGTACCCCCTTCGAGGCGCTCGATGTGTGCATCGGCTTGACGCAGACCTTGCCAGGCCGATGAGAATGTGGAGAACAAAGTCGCGGGCGCTTCAGACGCCCCTTGAACGGACGGAGCGAGGAAATGCCCGTTGCCCGCGTCGAATCCGATACGCATGCTGCCCCCTGACCCAATGAAATGGGAACGCACTGCGTCCCCGTCATCTGTCAGATTCTAGTAACGCCAAGGACACGTCCTCGGCGTTACATCACGCGTTTTGGGCGTTTCGACTGCTTTTTACGCCTGATCGGCTTGCATCTGTGCCCAGATCGCGGCGAGCATCGACGCGCCGAGCGCCGCACTTCGCGCACCGCTCCAGCCGACTTGCGAATCGGGCCGGTTGGCGTTGTCCTTGAACGGCATCTCTAGTGTGAGCGACAGGCAGCCAAAGCGATGCGCCACCCACTTCGACGCCAGCTTGAGCGACTCCATGCCGTGCTTGCCCGGGGGATAGCCGAACTTGTCCTGGAAGTCGAGACTGGCCGCCTTGAAGCGCTCGCTGAACGCCTTCTCGCGCGCCAGCACCGCCTCCGTGCCCCACTCGACACCGTCGTTACCCGCCAGGAAGACATAGGGCAGCGCTTCGTCGCCGTGGATGTCGAAGAACATGTCGCAACCGGTCGCCTCGATGGCCGCGCGCACGTGATGCACTTCGGGACTACGCACGAGGTCCGGCTCAAGCCATTCGCGGTTGAGGTTCGCGCCCGTCGCGTTGGTGCGCAGATTGCCGCGCGCCGAACCGTCGGGATTCATGTTCGGCACGACGTGGAACACTGCTTCGTCGAGCAACGCCGTCGCGAGCGGATCACCGGCCCAATCACCCGCACCGAGCAAACGACGCAGCATGCCTTCCACGAACCACTCCGCCATCGTCTCGCCGGGATGCTGACGCGCAATCACCCAGATATTGCGCTTGCCCGCGCGCGGCTCGCCCACCGTGAGCAACGTCATGTCGCGCCCGTCGACGGTCTGCCCCAGTGAGCGCGAACTCACGCGCGACGAATTCTGTGCGGTGCCGAGCAACGCCAGATGACGCTCCTCCGCATACGGCTCGAAATACGCGAGATAGACGCTGTCGTGTTCAGGCGTGAAGGCCACCGTCATCACTTGACCGTCGTAAGACGTCGGCACGCGGAACCACGTCACGCGGTCGTACGATGCCACCGCGCGATAGTTCTCCCAGCCGCGCGGATAGGACGTTTGCCCCGCGTTGTCGAAAACGATGCGGCAAGGCACACCGCCCACGCCCTGCACACGGAAATGGAACCACTGCGCGAACTCGGCCGCGCCGTCTTGCGCGATGCGCACATGGATGTCGTCGGCGCGCTCGGCGCTCACCACATGGATGGCACCGCTGTCGAATCGGCTGCTGATTTGGACGGTCATGACGGATCTCGCTGGCGAATATGAAAAACCCCGGGATCTTGTCCGGGGCGGGGGGCTGTCTGGCGTCAGGCCACGCGGCGGCGGAACACCCAGAGCGAATCGTTCGACACGCTGTCGTCGAACGCGTAGCCCTCGGTATCGAACGCCTTGAGTTGCTGCACGTCGGTTACACCACGCTCGATGGCGTAACGAGCCATCAGTCCGCGCGCGCGCTTGGCGTAAAAGCTGATGATCTTGTACTTGCCGCTCTTCCAGTCTTCGAACACCGGCGTGATGACCGGCGCATTGACCAGACGGCGTTTGACGACCTTGAAGTACTCCTCGGACGCCAGATTCACGAGCACACGGCGCGTTTCGTTATGCTCGGCGAGCGACGCGTTGATCGTCTGCGTGACACGCTCGCCCCAGAACGCATACAGGTCGCGGCCGCGCTTGTTCACGAAGCGCGTGCCCATCTCGAGACGGTACGGTTGGAGCAGATCGAGCGGACGCAACACGCCGTACAGGCCCGACAGGATACGCAGATGCTTCTGGGCGAAGTCGAGCTGCGTGGCGTCGAGCGTGCGGGCGGAGAGGCCTTCGTAGACGTCGCCGTTAAAGGCGAGCACGGCTTGCTTGGCGTTGGAGGTATCGAAGCGCGGCGACCATTCGGCGTAGCGCGTAGCGTTGAGCGCGGCGAGCGGGTCGGAAATGCTCATCAGCGAGCCGACCTGTGCCGGGCTCAGTTCGCGCAGGCCTTCGATCAATTCGGCCGCGTCGTCGACGAACTGAGGCACGGTGTGCGTGCTCACGTGCGGCGGCGTTTCGTAGTCGAGCGATTTGGCCGGCGAGAGAACAATTATCATATCGGGTGAGGCGTTCCTGCCTGCGCAGGAAATTAACGTAAAACCGTCATTCTATCCAATGCTTCAAAACGCTGTTGCCACGCCCGCCGAGCGGGCCTTCGCCGAGCATCTCGACACCCTCGCCACGCCGCCGCGCGTGGTGCTCGACACCAATGTCTGGATCGATCTGCTCGTCTTCGACGACCCGATTGCCCGCCCCGTGCGCGATGCGCTCGTCGAGCACCGTCTCATGGCCCTCATGGCTCAGCGGTGCCGCGACGAACTGGCTGTCGTGCTGACCTACCCCCAATTCGCCTCGCGTGAGATCGACAACGACGCCGCCCTCGCCTGGGTCGATGCGCACACGCACCGGATCGTTGTCCCGGAAGATGCCGCGCCGCCCGCACAACTACCGCTGTGCCGCGACCGGGACGATCAGAAATTCCTCGAAGCAGCGCGCGACGGACACGCGCACTGGCTCGTCAGCAAGGATAAGGCGGTACTGAAGCTGCGTAGCCGCGTGACGCGTCAGTTCGGCTTTCGCATCGTGACGGCGAGCGCGTTTACGTCATTGCTCGTGGTTGGCGGTTAAGCGTTCGCCACCGCAGGCCGGGCGCGACGGCGGTAGAATGGCGGCCTGATCACTGCTTCGTCCACCCACGAAATGAACGCGCCTCACACTGGATCCACCACGCCTGCGCTGGTTGCCCCGCCGCTCGCGTCGCGTCTGCCGAACGTCGGCACCACTATTTTCACCGTCATGTCGGCGCTCGCTGCCGAGAAGCAGGCGGTGAATCTGGGTCAGGGCTTCCCCGATTTTTCGTGCGATCCGAAGATCGTCGACGCCGTGGCACGCGCCATGCGCGAAGACCACAACCAATACCCGCCGATGGCAGGCGTGCCCGCGCTGCGTCAGGCCATCGCCGACAAGATCGGCAAGCTTTACGGGCAGCACTACGACTGGAACACCGAGATCACGGTGACGGCCGGGGCGACGCAGGCGTTGCTCACCGCGATTCTCGCCACCGTGCACCCTGGCGACGAAGTGATCGTGTTCGAGCCGACGTACGACAGCTATGTGCCGTCGATCGAGCTGGCTGGCGGCAAGCCGGTGTTCATCACACTCGAAGCGCCCGAGTTCCGTATTCCGTTCGACAAGCTGGCTGCGGCCATCACGCCGCGTACGCGTCTGATCCTGTTCAACACGCCGCACAACCCGAGCGGGACGGTGTGGCATGAGCAGGACCTCGTGAAGTTGTCCGAGATCGTGGCGGGCACCGACATTCTGCTGATCTCGGACGAGGTCTACGAACACATGGTGTACGACGGCAAGCGTCACGAGAGCGTGGCGCGCCACCCGGAACTCGCACGCCGCAGCTTCATCGTGTCGAGCTTCGGCAAGACGTATCACGTCACGGGCTGGAAGGTCGGTTTCGTGGCCGCACCGGCAGCCTTGTCCGCAGAATTTCGCAAGGTACATCAATTCAACGTGTTCACCGTGAACACGCCGATGCAGGTCGGTCTGGCCGACTACATGCGCGATCCGTCGCCGTATCTCGAACTGGCGGGCTTTTATCAGAAGAAGCGCGATCTGTTCCGCGAAGGTCTGGCCGGTACGCGCTTCAAGCTGCTGCCCTGCGAAGGCACCTACTTCCAGTGCGTGGACTACAGCGCGATCAGCGATATGAGCGAAGCCGACTTCGCGCTGTGGCTGACGGGCGAAATCGGTGTGGCCGCGATTCCGGTCTCGGCGTTCTATCACGAGCCGCATGAATCCGGCGTGGTGCGTTTCTGCTTCGCGAAGCAGGACGACACGCTGCGTGAAGCACTCACGCGTCTGGCGAAGATCTAAGCACGCCGGGTCGCTCAAACCATCCCAAACGAAAACGGCCGCCATCCCTCGGATGGCGGCCGTCTCGTTTTACGGGCCAACAAACTTACCCGGCTTTCTTCGCCTGCTGATAAGCCTTCTGTTCGGCGCGCATACGCTGGAACGATTCACGTTCGGCAAGCCGCTTCGTGTACGCCTTCCAGTCGATATCGGCGGCTTGCAGGAAGTCCTCGCCATAGACGGCTTGCGTCGCCATCCCGAGAATCGGCAGATGGATGCCTGCCGCGATGTCGGCCATCGTGAACGTGTCGCCCGCGACGAACGGTGCAAATTTCGCGAGTCGCTTGAAGGCGACGATGTTCCGGCGCAGCAGCTTCTCCGTACGGCTGCGCGTGCCTTCCGACGCCGTGCCGCCAAAGAACGCCTGCCCGTAAATTTCACGTACCACGAGTTCCAGGTGCAGCTCCAGCATCGTGAGCAACTCACGTTCCTTCGCCTGTCGCCACGGATCGCTGGAGAAAAGCGCGGGCGTCGGATGCGTCACCTCAAGGTAATCGCAGATCACCTGCGACTCCGACAGGAAACCTTGTTCCGTTTGCAGATACGGCACCTTGCCGAGCGGCGAGCATTGCAGCAGCGGCTCGTCCTGACACGGAATGGATTCGGACTCTTCGAAGGGCACGCCCTTCTCGTAAAGCACAACCTTAACCTTGTTGTAATAGTTGCTTACCGGAAAGCCGTACAGCTTCAACATGATGTCTCCCATGTGAGTGAGCCGGTGGACGCGTCCACCGGGTACCGGAAGTGTACCGGCACGCCCCTGCCATGCGTGAATTGAATTCAACCGCAGGCGTCCCGAATTCCGGCGCTCGGCCAGTGCGCACGCCCTTTCCGTCCACCGGACAGGCATCCACGTCAACGACCGCCCAGCGGAACAAGCGCTGGCAACGGCGGCGAGATCGGCGACAATAGCCGCAACGCGTTTTGGGCATCGGTTTGCATCGACTCGCAATTCGGTAGGAAATTCATTTCCCGACCGACCGGTCGGACGATAGAATGACAAGTCGTGCGCAAGCTCTTAGCGCCCACAAAATACCGATCGACGACATCGACACCAACTTCGAGACACTCCGAATGACTGCATCCCCCTCGTCTTCCTCGTCTAACGTGGCGGCCGCTGCCAGCAAAGCCATCGACGTTCTGGGCATCGTCGGTGCCGGCGCCATGGGGCGTGGCATCGCTCAGATCGCCGCGCAAGCCGGTCTGAAGGTCAAGCTGTACGACACCAACGCCGCCGCCGTACAAGCCGCACTGGGTGCCCTGCGCGACACGCTGGACAAGCTCGCCTCCAAGGGCAAGATCGACGCAGCGAGCGTTGAAGCGACGATGGGACGCCTGCACGCGTGCAACGCGCTGGAGGATCTGGCGGACTGCCAACTCGTCGTCGAGGCAATCATCGAAAAAATCGAGATCAAGCGCGACCTCTTCCGCGCGCTCGAAGGCATCGTTGCCGCCGACGCGATTCTGGCGTCCAACACGTCGTCGCTGTCGATTACGGCGATTGCGGCGGCGTGCGAGCGTCCCGAACGCGTGGCGGGCTATCACTTCTTCAACCCGGTGCCGCTCATGAAGGTGGTCGAAGTCATCGACGGCCTGCGCACCGCACCGGAAGTCGGCGACGCCCTGCTCGCCCTCGGCCAGCGCATGGGCCACACGGCCGTGCGTTGCAAGGACATGCCGGGCTTCATCGTCAACCACGCCGGGCGCGGCATGAACACCGAAGGCCTGCGTGTCGCGAGCGAAGGCGTGGCGAGTTTTGCAGACATCGACCGCATCTTGCGCGAGCAGGCAGGCTTCCGCCTCGGCACGTTCGAACTCCTCGACCTCACGGCGCTCGATGTCTCGCACCCCGTGATGGAGTCGATCTATCACCAGTTTTACGAAGAAGCCCGCTTCCGTCCGTCGCCGATCACCGCCGTGCGCTTCGCGGGCGGACTGCTCGGCCGCAAGGTCGGCGAAGGCTTCTATCGCTATGTCGACGGCAAGCAGCAGGTGCCGCCCGAAGCGCCCGCGCCGGATGCGCTGCCCGCAAGCGTCTGGGTGAGCCGTGCGGATACGCGCGGCTTTGCGGCGGTCGTCGAGCTGCTGGGTGCGACAGGGGTCACCATCGAGAACGGCGAGAAGCCGTCTGAGACGGCCCTGATCGTCGTCACGCCGCTCGGCTTCGACGCCACGACGTGCGCCGTCGAACAGGGTCTGGACGCGACGCGCACCGTCGCCATCGACACGCTCCTGCCGCTCGCGGGCGCGAAGCGTCACACGCTGATGACTACGCCCGTGACGACGGCCGACGCACGCAACGCCGCCCACGCGTTGTTCGCCCACGGCGGCACGCCGGTGACGGTGATCCGCGATTCGGCCGGGTTCGTCGCACAACGCGTGATCGCCACCATCGTGAACATCGGTGCCGATATCGCGCAGCAACGCATCGCGACGCCGGGCGACATCGACCGCGCCGTCACGCTGGGGCTCGGTTACGCCAAGGGGCCGCTTGCACTGGGCGACGCCGTCGGCGCACGCCAGTTGCTCACCGTCCTGCGTAATCTGCAATCGTTCTACGGCGACCAGCGTTATCGTCCGTCGCCGTGGCTTACGCGTCGCGCGCAACTCGGCGTGTCGCTGCTCACCGAAGAAGCGTGATCCGGAGACCGACTCATGGCTGCTGAACTGCTCGCCGAACGCGTCGACCAGACGCTGGTGCTGACGCTGTCCAATCCCGGCGCACGTAACGCCTTGCATCCGGACATGTACGCCGCCGGTGTCGAGGCGCTGGCTACGGCCGAGCGCGACGCATCCGTACGCGCCGTCGTGATCACAGGGGCCGACAACTTCTTCTGCGCTGGCGGGAATCTGAACCGCCTGCTGGACAATCGTCAGAAGGACCCGTCGGTGCAGGCCGCCAGCATCGACGCGCTGGCCGAATGGATCGAGGCGCTGCGTGCGTGCCCGAAGCCGATCATCGCCGCCGTCGAAGGCGCGGCCGCCGGGGCGGGCTTCTCGCTCGCGCTCGCCTGCGATCTGCTCGTCGCCGCCGACAACGCCAAGTTCGTGATGGCGTATGTCAAAGTCGGTCTCACGCCCGACGGTGGCGGTTCGTGGTTCCTCTCGCAGGCCCTGCCCCGACCGCTGGCCACCGAGATCCTGCTCGAAGGCAAGCCGGTGTCGGCCGCGCGACTCGCCACCGCAGGACTCGTCAACCGGGTCGTCGCCCCCGGACAAGCCCGCGCCGAAGCGCTGAACTGGGCGACGGATCTGGCGCAACTGTCGCCGAACGCCGTCGGCCGCATCAAGTCGCTCATCGACAGCGGTGCCAGCGAGACGCTGACCTCGCAACTCGGTGCCGAGCGCGACAATTTCGTCGCCTCGCTGCACCATGCCGACGGTCTGGAAGGAATCAGTGCCTTCCTTGAAAAACGTCCGGCAAAATACCCCTGAAACGCGTACCCGCAGAGGGCGTACCCGAACCATCGGCGTGCGCCCCTCTCTATGCCCTGCCGCAGCACCTGGCCACCAAGGCTCGCTAGCCTGCTAGTCCGCTGCCCGCATTCGTTCAGGAGAACCCTCGCATGAGCTCACTCGGCCAACTCGGTGCCCAGACCGGTCCGCTGACCTTCACGCCGTCGTCACGCCGCCGCATCTATCTGATGCGTCACGGCGACGTCACGTATTTCGACGACAGCGGCCACCCGATCGATGCCGACACCGTCCCGCTCAACGAACTGGGACGCACGCAGGCCAGCGCCGCCGGACGCGCCTTCGCGGCCGAGAGCATCCGCTTCGACCGGGTCATCGTGAGCGGCCTGCCGCGTACGCGCGAGACCGCCGAGCGTGTGCTCGCAGAAACGGGGCAGGACATCGAAATCGAGACGTGGCCGTGCTGGCAGGAAATTCGTGCGGGCAAGATCTCCGACCTGCCGCCCGCCGAACTGGCACAAGCGTTTCTCAGCGCGTTCGACGGTCTGGTGCCGGAAGACACACGCTTCATGAACGGCGAATCGGTGCGAGAACTGCTCGATCGCGTCGTACCGCCGCTTGCGGAGCTGCGCGAAGATAAGTCGTGGGACACCGTACTGCTGGTGTTGCACGGCGGCGTGAATCGCGCGATTCTGTCGCATGCCCTGCATCCGCTTGGACGCCTCTTCCTCGGTCAACTCGCCCAGACGCCCGCGTGCATCAATGCGCTCGACGTCGGCGACAAACCGCAGGACTGGGTGGTGCGTCTGATGAACTATGCCCCGCCGCAGCCGCTGCATCGCGATAACCGGCTCACCGTCATGGAGAAGATTTTCGCGTCGTTCGTCCGTACGCGCCAACGCAGCTAAACGACACGCGTCACCGTCATACCGGGCCGGGATCTCCCCGGCCCATCACGTTTTATCGAACGTCGCCGTACAACAGCAAAAAGCCGAACTCACGAATCAGTCTCGATCAACGCAGCACCGGAAATGCAGGAGACAGCATGGCCGAGGAGCTTGTACAGGACTTTTCCGCATTCGCAGGCGAACGGGCGCTGGGCAGTCGCGCGCCGTTCGACACCGCCGCGCTGGAGCGCTGGCTGACCGCTAACGTCGAGGGCTTCTCCGGGCCGCTGACGCTCACGCAGTTCAACGGCGGCCAGTCCAACCCCACCTACCGTCTCACCACGCCGTCAGCCGCTTACGTGCTGCGCACCAAACCGGCCCCTGCGGCGAAGCTTCTCCCCTCAGCGCACGCCATCGAACGCGAATACCGCGTGATGGATGCACTCGCCGGGACCGACGTCCCTGTGGCCCGCATGCGGGGTCTGTGCGAGGACGAAAGCGTGATCGGACTGGCGTTCTACGTCATGGATTTCGTGGACGGGCGCGTGCTGTGGGATCCGTCGTTGCCGGGCATGACGGCGACGCAGCGCGGTGAGATCTACGACGAAATGAATCGCGTCATCGCAGCGCTGCATCGTGTCGATTACCGCGCCGCCGGTCTCGAATCGTATGGCAAGCCGGGGGACTACATCGCGCGTCAGATCGCGCGCTGGAGCAAACAGTACCGTGCGTCGGAGACGGAACCCATCGACGCGATGGACCGGCTCATCGAGTGGCTGCCCGCCCATCTGCCGGTCAGCACGCCGGACGCGCCCGAACGCACGACCATCGTCCACGGCGACTTCCGTCTCGACAACCTGATCTTCCATCCATGCGAGCCGCGCGTGCTCGCCGTCCTCGACTGGGAACTGTCGACGCTGGGCGACCCGATTGCGGACTTCAGCTATCACTGCATGGCTTGGCACGTGAGCCCCGGGGTGTTTCGCGGCATCGCCGGGCTCGACCGGAAAGCGCTCGGCATTCCGGATGAAGACGTCTACATCCGTCGATACAGCGAGCGCACGGGCATCGTTCCGCCTGCGCAATGGCACTTCTATCTCGCGTACAACATGTTCCGCATCGCCGCGATTCTGCAAGGGATCATGAAGCGCGTGAGCGACGGCACGGCCGCCAGCCAACAGGCGCTCGACGCAGGCAAACGGGCTCGCCCGATGGCAGAGCTCGCCTGGACGTATGCGCAGCGCGCAACGGACGCGACGCGCTCGCGCGATGCCTGACCCCGCGCCGACGCGCCCCGACTCAGCAGACAGTCACCGCACGGAGACCTCATGAACTTCAGCTACAGCCCGAAAGTCGACGCGTTGCGCTCGCGTCTTTCATCGTTCTTCGACGAGCACATCTTCCCGAACGAGCAGCGTTATCTCGAAGAGATCGAGATCGCCCGTCGTAACGGTGATGCATGGCAGCCCTCGCAAGTCATCGAACGTCTCAAGCCGCTCGCGCAGCAAGCCGGACTGTGGAACCTGTTTCTGCCCGACTCCGGGCGTGGCGCGGGCCTGACCAACGTCGAATACGCGCCGTTGTGCGAGATCATGGGACAGGTGCCCTGGGCCCCGGAGGTCTTCAACTGCAATGCGCCCGACACCGGCAACATGGAGACGCTCGAGCGCTACGCCACCGACGCGCAAAAGGCGCAATGGCTGGAGCCGCTGCTGCGCGGCGACATCCGTTCGGCGTTTCTGATGACTGAGCCGGACGTCGCATCGAGCGACGCCACCAACGTGCAATGCCGTATCCGTCGCGACGGTGACGACTATGTCGTCAACGGCCGCAAGTGGTGGTCGACCGGTGCAGGCGATCCGCGCTGCGCGCTCTACATCGTGATGGGCAAGACCGACCCCGACGCCCCGAAACACGCCCAGCAGTCGATGATCCTGATCCCGGCCGACGCGAAAGGCGTCTCGCGCGTGCGTCCGCTCACGGTCTTCGGTTACGACGACGCACCGCATGGCCACATGGAGATCGTGCTCGACGACGTGCGCGTCCCCGCAAGCAGTCTGCTGCTCGGCGAAGGGCGCGGCTTCGAGATCGCACAGGGACGTCTCGGCCCGGGCCGCATCCACCACTGCATGCGACTCATCGGACTGGCGGAGCGTGCCCTGTCGCTGATGTGTCAGCGCACACTGTCGCGTGTGGCGTTCGGCAAACCGATTGCGGCGCAGGGCGTCACGCGTGAGCGCATCGGCGAGGCGCGATGCCTGATCGAACAGGCCCGTCTGCTCACGCTCAAGGCGGCCTACATGATGGACACGGTCGGCAACAAGGCCGCGCGCGCGGAAATCGCGATGATCAAGGTCGTCGCACCGAACATGGCGTGTCAGGTCATCGACTGGGCGATTCAGGCCCACGGGGCGGCCGGGCTTTCCGGCGATTTTCCGCTCGCGTATGCGTACGCCAGCGCCCGCACGCTGCGTTTTGCGGACGGCCCCGACGAAGTCCATCGCAACGCCATCGCTAAGTTGGAACTGGCGAAGTATCTGGACATCGCCGCCGAGTGACGGCGACCGCCCGGTTGCACCGGGCGAGGCCCGCCGGACACCGCTGAGCGGGCGTCCGGCAGGGAAAAACGTTCTGTGGTGTAATTTCCCGGCAGTTTTCCCCGGGGGGACGATGCCGCCCTCCCGGCCCGTTTGCCATTTGCGCCATCACCGTGCCTCCGGAGCCGCCTGAGCGACCCACGCACGACGTGATCCGCCGGCGTCGCTCGACGCCTCCCTGAGGAGCCGCAATTGATTCAGGTCTACTCCTGGGCCACGCCCAACGGCCACAAAGTCCACATCATGCTCGAAGAATGCGGGCTGGCTTATCACGCACACGCCGTCGATATCGGTGCGGGCGACCAGTTCAAGGACGCATTTCTCGCCATCTCGCCTAACAACAAGATCCCGGCCATCGTCGACGAGGACGGCCCGGACGGCAAGCCGATCTCCCTGTTCGAATCCGGCGCCATCCTGCTGTACCTCGCGGGCAAGACCGGCCGTTTCCTGCCGGAGGACGTGCGCGGTAAATACGAAACGCTCGAATGGCTGATGTTCCAGATGGGCGGCGTGGGGCCGATGCTCGGTCAGGCGCACCACTTCCGGATCTATGCGCCCGAGAAGATCGACTATGCGATCAAGCGCTACACCAACGAAGCGCGACGTCTGTACGGCGTGCTCGACAAGCGTCTTGGCGATCATCCGTACGTCGCGGGCGACATGTACACCGTGGCGGACATCGCCATCTGGCCGTGGCTGCGCTCGTGGAAGAATCAAGGCGTGGAGTTGTCGGACTTCCCGAACGTGCAGAAGTGGTTCGAAGCCATTGAAGCGCGCCCGGCTGTGCAACGCGGTATCAAGGTGCTTGCAGACGCCCGCAAGCCGCTTCAGGACGACAAAGCCCGCGAAATGCTGTTCGGCGCGACGCAATACGCGCGCCGCTGAGCGCTGAATAACCGTCGAACGGCGGCGTCCCGGGCCGTTCGGCGGACCGTCACTCAAAGTGGTTTACACTTCGAAACAAAGTGCGGTTTCGCCAAAGCGCTGGCGGTGCTAATCTAGGCGCATTCTTCGACGCGACACTCTGTCGTCGTCACTTGCAGTTCGCAGTCCCTCGCCGCTGGCCATTGGAAGATCCGGGAGATCCACAAATGTCAGGCAAGTTCGAACTCAAGCGCAGCCCCAATGGTGAATTCCACTTTCATCTGCTGGGCGACAGCGGGCATACCATCCTTTCCTCCGAGACGTACAAGGCGCGCGCGTCTGCGCAGAACGGCATCGAGTCCGTTCGCAAGAATTCCGCCGAAGATCACCGGTTCGAGCGTAAGACGTCGACTTCCGGGCGCCCTTACTTCGTGCTCAAGGCGCGCAACGGCGAGATCATCGGCCAGAGCCAGATGTTCTCGACCGCCGAGCAAATGGAGGACGGGATTTCCCAGGTCAAGCGAGATGCGCCAGCGGCGTCGGTGAGCGATTTGTCGCATTGACGATTTGTGCGCCAAACCTGCGTGACGCGTAAGTGCGAGGGGCATCACATTGTCACGTCGTCACGCCACGTCGGCCCGATCATGACGCCCCTCGTCCCCATCACTCCTTGGTGAATATCGCCTCGTCACGCGCGCTGTCAGATGCATCGACGATCGGATGCCGTGTCATTGGGTGTCACGCAAGGGCACCCGCTCCCGGATAAACACTTCGTCATCTGGAACTGAACCTGAACAATCTCGCGTGAAAAGCGAAGCCGGGGCGTGGGCAAACACGCAGTTGATTTGGTATCGGAAGCGCCCATCACTGCCGAATTCAAGCGGCCTGACCTGCCTGTCCGGCGTGACTCGCACACGCAACACATCACTAAACTGCGCATCCAGACCAAGTGCCGGAGTGAACGTCTTGGTACGCGGAATCCACGCCGCATAGATTATCGGTGTGCCTGAGGAAAGCGTGCTGTAGAAGGCTGCTGTCGGGTCATCGCAATTGCCCAGGTGCACCGTCAAAAAGTTGGTGAGGGATCCGTTGAGCACACATTTGTCCGGAATCGTCTTCGAGCGATACCGGAACGGCCCGTCGGGCAGTAGCTGCCCCACCTTCACGCACGACACCGCGCCCTGCAAGTTGCTGCTGCCGCGCCAACCGTCTGCCAGCAGGTAGGGCTTGCCTTCGCCATCGAGCAGACGCGTGCCCACATCCTTTTGCTGCGAGAGCTGCACTTCGGTCTTGCCGATGTCGCCGGTCTGCTGGTCCTGAAACGACACCTTGTAGAACGCGTACGACTCGTTGTTGCCGCAATCCGGGTTGTTCTGAATCTCTAGCCACATCCCTTCATGCGCCCCCAGGATGCTGAAGAAGTAGTGCTCGTCGTTCGGACACGACGAACTGTCCTTGAAATTGATCTTTTCTCCGTCGTACAAGCTGAACGAGCACGGCTTGTCGGCGTTCTTCTGCCACATCGTGATCTTGGGTAAGGCATGGTCGTGCTGCGGCACCGCCGCAACCTCCGACGTCGCCGCCGCGCCGGTGATTGCACCGGTCACGGCCCCCGACGCCGAGTCGGCCGCAATCGCCACGCCCTGGTACGCCGTCAACAACCACGCGCCCACCACAAACATCGAAACGGCCCGCAAAATCCGAGGCCAACGCTTGTTTTGGATTCCTCGCATCACACACCTCCGTCCTTGACCCAATCCCTTCAAGATCTCCCTGCTCGCAACATCACATCGTCTTGCGTGCCGGGTTGATCACCTCGAACGACACACGCCATCCGTCCTGTCGCCCCTGATCGTGGAATCCGACCTGATAGTTGATGCTCAGGCGCGAGCCGTGGGCCAGTGGCGCGAGCCACGATGCCGGAATGCGTTCGTCGAAGCCCGTCTGCGCCTCCATCGCCGTGACGCGATGTCCGTCCTTGAGGAAATACTGGTACGTCTGGCCAGGCCGATCCTCGTGTTCACCCTCGCACCAAAGCCATAACTGCTGACGCTCGAAGGCGAGGTACCAGGGCTGAAGCTGCACCTGGGCACCGTTCGGCAGCTTGTCGGGCTCGATGCGATCGCTGCCCGCGAGATCCGGCAATTGCGGCACCCGCATGTCGGTCGGCTTGAACGGCAGCACACTCAGCGACAGCACCGGACTCGTCTGATCGCCACCCGAGCGCGACACCACGTAGCTCACGTTCGACGACAAGCCGACATTGGCCGCAATCACCGCCGGGGCAATGTCGAACGAAAGGAATTCGGGCACGGGCTCGGGGACCGTCTCGAAAGCCGTCTCGATCGTGCCGTCGCCAACCGTGCCATGCCAGCGAACTTGTACCCGGTGGCCCGCCTGCATACCCTGATAGCGCACCTGCACCCGGGCACCTTGCAGCGCGAGCATCGGGTTCAGGAAACCGTCGAGCCCGTTTTCGACTTGCGGGGCTAAAAGCGTGAGCGTCGGCGTGAGATCAACAAGGATCGACTTGTCCGCTGACACACCGATGACCTCGCCGTTCGGACGCTCACATCGATACGTGAACACATACTCGCCCGGTGCCAGCGCTCGCAGGACCTCGCCCGGGAAATTGACGACGATCGCTTTCCCGACGTCGTCGGCAGTCAGGGGGCGTGTCATCGACACGATGTCGACGCCATTGATCGTGCAGAACAACATGTCGCCAGACGCGGAAAACGGCGGGAACATCTGCGTATCTGCAGGCAACGCGTCACCGTGATGTGCCAGATACTCGTCGGTGACGCCGTTCGCTTCGACCTCGACATCGACGCGAAATGCAAGGTACGGTAGCGCTGCATCGGGCGCCGTCCGGTGATGGTCGATCTTCATTTCAATACCTCGCTATCCCGATTGCCGCGATTGGAAAGGGCGTAACGCGCGTGGGGTGCACGAACTGGGCTGTTTGCCGTTGGCACGCTTGAGCTCACAACCGAGTCTCTTCCACCGAATCAGCTCGCCGCACAGACAGTGGACGGTCAGACGAGCGGGAACGCACGCTTCTCGCTTGCGAGTTTCTCCCGCTCGCCCCGGAATCAGGCCGGGACCCCGACTGTGAGCGGACTAATGGCCCCACAAAATGACCCGCAGACCGGGCCGTCATGAAGGAGTTGGATGCGTTGAATATTGGCGGGGGCGACATCGAGGATCGCCCGCTCGATACGACCGAACCACTGCCGAACGACACGTCGCTACGGACCTCGCTAATCACACTCAAACCGGAAGGCGGGCGACCGCCAGGCGAAGAGCTTCGTACGCTGCGAGACCCCCTTGCCGCCGTGCCGCCAGGACCACCTATCGGCGTATTCCGCCCGCTTCCAGCAAGGTCCAGCATCGAATCGGGTCTCGTCAAGCTGCCTCGTGCGCCCTCCATGCCAGCATTCATCGCACGCGCCGCAATGCGTGCATTAGCGACGGCAAACCCGAAACCCGACGCAATGTCGATAGCACCGAGTACGCTGGCGGCGATGCCAAATCCGGCCGCAAGATCGTCATCCCCTCCGGCCGCCGCAATCGCGCTCCCCGTGGCGGTTACGAAAACCGCTGCATTGATGCTTACGGTGCTGACGAACGACGCCTGCCCCACCGTGCCCAGCGCGGCGAAGTTCGCGGATATGCTGGCGATCGAAATGCCCGATGTCGCCACAGTTGCCGCCGATGTTCCCGTCGCCACAGCGACGCCTCCCGACACCGCTCCCGCCGTCGTTGTTACCATTGCACCGCTTACCGGCGCTAACAGCCCCGCCGAATACACCGTGGCCAGGATGCCTATCACGGCGGTCACCGCCGTGATAAGCCCGCCCAGCCATGACGGGATGTGTCCCGACGGATCGATCGAGTTGAGCGGATCAAGACGCGCATAGGCGTTAAAGCCACCGCCATCGAACGGAACATAGGTGTCGGGCACAAGAAAGCGACACAGCACCGGGGAATACAATCGTGCATTGCCCAGCCAGAGGCCTTGTGTCGCCGGATCGACAAGCTCGCCATCCTGACCGGGAACGCTATCCTGCACGTCTGCACGGCGATACCCGCTTGGGGAGTATGTAATGCCCCGCGTCGCGTCGCTGCCCGAATGCACTTCGAGAACGCTCGACTTGGCATCGGTGGCGTACGCGAGAAACTGTCCCGCGGAGTCCAGCGTGCCCCCGGTGCCATCGAGATAACTGCGGGTGATCGTGCCCTCCACTTCCACGGCCAACCGGTTGCGACGGAAGGTCCGTCGACGCGTCGGCCGCCCCGCCTGCACGACGACCGCCTGCTCATCGAGCGGGTTGTAGCCGTACTCGGTCTTTGCCTCTCCACCACGCTGGGCAGACATCATCTGGTCCTGCGCGTTGTACGTGTAGGTGTTGCCCAAGCCGTCGTCGATCACGCGACCGGCCGCATCGTAGCCGAGCGTGAAACGCCCATCCCCAGCGCCATAACCGCGCCGCTCGAACGCCGTGAGCTGAGTGGGATCGTCGTCGTTATCGAAGTGATATGTGACTGTGGCGGGCGTGCTCGTGCCGTCGTGCCACGTCAGGATTTCGGTCACGTTGTCGAACGCGTCATGCGCCCACTGCTGCAACGAAATCCGTCGTGAAGGATCGTGTGGATCGGGAGGACTTTCGGGTCCATCGGTATAGTAGGCATCGAGCCGGTCACGCCTGTCGTAGGCCATCCCCTCCATCAATCGCAACGTGCCGCCCTCGGAACGCGTGCGATTGATCAGCAAATCGAGGGCGTTGTACCCCTGAGTCAGCACGAGCGCAGCGCGCCCCGGCGCGATCGTCTCACGCGACGTCTCGCGACCGAAGTCGTCGTATCCGAGCGTTGTCGTCAGACGTAACACACCGGCCTGCCACACGGTCTGTTTGCACAATCGGCCAAGCGGGTTCCACGAATATTCCACAACAACATCGCCGCAGGTGTACTCCATCAACTGACCGGTGGAAAGGTTGTAGCGATATTGATGGATGTTCCCCGCCGCATCCTTATACGAGGCAGGCAGACCCTGCAACGTCCATTCGTACGTCGACTGACGCTCGCCCGCGTCGTCCGTCCACGTTTCGATATGAGGAAAACCGGTTGCGTAACGCTCGCAACCATAGGTGGCTCCTGCAAGCGATGCCCCCACGAGCAACCCAGTGTTCGGGTCATGCTCGTAATCGGTTTGCACAGTTCCCGCCACACGCTGTCGAGGCACCTCGGTCAGCGAGGGATTGAGCGTGAATGTCAGCGACTGTCCGGCGGCGTTGGTCTGTTCGGTCGGATGCCTGCGATCGAGCTGGAACGACCAGACGGTGGTGCGCCCCCCTACCGTCTGGTCGGTAACGCGCATCTGACCATCAAACGTGCGAGCCCCGACCTCGGTGCCGTTCACGCACACTTGTGTCGCGCTGTTGTCGAGCGAATGCGGTACGTAGGCGTAGTCGAACGTATCACCGTTGCCGAGATCGACGTGACTCGTACGGTCCGCAAAGTCGTAGGTGTACGTCGTCTCTCTTTGTGACGAGTCGACCGCACTGACGCGACGGCCCAATCCGTCGTAGGCAAAGGTCCACTGACTCACCAACCTTTGCGCCGTATCGGTGCGTGTTTCCTTTTCGATCTCGGCAAATCTGTTGTACGTACGCGCTGTGACCCCAGAGCGTTCCTCGCCGCCCTCGAGCCAACGTCTCTCCGTTTGCGTCACGGCATTCCACTCGTCGTGTTCGATCACACCGTCCGGTCGCGTCACGGCGCAGCAACGTCCCCATCCGTCGTAGGTGAAGTGCATGGTGGTGACCAGCGACGCGTCCTCGATGCGATCGGTCGTCGTGCTTTTTATCTTGCGTGCGCGCGTATCGAACTCGTACCGCATCACCTCCAGCACATCACCTCCGGCGATGTCGGGGTCGCTTCGTGTGGTACGCACGGTCAACCCGGTGCCATCGAAGTAGGCGGTATCGACGATGCCCGAATCGCGGGTGGTCTGTTGCGACACCGCGCCACCGGTTTCGCCCATGAGCGTATAGACATGCCGCAACGTGGCAGTGTAGGTGGTATCTCCCGATGTCGGCGTCGTCGACTCCTCGACCACGCGGCCAAGCACGTCATATCGCGTCACGACGATCGCGTCGTTGCCCTGCACAAGGGTGTCCAGCCCGGTGTGAATCGACGTATGCGTGATGGTCGTGCTGTCGGTGTCGTCGAAATCGGTATGCTGCCTGCGCGTTGTCACCAGTTCATCGTTCGCCTTCGCATAGGTGTAGTCGGTCGTGGTCGTGTTCGCGGCGAGGGTCTGCACTCGCTGGCGTGCGCGCCCATGCAATAGTGCCGACGCCGGATCATTGATGTACGCGAACGTCACCTCGTCGAAAACATCTCCCTCCGCCAACTGTCGTTGCTCACTCACGGCCAGAAAATCGGCCGCACCGGATACGAGCGACGGATAGCTCGCGTACCGATATTCCTGAACCCGCGTCGGCGCCAGTGCTGTCGGCTTCATGCCGGGGGCGCGGGGCGTCGGTTCACCCGGCACCATCGTGCGCGACTTCACAGAGCGCGGCGTCTTCCACACGGGGTCGGGCGGGCATCCGTCCTCGCCAGCAGGATCGTAGTACTCGGTCAGCTCACTAACACGGTCCGGCATAACGAGCTCGATGGGGTTGCCCCACGTGTCATACCGGTGAGTCGTGATCTCGTCACGCGCCACCCCGTCGCGACGCCAGCGCACGATCTCCTCTTTCGGCAATTGCACGATGGCAGGCTGTTCGTCATAGGGCGCGCCCGTCACGTCGTGATAGGTATTCAAGGTGGTTTGCTCGCAGCCGTCCTCTTCGCGCCGTTCCTCCATGAGCAGGTGAAAGCGGTTGAACTCGCGGTACACCGTGCCCAGCACCTGCGGTGGCGCGACGGTTTCGTCGATCTGCGATTCGGTCGACCAATAGCGATAATCCGTCCTGACCTTGTAAAGCGCGTCGGCGGCATCTTCCCAGTCGACACCCGCGCCATAACCCAGGAAATTGTTCGTCGAGAAGGCGTACGTCGTCACGCGCGAGGGTTGATCGGCACCCGGGTCGATCTCATGGCGCACCACATAAGGAAGATGGGCCGGTGGCGTACCCGGCGCTTCGTTCGAGCGCGACGGAAAGCGATGCCCGTCCGTTCTGTAAGCCATCCGCTCCACACTTCCGGTCGGCGACCTCACCTCGGTGAGGAACGCGAGATCGGCATCGGTCAGACGTTCATAGTCGAAGACCCATCTGGGCTGACCGGGGAGCGGGAGGCGGATCGAAGACACGAGGTCGCCGCTGAGCGTCATCTCGTAGACGACCGGTACCGGCCCGGCCACCGTGATGGAAACGGCCAGCCCCGTGCGTGTCACGTGCAGCAACTCTCCGCGGTCTTGATCGCGCATCGTCGCTAGTGCCGGTTCTCCCTCGAACGCCTGCCACGTCAGGAACACCGAGCGACCGTGCGGTGACACGATTTCCACCGGCACCCAGGGGGTGAGCGGATCCGACGGCTGGAAGGGTTCCAGAATCTCGCGTTGCCCCGAACGATAGGTCACCACCACGCGCGTAGCCTGCTTCTCTACGATTGCGGTGGGCAGCTTCTGGTCGGGGAGCGTGATGCTCGCATCCGTCATGATCGCGAGGTGCGTCTCGCCGTCCGACAGGCGCAAACGCTTGGCAGCGGGTTGCAGTTGCGAGAAGCCCCAGCTCCAGCCGCGACCAAGTCCGATGTCGACGTTCTGCAACGGATCAAAGCCGAGCGAGAGCTTCAGTTCCGGTCCGGCCAACGCATTCATGGACATGGGCGGCAACGCAACGCGAACGGTGTATATACCGGTTCGCGGGTCCACGCCCTTTTCGAGGAAGCTCAGAAAACTTTGTGCCCCGGAATACAGCGCGTTGTGGTCCGCCTGAGAGCGTTCACGTACTGGCTCGTCCATATCTGACTCCTTGCGATTGCAAGTGCGAGGTGAGGATCGCAATGTGAGGCCCGGTCCTGTCACACAGGAATACCGGACATCGCCACGTCCTCAGGCTTGCGTCAGATCCATTTGGTCGAGCGACGTCAGAATGTTGACGCGCAAACGATGGGTCGTTCCGTATTGGTCGCGCACGATGTAAATGGAGCCCATGTTGTTGACCGCCCCCGCCCACGGGAGCCCACCTACGCGTGAGACGAACGCCACCGACGCGCAGTCGGTGCGGGCGTAATTGTTGGTGTCGGGCCGGTAATCTCCCATGTGCTGTGTATGGGAGTAGATGAAACGCTGCTGCTGCGTCTGCTCGTCGGGGGGCGGCGCGTAACCGCAGAATGCGCCGGTCGATGAGTTGGGAGACAACCATCGGAACGTGCTTGCCCAGCTGTCTGGCGCAACATCGATGGTGCGGACTGCATAGCGCCGACCGTTATCGACCATGCCAAGATGGTAGATCGTCACCTTGATATTAGGGCCAACTTCAAATCTGTTCGGGTTGTCCCATTCCACTTTCCAAGCAGCCAAACCCGGCCGCTCAAACTGCACCGGCACGACGTCGACTATCCCCTTGTCACCCGTCTTGTCCATCGAGTACACATCGATATTGGACACCGTAATACGTGCCCCGACGGACTTGCGAGTATTGGCAAAGTCGGCTGTCTGCAGGTACTGATGGAGCGTCTCGGACGCCACCGGCTCTGGCCCCACCGCCCCTGGCGGGCAAAAGTCGTAGTCGTTTTTCTTCGTGGATGCACCCCAGCCGTCGGTGACCGGCACGTTCGAATCAGTGACCACAGGAATCAACTGACGTGTGCCAGCATCGACCAATCGCAGACTACCTCTTTCCTCTGGCGTCAGCGCGACATCGGACTCGATCGTGATCTCGATCCCTACCTGACTCAACCCATTGTTGTAGAGACGCTCGGTGCCGGATGTGATTTTCAGCTCGAAGGTCTCTATGGCCGACGCTCGGGTGCTTGCATTCATCTCAACCTCCGACACAAGAAGTGTGGAATGAATGTTAGGCGTCATACTCGCTGGCCACACCTGTCAACCTTGACAGTCGACGCCCGCGCTGCGGGCCATCGACACTGGCGGAGCGAGGGAAAATCGAAGAGACAAAAAAGCGGCGACACTTGGTCGCCGCTTATTCACACCGATTGGCTGCGTCGCTCAGGCCGGACGTTTGAGATACAGCCCGGTCCCGCGAAAACGACACACTTCTTCGCCATGCTGATTCGTTGCGGTCCACAACTGACGCACGATGCCGCGATCCGGACGGCTCTTCGACGCACGCACTTCGAGCGTGCTGCTCGTGACCGTCACCGTGTCGCCGGGACGCACCGGTTTGAG
Source organism: Pandoraea sp. NPDC090278 (assembly GCF_044772185.1). Taxonomy (NCBI): domain Bacteria; kingdom Pseudomonadati; phylum Pseudomonadota; class Betaproteobacteria; order Burkholderiales; family Burkholderiaceae; genus Pandoraea; species Pandoraea sp. NPDC090278. The sequence goes on along the minus strand of NZ_JBIVYJ010000001.1, from coordinate 425,480 downwards.
CCATTCAATCTGCTCCACCCCCGGCGAACCCATGCTCGACGAGCGCGACAGCAACTTGTCGACATTCATTCGCATCATGATGCTACACGTATGCCAACCGCTCGCGACCAACCCGCCGAAGTGCGATTCGCGTCCTGCGGCTTCGTCGACGTGAAAGGGCTGCGGGTCGAACTGACGCGCGAATTGGACGATCTCGTCGGCTGTAAATGTGTATTCGCCGAGATCGAAGGTGTCACCGACTGCGAAGTCCTCAAAGTAGTACTCAAGCGTTGCCATGCCAACCTCCCGCTGTACGAATAGTCCGAGTGGATTCGAGCAATTTCGGCCATTCCTGTGATGCGATAGGCACTGAAAATCGCCGCGCGTGAGGGACATTATGCATGACCGCACGACGCTCCCCCTGGCACACTTTTCACGTCGCACCTCCCCCTGAAGCCGCCCGGCAATCGACAAGCGATATCTGAAAGTGCGTGCGCTATTGGCGCATTCACCATGAACGCCATTGCCATCAGCGCTCGCAGCCCTACCCTAGCGGCAGCACCCCCCTCTCACAGGCAGGAGCCGTCGAAAAATGATCCGCTCGACTCAGTTTCCGTTAGCGCCCGTCTCACTCCCCACCGTAACGGAACCCCCGCACCCTGCCTGCACCGCAACGGCATTCCCCCCCGATCGGTCACCCACGCTGCAAACGCTGCTCACCGCATCGCTGCCCTTCGATGCCCCGTACTGGGCCGACAAGATGACGCAAATCTGCGAGGACCATCCGGCACTGAGCACGAGCCTTCGATGGTTTCTCGGCAACGTCCCGCTCGCCGAGATCGCGCAGTTTCTCGACAGCGGCATCGAGGTGCTTGCCGACGCACTCGATGACTTGCCCGATCTGGCGCACGGCATCCTGATCTCATGGGAGAACGCGTTGGCGAGACGGCATCCCGCCGAGTCTCTCGAAGCGATTTGCCTGCGTGTGACGTCGCCCTCGAATCTGCGAGACGTCAGACGGTCGATGACCCGGGCCGCCGCGCGCGATGGCCAGCCCGAGAATCTTCACGTGGCGGTCTGCGGTAAAAGCTGGGCGCAGAGCGTATCGGACACATTCCAATGGTTGCGAATGGCGGGCAGCGGATTCGATCCGAACCTCCGTGAGGTCGATTACGAACGACGTGCGCGCGAACTGGCGCACGAAGTGAGTTGCGCGAGGCCGACGCTCCGCTTCTACAGACGCGGTGCCATCGGCACGTTGACCGGTTTGCTTTACGCCTACGCGAGCGCCTCGTGCCTCGTGAGAGACATCGGCATCACAAGCCACTTGAGCGCACCTCACCGTGTCCCGCCCGACGACAGCGGGAGTCCCTCCTTTCGAGAAGTCATCGGCGATGTTGTCGATGCCTGTCTGAATGCGATCTCCGAGGGCACCGACCGACTGACGAACGCCGTGCCGATTTACGATCCACTTCGCTTTCCGGCAACCGCAAGCGCAGCGATCCCGACCACGCCCCGTGATATCCCGAATCCCGCGCATGAGGGTGTGGATCCCCCGCATCATGTGCGCCATGCGTCGCATCATCCGAGCGAGAAGCCACCGCCGAAACTGTCACCGCTAGACAATTCACCCGCGATGCAACGGGTTGTCTCGCTCGCCAACGCTCAGGAAAATCGCGCCCTGACCCGGGAAGCCGTGATCGACGCAATTTCCCCCATTTTGGATCTACGGCAATTCATCGATCGTGAACTGATCTCGGCCCTCGCCGACGTCGGCATCACGCGACATCCCGATCTTCTCTATCTGAATCGATTCAAATACTTCGGTCGCCCCTCCAAAATGGCGCTACCGCCGGGCACCCTCGCGCGTAGCGGCCTGATCGAATCGCTGACGCTGAGCGAGGCTGCACGACAGTTTGCGACCAAGCAGAACGCCATCAAGGAGACCCCGCTCGCCTATGGCATCTATCGACATAACCGCACGCTGGGAAATCACTTTGTCCCCGAGGACGAGGTCGACGAGATAACGATCCCGGCGTTCGAGCGGATGATCGACGCTTGCAGGCAGCGCTGGCTTGACCATCTGAATCGGCTGGAAGGCCCTCGCGTCGAGGCCGATTACGTTGAGGCGCTTTACGAGCGTGCGCGCACGGCACTCGAGCAGCAGGCTGCCATCGAATACAACGCCGGACGAATCTCCGGGGACGGTCTCGTCCTGGCCCAGATCGTGGCGTATGCGTCCGATACCAGACACCGTCGATTGAACCGCGACGCGTACCTCGGCAACATCCGAGGACACGAGATCATCATCGACATCAACGGTAGAGGCCACGTCCGACCTGCGGGTGCGTTTGCGATTTCTGAGTATCCCGCACGGATGACACGTCATCCGGGAAGGGTACTTGTCGCCGTGCTGGGAAGTGGTTTTCCGCTGAGGGAATACGAATCGGAACTGAGTCTCGAACGGGATCTGGCCAGAGGTGAAGGCTCGGTCATCTACCGGGAACTGGTCGGTCGGCTTCCTCTCGATATGCAGCCCGCGTGCTTCGCCAACGTCCCGTGCCAGGTCATGCTACCGGCTACGCGGGACGACGTGATCCGTCGCGCACTGAGAGCGAGCTTCAGCGTCATTCATCACGACTTCGACCACGGTGGCAGTGCGCTGTTCGACGGGCGGCGGAGCGCCGTCTGGACAACATGGCTGGCCGGCGCAAACGCCACCGACTTCGACACGGGAATTCGGGAAGCCGCGCCCGGCAATACGGGCTTTCCTGCCGGGTTCCCCCCCGACACGCTGCCCCGCGAACGGCGTCTGCACATCGACCGCTGCGCTATCGAAGCGGTTCACGAGGTCGGCCGACTGCGAGTCCATGTCGCTGCGGCCCTGCCCGATTTACCACGCGCGACCGAGGATTACATGACCGCGCTGATCAAGACCTTGAGCGGTCAACGGGTCGCCACATCGCAGACTTACCTTCATGTCTACCGGCAGCGTGTGAGCACCGCGCTCGATTTTCCGACCATCGACTGGACCGGCCCGGAGACCCCGATCGAAACGTTGTCGCTGGCGCAATACCTGGCGAACCGGGTCAGCGGCGCAAAAACCGAGGCGCTCTCACCCGGCACCCGAACCATCCTCTCGAACGATGCAAACCCCGTCGGCGCGCGCGAACTGAATATTCCGAACCTGACACCGGAGGATTTGCTTAACGCCATCGATACCGAATCTTTCATCGATCAGCAAACCGATGCTTTCGATACCTTCTGGCAAGACCAATTGCAGAACATGTACGTATCGCTCAAGGGCGCCTTCATCATCGAGGCCTTTGTACAGCAGCAGGAACGTCGCTTGCCTTCCGCAGCGGCGGACATCGCGCGCCGCGTCGCCGGATGCGCCAGCATTTATTCACTGGATCTCGAACCGATGCACATACCGTCGATTCCGGATGCGGGTATTCGCATGTCATGGCTACACATCGGCGGCGCGAAATCGGACATTCAAATCTTCGAGGATGTCGGCACCGGTTGGCTGCTCGTTTATGCGCCTCGCGTGCTGTCGGATCATCTGGTCGCGTTTCATCGGCACGCGGCGTTGCACAGCTGGCTCACCGAACAGCTCGGTGATACGAGTACCCGCGAACGGCTGGTGAGCGCGTTCTCCGCAGCCGATCGCGACAATGCGGTACGCACCGGACTCATCGGTGTGCCAGCGCCCCGCAGGGGAATCATCCCCGCTTTGGCATTCTCGACGTCACTCATTTCCGGCGACCCCTTCACCGCATACCTCGATCTGTTCAGGGCGCGCGTACAGGAAGAAACGCATAGCCGGACGCCGAGCCACCCCGGTAGCGTCGTCGCCCCGCTACTCGACACGCTTGCCGCCACCAACTTTGTATTTGGCCTGACGTCCATCGCCGGGGCCGCGTTGCCGGGCATCGGCGTGACTTCGAGCACGCTCTCCGCAATTACCTTCACGATGGGCGCCACCGCCGTTGCCTTCGGCGACCCCCCTGTTCGAAGTGCGGGCTGGAATGCCATGCTTTCCGGAGCGGCCGGGCTGCCCATCGGCTGGTTTACGAATGCAGCCGCTACGGTTAGCGCGCAATTGCGGCCCTTTCTGGCGTCCGCCTCCACACAGCGGTTGCATCCACTGATGCCGAATCTTTATCGCGGCGAACAAGGCATGGTGGTGCGCTCAGGGGACCTTTACTTCAATGTCGATTATTTTCCCGAGCGCGGAACCTGGAACGTGATCGATCATGCCAGGCCCGGCTCGCCCGGGCCGTCGATCTCGCAAACCGCGAATTACGACTGGATTCTCGAAAGCACCAGCGTGCACGCCACGCCCGATGGCTTAGTCGGTGCAACGGTGTTCCATGACGATGTGAGCCTGAATTTCATCGAGGTCGAATACCGCTCGAAGCTTTCGGCGCAGCGTCATGCGGCGTCGGCCGAGCGTCGGAAAGCCTTCCTGGCAGGCCGAAGCGAAGCGGGGAAAAGCCCCTTGAACCTGCCACCGGAAGCGCGACCGTCGGCGCTGCTCAAGCTGGATTTCATCGATTCGGCGACCCGCGATCCCCGACTGCTCGGCATCCTCTCGCGCCGCGTCGAAGAAGTCATGCGCGTCGAAGCTACGGCACGCGCTGCGCTCAACGCACGGCTCATTGCAGGCGACATTCGCGCCGCATCGGGAGAATTCAGACCCCTGCCGCAAATGGCCTATACGGCAAGCAATGCCGATGGGCGGACCGGATTCTGCTTGCCTCTGGTGCGCATGATGGCGGTCGCCCAACATCGAGGGGACATCACGTCGTTCATCCAGACGATAGAAGGTGCCGTTCAATGGCCTCAATCCCCTCAAGCACTTTCGCTTCGAGAGCAGCTCGTACGATTGCATTCCAGTGTGGAAGCCAGCGCGGCGGAAACGCATCTCGGGCTGCTCGACCTCAACAGGCTCGAACAGACGATCGAGGGCGGTCCCGCCAGTGCGACGTATCTCGTCACCACGCGGAGTCATTCCATGTCCATATCGGTCGAGCTTGCCGGCACCGTTGTCTACGATCCGAATTTCGGCGTTGCCGAATTTCGCTCGACCGGCGATGCGCTCAAGGCGTTTGGGGCGTTGATGCGTCGAGGCGATCTGGCGCGTCTCTACGGGGCGTTCGACGGCTTGGGCGAGATGCAGTTCATCCTCAAGCGAGTGGACGTAGACAGACTCGCCCGGGTCGACGTGGGGGGAACGGAGGTGGCCGAGATGGCGATTTCGACGTGGGGGTGAAATCGGCGCAAAGCGATGACCGCCGAAACGCCCCCCCCGATGACCCCCTATTGGAGGGTTTCCTTGACACCGTCAGGCAGCGGCAACGACATGATGTCGATACCTTCGTCGGCGAGCGCCTCGGCTTCCTCTCGCGACGTCGTGCCGCGAATATTGCGCTCCGGGGCTTCCTGATAGTGAATCTTGCGAGCTTCCTCGGCGAATTGGTTGCCGACGTCTTCCGTGTTCGCCATGACGTGGCGCACGGCCTTCATCCACAACGTCTGCAATTGACGCTGCGCTTGCGCAACTTCCGGAGGCAGGGCATCGGTACTTACCGGCGAGCCGCCCGCCTGCATCGTCGAGGTCTCGGCGCGCGACGTCGTCCCCGACAGATTCAGACGCGGTGCGGACGGCATGCGCGCGACCGCCGTATCGCCGCAGACCGGGCAACTGACCAGCCCGCGGGACTGTTGCGAGAGGTAATCGTCCTCCGAGCCGAACCAGCCCTCGAAGGTGTGCTCATGGGCACAACGCAGATCAAAAACCTTCATGATGCAACGGATATGTCCCTGCCCCGCCGTTCGAATACGTCAGCGGGACTGGGATCGAATAATGACCGTTAGACGGCGAATCAGCGCATCGGCGTACGTTCACCGGGCTGCCAGACTCCCGATAATATCTTTTCCAGCCAAAACGCGCCGATAACCGATTTCACGTCCGTGACGCGCCCTTCGCGCACCCACTGAAGCAATTCCGTCGCAGGCATCTTGAAGACATCCAGAAACTCGCCTTCATCCAGCTTCTGCTCGCCCTTCGTCAGATCGCGTGCCAGCCAGATGTCGATGAACTCCGTCGAGTACGAAATCACCGGGTGAATGCGGGTCAGGTAGTCCCAGCGCTCGGCCCGATAGCCTGTCTCTTCCAGCAACTCGCGCTGACCGCACACCAGACCACCCTCGGCCTCGTCGAGCTTACCCGCGGGCAGCTCCGTCATCACGCGCTTCAACGGATAGCGATACTGACGCTCCATGAGCACCTGGCCGTCTTCGAACAGCGGAATCACCATCACCGCGCCCGGATGGGTCGTGTACTCGCGAATCGCCGTCTTGCCGTCGGGCAGACGCACGCGATCGCGCTTGATGGTGAGGAACGCGCCTTCGTAGACGGTATCGCTCTCGATGCCGGTCTCAATCAGGTGCTGGTCGTCTTGCTGTTGGGTCATAAGCCCTCCACGGCTGAAAATTGGCGAACCCAGAATACAAAACGCCGCCTCAGGGGCGGCGTCTTGCGAAGCATCCATCTCATGCGGCAGCCGCCGGTCGATGGCGCCACAAATACCGGTAGACGAAGCCCGGAAACGCGAACACGACAAACAGGCTCGCCGTCACGGCATAGAACTCCCAGCCCTGCGCGAACACATTACCGATGCCCGACTCGATCAGATAACCCAGCGCACCCACGACAAAGTACGCCACAACCATCTCGATCAGGCGAAGCCACAGCGGTTTGACCGCCGACTTGCGTCCGAGAATACCGAACAACCGTTGGTTCACGAACGGCAGGTTCGCGCCCAGCACGGCAAGCAGAATAACTAGCGTACCGCCTGCGGACATCCCCATCGTTCGTCTCCCCTATTCACCTTGCGGTGTCTGTCAAACGGCAAGGCAGATCGTGTCGATCTGCCCTGTCCGCGTTTCCCTTCACTACTATGGCTTCCCGACTGGCGAATCAGCTCGCCAGCGTCAGCTTGATCGTGCGCAGGCACCAGTCCATCAACGAACCCGGCATCAGGCCGAGATACAGCATGGCCAGACCGTTGATCGACAGCACGAAGCGCATCGTACCGCTGCCTTCAATCGCATTGGTGTCGTCGGCTTTGTCGAAGTACATCAGCTTCACGACACGCAGGTAGTAGAACGCACCGATCAGCGAAGCGATCACCGCGACCACTGCCAGCCAGACCATACCGGCGTTCACGACGGCTTGCAGCACGGCCAGCTTGGCGTAGAAGCCTGCCAGCGGCGGAATGCCGGCCAGCGAGAACATCAACATCAGCATGACGAAGGCAAACCACGGGCTGCGCTGGTTCAGACCCTTCAGATCCGAGAGGTTCTCGGCTTCGAAGCCCTTACGCGAGAGCAGCAGCACGATACCGAACGTGCCCAGCGTCGTCAGCAGATAGATCACGCTGTAGAACAGCGACGAACCGTACGCGTCGGCGATGCCGTCGATCTTGCCGCCCACCACGCCCGAGAGCATGCCCAGCAGCACGAAGCCCATGTGCGAGATCGTCGAGTACGCCAGCAGACGCTTGACGTTGGTCTGCACGATAGCCGTCAGGTTACCGATCACCAGCGAGAGCACCGCCAGGATGATCAGCATCTGTTGCCAGTCGATCGCCAGCGGCAGCATGCCTTCCACCAGCAAGCGCAGCAGCAGCGCGAAGGCACCCAGCTTCGGTGCGCCACCGATGAGCAGCGTGACCGGGGTCGGTGCGCCTTGATAGACGTCCGGCACCCACATGTGGAACGGTGCAGCACCCAGCTTGAAGGCCAGACCGGCGACCACGAAGACCACGCCGAACACCAGCACGATCTTGTTCACGGCGCCCGAGGCGATCACTTCGAAGACCTTGGCGAGTTCGAGCGAGCCCGTCGCGCCGTACATCATCGACATACCGTACAGCAGGAAGCCCGAAGCCAGCGCGCCCAGCACGTAGTACTTCATGGCCGACTCGGTCGCGTTCGTCGAATCGCGCCACACGGCAGCGAGCGCATACAGCGACAGCGACATCAGTTCCAGACCCAGATACAGCGTCAGGAAGCTGTTGCCCGAGATCATCACCGACAAGCCCAGCAGCGAGAACAAGCTGAGGACATAGAAGTCGCCACGGGCAAGACCGCGGGCTTCCAGATACTTCTGGCCGTAGATGAACGTGACGAACGTTGCCAGACCACCGAAGGCCTTGAGCAGGTTCGACATCGGGTCGGCGACGAACACGTTACCGAACAAGTAGTGCGAAGCCGGGTCGGCGGCGTTACAAGCCCACAGCACCGACACGACAGCCGACGTAATGCACGCCAGCACGTAGTTAAGCTTGCGCGTCTGGCCGAGGAACGCGTCGCACATCATGATCACGAGGATCATGAGTAGCAGGATGGCCTCCGGCAATGCAGGCAGCAGATTAATGTTTTGCATGATCTAGATGTCCTCCCCGATTACGGCAGCTTGGTCTGCGCCACGTGGGCGAGGAGGTTAACCACGGAGGTATGCATCAGGTCCGTAAAAGGCTTCGGATAGATACCCATGAACAACGTGAGCGCTGCCAGCACTGCCAGCATGAAGAACTCGCGCTTGTTGATGTCGACCAGTTCGCGCACATGATCGTTGGCGATGGCGCCGAAAATCACGCGCTTGTACATCCACAGCGAGTAGGCCGCACCGGTGATCAGCGAGGTGGCCGCCAGCAGGCCCACCCAGAAGTTCAGCTTCACAGCGCCCAGAATCACCAGGAACTCACCCACGAAGCCCGACGTTGCCGGCAGACCGCTGTTGGCCATCGCAAACAGCATCAGGAACGCGGCGAACTTCGGCATCGTGTTCACGACACCGCCGTAGTCGGCGATGTTGCGCGAGTGCATGCGGTCATACAGCACACCGATACACAGGAACATGGCGCCCGACACGAAACCGTGCGAGATCATCTGCACCAGCGCGCCCTGCATGCCGATTTCGCTGAACATAAAGAAGCCGAGGATCGCGAAGCCCATGTGAGCGATCGACGAGTAAGCCACCAGTTTCTTCATATCCGTCTGCACCAGCGCCACGAGGCCGATGTAGACGACGGCGATCAGCGCAAGCGCGATCATGAAGCCCGACAGATAGTGACTGGCGTCCGGAGCGATCGGCAGCGAGAAGCGCAGGAAACCGTACGCACCGAGCTTCAGCATGATGGCGGCCAGCACGACCGAGCCACCCGTCGGCGCTTCCACGTGGGCGTCCGGCAGCCAGGTGTGCACCGGCCACATCGGCACCTTCACGGCGAAGGCCATGAAGAAGGCCACGAACAGCAGTATCTGCACGTTCATCGGCAGCTTCGCGGCGTACCAGTCGGTCAGCGTGAACGAACCCGTCGCGTTGTACAGATAGATCAGCGCGACCAGCATCAGCAGCGAGCCGAGCAGCGTGTACAGGAAGAACTTGAACGCGGCGTACACGCGGTTCTGGCCACCCCAGATACCGATGATCAGATACATCGGGATCAGCGTGGCTTCGAAGAACACGTAGAACAGCAAGCCGTCCTGTGCCGAGAACACGCCGATCATCAGACCGGAGAGGATCAGGAACGCGGCCATGTACTGCGCCACACGTTCGGTAATCACTTCCCAGCCCGCGATCACCACGATCACCGTAATGAGGGCGGTCAGCACGACAAGCCACAGCGAGATGCCGTCGATGCCGAGGAAGTAGTTGATGTGGAAGCGTTCGATCCAGCTCGATTTCTCGACGAACTGGAACGAAGAGGCCTTGGCGTCGAAGTTCGAGATCAGCGGCAGCGTGACCAGGAAGCTCAGCAGCGAGCCGATGAGCGACAGCGCGCGTGCGACGCCCGGATTGCGGTCGTTACCCACCGCGAGGATAACGATCCCCGAGACGATGGGCAGCCAGATGGCCAGACTCAGAAGCGGTAGCGATTGCATTGTTATTGGCTCCCCCTATTACTTGCCGTTCAACGTCACAAACAGCGTCAGGAGCCCGAGCATGCCGATGATCATGGCGAACGCGTAGTGATAGATGTAACCGGATTGTGCGAAGCGGATGACACCGGCGAACCAGCCCACCAGACGCGCGCTGCCATTGACGACGGCGCCGTCGATGAGACCCTGATCGCCCGCCTTCCACAGGCCGCGACCAATCTTGAGCGCGCCCTTGGCGAAGACCACTTCGTTGATCTTGTCCATGTAGTACTTGTTATCGAGCAGGTTGTAGACGCCCGAGAACCGGTTCTTCAGCGCTTCCGGAATGTCCGGACGCTTGAGGTAGAAGAACGCCGCCAGAATGATGCCCAGTGCCGACAGTGCGATCGGCAGCGTGCCGAACGAGTGCAGCGCCATCGCCACCCAGCCGTGGAACTCGTGGCCGATCTCTTCCATCGCCGGGTGATTCTCGCCGACGAAGATCACGTCCTTGAACGCCACGCCTTGCTTGAAGAACTCGCCGAAGAGCATCGGAGCAATCGCGATGGCACCGATGATGACCGACGGGATCGCCAGCAGGATCAGCGGAATCGTGACGACAGCCGGCGACTCGTGCGGCTTCTGACCCGGGGCCAGACCGTGGTGCTCGTCGTGCGAATCCTCTTCTTCCTCGTGGTGCGCGTCGTGATGATCATGCGCATGCGCCTGACCGAAACGCTCCTTGCCGTGGAAGACCAGGAAGTACATACGGAACGAGTAGAACGCCGTGACGAACACGCTCGCGACCACTGCGAAGTAGGCGAAACCCGAACCCGGCAGATGCGAGGCGGCGACCGCTTCGATGATCGAGTCTTTCGAGTAGAAGCCTGCGAAGAACGGCGTGCCGATCAGCGCCAGCGAACCCAGCAGCGACGTGATCCACGTGATCGGCATGTACTTCCACAGGCCGCCCATGTTGCGCATGTCCTGATCGTGGTGCATACCCATGATGACCGAGCCGGCACCGAGGAACAGCAGCGCCTTGAAGAACGCGTGCGTCATCAGGTGGAAGATAGCGACCGGGTAGGCCGACACGCCGAGCGCGACCGTCATGTAACCGAGCTGCGAGAGCGTCGAGTAGGCCACGACACGCTTGATGTCGTTCTGGATCATGCCCAGGAAGCCCATGAACAACGCCGTGATCGCACCGATGATCGTGATGAACGACAGCGCGGTGTCCGACAGTTCGAACAGCGGCGACATACGGCTCACCATGAAGATACCCGCCGTCACCATCGTGGCCGCGTGAATCAGTGCCGAGATCGGGGTCGGGCCTTCCATCGAGTCCGGCAGCCAGACGTGCAGCGGGAACTGCGCCGACTTACCCATCGCGCCGATGAACAGGCAGATACAAGCCACCGTAATCAGACGCCAGTCGGTGCCCGGGAACGACAGGGCCGCAAAGTCGTTGGCCTTGGCGAACACTTCGCTGTAGTTCAGCGTGCCGGTGAACGCCAGAATCAGGCCGATACCGAGCAGGAAGCCGAAGTCACCGACGCGGTTGACCAGGAACGCCTTCATGTTGGCGTAGATCGCGGTCGGGCGCGTGTACCAGAAACCGATCAGCAGGTACGAGACCAGACCCACCGCTTCCCAGCCGAAGAACAGTTGCAGGAAGTTGTTGCTCATCACGAGCATCAACATCGAGAACGTGAACAGCGAGATGTACGAGAAGAAGCGCTGGTAGCCAGGATCTTCCGCCATGTAGCCGATGGTGTAGATGTGCACCATGAGCGAGACGGAGGTGACCACGCACATCATCGTGACGGTGAGCGTGTCGACGAGGAAACCGATCTCGAGCTTGAGTTCGCCGATGCGCGCCCATTCGTAGACCGTGGCGTTGAAGCTCGCCCCGTTCAACACGTCGATAAAGGTCATGACCGACAGGACAAACGCGACCAGCACGCCGAGGATCGTGACCGTGTGGGCGCCCGCGCGTCCGACTTGCTTGCCGAACAGGCCGGCAATCATGGAGCCGACGAGCGGCGCCAGCGGAATCGCGAGCAGCAGGTTGGGATTCAATGTGGATGCCATAACAGCGTTCGCTTTAACCCTTGAGGCGGTCGAGATCTTCGACGTTGACCGTTTCGAGCTTACGGAACAGCGTGACCAGAATAGCCAGACCGATCGCAGCTTCTGCGGCGGCCACCGTAAGAATGAAGAACACGAATACCTGGCCGGCAATGTCGCCCAGGTAATGCGAGAACGCGACGAAGTTCAGATTGACCGCGAGCAACATCAGCTCGATGGCCATCAGCAGCACAATCACATTTCTGCGGTTGAGGAAGATACCGGTAATGCTGATCGCGAACAGAATCGCGCCCAACACCAGGTAATGCGCTAGCGACAACGACATCATGCTGTCTCCTTATTCCGCCGCCGGCTTGTCAGTGCCGGTGGATTGCTGCCGGGCTTCGGCGGGCATCGACACCAGACGCACGCGGTCGCGTTTCTTCACGCGCACCTGCTTGCTCGGGTCGGTCTGTTTGTGGTCCTTACGGGTACGCATCGTGAGCGCAACGGCTGCCACGACGGCCACCAGCAGGATCAGACCTGCCACTTCGAAGGCGAAGATGTAGTCGGTGTAGAGTGCAACGCCAAGGGCCTTGGTGTTCGACACGTCCGGTGCCGACACGGCCTTGACCGGGGCACGCGTGGCGCCGTAGCCGCGCATCAGCACGAGTGCTGCTTCGACGATCATGATCGCGCCGACGGCACTCGCCAGCGGAATGAACTTACCGAAGCCGCGACGCAGTTCGTCGAGATTGATGTCGATCATCATCACCACGAACAGGAACAGCACCATCACCGCGCCGACGTAGACGAGCACCAGCATGATTGCCAGAAACTCGGCTTCGAGCAGCATCCAGATCGCCGCAGCATTGAAGAACGCCAGCACCAGGAACAGTGCCGACTGTACGGGGTTGCGCGAGGTCACGACCTTCAGGCCGGAGATCACGAGGATCAGCGCAAACACGTAAAAAAGAAAAGTTGTGAATTCCATAATCACCGGGTGTGCCGAGAATTAGCCAACGTCTGTTGCCGTACCGGGCGCGCTACCCAAGCACCGCGCCCTGCCCTGCTTTAACGGTACGGCGCATCGGCCGCCTTGGCCGCCGCGATTTCGTTTTCGTAACGATCGCCCACCGCGAGCAGCATCTCCTTGGTGAAGTACAGATCGCCACGCTTCTCACCGTGATACTCGAGAATGTGCGTTTCGACGATCGAGTCCACCGGGCAGCTTTCTTCGCAGAAGCCGCAGAAGATGCACTTGGTCAGATCGATGTCATAGCGCGTGGTACGACGGGTATTGTCTTCACGCACATCCGATTCGATCGTGATTGCCATTGCCGGGCACACGGCTTCGCACAACTTGCAAGCGATGCAACGTTCTTCGCCGTTCGGATAACGGCGCAGTGCGTGCAGCCCGCGAAAACGCGGCGACAGCGGCGTCTTCTCTTCCGGAAACTGCACCGTCACCTTGCGTGCGAACGTGTAGCGCCCTGTGAGCGCCATGCCCTTGAGCAGTTCCAACAACAGGAAACTGCCGAAAAAGTCTTTGATTGCCCTTACCATGGGATTCCTCTACTCCGTTCGCCTCAGCCCCAGATGTTCCAGGGAGACATGATCCAGCCCCCAACCACGATCACCCAGAGGATCGTCAACGGCAGGAACACCTTCCAGCCCAGACGCATGATCTGGTCGTAGCGGTAGCGCGGGAACGTCGCACGCACCCAGATGAACACCGACAGCAGCAGGAACACCTTGAAAGCCAGCCAGAACACACCCGGGATGAACGACAGGAAGCCGAACGGCGCACTCCAGCCACCCAGGAACAGCACCGAGGCCAGCGCCGAGATGATGATCATGTTGATGTACTCGGCCAAGAAGAACAGGGCGAAGCCCATGCCCGAGTATTCGATCATGTGACCGGCCACGATTTCCGACTCGCCTTCCACCACGTCGAACGGGTGGCGGTTCGTTTCCGCAATGCCCGAGATGAAGTAGACGACGAACATCGGCAGCAGCGGAAGCCAGTTCCACGACAGCAGGTTCAGCCCCATGCCCGCGAACATGCCGTGCTCTTGCGAGCGCACGATGTCCGACAGGTTGAGCGAGCCGGCCGTCATCAGCACCGTAACCAGCGCAAAGCCCATGGCGATTTCGTACGAAATCATCTGAGCCGATGCGCGCATGGCACCGAGGAAAGCGTACTTCGAGTTCGAGGCCCAGCCGGCGAGAATCACGCCGTAGACACCGATCGACGAAATGGCCATCGCGTAGAGCAGACCGGCGTTCACGTCGGCCAGCACTGCGCCCGGCTGGAACGGGATCACCGCCCAGATCGCAAACGCGGGCAGCACGGCCATCACCGGAGCGATGGCGTAAATGCCCTTGCTGACTTGCGACGGCGTGATCACTTCCTTGAGCAACAGCTTCAACACGTCGGCGATCGGCTGGAGCAAACCTGCCGGACCCACGCGATTCGGACCGAGACGCACGTGCATCCAGCCGATGAGCTTACGCTCCCACAGAATCAGATACGCCACGCACAGCAGCAGAATCACGGCGACGACGAGAATGCGGACCAGCGCCCACACCGTCGGCCAGGCAACGCCCAGCAGCTGCGTGCCGTATTGATTGATGACTTCGTTCAGGCTCATTTACGCCTTCTCCACCGAGATTTCACCGAACATCGCGCCAAGCGCGGCGGACGCCGGCGTGGCTGCCGGTACGCGGACCACGTTGGCGGGCAGCGTTTCCGAGCGAGCGGCCGGCAGCGTGACCACGGCGTCGCCCTGACGCACGCGAACCGCGTCGCCCTTGGCAAGACCCAGGCTGTCGAACAGCGCAGCCGGCAGCGTTGCGCGCAGCGCAGCCTTGGCATCGTTGGTCAGTTGCAGCGACGGTGCGCGGCGCACGAGCGCGTCGGCAGCGTAGATCGGCACATCGGCCAGACGCTCCAGACCCTGACCTGCGGCCTTCGGTGCTACCGGTGCCGACTTCGCGCGGTTGTCGAGCGACGCAGCCGAGAAACCGGCCAGCGCTTCGTCACGCACTTGCTCTGCGGTGTCTTGCTCGAAACCTTGCAGCTTGAGCAGGTTGCCCAGCACGCGCAGCACCTTCCAGCCCGGACGCGTTTCGCCCAGCGCACGCACCACACCGTTGAAGTGTTGCGGCAGACCTTCGGCGTTGACGAACGTACCGGCCGTTTCCGTGAACGGAGCGATCGGCAGCAGCACGTCGGCGTATTCGAGGCCGTGCTTGAACGGCGAGAGCGAGACGACCATCTTCGCGGCGGTCAATGCCGTGAGTGCTTGCTTCGCGTCGGCCGAGTCGAACTCCGGCTCAGCGTTGAGCAGCAGATAAGCCTGACGCGGTTGTGCGAACAGTGCCGCAGCGCCCTTCGCGTTCGTGGCCTTCACGGCATAACCGCCCACCGTGTTCGCGCCTTCCGTCAGGAAGCCCAGCTTCGCACCGGTGATGTCAGCGATCACTTGCGCGATGGCGTGCAGTTGAGCGAATTGCGGATGCTGGACAACAGCGTTACCCAGCAGAATCGCACGACGCTCGCCGTTGATCAGCGAAGCGGCGATCGCCTTGGCGGCGTCGCTGGCGTTCACACCGGCCAGCTCTGCCGGGGCGGCAACGCCCTTGGCAGCGGCGGCGGCGACAGCAATACCTGCCAGTTCGCTCACCCAGGCGCTCGGCGCAGCGATGATCTTGTTGGCGAGCTTCACCAGCAGATCGTCGTCCGAGGCGTGCAGCAGATTCAGTTGACCACCGGCCTTCACAGCCGAGCGCAGACGCGAGGCGAACAGCGGATGATCCTTACGCAGGAACGAGCCGACGACCAGCGTGCTTTGCAGCGTATCGAGTTCGGCGATCGGCAGGCCGAGCCACGGGGCACCCTGGGTGCCGCCCGACACATCCGTCTGACGCAGACGGAAGTCGACGTTGTCGCTACCCAGTGCACGCACGAACTTCTGCAGCAGATGCAGTTCTTCGATCGTGGCGTGCGGCGAGGCCAGCGCGGCAACGGCGTCGGCGCCGAAGTCGCGGATGATGTCCGTCAGACCGTGACCGACGTACTCAAGCGCCGTCTGCCAGTCGACTTCGTGCCACTCGCCGCCCTGCTTGAGCATCGGCTTGGTGAGACGTTCGTCGCTGTTCAGGCCTTCGTACGAGAAGCGATCCTTGTCCGAGATCCAGCACTCGTTGACCGCTTCGTTTTCGAGCGGCACAACGCGCATGACCTTGTTGTTCTTCACTTGCACCACGAGATTCGCACCCACGCCGTCGTGAGGGCTCACCGACTTGCGGCGCGACAGTTCCCACGTACGGGCGCTGTAGCGGAACGGCTTCGAGGTGAGTGCGCCGACCGGGCACAGGTCGATCATGTTGCCCGAGAGTTCGGAGTCGACCGTCTTGCCGACGAACGACGTGATTTCCGAGTGCTCGCCACGACCCAGCATGCCGAATTCCATGACGCCGGCCACTTCCTGGCCGAAACGCACGCAACGGGTGCAGTGGATGCAGCGCGACATCTCTTCCATCGAGATGAGCGGGCCCACGTTCTTGTGGAACACCACGCGCTTTTCTTCCTGATAGCGCGAAGCCGACTTACCGTAACCCACTGCCAGATCTTGCAGTTGGCACTCACCGCCCTGATCGCAGATCGGGCAGTCGAGCGGGTGGTTGATCAGCAGGAACTCCATCACCGATTGCTGTGCCTTCACAGCCTTCTCGGAGTTCGTACGCACGATCATGCCGTTGGCCACCGGCGTAGCGCATGCCGGCACAGCCTTCGGGGCCTTCTCGACCTCGACCAGGCACATGCGGCAGTTCGCAGCGATGGACAGCTTCTTGTGGTAACAGAAGTGGGGAATATAGGTGCCGTTCTTCTTGGCAGCCTGTATCACCATGCTGCCTTCGGGCACCTCGACCTTTTGGCCGTCAATTTCGATTTCAACCATAGCGGTTCAATGCCAAGCGTCAAAAGGGATTAGTGAGCGCCGACCAAGCAATGCTTGTGCTCGACGTGGTAGGCGAACTCGTCCCAGAAGTGTTTGAGCATGCCGCGCACCGGCATCGCTGCGGCATCGCCCAGCGCGCAAATGGTACGGCCCATGATGTTCTCGGCCACCGAGTTGAGCAGGTCCAGATCTTCCTTGCGGCCTTCACCATGCTCGATACGATTGACCACGCGCCACAGCCAGCCAGTACCTTCACGGCACGGCGTGCACTGACCGCACGATTCTTCGTAGTAGAAGTACGACAGACGCAGCAGCGACTTCACCATGCAGCGCGTTTCGTCCATGACGATCACCGCGCCCGAACCCAGCATCGAGCCAGCCTTGGCGATGCTGTCGTAGTCCATGGTGGTTTCCATCATCAGCCCGGCCGGCACGACAGGTGCCGACGAACCGCCAGGAATCACTGCCTTCAACTTCTTGCCACCGCGCATACCACCGGCCAGTTCGAGCAGTTCGCCGAACGGCGTGCCCAGCGGCACTTCGTAGTTACCCGGCAGCTCGACGTCGCCCGACACCGAGAAGATCTTGGTGCCGCCGTTGTTCGGCTTGCCCATTTCCAGATACTGCTGCGGGCCCGTGGCCAGCAGGAACGGAACGGCTGCGAACGTTTCGGTGTTGTTGATGGTCGTAGGCTTACCGTACAGACCGAAGCTCGCCGGGAAAGGCGGCTTGAAACGCGGCTGCCCCTTCTTGCCTTCGAGCGATTCGAGCAACGCCGTCTCTTCGCCGCAGATGTACGCACCGTAACCGTGGTGAGCGTGCAACTCGAACGAGAAGTCCGTACCCAGAATGTTGTTGCCCAGATAACCGGCTGCGCGCGCTTCGTCCAGTGCCTCTTCGAAGCGTTCGTACACTTCGTAGATTTCACCGTGGATGTAGTTATAGCCGACCGAAATGCCCATGGCGTAAGCACCGATGGCCATCCCTTCGATCAACGAATGCGGGTTGTAGCGCATGATGTCGCGGTCTTTGAACGTACCCGGCTCGCCTTCGTCCGAATTGCAGACGAGGTACTTCTGACCCGGGAACGCACGCGGCATGAAGCTCCACTTCAGACCGGTCGGGAAGCCTGCGCCTCCACGACCACGCAGGCCCGACGCCTTGACGTCGGCAATCACCTGCTCAGGCGTGATGCCCTCTTTCAGAATGCGTGCGAGCTGCTGGTAACCACCGCGCTTGACGTAATCTTCGAGGTGCCAGTTCTCGCCGTTCAGATCGGCAAGAATCAGCGGCTTGATGTGACGGTTGTGCAGCGACGTCATGCTTTCTCTCCTGCAGCGCCCTTGGCCGTCAGCTCGTTGATGAGCGCGTCGACCTTTTCTTCGTTCATGAAGCCGCACATGCGATGGTTATTCACCAGCATGACGGGAGCGTCGCCACAAGCGCCCATGCACTCGCCTTCCTTGACCGTGAAGAGGCCGTCGGGCGTGATGTCGCCATACTCGACGCCCAACTTCTCCTTCAGGTACTTGGCCATTTCTTCGCCACGCGTGAGCTGGCAAGGCAGGTTCGTGCACACGGTCAACTTGAACTTGCCCGTCGGGCTCGTGTTGAACATGGTGTAGAAGGTTGCGACCTCTTGCACCGCGACTGCGGGCATCTCGAGGTAGTCCGCCACGAATTGCATCACTTCGGGCGACAACCAGCCTTTTTCGACCTGCGCTACGGCAAGGGCGTGCATCACTGCCGACTGCTTCTGCTCGGCAGGGTATTTGGCAACGGCACGGTCGATTTTCTTCAGGGCTTCGGGAGAAAGCATTTCCGATCCGACTGTTCTCTAAAACGTTATCCCCGCTCGTGCCAGCGCGGGCGCGCCGATTTTGTCGACTGCCCACGCACAACTGGCACGGCTACTGGAACGGCAACGGTATCGACCTGCGAAACCCTGCCGAAAAAACTCGCGGACGCACAAGGCGCCCGCTGCGCACTTAGCGATCGATCTCGCCGAACACGATGTCCTGGGTACCGATGATCGCCACAGCATCGGCAATCATGTGACCCTTCGCCATCTCATTGAGCGCCGAAAGGTGGGCAAAGCCCGGCGCACGGATCTTCAGGCGATACGGCTTGTTGGCACCGTCCGACACCAGATAGATACCGAACTCGCCCTTCGGGTGCTCGACAGCGGCATACGTCTCGCCGGCGGGCACGTGGAAGCCTTCCGTGAAGAGCTTGAAGTGGTGAATCAGCTCTTCCATGTTCGACTTCATTTCGACGCGCGACGGCGGAGCCACCTTGTGGTTGTCGGTGATCACCGGACCCGGATTCTCACGCAGCCACTTCACGCACTGGCGGATCAGGCTGGCCGACTGGCGCATTTCTTCCACGCGCACCAGATAACGGTCATAGCAATCGCCTTCCTTACCCACCGGAATTTCGAAATCGAGGCGGTCGTACACTTCGTACGGCTGCTTCTTGCGCAAGTCCCAGGCAATGCCCGAACCGCGCAGCATCGCGCCGGAGAAGCCGAGCTGCATCGCGCGCTCAGGCGACACCACGCCAATACCCACCAGACGCTGCTTCCAGATACGGTTGTCGGTGAGCAGCGTTTCGTACTCGTCGACACACTTCGGGAAACGGATGGCGAAATCTTCGATGAAGTCGAGCAGCGAGCCTTCGCGTGCTTCGTTCATCTTCTTGATCGCGCGCTCGTTGTGCATCTTCGACGCACGATATTTCGGCATCGTGTCCGGCAGGTCGCGATACACGCCGCCCGGACGATAATAGGCCGCGTGCATACGTGCACCCGAGACGGCTTCGTACACGTCGAACAGATCTTCGCGCTCACGGAAGGCGTACAGGAACACGGCCATCGCGCCCACGTCGAGGGCGTGCGAGCCGATCCACATCAGGTGGTTCAGCACGCGCGTGATCTCGTCGAACATCACACGGATGTATTGTGCGCGAATCGGCACGTCGACGCCGAGCAGCTTTTCGATCGCCATGACGTATGCGTGCTCATTGCACATCATCGACACATAATCGAGACGATCCATGTACGGCACGGATTGCAGGAACGTCTTCGATTCGGCGAGTTTTTCGGTCGCACGGTGCAACAGGCCGATGTGCGGATCGGCGCGCTGGATGACTTCGCCGTCCAGCTCGAGCACCAGGCGCAGCACGCCGTGCGCTGCCGGGTGCTGCGGACCGAAGTTCAGGGTGTAGTTCTTGATGTCTGCCACAAGGCCACCTTAATGTTTCAGACCGGCGTAATGCTCTTCGCGGATGATGCGCGGCGTAATTTCGCGCGGCTCGATCGTCACCGGCTGATAGATCACTCGCTTCTGCTCCGGGTCGTAACGCATCTCGACATAACCCGACGTCGGGAAGTCCTTGCGGAACGGGTGACCGATGAAACCGTAGTCCGTGAGAATACGGCGCAGGTCCGGGTGACCTTCGAACACGATACCGACCAGATCGAATGCTTCGCGCTCGAACCAGTCGGCCGAGCTCCAAAGATCGATCAGCGATGCCACGACCGGCAGATCGTCTTCCGGTGCGAACACGCGCACACGCAGACGCCAGTTGTGGGTGAGCGAGAGCAGATGCGACACGGCGGCGTAACGCGGACCGTCGTAGGCGCCATCGCCGTAAGCCGAATAGTCGAGACCGGCAACGTCCATCAGTTGCTCGAACTTCAGCTCGGGATGATCGCGCAGCGTACGCGCCACTTCGAGATAGTCGCTAGCCTTGACGGTGAGCGTGAGCTCGTCGAGGGCTTCCACCAACTGCTCGGCCCGGGGGCCAAGCACGTTTTGCAGGGTGGTCTTGAGTTTTTCTAGTGTAGACATGGGCGGTAGCGGTTATTTACGCGCGATCGTCGCAGTCCGCTTGATCTTCGACTGCAACTGGATGATGCCGTAGACCAGCGCCTCGGCCGTCGGCGGACAGCCCGGCACGTAGACGTCGACCGGCACGATGCGATCGCAACCGCGCACCACCGAGTAGGAATAGTGATAGTAGCCGCCGCCGTTAGCGCACGACCCCATCGAGATCACCCAACGCGGCTCGGCCATCTGGTCGTAGACCTTGCGCAGCGCAGGCGCCATCTTGTTGCACAGCGTACCGGCCACGATCATCACGTCCGACTGACGCGGGCTGGGGCGGAACACCACGCCAAACCGGTCCAGATCGTAACGCGCCGCGCCGGCGTGCATCATTTCGACCGCACAGCACGCGAGACCGAACGTCATCGGCCAAAGCGAACCCGTACGCGTCCAGTTGATGAGTTTGTCAGCCGTGGTGGTGACGAACCCTTCGCGCAAAACCCCTTCGATGCTCATATGCTTACCCTGAATCCTTCTGCAATGCTGCCAGTTACGTTGACGGTCTTATTCCCAGTCGAGCGCACCGCGCTTCCACAGGAAAACGAAACCGACCAGCAGTTCAAGCAGGAAACCCATCATGGAGATAAAGCCCACCCAGCCGATATCGCGCAGGGCGACGCCCCACGGAAACAGAAATGCCGTTTCGAGATCGAACAGGATGAAAAGGATGGCGACGAGATAGTAGCGCACATCAAACTTCATGCGCGCGTCTTCGAATGCCTCGAAGCCGCACTCGTACGGAGAGAGTTTTTCGCTGTCGGGATTGTTGGGGCCGAGGAATTTACCGACGCCAATCAGTACCGCCCCAAGACCGCCACCTACCAGAATAAACAGCAGGACGGGATAATAGGTTCCGAGGTTCAACTCTACCCTCTTTCGGTTAGTTCAAAGAACCGCTCTCGTCGATGGTGTGGGGACCGGAAAGCGGATGAACGGTGAGCACAAAATAAAATGCCAGCCAAAGCATAAACGCAAGGCTGGCATCGTAGAACTGTGGTGCCGACGGCGAGACTCGAACTCGCACAGCTTTCGCCACTACCCCCTCAAGATAGCGTGTCTACCAATTTCACCACGTCGGCATTCATAGTCTGCAATCCGCTGTCACTTACGAATCGCTTCAAGACCGCTATATTAGCGCCCTTCGGCATTTTGTTCAATGCACAAATCGATTTTTTTTCAACTTTCTTTACAACGTATTACTTGTCACAAACGCAATGCGAATTACTTCGGCACGTCTTGCGGATTCGCAGCCGAAGCGGGTGCCGGAGCACTTGCTGCAGCGGGTGCGGAAGCCGTTGCCGGCACAGTCGCCGCAGGCAAATTACCAAGGACACCGATGTTTGATGCCGGCTTGTACGAACCCATGTAAGTCAGGCCCAGCGTGGTCACGAAGAACACTGCAGCCAGTGCAGCCGTGGTGCGCGACAGGAAGTTGGCCGAGCCCGATGCGCCGAAAAGACTACCCGACGAACCGCTGCCGAATGCCGCGCCCATGTCGGCGCCCTTGCCATGCTGCAACAACACCAGACCGATGATGCCCAGCGCGGAAAGCACCTGCACCACGATCAACAACGTTTTCAACAACCCCATCTCACCACCCGTATAGAAGAATCCAATTCATCCGATTCGCAGCGAAATTGATGCACTGCGTCATGACTATTTCATACCGTTACAACAAACGGTATTGGCATTAGCGCGACAGACCTGCCTCGCAAATCGCCAGAAAATCTGCCGCCTTCAATGCCGCACCGCCGATCAAACCCCCATCGACGTCCGCCATCGAGAACAGCTCGGCCGCGTTGTCCGGCTTCACACTGCCGCCATACAACACCGCCACATCCACAACCGCCTCACCCTTCGCACGCAGCAGCGAACGCAGATGCGCATGCACTTCCTGCGCTTGCGCCGACGTCGCCGTCTTGCCCGTGCCGATCGCCCAGACCGGTTCGTAGGCAACGACGATCTGCGCAGCCTGCTCGACGGTCAGTGCCGCAAGCACCGTTTCGAGCTGACGCGTGACGACTGCCGTCGTCTCACCGGCTTCGCGCTCGGTCAGCGTTTCACCAATGCACACGATCGGCGTCATACCGGCGTCGAGCACGCGCAGCGTCTTGGCCGCCACGCTCGCATCCGTCTCGCCGTGATACGCACGACGCTCCGAGTGGCCGACGATCACGAACTTCGCGCCGAACTCGGCGATCATCTGCGCGGCGACTTCGCCGGTGAACGCGCCGTTCACTTGCGCCGATACGTCCTGCGCGCCGAAGCCCAGCACCTGCCCCGAGAGACGGGTCTGGCATTGTGCGAGATAGGGGAACGGCACACAAACGGCTGCGGTCACGCCCGGTGCGCTCAGCACAGGCGAAGCCAGCAGGTCGCCCAGCAGCGCCTCATTGCCGGCCAGACTGCCGTGCAGTTTCCAATTGCCCACGACGAGCTTGCCAGCCTTACGGCTGATGGTGCGAGCCGAAGCTGCGGTACCAGTTGTCACGCCTTATCCCCCAATGCGTAGAGACGAAAAACCTCTCATTCTAGTGCGTCCGGGGCATAGGGGTCAATTTCGCCGGTTTTCCGACGTGCGAATCCGCATAAAATGGGGCATTCACGCGGATTCACAGCATCGCCCCCGGCGAATCGGGCAGAACGTGCTTACCAGGTCAGCACGATCTTGCCGACGTGCGTGCTCGTTTCCATCAACGCATGGGCTTTGTCCGCCTGCTCGGCCGGAAACGTCTGATAAATCACGGGACGAATCTTGCCTGCGGCGAGCAACGGCCAGACCTTGTCGTGCAGGTTCTTGGCAATGGCCGCCTTAAAGGCCACCGAGCGCGGACGCAGCGTCGAGCCCGTCACAGTGAGACGGCGACGCAGTAGCGCCCCCATATCCAGCGTCGCCTTGCTGCCGCCCAGTAGCGCGATGATGGCGATACGTCCATCGAACGCCAGCGCCTGCACTTCGCGCGGCAAATAATCACCGCCCACCATATCGAGGACGACGTCCACGCCGCGGTCCTTAGTGAGCTCCTTCGTCACGGCGACAAAGTCTTCCGTCTTGTAGTTGATGCCGCGCTCGGCACCCAGCGTCTCGCAGGCACGCGCCTTGTCTTCGGAGCCTGCGGTGGCGAACACGCGATGGCCGAGCGCCACAGCCAGTTGAATCGCCGTCACACCGATCCCGCTCGTGCCGCCCTGCACCAGCAGCGTTTCCTTCTCACCCGCTTCTGTCTCGCCGAGACGCGCGCGATCGAAGACATTGCTCCAGACCGTAAAGAACGTCTCAGGCAACGACGCCGCCTCGACATCCGACAGCCCATCGGGCACCGGCAGCACCTGCGCCAGCGGCGCGGTGCAGTACTCGGCGTAACCACCACCCTGCACCAGCGCGCACACCCGCGAGCCAACCTTCAGGCCCCAGCGGTTGTCCGCGCCTTCGAGCACGCCTTGCGCGCCTTCCACGATTTCGCCCGCCACTTCCAGCCCCGGCAGGTCCGATGCGCCCGGCGGGACCGGGTACTGCCCGATGCGCTGAAGCACGTCCGGGCGGTTCACGCCCGAGGCGCTCACCTTGATGAGCACCTCACCCGGTTTGAGTTCGGGACGCGCACGCTCGGTGAGCTTGAGCACTTCCGGTGCGCCGTACTGGGTGATCTCGATGGCCTTCATCGTGTCTGTCCTCGATTCCTGGAGCGGTCTCGCCACGCAAGCAAAGCGCCGCCCCTTCTTGTTGGGGTGTCGACGGTGACGCACAAACATTCGGACCGACGCTTCGCGCGCGGCTCGTCCGTCATGACACGCACCTTCCGTGAAAATTTTGTTGAGCCTGCACCATATCACCGACTGCAAAATCGCGTCGGCTGTGAATGCACGCGCAGCGTGACGGCCAAGTCATTCCGAATTAATCGGGACGTGGGATGCGATGTCGAACGAACGGAAGACGGCGCGGGCATAACGAAAGCAACGACAACACAAAGGAAGCGCCCCGCAGATACCGATGTGACGGGCGCGCCGTAACGATCATGACGACCGTTGGCGACGCGCCGGGTTGACTTGCCATGTGAGGGCCCGCTTCGCACCGAATACACCTCAGGCGACGCCCTCGCTCCCCTCATCGATCAGACCGTGCCGGATGGCGTAGCCGATCAGTTCCGCGCTGTCGCCAAGCGCGAGCTTATCCAGAATATGGGCGACGTGTGATGCGACCGTCCGCTCGCTCAGATGCAGCGCGTGGGCGACCTCGTTGACGGCCAGGCCGTC
Organism: Pandoraea sp. NPDC090278; assembly: GCF_044772185.1. NCBI lineage: Bacteria > Pseudomonadati > Pseudomonadota > Betaproteobacteria > Burkholderiales > Burkholderiaceae > Pandoraea > Pandoraea sp. NPDC090278. Next base: position 400,387 of record NZ_JBIVYJ010000001.1, on the reverse strand, counting down.
GACCAGCATATGAAACACTTCGTTTTCACGAACCGACAGACTGCAATGTCTCGCATCGTTGTCCTGCGCGTCGGTCTCCGAGCGCGCTCGTGGTCTGCGATGCAAGGCCCGCGGTGGATCATGGCGCGCACCCTCACCGGCCGCCTTGCCTGTCCGGCCGGCGTCGCGCCACCCTGCGTCGGAAGCCGCCCGCGTGACTGCACGGCCTCGTCCGCTTTCCAGTTTCATGCCCGCCTCCTTTTACGAAGACTTTCGAAACCTCCTGAAGACATCCCCACACCCGACCGGCAGCGGCGTCGAAAACGGCCACCGAGCGCATCGCCGACGACGGGCGTCGCTCATTGTGCGTCAGACAATCGACGCTCGTAACTTCAGGGAAGATGATCGCTGACGCGCTTTCGATTGCCTGCGCCTAACGCAAGGAAGCCGTCGACGCAACGACGCGCCGCCCCCAGTGAGCGCCCGCTTACAGCATCTGATTAGGGCATTTGCTTAGGGCACCTGCTAGGCAACTGCTTACGGTGCGCGTTCGGCGTTGCCGTTGCTGAGGACGAACCGCCCACGTCCACCGTGCTTCGCCTCGTAGAGGGCGCGATCGGCTGCTTCGAACAGCATGTCGGGCGTCTTGTCCTCGTTGCGCGCGACCATCGCCACGCCGACGCAAGCGCCCACTGACACTTCACCGACCGAGAGCATCATCGGTCGCGACGCCGCATCGAGAATGGCCATCGCTGCGCGCTCGACGTCGAGCAAGTCCTGCACGTCGCGCATGATCACGGCGAATTCGTCGCCCCCGAAGCGGGCAATCACATCCCCCTCGCGCACGCTCGCGAGCAGTCGTTTGGCGAGACGCCGAAGCAACTCATCACCCAGCGAATGGCCCCACGTATCGTTGACCACCTTGAAGCGATCCAGATCGACGAACAGCAGCGCCTGTGCGCCCGCCCCTTCACGCGCGCGGCGCACCGCTCCCGACAACGCCTGATCGAAGCCCTTGCGATTGAGCAGCCCCGTCAGGTGGTCCGTGTGCGACTCGCGACGCCAGCGCCGCTCGTTTGAACGCTCGACGGTGATATCGCGCACAAACACGTGAACACCGGCCAGCACGTTATGCGTCGCCCACTCCGGCTGATAACTCACTTCAAAGCATCGATAGGCCGAGTCTTCACCGAAGTCCCAGACGAACGTGGCCACCTCACCAGCAAAGGCGCGCGCGAGATGCGGCGCGAACTCGCGATACAGCGACGGCCCGAGCAACTCGCGCGCCGTCACGCCAAGAATGCGGTCTCGCGAACGCCGCAGACGCACTTCGCATGCGCGGTTCACAAAGGCAAACCGCTCGTCGCCGTCCAGAAACGCGACGAGATACGGCACGCGATCCGCCACTTCCTGCATCCTTCGCACGTTCGCGCGCGCCGCCTCACGCGACATCTCAAGCGCTTCCGTGCGTTCGCTCAGCTGCTCCATCATGGTGCGGAACGTGTTCGCGAGCGCCCCGATTTCGTCGGCGCGCTGCACGGGCAACGACTGCACCGCCCGCATGTCGCCAGCGCTGCGCTCGACCAGGTCGCGCAGCGTGTCGAGCGGACGCAGCAAGCGCCGCGCCACCCACCACATCACGAGTGCCGCAATGCCGATCGCGGCGATGGCCAGCAGCACCACTTGACGCCGAACGTGCGAAATCGGATCGAACGCTTCCGCACCCGGCAGCACCGCCACAACGTTCCAACCGGTTGTCGTCATCGGGGCACGCGCCACCAGCGGATGCATATGGACGATGTCGTTCGAGCCGGGATCGCGCACGCCGCACATCGTCTGCACCGGACCGACGGGCGTAAGAATCTTGGTGACGTCCGCCTGAATGACGTAGCGCGGCGGATTCTCGTTCGTGATCAGGCAGTAGCGCCCTGTCTCACCGACACTGTTGCTGGCGAGATCGACGATGAAGTTCTGACGCAACAGATTGACCGCGCCGCCGACGACGGCGATCACCTTGCCCTGCGCGTTCGTGACGGGCACCGCGAGGACAATACCCGGTGAGGCGGTGATCTTGCCCGCAATCACGCTGGACGCCGATTGCGGCGCGCCCGCCAGCAACTGCCGGAAATAGTCGCGGTCGGCGATATTGATGGGTGTTGCAGCGAAGGTGGAATCGTAGAAAAGATGACCGTCGGGCGCGGCCACGAAGATCGTATTGAACGTCTCGGGCATCGACACCGAGAGACCCACGAAGGTCTCGAACTGCGCGGGCGTCATGGCGGCCGGGTCGCCGATATTGCGGGCCATGCGGTGCAGTTCGATGAACTTGGCGCGCAACTTGTCGTCGAGCTGATCGGCCGCGAGCTTGACGTGCGTGTCGAGCTGCGCCTGCATCGAGCTTCGCAACTCTCCATAGACGAAAAACTCGATCCCGACGGCCAATCCGACGATCAATATCATCGAGACGAGTGCCGTCGCCGCTGCGACCCGTCCCTTCAACGACTTCACCATGCTGGCCCGTACGAGAGTAGCTTTTGTCTTGCTTTCGCTTATTTTTGCGAGAGATTACCACCCGAAACGGCACATTTTCAGGAAACTTGAGAAATATTCGATGCCCGATTGACGCCTGTAAGCAACATCTTCATCGGTGCCAATGAGTGACATCCATAAGGGATGGATAACGGCGCAACCCGAACCCGTCGTAAAATTGCGCATCCAACGCGCCACGATGGTGCAAAACGGCAGGACCGACGAAATTCTCCCTGCCGCCTCACCGAGAGATGCGCCGGGCGGAAATCCCCGCCGACGCACATCGTGACCCGACTTGCCCGACCCGAATTCATTCATGACGAGCACCCAAGCGACTCCCGCGGCACCGGCCGCAGCCCCTGCGACACCCGCCATGACGCCGATGATGCAGCAGTACACGCGCATCAAGGCCGAGCATCCGAACATGCTGGTGTTCTACCGCATGGGCGATTTCTACGAACTCTTCCACGACGACGCCGCCAAGGCCGCGCGCCTGCTCGACCTCACGCTCACCGCTCGCGGGCAATCCGGCGGCCAGCCGATCCGCATGGCTGGCGTGCCGCATCACGCCGTCGAGCAATATCTCGGCAAGCTGGTCAAGCTCGGCGAATCCGTCGCCATCTGCGAACAGATCGGCGACCCGGCGACCTCCAAAGGCCCGGTTGAGCGCAAGGTCGTACGTATCGTCACCCCCGGCACGCTCACGGATGCCGCGCTGCTCAGCGACAAGGTCGATCAGTACCTGCTCGCCGTGCAGATACCGCCTGCAAGACGCGCTAGCGAACGCGTGGCCGGTCTGGCATGGCTGTCGCTGGCCAGCGGTGAGCTGCGCCTGATGGAAGTGGCCGCCGACAAACTGCCGCGCGAACTCGAACGCATCCGTCCGGCGGAAACGCTGGTGCCCGACAGCGCCGTCGAAGCCTTCGGCAACTTCTCCCTCGGCACCACGACGCGTGTGCCCGATTGGCATTTCGACACCGCCGCGGGCACACAACGACTGCGCGACCAACTGGGCGTTGCCAGCCTGACCGCGTTCGGTTGCGACGGTCTCGATCCCGCGCTGGGCGCAGCAGGTGCGTTGTTGCAGTACGCAGCCGCGACGCAAGGTCAGTCGCTGCGACATGTGCAAAGTCTGAACGTAGAGCGAGAAGCGGCCTATATTGGCCTCGACGCCGCCACACGCCGCAATCTGGAGCTCACGGAGACGCTGCGCGGCACCGAATCGCCCACCTTGCTCTCGCTGCTCGACACCTGCGGTACGACGATGGGCAGCCGCCTGATGCGTCACTGGCTGCACCACCCGATGCGCGATCAGCAAGTGCCGCAGTCGCGTCAGTTGGCGATTGCGACGCTGCTCGAAGGCCCCGGCACGTGGCGCGCGCTCAATAGCGAACTGCGTCACGTCGCCGACGTCGAGCGGATTACCGCGCGTCTGGCATTGCTGACAGCGCGTCCGCGCGATCTGTCGAGCCTGCGCGATGCGCTGCGCCGTCTGCCTGAGTTGCACACCACCTTGCGTGCCGTCGAAGCGCGTTCGCCGCTGCTGGCGATCCTGCATGAAGACCTCGCGATTCCGGACGATGCGCTCGCCCTGCTGACGAGTGCCGTCGCCGAAGAACCTGCGGCCATGCTGCGCGACGGCGGTGTCATCGCGCGCGGTCACGACACCGACCTCGACGAGCTGCGCGACATTTCCGAGAACTGCGGCCAGTTCCTCGTCGATCTGGAAACGCGCGAACGTGCGCGCACCGGCATTAACAATCTGCGCGTCGAGTTCAACAAGGTGCACGGCTTCTATATCGAAGTCACGCGCGGTCAGACCGACAAGGTGCCGGACGACTATCGCCGCCGTCAGACGCTCAAGAACGCCGAGCGCTACATCACGCCGGAACTGAAGACGTTTGAAGATAAGGCGCTGTCGGCGCAGGAGCGCTCACTCGCGCGCGAGAAGATGCTCTACGACGCGCTGCTGCAGTCGCTGCTGCCGCACATCACCGAGTTCAAACGCATTGCGCAGGCGCTCGCACAGCTCGACGTGCTGGCGTCGCTCGCCGAGCGCGCCGAAACGCTCGGCTGGGTCAAGCCCGAACTGGTGCAGGACCGTGTGGTCGACATTCGTCAGGGCCGCCACCCCGTCGTCGAACAGCAAGTCGAGCGCTTCATCGCCAACGATTGCTCGTTGGGCGATCCGCGTCGGTTGCTGCTGATCACCGGCCCGAACATGGGCGGTAAGTCGACGTTCATGCGTCAGACCGCACTCATCGCGTTGCTGGCGTACGTCGGTTGCTACGTGCCTGCCGAAGCCGTGCGACTCGGGCCGCTCGACGCGATCTTCACGCGTATCGGCGCGTCGGACGACCTCGCGGGCGGTCGCTCGACGTTTATGGTCGAGATGACCGAATCGGCGGCGATTCTGCACACGGCCACGGATCAGAGCCTTGTGCTGATGGATGAAATCGGACGCGGCACGTCGACCTTCGACGGTCTCGCGCTCGCCTGGGCTATCGCCCGTCACCTGCTCGGCCACAACCGTTGCTACACCCTCTTCGCCACGCACTATTTCGAACTGACGCAATTGCCCGACGAGTTCCCGCAATGCGCGAACGTGCACCTGTCGGCGGTAGAACACGGCGAAGGGATCGTGTTCCTGCATGCCGTACAGGACGGCCCAGCGAGCCAGAGCTACGGCTTGCAAGTGGCGCAACTCGCGGGCGTTCCGATGCCGGTCATTCGCGCGGCACGCAAGCATCTCGCGCTGCTCGAACAGCAGGCACTCGACCCCGCCGCGCCGCAGCTCGATCTTTTTGCGCCGCGTGCGGCCGTTGAGCTTGCCGGAGAGGACGCGGACGACGACGCCATCGCACCGGGCGCAAACGGCGCGGGAGCGCACAGCGCCCCTGCCCTCGACGCCGCGTCGGAAGCGGCGCTGGCACGTCTGGCGGAAATCGATCCGGACGATCTGCGTCCGCGCGAAGCGCTCGATCTGCTGTATGAACTGCGCGGCCTGATGCGCGGCCGCACGCACGACTGACGCCACGGCCGCCCCCGCCCATATGTCGAGCCTTCGTCGCCCACACGTCACGCATGACACCTGCATCGGCCTGCTGGCCGCGTGTCTCGTGACGTTGGCACTCGCGCTTGGCCCGACATCGGCGGTTGCGACGTCTAGCAGCGCGAAGGCTTCGACCCGTACCGCAGCGAAGGCACAACCCAAGGCACCGGCGAAACCGCCGCCTTTCGAGTTCGCAGTGCTCGGCAATACGCCGTTCAACAGCACCGAGGTGCCCGTCACGCGCAGTGTGCTGGCGAGCATCGGCGATACGCCGGCGGCGTTCGTCGTCCACGCAGGCAATCTGAAAAGCGTTTCGGAATCGTGCCGCGACGACCTCGTCACGCAGCGTCTGAGTCTTCTGGCCAGTTCGCCCAAGCCGATGATCTACGTGCCCGGCGCGAACGACTGGGCCGATTGCGAGCGCGCAACGGACGGCAGCTACAACCCGGTGGAGCGGCTCGACTTCCTGCGCGATCACGCCTTCGACGACGACGCGTTACTGGGCCCCGGCCCGGTCGGCTACGCGCAGTTCGACCTCACGCGTCAGAGCGACATGGCGCGCTTTCGGCAGTATCACGAGAACGTGCGATGGTTTTATCGCGGCGTGGTTTTCGTCGGCGTGAATCTTCCGGGCAACAACAATAACTATCGCTCGGCTGGCGGACGAAACGGCGAGTTTGAAGATCGGGTGATCGCGACGCGCGTCTGGCTGCAACACGCGCTCGTCTACGCGCAGCAGAAGGACGCGCTCGGTATGGTCGTCATCGCGCAGGCCGACCCGGAGTTCGAGCCAGCGCGCGGCGGCGGACTGGGCGGCATCTTCTCGGATCGTGCGGGGCGTCGCGGCGTGGATGGCTATAAGGATTTCCGCACGCAATTGCAACGTCTGGCGGCCCGCTTCAAAGAGCCGATTCTGCTGATCGACAGCGGCAAGACCATGCATCACTCGCAACCTTTGCGCGACACTCATGGCGCACCGGTGAAGACGTTCACGCAGCTAAGCACCTTCGGGTCTCCCACGAGCAATCGATGGGTGCGCGTACACGTCGATCCCCGAACGTCTCAGCTATTCCGCTTCGAAAGCGCACTCCTGCCGCCGAACAGCACCGCCGCGCCAACGGCCAGCGGTCAGCGCAGTAGCGGTGCGACAGCCACACAAGGTGCAGCCTCGGGAGCGGACGCGGGGCGAGCGACGACAGGAGGCGGCGTGTTTCCACCGGCTGCGGTGCCTGCGCCGCCCACAGGCCATGTAACGCCATCGGCCACACCTGCATCGACGTCCACCGCAACACCCACCTCCGTGCCTTATGCGGTGCTCTACCCAACCTCCGGACTGACAACCAACACCGCCATCAGCCTGGACCCGAACGAGGGTGTCATGCCGATCGGCCCCGCGATGCTCCCGAAAGCCTCGTCTCGCAGTACGGCGCACGGCAATTGAATTGAAGCGATTCGCGTCGCAGATTCGGATCAGGCCCGCGCTTCGGCTCTTGTAAGCCGACCACTTATTACGCAAATACACGTCCGGAAAATGCAAACGCCGGACAGGCGCATCGCATATCACGATGCACCTGTCCGGCGCTTTTGCTCATACTGCTCACGGGCTTCGCGTCACGAGTGACGCTCAGCGTGTCCCGCGATTAATGCAGCGTGGGCGCGTCGTCTTCGTCCTCGTCGACGATCTCGAGACCCGACGCGCCGTGCGCGTGCTGGTGCTCGATTTCCTCTTCGGTGGCCTGACGCACGTCAGTCACCTTCAGTTCGAAGCGCAGTGCCATGCCCGCGAGCGGGTGGTTGCCGTCGAGCACGACCTTGTCGTCGGCCACGTCGGTCACCGTGTAAATCAGCGCGTCGGCCTCTTCGTCGCCATCTTCCGGCGTGCCTTCGAACTGCATGCCGACTTCGAGCGGGTCCGGGAAACGGCCACGCTCTTCGATCTTGATCAGCTCGGAATCGTAGTCGCCGAAGGCGTCCGTCGGTTCCAGTTGCAGTTGGGTCTCAAAGCCGACGTCCTGACCATCGAGCGCTTCCTCGATCTTGGGGAACGTGCCATCATAGCCGCCGTGCAGATAGACCATCGGCTCGGCGCCGCTTTCTTCGATCAGGTTGCCCTGAGCGTCCGACAACTTGTAAGTCACCGAGACGACGGTATTCTTTTCGATCTTCATCAAACTCTCCGAAAAACAGCCCGCATTATACGCGCAGCCGTATGACAGCGCCCCGGCTCCTACGCATGACGACATCTCGCTCCCCACTGCCGTTGCTCGGCGACCTCGCTCCCGACGCTTTCATGAAGCGCTACTGGCACAAGCGCCCGTTGCTCATTCGCCAGGCGATCCCGGGCTTTTCCGCACCGCTCTCGCGTGAGGCGCTGTTCGCCCTTGCTGCGCAGGACGATGTCGAATCCCGCCTCATCACCCATGCGCGCAAACGCTGGCAACTCGATCACGGCCCGTTCGACACCGACGATCTGCCGCCGCTCACGCGCAAGCAATGGACGCTTCTCGTGCAGGGCGTGAACCTTCACGCGCCCGCGGTCGACGCCCTTATGCAACAGTTTCGCTTCATTCCCGACGCGCGTCTCGACGACGTGATGATCAGCTACGCGACCGATGGCGGCGGCGTCGGCCCCCACCTCGATTCGTACGACGTGTTTCTGCTGCAAGCGCACGGCAAGCGACGCTGGCGTATCGGACCGCAACGCGACACGACATGGCTGGAAGACGTGCCGCTGCGCATCCTGAAAAACTTCGAAGCCGAAGAGGAATGGGTACTGGAGCCAGGTGACATGCTGTATCTGCCGCCGGGCTACGCACACGATGGCGTAGCCGAGGGCGAGTGCATGACGTACTCCATCGGATTCCGCGCGCCGCTCGAACAGGAGATGCTTCAGAACTTCCTGTATTACCTTGCGGAAAATGCAGCCGACCTGCCGTTTGCGCGTCATTTCGCTGGGCGATACGCGGATCCGAAGCAACCCGCCGTCAAACATCCGGCTGCATTGCCCGATGCGATGATCGACACGCTCATTTCGCAGCTCGAACGTGTGCGCTGGGGGCAAAAGGAAGTCGAAGATTTCCTGGGACGCTGGCTCAGCGAACCGAAGTCGCACGTGTTCTTCGATCCGCCTGAGAAGCCGCTTTCGATGTCACGTTTCGTGCACGAAGTATCTTCACGAGGCCTGACGCTCTCCCCGAAGACGCAATTGTTGTATCGACGCAACCGCTACTTCGTCAACGGCGAACCACTTGAAGTGCCTGTCACTGCGCGCTCTACGTTACGAACCCTTGCAGATCGGCGCGAGCTGAATGCAGCGGAATGTGCGAATTTCGAGCAAAAAGGCCAAGAAATCGTTGAAATTCTGTACGATTGGTATGCTTCGGGATGGCTGCTGCTTGGACCCGACGCGAAAGGCGTGCGAAAGTTGCGCGCCGTAAGGAAAAAAGCGGGGTAAAACCGCGAGATTGACGTGACGCGTTGGGGAAAACCCAATATAATTTCTCGCCAAGCAGCTTGCATGACCAAGGGTAATCCTCAATTGCCAATGTCTCGCAATCGGCTTTGCGCTGGCAAGAGCGTATTACCGTAACTAATATTCAATTCGCTTGTCTTCTACCATAAAAGGACGTGATCATGAAGAAGTCTCTCCTCGTCGCTTCGTTGTTGGCTATCGCCCTGACCGCCTGCGGCAAGAAGGAAGAAGCCGCTGCTCCGGCTGCTGACGCTGCCGCTTCGGCTGCTACGGCTGCTTCGGACGCCGCTTCGGCTGCTGGCGCTGCTGCTGATTCGGCTGCTTCGGCTGCTGGTGCTGCTGCTGACACGGCCGCTTCGGCTGCTGGTGCTGCTGCTGACGCCGTTGCTTCGGCTGCTGACGCTGCTGCCAGCAAGTAAGCTCTCACTGCCGCAAGGCAGTTGAGCAAAAAAAGCCGGTCTTCTGACCGGCTTTTTTACGTCTGTACACTTCGTACACCTCGCTAGCACGTCAGCCAGTCGAATCCCCCTGTCTGCGTCGCCACGAGGATCTCCGTCGCCTCTGTGCCGATGACAGCCGTCATCGCCGCCATCGCCAGCTCTGGCGTATTGTTCTGCTCGCTCAAATGCGCACAGACCACACGCTGAAGTTTTGCCCGGTCGATCGCCCCGAGAATCTCCGCAGCCGCGTCGTTCGCCAGATGGCCATAGGTGCCACCAATGCGCGCTTTGAGCGACGGCGGATACTTGCTGTTGGCCAGCATCTCGCGATCGTGATTGCATTCGAGCACCAACGCATCGCAGCCGCCCAGCGTGGCGATGACGTGCGCCGTTGGACACCCGGCATCGGTCAGCACACCCAAGCGGCGAGCACCATCGGAAAACACGAATTGGAGAGGCTCACGCGCGTCGTGGGGCACGGTATAAGGATGCAGCTCCAGACCGCCCACCGTCAGCCGTTCGTCGGAACGACACCATCGCACGAGCGCATGGCTGTCTTCGACAGAGAGCGTCGTGGCGACCTTGACGGCCAGCCCCGTTCCCCAGCTCATGATGAGCGGGATTCGGTACTTGCGAGTGAGGGAAAGTGCACTGCCGATGTGATCGGCGTGTTCATGCGTGATGACGATGGCGTCGAGTGACGCCACGTCGATCGAGCGCGCCGTGAGGCGACGCTCGACCTCTCGCATCGAGAAACCGCAATCGAGGAGAATGCGTGTCGTGGAGGCGCCTTCCGACGCCTCCACCAGCAGGGCATTGCCTTCGCTGCCGCTGCCTAGACTGGCGAACCGCACGCCCCGCCTTAACGGAGCTGGTTGCCGATCACGCTGATGATCGTCTGAGCGATCTGCGAGTTGTCGACGTTACCCTTGTCGTCGAGCACCTGCACGCGAGTCTGGCTGTCGCCGCGACCCTGCACGTTCACGCTGTACTTCTTGGCCTTCTTCTGATCCTGCACTTCCTTCGCATGGAACAGGCTGTAGAAGAAACCGTTGTCCTTCGCCAGCGATGCCGGATCGACATAGCTCACGAAGTACAGACCCTTCGCGCGGTCACGGTCGTCCACGGTGAAGTTACCGCGGTCGAGCGCCACGCCCACACGACGCCATGCGCGGTCGAACGGCTCGTTGATGTCGAGGTACGAAGCATCGGCCGTCTTCACGACCTGGCTGGTCGGTCCGCCCGCCTTCGCGCTTTCGACTTGCGCCTTGGCCTGATCGGCCTGCGCACCGAAGCGCTGCATCAGCTTCGTGAGCATGATGGCTTCGAGACCCGGATCGTTCGGTGCCGGTTCCCACTTGGTCGTGTCCTTCTGCGAGTTCGTGAACACTTCCACCATGCGACGATGCGTGATGTAGATGTCCGTGCCGCCATTCGGATCACGTTCGACGCGCGTACGGAAACGATCGCGCTCGCCCGTCGAATACAGACCGTCGAGCACCTTGCCCAGCAGATCGCGGATGATGTCCTGATTCAGCTTGGCGCGGTTCTCTGCCCAGTCGGTTTCCATCACACCGGTATCGGACGAGTCGATCGTCAACACGAAGCCGTTTTCCTGCCAGAACTCGCGCAGCGTCGGCCACAGTTCACCGGCCGGCTTCTGAATCACGAGCCAACGCTCGTTGCCGTCGCGCACGACCTTCATGCCCGGCACGTCCGGCAGCACCGTATCCGTCGGGTTGGCGGCAACGACCTTCTGCTGCGTCTCGTAGGTCGACAGCGTGGCGGTACCGCCCGGCGTCACGTACTTGCGATCAGCGGCCTGAACGTTCGTCAGATCCGGCGGGACGTCGAGCGAGGGGCCGGTCTTCGAGCTCTTGTAGTCGACCTTGTCCGAAGACAAGGCACTCGACAGCGAGCTACATCCGGCGACGAGGGCCAACGAGGCAATAGCGGCCCATGCCAGCACGGGACGAGCTACGGAATTACTGACGATTCGTTTCATGAGTCGCAAAAAAATGGGTGGGCAATCGAACCCGGGTGCCTGAACGACAGCTTAGACAACGGCGATGTTGGCCGACTTGAGGGCTTCGAGCACCGTGTCCTGATACGGCTGCGCAAGCGGCGTGAGCGGCAGGCGGATGCCCGACGCGATCATGCCCATCTTTTGCAGCGCCCACTTCACGGGGATCGGATTGGCTTCGACGAACATGGCACGATGCAGTTCGAACAGCTTGAATTGCAGTTCACGTGCCTTGGTCACGTCGCCGGCCAGCGCAGCCACGCACAGATCGTGCATTGCACGCGGTGCCACGTTGGCGGTGACCGAGATATTACCCTGACCGCCCATGAGCATGAGCGCAACAGCCGTCAGGTCGTCGCCGCTATACACGGCGAAGCTCTTCGGGGCGCGCCGGATCAGGTCGATGCCGCGATCCAGGTTGCCCGTGGCGTCTTTCACGCCAACGATGCCAGGCACTTGCGCCAGACGCAGCAGCGTATCGTTGCTGGCGTCTGCCACGGTACGGCCGGGCACATTATAGAGGATGACCGGAAGCTCAACGGCTTCGGCAATGGCGCGGAAGTGCTGGTACTGGCCTTCCTGCGTGGGCTTGTTGTAGTACGGCACGACTTGCAGCGACGCATCCGCACCGACCTTCTTGGCATGCCGGGTCAGTTCGATAGCTTCGGCCGTCGAATTACCGCCGGTGCCGGCGATCACGGGCACCTTGCGTCCACGCGACTGGCCAGCTTCTGCGGTTTGCTGCACGGCGATCTCGATGAGTTCGCAGTGCTCTTCCACGTTCACCGTCGGGGACTCGCCCGACGTGCCGACGATCACGATGCCGTCCGTGCCTTCGTCGACGTGCCAGTTGATCAGGTTACGCAGTGCTTCACGGTCAAGGCTGCCGTCCTCTGCCATCGGGGTGACAATCGCGACGATACTGCCTTGAATCGGAGTTTGGGTAGTCATGGTTGATCGAACAATTCAGCGATAAGGGTGGATTGTAGCGGATTACGCTGTCGCCTCGTACAGGGCGGCGATGCCGGGGTTTTCCCCGGGGACGGCGGCACGTGTCGCGCACAGTCGCTGCACACACGCCGCACGCGGCGCAGGCAGCGTGACATCCTCGTAAGCCGTGACACGCAGGCCCGCTGTATGCGCGACGTCGAGCAACTCGCCCGGCCCCAGCAGAAACAGCGGATTGGACGGTTTCCCGTGCCTTTCGTTTCCTTGGGCAAAGGTTTCGTAAATCAGCACGCCGCCCGGCGCCACGCTCGCGGCGATCTGCGCAAACAGCGGTCGATGCAGATAGTTTGTGACGATGACGGCGTCGAACGGCGCGTGCGCCGTCAGCGGCCACGGCGCACCTTCCAGATCGGCGCTGAGCGTCGTCACGTTTGCGAGCGTTGCCATCGTGGCAAGCGCCGCCTCGTCGCGATCGACAGCCGTCACATGCACACCCCGCCCGGCGAGCCAGCGGGTGTGACGTCCGTGCCCGCACGCAAGATCGAGCACGCGCGCACCCGGCGCGATGAGATGTGCCCAGCGCACCAGCCACGCAGACGGCGCACCTGTGCCATGCACAGCACCCGACGCAGCGACAGTCACGACGTCAGCCGTCATGAATACTGGAGCCCCATGGCTTCACGCACGTCGCGCATGATTTCCTGCGCCGACTTGCGGGCCTTCTCGCAGCCGTCGGCCACGATGGCGCGCAGCAGCGACGGATCGTCCATGTACTTTTGCGCGCGCTCAAGCATCGGCTGTTGTTCACGCAGGATGCCCTCGATGACCGGCTGCTTGCATTCGATGCAACCGATGCCCGCACTGCGACAGCCCTTCTGGACCCACTCGCGCGTATCGTCGTCGCTATAGACCTGATGCAACTGCCACACCGGGCACTTGTCGGGATCGCCCGGGTCGGTGCGACGCACACGCGCCGGATCCGTCGGCATCGTGCGCACCTTCTTGGTGATCGATTCCGCGTCTTCGCGCAAGCCGATGGTGTTGTTATAGGACTTCGACATCTTCTGACCGTCGAGCCCCGGCATACGCGACGCAGGCGTCAACAGCGCTTGCGGCTCCACCAGAATCAGTTTGCGTGCGCCTTCGAGGTAACCGAAAAGACGCTCGCGATCGCCCATCGACAACGACTGCGATTCGGACAGCATGGCACGCGCCTGTTCGAGCGCCTCGTCGTCGCCCTTCTCCTGATACGCATTGCGCAATTCGAGATAGAGCTTCGAGCGCTTGCCGCCGAGCTTGCGTGCGGCCGCCAGCGCCTTCTCTTCGAAGCCCGCCTCGCGACCGTACAGATAGTTAAAGCGCCGTGCGATCTCGCGGGTCATTTCCACGTGCGGCACCTGATCTTCACCCACCGGCACATGCAGCGCGCGATACAGGAGAATGTCCGCCGCCATGAGCACCGGATAGCCAAGGAAGCCGTACGTCGACAGGTCCTTTTCCTTGAGCTTTTCGATCTGCTCCTTGTACGTCGGCACACGTTCGAGCCAGCCCAGCGGCGTGCTCATACCGATGAGCAGCGCCAGTTCGGCATGCTCGGGCACCTTGCTCTGGATGAAGAGCGTGGCTTGATTCGGATCGATCCCTGCGGCCAGCCAGTCGATCAGTACGTCCCATACGTTCTGTTCGATGACGTCGGGCGTCTCGTAGTGCGTGGTGAGCGCATGCCAGTCGACCACGCAGAAGTAGCACGGATACTCCGACTGGAGCTGAATCCAGTTCTTGAGCACGCCGTGATAGTGGCCGAGGTGCAGACGACCGGTCGGTCGCATGCCGGAGAAAACGCGTTCGGGGTACATGGTCTAGTTATAAGTCTGCAAAAACTTCAGGAAGCCAGCGACAGCAGCGGCGTGAGCATCCACACGATCAAGTCACGCCCCCACTGAATCAGCGGCCACAGCCAGACACGGCCGAGCACACCACTGACAACCAACGCCATCACAATGAAAAAGCCGTAAGGCTCGATGCGTGAGAGCGTATAGGCCGCACGCGCAGGCAGCAGCGAGACCAGCACGCGTCCGCCGTCGAGCGGCGGCACCGGAAACAGGTTGAACATGCACATCACGAGGTTCACCACGAGACCGGCCTGCGCCATCATCAGGAAGAACGGTTCGCGAACCTCCGCGATCTGGAGCCCGACGGTGACCAGGGCCCAGAGAATCGCCTGCGCGAAGTTGCACAGCGGACCGGCCAGCGCGACCCAGATCGTATCGATGCGCGGATTGCGCAAGCTGCCGAACGCGACCGGCACCGGCTTCGCGTAACCGAACAGGAAAGCCCCGCTCGTCATGAAGTAAAGCGCCAGCGGCACGAGGATCGTGCCGATCGGATCGATGTGTTTGAGGGGATTGAGTGTGACGCGCCCCATCAGAAATGCCGTGGGGTCGCCGAAATGCTTGGCGACATAGCCGTGCGCCGCCTCGTGCAACGTAATCGCGAAGAGGACTGGGAGCGCGTAGACCGCGATGGTCTGGATCAGGTCTGCATTCATAGCCGACTATTGTAACAAGCAGACCTGCACGCCAGTATTACCCACCCTTACAAAGATTTTGGGGCCACGGCGGGCAGGCACAGCGACATCCACGCCATCACGACAGACCGAACGGTGTCAGCGACCCGCGTCCGCGACGCAAGACTTCCGGCGGCGTCACCGTCAGATCGACCACCGTCGACGGCTCCTTGGGGCACGCCCCGCCGTCGATGACGAGGTCCAGTTGCTTCTCGAGCCGCTCCCGGATTTCCTCCGGGTCGTTCAGCGGCTCGGTTTCATCGGGCAGAATCAGCGTCGTGGCCAGCAGCGGCTGGCCTAGTTCTTCGAGCAGCGCCAGCGTAATGGCATGTTCCGGCACCCGCAGGCCGATCGTCTTTCGCGACGGGTGCGACAGGCGTCGCGGCACCTCTTTCGTCGCTTCCAGAATGAAAACGTACGGCCCCGGCGTCGTCGCCTTGATCAGCCGGTACTGCCGGTTGTCGACGATGGCAAATTCGGCCAGCTCGGACAAATCACGCACGAGCAGCGAGAGCATCTGCTTCTCGTCAAGGCCGCGAATACGCCGCAGCCGGTCGACGGCCTGCTTGTCGTCGATATGACAGGCAATCGCGTAGCTCGAATCGGTCGGCAACGCCACGATGCCGCCTTTGTCGATGATCTGTGCCGCTTGTTTGATGAGACGTGGCTGAGGATTTTCCGGGTGAATCTGGAAGAATTGCGACATGTTGGCGGTAAGTTACTGCCAGCGGCTCCAGACCGGGGTGAGATCGTCGGGCAACGGTGGCAGCTTGCCGAGCAGCGCACGGCTCTCGGTCGGTCCATGGAAATCCGAGCCGCGCGACGCCAGAAAACCGTACTGACGCGCGACATCGGCATACTCGCGGTACTGATCCGGCGTATGGCTGCCGGTCACTACTTCAATCGCTTCGCCGCCCAGTTCGCGGAACTGATCGAACAGCGCGCCGAATTCCAGCTGCGTGAATTTATAGCGCCCGGGGTGGGCCACAACGGCAATGCCACCCGCGCCGCGAATCCACTTGACGGACTCCTCGAGCGTCGCCCATCGATGCGGCACGTAGCCCGGACGTCCCTCCGAAAGATACTTCGCAAAAACGTCGGAGACCGACGCGCATTTGCCGATTTCTACCAGAAAGCGCGCGAAGTGCGTGCGGGAGATCAGGTCGGGATTGCCGACGAAGCGCAGCGCGCCTTCGTATGCGTCGGGAATGCCAGCGGCCGCCAGTTGCTCGCTCATCAGTTGCGCCCGAGCGGCACGACCGCCGCGCGTCGCCGCGAGGCCGTCGATCAGCGCCGGGTTGTCGGGGTCGATGTTCAGTCCGACGATATGCACCGTGCGGTTCGCCCACGTAATCGAGATTTCGACGCCGCTCACGTAACGCATGCCCAGCGCTTCGGCCGCCGCCCGCGCTTCGCGCTGGCCGCCGATTTCATCGTGGTCCGTCAGCGCCCATAGGTCGACACCGGCCTCGAAAGCGACCTGCGCCACTTCGGACGGCGTCAGCGTGCCGTCCGACACCTTGGAATGACAATGAAGATCCGCGTTGAGCATGATGAGCCGCCGGGCGATGGCGCGATACCGGATTTCAGGGGCTTCGGCAGCCCTGCTGCCCCTTCAGCCCCCTCGCCCCGTGATCGCCCTCCAGACACTGGCGTATGACGTGGTAATGACGCCCTCATTCTACCGCTCAAGTGCACGCGACGCGAGTTGCCGCGTGCTGCCCGAACTTGTCCCGCTGCGCTGGACCGCCCCTAGTTGCGGCAGAAATCCTCAATCAGGCGCGCGACAACTTCCGGCTGGTCGTGATGCAGCATATGCCCCACATCGTCGACGAACGCCTCCGTCAAATTCGGAAAGACCTCGAAGCGTTCGCGAAAGACCTCCTTACCCTGCGCCCCGGAGAAATGTTGCAGCACGTCCGAATCCGTCGCCTCGACATGCAGGACGGGTGCGCTTACGTTGCTCCACACCGCCATCGCTTCGTCCAGCCGGTACGGATAGGGGTTGGCCATCTTGTGAGCGGCATCGGCAAGCAAATGCCACTGACCGTCGCTCGCCTGACGTGCCCAGCGCGGCGCAAGCCACGCCGCCCGTTCGGGCGTGAGGCGCGGGTTTGTCTTGCGCAGGCGCGCCGCCACGTCGTCGAGCGACGCGTAGGGACGCAGCGTCGGCTGCGTCTGCACATCGTCCAGCCAGCGACTCAGTTGACGAATTGCCGCAGCCGGTGGCGACGGCGGCAGGCCGAAGCCTTCGAGATTCACAAGACGCCGCACCCGCGCCGGACGTACACCGGCGTACAGGCAGGCCACGTTACCGCCCATGCTGTGGCCGATCAGATTGATGGCTTCGCCGGGTTCCGTGTAGACATCGACGAGCGCGTCGAGATCGGCAATGTAGTCCGGGAACCAATAGCTGCCAGCGCGTCCGTCGGCGACGGGCCAGTCGGTGAGGCCGAAGCCTCGCCAGTCGGGCGCGAGCACGTGCCAACGCTGCGCGAGCGTCTGAGCGACAAACTGGAACGATGCAGACACGTCCATCCAGCCATGCAGCGCAAACAGCTTGGGCGCGCCGGGCGTGCCCCACTGGCGAACGTGGTGGCGCAGGCCGCGCACCGTCAGAAACTCGGATCGGGAATCGGTCATTTCGGTCACATCAGTCATGACGCAGGCAGAAAGTGAATATCTGAACGAATGGAGAACGTCGAGTATATCGACGGACGTCGCCACCTCGGAAGCAGCGTCAAAAATGCGGATCGCGCTTTCATGCGCTTTCACGAGTACGCCGCCCTCATTCACCGGCCTGAAGGGCCGCGAGTTCGGCATCGTCGAATCCGGCGGCCCTGCGCGCTTCGAGATTGAACGGTCCGCGCAGGCGTGGCGCGCCGTACTGTGTAGCCAGGCGCGCGTACGTCTCGACCGGCTCGCAGCCCGCGCGCTCGCAGCCCCAGCGATACCAGCGGTTGCCGATGGCGACATGTCCGATCTCGTCGCGCAGGATGATGTCGAGAATCGCCGCACCGGCCTTGTCGCCCGCGCTGGAGAGTTTTGCCTTGATGGGCGGACTGGCGTCCAGGCCGCGCGCTTCCAGCGTTCGCGGCACAAGCGCCAGACGCGCCAGCCAGTCGCCGGACGTGCGTCGCGCCATATCCCAGAGCCCATCGTGCGCCGGGAAGCAGCCGTAGTCGTACTGATCGCCCAGCGTTCGCAGATGCGAGACGAGCAGCGAGAAGTGATACGCCTCCTCCGCCGCGACCTGAAGCCAGTCGTCGTAATAGGCGCTCGGCAGGCCGTCGAAGCGCCACAAGGCGTCCAGTGCGAGATTGATGGCGTTGAATTCGATGTGAGCAAGCGCGTGCAACAGCGCGGCACGCCCGTCGATCGACGTCACAGCCCGCTGCTTCAACTCCCTGGGCGAAACCAGTCGCGGTGTTGCCGGACGCCCCGGAATCCCGGCCTCGTGCTCACCGTCCGCAGACAGGAATTGACGTGCCGGATACCAATGCGCCGCCCCGTCGCGAACGGCGTCGCGCAGCGCCGTGACCCCCGTAGCCTTCTCGAACGGATCGCAGACGCGCAGCAGTTCGAGCGCACGTTCGCGCGCGCAGCCAGACACATCGGCCGACGACGGCACAGCAGCGGAAGCAGAGGAAATTTCGACGGATTTGCCGGAAACGGCGTGGCGCGCGGCATCGGCGCCGGGGGCAGGAGTGAAATCGGCCATGACGTTACAATAGCGGTTTCGTCGATTTTAACCGCGAACCGAAGCCGCCATGCCGATCTATAAACTTGGAGACAAGACCCCGCAGATCCACGAGAGTGCTTTCGTGGCCGACACCGCCACCATCATCGGTGAGGTGGTACTCGCGGAGAACAGCAGCGTGTGGCCGGGCGTGGCGATTCGCGGCGATAACGAGCCGATCAAGGTCGGCGTCGGCACCAACGTGCAGGAAGGCGCTGTGCTGCATGCCGATCCGGGCTATCCGCTCACGCTGGCCGATGGCGTCAGTGTCGGCCATCAGGCCATGCTGCACGGCTGCACCGTCGGCGAGAACTCGCTGATCGGCATTCAGGCCGTGCTGCTCAACGGCGCCGTCATCGGCCGCGACAGCCTGGTCGGCGCAGGCGCGCTGGTCACCGAGCGCAAGACATTTCCGGATCGTTCGCTGATTCTCGGCGTGCCCGCCAAGGTCGTGCGCGAACTGACCGATGAAGAGGTCGCCAATCTCAAGCGCAATGCCGACGTCTATGCAACGCGCCGGCAGGTTTTCAAGGAACAGCTGGTGCGCATCGGCTGAACGCACGTCCGGCAGTGGCGCGCGCGGCCAGTCGGGAGCGCGAGCGTGCGCTGCCGACGTGTTGAAAATGCGGCGCGCGCCCCCAGATATCGCAACATTGACGCGCCAATCATCGGCAATTGCGCGCTGATGGGTCAGCCAGAACGAGCGAATGCAGAAGGACTTGTGCGCTTATTGCACTAGAGAGCAATAGGCGTCCTCAAGGCATATCTCGCCCGTCGGGCCCGTCCGTACCGACCGCCGTTGCCGCATTTTTCAGGAATTCGACCGTGTCCGACCAACTTCAGAAATTCATGTTCGACGCCGCCCCCGTGCGCGGCGAATACGTCAGCCTCGACGCTACCTGGCGCGCTGTGCTGGAACGTCACGACTACCCGACCCCCGTACGCAACCTGCTCGGCGAAATGATGGCTGCGGCCGCGCTGCTGACGGCGAACGTCAAATTCGACGGCGCGCTGATCCTGCAACTGCACGGTGACGGCCCTGTCAGCATGGTGGTCGTGGAATGCAATGCCGACCTCACGATGCGCGCCACGGCGAAGTACAGCGGCGAGATCCCGGAAGACGCGTCGCTCAAGTCGATGGTCAACGTGAACGGCCGCGCCAGCTTCGCCATCACGCTCGATCCGCGCGTGAAGCAGCCCGGCCAGCAGCCGTATCAGGGCGTGGTGCCGTTGTCGGACGAACACGGCCCGCTGCCTGATATGGCGTCGGTGCTTGAGCATTACATGCACCATTCGGAGCAGCTCGACACGCGTCTTTGGCTGGCCTCAGACGAAAACCACGCAGTCGGCGTTCTGCTGCAAAAGCTACCGGGCCACGGCGGCACGGCTGGTAGCGGCGCCGAACGTGCGCCCGAGGAAGACGAGGACACGTGGAATCGCGTCTGCCATCTCGGCAACACGCTCAAACGCGATGAAATGCTGAGCACGGACCGCGAGGAAATGCTGCATCGCCTGTTCTGGGAAGAAACGGTCCGTGTGTTCGACCCGCTGCCGACGGCGTTTCGCTGCACATGCTCGCGTGAACGCGTATCGAACATGCTGCGCACGCTGGGCGAAGCCGAAGTCATGAGCGTGTTCGACGAGCGCCCCAGTGTCGAAGTCGCTTGCGAGTTCTGCCGTCAGACCTATCATTTCGACAAGGTCGACGCGGCCCAACTCTTCACCGAGCAGTCTCACGCAGCCCCGGCCGGGCAGCACTGAAACACGGATTTCCTGCGGCCCGCGGAACACCCCGCGCGCCGGGGACTCTGAGTTCACATCCGGCGAGATGCGGGACCGCCCCGCATCGGATGCCATTGCCCTCCGTCCACGGATAGGATGGAACCACACCGGGTTATCGCGCCATCATGCCCCGAGCCACTGCCGAAGCCTCCCCCGATTTCGCCGCACACACTGCCCGCCTATGGCGAGCCCCAGCTTGCGCAATGGCGCTGCTCGCGCTGACGTTGGCCACCGGCTGTGCGCAACTGCAGTTGCCGCCGCCCGACGCCCCTTCGGCACGGCTTCCAGAATCGCAGGAAGGGGAGCCAGCCATGACGGACGCGCAAAAGCAGGACCTGACGCGGCTGAACAAGCGCATCTACGACGAGCAGGAATCCACGATCGAGCGTGAGCGCGCCCAACGCGCACTGGACGATGCCATCCGCAGCTACAACAGCAACGCCTACTTCTATGGCGGCTGGGGTGGCCCTGGTTGGTACGGCCCCGGCTGGTACGGGCCGGGATGGTACGGTCCCGGCGGGTATGGCCCGCGATCCTCGGTTGGCATCGGCATCGGCTTCTGAAGGCCGGATTCCGACGGTCAAAAAAAAGGCACTCCTGAGGGAGTGCCTTTTTTGTGCTACGTCTGCGCGAGATTGCCGGGGACGGCAGCAGCGGTCAGTGAGGATCAGTGATGCTGCGCCTTGTGCGCCGACTGCGTCTTGCCCTTCGTCTGCGACGGTGGGGGCGGCGGCGCGGCGGCGACCGTCTTGTGAGCCGGCTCGGTCGACGAGACGAGCGGCGCGTCGGCACCGGATGCGCCTTGCGGCGCGCCAGCCCCATCCGCACCGACGAATTGCACGAACAATTCGCCGTCCTTGACCATCCCCAACTCGAAACGAGCGCGTTCTTCGATCGCCGACGTGCCGTCCTGCAGATCCTGCACTTCGCCGGCAAGGCGATCGTTACGCTCTTTCAACTGCTCGTTTTTCTGCTGTTCGGCGCTCAGCTCGTCGCGCAGTTCGTGCACGTACAACCAACCACCGTGGCCGAACCAGAGCGGATACTGGATGACAACCAACAACGCCACCAGTACCAAGGTCACCATTCGCATGCTTTCGCCTGGCAAGAATTCCGGGAAGGCGGGCCTGACGACCATCAGGCCCTAACTGCCCGGGGAAACGGAATTAGCGCAGATTGTAGAACGTTTCCTTGCCCGGGTACGAAGCGATATCGCCGAGATCTTCTTCGATGCGCAGAAGCTGGTTGTACTTGGCGATACGATCGCTGCGCGAGAGCGAGCCGGTCTTGATCTGACCTGCATTGGTGCCCACAGCGATATCGGCAATCGTCGAGTCTTCGGTTTCGCCCGAACGGTGCGACACAACAGCCGTGTAACCCGCGCGCTTGGCCATTTCGATGGCGGCGAACGTCTCCGTCAGCGTACCGATCTGGTTGATCTTGATGAGGATCGAGTTGGCCACGCCTTGATCGATACCTTGCTTCAGGATCTTGGTGTTGGTCACGAACAGATCGTCGCCGACGAGTTGCACCTTCTTGCCCAGCTTGTCCGTCAGGATCTTCCAGCCAGCCCAGTCGTCTTCCGACATGCCGTCTTCGATCGAGACGATCGGGAACTTGTCGCACAGGTTGGCGAGGTAGTCGGCGAACTCTTCCGAGGTCAGCGACAGGCCTTCACCGGCCAGTTCGTACTTGCCGTTCTTGTAGAACTCGGTCGACGCGCAGTCCAGCGCGAGCAGCACGTCGTCGCCCAGGCGATAGCCGGCCTTTTCGACGGCTTCCTGAATGGTGGCGAGGCACTGTTCGTTCGATTCGAAGTTCGGTGCAAAGCCGCCTTCGTCGCCCACAGCCGTGCTCCAGCCCTTCTCGGCGATCAGCGACTTGAGTGCGTGGAAGATTTCCGTGCCGCAGCGCAGGGCTTCACGGAAGCTCGACTGGCCGACCGGCATCACCATGAATTCCTGGATGTCCAGGCTGTTGTTGGCGTGCGCGCCACCGTTGACGATGTTCATCATCGGCACCGGCATTTGCATCGCGCCCGAACCGCCGAAATAGCGGTACAGCGGCAGGCCCGCTTCTTCGGCGGCTGCCTTCGCGACGGCCATCGACACGGCCAGCATGGCGTTCGCACCGAGGCGCGACTTGTTGTCCGTGCCGTCGAGTTCGATCAGGGTCTTGTCCAGGAAGGCCTGCTCGGCAGCATCCAGGCCCATGATGGCTTCCGAAATCTCGGTGTTGATGTGCTCCACAGCCTTCTGCACACCCTTGCCGAGATAGCGCGACTTGTCGCCATCACGCAGTTCGATCGCTTCGCGCGAGCCGGTCGATGCACCCGACGGCACTGCCGCGCGGCCCATCACACCCGACTCCAGCAGCACGTCGCACTCGACCGTCGGATTACCGCGCGAGTCCAGCACTTCGCGCCCGATGATATCTACGATTGCACTCATGTATTCCTCGGTATCTATAAGACAAAAACGCTAAAGGGAACCAGCTGCGCGCCGCGATCCTGCCTGCCACCTGCCGCTTCCACGCCGGGCGCTGACCGCAAACCGACAGCGCGCCGAATCCTGACGTGGAGGCCGATGCCGCGCTTGCGCGCGCACCGGTGGGCAATACGTAGACGGGGGAACAACGGCGCCTCGAAATGAGGCACGGCGGCCTGTGGGGTGACTTCGATGTCGACGGTGCACTCGGCGTGCTGCACGCGGACCTCTCCTCCGAGGACTCGCCTTCGCGGCGGCCATTGACGACCGCTGCGCGACAAGCTTAACGACTCGACGCCATGCTGCCAAGGCGTCCGGCCGCTATACCCGTCCTGTGGGCGTGCTGATAGTGGCCCCAGGACGGTGTGTCTCATTTCAGTTGAAATTGTTTTCCAGGAACTCGCCCTGCTTCACCGCCATGTCAATCGTCTTGAGCGTGGTGAGCAGTTCGCGCATGCGTCCCAGCGGCACAGCGTTCGGACCATCCGAGAGTGCGCACGCCGGATCCGGGTGCGTCTCCATGAAGAGGCCCGAGACGCCGACGGCCACGGCGGCACGCGAGAGCACCGGCACGAATTCGCGCTGACCGCCCGAACTGGTGCCTTGTCCGCCCGGCAGTTGCACCGAGTGCGTGGCGTCGAACACCACTGGCGCACCGGTCTCACGCATGATCGCCAGCGAGCGCATGTCCGAGACCAGGTTGTTGTAGCCGAACGAAACACCCCGCTCGCAGGCCATGAAGACGTCATCGGGAAGGCCGGCTTCGCGCGCAGCGTCGCGGGCCTTGTCGATGACGTTGATCATGTCGTGCGGCGCGAGAAACTGCCCCTTCTTAATGTTCACCGGCTTGCCCGACTGGGCGCAGGCGCGGATGAAATCGGTCTGGCGGCACAGGAAAGCCGGCGTTTGCAGCACGTCGACGATCGGCGCGGCAACCGCCACATCCTCTTCGGTGTGCACGTCGGTGAGCACCGGCACGCCGAGCTGGCGACGCACTTCTTCGAGGATCTTCAGGCCTTGCTCGCGACCCGGGCCGCGATACGACTTGCCCGAGCTACGGTTCGCCTTGTCGAACGACGACTTGTAGATGAACGGAATGCCGAGCGCGCTCGTGATTTCCTTGAGCTGCCCCGCGACGTCGATCGTCATTTGCTCCGACTCGACGACGCAGGTACCCGCGATCAGGAAAAACGGCTTGTCCAGGCCAACATCGAAACCGCACAGTTTCATGGGAACTCCTTGTTTCTCGCTCGCTGCGCGTCTTAGGCGGCCTTCTTACGCGCTTGCTGACCAGCCAGCGCTGCTTCAACGTAAGCCTTGAAGAGCGGGTGGCCATCGCGCGGCGTCGAGGTGAACTCGGGGTGGAACTGAACGCCCACGAACCACGGGTGCACCTGTTGCGGCAGCTCCATCATTTCCGGCAGATTCTCGGTCGGCGTGCGTGCCGAGATCACCAGACCGGCGGCTTCGAGCTGCGGGACGTAATGATTGTTGACTTCGTAACGGTGGCGGTGACGCTCGTTGACCGTCTCGCCATAAATGCGCGAGGCCATCGTATCGGCCTTGATCGGCACGCGTTGCGAGCCCAGGCGCATCGTGCCGCCCAGATCCGAGTCTTCGGTACGCTGCTCGACCTTGCCATCGCGATCTTGCCACTCGGTAATGAGTGCAACGACCGGATGCGGCGTCGCCGGCTCGAATTCCGTGCTGTTGGCGTCGGCCAGATTGGCGACGTCGCGCGCGAATTCGATCACGGCCAGTTGCATACCGAGGCAGATGCCCAGATACGGCACGCGGTTTTCGCGAGCGTAACGGATCGCCTTGATCTTGCCTTCCGTACCCCGACGGCCGAAACCGCCCGGCACGAGAATCGCGTCCAGATGCTTGAGGGCATCCGTGCCGTCCTTCTCGATCTGCTCGGAATCGATGTACTCGATATTCACGCGCGTTTCCGTGTGGATGGCAGCGTGACGCAGCGCTTCGATCAGCGACTTGTACGACTCGGTCAGATCGACGTACTTGCCGACCATGCCGATCGTGACATCGTGCTTGGGATTCTCGACGGCATGCACCAGACGCGTCCACATGGACAGGTCAGCCGGCTTGGCTTCGATCTTCAGCTCGTCGCAGATGATCTTGTCCATGCCCTGGTCGTGCAGCATTTGCGGAATCTTGTAAATCGTGTCGACGTCCCACACCGAAATCACGGCGTCTTGCGGGATGTTCGCGAACAGCGAAATCTTGGCGCACTCGTCTTCCGGAATCTGACGGTCGGCGCGGCACAGCAGCACGTCCGGCGAGATACCGATTTCGCGCAGCTTCTGCACACTGTGTTGCGTCGGCTTGGTCTTGAGTTCACCGGCCGTCGCAATGTACGGCACGAGCGTCAGGTGCACGAAGGCCACGCTGTTGCGGCCCAGGCGCAGGTTCATCTGACGCGCAGCTTCGAGGAACGGGAGCGACTCGATGTCACCGACCGTGCCGCCGATTTCGACGATGGCGACGTCGGGATGGCCGTCCCACGTCGAACGCGCACCGCGCTCGACGAAGGCCTGAATTTCATTGGTGATGTGCGGAATGACCTGAACGGTCTTGCCGAGGTACTCGCCACGGCGTTCCTTACGGATCACCGACTCGTAGATCTGGCCCGTCGTGAAGTTGTTCGCACGACGCATCTTCGCGCTGATGAAGCGCTCATAGTGACCCAGATCGAGGTCGGTTTCCGCACCGTCCTCGGTCACAAACACCTCGCCGTGCTGGAACGGGCTCATCGTGCCCGGGTCGACGTTGATGTAGGGGTCAAGCTTGAGGAGGGTGACTTTGAGGCCACGCGATTCGAGAATCGCGGCCAGAGATGCGGCAGCAATTCCCTTACCAAGAGAGGAAACCACGCCGCCCGTGACAAAAACGAATTTGGTCATCGCAGTAATTGCTCGCGGGAAAGCCGGATTATACCCGAAACCCGCCCCGTCCTCGAGGGGCTGCGCGGCAAATTTTGGCCTTGACAGGCACCCGGCGCGGCGTCCCGTCACGACCGGCGCGCCCCGGCACGAATCTCTGCGATCGCAGACCCCGCTCAGCACAAACCACTGCCGGTGCCGACGGACAGACGCTTTGGCGAGCCCCCGACCCTCAGGCTGCCAGCGGACGGCGATGCTCGCCGCGCAATTCCGCGAGCATGTCGCTGATGGCTGCTGCCGTGTCCAGCGGACGCTCCATCGGGAAAAGATGGGTGCCGGGGACATAACGCAGATGCGTGCCGACAATCCGGCGCGTCGCCCCGATCCCGGCCTGACGCAATTCACGAGACTCGGTCCCCGCGAGGAAGCCGACCGGCACCGGCACGCCTCGCATTGCGCGCACGGCGAGCAACGGCGGCAACGTCAGATAGATCCGGTACTCGATCTCGCGCGCAAAGGCGAGACGCCGCGCTTCGCCCTCCCCCGTCGGCAAGGTCCCGCAATCGATGTAATCGCGCAGCACGTCCGGATCCCAACTCGCGAACGCCGGTTTGCTCGCAAAATGCTGCCACGCACTTTCCCAGTCCGGCCATTGGTCGCGACGCTTCTTGGTCACCCCTGCGGGCGACATCCGTTCGTAAAGTCCCGTCAGCATGCCAAGACGAAGCATCTGCGTGCGCCAGCCCGGCGTCACGATCGGCGAGTCCACCATCACGACACCACGCACGCACTGCGGGGCTTTGAGTGCCGCCATGAGACTCAGGAAGCCGCCAAGCGAATGTCCGACAAGCCAGACCGGCTCGCCCTGATACTGACGCACCAGCGTGTCGACCAGTTCGTTGCGCAGATACCGCCAACCCGGCGTCACCGGATAGCGCGGGTCATGCCCGATACGGTCGATGGCACGCACGTCGTACTCGTCGGCCAGCGCACCGAGCATCTTGCGATAGACCCCGGCGGGAAAGCCGTTGCCGTGCGAAAAATGGATGATGTCTCTAGTCATGGAATTCGTTGTCTTGGCGAGCGTGCGTCATGCGCCTCAGGGAGGCAGTGCACGTTGGTGCACGGCAGTGCATTCGGCACGAGGATCAGGCCGCATGACATTCGCCAGACCATTCTAGCTAACCGCTGCTTGAGTATCCGTAGAGGTTTCCGTCGAATTGCCGCGCGGTGTCATCCCGAAACGGGCGCACACACAGCACAAGCCGCCACCGCTTTTCAGGACGCACCCGGCGACAACGCGTGCCAGTAACGCCGATAACTCGCACGGTAAGCTTGGGCCGTCATGCCGTCCGGCGTGCTGGAAAACCGAATCCCGCCGTGCGTCACGCTGTGCCAGATCGTCGCGCCCGCTGATCGATAGCGGGCGACCACGGCCGGCCTCGGATGCCCGAAGCGGTTGCGATACCCCGCTTGAAACACCACGTGGGATGGCGATATCGCCGTCACGAACGCCGAGGTCGACGACGTCAGGCTGCCGTGATGCGGAGCAAGCAGCACGTCCGAGCGCAGGGCTCGCCCATAGCGGGCCACCATCGTGCGTTCCTGTGCACTTTCCGCGTCGGCCGCGAGTAGTGCACTGTGCCGTCCGTTTGCAATTCGCAGGACACAGCTCACGCTGTTCGGCCCCGCCCTCCCGTTCCGTCCGTCACGCAAGGCTGCCTTGTCCGGGTGCAGAAACCGGAATGTGACGCCCTCCCACTGCCATTGCTGCCCGGCAAGACAGGTGCGATGCGTTGCCGACGCGCGCCGAACCCGATGCCCATCAGGCAAGGACGACAGGACTTGCGCCTCCGGAAATGCCCGTAACACACTCAACGCGCCGCCGAAGTGATCGTCGTGCGCGTGGCTGATAACCATCCGATCGAGCCGTGTTATCCCCATCGAGCGCAAGTAGGGAACGATGACACGCCGTCCCGCATCGCTGCGCCGCCCCAGCGGCGGGCCGCTGTCGAACAGCAGCGTTCGTGTTGCAGTTTCGACCAGCACAGCGTTGCCCTGACCGATGTCGAGCATGGTCACGCGAAACTCGCCCACCGCCGGGCGCTGCGGGGACGCCAGGGCCGCCGGCCCCATCAGCGCCACACCAGCGAGCCGTATGCCGAACACCCATCGCTTCGTTGCGGGAACCCACTGCGGCAACGGCACGAGACACACCACTACACCGACGACGGCCGCCATCTGCGCCCAAACCGGTGCGACCGGCGCGCGCCAGACAGCCCAGGGCATCGCCGCAAGTGTGCCCAGCCAGTCTGCCAGCCAGACAACCACCGTGTGTGCAGCAACGAGCGCCCAGTGCGCAAGACCGGAAGGCAACAATAGGCTTGCGAGTGCGAGCGGCGTCACGATCAACGTCATCACCGGAATGGCGACGGCGTTCGCCAATGGTCCCAGCAATGGCACCGCGCCGAACCACGCGAGCGTCAACGGAATCAGACCGATGGTGACCGCATACTGTGCGCGAGCAGCAGGTGCCAATCTGCGGCCTAACTCGACGCCCCACCGCCCCATCCACTCGACGACGCGCCAACCGGCCGGGGTACCGCCCGTCGCATCATGCTTCAGCGCATCCGCAGCAACCCGCGCACCGTCTGCGCGCCCACTCGACTTCGAGCGCGCCCTGTCACCCCGCCTCGCGGCCAACACGAGCGCCGCCACTGCACCGAACGACAACCACAAACCGGGTGTGACGACGGCCCACGGATCCAGCGCAACGATAATCGCCAGCGCCCACGCCAACACATAAGACGGCGCGGCGATTCGTCCCGTGAGTAGCGCCAGCACTACGATCGCGACCATGCCAACGGCTCGTCTCACAGGCACGCCCCAGCCCGCAATCGCGCCATACGCCACCGCCGCCAGCAACCCTGCGACAGCCGCCGCCTTCGGCGCTGGCCACCACAATGGCAAGCGCAATCGCGCAAAGCTCGCTCGACGCCACAGCCCGCCCACCATCGCAGCCAGCGCCCCGGCGACAAGCGAGACGTGTAACCCCGAGATCGCCAGCAAATGACTCACGCCGGTGTCGGCAAACATTTGCCAGTCGTCATCCGCGATATCGCCGCGCTCTCCCAGCGCCAACGCCATCAGCACGCCGCCATATCTCGCCGACGGGTCCAGGGCGGCCCGAAAATCGTCTCGCAATCGCTCGCGCCACGCTGCGAATCCGTACCCTGGCAACGGCCCCGCATGCAGGCGACTTGGGCGAACCGCGCTCGCAAGCGCACCTTTGCCAAACGACGTCCGTACATATCCTGAGGCCCGAATGCCCCGAACCAGCGCCAACAATTCCGCATCGAATCCATGCCAGTTCGCGAAGCCACGCGGCGCCTTGAGACGAACCGGCATTCGCCATCGCTCACCTGCGCGAGGCAGTTGCCGCCCTGCCACCACCACAGCGCTCTGCCATGCATCCCCCGAGCCGACGCCGACGGCGCTGCGCGCATCGCGTTTCGCACGGAAGGGCGAGCGCATTGGCCAAACCAACTCGATGCGCTTCGGCACGCGCACCGCACCGCATACCGAGCCATCGCCGCCCGTGTGCCGTGTCGGCAAAAGCGATACCCCTTCGCCATCCCCTTCTCCGCACACCAACGACGCGCCACACGCATCGCATCCGCCGAGGCCCACATCGCCCCGCGCAATGGCGTGCGCGCTTTCGACATCGAAGACGAACCGCACACCATCGCCCGTGGTGATAGGCAGTCCCGCCACCACGCCGGTCACCAGCACGTCCTGCCCCTCAAGCGCAGCGGGCAAGCTGTCCCCGAGCCGCAGGTCCGCCCGGTAGGCCGCCCAGGCGTATCCTCCAACACCGGCACTCAACGCGAATACCGTCACCGCAAGCCATCGCAGCCAGCTTTGATTCGCAGACGCTCCGGCACTGAATGGAGGGCAATCGACACCGCTACCGATAAGTACTGCCCTGCCCTCACAATCGCCACGCCCGCGCTTCGCCCCCCACCGCCGTGCGTATGACCTAGGGCGCCCTGCCACCCAAATCACGCGCAGCGCACCCACGACGAATACACACCCGGCAATGGCGACCGCCACCGAAAATCCGTGTCCCGAGGGCAGCACCGAGGCTTGTTGCAGCCACCAGACGCCCGCCACCCAGGCGAGCAGCTCCATTCTCATGACGTCACCACGTCATGTTTCGACAGTCGCGCGACGCCTCGGCGTCAGCGCGATTGCCCGGAAGGGTTGGGGGAAATCAGAGAGAAGTTCGTGGCAGGACCGTCACCCGGCGCCATCGCCATGGCACCCGACAAGCGCGGCAGCACGCGCCAGGCGTTGGCGGACGTCGCAAGAGACAACATCTCAGGGGCGACGCCGCGCAGCTCCGCCAACACCTGTGCGATGCGCGGCAATTCCACGGGGCTATTGCGTTGTTTGTAGCGCCATTCCGGCGCAATGTCGGGCGCATCCGTCTCCAGCACAATAGATTCCAGCGGCATATCCACAGCCAGACGACGAATCTGCAAAGCGCGATCAAACGTCATCTGTCCGCCGAACCCGAGGCAAAAGCCGCGCTCGACGAATATGTCCGCCTGCTGCCGACTGCCATTGAATGCGTGGGCGATGCCGCCACGCGGCGTGAAGATCCGAAGCTGTTTGAGCAGGGCGTCCTGAGAGCGACGCACATGAAGAATGACCGGCAGATCGAAATCGCGTGCGATCTTGAGTTGCTCGACGTAGAAGAACTGCTGACGCTCGGGGTCAAGCGTTCTGACGAAGAAATCCAGCCCGATCTCGCCAATGCCGACGAAGCGCGGATCCCCCATGGCAAGCTCGACCGCCCGGCGCAGGGTCGCGATGTCCTCGTCGCGTGCGCGCGGCGTGTAGAGCGGATGAATGCCCAACGCGTACGCGCCGCCCGGAATGGCGCGAGCGGCCGCACGCGCCGCGTCGAACGTCGCACATTCGACCGCCGGCACAACAAGCCCGGCCACCCCCGCAGCGACGGCGTCGGAAATCACGGTGGTGCGGTCGGCGTCAAACTCGGCCGCATCGAGATGGCAATGGGTATCGATCCACATGGTCAGGTGTCCTTAAGCGTCAATTCTACGGGGCGATGACAAGGCTCGCACGTCGTCGTTGTCGTGACCATCGGACAACACCGCATCATGGTCTAGGACGTTGCCGAAAAACGCATGCGCGCGGCGTCCCGAAAATGCAAAACGCCGGGGAAATCCCCGGCGCTTCTCCGTCAGTCATGACGAGCAACCACCCGCCTTACACGGCCTTGCACGACCTTAGGCGGACTCCAGAATCCCTTCGCGAAGACGCAAGGCGCGGTCGCAGCGACGTGCCAGATCGATATCGTGCGTGACGATCACGAAGCTGGTCTTGAGCGTCTCCGACAACTCCAACATGAGCTCGAACACGGTCTCGGCCGTGTGCCCATCGAGGTTACCGGTCGGCTCGTCTGCCAGCACGCATGCGGGTTGCGTGACCAGCGCTCGCGCCATCGCCACTCGCTGACGCTCACCGCCCGACAGTTCCGACGGACGATGCTTCATCCGCGAACCCAAACCGACGCGCTCAAGCATCACCTGCGCGGCGGCCCGTGCCTGCTCGGTCGGCAGACGGCGGATACGCAGCGGCATGGCCACGTTATCCAGCGCGGAGAACTCGGCCAGCAGATGGTGAAACTGATAGACGAAGCCGAGCGACTGATTGCGCTGCGCCGTCTTGTCGCGCTCGCGCAGCGACGAAAACGGCTTGCCGAGCAACGACACCTCTCCGCGCGAAGGATCGTCGAGCCCGCCCAGCACATGAAGCAAAGTGCTCTTGCCGGAGCCCGACGCGCCGACGATCGCCACTTTTTCGCCCGGCGCAACGTCAAGACTCGCCCCGTTGAGCACTGTCACATTCAACTGACCTTGCTTGAACGTCTTATGCAGATCGCGAGCCCGCAACACAGGGCCGTCGTACGCCAGATTCGGCACCGGGGCCATCGATTGATTTGCGTTACTCATAGCGCAGGGCCTCCGCCGGTTTGACGCGCGAGGCACGCCAGCTCGGATAGATCGTCGCAAGCGCCGAGAGGATGAAGGAGATCACCCCGATACGGATCACATCGGACGATTGCAGATCCGAGGGCAATTCGGAAATGAAGTAAATGTCTTGCGGCAGGAAGTGAATTCCCAGCAAACGCTCGATGAACGGCACAATCGTCCCGATATTCACCGAAATCAGACAGCCGAGGCCGACACCGAGCAACGCCCCGGCAAAGCCAATTGTCACGCCCTGCACGATGAAGATCTTCATGATCGAGCCGGGCTGCGCACCCAGCGTTCGCAGAATGGCGATGTCCGCATACTTGTCGGTCACCGTCATCACCAACGAGGACACCAGGTTGAACGCAGCGACCGCGATGATGAGCGTCAGGATGATGAACATCATGCGCTTTTCGGTCTGCACCGCCACGAACCAGTTCTTGTTCTGCTGGGTCCAGTCGCGCACCCACATGTTGCCGGAGAGCGTCTTGGCCAGTTCGCGCGCCACGAGCGGCGCCTGCTCCATATCTTGAATTTTCAGTCGCACGCCCGTCGGGCCGTCGAGTCTGAATAGCGTTTCCGCGTCATGCAAGTCGATCAGCGCCAGCGAACTGTCGTATTCGTAATGCCCTGCCGTGAAGATCGCGACCACGGTGAACTGCTTCACGCGCGGTAACACGCCTGCGGGCGTGATCGTCCCCTGAGGCGCCACCAGCGTGATCTTGTCGCCGATGCTAAC
Organism: Pandoraea sp. NPDC090278; assembly: GCF_044772185.1. NCBI lineage: Bacteria > Pseudomonadati > Pseudomonadota > Betaproteobacteria > Burkholderiales > Burkholderiaceae > Pandoraea > Pandoraea sp. NPDC090278. Next base: position 367,670 of record NZ_JBIVYJ010000001.1, on the reverse strand, counting down.
GCCCAGCGCCCGCGCCAGTTCGCGGCCGAGCACGATGCCGAAGCTGCCCGGCGTCAGGTTAGTCAGGGTGCCGTCCGTAATCTGCTTGCCGAGGTCGGAGACCTTCGCTTCCTCACTCGGCACGATGCCGCGCAGCACCACGCCGCGCACGTTGTCGTCGCGCGTGAGCATGGCCTGCTCGCCCACATAAGGTGCCGCCGCAATAACGTTCTTGTTTTGCAGCGCCTCAGCGGCCGTGCGCTGCCAGTCCGGCAGGTTGCCGTCGACCGCGAAGACCTCGATGTGCGCCAGCACGGAGAGCATGCGGTCCCGAACTTCCTTCTGAAAGCCGTTCATCACCGAGAGCACCACAATGAGCGCTGCCACGCCCAGCGCAATGCCGGCCATGGAGATGAAAGAGATGAAGGAAATGAAACCGTTGCCGGATGATCGCTTGCCGGTGCGCGTATAGCGCCAGCCGATCTGCCATTCGTATGGGAATTTCAAACGGATTCCTGATTCTTGATAAGGATCGATCGGAGCGTACCGGCGCCGGTTTGCACCCGCGCGGGTCCAGTACCCAAACTCCGCCCCCGGCCCCTGCCCGGCGCGGTGAATGGTACGTTCCGTACCTGACGTCAGGGTCACCCAACTGCCAGCGCGAAGTTTGCCATACAATTCGCCTCGACATGGATACACCTGCCCTGCACTTTCTCTTGCCGTTCGCGCTCCCCGCGTCGGCCCATTTGCCCGCACTGCTGGCCGAATTGGAGTTGCCCGCGCTCGAAAAGTTGCTCGCGCGCGGCGTTCAGTCGGCGCAGGACGTGCCTGAAGACCCGTTTGTCCCCACGCTGCCGCACGAACGCTGGCTCGCCGACGCTTTCGGGCTGCCCGGCGGCCCCGCGCGCGCGCCACTCGCGCCGTTCATGCTGTTTGACGACAGCGGCGCACTCGACACCCGGTTCTGGTACTGCGCGCAACCCGCCCACATCCACATCGCCACCGACCATCTCGTGCTGACGGACCCGGCCGAACTGGAATTGAGCGCGGAGGAATCTGCCGCCCTTTTCGCGACGGCTCACGCGCTGTTCGCCGAAGAAGGCGGCGAGTTGATCGCACCACGCCCCGACCGGTGGTATCTGAGCGCCCCGGCGCTGGGCGACCTTCTCACGGCGTCGCCTGCGCGCGCCGCCGGGCGTAACGTCGACATCTGGCTGCCGCAAGGCAAGGCCGAACTGACGTGGCGCAAGTGGCAAAACGAAGTGCAGATGGCCTGGTACGACCATCCGGCCAATCAGGCCCGCGAAGCGCGTGGCTTGCCGCCCGTGAACGCGATCTGGCTATTCGGCGGCGGGCAGCGCATTGCCGCGCCCCGCATGAATCGTCCGTGCGTCACGGTCTTGGCTGACGCCCCCGCCACGCGCGGACTGGCGAACCATATGCAGATCGCACTGCACCCCACGTCGGCGGGTATCGACTCGGCCGACGGCCGCACGCTGTTGCAGATCGACACCCTGACATCGTATTTCCTGGTGGAAGACTGGGCACGTTGGCGCGACGCCCTCGTCGACTTAGACCGTCGCTGGCTGGCCCCTGCGTTGGAGCGCCTGCAAAAGGGGCAAGCGCGTGAAGTCGCGCTCACGCTGTGTGGCGACAGCCACTCCGTGACCCTTCGCGCCCGTAGCGGCGACCTGCGCAAGTTCTGGCGGCGCCAAGGGCTCACTGCACGCATGGTGCCGCTGGCCCGGCTGGGTGAGGAAGTGGCATGACCGATATCGTCACCCGTCTCGTCGACGAGACGACCGCCGACACCCTCTCGCGTGACGGCGTCCACCCCGTGCTGGCGCGTCTGTTCGCCTCGCGCGGCGTGGTCGAGAGCACCGAGACCGAAACAGCCCTCGCTCGCCTGATCCCGCCCACGCAGCTCAAGGGGGCGCAAGAGGCGGCCGCGTTCCTCGCGGACGCCATCGCCGCCGGTAAGCGCATGCTCGTCGTGGCCGACTATGACTGCGATGGAGCGACGGCCTGCGCCGTGGCCGTACGCGGGCTGCGCATGTTTGGCGCGAACGTCGAGTATCTGGTGCCGAACCGCTTCGAATACGGTTACGGACTCACACCGGAGATCGTGACGCTCGCCGCACGCGGCAAACAAGGTCCGCCCGATGTCCTGATTACCGTCGACAACGGCATCGCCAGCCTCGATGGCGTGGCCGCCGCACAATTGCTTGGCATCGAAGTCGTGGTCACCGACCACCACTTGCCGGGTAGCGAACTGCCCAACGCACGCTGCATCGTCAACCCGAATCAGCCCGGCTGCGAGTTCCCCAGCAAGAATCTGGCGGGCGTCGGCGTGATGTTTTACGTGTTGCTGGCGCTGCGTGCCGAGTTGCGCGGACGTGGCGCTTTCGACGCGCGCGAACAACCGCGACTGGATACGTTGCTGGACCTCGTCGCGCTGGGCACCGTTGCCGACGTGGTCAAGCTCGACACCAACAATCGCATTCTGGTGGCACAGGGCCTGTCGCGTATGCGCGCCGGGCGGATGCACCCCGGCATCAACGCCCTCTTTCGTGCGGCCGCCCGCAATGCGCGGCAGGCCGGAAGTTTCGATCTCGGCTTCGGTCTGGGCCCGCGCCTGAACGCCGCCGGACGTCTCGCGGATATGTCGCTCGGCATCGAATGCCTGCTGACGGACGACGACGCCCGCGCCTGGACCCTTGCGCAGGAACTCGACGCGATGAATCGCGAGCGTCGCGAAATCGAAGCAGGCATGCAGCAGGAAGCGCTGGCCGATCTGGCGCGCTTCGATCCACGCGCCGCAACTACACTTTGCGCGTTTAACGAAACGTGGCATCAGGGCGTGATCGGTATCGTGGCGGCCCGCCTCAAAGAGAAGTTCTACCGTCCGACCATCGTGTTCGCCCCGGGAGACGACGGCCAGATCAAAGGATCCGGCCGCTCGATCCCCGGCTTCCACTTGCGCGACGCGCTCGACCTCGTCACCAAACGTGAGCCTGGTCTGATCGGCAAGTTCGGCGGTCACGCGATGGCCGCCGGTCTCACGATCGCGGCCGACGCATTACCGCGTTTTCAGGCCGCGTTCGAAGCTGTCGGACAGGAATGGCTCGACGAGAAGACGCTTTCCCGCGTGATCGAAACCGACGGCGACATCGGTGACGATTGCTTCGTCCCGCCCTTCGTCGCCATGCTCGACGCGCAAGTCTGGGGACAGGGCTTTCCGCCCCCGGTGTTCTCCGGCGAGTTCGACGTGCTCTCGCAGGCCATCCTGAAAGACAAGCACCTGAAGCTGCAACTCGGACGGGGTCGCATGCGCTTCAACGCGATCTGGTTCAATCACGCCGACACGCTGCCAAGCCGCGCGCAATTCGCGTATCGCTTAGCTGCGGACACCTTTAATGGCGTATCGCGTGTGCAGATGATCATCGAGCACGCTCAGGGCTGAGCACCAGCTTCGCCGAGACGTGCTTCGGCCCCATCACACGCTGGCCTGTCAGCACGATCGTGCGCATGGCCTCCGCCCACCCCTGCATCGACGCAAGCGCCAGCTCGGCATGAACGACACTCGTTCCCGCCGAGCTGGCGCGCTGCGGAGCCTTGCCCGTCGGCCACGCGCGACGCAACTCGTCGTCGACCGGCGTGTCGTGAAATCCACCGCTCATCGTGACGTCGAACGCCAGCGTATCGTTCGCCTTGCCTGTGCAGTACGCCATCCCCGTCACCCCGAATCGATGCTCACCCTCGGCGATCAGTCCGGTGACCTGAAACAGTCGTGACGGCGTCCCCTCGCGTGACGTCAGCACCAGTTCAATGGGCAACGCCCCTTCCCCCGCCAGTTGGTACGTACCCCGCAATACGGTGTTCGCGGATGTCTGATGGCACACGTTTTGCACCGCAACCTGCGCTGCTTGAGTGGGTACATGCGTGGGTACCTGCGCGGGCACCTGTGCCGACGCCGTCGGCAAGCCGATTAGCCACGCACCCGCAGCGAGCGTAGCCGCCCACGTCAATTTGTGGAGAGTGCGCATCGGGGTTGTCGAGTGAGTCATGAAATGCTCCTTAGTAGTCGGCACGCAAGGTCAGCATGACGCTACGCGGTGTGCCGTAATGGTTGTTCCAGCTCGTGTTCGAGAGGCTCTGGTAATAGCGGCGATCGAATACGTTGCTCACGTTCAGCGCGGCCGAAAGATGCTTGTTGTAGCGATAGCCCGCGCGCAGATTCACGGTGGCGTAGCCGCCCTGACGCAGGCGAATGCCGTTGGACGTGGCCGACGTCTCGCTCTGCACATCGACGCCGCCCCCCACGCTCCAGCGGCGACCGTCGAACGGCAGGTCATAGTTCGTCCACAACCGGAACAGGTGACGCGGTGCAAAGTCGGCGAACGACTGACCTTGCGAGGTGGCGTCGGTCAGATATTTCGTCGTGTTGAAGGTGTAGCCCGCGAATACGTTCCATGCGTCCGTGATCTGGCCGCTCGCCTGCATCTCGACGCCCTGACTCTGCACCTCGCCGGACGCGATGTAGCGACATGTCGTGCCTACGCAAGGAACGCTGGGGTCGGTCTGGGCACGGTTCTTCTGACGAATGCGGAAAACGGCGAGCGAGACGTCCATCGCGCCATCAAACAGTTGGCCTTTAACCCCCGCCTCGTAGCTCGCGCCGGTGATCGGCTTGAGCAGGTTGTTGCCTGCATCGAGCACGGTCTGCGGCTGGAAGATGTCGGCGTAGCTTGCGTAGAGAGACCACGTGTCGTTCAGGTCGAACACCACGCCACCGTACGGTGTCGCCTTCGCGCCAGTACGGTAGCTGCTTGCTGGCGCGTGCTGATCCCACCACGAAACGCGTGCGCCCAGCACAAGCGTGAGCGGCTGTGCAAGACGGATGCGGCCCATCGCATAGGCACCGTTTTGTACGGTGCGCGTCGGTGTCACGTTCGAGAATGGCCCTGTGGCAGGTTCGGCAACGCTGTTGGGGTCCCATCGGAAGATGTTGACGGGCCTGCCGTTGATCGAGGGGACCAACGCTGCACTGCGTTGCTGCGTTGTCGCCTCCAGCCGTTGCAAGCCGAATAGCAGATGATGCTCACGCCCCAGCAACCGGACGGGGCCGTCGACCTGGAGATCCACGCCCGTCTGCGTGTTGTCGAACCGGTACGCGGCCCCGGTCAGTTGACTGCCTGCCCCGGTCGCCGGGTTGATCGCCCCGAACGCCACGCCGTACTTCAGATCGCCACCGGCATCGAGATAGTTCGCGGAAAGCTTCGCCGCCCAGCCGTCGCCGAGCTGCTGCTCCAACGTACCGAATACGCGAGTCTCGGACCAGTCGAAGGTGTCCCACGACGAGCCGAGGAACGTTGAACGCGGCAGATTGAGATCGCCGCCGGTGGTCGAGAAAGGCACTCCCGCAAGATTCGGTGTCGACGTCGTACGTTGATACTGAACGCCAACACGCAGCAACGTCGTCGACGAGAGGTCGGCTTCCGTCACGCCATAAACAGTCGTCGCATGCTGACGGCCAACGTCGTAGTACATGCGTTGCCGGTCATCGGACACCGCAACCCGCGCACGAAGTGATCCGCTCGGATTCAGCGGCCCGCCAATATCGACTTCCTCGCGATAACGATCCCAACTGCCGAGCGTCACGGCCGCCGAGGCCGCGAATGCCTTGCCGGGCCGTTTGTGCACCAGGTTGACCAACCCGCCCGGGTTGCCCGTGCCGTGAAACAGGCCAGTGGACCCGCGAATGATCTCCACGCGCTCGTAAGGGGTCATATCCTGCGGACCCGCCGCCGTGTTGGCCATGAGTACGGGGACACTGTCCTGCTCGAAGGCGTCGAGTTTGAAGCCGCGCGAATAGTAGGCGGTCGTCAGCAGGACATAAGGCTGGACGGTGATGCCGGGCACCTTTTGCAGTACGTCCTCAACGGTGTGCGCACCCTGCTGCTCGATGAGCTTTTCGTCGACGACGGTCACTGTTTGCGGAATATCGCGCACCGACGGCGCAACGCGCCCTAGCAACGAACCTTGCGTAGCTGCAGCGCGCGCATCACGCTCGGCGGTGTCAGTGACTTGCGTCACCGGCAACGCAGCGACGTCGTGCGTCCCTTGATCGGATGCTTGCGCCGCGGGTGGCAACGCCGCAGACGCAGCAGACGCCACTTGCGCATACGCTGGCGCCGTCCCTGCTGCCACGGCAAACGCCGCGACCGCAACGGCGCGCCTGACCCCGGGCGTCACCGTCAAAAGCGTAGTTGACGGGTATTGCGCCTCATCGGCGCTGAAACGATTTGTTTTTTTGGAAGACATCGGCAACACACCAACGAGACTGAAATTCAATCTCGTTATCGTGCCGACGACCGCACTACGTCACTCGCGTTTGCATCACCAACGGTGCCGATGGCATCACAAAGTGACGCGAGCGTGCTTAGCCGCGCAGCGTTGCGGTTTCGCGGGTCAGCGTGTTGGGCAACATACCGAAACGCGCGCGAAAGACCTTGGCGAAGTGCGAGTCCGTGTAACCGCACTGCCACGCGGCTTCGCTCACACTGATGCGCCGCGCGCTCAGCAATTCAAATGCCGTCGCAAGCCGACGCTCACGTACGTAGCCGTGCACCGTCGTGCCGAACTGCTGACGAAAACCCGCACACAACTTGTTGACGTTGATCCCCACTTCTCGAGCCAGCAAGGGCAGCGATGGTGGCGCTTGAAGGCGCTCGTTGAGGACGTCGCGAGCCGCGAACACGGCACGACGCGTGACCCGGTCGCGAGGGGATTCGATGTCATACGCCATGGCGTGCGACGCGACATGCGCGACGCCAGTTGCGGAGGAAGTGATAGGTACGCTCGCTGCGCTGACCGCATTCGGCGTATTCGAAATACCTGGCACTCGGGAAGTATCGGGCGCCCCCGACGCCCCCGGCGTATAGGCAGCACATCGCGCCAACGCGTCGAACGTCTGTCCGATCAGCGCAAGGCGCTGCCAGCACGTGTCGTCATCGTTGCCGTCTGCGTGCAGCGACGTCATCGCACTCGCCCAACGCCATTCGTCTGCACTCATCGCACGCGTCAACACGGCGCTCGTCCCACACCAGTCACCTTGCACGCCGCTCATTTCCGACGTGTTGGCAGCGCTCTCGCGCCAGCCTCGCGTAAGCGCGTGTGCGTCCAGCCCGCAGGCTGCGATGAGATAGCGCTCGGAGAGCCGCAAGCTGAAGTACCGCAATGCGCTCGATTCGCCGTAGAGGTTATCGATGTCGAGTGGCGCGTCGCCAAAGCAAACATTGACGCTCCCCGCCCCCGCGTCGAGTAGCGGCGTGCCGCCAGCGGCCCACTGCAATGCGCCGTCGAGCAAAAACACGACCTTGATATCTCCGCCCGCCAGCGACTCGCGCACCGAAGCGCCTGCCTGCGCCTGTTGTATGCCACGCACCACCGACAACCCGTCGAGATCGACGGCACGCCGCCACGGCTGAGAAGTGACCATTTGCGAAATGTCCAAATCAAATGTTAATGAGACACATTATCATTTGAGCATTCGCTTTGCGCAATTGGCGTGACCACACTTCCCGTATCGCGAGAAGTGCACCAGGTTACGTATCTACGCGGGCTGCGCCTCTGCGACGTATTCACGCATCACGCGCAGGAACGCTTCGCGTGCCGGATGCACCTCGACGCCCCGATGGCGAACGAAGAAGTTCGGTACCGCCGCGAGGTCTTCCATCGCATGACCGACGATGTTCGCCTCCTGACGATAGCGCAGGTAAATCCCGCGCGGCACCAGCGAATAGCCGACGCCTGCACCGACACACGCCACGATGGTTGCGTAGCTGCCATAGCTGAGGATGCGCCCCGGTGTGACCGCATTCGCGGCGAGCCACTGCTCCATCGTGCCGCGGTATGGGCACCCTTGCGGCCACATGAGCAACGTAGCGCCCGAGAGATCGGCCGCTTCGTGAACCCGCCCTGCGCGTGCTGGCGCGACCAGCACGATTGGCTCCCGGTAGATCTCGTCGGCCACGACCGACATTTGCGCCTGTGCCTCCAGACACGCGGTGCCCGCAATCAACGCAGCGTCGACGCGACCGTGCTGAATTTCGTCGAGCAGATTCAGCGACGTATCCGTCACCAGATTGAGGCGCACTTTCGGATAGGCCGCGTGGAACCGTGCGAGCACGGCAGGCAGTCGCGAGGTGGCGGACGATTCGATCGCGCCCAGCGAAAAGTCGCCGGCCGGCTCGTTTGCCGGATTGAGCGCCGCGCTCGCCTCGCGCGACAACGCCAGAATCCGGTCGGCGTAACCGAGCAGCGTACGTCCGCTTGGCGTGAGTTGCAGACGGCGTCCCTGACGATGGAACAGCTTCACGCCGACCGTGTGTTCGAGCGAGCGGATGCGGGCCGTCACGTTCGACTGAACGCAGTGCAATGCCTCAGCGGCTCCCAGCACGCTGCCTTCGTCGACGATGGCCTTGAAGGTCTGAAGTTGCAGAAAGTCCATGAGGAAGCTCCGATCACACGATGCCGAATGTTAAGCGAGCCGCGACGCCACTTCAATAATAGTGAACAAAATCAGCTAAACAATTCACTTTTTTAGCGCATTGGAAAGGAATAAGCTTCGGGTTATCCCTAATGCGACGTCTGCCATGACATCCCGTCTCCGGTCAGCACACCGCGCCCTGTGAAGGAAATCACATCATGTACCGCCCTCTGTCCGCCGCTGCCAATCTGAACGCTACCGCTCCGGTCGTTGTTGCGGCGCCGGTCACGCCGCTCGGCCTGTTCTTCCGCGCCGTCGATCAATGGCGTCTGCACTACGAGCAAAAACTTCAGGTCGAAGCGCTCGCCACGTTCGACGATACGTCGCTCGCGGATGTCGGTTATGCGCGCGATGCGTTCGGTCTGCGTCAGACGTCGCACTAAGCCATCGTCCGAAAGTCGTTAAAAGCCCCCGAAAAATGGGGGAAACGGGGGCTTCGCTGCGTTATAATTCCGGTTTTCCCGAATTTGCAAACGCCCTAGCTCATGGAAGCCGAACGCCTCAACGCCCTCGAATCCCTGCTCGCCGACCTGCGCACTCGCGTTGGCGAGCTCAGGGGGTATCTTTGACTTCGATGTCAAGCAAGCTCGCCTGACGGAAGTCAACAAGGAACTCGAAGATCCCAACATCTGGAACGATTCCAAGCGCGCCCAGGCACTGGGCAAGGAAAAGAAGGCGCTCGACAGCGTGGTCACCAACCTGACCGAGCTCGACACCGGCCTTTCCGACACGCAGGAATTGTTCGATATGGCCCGCGACGAGGGCGATGAAGACTCGCTGCTGGCGCTCGAAAGCGACACGCAGGGTCTCGCCGCACGCGTGGGTGACATGGAGTTCCGCCGGATGTTCAACAATCCGGCCGACCCGAACAACTGCTTCATCGACATCCAGGCCGGCGCTGGCGGCACCGAAGCCAACGACTGGGCCGGCATGCTGCTGCGCCAATACCTCCGTTATTGCGAACGCAAGGGCTTCAAGGCCGAAGTGCTCGAAGTGTCGGACGGTGACGTCGCTGGCATCAAAAGCGCCTCGCTCAAGGTCACGGGCGACTACGCCTACGGCTATCTGCGTACCGAGACCGGCGTCCACCGTCTGGTGCGCAAGTCGCCGTTCGACTCGTCGGGCGGTCGTCACACCTCGTTTGCCAGCCTGTTCGTCTATCCGGAAGTGGATGACTCGATCGAAATCGACATCAATCCGGCCGACGTCCGTACCGACACGTATCGTGCTTCGGGCGCGGGTGGTCAGCACATCAACAAGACCGACTCCGCTGTGCGTCTGACGCACATTCCGACGGGCATCGTCGTCGCCTGCCAGAACGACCGTTCGCAGCACCGCAACCGCGCCGAAGCGTGGGACATGCTCCGCTCGCGTCTGTTCGAACACGAAATGCGCAAGCGTCGTGCCGAGCAGGACAAGCTCGAATCGAGCAAGACCGATGTGGGTTGGGGTCACCAGATTCGCTCGTACGTGCTCGACCAGTCGCGCGTGAAGGATTTGCGTACCAGCGTGGAAACCGGCAACACCGGTAAGGTGCTCGACGGCGACCTGGACGACTTCATCTCGGCGAGCCTCAAGCAGGGAGTGTAAGGAATGGCGTTTGTCCGCACGCTAGCCGTGTGGGTGGTGAGTGCGCTGTGTCTGCAGCGCGCCGCCGTGGCTGCCCCGGCGAGTACGCCGGGTGCACCGGGTGCGAGTCCGGAGACGGGACCGTATCTGCATGAACTGCTCAAGCGCCCGGATTTCTCGGGCGCTTATGCACGCATCGTTGCACCGCGCAATGTGCCCGCGTGGGTGCGTCAGGGGGGAACCTCGACGCCGTCGCAACGGGTGAGCGTCGCCGGCAAGCCCTGGTTGCTGGTGCAGAGCTGCAAGCCGCACGACTGCCCTAGCGAGTACGTCCACATTTTGTATGAGCCGCGCTCGCAGTCGATCGCGGCGCTGTTTGTGCGGGACCCGAGTGCTGCGGCCAATGCCAGCCCGCATCAGGATCGCACCGAACTGATCTGGCTGGGCGCGCCCGATGGCTCGCTCAAGAATGCGCTGCTCCACACGCTGCGTTTTACCGAATAACTTCATCGTTCGCATCATGACCGATCAAAACACTCCGGCCGACTCGGCCAATCAGGCCAACGACCTGCCGCAGGACGACAACAAGCTCATCGCCGAGCGTCGCGAGAAGCTGACGGCGATCCGCGCGGGCGGCGTCGCGTTTCCGAACGACTTCCGTCCCGAACAGCACGCTGGCGATCTGCAAGCTCGCTATGAAGGCGTGGAGAACGAAGCGCTCGAGGCCGAACCCGTCCCCGTGTCGGTCGCCGGTCGCATGATGCTCAAGCGCGTGATGGGCAAGGCGGCTTTCGCCACCGTGCAGGACGGCAGCGGTCAGATCCAGTTCTTCGTGAGCCGTGACGACGTCGGCGTCGACTCGATGACCGCCTTCAAGGGCTGGGACATCGGCGACATCATCGCTGCCACCGGCACGCTGTTCCGCACCCGCACCGGCGAACTGTCGGTCAAGGTCAAGGAACTGCGACTGCTCGCCAAGGCGTTGCGTCCCCTGCCGGACAAGTTCCACGGTCTGGCCGATCAGGAAACGAAGTACCGTCAACGCTACGTCGACCTGATCACGTCGCCGGAAACGCGCAACACCTTCCGCGCCCGCGCGAAGGCCATCGCATCGATGCGTCAGTACATGACGAACGCCGACTTCATGGAAGTCGAAACGCCAATGCTCCACCCGATCCCGGGTGGTGCGGCGGCCAAGCCGTTCATCACGCACCACAACGCGCTCGACATGCAGATGTATCTGCGTATCGCGCCTGAGCTGTACTTGAAGCGCCTGATCGTCGGTGGCTTCGAGCGTGTGTTCGAAATCAACCGTAACTTCCGTAATGAAGGCGTGTCGCCGCGTCACAATCCGGAATTCACGATGATGGAGTTTTACGCAGCCTACACGGATTACCGTTGGCTGATGGACTTCACTGAAGCGCTGATTCGCCAGGCGGCGACCGACGCACGCGGTACCGCGACCATCGAATACCAGGGCCGCGAACTCGACCTGTCCAAACCGTTCCATCGCCTGACGATCGTCGAAGCGATCCGCAAGTACGCACCGGAGTACACCGACGCGCAACTCGCCGATATCGATTTCGTACGCGGCGCACTGGGCAAGTACGGCGTGAAGGTCGATGCCCCGCAATTCAAGAACGCAGGCCTCGGCGCGCTGCAACTGGCGCTGTTCGAAGAGACCGCCGAGAGCCAACTGTGGGAACCGACGTTCATCGTCGATTACCCGGTGGAAGTTTCGCCGCTGGCGCGCGCTTCGGATACGCAGCCGGGCATCACCGAGCGTTTCGAACTGTTCATCACGGGCCGTGAAATCGCCAACGGTTTCTCGGAGTTGAACGATCCGGAAGATCAAGCCGCACGCTTCCGTGCCCAGGTCGAGCAGAAGGATGCAGGCGACGAAGAAGCCATGTACTACGATGCCGACTATATTCGTGCACTCGAGTACGGCATGCCCCCGACGGGTGGCTGCGGCATCGGCATCGATCGTCTGATCATGTTGCTCACCGACAGCCCGAACATTCGCGACGTGCTGCTGTTCCCGCACTTGCGCCGCGAAGACTGATCGGAGGACGCATCGCGTTGGCGCGGTATCATGCGTCAACGTCCGCCTCAAACCGAGCAGCAACGAAAAAGCCGCAGCCCTTTCGGGGCTGCGGCTTTTTTTATCGCCACGCGTAATTTAAGCGCTGCGAGATCCACGAATGTTCATCGTTTTCCAACGTCCGGCCATCCGATTCGCTTGTGGTCTCTGCCTCCGCAGGCGCCACCGTCGTAGAGATGTTCGTTGCCGCCTCTGCGCAGGCTTCACGACGACGTGTCAATGCATCCTCCCCCTCCCGCCCGATCAATGATTTCCGCCAGTCGGTGCCCCCACATTCGACGAGAAAGTCGTTGATCTCGATGGCCGCCACGCGTGCAGCTTCGCCATCCTTCCCCATGCGCTCGACCGATCGGGTCACGTTCGCCAGACAGTCGACAAGCCCGCCTGCATGCATGTGGAACGCCACGATGCGTGCGCAGATGGTGTCCGCGACGTTCCCCGCCTCGCGGGTGGCAAGATGTGGCAGGACAGCGCGGCCGACGGCACAAAAGAGCTCCGTATTCGGATCAGCGGACCACACGGCTTCGTCGATCATCGGCATGACTGCGCGCCACGACGGGGCCAACGCACGCCACCCCAGGTCGTACTCAAGCGCTGCCATCGTTCCCGGCTCGAACCCCGGCTCACGGATGTACACCGACGGTAGCGATAACGCCTCGACGGTTGCAAATTCACTGGCGTCCACGTTTGGACTCGAGGCCCGAGGCAAGTCCGAGACCACTGCGAAATTGGCCTCCAAAGGCGAATGGACATCGGTGCGCCCCCGCCCCCCCGAGCCAACGCCCAGGCACGCCATGCGTGCCGAAATATCCGACGGCACATCGCCCGCGTGAACGTCGGCCGGACATCCATCCGCAGCACGCGTCGCGTCGAGCATTTCCATCCAGAGCGCGCCGACCCGGTTCTCGTCCAGAAATGCCACGCGATCCGGCTCGGAATGCAAATGCATGATGGTGCGACCATCGACCTGAACCTCCACTGGGGACGCTTGTGGCAGGAGCGTCCGGCATGGTGCCCGCAACACAGGTTTTACGACGGCACGCAGGATGCGAGCGCCATCGAAATCGGTCGTCAGGGCGGAATGCGAAAGACGCTCGGAGGCGATCGGCGAAACGGCGGGAACCCCACCACCTCCGATTGAATTGAGCGTCGGAGCGGCATAGGCGCTTGCAGCATGGCCAGGTACTGATGACAAGGCTGGCATACGTAGTCTCCGGTGATGGCAGCGAAATGTGCCGTCAATGAGTCTAGGTAGCCCTCGATGTCACGTTTTGGGGTCGAGAGCGGCAGCTATGTGAAACGAGTCAATACGAAAGTCCGGTTTTAGAAAGCCGGACTTCCGCGATAGGCGGACGGCCAGTCCCCATCGAGACGCAACCAGCTACGCGAGATGGGGAGCACCGCACCGTTCGCTGCGCCCTCGATCAATTGGCGCAGCGCCAGCGACGAAAGGGTCTTCGTGTCGGTGGGAAACGCCACGACGAAGGTTCGGTTCACGGCGATGGCTGCGAATTCCGTCGTCTCAAAATGCTCGACCATCGACTGGTACAGATTGCCCAGCACGAGCGCACCGGCGGGTGCCATCCAGTTGCCTCGAGAGCCGCCGACCATCGTGCCGTCGTCCAGGCGCGCAATACCGAATTCGAAGTGACGCGCCGTCCATGCCCGCGAGAGATTGGAGGCCGCTTGCGCGAATGCCGCCTCAAAGGTCAGGTCAGCCGCCTGCAGATCGTTGCCGCGCAGGCGTCGAAGTCCCGTCGAACTGTCGAGCACGAGCGTGACGAAGACGTCGTCGGAAAATGGCTCGGTGACATCTCCCTCCGGATCGTGCGTGTCAACCCACGCACGTTGCACGACGTACGGATAGATATGCGGATGGCTGGCCGCATCGAGCGGCGTTTCAAGAGCAGGTAGCGTATCGATCATGACGGTGGGACAGGTCGAAGGGAATGACGTTCACAGACAATGCGTGCCATTATGCGCGCGTCACGTCAGGCGCGGATGCCTCCATCGACGCGCGCGCACCACGATCAATAGCATCAACGCAGGCAGTATCCACACGCCCCACTGCCCCATCGGCGTCCACAGCACAGCGAGATACGCTTGCAGCGGCAGCACCCAGGCGAGGGCCAGCAGCAAGTCACCCAGCCTGTTCCACTGCCCGCGCGGCACATCGGGGTGACGCGAATCTGCTGGGGCCGGATCTGTTGGCACGGCAAGGCATAGCAACGGCACGATCAACCACGCAAGCTCGTAATAGAGCAAATACGGCTGAATGAGAAGCGTGGCGATCATGGCGGCAGCTACGCGCAGTGGCAGCGGTGCCTGTTTCACCCACAGCCACGCCGTGAAGAGCACGGACGGTACCGCTACGAGCCCGTACACCACGTACGCCGTAGGTAGCGTCGCGCCCTGCAATCGCGCCATCGCAAACACCGTAGGCATTGCATGCCAGATGTCTCCCGCACCTTGCTGAACGATTTCTGCGTTGAACGTTGCCACGGCCGCAAAAAACGCCTCCCACAACGACCATCCGCCCCACAGCAGCGCGAGGACGCAACAAACACCCCCGGTCAGCACCATCGTGCCTAGCGCTCGCCACTGTTTGCCGCATAGCCACCACAACGGCAACAGCAGCGCGAATTGCGGCTTGATGACGAGCAAACCGGCGCATACGCCCGCTAACAACGGGCGCCCCCCCGACTGAGTCAGTGCGACGGTCATCAGCAACAACGTCATGATGGAGTTCTGACCAACCATCACGGCCACCCAAAGGCCGGGAAAAGCCATCACCATGAGCCACGGCCAACCGGCCCATCGTCGCCATTGCATCACTGCCAACGCAAACAACGCGACGCTCGCGGCGAAGTAAATCGCATACGTCCGCGGATAAGGCAACCAGGAGAGCGGCTGGATCAGCCATTGGAATGTCGGGGGGTAGAGCCAATGCCCGAGTTCGGTGTACGCAGGAAAGAACTGGAGTTGTGCGGCGTCGAGCATGTCCGGGTGAAATGCCGACATCGCACCGAGATGCGTCGTCATCCAGGACACCGTCCAGTAGACACGCAGATCGTGTCCGAGCGGCGGCATGCTGTTCTCGCCGCTGCCGTCGCTCGTCAACCAACTGGCGGCCCACGCGCCCAGTGCAAGCCATTGCACCAGCAAAACGACGACGGCGGCGATGACGACCCCGCGTGGCAGCGTGGTAGCCCGTGAAGCCGTGCTCCGTTGCCGGAGTGCTCCACTTGACGTCACCGTCTGTCGATTCACGTCTTGCCTCCCCCACGACTTGTTTCTTTTGTTAAGTCCGCCCCGTCAGACTTACGGGGCGCGCGCTGTCACAGGAAAAGAAATATTCATATTTTTCATTAACTTAGGACAACTCCAAGGGTCCATCAATACACGTCACAGCGATGCACATCTTACATCGCGTTACAAAATGAAACGGATGCCGCGCTTGCCGTGACGGAAACTTTTCTCATGCGAAATCGCCCGTGCACGCCAGCACGCAGAAGGGGATTCGCACTTACCGCACGATGGAGAAAACAACATGGATAACGATCTGCAACCGCGCCGCATGCATCCCTTGGTCGCTGCCGCTGCTGGCAGTATCGTCGTAGTCAGTCTGCTGGGTGTCGCCGCCATTACCGGCGTGCTGCCCGTGGCCAAGAGTACGGACGGCCCCGCGCCGTCGGGCAACAGTTCGCAATATGCGCTGACGTCGCCGCAACCGCCGTCGCTCTCGGCACAATCGCAATCACAACCGTCCGCGACAACCGCGCAGCAGCAAGCGCAATACGCGGCGCAGCAACAAGCGGCAGAGCGCGCTCCGGCTCCGCAGCCCTCGCAGCCGACGTATGCGCAACAAACGGCGGCCCCGGCACAACCGACACAACAACAAGCCGCGGCTTGCTCTACGTGCGGTACGGTGCAATCGGTGCAGCCGATCCGCACGGAAGGCCACGCCTCGGGCTTGGGTGCCGTGGGTGGTGCTGTGGCCGGTGGTCTGCTCGGCAATCAATTCGGCGCAGGTAACGGCCGTACGGCCATGACGGTGGTCGGCGCGCTCGGCGGGGGGCTGGCCGGTAACGAAGTCGAAAAGCGTGTGCGCTCCGACACCGTGTATCGCGTCTATGTCCGCATGGATACCGGCAAGACGCGCTACTGGACCTATCAGTCCGCACCGGGCGTACAACCGGGTGACCGCGTGCGTCTGGAAAACAACGGACTCGTCCGCGCAAGCTGAGGCTTCGGCGGCAAGTCGGCATGTCGCCGCCCGCTCGCGTATTCGTCTCGCAGAAACACAAAAGCCGCTCTCCCGAGCGGCTTTTGTTTTGGGATGCGATGACTGCCAGCGCATCCTTTCGTCTCTTACGACATCCCGACTCAGTCGGCTTCGTCGATCCATGCCAGTTGAATGGCTTCCAGGATCTTCTCGCCGGAACGATCCGGTGCATCGTCGAAACCATCGAGCGCGACCACCCACTTGTGCAGGTCGGTGAACCGCACATATTGCGGGTCGACATCGGGATGCGCTTCGGTCAGCGCAATCGCGATTTCCAGGCTGTCGGTCCATTTCATGGGGAAGCTCCTTTGTTATCTCGTCACTGCGCGAGGCCGGACGGCGTCGATCAGTGATTTTCCTTGGCGTGGTTGATCGTGTACTTCGGAATTTCGACGACCAGATCGGTGTCGTCGGGCATCAACGTCTGGCACGACAGTCGCGACGTCGGCTCCAGACCCCAGGCCTTGTCGAGCAGATCTTCCTCTTCGTCTTCTGCGGCTTCCAGCGATTCGAAACCTTCGCGCACGATCACGTGGCACGTCGTACACGCGCACGACAGTTCGCAGGCATGCTCGATCTCGATGTGGTTATCGAGCAGCGCACGGCACACGGACGTGCCCGGCGCAACCTCCAGCACAGCGCCCTCCGGGCACAACTCTTCGTGAGGCAATACAACGATTTGCGGCATGGCTTTGAATTCCGTGTGTGTCTTACAGTTTGTCGATATCCGCAACGCGTCGGCCGGCCAGCGCGGCACGGATACTCTTGTCCATGCGGCGTGCGGCGAACTCGTCGGTGGCGTGCGAAAGCGTTTCGGTGGCCGTCTTGATGGCGACCTGATCGTCGCCGCCAGCCTTCTGGCGCAGATCGGCCAGCAGAGCGTCGATCTGCGTACGCTCCTCGGCATTGAGCAGTTCCGGATCGGCTTGCAGCGCGCTGTCGATGGCGACCAGCAGACGTTCGGCTTCTACCTGCTGCTCACGCAGCGCGCGGGCACGCATGTCCTGCTCGGCCGAGCCGAAGCTGTCCTGCAACATGCGCGAGATGTCCTCGTCGGCCAGTCCGTAAGACGGCTTGACCTCGATGGACGCCGCCACGCCGGAGTGCATTTCCTGCGCGAACACGGACAGCAACCCGTCGGCATCGACCTGATACGTCACACGAATGCGTGCCGCGCCAGCCGTCATCGGCGGAATGCCGCGCAGCTCGAAGCGCGCCAGCGAACGGCAGTCCGATACCAGTTCACGCTCGCCTTGCAGCACGTGAATGGCCATGGCCGTCTGACCGTCCTTGAACGTCGTGAATTCTTGCGCGCGCGCCACCGGAATCGTGGCATTACGCGGAATGATCTTCTCGACCAGGCCGCCCATCGTCTCGACACCGAGCGAGAGCGGAATCACATCGAGCAGCAGCCAGTCGTCGCCTTCGGCCTGATTGCCTGCCAGCAGATTTGCCTGCACGGCGGCACCCAATGCAACGACCTGATCCGGATCGAGGTCGACCAGCGGTTCACGACCGAAGAAGCTCGCCACAGCGGCCCGCACTTGCGGCATGCGCGTCGCGCCGCCCACAAGGACAACGCCCTTGACGTCTTCCTGTCCCATCCCCGCGTCACGCAGCGCCTTGCGCATCGGGCCGATCGTGCGTTGCACGAGCGGTGCGCCCAACGCCGTGAACTGTTCACGCGTGAGTTCCAACGACAGGTTGCGGTCCCCGGACAGCGTCACGCTGAGGGTGGCTTGCTCGGCATCCGTGAGCGCTTCCTTCACCGTACGTGCGTGGTCCAGCAAACTGCGAACGTCTTCGGGCGTCAGCGACGCCGTTTCGATACCGGCGCTCTGCACGGCCCAGCGATAGATGGCCAGGTCGAAGTCGTCGCCACCCAGCGCCGAATCGCCACCGGCCGCGAGCACTTCGAACACGCCCTTCGTCAGACGAAGGACGGAAATGTCGAACGTACCGCCGCCAAGGTCGTAGACCGCGTAGAGTCCTTCCGCTGCGTTGTCCAGACCGTACGCAATCGCAGCCGCCGTCGGCTCGTTGAGCAGGCGCAGGACATTGAGACCGGCCAGACGCGCGGCGTCCTTGGTCGCTTGCCGTTGCGCATCGTCAAAGTACGCAGGCACCGTAATCACAGCACCGACGAGATCGTCACCAAGGGTATCTTCGGCGCGCTGACGCAGCGTCGCGAGAATCTCGGCAGACACTTCCACGGGGCTCTTCACGCCACCGGCGGTGTTCATCTGCACCATGCCCGGCGCATCGACGAAGTCATACGGGGCGTTGTCTGCGTGGGCGACGTCCGCGAGACCACGGCCCATGAATCGCTTGACGGAGACAATGGTGTTGCGCGGATCGGTGGCGGCAGCCGTCTTGGCGTCGTACCCGATCTGCGTGCGGTGACCGCCCAGATAACGGACGACGGACGGCAGCAACACGCGGCCCTGATCGTCGGGGAGGACTTCGGCCACACCGCTGCGCACGGAGGCCACGAGCGAATGCGTCGTGCCCAGGTCGATGCCCACGGCGAGTCGCCGCTGGTGCGGCGCGGGGGACATGCCGGGTTCGGAAATTTGCAGAAGGGCCATGACTTTGCAATACGGGCGACGCGTGAGCGCGTCCACCCTGTTCTCAAGCAGTTCTCAATGACATGTGACGGCGCCGCACCGGGCCGTCACGCGTTTTCCAGCATTTCGATGCGCTGCGCGATATCTTCCTCAGCGCGCGCAATGAACATCAGTTGTCGCACGGCTTCCGCCGCAGGCTGCCAGGCCGCGCTGCCCAGCCAGTCGCCCAGCTTCGTCAGCCGCACACGACGGTCGTCGCGCAACGACTTGGCGAGCGCGTCGAGTGCGCCAACATTGCGCGCCGCGACGGCGTCGTCGATCGCTTCGCGCCACTCCATCTGCTGCATCAGGAAATCGGGGGCCATCGCGGTATTGTTCTCCGCGCCCACGTCGATGCCCTGCAGCGTCAGCAAATAAGTCGCGCGCTGCAACGGATCACGCAGCGTGCGGTACGCCGCATTCGCCTGCGCGGCCCATTGCATGGCCACGCGACGCTCCGCATCGCTCGCACTGGCAAACCGATCCGGATGCACGCGCGATTGCACCGCACGATAGGCTGCCTCCAGCGCTTCGGCATCGAGCGCGAAGCCCTGCGGCAGATCGAACAGCGTGAAATAGTTGTCAGTCAATGCACTCATCGCGCTTCGGGCTTACATTGGGCCCGTAAAAAAAGCGGCTCGCGCCGCCTTGTTGCCTACGCTACTACGCCCCGCTTGCCAGACCGACCCTGCTTCACTCGTCGACTGGCTCGCCGCGCTCGCACTTGCGGCACGGCAACTCGCTACCCACCATCGCTTCGCGGCCTTCAGGGCTTTGCGTCCATGTCCGGATCTGCCACGGGGGAAGATGCCGGACATGTTGCCGATGCCCGCATGCGAGTCGCGCGACCCACTGGCCTTCGTCGTCTTGCCGAAAACCGATGATCTCGCGCAGCGGTACAGCGTCAGACGCGGAACGACTCACCGCAACCGCACTCGTCCTTGACGTTCGGATTGTGGAAGCGGAATCCTTCGTTCAGGCCTTCGCGCGCGAAGTCCAGCTCGGTGCCATCGATGTACGGCAGACTCTTCGGATCGACGATCACCTTCACGCCGTGGCTTTCGAAGACCGTGTCTTCACCCGCCACGTCGTCGGCGTACTCCAGCTTGTAGGCCAGGCCCGAGCAGCCGGTCGTCTTCACGCCCAGCCGCAGGCCCACGCCCTTGCCGCGCCGCGTCAGATAACGCGTAACGTGCTGCGCGGCCTTCTCGGTCAATGTAACGGCCATCTTGCCTGATTCCTTATTCGTCGCGCTGCTTAGGCAGCCTGAGCTGCATCGGCCGACTGGCCGTGCTTCTGCTTGTAGTCGGCAACCGCCGCCTTGATGGCGTCTTCAGCCAGAATCGAGCAGTGAATCTTCACCGGCGGCAGGGCCAGTTCTTGCGCGATTTCGGTGTTTTTGATGTCGAGCGCCTGATCCAGCGTCTTGCCCTTGACCCACTCGGTCACCAGCGACGACGACGCAATCGCCGAGCCGCAACCGTAGGTCTTGAACTTGGCGTCTTCGATCACGCCGGCTTCGTTCACGCGGATCTGCAGCTTCATCACGTCGCCGCAGGCCGGTGCGCCGACCATGCCCGTACCAACGGCGTCGTCGCCCTTCTCGAACGAACCGACGTTACGCGGGTTTTCGTAGTGATCCAGAACTTCTTTGCTGTACGACATGGCTAACTCCTTGAATACTCAGTGTGCGGCCCATTGGATCGAATTGAGATCGACCCCGTCCTTGTACATTTCCCACAGCGGCGACAGATCGCGCAGCTTGCCGATCTTGCCCTTGAGCAGTTCGATCACATAGTCGACTTCCTGCTCGGTCGTGAAACGACCCACCGTGAAGCGAATCGAGCTGTGCGCCAGTTCGTCGTTGCGGCCCAGAGCGCGCAGTACGTACGAAGGCTCGAGCGAGGCCGACGTGCACGCCGAACCCGACGACACCGCCACGTCCTTGATCGCCATGATCAGCGACTCGCCTTCGACAAAATTGAAGCTGATGTTCAGGTTGTGCGGGACACGTTGTTCCATGTCGCCGTTCACATACACTTCTTCCATCTCCGTCAGGCCCTTGAGCAGACGGTCGCGCAGCATACGCACGCGCTCGTTCTCGACGGCCATCTCTTCACGGGCCAGACGGAACGCCTCGCCCATGCCGACGATCTGGTGCGTAGCGAGCGTACCCGAACGCATACCGCGCTCATGACCGCCACCGTGAATCTGTGCTTCGATACGCACGCGCGGCTTACGACGCACGTACAACGCACCGATACCCTTCGGGCCATACGTCTTGTGCGCCGAGAACGACATCAGGTCGACCTTCAGTGCGGCCAGATCGATCGGCATCTTGCCGGTCGCTTGCGCAGCGTCAACGTGGAAAATGATGCCCTTTTCGCGGCAGATTTCGCCGAGCGTGGCGATGTCCTGAATCACGCCGATCTCGTTGTTCACGGCCATGATCGACACGAGAATCGTGTCCGGACGCAGCGCCGCCTTGAAGACTTCCAGATCCAGCAGGCCGTCGTCCTTGACGTCCAGATAGGTCACTTCGAAGCCTTCACGCTCCAGTTCACGCATCGTGTCGAGCACAGCCTTGTGCTCGGTCTTCACGGTGATGAGGTGCTTGCCCTTGCCTTGATAGAAGTGCGCCGCGCCCTTGATGGCGAGGTTGTTCGACTCAGTCGCGCCCGACGTCCACACGATTTCGCGCGGATCGGCATTCACCAGCTTGGCAACTTCCTCGCGTGCCTCTTCCACCGCCTGCTCCGCGGCCCAGCCGAACGAGTGGCTGCGCGATGCCGGGTTGCCGAACTGCTCACGCAGGAAAGGCAACATCTTGTCCACGACGCGCGGGTCAATCGGCGTCGTGGCGCTGTAATCCATGTAGATGGGGAGGTTGAGGGTGTCGTTTTTCATGGGGTGCTCCAGGATCGTGCCGTGGCGCCTGTTATGAACGGGCCATATCAAAGACCGAATTGGGGATACGCGTCGTCACCGTCTGGCTGTTGTTGCCAGACTCGCGCGTGTCGCGCAGCACGGCCTGTTGGGCCTGCTTGCTGCGCTGCTGCTCGACGAGGTCACGCAGGGAAACTGAATCGAGATACTCAACCATCTTCTGATTGAGCGTCGCCCACAGCTCATGCGTCATGCAGTGGCCGCGATGGCCGTCCTGGCCCTTCTCGCAATTGCCCTTGCTGCCGCACTGTGTGGCGTCGAGCGGTTCGTCGACCGCAATGATGATGTCAGCGACCGTCACCTCTTCTGCGCGGCGCGCAAGGCTGTAACCACCGCCCGGACCGCGCACGCTCTCCACGATTTCGTGGCGGCGAAGCTTTCCGAACAGTTGCTCCAGATAAGAGAGCGAAATTCGCTGACGCTGACTAATGCCCGCAAGCGTCACGGGACCCGCGTCCTGGCGCATGGCCAGGTCGATCATCGCCGTGACGGCGAAACGGCCTTTCGTGGTAAGTCTCATGATGATGCAGGGGATTAATCTCGACTATTTTCGTCAAGTATAAATTCCCTACGAATTTAGTCAAGTACTTCTGGCCCATTTTTTGCGGAAGTTCCGTCGTCCGCTTGTGAAATTTCTTATTTTTCGGGACGAGCTTCCGGCCGGGGCGAGCCCAGAGGAAACAGCAGCACCAGGGGATTGCGCAGCACGGCGCGCCAGATGGCACGGTGGATTTGCCGACGGTCGCCCAATCGCAGTGGACGCGATCGAAGCGCCATGTGGAATGCTAACGCAAAACTGACACCGACGTTGAGCAGCC
Organism: Pandoraea sp. NPDC090278; assembly: GCF_044772185.1. NCBI lineage: Bacteria > Pseudomonadati > Pseudomonadota > Betaproteobacteria > Burkholderiales > Burkholderiaceae > Pandoraea > Pandoraea sp. NPDC090278. Next base: position 344,812 of record NZ_JBIVYJ010000001.1, on the reverse strand, counting down.
CCATGGTCGCCACACCGGCGAACGCCAGCCACAGCGCCGGGTCGCGAAGCACCGAACCGCCCAACACGCCGATCGAGGTCGCAATCGCCCCGGTCGACAGGGTCACGTGACGGACCTCGAACGGCAAAGCAAATGCCGTCAGCACAGCAGGCACAAGTCCCAGCATGAAACCGAGCATGAGATTGCCCAGCACCGGCGCGATGTGGCGTCGGCACCAGTCGGCGAGCCGCGCCGCCCCCTGACGCCCAAAAACGAAACGTAGACGACGGTTGTACGCAAGGACGTCGCCGATGCCATGCAAGGCGAACCAGTTATCCGCCCACCCGGAAATCAGGCTGGAGCACCACAAGAGCACACCGGTCAGCGCCGCAAAGAACGGCGTCACGCCGAGAATCGAGAACGAATTCAGCGTCGCGTGCGCTTTTTCCGGCGAGATGGTGTTTGCGCCAAGCGCCGCCGACACCGCCCACTGCACCAACAGACAGAACGGGAAGACCATCGCCAGATTGCCGAAGATGGCGGCCGCCTGAGTACGCACCAGCGCAATCACCTCACCGACGAAAGCATCCATCCCCGCGGGCGTATCGACATCGTCGAGCTTGCTGGCGATGGCGGGTGCCGTCATGGCCGGTTGCTTGGTGGCCAGCGTGAAGTGGCAAAAGTGCATGAACAGGAAGCACAACGCGTAGTTGGCCCCGGCAAAGAAACCTTCCACCACAGTCGGAAAGTGGGCCCCGGCAATCATGAACTTGATATAGACGGTCACGACCGTGACCAGTCCGCCGCCGCAGGCCATCTTCAACATCGAGAAATACTCGCTGCGATTGCGCGCGATGTAATGCTCGCCGGTTTCCGCACTGCGTTCGACGACCTTGCGCGCCAGCAAGCCAAACGACGTACGCGCCAGTTCGCCCACGCTTTGGCTCGCCCGGTTGGCCCTTACCAGGTCCGCGAGCAACTGGACGCGCGCTACGGCCCTATCGCCGCGATCCCCGTAGGTCAGCCACGCCTCCAGCAAACGTTCGAGACGACGAATCCGTGCCTTCGCACGCTCGACCTGAAACACGATATCGACACTGACACCGTTCTCGTCGAGGTGCGCATACACGTCGCGCACCGCGCGGCCACAGTCGTCCAGCAGTGCGCGGAATACGTTGATCTGCTGCACGAACAATTGCGACGGCGGCGCGCCGTGCGCGAACTCCTGACCGGCATCCTCAAGCGCCTGCATCGCGCGCCCGAGCCGGTAAAAGGGCGAATCGGTCGCGCGGGAATACGAAAGACGCGAGCGGACGGCCTGCGAGAGCCCCGTCGACGCGATCTGGTCGACAAGGTGATGCATCGCGGCAAGCAGATCCTCGGCGAACGGATTCCAGTCCACGTCGGCGTCGTCCACCTCGCCGTGATGAAGCAGCGCAATCAGATCGCCCAGCAACTCGGCGGGTAAGGCAGCGATCCAGTCGGCAGCGTCCCCGTCGGGAAACATCAGGGAACACAACGCGGAGAGGTCCCGCCGAGTCGGCGGCGGCGGAATCAGTGCCTTTTCGATGCGCTCGACCAATGCGCCCCAAAAGCCGGGCCGCACGGGCATGCCGGTGTCGCAGAGCAGCGAAATGGCGTCGCTCTCGTTGATGACGCTACGCAGCGTGCGCGCGACCGACAGTCTCCACTGCGGATTGCGCTCCAGCATTTGCAGCAAAAAGCGTAGACGGGTATGCGGCCGGTATCGAGCGGCCTCCCCCTCCCCGCGCACTTCGTTGGCAATCGCGCCGCGCTTTTGCACCCAATGCGCCAACTCGATCAACCATTGATTGCGTACGGCCAGCGGCGCTGCCGGATCCGCGTGCGCGAGCAGTTCGTCGAGTTGATGGCCAGCATGGCGCGAGGCGCGCCATTTGCGCCAGTACAAAGTGAGCGAATTGAACATGGATCGGAAAGTGCGTAGTCAGCTACAGCGTCAGCGACAGGAACAGAAACAGAAGGGACACGGGAGTCACCGGCAAGTCTGGCGTACGAAAAATCGCACGGCCCGGCCTCATCCCGTCAAAGAGGGCCGAATGATAGCCTTGTTGGGGCAACTCGCGAAGCGATCTCGTCACCGATCGCGACGCACCCGCCATTCCCGGGGAGGATACGCGCGCCGACGACCGATCAGTCGGCCTGCCCCAAACGCACGAGCAGGCCGTCAAGACCGTCTTCAATATAGTCGAGCACCGTCTCGAACCCTTGCGCGCCGCCGTAATAGGGATCGGGCACTTCAGTCGCGTCATGACGCGTCGCAAAATCCATCAACCGGACGATCTTGTGACGAAACGCTGCGGGGCTGCGTGCCGTGAGCTCCGAGACGTTTGCGTCGTCCATGGCCACGATCCATTCGAAGCGCTCGAAATCGCTCGCTTCGACGCGACGCGCCCGAAGCTCACTCAGATCGTACCCGCGCCGCTCGGCCGCCGCCTGCGTACGCGCATCCGGGGCGTGACCGATGTGATAACTGTGCGTCCCCGCCGAATCGACCTCGACGAGATCGGACAAACCCGCTTTAGCGAGTCGGTCGCGAAAGATGCCGTCGGCGCTCGGGGAGCGGCAAATGTTGCCCATGCAGACGAACAAGACGGAGGTTTTCTTCATTTGAATTCAGTCCATCGAAGGCCCGAGGCATCGATTTGCCTCGCCGCCATCATCTTCAGGCCTTCGGCCCCAATTCCGCCTCGCTGGCACCATCGGTACCGAACACCAGCGCCTTGACGTGCAGCAACTGGTCCCGCACCTTGGCCGCCTTCTCGAACTCCAGATTGCGGGCGTGTTCCTGCATCTGCTTTTCGAGTTTCTTGATCTCGCGCGCAAGTTGCTTCTCGGACATGTCCTGATAGTGCGCCTGCTCTTTCGCCTCGGCCATTTCCGCCTTGGCATCTTCCGGATCGTAGACACCGTCGATGATGTCCTTGATGCGCTTCTTCACGCCTTGCGGCACGATCCCGTGCGCTTCGTTGTGCGCCATCTGCTTGGCGCGGCGACGATCCGTCTCGCTAATCGCCCGCTTCATCGATTCGGTCATCTTGTCTGCGTACAAGATGGCGGTACCGTTCACGTTACGTGCGGCCCGCCCGATCGTCTGAATCAGCGAACGCTCGGCGCGAAGGAAGCCTTCTTTGTCCGCGTCCAGAATCGCGACCAACGACACTTCCGGAATATCCAGCCCCTCGCGCAGCAAGTTGATGCCGACGAGTACGTCGAACGCGCCCAAACGCAGGTCACGGATGATTTCTACGCGTTCAACGGTGTCGATATCGCTGTGCAGATAACGGACCTTCACCCCGTTATCAGATAAGTACTCGGTCAATTGCTCGGCCATTCGCTTCGTGAGCGTCGTCACGAGGACGCGCTCCCCCACCGCCACGCGCTTGTTGATTTCCGAGAGTACATCATCGACCTGCGTACGGGCCGGACGCACATCGATCGTCGGATCGATCAGCCCCGTCGGACGCACCACCTGCTCCACAATCTGACCGGTACGCTTGGCCTCGTAATCTGCGGGCGTCGCAGAGACGAAGATCGCCTGACGCATCTTGCGTTCGTACTCGGCGAACTTCAGCGGACGGTTATCCAGCGCCGACGGCAGACGGAAGCCGTAATTGACCAGATTTTCCTTACGCGCGCGGTCGCCGTTGTACATGCCGTTGAACTGGCCGATGAGCACGTGCGACTCGTCGAGGAACATCAAAGCGTCCGGCGGCAAATAGTCGACGAGCGTCGGCGGCGGCTCGCCGGGCGCTGCGCCCGACAGATGTCGCGAGTAGTTCTCGATGCCCTTACAGAACCCCAACTCCTGCAACATCTCCAGATCGAAGCGGGTACGCTGTTCGAGGCGTTGCGCTTCGACCAGCTTGCCATCCTTATAGAAGAAGTCGAGTCGCTCGCGCAGTTCGTCCTTGATCGTTTCGATCGCGCGCAGCACCGTCTCTCGCGGGGTCACGTAATGTGAGGACGGATACACCGTGAATCGCGGCACCTTCTGACGCACGCGCCCCGTGAGCGGATCGAAGAGTTGCAACGTGTCGACTTCGTCGTCGAACAACTCCACGCGCAGCGCCAGCTCGGCGTGTTCCGCCGGGAAGATGTCGATGGTGTCGCCGCGCACACGGAACGTGCCGCGCCCGAAGTCGGTCTCGTTGCGCGTGTACTGCATCGCGATCAGTCTTGCGATGATCTCGCGCTGCCCCAGCTTGTCGCCCTGACGCACGGTCAGAATCATCTGGTGGTACTCACTCGGATTCCCGATACCGTAGATGGCGGATACGGTAGCGACGATCACGACATCGCGGCGTTCCAACAGGCTTTTCGTCGCCGACAGCCGCATCTGCTCGATGTGCTCGTTGACCGACGAGTCCTTCTCGATGAACAGATCGCGCTGCGGCACGTACGCTTCCGGCTGGTAATAGTCGTAGTACGAGACGAAGTACTCCACCGCATTTCGCGGGAAGAACTCCCGAAACTCGGAATACAACTGTGCCGCCAGGGTTTTGTTCGGTGCGAACACAATGGCCGGACGTCCCATGCGGGCAATCACATTCGCCATGGTGAACGTCTTGCCCGAGCCGGTCACGCCCAGCAGCGTCTGGAACGCGAGCCCGTCGTCGATCCCCTCGGTCAACTGAGTGATCGCCGTGGGCTGATCGCCTGCCGCAGGAAACGGGCAATAGAGCTGATAAGGCGAGTCGGGGAACGTCAGGAACTTGCTTTCGTCGAGATCGGTGTCAGCCGCAGGGGTCATGGCGGGGGCGCGAGCATGAGGGACGTAATCCGGCATTTTAGCGCGTCGGACGATTCCCTGAGTCCGATGGGTGACAGCCATCCCATCGGGCCACCGCAAGCAACGCAGACACAGCCTGCGGGAGGTGCGCGCGCGTCGCGTACCCGGCGATTTCGTCAAATTCTGGCAATACGTGGCAGTTTTCGTGCCGAAAAGGCACGATTTCGTGCACAGCGGGCCGGTGTTTACCACAAGCGCGGGTAATCTTCGCTAAAATAGCCCGCTGGGCCGAACCTGCGTAAGTTGCGGCCGACCCGCTGCATTTTCCTACTACCTGCCTCGAGCCGTCGAAATGACTCTCTTTTCCGCTGTCGAACTCGCCCCGCGCGACCCCATTCTTGGTCTGAACGAAGCCTACAACGCCGACCACCGCACCGATAAGGTGAACCTGGGTGTTGGCGTGTATTTCAATGCAGAAGGCAAGCTGCCCCTGCTCAAGGCCGTGAAGGCAGCGGAAGAACAACGCGTGGCGGCTGGCCTGCCGCGCGGCTATCTGCCGATCGAAGGCATTGCTGCGTACGACAAGGCCGTCCAGGAAATGCTGTTCGGCAAGGAATCGCCGGTGCTGGCCGAAGGCCGCGTGATCACCGCTCAGGCACTGGGCGGTACGGGCGCACTGAAGATCGGCGCCGATTTTCTGAAGCAACTGAACCCGAACGCCACGGTCGCCATCAGCGATCCGAGCTGGGAAAACCACCGTGCCCTGTTCACGACGGCTGGCTTTAACGTCGTGTCGTACCCGTACTACGACGCCGAATCGCACGGTGTGAACATCGCTGGCATGCTGGACATGCTCGGCAAAGAACCGGAAGGCACGATCGTCGTGTTGCACGCTTGCTGCCACAACCCGACCGGCGTCGATCTGACGATGGATCAGTGGGCGCAAGTTGTGGAAGTCGTGAAGGCCCGCAAGCTGGTGCCGTTCCTCGACATCGCCTATCAGGGCTTCGGTGACGGCATTGACGCGGACGCCGCCGTGGTGCGCCTGTTCGCCTCCACCGGCCTGAACTTCTTTGTCTCGAGCTCGTTCTCCAAGTCGTTCTCGCTGTACGGCGAACGCGTTGGTGCCCTGTCGATCGTGACGGGCAGCAAGGACGAATCGACCCGCGTGCTCTCGCAGCTCAAGCGCGTGATCCGCACCAACTACTCGAACCCGCCGACGCATGGCGGCTCGGTCGTCGCCGCTGTGCTGGGCAACGCCGAACTGCGCGCCCTGTGGGAAGAAGAGCTGGCTGAAATGCGTGAGCGTATCCGCGCGATGCGTCTGGCACTGGTCGAAAAGCTGCGTGCCCACGGTGTGGAACGCGACTTCTCGTTCGTGATCAAGCAACGCGGCATGTTCTCGTACTCCGGTCTGACGGCCGATCAGGTCGAGCGTCTGCGCGAAGAGTTCGGTATCTATGCCGTGAGCACCGGCCGTATCTGCGTGGCCGCGCTCAACGACAAGAACATCGACACCGTGGCGTCCGCCATCGCACAAGTGCTGCGCTGATCGATTGACGGTTTGCCGCGATCAGTGATCGCGGCTGCCGTTGCAACAAGAAAGGCCCGCCCACCAGCGGGCTTTTTTTGCACCCCGAATTGTTGCATCGCAGCAACGATAGTTAATAACAATGGTCCGAATAAGCTAAGACTATCGACCTGATGCAGAAATGCCATATATCAGGGTTATGCTGCGTTGCACACCCGCGATAAACGGTTGCATAATTCCCCCATCATCCGCCTCTGGGCACACAACATGCTGTATCAGATTCATGAGTACAACCGTGCGTGGCTGAATCCTCTCACCACGTGGGCAAAGGCGGCGGCGACGACTTTCGTCAACCCGGGCAGCCTGCTTGCCATGATGCCGGGCGCGCCCCGCATCGCCGCCGGATACGAATTGCTCTACCGGCTTGGCAAGGACTACGAAAAGCCCGAATTCAACATCAAGGCAGTCGAAGTGGACGGTCACAACATCCCGGTCGTGGAAATGACCGCGATGGAGAAGCCGTTCTGCCGTCTGCTGCGTTTCAAGCGATATGCCGACGACGCGAGCGCCGTGGGGCAACTCAAGGACGACCCGGTCGTGCTGGTCGTGGCCCCGCTCTCGGGTCACCATGCCACGTTGCTGCGCGACACTGTCTCCACGTTGCTGAAGGACCACAAGGTGTACATCACCGACTGGGTCGATGCGCGCATGGTGCCGCTCGATGCGGGGTCGTTCCATCTGGACGACTACGTTGCGTACATCCAGGAATTCATCCGCCACATCGGCGCTGAAAATCTGCACGTCATTTCGGTGTGCCAGCCGACGGTGCCTGTGCTCGGCGCGATCTCGTTGATGGCGTCGAACGGCGAGAAGACACCCAAGACCATGACGATGATGGGTGGCCCGATCGACGCTCGCAAGAGCCCGACGTCGGTCAACTCGCTCGCCACGAACAAGTCGTACGAATGGTTCGAGAACCACGTGATTCATGCGGTGCCCTCGAACTACCCCGGCGCGGGACGCCTCGTGTATCCGGGCTTCCTGCAGCACGCCGGTTTCGTCGCCATGAATCCGGACCGTCACCTGAAGTCGCACTGGGACTTCTATCTGGATCTGATGCGCGGCGACAGCGATGACGCCGACTCGCACCGCCGTTTTTACGACGAGTACAACGCGGTGCTGGATATGGCGGCCGAGTACTATCTCGACACCATCAAGACCGTGTTTCAGGACTTCAGTCTTGCAAGCGGTACGTGGGATGTGTCCGGTCAACGTGTGCGTCCCCAGGACATCAAGACCACGGCGCTCTTCACGATCGAAGGCGAGCTGGACGACATCTCCGGTAGCGGGCAAACGCAAGCCGCACACGAGCTTTGCACCGGTATCCCGGCCAAACGTCGCGCGCATTTCACCGCGCCGAAGTGCGGACACTACGGGATTTTCTCCGGCAGCCGCTGGCGTAACGTGATCTATCCGCAGATCCGCGACTTCATCGCGAAGAACGCCTGACCGTCATTCGATCACCCTGACGGACATACGAAAACCGCCGCGAGGGCTTCGGCTCTCGCGGCGGTTTCGTTTTGCAGCCTTCGGATCGGACGCCGCAGATCGCGGCCATCCACTTGTCACGTTGTTTATCGCGTACGCAGCGAATCCAGCAGCATCTGCGTATTGAACGACGAGTACGTCTTTCGCGACTCGTCGCTCATGACATCGCGCCCCATCACGATGGAAAGCGTATGTCGATTCGACATCACGTAATACCCCATCGCCGAGATCGTCACGTACAGATCGACCGGATCGACGCCCTGACGAATTTCGCCACTGGCCTGGCCGCGCTTGAGCGTCTGCGCGAGCAGCTCAACGATCGGCGAGACCTGCTGACGAATTTCCGTCGACTGACGCATCGACTTGGCTTCGTACAGATTTTCGTTATTGATGAGCTGGATCAGCTCCGGGTGATCGGCGTAGTAATCCCACACGAAGTGGGCGAGTTCCGCCACGGCGTCGAGCGGCGCAAGCAGATCGAGCTTGAGCGCGTGTTCGGCGCGATTGAACTCGCCATAGACCTCTTCGAGCACGGCCAGGTAAAGCTGATCCTTGTTGCCGAAGTAGTAATAGAGCATTCGCTCATTGATGTCGGCTCGGCGTGCGATGCTGTCCACGCGAGCACCACTGGAACCACGTTCCGCAAATTCCTCGATCGCAGCGGCAAGAATGCGCTGGCGGGTGCGTTCCGGGTCACGTTTGATCTTGGTTTCTGATGTTGTCATGATCGGCCGGTCGTTCTCATCGGGCGGAATTATGGCACAACGGTTTCAGTGTTTCTGCAAAATGCAGGATAATTCTAGTTTCCGCCGAATCCCCCACAAAAGACGTGTCCGAAGTCAGCGCGCTCGCTCAGCGCATCGATGCCCTATTGCCCCAGACGCAATGCACCAAATGCGGTTACGCAGGTTGCCGTCCGTACGCCGACGCTATCGCGAGCGGGCAAGCCAGCTATAAACAATGCCCGCCGGGCGGGGCCGAAGGTGTCGAGCGCCTTGCGAAGCTGCTCGGCCGCCCCGTCATTGCACTGAATCCGGAGAACGGCGTTGAACGCCCGCGGCCCCGAGCCGTGATCGACGAATCGCTCTGCATCGGCTGCACCTTGTGCATTCAGGCCTGCCCGGTCGACGCCATCGTCGGCGCGGCCAAGTTGATGCATACGGTCATCGAAGACCGCTGCACGGGCTGCGATCTCTGCGTACCGCCCTGCCCCGTCGACTGCATCGACATGGTGCCGGTGACCGGGGAGCGTACCGGATGGGACGCCTGGTCGCAAACGCAAGCCGACGAGGCTCGCATCCACTTTGAGGTCCATCAGGCGCGTCTGGAAAAGGATAAGGCGCAGCGTGAAGCCCGTCTCGCGGCACGCGCGGCGCGCGTTGCACCGGGACCGCAAAGTACACCCACCGCCGATAACGTCCAGCCGCAGATCGCGACACCTCACACGGAGGTATCGCCGGTTTCGAATGACGGAACCGCAGGCGCTGCGCCCGCTGCCGACGAAGCGGCAACAGCCGCGGCACGCAAACAAGCGATCATTCAGGCTGCGCTCGAGCGTGCCCGCCAGAAGAAGGCCGCGTTGGCCGCCGAGGGACTCGGCCCCAAGAACACCGAGAATGTGTCTGCGTCGGTGCAGGCGCAGATCGACGAAGCGGAAGCTCGCCGTAAGCGGCTGGGACTTAAGGCAGGCAGCGACGCTCCGGGTACCGGAAACGCTAAAGATAACGATTGATGTAGGGCCTGTTCGCAAGAAGTGCGAAGCCCGGACGCTTCGAACGGGCGGCTAACCGGCCACCAACGGGCTTTCCAGCTTCTCCCATAACAAGACAAGCGCCACGCCACACGCGCCCCCGCCATGAACGACGCCAAACGCCGTGCCCTGTTCGAGACGCTGCAAGAGCTCAATCCCACGCCGACGACGGAGTTGGAATACACGTCGCCCTTCGAGTTGCTGATCGCGGTGCTGCTCTCCGCACAGGCGACTGACGTCTCGGTGAACAAAGCGACCCGCAAGCTTTACGCCGCGGCAAATACGCCCGCAAAAATGATTGCGCTCGGCGAGGCAGGCGTGTCCGATTTCATCAAGACGATCGGGCTGTATCGCACGAAGGCCAAGAACGTCATCGCCACCTGCCACTTGCTGCTCGACAAGCACGGCGGGGAAGTGCCGCGATCGCGTGAGGCGCTCGAAGCGTTGCCGGGGGTTGGCCGCAAAACCGCGAACGTCGTACTCAATACTGCGTTCGGCGAGGACACGATTGCCGTCGACACGCACATTTTCCGTGTCGCTAACCGCACGGGACTGGCCCCCGGCAAAGATCCGCTGGCCGTCGAACTGGCCCTGGAACGCGTGACACCTCGCGAGTTCAAACACGACGCGCATCATTGGCTCATCCTGCACGGCCGCTATGTATGCAAGGCACGCAAGCCGGAGTGCTGGCATTGCGCCCTCGAGCCGCTCTGCGACTTCCGGCCGAAGACGCCCGCGCCGAAAGCGTGACACGCCATTAACGCTCGCCCGCGTCAGCCGAGGCGGCAGCACAAAACAAAACGGGCGGCCCGATATCGGGACCGCCCGTTTTGTTTGTACGCTTCACACATCGGATGATGCCGTGAAGCGTCACCGAATTTGCGTTAGATGATGCGCGCAGCTTCGTCGAACGACAAACGCGGATTGCGGGGGAACAGCTTGTCCTGATCGCCGTAACCCAGATTGCAGATGAAGTTCACACGCCATTCGGTGCCCGCAAAGAACGTATCGTTGACCTTCTGAGCGTCGAAACCGGCCATCGGACCGCAATCCAGACCCAGCGCGCGTGCAGCCAGAATGAAGTAGCCGCCTTGCAGCGAGCTGTTCATGTGCGCTGCGCCTGCGGCCTTGGCGGCATCCCCCGAGAACATCGGCACCATCTTCTCCGCACCGTTCGGGAACAGCTTGGGCAGGTGCTCGTAGAACTTCAGGTCATACGCAATGATCGCCGTCACCGGTGCCGTACGCGTCTTGTCCACGTTACCGGGTGCCATGCATTCAATCAGTTTCGCCTTCGCTTCCGGGCTCTTCACGAAGACAATCCGGGCGGGCGTCGTGTTGGCCGACGTCGGGCCCCACTTCACCAGATCGTAGAGTTCGCGCAGCGTCTCGTCGCTGACCGGCTTGTCGAGCCACACGTTGTGCGTGCGGGCATCGGTGAACAACTGGGCGATGGCTTCTTTGGCAATGATGCTCATGACGAATGACCTCGGGTGTTGAATAGCGAACGAAGGGCGATTGTACCGTTGCCGCCCGGTGGGCGCAGGCGCGCCAAAAATGCACGTGAAATCAGGTGTTTGCCGATGTCCCACGCGCGGACAGCCAGAGCACGCCCGCCAGAATGAGTGCCCCGCCCGCCCACTGTCCCGCCGTGAGCGTTTCACCGAGCAGCATGGCTGCAAGCAGCACCGTCACGACGGGTTCCAGCGTCGAGAGCATCGAGGCGCGTCCCGCGCCAAGACGCTGCAAACCGGCAAAGAAGGTCAGAATCGCAATAACGGTAGAACAGACAGCAATTGCGGTGAGCGCCGCCCATCCACCGATCTCTGCGGGCCAACGCAACGGCAGTCCCTGTGAGCTGCGTAACACCGCCAAGACGCCGAAGGATACCGTCGCTGCGAGACAAACGAGCGTTGCCGTCGCCCGTGCGTCAACGCCCCGCGTTAATCGTGCGCCCACGATGATGTATCCCGAATAGATCAACGCAGCGGCAACGGCCAGTGCCATGCCCAGCGGCTGTCCCTGACCGCCGCCGACGGTCAGCGCCGTCCCCAGCGAACAAAGCACCAGCGCACCGAGCTTTACCGGCGTTAGGCGTTCATGCAGAAAAACAGCCGCCAGAAGCGTGACGAATACCGGGTAAAGGTAAAGCAGCAACGCGACGAGCGACGCCTGTGCATACTGCAACGCACCGAAGAAACACAGCGATTGGCCGACGTAGCCGATGCCCCCCATCAGCGCGATATGCAACGACTGGCGGCGCGACGGAAAGCGGACCCGCTGTATGCGGCACCAGATAAGCAGCAGCGTGGCCGCAACGAAAAAGCGAAACAGCAGCATGGCAAACATGTCTGCCCCGGAGGCCGTGGCCGCGCGCGCGAAGATCGCCATCGCCCCGAACGCCGACGCCGAGATGGCGATCAACGCGATGCCGCCCCAGGCCGACGGCGGGGTGTGAGGCGCGGCGGGAACGCCGCCCGGTGCAGTGCTTGCGCTGGGGGTACGGGGGCTTTGCGACATGATTACGCGATTTGGGGGACAATACGACGTGTTTTACATGCGTTACTGGCGCGTTCCGTCCATCACCGGCACGCCCGACGTCTTTCGGTATCGTGCGAACGGATTCGCCATTGTAGCCACGGCAAGGCGCGCCGCAAGACGCCTCAAAAGAACCCCACGGAGTCCCCATGTTCAATCCGAGCCGTGACGAAGTCCGGCAATTCTTCTGCACCACCTGGCAAAAGCAGCGTGACGGCAATATCCTGACGCCGCTCGAAACGATTGCCGCCGACTGGATCAACGAACACCCCGAGTACCACGACGCGCTCGCCGATACCGAAGATGCCAGCGCCCGTGATTATTCGCCGGAAGCGGGCCAGACCAACCCGTTCCTGCATTTGTCCATGCACCTGGCGATCAGCGAGCAGGTCTCCATCGATCAGCCGCCCGGTATCCGCGCCGCGTACGAAAAGCTGACGAATCGCCTTGACTCGCCGCACGAAGCGCAGCACCGCATCATGGACTGTCTGGGGCAGACGCTGTGGGAAGCCCAGCGCAGCGGTCAGCCACCCGACTCGGACGCCTACCTCCAGCGTATCGAGCAGCAGGCATCGCGCTAAGCGCCGTCCGGTGGATACGGCGGCACGCACGTTACAACGAGCGCACGAAAGCAAACGACGGTTGCCTTGACAGCAACCGTCGTTTTTTCATGCAGACGTCGAAGCGCTTACTTTTTCGTCACGAGATCGCCGGGCAGCGACTCGATGTAAGCGGAGATGTCCTTGAGCTCCTGCGACGTGAACGGACGCGGCTTGCCATCCTTGTCGAGCGTCGCCGGATTCGACATGACCTGCGTCTTCATGATCGCGTTGCTGCGGCCATAAACGAGGCTCGTCTCATTCTGGTACGCACGCAGCGCGTTATAGATGTAGTCGGCGTACTGCCCGGCCAGCTTCGGGTATTCCGGGGTGATTGGCGCGTTCAGGTTGGCGCCGTGGCAACTGACGCACATGCCTTTGTCGACGAGTGCCTTACCGTTGGCGATATTGCCCGCGGCGACGGCATTGCCGCTCGTTACGGCGAGCATCGCGCCCAGCGTCAGGGACACCGCCGCAGCGGCCTTTGCCATCGAATGCATCGAATGCTTCATCGTGTTCTCCTCAGCCACGCACGTTTTACTTCTGGGGATTGACCGGCGTCGACGCCGTCTGCGCCGCGTAGTACGCGGCGATATCGACGATGTCCTGTTCGGTCAACGTGGCTGCGATGCCATGCATCGTCTGGAACTTGCGATCGCCCTTCGCGTATTCCTTCAGGGCGTTTTCGATGTACTTCGCGTTCTGTCCACCGATCTTGGGGACGTGATACACCTCGGGGAACGCGGTGCGATAGTCGGCAATGCCGTGGCAGCCGATGCACATGGCCACCTTGCTCTTTGCCGCCTCCATATCAGGCTTGAGTTCGGCCGCATGAAGGGCGCTGACCGACATGAACGACGTGCTGCCAAGCGCCAGCGCCATCATCGTGAGGAACTTTTTCATGGTCTTCTTGGGAACGTTTTTGGTTGGAATACCGGCCCGCAACACGCAGATCGACGTCCCGGCTCCAAGGCGGTCGACCTGTGAAAAAAGCAATCGATTGTAACCCACACCCTCCGAGGCGCAAACTCGGTGCTGACCCGCACAGTTCTCCGAAGTTTTTTCGCAAGCCATTGATGTCAATGCACATTTTCAACGTGTGAGCGAGCCATATGCGCAATGTCTTATACTGAACTTTTTCCCTGCCCGGCCGGTTGGCCGGCTGTTTGCGGACGGCTCTGACAATGCGCTTTGAAGGCTCTTCCCAATACGTCGCCACCGACGACCTCAAGCTCGCCGTGAACGCGGCGGCCACGCTGCAACGACCGCTGCTCATCAAGGGCGAACCCGGCACCGGCAAGACCATGCTCGCCGAGGAAGTGGCCGCAGCCCTCGACATGCCGCTGCTGCAATGGCACGTGAAGTCCACGACCAAAGCGCAGCAGGGGCTCTACGAATACGACGCCGTCTCGCGGCTGCGCGATTCGCAACTGGGTGACGAGCGCGTTCGCGACATCGCCAACTACATCGTCAAGGGCGTGCTCTGGCAAGCGTTCGAGGCCGACCAGCCGGTCGTGTTGCTGATCGACGAGATCGACAAGGCCGACATCGAATTCCCCAACGACTTGCTGCGTGAGCTCGATCGCATGGAGTTCTACGTCTACGAGACGCGAGAACTGGTGAAGGCCCGCCACCGTCCGCTCGTCATCATCACGTCGAACAACGAGAAGGAACTGCCCGACGCCTTCCTGCGCCGCTGCTTCTTCCATTACATCAAGTTCCCGGAACCGTCGACGATGCAGTCGATCATCGACGTCCACTTCCCGAACATCCGTCGCGAACTGGTCAACGCCGCGATGGCGACGTTCTTCGAAGTGCGCGAGATCCCGGGCCTGAAGAAGAAGCCGTCGACATCGGAGCTGATCGACTGGCTCAAGTTGCTGATGGCCGAGGAAATCGGCCCTGAAGCGCTTCGCAGCGCCGACAACAAACTGGCCATTCCGCCGCTCGCGGGCGCTTTGCTCAAGAATGAGCAGGACATGCACCTGTTCGAGCGGCTCGTCTTCATGAATCGCGCCAACCGATAAGCGCGCCCACGTCATGCTGATCGACTTCTTCTACACCTTGCGCGCAGCAAAACTGCCGGTCTCGGTCAAGGAATATCTGACGCTGCTCGAAGCGCTGCAGCGTCAGGTGATCGCGCCCTCGCTCGACGAGTTCTACTATCTGGCGCGCCTCTCGCTCATCAAGGACGAGAAGCACTACGACAAGTTCGATCAGGCGTTCGGTGCGTACTTCAAAGGCGTGCAGCAAATCGTCGACGCCTCCGGCGAAGTGCCGCTCGACTGGCTCAAGAAGCGGATGCAACGCGAGTTGTCCCCCGAAGACAAGGCGCGTATTCAGGCGCTAGGCGGACTCGACGAGCTCATGGAACGTCTGAAGCAACTGTTCGACGAGCAGAAGGGACGACATGAAGGTGGCAGCAAGTGGATCGGCACGGGCGGCACATCGCCGTTCGGCAATGGCGGCTTCAACCCCGAAGGCATTCGTATCGGCGGCGAGAGCAACGGCAACCGAACCGCAGTCAAAGTATGGGACCAACGTACGTACCGCGACTACGACGACACCGTAGAGCTAGGCACGCGCAACATCAAGGTGGCACTACGCCGTCTGCGAAAGTTCGCGCGCGAAGGGGCGGCCGAGGAACTCGATCTCGACGACACGATTCGCTCCACTGCGGCCAATGCTGGCTGGCTCGATCTGAAGCTGGTGCCCGAGCGTCACAACAACGTGAAGGTGCTGATGCTGCTCGACGTGGGCGGGTCGATGGACGATCACATCGCGCGCACGGAAGAGCTTTTTTCGGCCGCGAAGTCGGAATTCAAGCATCTCGAGTTCTACTATTTCCACAACTGCGTGTACGACTATCTCTGGCGGCAGAACCGCCGCCGTCACAACGAGCGATTCGAGACGTGGGACGTGTTGCGCAAATACCCGGCCGACTACAAGCTGATCTTCGTGGGCGACGCGACGATGAGTCCGTACGAGGTGCTGCAAGCGGGTGGCTCCGTCGAGTACAACAACAAGGAAGCGGGTGCGGTCTGGCTGCGTCGCTTCATCGACCGGTACCCGCATCACGCGTGGCTCAACCCCGAGCCGGAAGCCATTTGGCAATATCGTCAGTCGATTTCGGTGATCCGCCAGCTCTTCGCGAATCGTATGTATCCGATTACGCTTGCGGGGCTGGAATCGGCCATGCGGGTGCTAAGCAAATAACCACGAAGTCCCCGCATCACGGCAGATACACCACAGATTCACTGCATAGAGCGCGCCGTCCGCACACAACGGCGCGCCGCACAACGCGGCACGCAGCACAACGCGGCACGCAGCACATCACAACAACAACGTAACCAAAGAGACAGCACGCCATCATGACGTCGAGTACCACTCCCCTGCCCCCGCTGCGCCCGCTGGCGGACACGTCGCCGTCGGCCATCGTGGCCGGCTTCGTGGCGATGATGACCGGCTACACCAGCTCGCTCATCCTCATGTTCCAGGCCGGACAGGCCGCCCATCTCACGCCGGCGCAAATTTCGTCGTGGATCTGGGCGCTGTCCATCGGCATGGGATTGACGACCATCGGGCTATCGCTTCGCTACCGCACACCCGTCGTTATCGCGTGGTCGACGCCGGGTGCCGCCCTGCTGATTACGTCGCTGCCGGGTGTGCCGTACGGTGAGGCCATCGGCGCGTTCATCGTCTGCAATGCGCTCATCGCAATCTGCGGACTGACGGGGGGCTTCGAGACGATCATGCGGCGTGTGCCGCCCGCGTTGGCGTCCGCGCTGCTGGCGGGCATTCTGTTTCGCATCGGACTGGAGATTTTCGTCGCGGCGCAGCACCAGACGGCACTCGTGCTCTCCATGTTCTTCACGTACCTCATCGTCAAACGACTCGCCTCGCGCTACGCCATCTTGTTGGCGCTGATCGTGGGCACGGCCGTTGCGGGCGGACTGGGTCTGCTCGATTTCAGCCACTTCAATGTGTCGCTGGCAAAGCCGGTATGGACCACGCCGTCGTTCTCGTTGTCGGCAACGATCAGCATCGCGATCCCGCTGTTCGTGGTGGCGATGGCGTCGCAGAACGTACCCGGACTCGCGGTCCTGCGTGCGGACGGTTACAACGTCCCCGCATCGCCGTTGATTTCGACGACCGGTATCGCGTCGGTGCTGCTCGCGCCGTTCGGCTCGCACGGCATCCATCTGGCGGCCATCACAGCGGCCATCTGCACGGGACGCGAAGCGCATGAAGACCCCGCAAAGCGTTACACCGCAGCAGTGTGGTCGGGCGTCTTTTACCTGATTGCCGGGACGTTCGGCGCGACCATCGCCGCATTGTTTGCGGCGTTTCCGAAGGCACTGGTCGTCTCCATTGCAGCACTGGCCTTGTTCGGCTCGATCATGAACGGGCTGGCGAACGCCATGCACGACACGAAGCAGCGCGAAGCGGCGCTCATCACGTTCATGGTGACCGCCTCCGGCCTGACGTTGCTCTCCATCGGGTCCGCCTTCTGGGGACTGATCGCCGGGGTGGTGACGCTGGCGATTCTGCAATGGCGACGCGCCTGATCCCGCCCGGGCCGGAGTGATAACATTCGGCCCGCAACGATTTCAATTCATCTGACGTAACCGCAGGAGCAGTACAACCATGGCAGTCATCGAACCGACCCCGGTGTTCAAGGAAAACCTCGCCCGGATGGCCTCCATCGGCAGCATCGAAGGCATCGCGCGCATCGACCTGCGCAATGCTGACGGCGCCGTCGTGGGCACTATCGAAAATGCACCGGGCAAGCAAGGCTCGCTCGCCGTCTACCACTACCTCAAGCAAGCCTTCGGTACGCTCGACGCCAAGGCTGCCGAGCATGCACTGGCCGTCTTCGGCGAGCACACCGCCGATGCACGCAACCGTCCGGGCGCGCACCCGAACGTCGACCGCCTGCTGGCGATCGCCGCCGGTGGCGAAGCGCTGACGATCGACGAAGTCGCCGCCTGACGCAGGCGGGCGCACGGTCCCCACGCTTCGGGACCGCACGTCGCGCAAAAGAAAAAGCCAGCCTCTCGGCTGGCTTTTTTGCGTCTGCCGCAAACTGCGGCTTCTGCGATACAAAGGTGCGTAGCTACGCGAACAACGTTAGACCGTCAGTACCGGACCGCCGTCGCCATTCTTCTCGCGAAGCTGCTTGACCCAACGCTTTGCAGGCAGGCCGGTCGCGGCTTCCACCACCTTGGCGCGCGCTTCCACGTCCTTCCATTCCACCGACAGCAGCGGACCGTTGAAGGCCAGCACGATGACGTTGCCGTCATGCACTTCCGGGAACTCGATCACGCGGTTGTCGAACGCCTGACGCAGACGACGGATGTTCTTCGGATAGCTGTCGTGATCGCCGAAGAGGTTCATCGTCAGCATGCCCGGCTCGCGCAACGTGGCACGGCATGCCTTGTAGAACGCCGGGGTGTCATGGACCGGGCCACGCGCGGTGGCGTCGTACAGGTCGATTTGGAGGACGTCGACAGTACCGTTATTTGCGGTATCGGTGACGTAGTCCCACGCATCCGCTTCCAGCACCTTCAATCGACGCGAATCGCTCGGCAGATCGAACATCGTGCGGGCGGCGACGACCACCGCCGGGTTCAGTTCAACCGCCGTCACTTGCGTGCGCGGGAACTGCTTGGCCGAGAACTTCGTGATCGAGCCGGTGCCAAGGCCCAGTTGCACCACGTGCCTCGGTGCACGCATGAACAGCAACCAAGCCATCATCTGCTGCGCGTATTCCAGCTCGATACGATCCGGCTTCGACAGACGCATCGCCCCTTGCACCCATTCCGTGCCGAAATGCAGGTAACGCACGCCACCGATTTCAGAGAACGTCACCGGAGCGAAACGCGGCTTGTACGTGGGACGCGGTGAACGGGCGGCACGGTCGTCGGCGACGAACGCTTCGGCTTCGATGGATTTGCGTTTGATCAGGGTCATGTGTCCTTCAGTATTGCTCGGGATATTCCGATGGGTTCGCATTGTACCGGGTTCACGCGCTTCGCCTGTCGGCGACACGGTTCTCCCCTACGCTCTCCGACGCAAGCGCGACGTTTCAGGCCGTCTTCAGGGTACAGATGAGACGTCCGGAGCGCCCAGCCAGTCACGCAGTACTAGCCAGGCGTCACGTTTGATCGCGAACGGGATCGTATAGGCGGGGCTGCTCGACGGTAGCAGCACGACCGGCAACGGCACATTGCCCTGGGCGAGTGCACGCTGGCCGATGCGCGCAGCCGTGCCGCCATTGAAAGCGACCGCTCGCAGCGACGGCAAGGTGCCGATCAGGCCCGCGAGGTCGCTGCCCGCATGCAAGCGGATGTTGCTATCGAGACTGCCCTCTCGACGCGCCTCTGCCACCACATCCCAGAGCCCCACGCCGTGCGCGCGCAGCACGTCGAGGCGGGCATCGTAGGGCAGCGTCGGCAGGGATTCGCCCAGGACCTCGCCCACCAGATGCCAGAAACGATTCTGTGGATGTGCGTAGTACTGCTGGTGCGCGAGCGAAACCTCGCCGGGCAGACTGCCGAGGATCAGGACACGCGTGTTGGCGTCCACCACCGGCGGGAAGTTGCGTTTGAGTTGGGGCACGGACGGCGTCGGCATGGCGCTCAATCGCTCACCGTCTCGCCATGCAAGGCTTGCAAACGACGCCAGAAGCGCGGCAGAAACGCCTCAGTGACGAGCAGCGGTGCACCGTGACGCAAGAATACCGAACGACGCGCCCACAACCGCGCGCGCGGGTTGGCACCGACGAGTGGGTCGCGAGCATCGCGTCGCGCACGACTGTGCAACAGATGGCGTGGACCGAGCGGACTGGACACCAGTACGGAACGCGTGACCGTGGGATCGTGATAGAGCAGGTCGGCGAGCGGACGGGTACGCAGACGACGCATCGCCTGCCAGATCGAACGGCTATGCGTGAGCGGTGTGACGCTGTGCGCCACAACGACCGGCTCGTCGTCGACCAGCAGGATGACGTCGCGCGCCCACATCGGCGTACGCAGCGGCACACCAATCGCACGGCATTGATCGGCGTCGGCGGGCATTACCCGTTCGGCCACCACCCGCACGCTCACCCGGCCGAGCGTGGACAAATGGTGCGTGAGCGCACCACCCCGGGTCAGCCAGTCCTTGTGACGACGCGACAGCGCCGGTGCCGGGACAGCCTGCCAGCGCCGCCCGCTTACATCGAATCGGAAAGTCATGGCTCGGCATTATAAGGGCGCAACGTGTCGGCGCGCCGCTCACGCGGCCACCGTCTGCGGCGCGCTGTGGCCCCCGCCTCAACGACCGTTGCCGGATTCCATCTGACAAGAAAAAGCCCCCGCGACATTTCGTCACGGGGGCCTTCGTCGCTACGAGAACAACACTACGCAATCAACGTGCGGACAGCAGCAACGCGTTGGTACGCTTCACGAACGCCGCCGGATCTTCCAGATTGCCGCCTTCGGCCAGCAACGCCTGCTCGAACAGGAGCTGCGTCCAGTCGGAAAGGTCTGCGCTCTCTGCCGTGAGACGCTTGATCAGCGCATGCTCCGGGTTGATCTCGAGAATCGGACGGAACTCCGGCATCTTCTGACCAGCCGCCTTCATCAGGCGTTGAAGCGTGCCGCTCATGTCGTTCTCGTCGGACACCAGACACGACGGCGAATCGGTCAGACGGAACGTCACCCGCACATCCTTGGCCTTGTCGGCGAGCACTTCCTTCATCTTTTCGACGAGCGGCTTGAGGTCGTCGCTGGTCTTCTCCTGCGCTTCCTTCTCGCTGGCGTCTTCCAGCGAACCCAGGTCGAGATCGCCACGCGCCACGCTCACGAGCGCCTTGCCGTCGAACTCGTGGACGTAGGAGAGCATCCATTCGTCGACACGATCGGTCAGCAGCAGCACTTCCACGCCCTTCTTGCGGAACACCTCAAGATGCGGGCTGTGACTTGCGGCCACCCAGTTCTCTGCCGTCACGTAGTAAATCTTGTCCTGCCCTTCCTTCATGCGGCTGACGTAATCGGCCAGCGAAACCGTCTGCTCGGCCGAATCGTTGTGCGTGCTCGCGAAACGCAGCAGCTTCGCGATGCGTTCGCGGTTGGCCTGATCTTCGCCCGTGCCTTCCTTGAGTACCTGACCGAATGCGCCCCAGAACTGCGTGTACTTATCCTGCTGGTTCTCTGCCAGATCTTCCAGCAGACCGAGCACGCGTTTCGCGCACCCTTCGCGGATGGCCTTCACGTCGCGGCTTTCCTGAAGAATTTCGCGCGAAACGTTCAACGGCAAATCGGCCGAATCGACCACCCCACGCACAAAGCGGAGGTAGTTCGGGAGGAGTTGCTCCGCGTCGTCCATGATGAAGACGCGCTTCACGTACAGCTTCAGGCCACCTTGCGAATTGCGATCCCACAGGTCATACGGCGCGTGGCCGGGCACGTACAGCAGTTGCGTGTATTCGCTGCGACCCTCTACGCGGTTGTGCGTCCATGCCAGCGGCGCTTGCATGTCATGCGCGATGTGCTGGTAGAACTGCGTGTACTGCTCGTCGGTAATCTCGCTCTTGCTGCGGGTCCACAACGCGCTCGCCTGATTGACGGTCTCGTCCGTCTCAGCGGGGACCATCGCCTGCTTTTCTTCGTCCCACGACTCGCCGCGCATCACGATCGGCAGCGAAATATGGTCCGAATACTTGCGGATGATCGATTGCAGTTGCCACGACGACAGCAGCTCGTCTTCGCCCTCACGCAGATGCAGCGTGATCGCAGTGCCGCGCGGCGCGCGTTCGATGGTCTCGACGGAGAAGTCGCCCTCGCCTGCCGACGACCAACGCACGCCCTCTGCGGCGGGCAGCCCGGCGCGACGCGATTCGACCGTCATGCGGTCGGCGACGATGAAGCCCGAGTAGAAACCCACACCGAACTGACCGATGAGGGCCGCGTCCTTCTGCTGATCGCCGGACAGGTTCGAGAAAAATTCTTTGGTGCCGGACTTGGCGATGGTGCCGAGGTGTGCGACGGCTTCATCGCGGCTCATGCCGATGCCGTTGTCCTCGATGGTGACGGTGCGGGCGTCCTTGTCGAACGACACGCGAATCTTGAGTTCCGGATCCTGCTCGTACAGCGCTGCGTTGTTGATCGCTTCGAAGCGCAGCTTGTCGGCGGCGTCCGAGGCGTTGGAGACCAGCTCGCGCAGGAAGATTTCCTTGTTGCTGTACAGCGAATGAATCATCAGTTGCAGAAGCTGTTTGACTTCTGCCTGAAAGCTCATGGTTTCTTGCGCCATGGTCGGGAACCCTCATGAATCGGTGAGATGAATGGAATGTCCGGCGTGTCCGCCTGGACCGCCGCCGGGCGCACTTGCGCGCGCGCTGCCGCAACGGCGGTACAGGTCGGAACATAGGGACGGGCGGCGCGCATTTCAAGGCCGCCAGCAAGGTTATTTCGCAGCTATTTTGCTGACGAATGGGCCAAGTTCGCGAAAAAAGCGACAAGACCCGGCAAAAGCCCAAAGCAAGGGGACGAATACGAGCGTACCGGCCACCGTCGCTACCGGCTCACTCAGCCTTATGCCGCCAACTCCAATTGCCGCGACAGGAACGACAACATAGACGGATCGCTGCAACACGCGATGTTCATGCGCATCCATGTGCTGGGCGCCTGACGCGGCGAGAACAACGCCCCCGGCGCAAACAGGAAACCGGCCTCGTGCCCTGCGGCCGCAATGGCGTTGGTGTCCATGCCGGTGTCCGCCCAGAAGAACATGCCTGAGGTCGGTTCGCCGAACATGCGCAACCCCATACGCTCCAGATTGCGACGCGCGCCGTCGCGGACCTCGTCCAGACGGTTGCGCAACCGCTCCACGTGACGCCGGTAATGCCCTTCGGTCAGCGCTTTGTAGACGATGCGTTCGTTGATTTCCGGCGTGGTCGATCCCGACAACATCTTGTGGTCGACGAACGTCTTCGCCAACTCGGGTGAGCAGGCGACGAACGCCACACGCAGATTCGCCGCGAGGGTCTTCGAAAAGCTCCCCAGGTAGATCACGCGCTTTAGCTGATCGAGACTCGCCAGACGCGCCACTGGCTGATGCGGCGGACACAAATCGCAATAAATGTCGTCCTCCAGCACCATGAAGTCGTACTGCTCGGCGAGACGGAGAATCTGGAATGCACGAGCGGGCGTCAGCGAGGTGCCTGTCGGATTCTGCAGAATCGAATTCAGAATGAGCAACTTAGGACGGTGCTGCTGCACGAGCCGTTCCAGCGCCTGCATGTCGAGACCGTCCGGCGTATAAGGCACGCCGATCGTATTGGCGCCCTGTGACGCGATACGGCCGAACACGACGAACCACGCCGGATCGCCGACGAGTACCGTATCGCCAGCATGTACGTACAGACGCAACAGGAAGTCCACGGCCTGCGTAATCCCTGACGTCAACACGATCTGGTCGGGACGCGCGCCGATTTCAAGCTCCGCGAGTTGCGTCTGGAGTTGAACGCGCAGCGGCAGAAAGCCAAGCGGATTGCCCGTCTGGAGCAGATGCGCGCTCGACTGTCGACTCATCGAACGCATCGCGGACGTCATCATGTCTGCATCGAGCCACGTCGCAGGCAGATACCCCATGCCCGGGCCACGCTCGGGGGCTACCTGGTGCAGCATGCTGCGCACGAGCCAGGCGACGTCGAGCGGCCCCTGCGTGACCATCGGAGCAGCCGCATTTTGCGGCGGCATAACCGGTCGCTCGCGTACGTAGAAACCGGACCCGCGTCGGGCTTCGAGATACCCCTGTGCCACCAGTCGCTCGTACGCTTCGACAACGGAGAAACGCGAAACGCGTTTGTCTTCCGCCAGTGAGCGGATCGACGGCATACGCATGCCAGGCAGGAAAACCCGCTCCTCGATACGCAGCCTTGCCCAGTGCACCAACTGATCGACAAGCGTCATTCGCGCGGTGTCCAGCGCGGCGTTGTCCGCAAGAATCAGCGGAGAAATGCGGTTCGTTGTCGTCATTGTCATTCACCTGTGTCGCGCTCCGGCAGGCCACGCGAGATGCGCATCACGCGCCGGTCGTGCCCGCGCGTGCAGTGCTTTGGGAAGCAGCGATCGGCGCTCCCCACTCGGTTGACAGCCCCATTCGTATCGAAGTGTCTGCCCCTGCCGCTCATGGATCGCCACTCTACGCCAGCCAGTTTCCCTGTCAACTCATAACTGTACCGAGAATTACATCACCATCTGTATCGGTACTGTACCGGAGTTAACCGATAAAGTGTCCTCTCAACTGGAGACCGCCATGCGTGAAATCCGACTCTTCGAACTGGACCGGGAACAGACTGTCGTCTGGCAGCGCCCGGCTGCCGAACCGCCGCAGTCGCTGCAAGTGTTGCAGGGCCTGCTCTGGCTCACCGTGGAAGGCGAGCCGCACGACCATTGGCTGCGTGCAGGCGAGAGCTTCGAGATTCGCGGCGGGCAGCGCGTGTGGCTGGGCACCTGGCAGGATGGCGCGCGCATGCGTGTGAGTCAGCCTGCGAAGACGCTTTCTGCGTCTGGCAGCGGACGCATGCTGGGTACCGGATTGCGGCTGGTGTGGCGCAACCTTGCGATGCGCCTGGCGAATCGTACGAAGCGGTCCGATGGGACGGTAGCGCGACTCTCTCGCGG
Source organism: Pandoraea sp. NPDC090278 (assembly GCF_044772185.1). Lineage (NCBI taxonomy): Bacteria > Pseudomonadati > Pseudomonadota > Betaproteobacteria > Burkholderiales > Burkholderiaceae > Pandoraea > Pandoraea sp. NPDC090278. Next base: position 320,424 of record NZ_JBIVYJ010000001.1, on the reverse strand, counting down.
GTAACCCAGGTAACACTGGACGCACAAGTCGTGCTGCGGACCGTTCCTGCCGAACTTACCGATGCAGGTCTCGGAAGACGCGGCATCGGCGCGCAGGCAGAGTAAGCTATCGTTTTTTGTCGCCCGTCTTTGCTGCCCGAATCGAACATGACCGCACCTCACGCCCTGAAACTGGACCACCTTGTCGTTGCCGCAGAAACGCTGGAAGCGGGCGAAGCGCACGTCATCGAGCAACTTGGCCTCACGGACGTCGTGCCGCAACGCGGCGGTAAGCACGCGCGCATGGGGACGCATAACAGTTTGCTGGGCCTGTGGGGCGGTGCCTATCTGGAGATCATCGCCATCGATCCGGAAGCCCCTGCACCGGGCCGTGCGCGCTGGTTCGGACTCGACGACGAAACCGTTCGAGCGCGCCTCGCACGCGGTCCGTACCTTGCGCACTGGGTGGCGCGCGTCGATCGTCCGCGTTCGCTGCCGCGCTGGCAGGCGCAGTATCCGCAACGTCTGGCACCGGTCGTGGCGATGCAGCGCGGCGCACTGACGTGGCAGATCGGCGTGCCCGACGACGGTAGCCTGCCGTCGTGGCAAGGTGCGGGGCAGGGTCTGCTGCCTACGCTGATCCAGTGGGATTCGCCGCAACATCCGGCAGATGCGTTGCCGTCCGCCGATTGCGCCGTCACCACGCTGCGTGGATTCCATCCGCAGGCGACGGTGATCGCAGAACAATTGCAGTGGTTGGGTGCCGATGCCCTCGTCAACGTCGAAGCGACGCTGGTCGAGCCGTCGCTCGCCGCAGAAATCGAAACCCCCAACGGCCCGCGCACCTTGCGTTAGGCCACAACCGATCCAAACGCCCGGCACAGTGCATGGCGGGCGGACAACATAGCAACAGAGAACTACGAGGCGACACCATGAATTCGCGCGAATCCCGGGGCATGCTGATCGGATTGATCGGCGTGCTCATCTTCAGTCTGACGTTGCCCATGACGCGCATCGTCGTGGCGGAGGTCAATCCGCTGCTTAACGGACTGGGACGCGCGTTGGTGGCGGCCGTCTTCGCGGGCGCGCTGCTCTGGTGGCGCAAGGAACCGTGGCCGACGTGGCCGCAGGTCAAGAGTCTCGCCATCACCTCGCTCGGCGTGATCATCGCCTTCCCCGTCTTCTCCGCGTGGGCGATGAAAACCATCCCCGCGTCTCACGGGGCCGTGGTCAACGGCCTGCAGCCCTTCTTCGTCGCGATCTACGCTTATTGGCTGGGTGGGGAACGTCCTTCGCGTGGCTTCTGGGTGTTTGCCCTGCTCGGCAGCGCCCTCGTCATTGCGTTCGCGCTTCGTGCCGGTGGCGGTAGCCTGCATGCGGCGGACGGACTGATGTTGCTTGCCGTCGTCATTGGCGCACTGGGTTATGCGGAGGGCGGCAAGCTCGCACGCGACATGGGCGGCTGGCAAGTGATCTGCTGGGCACTCGTCGTCTCCGCACCGGTGTTGCTGGTGCCGGTCGGCTGGCTTGCGTGGCAGCAACCGTGGCCGGTGAGCGGCAAGGCCTGGGGCGCGTTCGCCTACGTCACCCTCTTCTCGCAGTTCATCGGCTTCTTCGCCTGGTATGCCGGTCTCGCCATGGGCGGAATCGCGCGTGTAGGCCAAGTACAATTGCTTCAGATTTTCTTCACGATTGCGTTGTCCGCGCTCTTTTTCGGCGAACAAGTCGATGCGGTCACCTGGCTGTTTGCCGCTGGTGTCGTACTGACCATCGCACTCGGCAAAAACATGAAGATCGGCGCCTCGCGACTCACGGGCAAACCGGTCTGACGACACGTCGCGGCGCATGCGATCCCTGCGCCGCGATGGGTCAGCCCCCTGACGTTGCGCCTGCCTCCACGCGCCCGGCACTCGCAACGCTCGATACTCGCGGCCGCTCAGAAAAGGCCGCACTCTCAAAGCGAGACCATCATGCACGATTGGCAATATTCCGAACGCGCCCGCAATCTGACCAGCTCGGCCATTCGCGAAATTCTCAAGGTCACCGAGCGCCCGGACGTCATTTCCTTTGCTGGCGGCCTGCCCTCGCCCGCCACGTTTCCCGTCGCACAAATGCGGGCTGCCGCTGATCGCGTCCTGACCGAATCGCCGCAAGCGGCGTTGCAATACAGTGCCACGGAAGGCTTCGCGCCCCTGCGCGAATGGGTCGCCAAACGTTACTCACGCGACGGTCTGACGGTTGCACCTGAGAACGTACTGATCACCACCGGCTCGCAGCAAGGTCTCGATCTGATCGGCAAGATCTTCATCGACGAAGGTAGCCGCGTCCTCGTCGAGGCACCGAGCTATCTGGGCGCACTGCAATCGTTTTCGCTGTTCGCACCGAAGTACGTGCCAGTGCCGACCGATGATCATGGCTTGCTGCCCGAGGCACTGACGCCGGAAATGGTGGCAGGCGCGCGCTTTCTGTACGCCATGCCGAACTTCCAGAATCCGACGGGACGACGTCTGCCGATGGCACGACGCGAGGCGCTGGCCGCCATCGCCAAACGCGACGGCCTGGCCATCATCGAAGACGATCCCTACGGCGAACTCGACTACGAAGGCCAGCGTTTGCCGAGCCTTATGTCGCTCGCGCCGGAGCACGTGTTGTACATGGGATCGTTCTCCAAGGTGCTCGCGCCCGGATTGCGACTCGGTTTCATCATTGGCCCGAAGGCAGTGATCGCCAAGCTCGTGCAGGCCAAGCAGGCCGCCGATCTGCATACGCCCAGCCTGACACAACGCATCGCATACGAAGTGGTCAAGGACGGCTTTCTCGACACGCACATCCCGTCGATCCGCACGCTCTACGCCGCACAGGCGCAGGCCATGCTCGCTTCGCTGAAGAAGCACATGCCAGCCGACGCCACATGGACCACACCCGCAGGCGGCATGTTCATCTGGTTGACATTGCCCGCAGGCATCGACACCATGCAGTTGCTGCAAAAAGCGATCGCACAGAATGTCGCGTTCGTGCCCGGCGCGCCCTTCTATGTGGGGACGCCGCAATCGAACACGCTTCGACTGTCGTTCGTCACGGTGCCGCCCGAGAAAATCGAAATCGGTGTCGCGCGTCTTGGCGCGCTGATCGCCGACGCGCTCACGCGCCGCGCCGCCTGACCCGCCATCGGAATCGATTGATCCGCGATTTTGTTCCATTAACGAATTTGCAAGGAAGCCGTACATGTCCGTCTACGACAAACTGAAGCAACTGGGTATCGAACTGCCGTCGTCCGCCGCCCCCGCCGCCGCTTACGTGATGGCCGCACAGACCGGCAACACCGTGTTCCTCTCGGGCCACCTGCCCAAGAAGGACGGCAAGATCTGGACCGGCAAGCTCGGTCAGGACGTCAGCGTCGAAGATGGCAAGGCTGCGGCACGCGCCACCGCCATCGAGCTGATCGCCACGTTGCACGCCCACACGGGCGACCTGAACAAGGTCAAGCGCATTGTGAAGCTGATGAGCCTCGTGAACTCGACGCAGGAATTCACCGAGCAGCATCTGGTGACGAACGGTGCATCGGAACTGTTCGGCGAAGTCTTTGGCGACGCAGGCAAGCACGCCCGTTCGGCCTTCGGCGTGGCGCAGATTCCGCTGGGCGCGTGTGTCGAAATCGAACTGATCGCCGAACTTGCCTGACGGCATCTCGGCATCGCAGCATACGACAACAGCCACCCTCGGGTGGCTGTTGTTTTATGTGGATGCAGGTGAAGCGTAACGGTTACGCGATGGCGGCCGGTTTTCCCGTCCCGTACGCACGGCGCATGGCGATCGCCACGCCCAGCGACAGCACCACAGCCACCGACAGCAACGCGACCACGCCATGCCAGCCATGCGACTTGAGCATGACGCCCGAGAAGCTGCCCAGCAGGCTGGACCCCAGATAGTAGAAGAACAGATACAGCGCGGAAGCAATCGCTCGCCCTTCCGTGGCGCGCCGTCCGACCCAGCTACTGGCCACGGTGTGCGCACCGAAAAAGCCGAACGTGAAGATCGCCAGACCGATCACCACCCCGGACACTTGCGACGCGAGCATCGTGAAAAGCCCCACCATCGCCAGCGCAACGAGCGCCCACAACAGACGGGGGCGTCCCACACGATCCGACAGCGGCCCCGCGATGAACGAACCGACGACGCCGATCAGATACATGGTGAAAATCGCGCCGATGGCAGCATGCGGCAGATGAAACGGCGGTGCCGACAGATAGAACCCGAGATAGTTGTAGACGCTGACAAAGCTGCCCATCATCAGGCCAGCGAACAGGTACAGACCGAGCAACGCCGGGTCGCCCAAATGTCGGCGTGCATGCCCCAGCGCTTCACGCACCGTCATATGACGCGGGGTAAAGCGACGCGAATGCGGCAGACTCCGGGCAAATTCGAGGCCCATTGCGAGACACACAAGGCCGATCAGCCCCACCGACACGCGCCACGAGAACATGTCGGCGACAAATGCCGCCATCACTCGACCGGCCATCCCACCGAGGATGTTGCCGCCGATATAGAGTCCCATCGACATGCCGAGCGAGCGCTGATCGATTTCCTCGCTCAGATACGCCATGGCGATTGCCGGTAATCCGGACAAAGCCAGCCCCTTGAGCGCCGCCAGAATCACGATGGTCTCGAAGTTCGTCGAGAATGCGCTGGCCAGTGTCAGAACGGAAGAACTGAGCAGCGCAATCGTCATCATCCGCTTGCGACTCACGCGATCGGCCGCGACACACGTCACGAGCAAACCGAGCGCCATCATCATCGTGGCCGCAGACACGGACCAACTGGCCTGCGCCGGGCTAATGCCGAACGTGGTCGTCAGCAAGGGCAACAGCGATTGCATGCAGTAGAGCTGCGCGAACGTCGAAAAACCACCGAAGAACAGCGCCCGGCTGATGACCGCGTATTCGCGCGTGCCGCGCGCAACGCCCGCCGGGAGTTTGGGGGCAGACGCACTAGCGGCGGACGCGCCGCCGGAAGACAAAGGTAGGGAGTTGGTTGATGCCATGACGCTGGCTCGCCTCGCGCGAACCAAGGGTGAAATGTATACAACGAATGATAGGTTTGCCGTTACCTCGCGTCCAATATATATTTAAGCCTCATTTCTATATATAAAACAGATCAATCGAGGCCCGAGGTATGGAACTGCGTCACCTTCGCTACTTCGTGACCGTTGCCGAGGAGCTGCATTTCAGCCGGGCCGCGCAGCGCCTTAACATCGGGCAGCCGCCGTTGTCGATGCAGATCCGGGCGCTTGAGGATGAATTGGGCGTGCCGCTTTTCGAACGCTCACAACGACGCGTCTTCCTGACACCGGCCGGTCGCGCGTTTCTCGTGCGTGCGCGACAGATTCTTGCCGACGCCGAAGCGGCGCGACTCGAAGTGCAACAAATCGCCGGGCTCGATGCCGGGGAGTTGCGTATCGCGTTCACGACCTCGGCGCCCATGACGAACCTGATGAAACGCGTGCTGACAACCTACCGTCAGCGGTATCCGCGTGTGACGCTGACGCTCAGCGAGGCACCATCGGAGCACCAACGGGAAGCCCTCATCGAACGGACGCTGGACATCGGTTTGCTCCGTCAGGCAGAGAACGCGCCACCCGTGGCAGGACTCAGTTTCGAGACGTTGATCGACGAAGCGCTGGTTGTTGTCATGCATCAGGGACATGCGTTGGCCAAGCACGCCAGCGTGTCGATTGCCGATCTGGCAAACGAAGCGTTCATCATGCATCCCAACGGCGTGGGCACGGCAGTCGACGGACAGATTCGGAGGATGTGCGAGCGCGCGGGTTTTACACCGCGTGTCGTTCAGGAGGCGCGCGAGTCGACGACTATCGTCGCCCTCGCGGCAAGTGGATTGGGTGTTGCCGTGCTACCGGCCGCCGTGCGTTGCATTCAGATCGAAGGCGCGCACTTCATGGACTTCAGCGAACCGGATGCGCACTCGGCGCTGCTACTCGGCAAGCGCCGCGATGACAACAGCCCTCTCGTGCAAGCGTTTGTCACGCTGTGTCATGAGGTGGCCGGGAACGTCGACAACGAAACCCGGCCAGTCTGAATCACGTCAATCGCCAAGATCAGCCGCGAAGCGACGCCGCCAATCCGATCACGACGATCCCGAGCACGAGATTCAGAATCACGAGACGACGGATACCGTTGACGGCCGCCGCACCGTCCGGCCACGACTGCGCCTGCACGGCCCGTTGCAAACGGGGGAACAGTGCGAAGCGAATGTGACCGAAGACGAGCATCATCAGCACGCCGATCCCCGCCATGGCATGCACAGGCCAACGGGCATGCAGACCACCCATGCCCATCATCATGTGCCCGCCAGATAGCAGGATCAGCACGATGGCAACGCCCACCCAAGTGAAGAAGCGCGTGAGTGCCGCCTCCCACAACGGCAGACGCTGCTGCGGCGACAGCTCCGACGACGCTGGCCGCAGACAGGCCAGCGCAAAGAACATCCCACCGATCCAGACGGCCACGCTGACCAGATGCAGGAACAGACTGAAGGCGTAAACGCTCATGCGGGACTCCGTCAGGATGCCTTCGGCGCGGCCGGCAACACCGGCTCGAGCGAACGCGGTTTGAACGTCGCAAACTTCACATTCGGCGAACGGCCCTTGCGCGCACGCTTGCCGATGTTCGGTGCGAGCGATGTGCCCGACAGCGTCTCGGACTGAATCTTGCCGCCGCGCACCTCGCCGTACACCGTCACGCCCGCCTCGCTGATCGGCACGGCCGACACCAGCGTCTGCTTGGCTTCGAGACCGATCAATGTCACGCCGCGTCCACCGCCCGTCAGCGCCTTCATTTCGTCCATGCCGAACACGAGCAGCCGCCCGTCGCTCGACAGACACGCGACCGCACTGGCGCCCTGCCAGATCGGCGTCGGTGCGAGCGGTTCAGCCCCGTCGTCGATGGTCATGAACGACTTGCCCGCCTTCACGCGGCTCACCATATCGCCGAGCTTGGTCGTGAAACCGAAGCCGGACGACGTTGCGAGCAGCAGCGGTTGATCGCCGGACGCTGCGTAGTAATGCATCAGACGCGAACCCGACTCCAGTTCGATCAGCGACGTCAGCGGCACGCCGTCGCCACGGCCGCCCGGCAGCAGGCCCACTGCCACCGAATAGACGCGCCCGTTGCTACCCCATGCGATCAGCGGGTCGACGGTGCGGCATTCGAACGCGCCGTACAAGGCGTCGCCTTGCTTGAACGAGAAACCTTGTGCATCCAGTCCGTGCCCCTTGAGCGCACGTACCCAGCCCTTGGCCGACACCACGACCGTCACCGGCTCATCGACCACACGAGCTTCTGCAACCGCACGCTTCTCTTCCTGAATCAGCGTGCGACGATCGTCACCGAATTGCTTCGCGTCGGCTTCGATTTCCTTGATGATCAGACGCTTCATCGCGCTGTCGTTGGCGAGCAGATCTTCGAGTTTCGCCTTCTCGTCGCGCAACGACGCCAGTTCCTGCTCGATCTTGATCGCTTCCAGACGTGCCAACTGACGCAGACGAATTTCCAGAATGTCTTCTGCCTGACGCTCGCTCAGCTTGAACGCACTCATCAGCGCAGCCTTCGGCTCGTCGGACTCGCGAATGATGCGAATGACTTCGTCGATATTCAGGAAGACGATCATCCGGCCTTCGAGAATATGGATACGGTCGTCGACCTTGCCCAGACGGTGACGCGTACGACGCGTGACTGTCTCGAAGCGGAAGCCGATCCACTCGGTGATGATGTCGCGCAGCGACTTCTGGCCCGGACGGCCGTCGGCACCCACCATCACGAGGTTCACCGATGCGCTCGACTCCAGGCTCGTATGCGCGAGCAGCATCGTGATGAATTCTTGCTGATCGATGCGGCTCGACTTCGGCTCGAACACCAGACGAACGGGTGCGTCTTTACCGGACTCGTCGCGCACGGCGTCGAGCATGGCCAGCATCGACTGCTTGAGGTTCTGTTGCTCCGGTGTGAGCGACTTCTTGCCGAGCTTGACCTTCGGGTTGGTCAGTTCCTCGATCTCTTCGAGCACCTTCTGGCCCGACGTATTCGGCGGCAACTCATACACCACTGCCTGCCACTGGCCGCGCGCCATTTCTTCGATCTTCCAGCGCGCACGCATCTTGAGGCTGCCGCGTCCGCTCTCATACGCGGCGCGAATCTCGGCTGCGCTCGAAATCAGTTGCCCGCCGCCAGGGAAGTCCGGTCCCTGAACGTGAGTCATCAACTCAGCGTCGTCCATCTTGGGATTGCGGATCAGCGCCACGGCCGCCGAGGCCACCTCGCGCAAGTTGTGCGACGGAATTTCCGTGGCGAGACCCACGGCAATGCCCGACGCGCCGTTGAGCAGCACGAACGGCAAGCGCGCGGGCAACAGGCGCGGCTCTTCGGTCGAACCGTCGTAGTTCGGCACGAAGTCGACGGTGCCCGCATCGATTTCGTCGAGCAGCAGCTTGGCGATCGGCGTCAGACGGGCTTCCGTGTAACGCATGGCCGCCGCGCCGTCGCCGTCGCGTGAGCCGAAATTGCCCTGACCGTCGATGAGCGGATAGCGCATCGAGAAGTCCTGCGCGAGACGCACCAGCGCGTCGTACGCGGACTGGTCGCCGTGCGGGTGGAACTTGCCGAGCACGTCGCCGACGACGCGCGCCGACTTGACCGGCTTGGCATCGGACGCGAGGCCCATTTCGTTCATCGCGAACAGAATGCGGCGCTGTACCGGCTTCTGGCCGTCGCAGACGTCCGGCAGTGCCCGGCCCTTGACCACGCTGATCGCGTAGTCCAAATAAGCGCGCTCGGCATACGCGCCGAGCGTTAGCGTGTCGTCATCCGACGGTTGCGTAAAGAGATCTTCTACTTGTTCCATAAAACCTGTGGGTTTGCTGCGAACGTTTGACGAGAGTTCGGGTGGACGTTGACCGCGAGATCATACCAAGCTCACCGGCACATTTCGGCAAAAACGCGTCCGAATGGCAAAGCAAGACGTGATTTCAGCGCGACGGCCATCGAAATTGCCGACATTCCGCGCGGATTTCAGAGAATTCTGAGCCGACCAACGGAAGACGCGCGGGACTTCGGCTTCGGAGGCGATTCCGAAGACGCCACCAAGCGGCGTCAACCGATGCCTCAGTCCGTGGCCGGCGGCGCGGACAGTGTCGACGCAGCCGAGTCGCGTATCGAAGCGTTCGGCATGGTAGCAGGCACGACGGGCAGGCCCTGCGGTGCGCCCAGAATGACGTGGATGCGGCCGTCGCGCGAGCCGTTGACACGCGCGTTACCAATCTTCCCGCCGTCTCCGCTCGCGCGGATGACGCCATTGCCCGGCGCGGCGTCAGCACCGTCCGGGTTGAAGCGTCGGTAGAGTTCAAGCACGGCTGCGACGTAATCGCGCGTCTCTGCATATGGCGGGATCTGGTCGGCGTGACGTGCCACAGCCCCCTCACCCGCGTTGTACGAGGCGAGTACGAGTTCGAGACGATCGGGATAACGCGCTTGCAGATCACGCAGATAACGGGCGCCTGTCAGCACATTGGTACGCGGATCGGTGAGTTTGTCGGCGACGGTGCGGCGCGCATCGGCCCGCAAGCCATAGCGCTCCCCGGTCGTCGGCAACACCTGCATCAGACCGACGGCGCCTTTGGGCGATACCGCATTGCTATCGAAACCCGACTCGGCCGCGATGACCGCTTTGAGCAAGGCCGCGTCGACATGAAACTTCTGCGCTGCCTGCGCAATGACGGGTGCGAGCTTTTTGAGATTGGGATGTCGGGCCAGCGCATCGTAGAGACGCGAGCGGTCTGCACCGGTGACGACCGCGCCCTGCTGCTGCGCACGCAGGTCGACGTTGCCGCCGTTACCGCCGTTACCCACCACGAGCCGATAGCGCGCATCGAGCTTGCGTGCCGCGAGATGCGCGACACCGTTCTCGTCGACGTAACCGTAGAGTTCGGCGTGCGCGAGCGGCGTCGCGACAAGCAGCGCGGCTGCCAGCGCGGGCCCTGCGAGTTGCCGCAGAGAGAGCTTTCGGCGCAGCGCCTGGAGGCACTGCGCCGTCGAAACCTGTTTATTGCTGACCTTTGACACGCACCTTGATCGTCTGGCTCATGGCCGGACCGTATGAGCGATGGGCACCGTCAGCGAATTGCATCGTCAACGTGTGATCGCCCGGCGTCAGATTGACGCTCGTTTCGGTCTGACCTTTGCCGAAATGCAGGTGGCTGTCGTCGGTAGGAACGACCTGACCTGCCGGAATCGAATCGCCGTCGATGATGAGATGGTGATGACCGGTATTGGGCGATATCTCGCCCGCCGGTTTGATCGTCATGCCTTCGACGCCGAACTGGACCTTTACCGGATTGGACACCGTTGCGCCGTCCGCAGGGGCAACGAAGAAGACGCGCGGCTGGGCCGACTGTGCCAAGACGGTGGCGCTTGCGCTGGCAAGCAACATCGGCACGAAAATGCAACGCATAGAACGCAACATAACGCGACTCCCGGAAGGGTGAAGGGTGGATTATCCCACTATGTGAGCGCTCACGCTGGTTTGCCCTGCGTGAGCGCGACTTCGCTACGATTCAAGTGCTGTATCTGCAGTGCCGACGCCGCGCCTGCGGTCCTTCCTGTGTTGTCAGGCTCAGATGTCGGCTTCCACTTCATTGCCCTTGGCTTCAAGCCAGCTACGGCGTTGCGCCGCCTCGCCCTTGCCCATGAGCATGTTCATGCGCGCTACGGTCGTGTCGAAATCCAGATGGCCGAGCGCCACCGGGCTCAGGCGGCGAGTGTCGGGATTCATCGTCGTTTCCCAAAGCTGTGCGGCACTCATTTCGCCCAGGCCCTTGAAGCGGCTGATGGACCATGCGGTTTCGCGCACGCCGTCCTTGCGGAGCTTGTCGAGAATGGCTTCGAGTTCGCCTTCGTCCAGCGCATAGAGCTTCTGTGCGGGCTTCTTGCCGCGCGCAGGCGCATCGACGCGATACAGCGGCGGACGCGCCACGTACACGTGCCCCGTAGCGATGAGTTGCGGGAAGTGACGGAAGAACAACGTCAGCAGCAGCACCTGAATGTGCGAACCGTCGACGTCGGCATCGGAGAGGATACAGATCTTGCCGTAACGCAGATTGGACAGATCGGGCGTGTCGTTCGCACCGTGCGGGTCGACGCCGATCGCCACCGCGATGTCGTGCACTTCATTGTTGGCAAACAGGCGATCGCGCTCGGTCTCCCACGTATTGAGGACCTTGCCGCGCAGCGGCAGAATCGCCTGAAATTCCTTGTCGCGGCCCATCTTCGCCGAGCCGCCTGCCGAGTCGCCCTCGACCAGGAACAGTTCGTTGCGGGTGATGTCTTCCGTCTCGCAATCGGTCAGTTTGCCCGGCAAAACGGCCACGCCCGAACTCTTCTTCTTCTCGATCTTCTGGCCAGCACGCGTACGGGCTTGTGCCTGACGAATCACGAGTTCGGCGAGCTTCTTGCCGTGCTCGACGTGATGATTGAGCCACAGCTCCAACGCAGGACGCGTGAACGACGACACGAGCCGCACGGCGTCGCGACTGTTCAGACGTTCTTTGATCTGCCCCTGGAACTGCGGATCGAGCACCTTCGCGGAGAGCACGAACGACACGCGGGAAAACACATCTTCCGGCAACAACTTCACGCCCTTGGGCTGAAGGTTGTGCAATTCGATGAAGCCGCGCACCGCCTGGAACAAGCCTTCACGCAGCCCCGATTCGTGGGTGCCGCCAGCAGGCGTGGGAATCAGGTTGACGTACGACTCGCGGACCTGCGCGCCATCCTCCGTCCAGGCTACGACCCACGCAGCGCCTTCGCCTTCGGCAAAGCTGTCTTCGTCGCCCTCGGCAAAGCGCTCGCCTTCGAAGAGCGGAATCAGCGGCTCTGCACCGCCCAGCGATTCCACGAGATAGCCGCGCAGGCCGTGCTCGTAGAACCACGTCTGTTCTTCGCCGTTCTTTTCCTGACGCAGCGTGACGCGCACGCCCGGCAGCAGCACCGCCTTCGAGCGCAGCAGACGTTGCAGTTCGCCCAGCGGCAATGCCGGGCTGTCGAAGTATTTGGCGTCCGGCCAGACAGTCACGCGCGTGCCGCTCTTCTTCTCGCCGCGTTGCGACGCACGCGAGTGAAGCGCCACGTTGACGTTGCCGCCGTCTGCGAATTCGAGTTCCGAGACCTGACCGTCGCGCCAGACGGTCACGGCCAGCCGGGTCGCCAGGGCGTTCGTCACCGACACGCCAACGCCGTGCAAGCCGCCGGAGAAGGTGTAAGCGCCGCCAGCGGCCTTATCGAACTTGCCGCCTGCGTGCAGGCGCGTGAACACGATTTCAACCACCGGCACACCCTCTTCCGGGTGAATGCCGACGGGAATACCACGGCCATCGTCCTCGACGCTGACCGAACCGTCTTTGTTCAGGGTGACGAGAATCTGCTTGCCGTAACCGCCCAGCGCTTCGTCCGAAGCGTTGTCGATGACTTCCTGAATGATGTGCAGCGGATTCTCGGTGCGGGTGTACATGCCCGGGCGCTGCTTGACCGGCTCAAGGCCCTTCAGGACCTTGATGGACGCTTCGCTGTACTGGGCAGGCGTATTTTTTTTCGACATAGCGTGACTGAATTGGGGTACGACGCCCGGCGCTTATCCACATTTCCTGTGGACAACCACGGGGAAAACCCATTAACACATGACAAAAGTGACGCCGGATCAACGACTTGTGTTGCGGCGCCCACATAATGGGCACTTCGAATAGGCACTTCGGGTGCGCGATGCCTGCCGACGGACTGGCAGGCCCATCGCGTCCGATGAATCGCGGCCTATTGTACTGTCACTCGCACTGCACTCGAATGACATGGACCATTGGCCCAATGAAACGCGGCCGGAAAACCGGCCGCCAACGACGTTGTCACGACGAGAGCGTACTCACGCGTTCTCGCCGCGCTGCTTGGCTTCAAGCACTTCCCAGCGTTCGAGCGCTTCGAGCAATTCCAGTTCAATCGCTTCGAAACGTTCAGACAGCGCCGCACCCGCAGCCGGATCTTTCACAAAGATCGAACCGTCTTCGATCTTCGCTGCGGCGTCCTTCTGCTCGTTTTCCAACGAGGCAATGCGCTCCGGCAGTCCGTCCAGTTCACGCTGCTCTTTGTAGCTGAGCTTGACGGTGCGGTTCGTGCCGCGCTTGGGCGCTGCCGCCGATTCCTTCGGTGCTTCGTCCACCGGTGCACGCTGCGCAGCCAGCGCAGCCGAGCGCTCGCTCTGTACTTGCCAGTCGGTGAAACCACCGACGTATTCGCGCCAGTTACCGTCGCCTTCGGCTGCGATCACCGACGTCACCACGTTGTCGAGGAATGTCCGGTCGTGGCTCACGAGGAACACGGTGCCGGTGTATTCCTCCAGCAGCTCTTCGAGCAGTTCGAGTGTCGGGATGTCGAGATCGTTGGTCGGTTCGTCGAGCACCAGCACATTGGCAGGACGCGCGAACAGACGAGCGAGCAACAGACGATTTCGCTCGCCGCCCGACAGCGATTTCACCGGAGAGCGCGCGCGCTCGGGGGAGAAAAGGAAGTCACCGAGATAGCTCATGACGTGCTTGCGCGCGCCATTGATTTCGATCCAGTCGCTGCCCGGGCTGATGGTATCGAGCAGACTGCGTTCGGGATCGAGCTGTGCGCGCATCTGATCGAAGTACGCCACCTGTAGGTTCGTGCCGACGCGAATTTGCCCGCTGTCCGGCGTGATTTCGCCGAGGATCAGCTTGAGCATCGTCGTCTTGCCTACGCCGTTCGGGCCGACCAGGCCGACCTTGTCACCGCGCATGAGCGTCGCGGAGAAGTCACGCACGATGGTGCGTCCACCGTACGCCTTCGTCACGTTGGTGAGTTCGGCCACGATCTTGCCGGACTTCTCGGCCTGCGACACGTCCATGCGCACATTGCCCTGCTGCTCACGACGTTCAGCGCGATCGTTGCGCATCGTCTTCAGACGCTCGATACGTGACACGCTGCGCGTGCGGCGAGCCTCGACGCCCTTTCGGATCCACACCTCTTCCTGCGCGAGCAGCTTGTCGAACTTCGCATTCTCTACGCGTTCGATTTCAAGCTGTTCGGCCTTGCGCTCCTGATACTGCGTGAAATTGCCGGGATAGGAGAGCAGACGCCCGCGATCGAGTTCGACGATGCGCGTGGCCACCCGGTCGAGGAAGCTCCGATCGTGGGTGATGAACAGTAGCGCGCCGCGATAGCCGACGAGCAGTTCTTCAAGCCAGCGGATGGCGTCGAAATCCAGGTGGTTGGTCGGTTCGTCGAGCAGCAACACCTCGGGTTTCGCAACCCACGCCTGCGCGAGCGAGACGCGCTTTTGCATCCCGCCGGACAGCGCGCCTACGCGTGCATGGCCGTCGAGTCCGAGTTGCGCGATCGTCGTCTCCACGCGGGTCTTCAACTGCCACGCATCGGCAGCATCCAGCGACGATTGCAAGGTGTTCAGGCGGGCGAGCAGCGCGTCATGTTCTGCGCCTTCCGGTGCTACCGACAGCGCTTCCGCGGTGCGGTCGTACTCGGAGAGCAAGACGTGCGACTCACCAAGGCCGAGCGCCACGGCATCGAACACGGACTGTTCGGGATCGAACTCGGGCTCCTGCTGCACGTAGACAGTGTGCAAACCGGCCTGACGGGCCACCAGGCCATCGTCCGGCGTGGTGAGGCCCGCCACGATCTTGAGCAGCGAGGACTTACCGGCGCCATTGCGTCCGATAAGCCCGACGCGCTCACCGGCTTCGAGCGAAAAATCGGCATTGTCGAGCAATGCCAGGTGACCGAACGCCAATTGGGCGCCGGTGATGGAATACAAGGCCATGTGTCGGGAAACGCGTGAACTACGATGGGAGATATTGTAGTGCCGGGCGCGATGGCCCGGCCGATATTGCATTTTGCTGCTTGGCTCAGCGTGCGATTGCGCGATTCGCAAACGCGCCGTCGGCCACTACTGCGGCTGCACTGCGGGGCGCACCATTTCGATATGCATGATGCCGTCTTCGTCATACGGCTCACTCGCCTTGACGAAGCCGAACCCGCCATAAAACGCCTCGAGATGCGCCTGCGCGCCGATGCGCACCGCAGCGGTCGGCCATTGCGCTTCGGCAATCTCCACTGCGCGTGCCAACAGCTCTCGACCGAGGCCGGTGCCGCGATGCGAAGCGGCGGTGATCACGCGTCCGATCGACGCTTCGTCATAGGCCAACCCGGGCGGCAGAAGTCGCAAATACGCTGCGATTCGCAGGTCGCTTGCCGGGTTCGCGCTGTCGCGCACTTGCGCGACCAGATGCAGGCTGTACGGATCGCGACCGTCGATGTCCTGATACGGGCACGCCTGCTCGACCACGAATACCGCGTTGCGTGCGGCGAGGACTCGGTAAAGCAGCGCGCTGCCCAGTTCATCGAACGACTTGCACATCCATTCCATTACCGACTCTCCAGCCAATGCAGTGCGAAAGGCCGGACTATAGCACCGTCGCAAAGCGACGATGCCAGCATCGCGCACATCAGGTATGGGGGAATAAGCGGGAAAAACGGGGACGAGGTAATGCGGAAGCGGCCGTCGACCTTATTGGTAGTAGACGATGCCCTGTTCGATATCCGCGCGAGCGTTGCGTTCGGCGTCGTCGAGGGCGTTACCTTGCGTGGCAAAACCGTAGGCGCTCTGAACCTGATAGGCACCCACTTTTTCCATGCCGCGCTGTGTCGGGCGGTGAATCTCGTAGAACGCGTCCCAACGGGCGTTGTCTCGCTCGACTGCATGGACGCTGTACTGGAATTCTTGGTATTGCGATGTTTTCATTTTGTATCCTTCTTTACTGCAAAAAATTTGACTAATAACTATCCCTCTCGAATCGGCTTACGGTGATGAGAGTGCAATTTTGCACAAATGTTTCCGTGAAGTGCACGCAGCCTATCTGCCCAATATGACGGTAATGCGACATAAGCATGACTGACATACGACAGACGACGCTGCTGAACGTCGCACACGGCAAAAAGACCGGGTGCGTTCCGTCATGCGCACGCAAGGCGCAATTCCGGTGTTCTGTACGACTTCCTGTTTCGGGGATCGATGGCCAGCCGTTTTGTCGTAACGGCGGCGTGAACGTCTAAGCGTTCAAGGTGACATGTGTCGGCACATCGTGCGACACATCTGTAGTGATTTTCGTGCCACACGTTGGCTGATGATGCCGGGCGGGTGGAACACCTGCCGGGCGCTTCATGCCACGGGAAACTGCCTTCAGCACATCCGAAGATGACGGACGGACGAATGCAGTTGACGCATCATAACAGAAAAATATGTTATTTGCACCAAAGTGCGTTCACCCGACATATTGACCGACCGACGGCATCACGCGCGGACGCCCGTCAGTCGAGTGAAGGCCCCGTCCCGCAAGGGTTTCCGGGGCATTCATGAGGCGTTCAGGCGGTCTCTGCCCGTTCCTCCATCTGACGCAGCACCCAGTACATATACCCCGCGAACGCACCGAAGATGATGTGCCCGGCCAGCATCGTCCAGCCACGCGACTCGGTGAACCACGGGAACATCTGTGTCATGACGTAGAAATTGACGACGTACACGATCAGCCCGAAGACGCCACCGGCAACCGAGACCGTGACGACATCCGAATCCAGCCGGAACGGCGCAATGATGGCCCCGAGAACCACGCCGAGCACGACACCGATGGCCGCATGCACCATCAGCGCCATGGCCACGATCGACACGTCGAACGTCGCGGGCTGCGACAGGATGCCGGGGCCAAGCACGATGGCCGCCACCATGCGGGGCGGCACCCACGGGCTCTGTCCCGAAACGAGCAGCACCATGAGCATTTCGACAGCGGAAAAGAAAGCGCAGGCGACAAAGCCTGCGACGGCGGCCGCCGCCCAGTCCGGCGAGCGGTGCGTATAGCGATGCGAGCTGAGATGCAGTTCCATGACTTCCTCCCATGAGGGGGGCCGAAGCACGATTGGTACGATTGGCCCCACCGGCGCGACCGGCAGTGTTTTCAGGATAGGACACAATCCGGGAACCGTTGGGAAGGCGGGAAAAGCCCCCCTGCCCGTCTGCCTATACTGCCGGTACGCCCTGCAATGGGTGGGGCGCTTCGGGAGACATCTCATGGCTAACTCGTCAGGCTTGCTTGCTCTGCTCGTCAGCATCGTGCTCATCGGCTTCCCCGTTTGGCGGATTCTCACCCGGCTCGGCTTCTCCCCCTGGTTCACGGTGCTGGCGTTCATTCCGGTCGTGAATGTCGTCTCTCTGTGGCTGCTGTCGTACGCCAACTGGCCGATCCAGCGCACCACGGTGCAGACGACCTGATCAGGGCCCCGCGCGGTCCCGGATCCATCGAATGTGAACCACGACGACCGGCATCACGGTGTGATGCCGCGTCGACGCCCGATCAGACGCTCGCCCGTGGTGCAATGCGGTACGGTAGAATATTCGCCAAACTCCGAACACTGGACAGGCATGAGCACAGAGCTGAACGCGGCATCCAATTTCATCCGCAACATCATTGACGAAGACAACCGCTCGGGCAAATGGGGCCAGCGCGTGGAAACGCGCTTCCCGCCAGAGCCCAACGGCTATCTGCACATCGGTCACGCCAAGGCGATCTGCGTGAACTTCGGCATGGCGCGTGATTACGGTGGCGTGTGCCACCTGCGCTTTGACGACACCAACCCCGAGAAGGAAGAGACCGAATACGTCGACTCGATCATCGACATGGTCAAGTGGCTCGGCTTCAGCTACCAGACGCCGCAGAAGGAACACCTCTATTTCGCCAGCGACTACTTCGAGCAGCTTTATCAGGCAGCCGAAATCCTGATCCAGCGTGGCAGCGCCTACGTCGACAGCCAAAGCGCCGACGACATGCGCGCCAACCGCGGCACGCTCGTGGAGCCGGGGAAGGATTCGCCGTTCCGCAATCGCACGGTCGAGGAAAACCTGGACCTGTTCCGTCGCATGCGTGCGGGCGAATTCGCCGACGGCACGCACGTGCTGCGCGCGAAGATCGACATGGCATCGCCGAACATCAACCTGCGCGATCCTGCGATCTACCGTATCCGTCACGCACATCACCACCGCACGGGCGACGCATGGTGCATCTATCCGATGTACACGTACGCGCACCCGCTCGAAGACGCCATCGAGAACATCACGCACAGTCTCTGTACGCTGGAGTTCGAAGATCAGCGTCCGTTCTACGACTGGGTGCTCGGCCAGTTGGCTGACGCGGGCATGTTCTCGCGCCCGACCCCGCAGCAGATCGAATTCGCCCGCCTGCAACTGACGTACGCCATCACGAGCAAGCGCAAGCTGCGTCAGCTGGTCGACGAAAAGTACGTCGACGGCTGGGACGATCCACGTATGCCGACGCTGGTCGGCCTGCGCCGCCGTGGCTTCACGCCCGAGAGTCTGCAATTGTTCTGCGACCGCATTGGCGTGGCCAAGTCGGCGTCGTGGATCGACATGAGCATTCTCGAGCAAGCCCTGCGCGACGACCTCGATCCGAAGGCCCCGCGCGCCACGGCCGTGCTCGACCCGCTCAAGCTCATCATCGACAACTATCCGGAAGGCCAGCAGGAAGATTGCCACGCCCCGGTGCACCCGCACTTTCCGGAGCGCGGCATGCGCACGTTCCCCATCTCGCGCGAGCTGTGGATCGAACGTGAGGACTTCCAGGCAGAACCGGTCAAGGGCTTCTTCCGTCTGTTCCCGGGTAACAAGGTGCGCCTGCGCTACGGTTACGTCGTGGAATGCACGGGCTTCGATACGGACGCAGACGGCAACGTCACAGCCGTGCATTGCAACTACTTCGAAGACAGCCGTTCGGGCACGCCGGGCGCAGACACCTACAAGGTCAAGGGCAACATTCACTGGGTCAGTGCGTCGCACGCGCTGGCGGCAGAAGTGCGCATCTACGACCGTCTGTTCCTCGATCCGAATCCGGACGCTGGCGAAAAGAACTTCCTCGACGCCCTCAACCCGAACGCCAAGCGCGTGACGCAAGCCTATGTCGAGCCGGGCATGCTGAACTTCGCGCCGGACGATCGCGTGCAGTTCGAGCGTCACGGCTATTTCGTGGCCGATCGTCACGATTCGGCCCCGGGCAAACCGGTGTTCAACCGTATCGTCTCGCTCAAGGACAGCTGGGCAGTGAAGCCAGCCAAGGGCGGCGGCAAGTAAGCCGCTCCCCTGTCGTCCGCAAAAGCCCGCGCCATCAAGCGCGGGCTTTTTGCATTTTGGCGGGCAACGGGGCGAGGCGTCCCTTGGCCCGTCGAAATCTGCAATACCGACTATAACGAGTCCGCGCGCCCGCTCATCGGGGTTCGGCGTAACCTCGCGCCCTAGGCTCTGCGCCACGCTACGTGCGCTATGACGCGACGGACAGTGGTCGCTTGTGAGCCGGTCATCCGACTCGCCCGATCCATCGTCACCCTCATGTCCCTGCCTCATCCGTCGTCAGTTCCGGCATCGCCTGCGTCGATGACCACGCCATCGCCTACCGATCAACCGCATGGGTTGATCGACGAACTGCGTGGAACGATGGCCAACTTCGCCCAAATCTATTTCATTCCGTCGGCCGGTATCGGTGCTTTGCTGCTGGCCGTGCTAGCCCTCTCGGATCTGGCCGCTGCCGTGACCGGACTGGCTGCCAGCGTCACGGCATCCGGAGTCGCCATCGTGATGCGCTTGCCGCAGGCGCAACGTCACACGGGCTTGTTCGGCTACAACGGGGCGCTGACAGGGATTGCCTTCGGTGCCCTGTGGCATCCGGACGCAATATTTGCCGCGTGGCTGGCCGTTTGCGTCGCCCTGACGGTCGTGGCAACGGCGGCCCTCGTCCGACGCGGACTTCCCGCGCTAACGGGGCCGTTCGTCGCCGTCATGGCCCTTTCGTGGGCCATGTTGCCGTGGCTCGAACTCTCGTCGCGTGTGGGTTCGCTCGCTTGCGACGTGGGTTCGCCAGGCTTCGTGTTCTGCTCCGTGGGACAAGTCGTCTTCGTGGCACCGCTGGTGCTGGGCTTGCTGACGTGGTACTTGCTGGCGCTCTGGAACGCTCGCGCCACCGTTTGGGCGCTAGCTGCCGGGGCGGCGGTCTGGGCGATTTTGGTCGTGCTGGCTTCACGTTGGCCGTCAATGGCGGCTCAGGCAGGCGGTGTCGGAATCAATGCTTTCCTTGCCGCGCTGGGTCTTGGCGTTTTCGGACGCCGCCCCACAATGCGACTCACCGGTGCCGCGCTCGCGGCTGTGATTTGCGTGATTCTGGGTGGTTGGCTAACGCCGCGCGGATGGCCGTACTTCACGTTGCCGTTCAATCTGGCCGTGTGGATCGTACTGGGTGTGACGACCAAGGATCGGCAGGGGCGACGCGCAGGCGACGCATAAAAAAATACCCGGAACGCTGCCGTTCCGGGCACTCGCTCAACGCGAACCCCGTGGTTCGAAGCTGCCGTCTGTGCGGCGAAGGATTTTCTCCAAGCTTCCCCGTGTGGTTTTGGCCTGCCCTTGCTCATTTCAGAGCATTTTGAGCACATCGCTATTGTTTTACTGCTTCCTCCCTGACGCCCACTAACGCCCCCCGACGTTGCGAACCGATACCGAAGCCCAGGCCTCTTGCGTGCCATAACCGTATAAACGGCCGATAACGGAAAAAGTTGACCGGGGTATACACGTATCGGGGTAAACCGGGGACCTAGTCCTCTTCGTCGCTGCCTGCAGGCCGGGATGAGACCGCTGGCGTCTTGACGACCGCGTACCTCGCCAGCGTCTCCTTGCGCGCCACGTCGTGGGCCACCACCGGTTGCGGGTAATCGCGTCCGAGCGTCACGTTGGCGTCGGCCAGCGTCTGTGCGTCGGCGCGCCAGGGCGCGTGGATAGCCTTGTCGGACAGGTTCGCCAGCTCAGGCACGTACTTCCGGATAAAGCGCCCCTCCGGGTCAAACTTTTCGGACTGGGTAATCGGATTGAAGATGCGGAAGTACGGTTGGGCGTCGCACCCGGTGGAAGCGGCCCATTGCCATCCGCCGTTGTTCGCGGACAAATCGAAATCGTTCAGTTGACGCGCGAAATACGCCTCGCCGCGGCGCCAGTCGATGCCGAGATCCTTGACCAGAAAGCTGGCCGTCACCATGCGCAGCCTGTTGTGCATATAGCCGGTCTGGTTGATCTGGCGCATGGCCGCGTCGACCAGCGGATAGCCCGTACGGCCCTCGCACCACGCCTTGAAATCGGCATCCGCCGCATCACCCGTGGCCCACTCAATGGCGTCGTATGCCGGTTTGAACGCGTTACCGACGACCGCCGGGTGATGATGCAGGATCATGAAATAGAACTCGCGCCAGATCAGCTCGCTCAGCCATGTTTTCGCGCCGTTGCCCGCGTCCCCGCCCTTGAGCATCGCAGCGTGCGCCTCCCGGGCTAAAGTCCGGATCGACACCGTGCCGAAGCGCAGATGCACGGACAAATAGCTCGGACCGCGCACCGCAGGGTAATCGCGCCGTTCGTGATAGTGCGCCATGCGCGGCAGGAAATCGTCCAGCAACTGCTTTGCGCCGGACTCGCCCGCAGCAATGGCCATGCGGCGTGTGTCCGGCACGTCGAAGCCCAGCGATGCCATCGACGGCACCTCTCCAGCGCCATGCGACGGCTTTGCAAGCCGGTGCCAATCCGCCTTCCGTCCGTGGGGCGCGAGGTCGACCAGACGCACCTGCTTCAGCCAGGCGCGCGAGTACGGTGTGAAGACACTGTACGGCTCACCCTGCGCCGTCAGAATCTCGCTCATGTCGAAAATCACCTGATCCTTGACCGTCTCGAAGGCAACGTCCAGGGCCTCCAGCGAGCGTGCGACCGAACGGTCCCGTTTGACCGCGTCCGGCTCGTAATCCCGCCCGGTAAAGACAGCCTGCACGCCGAGCGACTTCGCCAGTGCGGGAATCTCCTCGGTCGGGTCGCCGTGCCGGACGATCAGCCCGCCCCCCATGTCCGCCAACGTTTGCGCCAATTCGCTCACGCTATCGTGGATGAACGCGACGCGTCGGTCGTCTCGCGGTAATCCGCCAAGAACTGTCGTATCGAAGACGAACACGACGGACACTTCACCGCAGGTCGCAAACGCCTGTGCCAGCGTCGCGTTGTCGGTACAGCGCAGATCGCGCCGCAGCCATACCAACCCTTTTTGAAATTCGCTCATGTCTGATTGGCGCCGCAGGGACGCGCCGGATCCGTCAAATCCCGTACCATAGCGAGATCGTGGACTTTACGCCATCGGCCTCGATTACCTCATGACTCGGAAGTTTCCGATTTTGGCTTTTCCCCGCCGCGCAGCCCCGGTGCTGTGTTCCCTTGCCATCGTTGCGATGCTCGCTGCTTGTGCCGCCCCCTCGGGCCCTCGTGCGAACGCGAACACCTCGTCGGCACAACGCCCCGCGGCTGTCGATCCAGCCACGTTGCGCGAGCGTCATCTGGCCGCTGCAGACGCGGCTGCGGATCAGTACCGCACCTGTCTGTATGGCCACGTCGCGCGCTACGTGAATCTGGTACCCGACCCGATTCGACTGGCCGACGAAGCCGCCACTGAATGCGCCCCGATTACCCAACGCTTCCATCGCGAACGTCAGGCGGCCATCGTGACGTACACCTCCCCTGCAGATGCCGCACAGCAAGCCGACGCTGCGACGCTCTCCCTACAGGCTGACGGATTGCGGGTGGCCCGTGCCAGGGCGACGGAGTTGCGTGCGCTTCAATGACGCAACGCGCGTGGCGTCACGCTTCAAACGCCTGGAAGAAAGTTGGTCGCTAGAGTGGGCGTCGATTACGTAGTCACCCGAACGTGCTTTCCCTAATCGGGCAAGCCCCGATTGGCGAAAGATGTTCCGGTGACCAAAATGAAATCGCCCTCTTACGTCCTTTTGGGGGTACTGCGACAACGTCATTTGCCCGCTTCGGCGGGCATTTTTCTTCGGTATCCGCAGGAATTTGCCCTATGACGTCGAGGGCGAGGAGGCAACGATGTGTGTCTTCTGTATCAACCACGTGGATGTCACTTGCCGTCGTGCCCATGCTGCGCCGACGCGTCCTCGTCCTTCGAGTCCTTCGCCGGTTCGTCGTGCCCCAGCCAGCGGTGCGCGAGCGATTCGATACGCCCGCCGATTGCCAGCACGATAAGTAGCAAGACCATCGCGACAAGGGCGATATGCCAGCGGCCCAGCCCACAGATGATGCCGATGCCTGTGGTGCTCCACAGCGCTGCCGCCGTGGTGAAGCCATGCACCGAGGAACCGCGACTCGGTCGGATGATGCACCCAGCCCCAAGGAACCCGATCCCCGCCACAATGCCCTGCACAACCCGGCCCACGGACGAGCCGTCGTAAGTCAGAGTTGTTCCCGGAAACGGCACGACGGCAAGCACGAACAACGCGGATCCGAACGACACAATGGCGAGCGTTCGCAAACCGACCGACTTGTGGTGCAAATTGCGATTGAGCCCGACCAGTCCGCCGAGAATCAATGCCGCCGTGAGCCGTAATGTGACTTCGATGATCTCCGCCATCCCTCACCTCGCTCGTCTATGCGATCTAAGTTTCCGATGACGCATTATCGCCTGATGCGGGCGATGTGAGGGAGGCCCCGTCATCCCAGTCGTCGAACAGGCGCAACTGACGTGTCGCCTGCGCTTCGAGCAACCGCACCCCAACGCCCATCAATCGCACCGCACGCCGCTTGCGTCCCACGGCTTCCGCTAGCAGCTCACGGCATTGCGCCGGATCGACGCCCAATGCGCCTGCCTCGGCCGTCGTCCGTGAGAAATCGGCAAATCGTATCTTCACGAAGACCTTCGCGATCGCCAACGGCTCGCTACGGCGCGCGCGCCCGATTCGCTCGGACAACTGATGAAGCAGAGGCTCCAGCGCCGTTTCGCACTCCGCCAGCGTGCGCAGGTCGCGCGTGTAGGTCGTCTCGACGCTGATCGATTTTCGCTCGCGATCCGGGCTGACCTCGCGGGTGTCGATGCCACGACAGCGCTCGAACAGCCGCTGCCCGAACACGCCGAAACGCTCGGTCAGATCGGCCATCGAATGGCTGCGTAGGTCACCGCAGGAATCGACGCCCAGCGCCCGCAACTTTTCCGCCGTCACCTTGCCCACGCCAAACAAACGCTCGACCGGCAGTACGGCGACAAAGGCATCGACCTCGGCAGGCCTCACGACGAACATGCCGTCAGGTTTGCGCCAGTCGCTGGCGATTTTGGCGATGAACTTGTTGGGCGCGACGCCAGCCGACACGGTCAACCCGACTTCATCCGCGATACGCGCACGGATCTCACGCGCAATCAACGTGGCCGAACCACCGCAGTGTTCACTGTCGGTAACGTCGAGGTAGGCCTCGTCGAGCGACAACGGCTCGACCAGATCGGTGTAATCGCGATAGATCGCCATGATCCGCTTCGACGCTTCCTGATACCGATGCATCGACGGCGGAATGATGCGCAAGTCGGGACACAATTTCACGGCCTGCGCGGACGGCATGGCCGAACGCACCCCAAAGGCACGCGCTTCGTAATTACATGTCGCCACTACACCGCGCTGATCCGGCTGGCCGCCGACGGCCAGTGGTATCCCGCGCAACGACGGATCGTCCCGCATCTCGACGGAGGCGTAGAAACAATCGGCGTCGCAGTGGATGATCTTGCGCTGAGAGGAGGTCATGGTGGCAGGTGAAAACACTGTGCAAATATACAGCATTCGCGCATTTTTCGCGTTCTATCCGTAACACCACCGCACACCACATCAACGCACTGGCAAAAACTGAAGGAACTGTGCCCCCAGCAAGTTCTGCACATAGCCGATCCCTGCCCGTCGATATTTCTCGTCCAGCATCTCCGCCAACAGATCCAGTCGCCCGATGATTTTGCCGAACTCCCGTTCGAAGCTCACGTTGCGCACGTCGGCCATTTCGTTGGCCAACAGCAACGGCTTGCCTGCCATGTCCCGGCGACTCCCCAGCAGCCACGCCGCGATCTCCACGTTGCGCGCCGCGTTGTAGATACGCTGCCCATCGAGACCGTCGCTCAGATAGAACACCGTCGTGCCGCCATGCGCCGCGATGATCGTGTCCGAGAGACTGAAGACGAAGGCTGCAACACGGTCGCCGGTGAATGTCGGATCCAGCGACAACGACAGGGCGCGGACATCGCGCAAGTCTTTCAGATCCGCCAAAGTGCGACGCCCCTCAATCGCCGCACGCAACTGCGCCATGGCTTCGGCTTGCGTCGCCGCGCCACCCTTTCGCCATTCGCGGGGATTGCGCTTATAGAGCTTGTCGGCCAGAAGATACAAGCTCTCCAGATTCGCCCGCATGCCCAGCGTCGCCATGCGATTGATATCCGTTTGCGCGAGATCCGCCGTCGTCATCGACGTGGAGCGGACCTTTCCATGATCCACGGGGGCGTCCTGATACGACACGCATCCGGTCAGGATCGCGAGCGTCGGCACGGCGCAGAGAACGGCAACCGTCGCGAGCCGTCGTCGCACGAGTGGGTGAATCTGAGTCGGTGATTGGGGCAAGTCGAACCGTCGGGTCATGAGCATGTCGTTATCGATCAGCAACGACTCTACGCGATGGGCCTCCGGACTTCGCGTCTCCCGACGTCGAAAAATTGTGACATTCGGTAACGTGCCCGCAGTCGTCGAGTCATCCGCCTGGCGACCATCGATGTCATGGCAGCAGCGCCTCGCGCAATTGCGCAAACAGCGGATGCATCATCGCCTCCTCCAATCGGAGCACCGGCGTCACGCAGCAATCGGCATCGGCGAAACGCGCGACCCAGTCGGCTTGCGTCGCGCCCGCAAACACCGCCATCAGTTCAGCACGCAATGCGAGCGCGTCGTCTCCCCCGACCTCCTGTCCAAGCGACCAGTGCCGAGTCTTCCATTCGCTGCGGCCAAGCACATCGCACAACGATTCCCAGAACTTCAGTTCAAGCGCACCGACCGCCATGTACCGGCCGTCCTTCGTGCGATAGACCTGATAGCAGGGCACGCCGCCGTTAAGGAGATCCTTTCCGGCGCGCGACACATGCCCCTGACGATGCATCGCCACCGCAGGTACGACATTCGAGCGAAACACCTCGTGCGTCATCGAAATGTCCAGCCAGCGCCCGCACCCGGTGCGCTGCGCGGCGACCAGCGCGGCCAGCACCTCCTGAACCGCAGCCTGAGCGCCGCCGTACAGATCGCCGATCTGAAAGTTGGGGACGATGGGGGCGTCCCCCGCATCGCAAAGCT
Source organism: Pandoraea sp. NPDC090278 (assembly GCF_044772185.1). Classification (NCBI taxonomy): domain Bacteria; kingdom Pseudomonadati; phylum Pseudomonadota; class Betaproteobacteria; order Burkholderiales; family Burkholderiaceae; genus Pandoraea; species Pandoraea sp. NPDC090278. The sequence continues at coordinate 294,067 of NZ_JBIVYJ010000001.1, read as the reverse complement.
GATCGAGTACGCCCGCGTACCCGATGTAGTTGATGTCGTGTCCGGCTGCTTGCGCCATCAACCCTTGCTGGCCGTAACCGGAAATCGACGCCATCACCAGCGACGGCCGCACACGTGCCAGCGCCTCGTACCCGAAACCCAGACGCGCCATCACGCCCGGGCGAAACCCCTCAAGCAGTACATCGGCATGCGTAACGTGGTCGAGGAACGTCTTCCGATCCGCGTCGCTTTTGAGGTCGAGGCGCTCGACAGTCTTACCGCGATTGAGCAGTCGCCAGAAAGCGCTGGGGGGCGCTTCGCCATCGCCCAGCATCATTTCCCGGGCGTAGTCGCCTGCGCCCTTGTCTTCGATCTTGATGACGTGTGCCCCCATTTCCGCAAGACGCAACCCGGCGAGCGGACCGGGCAGCAGACGTGTGAGATCGAGCACCGTCACGCCCGATAACGGCCTATCGGGCTGTTGGGACGGCGACGACAATGGAGACAAGGAAGACGAAGCAGACAATGCAGACGTTTCGCGTGAGTGGGCAGCGTCGAGCGGTTCAGTCATGACAGTCCGGGTGGCGTGTTGGCGGTAGACGTTCATACCGTACCGCGCCCCACCCGGTACCCGCAAGCAGACAACACGCCGACTTCCTTCGGAAAACTCTTATTTCAGCGCGTCCCGCGTTGATTTGCGCTGCCCTTCCAAAAAACGGGACCGGCGGTATCGCCCGCGCCGGATGCATCGTCCGGCGTCGATCCGTCCTCCGGTCCCGCCACCACCCCCTCGTTCAACAGGCGCTCGATCTGGTTATCGGGATACCCCAGATCTCTCAGAATTTCGCTTGTGTGCTCACCCGCCACCGGCAACGCACGCCGCGCGGGCAACCGTTGCCCTGCCATCGTAATCGGCAGCAACGGCACTTGCGTTTGTTCACCCGTTTCCGTCATCAGGTCGCCCAAGCCACCGCTGGCGAGCAAATGCGGGTCGTCGAACAACGCGGCAGGCTGCACGATCGGCGCAAAAGGCAAACCATGACGCTCGAACGCCGCCGCAAGATAGCTGGCGTCGAAACCCTGCATCATTTCGCGCAACAACGGGAGCAACCAGTCACGTGCCCTCACGCGGTCATTGTTCGTGGACAGTCGCGGGTCGTCCGCCAGATCGTGACGGCCAAATACGTCGCAGAAAATGCGCCACTGCGTATCGCTGACGACGGCGAGGAAAATCTGCACACCGTCGCGCGCAGCAAAGACGTCGTAAATACCCCACGCGGATACACGCGCGGGCATCGGGTCGGGCGCCACCCCCGTCACTGCGTACTGTTGCATGTGCTGTGCCGCGAGCAGTACGCAATTCTCGAAGAGCGCGCCTTGCACTTCCTGCCCGCGTCCCGTGGACTTTCGCTCGTAGAGTGCGGCCAACGCAGCCAGCGCACCGAACACACCGCCCATGATGTCGTTGACCGATGTCCCCGCACGCAACGGTTGGCCCGGGGGGCCCGTCATGTACGCAAGTCCCGCCATCATCTGCACGACCTCGTCCAACGCAGTGCGCGTAGCGTAAGGCCCTGGCAGAAAACCCTTCAGCGAAACGTAGACCAGCGCCGGATTCAACCGTGACAGCGTGGCGTAGTCGAGTCCGATTTGCCGCATCCGCCCGGGCTTGAAATTCTCCGTCACCACGTCCGAAGTACTGATGAGCCGCAGTATCAACTCTCGCCCTTCGGGCCGCGTGACGTCCACGACCAGGCTCCGCTTGTTGCGATTGAAGGCACGGAAAAAGCCCGCACCGGTTCCCAGCAGATGACGCGTGGCGTCGCCACCGATGGGCTCCACTTTGATGACATCGGCCCCGAGGTCGCCCAGCACCATGCCGCACGCCGGCCCCATGACCATGTGTGAGAATTCCACGACACGAATACCTTGTAACGGCGTCGGTGCCGCAGAGGTGACATCCGGCATCTGCTACCCTCCCCTGCCCGCGTGCGACGCCCCTCCGCCCCCCCGGCCCGGCGCAGCAAGCGTGCCGGGGTGAGAGACCGGATGAGACGTAAATCCATCGCGTTGTAATTGATCGAAACCCACGATATATCCCGCCAAAGCGCTCGCGGCCACGGTAGCCGGGCTGCCGAGCCACATCTGGCCGGGTCCGGAACGACCGGGGAAATTGCGATTCTGGGCGCTGATGACCACCTCGTCCGACGTTTTGGAAACGCCCGGCCCCGCGTTGACACATGCACCGCAACCAGGCGAGAGCATCGTCACACCTGCCGCCTTGAAAACGTCCGCATACCCCTGCGCCTCGCACCATGCGCGCACGTCTTCGCTGCCGTATTGCAGGTAGAAGCGCACGCCGTCCGCGACGCGATGCCCTTGCGTCAATCCCCACGCAAGGACGTCATGACAGGCCCGCAGATCGTCGCGCTTGCTGCCGGTGCACGACCCGCCGTAAGCAATATCGATAGCGACCTCTGCAGACAAATCCGCCAGCGCGATGCCGTTGCCCGGATCTCCGGGACTCGCCACCATCGCGCCCAGCGACGCGCAATCGATCTCAATGACATGGGCGTACGATGCTTGCGGATCACTGTCCATCCACGCGTCGAGCGTGAAGTCGATGCCGCGCCGCTCACGCAGGTAACGGACAGTCTCTGCGTCCGGCACCACCAGTCCGGTGAGTCCGCCGATTTCGGCGACCATGTTGGTGAGCGTCGCACGCTCGTCGGTCGACAGGTGCGCAACGGCTTCACCAGCGAACTCGATGATCTGCCCGATGGCACGTCCGTCGCGAATGTAGGGAAGGTGAAGAAGGTGCAACGCAAGATCTTTCGCGCCGACGCCCGCAGGCAAGCGCGAGCGCAGATGCACAAGGCACGTGCCAGGCACAGCAAGTCGTGCGTCCCCGGTGAGCCATGCATTCGCCATTTCGGTCGCACCGACACCGAAGGCGAACGCACCGATGGCACCACAATGCGGTGTGTGCGAATCGGTACCGACAATCACCTGTCCCGGCAACGCATAGCGCTCAAGCATCAACGCGTGGCAGATGCCCTCCGAACCTCCCGCTGCGGCGCGGCCGTGCAGGCGCAGTCCGTGCTGGGCGCAAAACTCGCGCTGTACCGTGCCAAGACGTCGTGCGGCGTCCAAGATTTGCGGGGGCCGACTGCCATCGGCGGAGACGGCATCGAGATGCGTCAGATGATCTTCAAAGCACAGCACCGAAGCGACGTCGCGTAGCGCAGGTATCTCGTCGCCATAGGCGTGGCGCAGGAAACTCACCGCCATCGGCGTCACGTATTCATGAGAGAAGCGCCAGTCTGCGGGGACGAACACTGCGTCTCCCGCCCGTACGCGCGCAACGCCCAGCGCTCGCGCGATAATCTTTTCTCCGTAAGTCATCGCGCCGGGGGCATGCGCAGGCTGCGGCGGTACGAGATCTCCGGACAACCTTCTCTGCGTATAACCGAATAGCCCACCGCTACGCACGATGGCTTCGGCCAGTGGATCGCAATCTTCGAGAAACGCTTCGATGGGGATCGCCTCGCCGTCCTGCAAACGCTCAGCCAACGTCAGATCGGTCGACATCAGCAGACCGAGGTTCTGACAGTTCTGCGCGTAGATGCGCTCGAAGCTCTCGGCGATCACGATGCGGATACCGGCGCACCGTTCCGCGAACGGGCTGGCTTCACGCGACGACCCCTTACCACGTCGCAGCCCTGCCACGGACAACGCGAAACCGCCTTCGCGCACCGCCTTCTGCGTGACAGGAAACACGCCTGCTGCATCGCTCGAATCGTCATGGCATCGCAACCCTACGTAGACGTAGTCGCCAAGCGATTCGTCGAACGCCAGACAAGCGCGCGCCGGTGTCATTTCGTCGGTGGAAATCTGGTCGCGCAGTGTTCCGGCTTCGGCGCGCGTCAGCGTTTCCCCCGTCAATTGACGGGTCATGGCTTCGGCGCTTGCGCTCAACCACAACACACGGCCGTTCAGTCGCACGGTGGCTTGCATGAGATCGCTCCTCGAATGTTCCCGCATGGGTTCACCCATTTCGATCGCAAGTTACGTGCCGACGCAGCATGCGGCAGCGTGGAAAAAGTGAAGTCATTTCGTCCAAACGCACGTTCGTCGGATAGCGCTCAGGGATATTGGCGATTCGCCTGCGTGGCGAACGCGTTGGTCCAGGTGTCGCCCAACCGGATCTGCGACGGCTTGACCTCCGGCGTGAACGACGCCAGCGCTTTCAATGCAGTCGCAGGGCCATCGGCGGGCATCATGCCGTCCGGGGAAAAGGCTTCGCGACAGTTCGCGAACGCCTTCAGATAGAGCGTCTTGTCACCAAGGAGATAGGGCTCCGGCACCGTTTTGAGCAATTGCGCTGCCGTTGCGTGTTGCAGCCATTTGTCCGCACGCACGATCGCGTTGGCCAGTGCCTGCACCGTACGCGGGTTCTTCTGGATGAAGCTCTGCGGTGCGTACATCACTGCCGCAGGCATCGGACCGCCGAACATTGCGCGGGTACCAGCCTGCGTACGCGTGTCGATGAGTACTTTCACGTCACCCGACTCCTGCAACAACGTCATCATCGGGTCTACGTTGGAAACGGCATCGATCTGTCCGTTGCGGGTCGCCGCGATCACCGTTGCGTTGCTACCCACCCCGACGATGGAGACGTCGGTGGGTTTGAGGCCCGCTTTGGTCAGGGCCACGCTCACCAACATATGCGTACTCGATCCCGGCGCGCTGACACCGACACGCATCCCTTTCAGATCCTTTACAGACTTCACTTCGCTCGCCTTGCTCTTGACGACGCCAAGCACCAGTTGCGGCGCAGCGCCCAGCACAACGAACGATTGGTAAGTCAACCCTTTGGTCTGCATGAGCAGCGTGTGTTCGAACGCCCCAGTGCCGACATCCGCGCTTCCGCCAACGACCGCTTGCAGCGCTTTGGAGCCCCCGGCGAAGTCGTCGATCGTGACGTCCAGGCCTTCGTCCCTGAAGTAACCGAGTTGTTCGGCAATCGTCAGGGGCAGATAGTAGAGGCCGGGCTTTCCGCCCACGGCGATGGTGATCTTCGGTTTTTCGAGAGGTTGAGCCGGTGCAGCGGAGGCTCCCCCGCTCAGGCTGAGTGCTATGAGGCCCAGCGCCATCAGCGTGAGAACGAGAATCAGACGTCCCACGGCTTCGCGCACACGGCGCGCTTCGGCATGTGTCATCGCGTGTCTCCTCCCGCACAATGCGAGATACGGCGCGCCCCGGCTCGTCGGCCGGAATCGCTATCGGCCCCCAGAGCATCCGTCGGCCTAGCGGCGACGGCAAGAGGTGTTTCGGCATGCCAGACATCGCGGTTCACGATGTTTGCCGCGTCAACGTCCCCTTTGACACGGTCTGATGAGGGTTTGCACCCACCAACGAGCGCGTCGTCGTCGCGAGGAAGCTCAGGCGTTTTCCGCCCCCTGGGCGCGTCCGCAATCGTCCGCTATCTCCGTTCCCCCCGGTGTTCCCGTTACGTTACGTGCGCACAAGTGATCGACCAGCATGCGCGACGCAACGGGTAACGCATCGTACCGACGGACGCACACGACCAGTCGCCGCTCGGCCCAGGGATCTGTCAGCGGTACGATGCGCAGCGCCTCCCCGTCCGGCACCTGAGAATAGATGCCTACCGCCTCGCGCGGCGCGATCGCGAGGCCAAGCTGCGCCCTCACCATGCGGCACACCGCTTCGAACGTTGAGACGTGGATTCGGAATTTGACCGTCTTGCCCTGTTCGGCGGCAAGGCGCCGGAAGACGGTGTACATCGCGCTGTCCGGATGCACGCCGATCTGATCGAAGTCGAGCGTTTCGATGAACGCGAGCTGCTCGGCGCAGGCGAGCGGATGATCCCGATGAAGGACCGTGACGATCTGATCGTGGCGATAGGGGAAGACTTCGACGTCGCGGGTGTCGACCGCGTCCCAGCAGATACCGATGTCGGTCGCCCCGTCCGCCACACCGCGTACCACTTGCGCGCTCGTGTGTTCCTCAAGGTCGACCTTCACCCCTTCGTGGCGACGCAGAAAGGCGCCCAGTTCGTCGGGTAATGTTTCGACAATCGAGGAAACGTTGGCAAAGATGCGAATGTGGCCACGTACGCCACTTGTGTACTCGGACAGATCGCCCTGCATCTTCTCAAGACTGCGGAGTACGTTGCGTGCGTGATGCAGCAGCGCCTCGCCCGCCGGCGTCGCCCGCACCCCCCACTTGTGGCGTTGGAGGAGCGCCGAACCGACCAGCGACTCGAGATCGTTGATCCGTTTGCTGACGGCCGACGGCGCAATGAACTCACGCTCGGCTGCCCGGGCAATGCTGCTCTCTTCACAGACAGCGACAAACAGCCGCAACGAGACAAGATCGATCCGCCATAGCGCCATGCCGGTCTCCCGAAGGCACTGCATTGCCAGCGATTTTGCGGCGCGGGTGACAAAAACGCCACTCCGGGCCGCCCCTGACGACACCGGAAAACAACACTTATCCGGCGACCAACGTCCGCCAATCTACGTCTACCTACGTCAACTGATGCCGTCGACGCCATCAAGGCGAATGCCGAAGCGTCCAATAGGGTGCGTAAAGCCTCTGGGGGAAAGGGTTTCGGGCATGCGAGGGTGCGTGACGTCGATGACACGAAACCGACACCGGACCAACAGGTTGCACGCCACCATCGGACGTCTTGCGTCCGGTGAAATGTCCTCGCGTCGGTCCCTCCCAGGACAACCGCCTAGCGCATCGCTCCGGTCAGCAACACGGCACTCCAGCCGCCGTCAGCCGTATTGAGCGGTGCCACCTCGGGCGGTGGTGCCAACGCCAAGGCCATGAACAGCCAACATTTGCAAATGACGATCGCAATCATTTTTGTTGACGCTCAATCATCCCGGCTTAGTTGCCGGGATGATTTGACTATAGTGCGGCGCTATCGGGGCGGCAACTGTGAAACGTCTCTAGATTTGATAAAACGCACGGCGGATGATCGTTCCGCCCCTGTCTTCGATGCGGAATTTTGCGTGAAGAAACCGGCAGACCGATCGCCCCTCAGGCGCGTCGGGCAATGGCCCGGGCCAGCACCAACACCGGTAGCAAGCCCACCAGCACCAGCGTCAGCGCCGGGACAGCGGCTTCGGCGAGCCGTTCGTCAGCGGCGAGATGGCTGGTGACGACGGCGAGCGTATCCATGTTGAACGGCCGCAACGCGAGCGTGGCCGGTAGTTCCTTCATGACGTCGACGAACACCAGCAGGGCTGCCGTCAATACGCTGCCTCGCAACAGCGGTAAATGCACGCGACGCAGCATCGACCAACCGCCCACGCCGAGACTGCGTGCGCTGGCGTCAAGATTGGGCGCGATACGGGCAAATCCCGCGTCGACGCTTTGCAGTGCCGCAGGCAGGAAGCGTACGAGGTACGCATAGATCAGAACGCCGCCCGTACCGGCTAATACCAGCCCGTTTGCCCCGAGCACGTTCCCCATCCATGTATCGAGATGCAGCACAGGGGTGAGAATGCCCAGCGCAATGACCGCCCCTGGAATCGCGTAGCCCACCCCTACGAGGCGTACGGCAATACGCGTGATACGTCCGGGCGCAAGTCGCTGCGCGTAGCCAAGCACGATGGCGAACGCGCACGCGACCACCGCCGCCACCGCCGCCAACCGCACCGTGTTGTAAACCCACTCACCATAGCGTGGCCAAGGCACCTGATCCAGTTCCGAGACAGCCAGGCGCAGCATGATGATCGCAGGCAACGCAAACCCCACGATCAACGGCAGAGCACAACCCGCGGCAGCCAGTACGCCCCGCCACCCGCGCAGTGTCGTTCGGCGTGACGTCGTCAGTGCACGCCCCGGTGCCCCGTAATACCGCAATCGCGTACGGCTACGCGCTTCTGCCATCAGCAAAAGCAGAACAGCGAATAGCAGACATGCCGACAGTTGCGCCGCCGCGACGCGGTCGCCCATCGACAACCAAGCACGGTAGATGCCGGTTGTGAACGTCGGTACCCCGAAGTAGGCCACTGCGCCGTAGTCGGCCAGCGTCTCCATGAGCACGAGCGCGATGCCCGCCACCAGCGCGGGACGCGCTAGCGGCAGCGCCACGCGAAAGAACGCTTGCAACGGTGTGCACCCCAGCGTACGTGCCGCCTCAAAGAAGCGCTGGCTGTGTTCCGCAAATGCCGTACGCGCCAACAGATAGACGTACGGATAAAACGCTCCCGCGAAGACCCATGCCGCGCCGTACCACGAACGAATCTCGGGAAACCACGTCACGCGATCGACGGCCAGCGCTCGACGAAGCGCGCTTTGCACCGGTCCGGCGAATTGAAGGAAATCTGTGTACGCGTAGGCGGTGACATATGCGGGCATGGCGAGCGGCAGAATCAGCGCCCACTCCAGCACGCGACGGCCGGGAAATGCATAGTGAACGACCAGCCACGCAGTACCGACGCCCATCACCAGCACCCCGCCGCTCACGGCCAGCGAGATGCGTAGTGAGTTCAGCGCGTATTCAGGCAGCACCGTATCGAGCATGTGGACAAGCACGGCGCGCGTGTCGGCATCGCCCGCCCCCAGCGCCACCACGATGCCGAACATGGGCACAAGCACGATCAGCGCGGGAATCCATGCCACGAGCCGCCAGCCCAAGACGCTGGCAGAGCGCCAGCCTCGTCTACGATTGCCGAGGTTCGACCATGGGCCAGAAGACAAGTCGGGAGGAACAGAATCGGTGGCGGCGCGTGACTGGGGCGTCGATGACATCGGAACGGTTAAAGTACGTATTGCCTGAGGGAACCGAGAGGTATTCTCCGGTCTAAAGCGTTGCAAATACGTTGTAAATTATACGCATTCGCAACTGCGACTCTGACGCGGCCACTCACGGAAAGTGCCCGCACTTTGCGCAAAGCCGCCGTTCGCTCACCTGACTTCCTCCGCGACCCAGTCCTGACCTACGTTCGTTCCGACGCCAATGCCACTGCCCTATCTGCTGCTCGACCACATCTCCGTCAGTTACGACACCACCGGCCAGACGCATATCGCAGTCCGCGATCTGTCGCTGTCCTTGGCTCGCGGTGAGATCGGCTGCCTGCTGGGTCCGTCGGGATGCGGGAAGACGACCGTGCTTCGTGCGGTGTGTGGTTTCGAGCCGCTGGCTGGCGGCCGGATCGTGCTTGACGGCCACGAAGTCGCCAACGCGCAGTTGAGCGAGCCGCCTGAGCGGCGTCACGTCGGCGTGGTGTTTCAGGACTACGCGTTGTTTCCGCACCTGAACGTCGCGCAAAACATCGGCTTTGGCATTAGCCGCATGGCGCGGGCGGAGCGTCAGACTCGCGTCGAGATGCTGGCCGAGCGGGTCGGTCTGGCGGGCACGTTGAAGAAGTACCCGCATGAACTGTCCGGGGGGCAACAACAACGCGTCGCGCTTGCCCGTGCCTTGGCACCCGCGCCTGCATTGCTTCTCCTTGACGAGCCTTTCTCGAACCTCGACCTCGACCTGCGCGAGCGTCTGGCGGTAGAGGTTCGGGAGATCATTCGTGCCAGCGGTGCGACGGCGATCCTCGTCACGCACGATCAGCACGAAGCCTTCGCGATGGCCGACCGCATTGGCGTCATGCATGCGGGTGCCATCGCACAGTGGTCTCCGGCACGTGAACTCTGGCGGTCCCCGGCCAATCGGGTCGTTGCAGACTTTATCGGGCGCGGCGCGCTCATTCCCGGCACCTTCCGGGGCAACGCGGACGGTGGCGGCATCTCGCTTGAAATTGGAGAAATCTCCGTCTCGCCCACGCTCGCGGACAAGCTGATCCGAAGCGCCGCCCGCGATACCTATCCCGTGAGCGTCGACGTCCTGCTTCGCGCAGACGACATTGCTCACGACCCCGCCAGTCCGTTCGAAGCCACACTCGTACGTCGTGCATTTCGCGGGGCCGATCAGTTGTACACGCTGCGTCTCGCGTCCGGCATCGAAGTAGTCGCGCGGGTCGATGGCGAACTGGGGCACGAGGCGGGCGACCGCGTCGGACTGCGACTGACGGTGCAACATCCGGTGGCATTCGCCGCCGCTCAGGCCGCCATCTGACGGCGGGCGAGTACCACGTCACTCAGAGGCTGGTAAAATCCCGCAAAACGGATGGGCCTATGAAACAGTACCTAGACTTCATGCGCCATGTACTCGAACATGGCACAGACAAAACCGATCGCACGGGCACGGGCACGCGCTCGGTGTTCGGCTATCAGATGCGCTTCGACCTGCAGGAAGGGTTCCCGCTCGTCACCACGAAAAAAGTGCACATCAAATCGATCGTGCACGAATTGCTGTGGTTCCTGCAAGGCAGCACCAACGTGCGCTATTTGCAGGAGAACGGCGTCTCCATCTGGAACGAATGGGCGGATGCCGAGGGTGAACTCGGCCCGGTCTACGGCGCGCAATGGCGCTCGTGGCCGACACCCGATGGCGGTCACATCGACCAGATCACGCAGATCGTGGACCAGATCCGCTCGACACCGGACTCGCGCCGCCTGATCGTGTCCGCATGGAACGTCGGCGAGATTCCGCGTATGGCACTGCCCCCGTGCCATGCGTTCTTCCAGTTCTACGTTGCCGACGGCAAGTTGTCCTGCCAGCTCTATCAGCGTAGTGCGGACATCTTCCTCGGGGTGCCGTTCAACATCGCCAGCTACGCATTGTTGACGCACATGGTGGCGCAGCAAACGGGCCTGGACGTGGGCGACTTCATCTGGACCGGTGGCGACTGCCATCTGTACAACAATCACCTCGAACAGGTGCAGACGCAGCTCGCGCGCGCGCCGTTCCCGCTGCCGAAACTGGAGATCGCGCGTAAGCCCGATTCGATCTTCGATTACAAGTTCGAGGACTTCCATATCACCGGATACGAAGCGCATCCGCACATCAAGGCGCCGGTGGCCGTATGACGATTCTGACGCTTGTGGTCGCCCGCGCCGAGAACGGCGTGATCGGGCGTGACAATCAGTTGCCGTGGCGTCTGCCGGAAGACCTTGCGCACTTCAAGCGCACCACGCTGGGCAAGCCCATCGTCATGGGACGCAAGACGTTCGACTCGATCGGCCGTCCACTGCCCGGACGTCGCAACATTGTGGTGTCCCGCAATCCCGACCTGAAAATCGACGGCTGCGAAGTCGCTGGCTCGCTGGTGGATGCCATGCGGCTGTGCGTCGGTGTGGAGGAAATTTGCCTGATCGGCGGTGCGCAGCTGTATGCCGAATCGCTTGCCAGTGCGGACAAGGTCGTCGTGACGGAGATCGCCAAGGCATTCGAGGGCGACGCGCACTTCCCCGACCTCCCCGCCGCCCAATGGCGTGAGACGACACGTGAAACGCATCACTCCCCTGCCCCGAACGATTTCGACTATTCGTTCGTGACTTACGAGCGCGTCTGACGCTGCTCGCTTCGCGGTGTCTGTGCCGATCGGCTCAGACACCTACCCACGCACTAGCTCACGCACTCAGATTGGCGCGCGGCGCATCGGCTGCCGCGCCGCTAACGTCCTCACTATCGGACGGCAATCCCTGCGCAACTTGAACACGATCGCGGCCAAGACGCTTGGCTGCGTAGAGTGCCTCGTCCGCTAGCGCAATCAACCGGTCAGCCGTGTCTCTGGCGTTCCCCTGCTGCGGTACGTGGGTTGCGCATCCGACACTGACGGTGACACATCCTTGCGGCCCCGGGCCGGGCTTCGCCAACGCGCGTACGCTCTCTGTGACCCGCGTCGCCACGAATAGCGCGCCGCGCTCATCCGTATCGGGCAATACGATCACGAACTCCTCGCCGCCGTAGCGGGCGACGAGATCGGCCGGCCGATGCGTCGCCCGCATCAGCGCAAGCGCGACGTGCTCAAGGCACTCGTCGCCCACCGGGTGACCGTAGGCGTCGTTGTAGCGTTTGAAATGGTCGACGTCGATCATCAGCAGCGAAAGCGGTCGCCCCGCACGGCGCGCCTGCTCGTAATCGCTGGGAAATCGGTCGTTGAAATACCGACGGTTGTAGATGCCGGTCAGCGCGTCACGATTGCTGTATTCGATAAGGCGCAGGTGCGCCCGGGTGAGTTCGCGATACAGCCGCGTCACTTCCCACACGAGCACGCAGACCAGCAGGCCCGGTGCCGACATACTGAAGAAGCGTGCGAGATACCAACCCAGCGAGAAGCGAACCGTACTCATCAAACTAAGTACCGTATCCGTCACACAGGCGAGCACGGCGAGCGCCACCCAGAGGTCGAGTACCGTGCGCAGCCTTCCGATGCCCAGCACGGCACCCAGCGCAACGAGGTTCAGCACCAACAGCACGATACCGACACCACCACTGGAGAAATCGCCAGGGGACGTGGCAGGCGAGAGCGCGGGTGGGAGAGGGGCAGTCAATGCTGCCAGACAAAGCAGGACACCCACGGCAAGCGGAATGCCGATATAGAGGCCGATGCCCTTACCCGGTGAGGGCAATTGCGTGATGGATTGGGGCGCAAACAGGCGTCGCGAGATCATGGCGATCAGGACGAGCGTAGGAAAGCCCGCGTGCCAGAAAACCCAGATCCACCCGGAGGTCGTTGGCCTTGCGCCGAATAGCCCGCCCGGCGCGAAAAGCCCCGGAAAGGTGAGCAACTGCATGGCGACGGTGAGCGCTGTAAAAGCGTAGGCGCCAGCCAGCAGGCCGAAGACCGGCAGACGTGCCACCTGGAACTGCCCGCAGAGCAAGTACGCCACGATAGTGGCCGTCGTGAACACCGTCAGCCCGCACATGGGCAGGAACGGTGCTACGGCGGGCAGCACAGCCGTGGCTTGCGGTGCCGCGAGTATCAAGGCAGAGAGGATGGCGATCGCCAGACAACCGGCAAACGCCCGTTGCCCTCGCGATGCACGCTCCATCAGAAAGCCGTCCATGGAATCCCTCTTGCTGTGCCGAACAGGATGCCGGTATGGCATCTCCTAAAACGACGCCGCGCAGACGTCTCGCGGGCAATTAGCGGCAGCATGCACCAATTCCGACTGACTGCCAATCTGCGGCCGCAACAGCACCCGTGCCGTCCGCATGAAGCCCGTGATACACCACATCGAGCACCAACAAAAATCGGCGTCGACGAGGCATCCGCAGATCCCCCGTCGACGCCGTTAGCGTCACATCGTCTGGTGTCACGACGGCGTCTCATCTCAAACCCGCGTACGTTCGTACGCGCGTTTCAAAGACACCGTTGCGTGGAACTCAACCGCCCAGATACGCCTCCAGCACTCGCGGATTGCCCAACAGATTCCGGCCGGTGTCGTCGAGCACAACTTTGCCCGTCTCCAGCACATAGCCGTGCTGCGCAATCTTCAGCGCCTGACGCACGTTCTGCTCGACCAGGAAGATGGTCAGGCCGTCAGCGTTAATCTCTTTGAGCGTAGCGAAAATGCCCTGAACGATGATCGGCGCGAGGCCCATCGACGGTTCATCGAGCAGCAACAGTTTCGGGCGCGCCATCAACGCGCGACCGATCGCCAGCATCTGCTGCTCGCCACCCGACAGGTTCCCGGCCATCTGGTCGATCCGCTCGGCGAGTCGCGGAAAACGCTCCAGCACCTTGTCCAGATCGGGCTTCACGTTCTGCTTGTCGCGGCGCGTGTAGGCTCCGAGTTCAAGGTTTTCGCGAACGGACATCGTCGTGAGCGTCGCGCGCCCCTCGGCCACCTGCACCAGCCCGCGTTGCACGATCTTGTTGGGGGCCAGCCCGCCAATGTCTTCACCTTCGAAGAGAATCGTGCCAGCCTGCTTCTTGATGAGGCCGGACAACGCCAGTAGCGTGGTGGACTTACCCGCGCCGTTCGCGCCCACGAGCGAGGTGATTTCGTGCTCGCGCAATGCAAAATCGACGCCCTTCACAGCCTCGATATGCCCATAGGCCACTTTCAGGCCCTTCACTTCGAGCAGCGCGCTCATGCCTTGTCCTCCGCGCCAGCCGCCAACGCAGCCACATCGTCGTCGTCATCGCGGCCCAGATAGGCTTCGATAACCTGCGGGTTGTTCTTGATCTCGTCCGGCTTGCCTTCGGCGATGATGCGTCCGAAGTTCAGCACCGCGATACGCTCGCACAAGCCCATCACGAAACGCATGTCGTGCTCGATCATGAAGATCGTGTAACCGCGTGCCTTGATGTTCTCGATCTCGCTCATGAGATCGACTTTCTCGCCGGTGTTCATGCCCGCGACCGGCTCGTCGAGCAGCAGCAGCTTGGGCTCGGTCGCCAGCGCACGCGCCAGTTCGAGCTTGCGCTGATCGCCGTACGAAAGATTGTCGGCAATGTCGTACGCCTTGTGGTCGAGCTTGACCCACGACAGCAGTTCGTGGGCGCGCTCGCGCGAACGCTTCTCCATGTCGCGGAAGCCCGGCAGCGAAAGCAGCAAGCCCGCCGGACCATACGAGAGGTGACGGTGCATGCCGACCACCACGTTCTCGATCAGCGTCATCTCTTTGAAGATGCGGATGTTCTGGAACGTGCGGGCAATACCGCGCTGCGTAATCCGGTGCGGCTTTTCGCCGATCAAACTCTCACCGTTGAACGTGATGCTGCCGCCCGTAGGCTGCAACAATCCCGTGATCAGGTTGAAGACGGTCGTCTTGCCCGCACCGTTCGGGCCAATCAGGCCGAAGATGGTGCCCTGCGGCACCTCGATGTTGACGTCCTGCAGCACGTGCAGACCGCCGAATCGCTTGGAAATATTGGAAAGCTTAAGCATGTCGTGTTCCCCGTCCGCTTACGTGGAAGACGCCGAACGCGTCTTGTCGGCACGGAACCAACGGCGAAAACGCATCGGATCCCAGATGCCCTTGGGCAGGAACAACACGATCAGCACCAGAATCAGGCCGTTGACCACCAGACGGAAGTCGTTGAATGCGCGCAGCAATTCGGGCAGGAGCGTCAGAATCGTGCTGCCGAGCACCGGACCCACGAGGCCGTTGATGCCGCCGAGGATCGCCATCGTCAGAATCTCGACGCCGCGATCGAATCCGAATTCGTTCGGTCCGATGAAGAACGTCAGATGCGCATTGAGGGCCCCGGCAAGACCGGCCAGCACCGCACCGAGCACGAACGCGAGCATCTTGTAACCCGTCACGTTGATGCCCATCAGCCCTGCGGCCGTCTCGTCCTCCTTGATCGCCTCGAACGCACGGCCAACCTTGGAGCGACGCAGACGCCACAACACGGCAAGCGCGATCACGACTGCACCAGCCACATGCCACCACTGCGTGAGTTGCGGGATGCCGTTCAGACCGAGCGCGCCGCCCGTCAGATCTTCCGTATTGAGGATGAGCACGCGCACGACTTCGCCGAAACCGAGCGTCGCCATCGCCAGATACACCCCCGACAGACGCAGCGTCGGCTTGCCGATGATGAACGCGACCAGCGCAGGTGCGGCCATGCCGCCTGCCAACGACACCGCAAACGGTGTGTCGTAGTTCATCGTCAGCAATGCCGCGGTGTACGCACCGATTCCCATGAACGCGGCATTGGCCATCGCCAGCATGCCGCACGAGAGCGTGAGATAAATCGACAGGGCCAGCAGCGCATTGGTGCCGAGAGTCAGCACCAGATTGCTATATACCGCCCAGAAATTATTGAACCAGTCCATTGCGCCCCCGTGATTACGCTTTGCGTTCGAGCACTTTGCCGAACAACCCCTGCGGACGCACCAGCAGGATCAGGAACAAGAGGCCGAACGCCACGGCGTCGCGCATGTTCGAGCCGATGTATGCCACCGACAACACTTCGGCGAAGCCGAGGAACAAGCCGCCGATCATCGCGCCGCGAATATCGCCCATGCCGCCGAGAATGATCACCGCAATGCCCTTGTGCAGCATGGGTTGCCCCATGAGCGGGAACACGGCGTTGGAGTACAGACCGATCAGCACACCGGCCATACCGCCCAGACCCGCTGCCGCGAACGACGTGGCGAGGAACAGGCCTTCGACGTTGATGCCGAGCAGATACGCCGCCTTCGGCGACTCCGCGATTGCGCGCAGCGCGCGTCCCAGCTGCGTCTTCTTGATCGTGGTGATGAGCACGGCCATCAGCGCGAACGAAATGAAGATGATCGCAAGTTCGAGTACCGTCATATGGACGCCCGCCACCGTCAGGGTGTCCTGCGAGACGAGGTCGTACGGGAAGCGCAGGTTTTCTGCACCGAAGATGCCCTGCACACCGTTGTTGAGCAAAATGCCCACGCCAATGGTGGCGATCATCGGAATCAGGTGAGGCGCACCGCGCTTGCGCAACGGTTTGAGCACGAGCACGTCGATGACCAGGCCGAGCAGACCCGACACGATCACGGCCGTCACGATGGCCGCCCACAGCGGCAGATGCAGATGCACGACGGCTTGCAGTGCCGCGTAGGCACCGACCATGAAGACCGCGCCGTGCGAGAGATTGATAACGCCGAGGATGCCGAACACGAGTGTGAACCCGAGCGCGAACAAGGCGTACACGCACCCGAGGGAGAGCGCGTTGACGAGTTGCTGTTCCAGCATGGTGTGTATTCCAGCCTGAGGGACGGAGGCACGCGTCGCAAGGGGGTGCGACGTGTACCAGAAACGCCGATGGGCGTAGCGCCTTTCGGCCCTACGCCCATGCGGACTTCTTCAAGTACTGCCGGGCTTACTTCTCGATGACGTACTTGCCGCCCTTCGTCACGCTGACGATCGGCGCTTGTTGTGCATCGTAGCCAGCCGGCTTGCCGCCCTTGCCCATTGCCTGACGGAACGCAAACTTACCGGTCGCGCCATCATGCGTGACCTTCGGCAGCGCATCGCGCAGTGCCTTACGGTCGGCGTCGAGGTTGCCGGAGATCTTCACGTTCTTGATCGCGCCCGCAGCGATGTACATCGCATCGTACGACTGTGCCGCGAACTGATCCGGCGCCACGTTGTACTTCGCCTTGTAGGAAGCGATGAACTTCGTGTTGGCCGGCGTGTTGTTCTCGATCGACCACGGGCTACCCACCCACAGGCCGTCCGAGCTGCCCTTGGCCAGATCGAAGATCTTGACCGAGTTCATGCCGTTGCCGCCGATGAACGGCACATTGATACCCAGTTGACGCGCTTGCACCATGATCGGTGCGCCTTCGGCGATCAGCGCCGACAGCACGATGGCGTCCGGGTTCGAGGCCTTGATCTTCGTGAGCTGTGCCTTGAAGTCCACGTCGCCCTTGGCGAACGTTTCGGTCGTCGTGACCGGGATCTTCAGGTCTTCGAGCGCCTTCTTGAAGTTGTCGTAGCCGCTCTTGGTGAAGACATCGTCGTTACCGTACAGCACGGCAACCTTCTTGATACCCGTGTGCTTGGCCGCGACCTTGATGGTCTCCGGCAGCACGTCGGCTTCGGTCACCGAGTTGCGGAAGATGAAATCGCCGATGGAGGTAATGCCGTCAGCCGTGTTGGACGTACCGAACGCGACCGTCTTGCCGGCTTGCGCGATCGGATCGGCTGCTTGCGCCGAGTTCGACAGCGTCGGGCCGAAGACCATGAGCACCTTGTCCTGGAAGATCAGCTTCTTGAAGACGTTGATCGCCTCTTCCTTCTTGCCCTGCTCGTCTTCGATCTGAAGCACGAGCTTGTTGCCGTTGATGCCACCTGCGGCATTGATCTCGTCAGCGGCAAGCTGGAAACCGTTCTTGATGGCCGCGCCGTATTGCGCAGCGCCACCCGACAGTGCTTCGGCCACACCGATCTTCAGATCGGCTGCGTGGGCCGCAGCCACCATCCCCGTCGCGACAAGTGCGCTCAGCAACTTGGTCATGGTGCTTTTCATGAGTCCTCTTCCTCCAATACCTAGTCTCTAGTTATGAGAAGGCGCGCCTTATGAGCGCGCCCATTACCCTAACTACCGTGTCCGTTCTTAAGCCACGGCTTAAGAAAACTCCTAAGCATATCGCAAACGGCTTGTGACGGACACGATAATTGAGCATTTGCCCCGCAATGGCGCACAAATGCAACGCGTTTGTGGCGCCATAACGGATTTTGGCAGCATCAATGACCGGCGATGGTCATTTGTTCAATCAGGATTGACCCGACCTCCTTCGTGCCACGCACCAGCGTGTCCGCGCCGATGGCCACGATCTGTCGGAACATGTCGTTCAGGTTACCTGCGAGCGTGATTTCCTCGACCGGGTACTGAATCTCGCCGTTCTCGACCCAGAAACCGGACGCACCACGCGAATAGTCGCCCGTCACGTAGTTCACGCCCTGCCCCATCAGCTCGGTCACCAGCAGGCCGGTGCCGAGCTTGCGCAGCATGGCGCGGAAGTCGTCCGTCGGCGCCGTGAGCTTGCTGTACATGCGCAGGTTGTGCGAGCCGCCCGCGTTACCGGTGGTCTGCATGCCGAGCTTGCGAGCCGAGTAGGTCGACAGGAAGTAGCCTTGCACCACGCCGTCGCTGACGACGTCGCGAGCACGCGTCTTCACGCCCTCCTCGTCGTACGGCGCACTGCCCATGGCGCGCGCCACGTGCGGGTCTTCATGGATACCGACGTGATCGGCAAACACCGGCTTGCCCAGCGTGTCGACGAGGAACGTCGCCTTGCGGTACAACGCGCCACCGCTAACACCCTGCACGAATGCACCGAGCAGCCCGGCCGCCAGCGGCGCTTCGAACAGCACCGCGCACTTGCGCGTCGACAGCTTGCGGGCGTGCAGGCGCGCCAGAGAGCGCTCCGCCGCGTATCGGCCTACGGCCTCGGGCGACGCGAGGTCGCCAGCTGCGCGCTTCGACGAATACCAGTCGTCGCGCTGCATGTGGCTGCCCGAACCCGCGATAGGCGAAACGGAGAGGTAATGGCGCGAATACGGGTACCCGGAGAGGAAGCCACGGGTCGTACCGAGCAGGAATTGGGAATGCTGGGCGGAGACACCCGCGCCCTCGGAATTCTTGATCATCGGGCTGACGTCCAGCGCCGCTTTCTCAGCGCGACGGGCCAGCTCGACGGCTTCGTCGGCAGTGATATCCCACGGATGGAAGAGCGACAGGTCCTGCGGGTGCATTTCGAGCAGTTCGGACTCCGCAAGCCCTGCGCAGTCGTCTTCCGCCGTGAAACGGGCAATGTTGTAGGCCGCGTCGACCGTGTCGTGCAGCGCCTTGCGGGAGAAGTCGGACGTGCTTGCGTTGCCACGGCGCTGGCCGATGAAAACCGTCACGCCGACCAGCTTGTCGCGATTGCGCTCGATGGTCTCGACCTTGCCGCGCCGCACCGAGACCGACAGACCGTCGCCCTCGGAGATCTCCGCTGCTGCGTCCGTTGCGCCGAGCGAACGGGCGTACTGCAACACGTCGCTGACGATTTCCTTGAGTTGATCCTGGGTATGCGTGAAGTGCTGGGTCGCTTGGGACATCGGCGCGATTCGGTCAGTGGCTAAATAGGAACCGCCATCTTAGCGCGAGTTGCGCACCGTCGTGCGGAGGTCCGGCAACTATTTGGACGCCGCGCGTCGCGTTACAATAGCGGCTATGACGCACATCAACCGCTTTAACCATATCGCCCACGCCGAGCTTTCCGACGAAGGCCCGAGCAAATCCCAGCGCAAGCGCGAGTCGCATGCCTTGCAGGATCTGGGAGAAGAACTGGTCAACCTGGCCAAGGACGCGCTCGCCCGCGTGCCGATGCCCGAAAACCTCGAACGCGCCGTCCGGGACTGCCGCACGATCACTGCCCACGAAGGCCGACGCCGTCAAATGCAGTACGTGGGCAAGCAAATGCGCACGTTGGATGAGCAGGAAATCGAGGCCATTCAACGCGCGCTGGACGTGATCAAGGGCGTCTCGAAGGCGGAAACGGCCAAGCTGCACGCTCTGGAACGCTGGCGCGAACGCCTGTTGGCCAAGGACGAGGCACTGACCGAGCTGCTCACCCAGCATCCGGATGCCGACGGCCAGCAGCTTCGCACGCTCATTCGCAATGCGCGCCGCGAACAGGCTACACAAAAGCCGCCCAAGGCCTTCCGCGAACTGTTCCAGGTGCTCAAGGATCTGCTCGGCACGGGATCGGCTGCTTCCGAGACTTCGGACGATGCCGATAACGATCTGCCGGAATTCCCAACCCGTGAGGATTATTGATGGTCGCCCGCGCACATCCGGACGAACTTCGCGTAGGTCTCGTCTCGATCAGCGATCGGGCGAGCCAGGGCACCTATGAGGATCAGGGCATTCCGGCCCTTGAGGCCTGGCTGGGCAGCGCGCTCACCTCGCCTTGGGTGACGGAAACACGCCTGATTCCCGACGACGCCGAGGGCATCACCGCCACGTTGATCGAACTTGTCGACACGATGCAGTGCGATCTGGTGCTCACGACCGGCGGAACGGGTCCGGCGCGCCGCGACGTCACGCCGGAAGCGACGTTGCGCGCGGGCACCAAGGAAATGCCGGGATTTGGCGAGCAGATGCGTCAGATCAGCCTGCGCTTCGTGCCGACGGCGATTCTGTCCCGTCAAGTGGCCGTGATTCGTGAGACGCCGGATCATGCCGCGCTCATCATCAATCTCCCTGGCCAACCGAAGTCGATCAAGGAAACGCTCGAAGGTCTGCGCGACGCCGATGGCAAGTCGATCGTCCCCGGCATCTTTGCCGCCGTGCCGTACTGCGTCGATCTGATCGGCGGTCCGTACATCGAGACCAACGAAGCCGTCTGCAAGGCTTTCCGCCCCAAGAACGCGATTCGAGCGCCGAAATCCGCTTAATCGGCGTCCTCTGCCAGAGTGGTCGCCCCCCTTCTTTCTACGAGTCAAAACAAAACGCCAGCGAATTCGCTGGCGTTTGCGTTTGGATACCGCAGAACTTATGCAGCAGCGCCCGGCACCGCCGTCTTCAGGAAGTGCTCGCGGTAGTACACGAGTTCGTCGATCGACTCGTGAATATCCGCCAGTGCCGTGTGCGCGGCGCGCTTGGTGAAGCCCTTGTACACCGTGGGCTCCCAGCGACGGCACAACTCCTTGAGCGTGCTGACGTCCAGATTCCGGTAGTGGAAGAACGCTTCGAGCTTGGGCATGTAGCGCGCCATGAAACGGCGATCCTGGCAAATCGAATTGCCGCACATCGGCGACTTGTTCGGCGGCACGTACTGGTTCAGAAACTCGATCAGTTGCGTCTCGGCGGACGCCTCGTCCACCGGCGATGCCTTCACGCGGTCGATCAGTCCCGAGCGGCCATGGGTCGATTTGTTCCAGTCGTCCATGCCGTCGAGCACGGCGTCCGACTGGTGGATGGCGAAGACCGGGCCCTCGATACGACGCGTCAGCGCCGAATCGGTGACCACGACCGCCACTTCGATGATGCGGTCGCTGTCAGGCTGCAAACCGGTCATTTCCATGTCGAGCCAGACCAAATTGAATTCGGCGCGCGCGAGCGTCTTCTCGGCGTCGGCAGGCGTGGGATTTTGGGATGGAATGGAGGACATGATCGGAAGACTCTGGAAAACGCATCGGATGGCGACCGGTACGGCGCCCCGCCGGTCGAAAGAACTTATAATTCTCGCATACTTCAGATTCCTCATAAGCGCATGTTCACTTATCTCTTCGTGATCTTCCTGCTGGCAATGGTCATGACCAAGCTCTGGCTGGCGGCCCGGCAGGTCCGCTATGTGGTCGCCCATCGCGCCGCCGTCCCCGAGCGCTTCGCCGATACGATCACGCTGACCGATCACCAGCGTGCGGCCGATTACACCGTCGCCCGCACCCGCCTCGGCATGGCGGAGATCTTCGCCCAGGCGGTGCTGCTGGTCGCCTTTACGTTGCTCGGCGGCCTGAATCTGCTGCACATCGGCATCTCCGAATGGCTTGGCGAAGGCTACGTCGGGCAAATTGCCCTGATCGCTGCCGTACTGCTCATCTCGGGCATCGTCGACCTGCCCTTCACCTACATTCGTCAGTTCGTCATCGAGCAACGTTTTGGCTTTAACCGTATGTCGCTCGGGCTGTTCATTGCCGATATGGCCAAGGGCACTGCCGTGGGTGTGGCGCTGGGATTGCCGCTGCTGTTCGTCGTGCTGTGGCTGATGGACCGTGCCGGCCCGTTGTGGTGGGTGTACACGTGGGTCGTGTGGGTCGCGTTCAATTTGTTCGTCCAGTTCATCTTCCCGCACGTGATCGCGCCGATTTTCAACAAATTCGAACCGCTGTCCGATGCCTCACTGGCACAACGAATCGAAGGGCTGATGCAGCGTTGCGGTTTCGCGGCGCGCGGTCTTTTTGTGATGGACGGGTCGAAGCGTTCGGCGCACGGCAACGCCTATTTCAGCGGTTTTGGCCGCGCCAAGCGCATCGTCTTCTTCGATACGCTGATCGAGCGTCTCTCCCCGGCCGAGATCGAAGCCGTGCTGGCGCACGAATTGGGGCACTTCAAGCGCCGTCACATCACCAAGCGTCTGGTCGTCGCCTTCGCGCTGTCGCTTGCCTTCCTCGCGTTACTTGGCTGGCTCATAGGACGCACCTGGTTCTACACCGAACTGGGCGTCATGCCGTCGATGACCGGCAGCAACAATGCGCTCGCGCTTGTGCTCTTCTTCCTGGTGCTGCCCGTATTCGGGTTCTTTGCCAGTCCACTGAACAGCCTGACGTCGCGCAAGCATGAGTTCGAGGCCGACGCCTTCGCTGCGAGCCAAACGCAAGCAGGCGATCTGGTGAATGCCCTCGTGAAGCTGTATCAGGACAACGCGTCAACGCTTACGCCAGACCCCGTCTACACGGCGTTTTACTACTCGCATCCGCCCGCGTCGCAACGCATCGATCGTTTGCTGGGGCATGCATGAAGCGCGGCGTGAAAGGTAAGGCTGCGCCCGTCGAGACGACTACGCAGGAACGACGCCACGGCCGTGTTGCCGCAGCGCACGGCCGCCACTACGTCGTTGAAGCCGACGATGGCGAAACGGTGCTGTGTTTCCCGCGCGGCAAGAAGAGCGAGATCGCCGTTGGTGATGAGGTGGCTTGGGCGCGCACAGGCGATCAGGGTGTCATCGAGGAGATTCTGCCGCGTCGCAACCTGCTCTACCGTTCGGACCAGTTCAAGAGCAAGCTGTTCGCCGCCAATATCGATCAGTTGGTGATCATGCTGGCGACGGAGCCCTATTTCAGCGAAGACCTGCTCGGGCGCGCGCTCGTAGCCGCCGAAGCGAACGAATTGCGTCCGCTCATCGTGCTGAACAAGACGGATGTGACAGCGGCATTGCCCGCCGCGCGGGAACGTCTTGCGCCGTATCGCGCACTTGGCTACGAAGTGCTGGAACTCTCCGTTCGCGCTGACCCCGACGCCGCCACCGCGCTTCTGTTGCCGCGACTGGCCCATCAGTCGTCGTTGCTGCTCGGTCAGTCCGGCATGGGGAAGTCGAGCCTTGTGAACCTCGTCGTCCCCAATGCCGACGCTGCGACACGCGAAATCTCTACGGTGTTGAACTCGGGCAAGCACACGACGACGTTCACGCGCATCTTCCATCTGCCCGAAGGCGGATTGCTCATCGACTCGCCGGGCTTTCAGGAGTTTGGACTGCATCACCTGAAGGAAGGCGCACTTGAACGTGCGTTTCCCGAGTTTCGTCCGCTGCTCACCGGGTGCCGATTCTACAACTGCCATCACCTGAAAGAACCGGGCTGTGCGATTCTCGAGGCCGTGGAGGACGGGCGCATTTCTCGTCAGCGTCACGCACTCTATGCGCAACTCGTTCACGAGTCGGAGCAGGAGATCCCTTATTGAAACGGCGTGCCGACGCGTGCCGTATCTCGCAGCAACAAAAAACCCCGCCTCGGCGGGGTTTTCTTTTGCGCTATCGCAATTCGCGCCTAAACATCGGCGCAATCGACCCGATCAGCCCAGCCATACGGCGAGCGTCAGCAGAAGCAACAACAGCATCCACAGCAGCACCGCCCGCCAGACCAGTCCGACGGCGGCCTGCAAGGTCCGCGGCGTGCATTCGCTGCCGACCGGCAGAACAGCGTCATCCCCCTGATTGAGCGCGTCGACGCTAGAGACTTCGGCGAGCGGGCCCGTCAGTCGTGCGCCGAGCGCGCCACTACCTGCCGCCAGCAAAATGCCTTCGTTCTCGTTCGGCCACTGCTTGGCATAGTGACGCCAGGCGTAGATGGCATCTTCGAAGTTACCGACAATCGCGAAGCCGATGGCCGTCAGACGCGCCGGCACCCAATCAATCACATAGAACGCCTTACGTGCAAACGCACCGAAAGCCGGGCTGCGATCGGGTGCCGCTTCCGTCCACCGGCGCGAGAGATACTCGGCGAGACGATACAGCACCGCTCCGGCGGGGCCCACGGGCATCAGGAACCAGAAAAACACACCGAACACGTGACGATGCGAGGCGATCACAGCATGCAGCAGCGTGTGACGCACAATCTCGTCCACCGGCATATCGACGGTGTCGATGCCAATCCACTGACGCAGAATTTCGCGCGCTTCGTTGACGTTGTCGTTATTCAGCGCAACGTGGATATCGGTGAAATAGTGGCTGAACTGTCGAAACCCCATCGTCAGGTAGACGATGAGCACGTTCCAGGCGAAGCCAAGGAAAATATTGACCCGCATGAGCAGGTAATAGACGACGCCGACAACCAGGACGAACGGCACCACTACGACCAGCCACGCAAGGACACCGTGACGCGGCTGCCCGGCGTCAAACGACTGCGAGGTATGGGTCGCGTGGGAGCGGATCAGGTTGTAGATCGGGTTTTGCGTGGAGAGGGCACGCACCTGCTCAAAGATCAGCGCGAGGAGTACCGAGAAGAATGTCATGCGTGCGATCAGATCACCGGACGGAATGGTGTAACGATAGCACAGCTTCTCGCAAATGCCCGCCCCGCATGCCTTCGCGACGCACTTGCCTGTCATTTCAAGCAGGCAATCTGCAGAATCGAATCGACTTTCGCATTGCGTCCGCAGCTAAGTCTGCTGTTGGGTCCCCGGCTAAGCCCGCAGAAGTCGATAGAAATTTCTGAGCATGCCCGCCGTCGCGCCCCAGATGAAATACTCGCCACCCGCGGCCTTCGGATAGGGCATCGCATAAAAACGACGCTCACCGACCTGATAGTTGAAGACGCGAATCTGATGGTGTGCGGGATTCATCAGGAAATCGAGCGGCACCTCGAAGATTTCGTCCACCTCGCCCGTATCCGCGACCAGATCGAACGGCGGCTTGACCAGCCCAACGACCGGTGCGACGCGAAACCCCGTACCCGTCACATAATCCGGCAGGCTACCGATGACCTCGACCGCTCCGGCGTCCAGCCCGATTTCCTCGCGCGATTCGCGCAACGCGGTCGCAATCGGCGTCGGATCGTCGGGCTCACGACTCCCGCCCGGAAAACTGACTTGTCCGGCGTGCGTACTCAAATGCTGCGTGCGCTTCGTGAGCAGCACAGTGGTGCCGTGCGGACGCATCACCAACGGCACCAGCACCGCTGCGGCTCGTGGCGTGAACATCGAGGGGGAGACCAGGTCGCCAACACCCGACTCGGGCGTCCAGATGGGCGGACTGGCAAGACGGTCGCGTAACGCTGAGGGGGTCAACCGCTCTGCCGGCACCGGCTCCCCTTCCCCCGTCGAGACGATGGGTAAGGCTTCAGGATGCAGGATGAGAGGTGGCGCCACGTAGACCTTTGGAGATAAAGAATCTCGCTATTTTAGCGAGGATGCGCAAAGCGCGTGCGCACGAAGAAAATGCCATTCCCCCGGCAATTCGCGGCATACCGTCGTTATGACGCAGCGCCGCATCTCAATCGAGGCACGGCACTGAAATGAAAAAAGCACCCCGAGGGGTGCTTTTTCCATGCGGCTTTGCTGCGCCCGGCCACGAGGTCGCCAGGCGAAGCGGCGTCCGACTTACTCGGCAGCAGCGACGGTCTTGCTCTTGAACGTGAGCTTTTCCTTGATACGTGCCGACTTGCCCGAACGCTCACGCAGGTAGTACAGCTTAGCGCGACGAACGTCACCACGACGCTTGACTTCGATGCTGGCGATCAGCGGCGAGTACGTCTGGAACGTACGCTCAACGCCTTCACCCGACGAAATCTTACGAACGATGAAGCCCGAGTTCAGACCACGGTTACGCTTGGCGATCACGACGCCTTCGTAAGCCTGAACACGCTTGCGGGTACCTTCAACCACGTTCACGTTAACGATCACGGTGTCGCCCGGGGCGAAGTCGGGGATCGTCTTGTTCGCGGTCAAACGCGCGATTTCTTCCTGCTCGATCTTAGCGATCAGATTCATTTACCACTCCTTGTGCCATCGTGTCGACGTTATATACCGGCGAGCCGGCCCCGACAGAGGATGGGTTCAAACCGAATGCCGTCCCCATGACGACATCCGCCGCCTACTTGGCCGACGTATCGGCCCGCAGGCTTGTCAGCCACGCCTCGTCGGCACGGCTGAGCAATCCGTTGGCACGTGCACTCTCGATCAGATCGGGACGCTTGTGCCAGGTATTGGCCAACGCCTCACGGCGTCGCCACTTTTCAATCTCTGCGTGATGCCCGCCCAACAGCACATCGGGCACACGCACGCCTTCATATTCTTCGGGCCGCGTGTAGTGCGGGCAATCCAGCAAGCCATTCACGAAGCTGTCTTGCTCTGCCGACTGTTCGTCGTTCAGCGCGCCCGGCAGCAGCCGGATCAGCGAATCCATCAGCGCCATAGCGGGCAACTCTCCACCCGACAGCACGAAATCGCCGACGCTGACTTCTTCGTCGACCACGCGATCGATCAAGCGCTGATCGATTGCCTCATAACGGCCGCAGAGCAGAATCAAGCCTTGCTCCTGCTCACGCAGCTCGACCACCCGGCGATGCGTCAACGGCTTACCTTGCGGCGACATCAGCAACACGCGACCGCGCGAGACACCCGCTTGCGCCTGAGCGGCCTTTGCGGCGGTAATCGCATCATCCAGCGGCTTGGCCAGCATCACCATGCCCGGACCGCCGCCGTAGGGGCGATCGTCGATCGTGCGGTAATTGTTATGCGTGAAGTCACGCGGATTCCAAAACCGCAGATCGTAGCGCGACTGCTTAAGCGCCCGGCTGGTGACGCCCCAGTCGGTCAGTGCCCGAAACATCTCGGGAAAGAGCGTGACGACGTCAAACTGCATCAGACCGGTTCCGTCCAGAGGTGCCCGGACGCAATAACGACCAGGCGGTCAATCGGTATCTCAGTAATCGAGACCCCAGTCAGCCACAATGCGTCCTGCCTCGGTGTCGACGGTCTGGACGTACTGGCCAACAAACGGGATCAACCGCTCAGCGGTCTTCGCCGGATTGCCATCGGTAGCAGGTACGTCGTACACCACGCGCAAAACGGTGTGTACGCCGTTGTCCAGCAGACCGACAACCTTGCCGAGCGATTCATCCTGCAAATTCGTCACCTGGGCGCCGATCAGGTCGACCCAGTAAAACTCGTCTTCGCCGGCCGACGGGAATGCACTGCGCGGCACCCAGACCTGAAGGCCCTTGAGCGCCTCGGCGGCCGACCGGTTCTCGCTGCCACGCAATTGCGCGACAACCGTTCCCGAATGCCCCCGACTGTGCAGCACGTTGGCCTTGGTGTAGGCCGACTCGCCGGGACGACGGAAATACCAGCAATCTGCGGATAACAGGCCTTCGCCGTCACCCGTGTGCGGCTGCACCTTGATCCAGCCGCGAATCCCGTAGGCATCGCCGATATAACCGAGCTCGACGAGATCGTCGGGCACCTCGGTTACCGGGGCGAGCACCTGCTCGGCGCGCATGCCGGAGGCGCGACGCGCTTCTGCACCGATTTTCAGCGGTACACGCTCACGTGCGGAACGAACCATGCAATCCAACCTTGTGACGAACACACGGCGATGCTTGCCCCAGATTGCTCGGGAGCATGCACCGCCGTTCAATTCTCATGCCATCGGCAAACCGACAGCAATGCGTACCACTCGACTATCTGAAAGCTTAGGCAGCAGCCTTGGCGCCTTGCTTGATCAGACGAGCCACGGTCGGCGACAGTTGTGCGCCAACGCCTTGCCAGTACGTCAGACGGTCTTGAGCAATACGCAGACCTTCCGTGCCTTCGGCAGCGACCGGGTTGTAGAAGCCAATACGCTCGATGAAGCGACCATCGCGACGGTTACGCGAGTCGGTTGCAACGATGTTGTAGAACGGGCGCTTCTTCGCGCCGCCGCGAGCCAGGCGGATAACGACCATATTAAATCCTTGTGAATCCAGAAGTGTTCGGACAGAAAACGCGTGATTATAGCGCAAAACCCTCGTCAAAACAAACACTTCGCCAAAGGGAAAGTACACTCCATTTAGGCACGCCTATATTAGAGGGCTTGTGCGGCGGTGCCGCGCCCCAATAACCGCTGGTCTACAATGCACGCATCCTTGGTGTGAAGCGAGCCCTGCATGCGACGATTTCCCGATGGATACTCATTCTCCTTCCTCCTGACATGGCCCATGCGGATTGCCGCGCGGGTGGTCATCCTAATCGGCACCGCGCTGGTCTGCACCCCACAATTGGCGACGGCGCGCGACGCCCTGCCCATCGAGCGCCTCTCGCTACCTCAGGGCTTCTACGTCGAAGTCCTTTCCGATCAGGTCCCCGGGGCCCGGGGCATGGCGCTAGGCCCAAAAGGCACGTTGTTCGTCGGTAGCCGGGCGCAAGGCAACGTCTACGCCATCACGCTCGATCCATCGCGCGCCTACGCGGCCAAAGTCCGTACAGTGGCGTCAGGCCTGAACATGCCCGTTGGCGTCGCGATGCGCAATGGCGCTTTATATGTCTCGGCCGTGTCGCGCATCGTCAGACTGGACGACATCGAGAACCATCTCGACAACCCCGGCAAACCGGCCGTCGTCTACGACAAGCTTCCCACCGAAAGCCACCACGGCTGGCGTTACATCGCCTTCGGTCCGGACCAGCGTCTGTATGTGGGGGTCGGCGCACCTTGCAATGTTTGCAAGCGCGACGAAAATCGTTACGCGATGATCGGCAGCATGAAGCCCGACGGTACGGACTGGCGGGTCGTCGCCCGCGGCGTGCGCAACACCGTGGGATTCGACTGGCAGCCTGGCACCAATACGCTATGGTTCACCGATAACGGTCGCGATCTGCTCGGCGACGATGTTCCCGACGACGAACTCAACCGGTTGACGCGCATGGGGGAGCATTTTGGGTTCCCGTACTGCCACGCCGGCGACGTCCCCGACCCCGACTTCGGTCGCGAAAAGCCGTGCCGCACTTTTTCGCCGCCCATGGCCAAACTGGGTGCCCACGTGGCCGCCCTCGGCATGCGCTTCTATACAGGCAAGCAGTTCCCGGACGATTTTCGCGGCAGCATCTTTATTGCTGAGCACGGTTCGTGGAATCGGAGCAGCAAAGT
Organism: Pandoraea sp. NPDC090278; assembly: GCF_044772185.1. Classification (NCBI taxonomy): domain Bacteria; kingdom Pseudomonadati; phylum Pseudomonadota; class Betaproteobacteria; order Burkholderiales; family Burkholderiaceae; genus Pandoraea; species Pandoraea sp. NPDC090278. The sequence continues at coordinate 264,661 of NZ_JBIVYJ010000001.1, read as the reverse complement.
GGGATACCGGGTCGTTCGCGTGGTTCTGGACGCGAAAGGCAACGTCAGCAAGCAGGAAGTTTTTGCGCAGGGGTGGTTGGGGGACGACGAGGCCGTGTGGGGTCGCCCTGTCGACCTGCTAACCCTGCCGGACGGATCGCTCCTGATTAGCGACGACCATGCCGGAGCCATATATCGAATCACGTACCGAAAGCCATGAGGTCCCTCGATGACACATTTCATGCCAACGGGAAATATCATCAGAACTACGCAAGGAACTGACCCCTGGCCTGCCCGGTCAACAATGAATGGTACTCACGGCACCGCTAGAACACATCGCCCCACGTTCAGCGCGACGTTTTCGCCGTCCCTGCCCTCTCCGCAACTACGCCCATACAACATCATGACTCAACGCCTACTCTCGTTCCTGCCCTCATCGTTGACTTCGTATCTGGTGACGCTCCTCGTGCCTGCCGCCATGCTGGCCGGTTGTGCAGCGCCATCCGGTGGCGGTGCCAATCCCGCATCGGGTACGCCGGATAACACCGCAGCAGCGACCGCCCCTGCCGACATTCTCGGCACCTGGCAGTTGATGAAATGGGAAGGCACGAGCGACGCGCCGAACCTGCCGGAAGGCCGCACCATCAATCTGACGTTCAACGACAAAGGGGCTTATTCCGGCACCGGCGGCTGCAATCGCATCTTTGGGCAATATACGATCGGCCCCGGCAAGGGACAGCTCAGCATCCAATCCCCGGCGGCCACGCGCATGGCCTGCCCGGATTCGATGGCTTTCGAAGACCGCTATCTCAAGACGCTCGCGAGCATGACCCGCTTCGAACGCCGTGACACGCAATTGATCCTGAGCGCGCCGAACGGCCAGACACTCACCTATGCATCCCAAACGTTGCTCAATCGCACGGTGGCAGGTGCGAGCGGGGCGGCGAAGACGGAAGATCGCGTTCTCGACGTCGATTCGCAGATGGCGGACTGTGTCGGCGTGGCACCGCGCAAGTGCTTGCGTGTGCGCACCGCCGACGACTCCGGCAAATCGCAATGGGAACTCTGGTATGCCCACATCGATGGCTTCGAGTGGAAGCCCGGCGTAGAATACCGCGTGAAAATTCACGGTGAACCTGTCGCCAATCCGCCCGCTGACGCGTCGAGCATGCGCTGGACGCTCGTCGAAGTCATTCGGGAAACGCCTGCTCGATAACCATTCCAAATGAACGCAGTCGCTTACAAGTCCAAAACTCTGACCGCCGGTCTCGCCATGCTGTTCGGCACGCTCGGCCTGCATCGCTTCTATCTGTATGGCATGCGCGACCGCTTCGGCTGGGCCCACATTGTGGGCTCGGCATGCGGCGTAGCCGGCTGGGGACTTCTGGTGACGAGCGAACTGCATTCCCTCGCGGGATGGATACTCACGATTCTGGGTGCCATTTCGCTGTTTTCGGCGTTTCTCGCCGCGATCGTCTACGGCTTGCGTCCGGACGAGCGCTGGAACGCGCAGTTCAACACCCACGTCTCGAACAAGTCGCAGTCGGGATGGATCGCGGTCATCATCGTCAGCGTGTCGCTGTTTGTGGGCGCCATGCTGATGATGGTCGGTTTGGCCGTCGCATTTCAGACTTACTTTGAAATCCACGACACGCCGAATCGCTTGTCGCAGTAAAAACCGATCGTGACGCCCACTCCCACCGCCCCCTCCCATCGACCGACGCTGGGCTTCATCGGTGCCGGACGTGTGGCTCGCGCGCTCGCACAAGCCGCGACCCGCGCCGGATACGAAGTGACGATCGTTGCTAGCCGCCATATCGAAAGTGCGAGACGCATTGCGACGACCTTGCCCAATTGCGAGGCCCTCGCCATTGAACGTTCGGAGGACACGGGCGACGTCGTTTCGCGAGCCGATCTGGTCTTCCTCACGGTGCCTGACGACGCCATAGCGACTTGCGCTGCGCACCTCACGCCGCGAGCGGGACAGGCGCTGGTGCATTGCAGCGGCGCGTCCGAGGTTGGGTTGCTCGCGCCTGCGACGCGCGACGGCGGGCAAATTGGCGGCTTCCATCCGCTGTTTCTTTTTGCCGGACTCGACGACGATGCGAGCCGCCTGCAAGGGTGCGCCATCACCATCGAGGCCGAAGCGCCGCTGAACGACCTGCTTCAGCGTCTCGCGAGCGATATTGGCTGCCGCCCCTTGTCGATTCCGGCAGGCGAGCGCATGCGATACCACGCGGGCGCCAACTACGCCGCCAGTTTTCTGCTCTGCCTGCTCGACGAGGCGACTCACCTCTGGAATTCCATCGGCATGCCGGAGGGCGATGCGCAAGACGCTATGTGGCCGCTGGTCATGGGCACGCTCAACGCTGCGCGCGAACGCGGGCTCTCGGGCGCGCTTGCCGGACCGGTGTCGCGCGGCGACGCCAATATCGTTGCCCGCCACGTCGAAGCGCTCGCCACCATGGGCGGTAACCATGCAACGCTCTACTCGCTGCTGACCCTTCGCGCCATTCATCTGGCGCGTCAGCGTCCGAACCCGGACAACGCTGCCCTTGACGACATCGCACGGGCGATCGCGCCCTTTATCCCGCCGGTCTCCCCCGGAAGTCACACATAGCTTCAGCCACGCCTCGCAAAAGGCCCACCCTATCGCCGCGGCCCGGATCGTCAGCGCCGCCGGGCCGACCAGCGCCAGCGGAATACCGCTCACCCCATTCCCTCCATTCGCCATATCTCTCCTCCGCTCAAATACTGTATAAAAACACAGTATAATGACAAGCATTCCCTGCGGCTGCCCGATGGCCGTGACAGGGACAGCTCTTCAGGAGATGAGTCATGGCATCCTCATTCGCGCCGCCCCCGTCGCGTAAGGGCCGAGGCGCCACCGCCAATCTCGAATCGCGCTTTTCAGCGTTCCGTCGCGAGAGCGATGAGACCCGTCATGAATCGGACGCTGCCCAAGAATGCGAAGTCAAATTCGTGACCCAGGTCGCACTGGAAAATGCGAGAACGATCATCTCCCGCAACACTTCGGCGGACATCCCCTTCGATCGCTCGATCAATCCCTACCGTGGATGCGAGCACGGCTGCACCTATTGCTTTGCGCGCCCCACGCACGCCTACCTGGGACTCTCTCCGGGTCTGGACTTCGAGACCCGTTTGTACGCGAAACACAATGCGGCAGAGCGTCTTGACGTTGAGTTGCGCAAGCGCGGTTACCAACCCGCTTTACTTGCGCTCGGCGCAAACACGGACCCTTATCAGCCAATCGAGAGGGAATACGGGATCACGCGCAGCGTCCTGGAAGTGCTGGAGCGTTTTGGGCACCCTGTCGGCATCACCACCAAGTCGGCGCTCGTCACGCGCGATATCGACATTCTTTCGCGCATGGCCGAGCGAGGTCTTGCACGGGTCTTCATTTCGGTGGGAACGCTCGATGCGGATATCGCCCGCAAGATGGAACCGCGCGCGAATACGCCGTCGCGACGCATCGACGCCATCCGTAAGCTGACGGATGCGGGTATTCCGACAGGTGTCATCGTCGCGCCGATCGTGCCTGCGCTGACCGATTTCGATATCGAACGCGTGCTGACGACCGCAGCCGAAGCCGGCGCAACTTACGCTGCGTATGTGATGTTGCGGCTTCCCCGAGAAGTGCACGACGTCTTCGTCGAATGGCTGGAAGCCAATTACCCGTTGCGGGCACGCCACGTCATGAGTCTGATCGAGCAAGTGCGTGACGGAAAGCACAATAGCTCGGAGTTCGGTACACGGATGAAAGGCACCGGATTACACGCCGAATTGATTCGGCAGCGCTTTCACCTGGCGGCGCGCAAGTTGGGACTCAATCAGGCCAGACCGCCATTGAGAAACGATCAGTTCTGCGTCCCGGAATTGCCGTCACAGGCCGGTGACGGGAACGGGGCGAATCAAGGTCGGCGTGCGCGTCCTGACCGGCAAACCGCGAACAGCGGACCGGCGAACGCGGCAGATCCGCAAATGCCGCTTTTCTAGGCAATACGCTCACTCATCAACATGAACGGTGAGCGTTTCCTTGATCTCCTCCATGACGACGTAGCTTTTCGACTGCACGGCACCTGGCAGTTGAAGAAGAATGTCGCCCAGCAACTTCCGGTACTCGGACATCTCGCGGATGCGCGCCTTGATCAGATAGTCGAAATCCCCGGAAATCAGATGACATTCCATGACCTCCGGAATACGCAGCACCTCCCTGCGGAACTGATCGAACATGTTGCCGGATTTGTGATCGAGCGTGATTTCGACGAACACCAGCAGTGCCGCGCCCAAAGCCGCCGGATTGACGCGGGCGAAGTAGCCCATGATCACGCCGTCCCGCTCCATGCGTTTCACGCGCTCGATGCACGGCGTGATGGACAAACCGACCTGCTCCGACAGGTCCTTCATCGACATCCGTCCGTCCTGTTGGAGCAGCGTCAGGATACGTCGGTCGAGCCGGTCCAGTGTCCGGACGGATTGCTGCTGAACCCTCATGATTTTTTCCTGAATTCAGGCCATATACATTAACTAAACCTACGATTCCGAGAATAGCATGCGAATTATTACTGCATAACTATGGTTTTACAGGAGTCAACGCAATGAAGGTCATCGTTCTCGGCAGCGGCGTCATCGGCGTAACCAGCGCCTACTACCTGGCAAAGGCCGGGCATGACGTCACGGTGCTCGACCGTCAGGCAGGACCGGCGCTCGAAACCAGCTTCGGCAACGCTGGTCAGATTTCGCCCGGATACGCGTCCCCGTGGGCCGCACCGGGGATTCCGGCAAAGGCCGTCAAGTGGCTGTTCCAGAAACATGCACCGCTCGCCATTCGTCCGGACGGCACCCTCACGCAACTGAAGTGGCTCTATCAGATGCTGCGCAATTGCACGCCCGAGCGCTATTCCGTCAACAAGGAACGCATGGTGCGGATCGCCGAATACAGCCGCGACTGCTTCCGTGAGCTGCGCGCCGAGACCGGCATCGCCTACGAAGGCCGTCAGGCGGGCACGCTCCAATTGTTCCGGACCGACGATCAACTCGAGAACGCAGCACGCGATATCGCTGTGCTCGAAGAGGCTGGCGTGCCGTTCGAACTCCTGGACAGCAAAGCGCTCGCGACTGCAGAACCGGCGTTGGCGGCCGTGTCACACAAGCTGACCGGCGGCCTGCGTCTGCCGAACGACGAGACCGGCGACTGCCAGATGTTCACGACGCGTCTCGCGGCCATGGCCGAAGCGCTGGGCGTGAAATTCCGCTACGACATGCCGATCGACGGCCTGAACGTGGTCGGCGACAAGATTGAGGGCGTGGTTTGCGCCGGTTCGCTGCAACGTGCGGACGCGTATGTCGTTGCGCTGGGCTCGTACTCCACGCCGTTCCTGCGCGGGATCGTCGATATTCCGGTGTATCCGCTCAAGGGCTACTCGATTACCGTACCGATCGTCGATGCGTCGCGCGCCCCGGTTTCCACCATCCTGGATGAAACCTACAAGATCGCTGTGACGCGCTTCGACGACCGTATCCGCGTCGGCGGGATGGCAGAAGTCGTGGGTTACAACAAGCGCCTTAACCCGGCGCGCCGCGCCACGCTGGAGATGGTCGTGAACGATCTGTACCCGGGCGCAGGCAACACGGCGGAAGCGTCTTTCTGGACGGGCCTGCGTCCGATGACACCGGACGGCACGCCGATCGTCGGCGCGACGGCGTTGCGCAACCTGTTCCTGAATACCGGACACGGCACGCTCGGCTGGACGATGTCCTGCGGTTCGGGCCAACTGCTGGCCGACCTGATGTCGGGACGCCGCCCGGCCATTCTGGCCGACGATCTATCGGTGGCGCGCTACAGTGGCGCGTCCCATGCGCAGGCCGAACCGGCCTTCGCCTGATCTTCCAGACGGCACCTTCGGGTGCCGTTTTTGTTTGGGCATCACGTGTTGTCGAATTCGCTGTTCGTAGTCACATCACAACAAAGGAGACGCATCATGAAGATCGGTGTACCCAAGGAGATCAAGAACCACGAGTATCGCGTAGGCATGACGCCCGCAGCTGTACGCGAAGTGGTGGCACGCGGGCATGAGGTGTGGATCGAGACGCAAGCCGGTGAAGGCATCGGGATGGACGACACGGTCTATGCCGCCGCGGGTGCCCGCATCGCTGCCAACGCCGTAGACGTTTTCGATCGCGCCGAACTCATCGTCAAGGTCAAAGAGCCGCAGGCTGTCGAGCGCGCCAGACTGCGGCCTCATCACACGCTTTTCACGTATCTTCACCTCGCTCCCGATCCCGAGCAAACCAACGATTTGATCAAGAGCGGTGCCACGTGCATCGCGTACGAAACCGTGACGTCCGCAAATGGCGGCCTCCCGCTGCTCGCGCCCATGTCCGAAGTCGCAGGACGCATGTCCATCCAGGCTGGCGCAACCGCGCTTGAAAAAACGCACGGCGGGCTTGGCCTGCTGCTTTCGGGTGTGCCCGGCGTCGAGGCGGGCAAGGTCGTCATTCTCGGCGGCGGTGTCGTGGGTACGAATGCCGCGACCGTGGCCGTCGGCATCGGGGCGCAGGTCACGGTCATCGACAAGTCGGTAGACGCTTTACGACGCCTGAGCGCCCAGTTCGGGGGACGTGTGCAAACGGTCTATTCGACGCAGCACGCGATCGAAACGCATTTGCGCGATGCCGACCTGGTCATCGGTGGCGTCCTGATCCCGGGCGCCGCCGCACCCAAGCTCATCACACGGGCGATGCTGGGTCTGATGCGTAAGGGTGCCGTGATCGTGGACGTCGCCATCGATCAGGGCGGTTGCTGCGAGACGTCGCATGCGACGACACACGCTGACCCGGTCTACGTGGTGGAAGGCGTGGTGCACTACTGCGTCGCCAACATGCCGGGGGGCGTGCCGCGCACGTCGACCTTTGCACTCAACAACGTGACACTTCCGTTCATCCTGCAACTGGCCGATCACGGTGCCGTGGCCGCCATGCGCGCCGATCCGCATCTGCTGGCAGGACTGAACGTAGCACGTGGCATGGTGACGAACCACGGGGTAGCGGACGCGCTCGGACTCGTGTACCACGACCCACACGCCGTATTGGCGAACCTGCCGGCCGCCGCCTGAGCTTAGGCCGGACGGTGAGCGCCGTCGGGGTGACACGCGATGCTCGTCATCGGGCGTCACCCCGGCCCGACGCAACTCCACCGTCTGACCGCGCGCCGTACACCCCCGCCACGCCTTGCGCTTTGGACATGGGCGCACTCACTTCGTTATACTTCCTCCATCTCGACGGCGCCCGCCGACCAACCGGCATGGAGGGCACGCCCAGCCACTCGGCATTCCGCCTGCCCGAGCCGTCAACGTCTATGAGCAAGTGATGAACGCCGACCCGCAAGAACTCAATAAATTCAGTGAATTGGCCCACCGCTGGTGGGATCCGCACAGCGAATTCAAGCCGCTGCACGAGATCAACCCGTTGCGCCTCGACTGGATCGAACAGCACGTCCAACTGCAGGGCAAGCGCGTGCTCGACATCGGCTGCGGCGGCGGCATTCTGTCGGAATCGATGGCGCGTCAGGGTGCGCGCGTCAAAGGCATCGATCTGTCGAAAAAGGCGCTCGGGGTTGCCGATTTGCATAGCCTCGAAGCTGGCCTTTCCATCGAGTACGAAGAAATCGCCGCCGAAGCACTCGCTGCGCGTGACGCGGGTACGTATGACGTGGTGACCTGCATGGAAATGCTCGAACACGTGCCGTCGCCTGCGTCCATCGTCGCTGCGTGCGCGACGCTCGTGAAACCGGGCGGTCATGTGTTCTTTTCCACGCTCAATCGCAATCCGAAGGCATGGCTGCTCGCCGTGGTTGGCGCAGAGTACGTACTGCGGATGCTGCCGCGCGGCACGCATGATTACGCCAAGTTCATCCGCCCGTCGGAGCTGGCATCGTTCACCCGTGCGAGCGGCCTGACAATCCGCGACATGCGTGGCCTGACCTACAATCCGATCAGCAAACGTTACGCGATCAATCGCGATACCGACGTCAACTACATGGTCGCTTGCACCCGCGACGCCTGATATGTTCGAGCCCCCCGTCCGCGCCCCTTCCCCTCTCGACGCCACGTCAACGCTGTTGCACGGCGAGATTCGCGCTGTCCTGTTCGATCTGGACGGCACACTCGCCGACACGGCCCCCGATCTCGTCGCGGCGGTCAACAAGGTGCGTACCGATCGCGGTCTGCCGCCGGGCCCTTACGAGACGTTGCGCCTGCAAGCGTCACACGGTGCTCGCGGATTGATCGGCAGTGCGTTCGGCGTGCCCCCCGACGATGCCGCCTTCCCTGCCCTGAGAGACGCATTCCTTGCCAACTACGAAGCCGCGTTGTGCGTGCAAAGCCGCTTGTTCGAAGGCATTCCGGACTTGCTCGCTGCCTTGCGCGAACGTGGCATGCCGTGGGGCATTGTGACGAACAAGGCCGCGCGCCTGACCAATCCGCTAGTCAAGCTGATCGGACTCGCGGACGGCGCAGCCTGCGTTGTCTCGGGCGACACAACGCCGCATAGCAAGCCGCACCCTGCGCCCCTGCTCTACGCAGCCGAGTGTATTGGCATTGCGCCTGCCCATATCGTGTACGTTGGCGACGACCTTCGCGATGTGCAGGCTGGCAAGGCCGCCGGTATGGCGACGATTGCTGCGGCCTACGGTTATTGCGGCGACTCGCTCGCGCCTGCTCAGTGGCAGGCGGATGCTGTCGTCGAACGCGCGGGCGCGATCGCCCCGCTGGTGATGTCGCTGGCGTAAGCCATCGAACCTTCGCCCGCCAGGACGTCGCCGCGACACTCGCGGCGCGTTCTGGGAATGTCCCGCCGCGCCCCCGTGGCGTTGCGTATGCTTCACAGGCTACTTACGGGAGACCGCATGGCCGAGCAAGCGAACGATCGCGAATCCTCAAAAAATACCCCCGCAGGCGGCACCCGCCTGCAGCAAGGCCTCGCCCGCGCGCAAGCGCTTGGACGCGACCCGGACGTGCGCCGCCGCGCGCGCAAGACCGGGCTGTGGGCCGCAGGGATCATCGCCGTATTTGGTGTGGTCGGCTACTTCACGGTGCCGGCCGTACTTAAGCATTACGCCGTCGACAAGCTCTCCGCTTATCTCGAACGGCCGGTGAGCGTCGGCGACGTCAGTTTCAATCCCTATACGCTGCGTCTCGATCTGCGTCAGGTGCATATCGGCGACAAGACACCCGGCCAGCCGTTCGTCGATATCGGCGAATTGCGGGTGAACGCCTCGTGGAGCTCGCTGTTCCGCTTTGCCCCGGTAATCGGCGAGTTGTACGTCGACACCCCCGTCGTGAACATCGTGCGCACCGCGCCGCAGCGGTTCAACTTCTCGGACATCATCGATCGCGCGACGTCCGGTCCGCCCTCGCCCGAACCATCGAAGCCTGCGCGCTTTGCACTGAACAACGTGCAGATCAAGAACGGCACGATTCGCATCGACGACGCCTACCAGAACGAAAAGCACGTTGTCGACAACCTGCAGGTCGGCGTGCCATTCATTGCCAATCTGCCTGCCGACACCGATATCTTCGTACAGCCGCTGCTGCAGGCGTCCATCGACGGCTCGCCGCTGCACATCTCCGGACAGACCAAACCGTTTGCCGACTCACTCGAGTCGACCGTCGACATCAAACTCGACCGGCTCGACGTGCCGAAGTACCTCGGTTACGCCCCCATGACCGTTCCCGCGCAAATCAAGAGCGGTGCGGTCAGTACCGATCTGAAACTGCGATTTACGCGAGACAAGGACGGCAACCACGTAGTCCTGACGGGCACTGCGGGGTTGGCTGATGCGGTGATCAACGAAGCTAACGGCTCGCCGCTCGTTGCGGTCAAACAAATCGACGTCAAGCTGGGCAAAGTCGAGCCGCTGAGCAACATCTACCACGTCGACAGCGTACGGATCGATGGACTTGACCAGCACGTCACGATGGAAAAGGACGGATCGATCAACGTCGTAAAAGCCCTGCTGCCGCAACGGCCCGTGTTGAAGGCTGTCGGCAAAGCGGTCGACGAAGCGGCGGCATCGCCCAAGGCGAGCGAAGCGGCCAAGTCCGCACCGAAGGTCGCTGCCGAACAAACGGCCCGCCCCGCCACGCCCGCGTCGGCCGCTGAAGCGGCACAGGCGAAGGCTGCGGCCGCCGAGCAACCGTTGCCGCTCGACCTGCTCGTCGGCGAGGTTTCGCTGGTGAACAGCAAGCTGCGTTTCACCGATGAACGCGGTGCGAAACCCGCGAGCATTGCGCTGGAAAACGTCCAACTCGGCGTGAAACAGTTTTCGACGCTGGGTAAGGACCCCGCAACTTACGATGCGTCGCTAGGTATCCAAAGCGGTGGCTCGCTCAAGGCCCACGGTCAGTTCAGCCTGCCTGCGTATAACGCCAGCGGCGAACTGGACGCACAGTCGATTGCGCTCGCGCCGCTGCTGCCGTTTGCACAAGGCGCGCTCGCAGGCGACTTGAAGAGCGGCACGGTCGGTGCGCAAGCAACGTTCAATGCGGCGTTCGCCCCCGACAAGCAGCCCAATGTGCAGATCGCACCGGCGACAGCAACGCTTGAGAAGATCGAATGGCTGACCGGTCAGAAGGGCGATGCCCCGCTGAAGCTGGCCAAGGCACAGGCGAAGCTCTCGCACTTCGACCTCGGCGCCCGTCAGGCGGTCGTGGACGAAGTGACGGTCAGCGGATTGGACGTAGCCGCACGCCGCGACAAGGATGGCAAGATCAACCTGCTGGCGCTGACCGGCGACGGCCAGCCGAAGGCGTCCGCAAGCAACGGCAACGGGATCAACGCTCGTGTCGGCACCGAACGCGGTCGACGTACGTCTGCCAAAGCCCCCACATCGAGCACGCAAGCCGCGGCCGGATGGCAGTGGAAGGTCGGCAAGGTCTCGGTCGAGAACGCGAGCATCGGGTTTGAAGATCGCGCGGTCAAAGGCCGTCCGATCAATGCGAAGTTCGCGCCGCTCAACATCAAGGTCCAGGGCGCGTCGCAAGACATGACCAAGCCGTTGCAGCTTGAGGTGAACGGCACGCTTAACAAGAAGGGCTCGCTCAACGCGACGGGTAACGTCACGCCGCAGCCGTTGTCGGGCGATCTTCAAGTCAAAACCCAGCAGCTCGATCTCGCTGCGTTCGATTCGTACATGAGCGACGAACTGAACGCGAGCATCGCGAGCGCTCTGCTCTCCAGCAACGGACGCGCCACCTTCGCGATGAAGGGCGACACCCCGCAAGCGACGTATCGCGGTGATGCCACGCTTGGTAACGTACGCCTGCTCGACAAGGTGACGACAGACGACTTCGTGCGCTGGAATGCGTTGGCGGTGCAGCAGATCAATCTGGCGGTGGGCAGCGGCAAACCGAGCGTCCAGTTGGGCAGCATTGCGCTGTCGCGCTTTTACGCGCGTCTGATCATCAATGCGAACGGCCGCCTGAATCTGGCCGACGTGGTGGGCAATAACCAGGCGCCCCGCTCGCTCACCCGCGCCAATGAAGGCATACCGCTGGATGCGGCGTCCGCAGCAAAACCCCCGCTAGATGCGGCGGCTTCAGCCGTAGAGGCAGGACAGCCGACGGAGGTCGAGAAGAAGGAGCAATCGCCCGGCAAGACGACGGCCGAACGTGGCCCAGGCTACGGAACGGGCAAGGCGCTACCTGCGGACGTCCACATCGGACGTATCACCCTGCAAGGCGGCAACATCAACTTCACGGATAACTTCGTCAAGCCGAACTACACGGCCAATCTGACGGATATCGGCGGACGGATCGGTGCTTTTGGCACCGCCACCACCGAGCCTGCCGAAGTGGCGTTGCAGGGCAAGGTGAACCGCAACGCGCCGATCAATATCAACGGCAAGATCAACCCGCTGGCGCCGATGGCGTTCGTGGATCTCGGCGCGAAAGCGGACGGCATCGAGCTGACCAACCTCACGCCGTATTCCACGAAATACGCGGGCTACCCCATCGAAAAGGGCAAGCTCACGGTCGACGTGCACTATCTGCTCGATCAGGCGAAGCTCACGGCGAACAACCACATCTTCATCGACCAGTTGACGTTCGGTGACCGCGTGGAAAGCCCGACGGCGACCAACCTGCCGGTGCGTCTGGCCGTGTCGTTGCTAAAGAATTCGCGCGGTGAAATCGACGTCGACATTCCGATTTCCGGCTCGCTGGACGATCCGCAGTTCAGCCTCGGCGGCGTGATTTTCAGGGCGTTCGTGAATCTGATCGTCAAGGCAGCCACGGCACCGTTCAGCTTGTTGGCGTCCGCATTCGGCGGTGGCGAGCAGGAGCTGGGGTACGTTGAATTCGCCCCGGGGAGTGCACGGCTGTCGCCTGCCGACGAAAAGCGCCTCGAAACGCTGGTCAAGGCGCTGACCGATCGCGAAGCGCTGAAGCTAGACATCGTAGGTCGCGTAGACCCTGCCAAGGACACCGACGGCTTGCGTAGCGTGGCGGTCGAGCGCGCCATCAAGGCACAGAAGGTCAAGGCGATGGTCGGCAAGGGTGAGAGCATCGACGTCGACAGCATGACGGTGACGCCGGAGGAACGTAGCAAGTACCTCACTGCTGCCTACAAGGCGGCCGACTTCGCGAAGCCGCGCAACATGATCGGACTTACCAAGTCGCTGCCGGATGACGAGATGGAGAAGCTCATGGAGACGAACGTCAAGGTGAGCGACGACGATTTACGGGCGCTGGCAGAGCGTCGCGCCCAGCGGGTGCGGTCTTGGCTGGACGGCAAGATCGCGTCCGACCGGCTGTTTGTGGTGGCGCCGAAGCTGAACGCGGACGGCATCAAGGACAAGGGGGCTACGACACGTGTCGACTTCGCACTGAAGTGAGGCATTTGTGTCATAATCGACCATTCCACTGGGGCCGACATGGTTTCGACGTGGGTATAAAGCGATGCAGGGCATACCGAGGACCCGTCACCTCGTTAATCAATGGGAAAATCGTAACTGCAAACGACGATACGTTCGCACTGGCAGCCTAAGGGCCGCCGTCCTCTACCTAGTTCACTGACGGACTAGTGTCGCAAGACCGGTAGCAATACCGCCAGAGGTCATATACGTCAGTTAAGCCTTTGCGGCGTCACGACGCCAAGGTCGAAAATTTAGTGAATCGCTGTTGCGTAGCGTGTTCGTCCGCGACAAAACAGTTAAATCAAATGACTGAACTAAGTATGTAGAACTGGTCGTAGAGTGCTTGCGGACGCGGGTTCGATCCCCGCCGGCTCCACCAATATTCTGACTGTCGACGACAACGAAAGACGGTCAAACCCAAATGAAAACGGGCCTTCGGGCCCGTTTTTCATTTCTACCATCACCTAATCGGGTTTCACCCCGCCTTCCCCGACTTCAACCCAAGGAACGGGAACGGCGGTGCGACCTTGAAGCTGGCCGAGACTTCCCCGCTGAACGTGTTTCGCTGATCTTTCCCGAGATCCAAACGCTTGACTGGCGCACCAGCCGAAAAGTCGACCTTGTTGAGATCCACCCAGAACGTATTCGGCGTGAGCGCCGACTCGAAGAAATAGAGCATGCGCTTGTGATCGACGACCGTTCGCCAGCGCGTCGACGAGATATTCGGCTGGCCCGGCGTCGTAATGCCGAACGGCACCGACGCATTGCGAATCACGCCAAACATGCTCGCCAGCGCCTCCACCGGATCTTCGCTCTTCGGAATCGCATTGACGTAAAACGACGCCCGCGCAAAACGGTCCGACGCGCGGTTGGTCCCCGGCAGGAACGTCGTGCCGCCGATTTGCGTCCAGTACGCATTCAACGCAAGCTGCTCGTCGAACGTCGGCGAGTTTGTCATCACCTGATACTGCTTGCCGTGATGAATCACCTGCCGACCATTGATGTATTCGACGATGGCGCTATCCCCGGTCTTGTCCGACATCGACAGATGCAGTGTCGTGAGCCGATCCTCGCCCGGCACGTTATCCGACACAACCGTGAACGGCTCCTTCTCCAACGCCGAGACGGCCTCGGCGACCGTCGCGAAATTGTCCAGGACGTACTGCGCCCACGCGGCAATCGTCAAACCGGGTTTGGAATCCTTGTCGAACTTCGGATATTGCGACTCTACAAGCCACAACAGTTGCGCAGACAAACCCTTCTCGTTGACCCCATCGGTCGTCGACACGTCGTAACCGGTCGCCACGACACTGCCGTACTTCGCCGTCCAGCGGATGGAGTTGGGCCCGGCCTCCCCCGTACGTGCGATGCCCCGGGGCAGCACATACAGATTGGTCGCGACGTCCTGCTTCCAGTCCATCGAACGGGCAGTAATGACGTCGTCGTTCGCACCGAGATAGACCACACGGGTACAGGCCAGCGACGACAGGGGAGACAAGGCGAGCGTTGCCGCAGCAACGAGAGACGGCAACGTCCTGACGAACTTACGGGGCATGGCGATACCTCACATTGGGGGAAGGGTACGCAAGAACCGTCAGTATAACGATGGAATTAGCGACGGAATTACCGATGAAATCCCGTCACTCCACCAGAATCGGATACAACGAAGCGACGAGCAGCGCCGCGGCCACGCCGTTGAAGATACGCACTGAACGCGCGTCGGTCAGCACACGGCGCATCGCCACGCCGAATCCTGCCCACAGCCCGATGCAGGGCGCGCCGAGCATGCCGTAGATCACGGCGAGCAAAGCGACGTCGGGCAAATGCGACGCGTTGGGGAGATACGTGCTGATCGCGCCCACGGCCATCACCCACGCCTTCGGGTTCACCCACTGGAACGCCGCCGCGCCGATGAAGCCCATCGGGCGCTCGCGACCGCGCCGCTCGTCGTCCATCGGCCCCGAGCGCGCCAGATGCCATGCCAGCCACAGCAGATACGCCGCGCCAACGTACTTCAACACCGTATGGATGAGGGGGAAACGCACGAAAACCGTATGCAGACCGGCACCGGTCAGGAACACCATCAGCGCAAAGCCGAAGGCGATACCCGCGAGATGCGGCAGCGTGCGCACGAAGCCGTAATTCAGCCCCGAGGCGAGCACCATCATATTGTTGGGTCCGGGTGTCACCAAGGTGATGACAGCGAAGGCGCAGAAGGCCAGAAGTTGTTCGGTCGTCATAGTCGTCAATCTGAAACGCCGCGCCGGCGCCGCATTCTGCGAACACGCGAAAAAGACACGGTGTAACAGCATAGTCACGCGTACCACCGCACGCCCGATACACTTCACCGAATCCGCACGGGCCTGTACCGGTCGTACACCATGACAGTTGAGCCACGCGGCGCATGGCAATAGATTGCTCGACGTCACGCGACACCGTGAAATTCCGGCAAACGCCCCACACGCGGCAACGTCGTGCGAAAATCGACGGCATCCGAACGACCTCTCGAAGCCGTCGCCCTACGCCTCAGGCGCGTCAGGGCACCATCGAACGCTCGACACTGATTCCATGCCGCCACGTCTGCCACCGTTGTCCGCCCTGCGCCTGTTCGAAGCGGCGGGACGTCATCAGAGTTTCAAACGTGCCGCCGCCGAATTGCATCTCACCCCGAGTGCGGTCAGCCACGGCATCGTCGGACTGGAGCAGACGCTGGGCGTGGCGCTCTTCACGCGCTCGCCCCAAGGACTGACGCTCACGCCGGAGGGCGTGGACTATCTCGCGTACGTGACCGAGGCGTTCTCCCTGCTGCTCACCGGCACGCGACGTCTGCCAACCCCGGACGCCTCCCGCGCCATCGCCATCACCTGCGCCCCCACCCTCGCCTCACGCTGGCTGCTGCCGCGTCTGGACATGTTCATGCGTCGCATGCCGGGCGTCGACATCACGGTCGACACCTCGCGCCGTCAGGTCGGCTTTCCCACCGACGGCTTCGACTTCGCCATCCGTCTCTCTCGCGCGCCCGTCGCCAGCGACACGTGGCACCGCCTGTTCGGCGAACGGTTCGTTCCCGTGTGCAGCCCGGCCTATCTCGCGATGCACGCGCGTGAGGACGGCACCATCGATCTGCGCGAGGCGACGCGCATACATGTGAGCAGCGCAAGCGAAGACTGGCAGGTCTGGGTCGAAGGCGCAGGCATCGACGACTTCGACACCCGTGGTGGGCTGAGTTTCGACAGCATCCAACTGGCATTCGAAGCCGCCATGGCGGGCCTCGGCATCGTGATCGGGCGCCGCCCGCTGGTCGACGAATATCTCGCGAACGGCATCCTCGTTCCCGCCCACAACGTCACCACGCAATCGCAAGGCGCGTACTGGCTGATCAGCGCCCCCGACATCGAGCCGCACCCCGAATGTGTGGCGTTCCGCAACTGGGTCATCGAGCAGGCAGGCACCCATCAAGGTGAATAAAATTCACCTGTACGCTCACACAACTCCTTTGCCAGACGGAGACTTCATTGCGACACTTCGGTGAGGAGGATTCACCATCATGTCGCAAATTACCCCACCCGCATCGGCGTCGCTACAGGGACGCGTCACCCTCATCATCCTCGCAGGCGCGCTCGTACTCAGTGCCGCGATGGGTACGCGTCAGACGTTCGGTCTCTTCATCAATCCGTTTTCCTACGACCGCGGCGTGCCCGTCACGCTAGTCGCGTTCGCCATCGCCCTGCACAACCTCGTATGGGGCTTCGCGCAGCCGTTCGCGGGTGCGATGGCGGACCGTCATGGTCCGGCCCCTGTCGTCGCGTTCGGCGCTTTTGCCTTCGCCGCCGGACTCGCGATGGCTGCACTCGCACCATCCGGTGTCTGGCTCGTGATCGGGCTGGGTGTGCTCGTCGGCCTCGGCATCAGTTGCACGACGTTCGGTGTGATACTGCCTGCCGTGAGCCGTGCCGTCACGCCCGAGCGGCGCACGATGGCCATGGGACTCGTCAGCGCGGGCGGCTCGCTCGGACAGGTCGCCCTCGTGCCCGTCGCACAGGGGCTGCGCGAAACGTACGGTGTCTCCACGTCGCTCTTCGTCCTCGCCCTGGTGTTGTGCTGCGCCGCGCCGCTCGGCTTGTTCATGACGATGTCCCGTCGCAGCAAGCCCACGCCCGGCAACACCGCCCCCACCCCAACGGCCCAACCGACCAAATCGGACGACGGCGAGCACCTGTCGCTGCGCGAAGTCCTTCGGCAGGCCCGCTCGCATCGCGGTTACCAACTACTGACGCTCGGCTTCTTCACCTGCGGCTTCCAGCTCGCGTTCATCGCAACGCACTTGCCCGGCTATCTGCTGATGTGCCACATGCCCGTCGGGCTCGGCGCGACGGCGCTCGCGCTGATCGGTCTGTTCAACATGCTGGGAAGTTGGGCCTGCGGCTGGCTCGGCGGACGGTACCGTCAGCACCATGTGCTCGGCTGGCTCTATCTCGTGCGTGGCGCGGCCATCGCCCTCTTTTTCGTGCTGCCGAAAACCGATACAAGTGTCGTGATCTTTGCGGCCGTCATGGGCCTGACGTGGCTGGGCACCGTGCCGCTCACCAGCGGTCTGGTGGCAAAGGTGTTCGGCACGCGGCATCTGGGTACGCTCTTCGGCGTGTGCTTCATGAGCCATCAGGTCGGCTCGTTTCTCGGCGCGTGGCTGGGCGGATTCGTGCTCGACGTCACCGGGTCCTACAACCTAATCTGGGCCGCAACGGCGATTCTCGGTGCGGTCGCCGCGGCGCTTCACTTCCCGATCAACGACGAAAGTATTGTGCCGCCGCTTCGCCAGCCGATGCCCGCGAACGCATAAGCGCCCGCGCGAAGCCTTAGAGCCGGTGCGCGTTCGCGAGACGGAAAATCTTCGTCCAGCGTTGCGCGAGCGCGCGGCCCGGCATCGGCACACGCCAACTCGGCTGCGCGTTGTGCGCGAGTTCGAGCGTCAGCGACCAACGTCCGCCCTCGTTCACCGGATGGGCGGACGTCACATCCGAAAACACGAAGCGCGTCTCGTGACCGTCCACGCGTAGCGTCCCCATCTTGCGGTCAGCGTCGAGCGTGAGTTCACCCCACTCGCCCGACACGCTCACCAGACGCTTGCCGTCACGCCGCACACCATGCACCGCGCGATAGCGGCGCACCGCGTCGACCATCAGCCACACCACGATCAGTACGCAGACGACGATCGTCGCCACCGCCGCGAGCGTACCGAAGCGCAACGCCACAGCCGCGTACAGACGCACTGCGCCATACACAATGCCCGCCAGTACGACGAGCGCCAATAGAATGAACGGCACGCGTGCCTCCCTGCATCCAGAAAGAAAAGCCCCGCCGACAGACTTGCCCGGCGGGGCTTCATTTCATCACAAGCGCGGTATCCGTGCCGACGTGAATCGGCACGTCACCGCAACCCGCACCACCTGAACGATCAACGCTGCGGTTGCGGCGCGGCGGCGACGTCCTTACGCACCTTGGCCACTTGCGCGGACGTCACAGCCGGGGCCTTGTTACCCCAGCTCGAACGCACGAACGTGAGCACGTCGGCCACATCCTGGTCGGTCAGACGGTCGTCGAAGCCCGGCATCGCGTAGTGCGTCGGGGCCGACTTCGTCGAGGGCATCTCCGCCCCGCGCAGCACGATGTGGATGAGCGAAGTCGGATCGACCGAGTTCACCGTCGAGCTGAGCGCCAGCGTCGGGAAGGTCTGCGTGTAGCCCTTGCCCGTGCTGCGGTGGCACGCCGCACAGTTGTCGAGGAACGTGAGCGCACCGTTGCTCTTGTCCGACCCCACACGCAACGCCTTTGCAGCGGTGTCGTCGTACGCGAGCGCCTTGGCGTTCGGATCGACCGGCTTAAGCGTCTTCAGATACTTCGCAATCGCTGCGAGATCGTCGTCGCTCATGTGCTGAGTGCTGTGCTGCACCACGTCCGTCATGCCGCCGAACACGGCGGAATGGTCGTTACGTCCCGACTTGAGGAACGCCGTGATGTCGCCTTCGCTCCAGTTGCCCAGACCGTCCGTCACATCGCCACGCAGATTCTTCGCGAGGAAGTTGTCGACCACGCCGCCCGACAGAAACGCCGTGCTGTCGTCGGTCAGCGCCTTCTCCTGCAGCGCAAAGCCGCGCGGCGTGTGGCAGGCACTGCAATGCGCGAGGCCTTCGACGAGATAGCGTCCGCGCGAGATTGGATCGTTATCGGTCGATGCCACATCGGCGACTACAGCGGGGGCGAACATCTTGCGCCAGAGCGACAACGGCCAGCGCATCGACATCGGCCACGGGATATCCGTCGCCTTGTTCGCCTGCGCGACCGGCTGCACGCCGTTCATGAAGTACGCGTACAGCGCCTTCACATCTGCCGGACGCACCTTCGCATACGACGTGTACGGCATGGCGGGATACAACGTCGAGCCATTCTTCGCGATCCCGTGACGCACCGCTTTGTCGAAGTCTTCGAGGCTGTAGTTGCCGATACCGGTGTCTTTGTCCGGTGTGATGTTCGTCGAGTAGATCGTGCCGATCGGCGACGCAATCGGCAGACCACCCGCGAACGGCTTGCCCTTGGGTGCCGTGTGACATGCCGCGCAATCTGCGGCGCGCGCAAGGTATTCGCCCTGCTTGAGCAATTGCGCCTGCGGGTCGTTGGCGGCCGGTGTCTGCGGCGCGCTACCGCCTTCCACTGCCACGGCGGGCACAGCAGGCGTGGGCACCGGGGAGACGGCAGCGCCGGAGGGCGCGGCCGCGTTCTGCGCCCAGACAGCAACGGCCGCGAGCGCCAGCGCACCGGCAGCGACCACGCCAGCGGAGCGTTTCATCATCGTTTTGCGGATCATGGTTGCGCTCCTCAGGCCTGAACCAGCGGGCCGGCGTTCTTGAGGTACTGCTCGCGAATTGCCTTCGCGGACCAGTACGCCAGCGCCGCCACCACGCCCGTGGGGTTGTAACCCATGTTCTGCGGGAACGCCGAAGCTCCCATCACGAACACGTTGGAGACGTCCCAGCTCTGCAGATACTTGTTGACCACGCTGTTCGACGGGTTCGTGCCCATGATGGCGCCGCCCGTGGTGTGCGTGCTCTGATAGATCCGCGTGTCGTAATGCGTGCCCTTCTTGCGAATGGCGCGGAATACCTTCTCGGGATTCATCGCGCGGCCGACTTCTTCCATCCGGTCGCCCATGTAGCCGAGCATGTTGTATTCGTTGTCGTGCCAGTCGAATGTCATGCGCAGCAGCGGCACACCATAGGCGTCCTTGTAGGTCGGGTCGAGATCGAGACACGCATCGCGATACGACATGACCGAACCGGAAATGCCGATCGTCATGTAACGCTGATATGCGTCGGCAATCCCCGCCTTCCATTTGCTGCCCCACGCCGGTGTGCCCGGCACGGTCGGCGTCATCTTGATCGGACGTCCACCGTAACGAATGTGACGAATGCTCGCCCCGCCGACGAAGCCGAGCGGTCCGTGATCGAACTGGTCGCCGTTCAGGTCGTCCATCGACACGCCGCCTGCGCCCGTGCCGACGAACGGGTTGAGCTGCGTGCCCTTGGGCAGCAGCACGTTCACCGCGCCGTTCATCTGGTACGCGTAGTTCTTGCCGACCACGCCCTCGCCCGTCTTCGGGTCGTACGGCTTGCCGATGCCCGAGAGCAACAGCAAACGCACGTTGTGCATCTGATACGCCGCCATGATCACGAGGTCGGCAGGCTGCTCGACTTCACGGCCTTGCGCGTCGATGTAGGTAACGCCGGTCGCCTTCTTGCCGTCGCTGTCGAGATTGACCTTGATGACGTACGAATGCGTACGCAACTCGAAATTCGGCTTCTTGAGCAGCACCGGCAGAATGGTCGTCTGCGGCGATGCCTTCGAATACATGTAGCAACCGTAGTTCTCGCAGAACCCGCAGAAGTTGCACGGCCCGAGGCGCACGCCGTACGGATTCGTGTACGGCTCGGACGTGTTCGCGGCCGGTGCGGGGTACGGATTGAAACCCACTTCGCGTGCGGCCTTCTCGAAAAGCTGCGCACCGTAGGTGTTTTGTAGCGGCGGCGTCGGAAACTCGCTCGAACGCGCGCCTTCGCGCGGATTGCCGCCCGGCACGATCTTGCCGTTCAGGTTGCCCGCCTTACCCGACGTACCGAACACTTTTTCGGCGAAGTCGAAGTGCGGCTCCAGTTCTTCGTAGCTCACGCCGAAGTCCTGAATCGTCATGCCTTCGGGGATGAACTTCTTGCCGTAGCGCTCTTCGTAATGACTGCGCAGCTTCAGCTCTTCCGGCAGGATCCGGTAATGCATGCCGTTCCAGTGAAAGCCTGCGCCGCCCACACCGTTGCCCAGCAGGAACGAGCCGTTTTGACGGTACGGCACTGCGAGATCGTCGGGTGTGTGGCGAATCGTGACGGTCTCACGCGCAAGCTCCTGAAAGAGCTTGCCGCGCACGGAATATTCGAGTTCGTCGATGACTTTGGGGTACTGCGCGTCGGTAGGCGTGTCGCGCATCGCGCCACGCTCAAGGGCGACGACATTGAGTCCGGCGTCGGTCAGTTCCTGGCCGAGAATAGCCCCGGTCCAGCCGAAGCCCACGATGACGGCGTCGACCTTATCTTTCTTGATTGCCATGAGTTAGCCCCGCTTTCCGGAAATCGACACGGGCCCGTACGGGTATTTGACGTTGGGCTGATCCGCCCAGTCCATGAAGTCGGCGCGTGCGCCCGGGAAGCCCACAAGCTTCCAGCCGACCATGTCCTTGTTGCCGCCGTGGATCGGGTCCGAGAGGAACCCTTCCTTCGTGTTGGCCAGCAAGTAGGAGAAGAACGTGCGCGCGGGCACTGCGTCGAATTCGATCTTCGCGTGCTCCAGATCGCCGAGTACGGCTTCCTGCGTCGTGTGATCGAGATCGGCAAACGCTTTGTTGTACTGCTTCTTGCAGTGCGCGTCGCAGGCGGCAATGCCGTGGCGATAGATGTCGCGCGGCACAAGGCTCAGTTGGTAGCCCATCTCGGGCGGCTGGTCGGTGTGGAACGGCCCCTGCATGTACCAGAGCTTGCCGTGACCGAACGGCGTTTCCATCTGGCCGTCGATAAACTTCGGCACGTCGGCCTGCAACGCGCCCGGACCGAGATCGTCAGCAGGAATCAGACGGTCGACGGCAGCGTTGACGAAACGCCATTCGTCGGCAGTGAAGTATTTGGGTTCGTAAGCTTGGCCTGAGGCGGCGGGCGCAGCGGACTGGCTGCTGCAGGCGGACTGTGTGAGCGTCGCACCGGTGGCGAGGGTCGTGGCAGGCACGATCGCCAGCACCTGGCGCAAAAAGCGCCGGCGCGGTTCCTTGTCCTGTGACATGGAGTTCTCCGTTTTGTGGGGGACGAATCACGCATGACAGTCAAGCGGGGGCGAGCCATGCGTGAAGAAAACCTGACAGGCTATTCACCTCGCGTAGCGCTATTAACAACGCGGCCATTCTACTGACAAGTTCCCTACATGGCAAAGAAAGAGATTGTTGCGTCAATCGCGCAACTTATTGATTAAAAAGGCTTGCGGATAATTAAAATATTTACTATTACGCGTGCGCGCAGGGTTTCGCCAAGCAAAATATGCGGCGAAATTTGCATGCGATCCGAGAGGATTTGCGAGGCCCGAAATTCGGTGAATACGATGCGTGCACGCAAAAAAAAGCCACCAGAGTCCGGTGGCGTTGGGTCGTACATTGATGACCGGGAGGTGACTTATTCCTGGTCGGGCGGCGGCGTCATGGGCAGCGGAGGCGCCTGCGTATCCGACGGGTCCGCAACGGGTGGCAGCCCACGATAGGTCTTCGGACGCGCGCCCGTTCGCAAGGCCATTTGCTCAGGCGTTTCGTTGATCCAGTCCACCGTCGGACCGGCAGGACGATGGACCGACCGCGACATCGAAGGCCCCACCTCCCCCGAAAGGCGTCGCACGCGGGGATGGGCGCGCTGGGTTTCGCGATCCCGGTCGTCCTGCTGCTCGGCCAGCCGCTCGACCGACTGGCTATGTTCGAGGATGACGCTCAGACGTCCGGCACGTCCCGGATGGGCACCGATGAACTGCTCGACAAAGTGTTCGCGGCGGGAGGTCGACTGCGCCTTCGGCCCCGCGGATTTCGTGGCAGGGTCTGTCGGGGGCACCTGGTGCGTATCGAGGCGCTTCGGTGTCGTCTCATTCAGCGGACCATCGATGGGCGCTAGCCCGGACACGCCTTGCGGCGAATCGACTTCGTCGAACTGCGCGTCGTCATGCGCCGACTCGGACGGTGCACCGATCATCCGGCCGCCATCCGTATGCTGAAGGTCGTCCCGCAACTCGCGCGCGGCAAGCTTCCATTGATCGATCTCCAGCGCACGCGCGCCAAGCCACGACGCCGTCGTCCCCTCTGGCGAGCCTTTGGCATCCGCGAGCACCGCCGAATACTCGTACAAGCCAAGCCCTTTCGCGCGAATGTCGTTCAACGTCACCGGTCGGTCGGCCGGATAGCCGAGCAGCAACGCGAGCCGCGCCGCATCATTGCGCGCACGAATGTGGTTCTTCTGGAAGCGCGATTTCGACGTCGCCGGTTTGAGCACCACCTTATCGCCACGAATCTTCAGTCGAAGCGGGACATCGGCACCACCTCGGGACATTTCGCGTTGCGCTTCACGCGCCATGTCGTTCAGCGCGATCAGCAGATTGCGCTCGGCCGTCAGTTCGTTGAATTTCCGGTCGTGGATGTTGACGGTGAGTGAGAGCATGGTGTCGCGCATCCTCGCCATATCGGCGAGGTGTTGTAGCCCCATCGCCTTTGCCGAGCCCTTCGACAAGCGACCCGTTGCACGCGCCATTCGGTCAAGTTCGTCGTTCACATGCGCGATTTCGACCAACTGATCGACAACCGGCGTTGAGTCGAAGGTGCGCACGAACGCCCTGTTTTCCGGTGGGACGCCGTAGCGCACCTGCTGCATGGCTTCGGTGCGTTTATCTTCGAATGAAATGTCGCGCTCGATGCAGCGCTGAAACTGCGTGTGCCAATTTTCGATGCGCGTCTTCATGGCTTCGGCGACCAGCGGCTGGGCCATCAGATCGTCGGCCTTCAGTCTCTCGATCTCGCGATACGCCTGCCAGCGACCGATCGGTACACCCCCGCTGTCTTCAACCGTTCTGGTGCGCTGCGGATAGGTCTGCCATGACTTGCCGAGCGAACCCGCCACTGTCGGCGGCGCAGCGCCCAGCCGCCTGAAGTCCGAACCGAAGCTGTGACCGCATTCGCATGCGAGCGGTCGGCCTGAAAGCAGCAAAGGCACGGACGACGCCCGCTGCGAATAGTCCCCGAAAGGTGTTCCCATCATTCATCTCCCGTTAGTAAGGTGATTAAGGCGAGTAAGGCCGGATGACCTTCGGGCACGGAGACTAGACGGGATGACTGCGAACGGATTTCGATTCCGTGGGAAAACTTCGCTTTGTGGCACCTATTGAGAGTGCGCCGGTACGCGACTATCGTCGTCGGCGACGCACCATACGTGATCAACGCAGGATCAGCGTATGAAGCCGACCGTCAGAATCGCGCGAGCAACTGGCCGAGCAACGCGGCCCCTTCTTTGCCCTTGGCGGAATCGGCCCACAGACGGTCGATCATGGCGCGATACATGCCCACGCCATCGGGCGACGTAGTAATCGTGGCGATACCGGTACGCAGGTTTGGCAACTCGCCGAGACGGAACGGCGACACCGCAACGTACGCCTCGCCCTGCGCTTCGAAAATCTGGAAGGTTTCGTTGGGCATGTTGTCGCTAACGATGCCGATCTGCACGCCCGCCGTATCGGCTTCGAGGAATTCGACGATACGCGCCACTTCGCGTCGCGCTGCCATCTTGCGCTCCAGTTGCACGCCCGGCGGCAGCCCCAGTCGCCCGACCAGCCCGTGATGCAGGAACTGTTCGATCTGGCGCAGGCCGATCAGACTGGTCACGGCCAGACGCTGACGCGAGAAGCTCGACTTACGCTCCTGCAAGATGCCCAGCACGCGATCGATCGTGTTTTCCCAATGGCGGTCGACGAGCGTCGGCGGAATGCTCTCGTCGAGCATGTGACGCAGCCAGACGTCGTAGTCGTCGGACGTCAGCAGAAACGAAATCGGATCGAAGTGCGCGACGATGCGCTCGGAACGGCTTTCCAACTGACGCATGCGCTCGAAGTAGCTCACGGCCGAGTCGTGGTACTCGACTTCCACCCCGAGCAGGTTCGCGAGCGATACGCCCAGCAATGCGGCCAGCCGCTCCAGCGTATCGATCTTGACGATCTCGCCACGCTCCAGCTTGTAGATGGCGGCGCGCGAGATATCGAGTTGCTCGGCGACATCCTCACTACGTAATTCCGCTGCCAGCCGATAGGCGCGCAAGCGTTCGCCGATGGCGCGGAAATTGAAGCGCGCGCCTCGTGGCGCCCGGGATGTCGTTGCAGCTCGAGTCAAATCGCCCCCTGTTGGATACCTCGTGAAACCGCCTTCGTGCGAGACATTGCGGCACATTGCGAAACGTTGAAATGCCGCAGATCGCGTCGTGCCGCGTGGCAGTGCCGGGATTATACCGGTCGCCTCGCGCGCCTGAAGGACTGTGCATCGGACGTCGATACGAAATCCTTCCCTGAGCAATTCGCCCTTGCCGTGCCGCCTACGCCACACATCGACCGGTCGAATATTTTTCCGATTGTCTAATTTTTTAGATTTACGCACGATTCGGGACACGGCGCCCCCATGCCGTGAGAATGCCGTCACTCGCAGGCGGCCTGACAGCTTTCCGGGGATGACCCAACGCGCTGGCGGTGATAGCCTGCGCGCCGTCCAGAAATTTATACAAACAAAGAGGGAATGATGAAGACCTGGCAAAAGGTGTTTGGGACGACTCAGGTAGCGCGCAAGGCCAGCGCCATCGCGTTGGGTTCTGTTGCCTTGGGTGCTGCGGCACTCGCAAGCACGGCACATGCGCAGTCGAGCGTGAGCTTCTACGGCCTGGCGGATGCCTACGTCGGCTCAGTGAAGAACCCCGGCGGCAACGCGGCCGCGGTGCAGCAGGGCGGCGGCATGACCACGTCGTACTGGGGCTTGTCGGGCACGGAAGACCTTGGCGGCGGAAATAGCGCGCTCTTCGTGCTGGAAAGCTACTTCCAGCCGAACAACGGCACCTACGGCCGCTTCGCGGGCGATAGCTTCTTCTCGCGCAACGCCTACGTCGGTCTGTCCAACACGCGACTGGGCACCTTCCGGATCGGCCGCATCACCACGCCGATGTACCTGGCAACGATCCAGTTCAACCCGTTCAACAACTCGTACACCTTCTCGCCGATGATCTTCCACACCTACAAGGGTCTGGGAACGCAAGGCGTCGTGGGTGACTCGGCCTGGAACAACGCGGTGGCCTACACCACGCCGTCCTACGCAGGACTGGCGGGCACGCTGCTCTACGCCACCGGCAACAGCGCCACGGACCACAGCGCGAAGAAGTGGGCCGCTGCGCTCACGTACGCCAACGGCCCGTTCGCCGCCGCCGTGAACTATCAGTACGTGAATTTCAGCGCTACGCCGGGCGACTTCGGCGCGCAACTGCCGGGTGTGACTGGGCTGACGAATCAGAACACGGTGCAGGTCGGCCTCTCATACGATCTGGCTGTTGTGAAGTTCTTCGCGCAGTACATGCTCGTCGCGAGTCAGGCCGCCAGCGGCAACTTCCATGCGAACACGGGGCAGCTCGGCGCGTCGGTGCCGCTCGGTCTGGGCAGCGTGCTGGCGTCCGTGGCCTACACCGGCTCGAACGGCTCGGGCGACAACCAGCGCCGCACCACGTGGGCCCTCGGCTACGACTACCCGCTGTCCAAGCGGACCGACGTCTACGTCGCGTACAAGTACGATCACATGAGCGATATGTCGACGGGCCAGACGTACGGCGCAGGCATGCGCGTGCGCTTCTAAAGCGTCGCAGCGAAACTGTCGGCACTGTCGAGCCCCCGCTCGTCAGTGCCGCCCTTCCTCCGCCAGGCGAGCAAACGACTCACGTGCCGTCGCCGGATCTCCCCTTCGTCTCAGGGTTAGCCCCGATTATTTTCGTCTTGCCTGCCTTTTGATGTTCGATTAGTCTAAATATTTAGACAGATGGAGAGCACGATGGATCTGCAACTCGCATGCGCCTGGTTACAGCGCGACACGGTCGGTCTGTCCGACATCGAAGATTTCGCGGCACGGTGCCTGAATGCATCGCGCACCGCCACGCGCGAATCCGCCGCGTTGCTGCTGCTCGCACAGGCCGCTCAGGCTTTCGTAGAAAGGCAGTCCGGCATTGCTACCAACGGCGAAACGTTCCACGCCTTTCTGACCCGCAGTAAAACGTACGCGACGATGTTGCGCGACGCTGCCGCCACTTCCGACGCCAGCTTTCTCGCTACGCTCAACCAGTTCGCGGCTCAGCTGACGACCGAGGTCTACGCGTGACGTCACGCGTTTTTTTCACCTGATCGTCTAAAAATATAGACACTTTGACGAATGCGACGGCGCAATCGATCGCCACGGCATTCGCCTCCCACGGGAACCGATCATGGAAGCCAACTTGAATTCATCGCGTAGACAACACGCGAGCGCCTCGCCCAACGCCGGTGACGACACCGTCACCCCTTACGCATGGAAGGCGTTGGCGGGCTCTGCCATCGGCTATGCGATGGACGGCTTCGATCTGCTGATTCTCGGCTTCATGTTGCCAGCGATCACGATCGGCCTGCACCTCACGGCGGGGCAAGCCGGTGCGCTCGTTACATGGACGCTGATCGGCGCTGTGGCAGGCGGCATTCTGTTCGGCGCGCTCTCGGATCGTTACGGCCGCGTGCGCATGCTGACGTGGACGATTCTCCTGTTCGCGGTCTTCACCGGCCTGTGTGCGCTGGCGCAGGGCTTCTGGGATCTGCTGGTCTATCGCACGATTGCAGGCATCGGCCTCGGCGGCGAGTTCGGTATCGGCATGGCGCTCGCAGCAGAAGCATGGCCCGCGTCCAAGCGGGCACGCGTGTCGTCCTACGTCGCACTCGGCTGGCAGACGGGCGTGCTTGCTGCTGCGTTGCTCACGCCGCTGCTGCTGATGTACATCGGCTGGCGCGGCATGTTCCTCGTGGGTGTGCTGCCTGCGCTCGTCGCCTGGGTGTTGCGCAACAAGCTGCACGAGCCGGAAGTGTTCGTGCGCCGCACGGACAAGACGCAAAAGCACAGCAGCTCGAATGCGTTTCGTCTGCTCGTGAAGGATGCCCGCACCACGCGGGTGAGCCTCGGCATCGTCATTCTGTGTTCGGTTCAGAACTTCGGCTACTACGGCATCATGATCTGGCTGCCGACGTTCCTCTCGCAGAAGCTCGGCTTCTCGCTGACGAAGTCCGGCCTTTGGACCGCCGCAACGGTCATCGGCATGATGTTCGGCGTATGGGCCTTCGGGCAACTGGCCGACCGCATCGGACGCCGTCCCACGTTCTTGCTGTATCAGGCGGGCGCGGTGGTCATGGTGATCGTCTATTCGCAACTGACCGATCCGGGCGTGATGCTCTTCGCCGGGGCGTTCATGGGGATGTTCGTCAACGGGATGGTCGGCGGCTACGGCACGCTGATGTCCGAGGCATACCCCACGGCAGCACGCGCGACCGCACAAAACGTGCTGTGGAACATCGGACGCGCCATCGGCGGTCTCGGCCCGCTCGTGGTCGGTGCGCTCGCCGCACGCTACTCCTTCCAGATCGCCATCGCGCTGCTCGCGAGCCTGTACGTGCTCGACATGATCGCCACGCGCTTCCTGATTCCCGAACTCAAAGGCACCGAACTCGAATAACGCATGCGTCGCGACGCACGCTCTCATACGCGCTTCGTACTCGGCAAGCCCTCGCCCCCACTATCCGGAGCCCCCATCCATGTCCGTCGTCTCTCTGACGCCCAACAACGTCACCCGCCCATTGGCGCGGGTGCCTTCGCCGACGTGTCATTCGCATGATGCGCATGAAGCTCATGAAGCGCAGCCAGACACTGCCACGTGCGCATCGCCCGCCGGGCACATCGTCGCTACGCATCACTGCCGCGTGCTCACGCATCACGCCGTCAACGCGCGCTATCGCTATCTGCGGTTGCAGGCCGATGCCGCCGTCGCGCTCACCACGCGCCCCGGGCAGTTCTATCAACTGAAGTGTCCGGTGACGGAGAGCGAAGCGCCGTTCCTGCTGCGTCCGATGAGCGTCTACGGCACAGGCCCCGAGCCGGACACCATCGAGTTTCTCTACAACGTGACGGGCGTCGGCACCCGCGCACTCGCCACGCTGACCGAAGGCGCATCGCTCGACATCGTCGGCCCGCTCGGCAATACGTTCACATTGGACACGCAATGGCAGCGCGTGATGGTCGTCGCCCGTGGCGTCGGTCTGGCGACGATGGCCCCGCTGGTGCAACGCGCCGCTGCGGCCGGTCTTCGTCTGACGGTCGTCATGTCGGCGCGCAGCGAAGCCGATCTGATGCGCGACGAATTTCTGCGCTCGCCCGAAGCCCGTGCACTGGCCGACGTGCATTGCGTGTTCGACAGCGACGGTTCATCGGCGGTCGAGGCGCTTGAGCCGCGCATCCGCGCCCTGCTCGCCGCAGCCCCCCACGACGCGGTGTACACCTGCGGCTCGCATCGTCTGCTGATGCTGCTTCAGCGTGTGCTGACAGCGCACCCGGAGATCACGGGCGAAGTCGCAATGGAGCAGCGCATGGCTTGCGGCATGGGCGTGTGCCTGTCGTGTGTGCGCCTGTTCGATTGCGACGGTGACAAGCAATTCCTGCGCGTGTGCCGCGAAGGCCCTGTGTTTGCCATTCGCGACGTTGTCGGGGAGGTGGATTTTGGCTGATCTTTCCGTTCGCATCGGGTCGCTCACACTGCGCAATCCCGTGATGCCCGCGTCGGGCTGCTTCGCTGTCGAGTATGCCGAAGCGCTCGATCTGAATCGTCTTGGCGCACTCGTCGTCAAGAGCGTGTCGCCCGACGCGCGGGCAGGCAACCCGACGCCGCGCGTGGCCGAGACAGCCAGCGGCATGCTCAACTCCATCGGCATTCCGAGCAAGGGGCTCGACGCATACCGTCGCGACGTGCTGCCCGCCTACACGCGCTTCGACACACCGGTCGTGGTCTCGGTGTCGGCCGACACGGCCGAGTCGTTCGGCGAAGCGTGCGAGACGCTATCGCTGCCGGAAGTCGCAGCCATCGAAGCCAACATCTCGTGCCCGAATCTCGAAGCGGACGGCATGGCCTTCGCGATGCAGGCCGAGAGCACGTACAAAGCCGTGAGCGCGATCCGGCGTCGCACCTCGCACCCGCTGTGGGTGAAGCTCACACCGAACGCCGGTCAGATCGCGTTAATCGCGCGTGCCGCCGAAGATGCCGGAGCCGACGCCATCGTCATGGGCAACACAGTCCTCGGCATGGCCATCGACGTGCGCACGCGCAAACCGAAGCTCGGCAACGTGATGGGCGGCCTCTCCGGCCCGGCGATCAAACCGCTCGCCGTGCGACTCGTGCATCAGT
Source organism: Pandoraea sp. NPDC090278 (assembly GCF_044772185.1). NCBI lineage: Bacteria > Pseudomonadati > Pseudomonadota > Betaproteobacteria > Burkholderiales > Burkholderiaceae > Pandoraea > Pandoraea sp. NPDC090278. Next base: position 234,154 of record NZ_JBIVYJ010000001.1, on the reverse strand, counting down.
GCCACCGCGCCGTGCGCATCCCGATCATCGGCTGTGGTGGCATCGAGACGGCCGACGACGCCGTGGAATTCATGCTTGCCGGTGCGACGGCGGTTCAGGTCGGAACGGCCTCGTTCCGCGATCCGGCGGTCATGGGTCGCATCGTCGACGGGCTTGCCGCGTATTGCGACGCGAACGACGTCGAACGCATCGCAACACTCACCGGCGCTGTCGCGCTCGACACACAACTGTCCGACCGCTGGCTGCGCTTTGCGCAGCAGTCCGGCTGATTTATTCCGTAACTCCCCCTCGCATTGCATCACGCGAAAAGAAGCACACTCATGGAACTGAACGCGCTGGCCCCGCTGGCCGAGCAACTTTTCACCGACCTGCGCCGTCTCGGCAACGACGGCGTCGGCATCACCCGCGACAGCTATGGCGACGGCGAGAACGCCGCCGCAGCGTACCTGACGGAATGGGCTGGCCACCAAGGCCTGACCGTCACACGCGACCGCGCCGCCAATCTCGTCTTCGCGTTGCCGGAGGACGACGGCAACACCCCAGCTACATGGATCGGCTCGCACCTCGACTCCGTCCCACAAGGTGGCAACTACGACGGACTTGCCGGTATCGTCGCCGGGCTGCTGTGCCTCGTCGAACAACAGCGCAGCCAGCGTCACACCACAACGCCGGTGCGCGTACTCGCACTGCGTGGCGAAGAAAGCGCGTGGTTCGGCCGCGCCTACATGGGATCGAGCGCGCTGTTCGGTAAGCTGACCGACGCCGATCTCGCCATGCCGCATCGCAGCCACGGCCGCTCGCTGGGCGACTGCATGGCGCAGGCCGGTGCGGACGTCGACGCCATTCGCGAAGGCGAGATGCTCTTCGACGCGTCACGCGCGAAGGCATGGCTTGAGCTTCACATCGAACAAGGTCCAGTGATGATTGCGCGCAACATGCCGGTGGCGATCGTGCCGGGCATTCGCGGCAACGTGCGTCACAACCGCGTGACGTGTGTCGGCGAGGCCGGACACTCGGGCGCGGTGCCGCGCTGGCTGCGCCACGATGCGATGTTTGCCGTAGCCGACCTCATCACGCGGCTCGACGAGCACTGGCGTGCGTTGCTGGAGCGCGGTATCGACATGGTGGTCACGGCCGGCATCGTCGGCACCGATCCCGCCGAGCACGCGATCTCGCGTATCCCGGGCAAGGTCGATTTCAGCTTGGAAGTGCGCAGCCAGAGTCTCGATACGCTCGACGTCTTCTATGAGCTGATGCGCACCGAATGCCGCGCCATCGAGCGCGACCGGGGCGTGAAGTTCGTCTTCGACCGACGGTTGGCGTCGGCACCGGCCGTCATGGACAAGCATGTGTCCTCGCTGCTCGAAGACGCCTGCCGGTCGTTCGATCTGCCGCAAGAACGTGTGCCGAGCGGTGCCGGACACGACGCCGCCATCTTCGCCAACGCAGGTATCCCAAGCGGCATGGTGTTCGTGCGCAACGCCAACGGTTCGCACAATCCCGCCGAGCGCATGGAACTCGACGACTTCATGCGCGGCGTTCAGGTGATGGAAGCGGCAACGCACCGGATCTGACGACGCGTCACACCCATAAAAAAACGGGTCGCTTGATGCGACCCGTTTTGCCTTTCGCGCGAGCTGTGCGGACGACTTACGGCGCCAGCGCAATCACCTCGGCCACGGCGGCCGTCAGCTTCTTCGCGTACGGCACGTGCAGGAACTCGTTCGGTCCGTGCGCGTTGGACTTCGGTCCGAGCACACCGCACACCATGAACTGCGCCGTCGGGAAACCGGCTTGCAGCGTGTTCATCAGCGGGATCGTGCCGCCCTGCCCGATGTAGGCGACATCCTCACCATAGTGGCGTTGCGACGCCGTATTCAGCGCCGACGTGAGCCACGGTGCGACATCGGGCGCGTTCCAGCCGGAGGCCGCGCCCGCGTCGGACTTGAACGTCACCTTCGCGTTGTACGGCGGGTCGACTTCGAGCAGCGCCTTGAGCTCTTGCACCGCCTGCGCGGCATCGATGAGCGGCGGCAGGCGCAGCGACAGCTTGAAGGCCGTGCGCGGACGCAGCACGTTACCGGCGTCGGCCAGCGCGGGCAGACCGGCCGCGCCTGTCACCGACAGCGACGGACGCCACGTCGAATTGAGCAGCGCCTCCTTCGGATCGGTCGTGGTCGGCAGCACGGACAGGCCGTCCTGACCGCAGGCCCACGGCATCTTCTTCCAGACGTCGTCGCCGAGAATGTGCGCGGTGGCTTCGGCTTCTTTCAGACGTTGCAGAGGGATCGGGCTATGGAAGCCCTTCGGCAGAACATTGCCGCTGCCTGCATCTTCGAGCCGTTCGAACAACTGACGCATGATGCGGAAGCTCGACGGCGCGATGCCACCGTACCCCCCCGAGTGGATGCCTTCATCCAGCACCTGCACTTCGAGACTGCCGGAGATCAGGCCGCGCAGCGACGTCGTGAGCCAAAGTTGGTCGTAGTTGCCTGCGCCGGAGTCCAGACAGACGACGAGACTCACGCGGCCGAGGCGGTCGCGCAGCGCGTCGACATACGGCAGCAAATCGTAGCTGCCCGATTCTTCGCAGGTCTCGATGAGACCGACGCAACGCGGACGCTCCACGCCCTGCGCGTCGAGCGCGGCGAGTGCCGTCACGCTGGAATAGATGGCGTAGCCGTCGTCAGCACCGCCACGGCCGTAGAGCTTGCCGTCTTCAAACTTGGGCGTCCACGGCCCGAGATCCTTGCGCCAGCCGTCGAACTCGGGCTGCTTGTCGAGGTGACCGTACAGCACGATGGTGTCGGTACTGCCCGACCGTGTGGCGGGCACTTCGAAGAAGATCACCGGCGTGCGACCTTCCAGACGAATCACTTCGAGCTTGAGGCCCTTGACCGGCTGACGCTCCGCCCACTGCGCGGCGTCGCGCACCACGCGGTCGATGTAGCCGTTGCGCGCCCAGTCGGCGTCGAAGCCGGGGCTTTTGGCCGGCACTGCAATGTAGTCGGTGAGCGCATGCAGAATTTCGTCGTTCCATTTACGTTCGACGAATTCACGCAGTGCGGCCGTGTCGAGCGACGGCTGAGTCGGGGTGACGATGTCGTTCATGGGGGAGTCCTTGGGGATGTCGTGTGTCAGTGACGCGCCGCGCCACATCGCGGCAATCGGGCGGCCCGTCAGTGCAGCCAGATCCGGCGCCGTGAATTCAAGACAATAGGAAATCAGTCGGGCGCGTGCTGACCGTATGGCGTCATGATAGCCATTCCGGGCCGCTTCGGTAGCCGAAGTTCACGCCATTCAGTTGCCCGAGCCTGGCGGCCCGAACCGGAACACGATCTCGCCCGCTGCACCGCTCGCCTTCACGCAAGCGACCGATTGCTGGCCTCTGCCCGGCACGTCGACCGAATGCTCGGTATCGGCCGCACTGCAACGCCAGTAATAGGTCACCTGGCGCTCGCAGCGATTCGTGACTTCGTAGCGGTAGTCTGTGACGTTGGCGGGCAGCGCGCGAATCGCGCCGCACGGCTGACCGCTGTTGTCGAGCGGCTCCGTGGGCATTGCAGATGTTTGCGCGTGCGCCGTGCCGCTCGCCGCGAAGGCGAGAAGCACCAGCAAGCCTGAAATCCCCGAGTGCCGCTTTCCGTGGGTCGACATCAGATCCAACGCCATGCAATGGCGATGGCGCCAATGGCGACACCAATGGAGATGACCACCCCGAACCATGCCAGCTGCGCACGCCGCGCACGGCGACGGCTGGATTCCGACGTGTCGTAGAAACGACCCAATCCGCCCGAATACAGCTTTTCCCAGCGAATTTCCATGGCGCACCTCACAAATCGATCAAACCGGCCCGCACTGCTTGTTCTTTTCTTCTTTATCGAAAGTTTTGAGGCGCAAGACAATTCGGATAAATCCGGGCACATTCCATAGCATGAAATACCGTGGAATCTTCCTAAAATTCCGACACTGCGCCGTCGCTTCAAGATCGCACTATTCTTTAGGAATTGCAATAGCGTGAACTCGCAGAATACGACGCCAAAGCCACGAGAGACCACGTCATCGACGATGGTTATCAACGTGCAAACGGATCTTTGGCGCGCTTTATCGCAGCGCACAGAATAGATTTAACGGGGAATTGCGAAGACTTTGGAGAATTGTGCCGGAACGGCTTTTACGCAGACACTGCGCGCTTGTAACAAAACGTTTCAATGAGGGGACAAGCGGCTGTTCGAATCGGGTGATTGAACGCGCGCGTCAAAACGCAGCGGCGAGTGGTAAAGCGCCGCGACAATGGTGGAGAAAACCGGAGGCCCGTCAGCTCACATGGCTGAAGGCAACGTAGCGCGGCGATCCGCCGGAGGCGGCGCCGCGCACGAAAAGGAAGGGGATGTGACTTTAGCGTCCCAGGAAGGCCGCCCCTACTGACAACAGCACGAATCCGCCGACACTACAGGCGATCGCGATTGCCAACAGGCGTTGAAAGAGTTGCTCGCGCTCACTCGCGCTGCGATGGGAACGGGGTGCATCGTGATGAATCGTTCCCCACCCACTCGAATACACTTTTTTCCAACGGATGTGCATAAGTTACCTCGCGTTGTTTAGTGCTCGTAGCCTTGCCGGTCATCGATTCTCGCTATCGGAATCGACGAGACGCAGGGCTAGTATGCGCTTTGTCTGCGAACGGTAAACCCCTCATCCGTGCTGCGTCGCCGCAAGCCAAACGGTTGATTCGTATGGTTTTCGAGACGGGAAAGTGCGACACCGAATACCGTCACAATGACGCGATTCGAGATTTTTGGCTGGATGTGTCAATGCGACAGAATGTCGCAGGTGCGACAAGTTGTCGCGCAAGCCGCATGAACCGTGGAATCCATCGATTTAGTGGCTGCGACACACGCTGGCATGTCGCAGGTCGCACTCGGGCGATCAGGGCCGCAGCGACAGACGACTCGCTGGGGAAAAGGCATCGCGCACCGCGTTTCGTGCGGCGCAACATCGATTTTTTAAATAAACGACAAATCTGGGGTAAATCCGGGGGAAGCGATCTGACCGGGGCGTGACTTCCCCCATTCCCGTCAAGATTCAAACGGGTTTTTGACTTGTTTCGCGGTCGTCCCGGCGGGCGTTTCGGCCGCCGTGTCGGCATGCGCGGGCAAGTCCGCGTCGGCAAGCTCGCTCACCACGGCATCCAGCACCGCTTTAAGCACCTTCGCGTGACGCAACCCTTCGGCGTCGCGGCGCAACTCCAGATTGCCGAAGATCACAACGTGATCCGTGTGGTTTTCGACGTTCAACTCGCCGAGCGAGAGGGCATCGGCATCGTTGGCGAACGGCGAGAAGCGGTCATTGGCGGAAGACGATGACGTCATGAGGACTCCTGAATCGGGGGGGAAATCAGTCGTAAAACCGGTTTGGGGGGGGGGCGGCGCACGGCAGCATCCGAGGGATATCCCAGATGCTGCCTGTGAGCTTAACGGATGATCGTACGCAAGAAGTCGAGCACCGTCTGCACTTCGCGGTACGTCGGCACGTCCTGCTCGCGTTTTCGCTTGCTGCCACCGCCCGCCGCCTTGGGTTTAGGCAGCGACATCGCCGTGCTCTTGACGCTCGCGGGCATACCGGGGAAGAAGTCGATGCCAGCGAGCTTTTCGAGTTCGGCCACGCTCACGACCGAATAGTCGCCCGTCGCCTCGTTCGCCACCAGATACGCGCCCGCCTGCTTGCGCTTCGGGTCGTAGACGACCTTGAAGAGCTGCGTGGGCACCATCACCCGGTCACCCACCTGCGTGATCGTCTTGCCCTTGAAAAGCGGCCCGGTGATCACGAACAACTCGCCCCGGTCCTGCGCGAGCTTGCGCACGCTCGACTCGATGCCCGCCCACAGGTAGCGATTGTTCTCGCTGTTCTGCGGCACCATGTTCGACAGCGAAAAACTTTCGGACTGTGCCTGCGAGTCCGGCATGTCGGCGGAAGGTGCCATGTGCCCACGGTCGTAGCCCGAGCGCAGGTAATCGCGCAACTCGGCACGCTCGCTCGCGGGCAGTTGCGACTCGGCGTGGAAGTTGTTCACGCGCGAGATCTGACGAGCGTCGCTCAGCCCGGCGCGCGTGAGATGTTCCGCAGACCAGAGCGGCGTGCGCGTCAAACCCGAGTGCATCACGCCGAACGCACTGAAGCACACCTCGCGTGCGGCACGCGTCATGGCGCTATTGGTGATGTCGGGGGCCGTACCGGACCAGTAGTGATCGCCACAGGCCGATGCCGCAGCATTGGCCGCGTTCGGGAACGCTGCGACCGCAGCGACAGCCCCGACGGCGAGTACGGAAGAAAGGGAAAGAGAGATTGCCAACTGCCCGGCCATCGCGCGCAAGCGGCTTGCGCGCACTGCGGTGACCGTCCATCGAGACTGCTTCATCGCACTGCTTTGGGGAAGACGTAAGGGGGTGCGATTGTAGCGGATGAACGACTATTCGGGGACGACGTTCCCCGCGCCGTAAGCGGCGCATTGCAATGTCTGGGCAGGACCGAGATTGTCACACTCGTCCGCCTGCGCGCTCGGCATCCAGGCCTGCTCAAGGAAGAGCAGGCAGAGCATCAACGCGAGCATGAGAAGCAGCGTCTTCATTGCGGCATCCGGGTTGGGTTGCCGCATTGTATGCGGGGATGTCCGCACAAAACCCATCCCCGAGGCACTGAATTGTTTCGTTTCGTTACCGGACGTGAATGAAGTTGGCGACGCGAGCGCGCCGCCGTGCGCGCCCGATCAGGCGTCAGGCACATCGCCACGCTGCGCGACGAGCGCCGCCAATGCCTCGCCGTCCGGCCCCAGCGAGCGCAGACCGTTCACCACACCGACGCGGTCGGGCATCGCGCGGTTCTGCGACATCTTGAATTTGCCTTCGATGCGACGAATCGGAATCTCCACACCCACAATGGCGCGCAGCATGCCGTCGATGAAGTCCTCCGGGGCATCCTCGACCGCCCACGGCGCGGGCAGGCGCAGTTCCTGCGAGTTCGTCAGGTCGCCCACCAGACGCCGCAGCCAGGCCGCGTCGTCGATCACGCGCGGCTTGCCCCACACGTGCACGGCCGCGTAGTTCCACGTCGGTACGACCTTGCCGTGCTCGGCCTTGGCCGCGTACCACGACGGCGTGATGTACCCTTGCGGCCCCGTGAACGCGATCAGGCAATCGTCCACATCGCGCAACGCCGGTCCATGCGGATTGGCGCGCGCCAGATGTCCGCGCAGCGTCCCGAACTCGCCTTCGTCGGCGTACATCAGAAACGGAATCGAATCGGCGATCAGTCCCTGCGCACCGGCGCTCACGAGCAACCCGAGCGGATGCGTACGAATGAGATCGTGCAGGACTTCAGGGCGATCTTCGGTGAAGGCGGCGGGCTGATACATCGATGACTCCGGACTTGGCGGTGGGGTTGGAATAACGCTAAGCGTACGTCCGCGCGTGGCTCTGGGCCAAGACCCAATATCGATGATTTTTTTGATGCCACGCTTAGGCTTCGACAAGCGACCTGACGGAGGGCACTTGCCGCCCGTCAGGCATCAGTACCGCACTTTCAGAGGAACGGTCAAAGGAACGACTTGGCCTGATCGAGCACCTTGTCGCAAACCTTACGAGTCAGTTGTTCCTTGAGGCCGCCGCCGTTCAGATCGACGGTCTTGCCGTCGGGTGACGACAGCAGTCCCTTCGCGCCGTCGAGATAGCCGGGGCTGGCGGCCGGTGAGCCGGACTGCGTGCCGATCTTGCCGAGCAGCTTGTCCTTCACGTCCGTCGCCGAATTCAGATTCGCACCGCCGAGATAGTTGTTCTTGATGCAGAACTGGAGAACACCGGTCGCGTTGCCGATGCTGCTCGACGTGAGCGAGCCGCTCCCGCCCGACGCCAGGCCGCCCAGGCTGCCCGCGAGACCGCCCGTATTGCCACCGCCCGAGTTGCCACCGCCGACGGCGTCCATCAGGTTGCCGATTTGCGCATAGGCGGCCATCGGCATGCCAGTTGCCACCACCAGTGCGACGCTCGCAGCGCCGACACTGGCCCATCGTTTCAGGCCCGCTGTCGTTACGGGGCTTGCCTTGCATTCCATGCGTCGGGACATACGATCCTCCGGGATGTGAATGACGTGGGGTCAGGTCGAGCCACTATAACAGGCCGTCTCCCACGGTCTTTCACACGTCCCGCGCGCCTCAGAACAGCGCCGCAGTCGTATCCACGGTTTCCGGCACGACGACACTGGCGTCGACACCGGCATTTTCCTTGAGCAGGAAGACGAGATGATGTCCGGAGAGCAACTCGATGCGACGGTCGCGCGCGAACTCCTCCACGCCGTCGTCGAACTCGCCGGTGGTGATCAGCATGCCGCGTGCGGCGCCGATCTGTTGCATCTCGGAGAGCATCGCGCGCGCCGCCGTCAGTTCCAGCCGCGCGTTGCGATCCATCTCGCGGAAGATGTGGACGACGACGTCGCCGCCGAAAATCGGATGCGGGTCCCATGCGCGGCACGTCAGCATGCCTTCCTGCTCGCCGGGCACCAGCGGCGGGCCTTCGAAACCATGCGAGCGCAGCAGATGGAACATCACCTGCGTGAAGTCCTTGTCGCTGAGCGTCATCAGATTGAAGCGGCGGTCGACGGCCACATCGGCATCGGTGATGACTTGCGTCATATCGACACCGGCCACCGGCGTTACCGACTGCAGTGCGTCGGGTCGCGCCGATACGCGCGCACCAAGCGCAGCCAGATGCGTGGCGGCGTCGCCTTCGGTCAGTACGAGCGCCGCGAAATCGGCGCGGGCTGCGTGCACGCTCGCAAGACAGATGCGCGCGTCGCCGTCATTCGCATAGAGGTTGAGGACGATGGCCCCCACGTGACGCAGCGGATCGGCGGCGAACAGTTCGTGCAGCGAACGTAACACGATCTGTTGCAGCGCACCGGCATAGGCCTGTGCGCGGATGGCGTCACCCGCGGGCGCACCTTGCACGGCGTCTTCCGCCGCGTTGTAGTGATAGTCGAGCGCCGTCGGCACGGCAGCGTCGAGCGTCGGCACGTCGTACCCGATGGCCAACAGCTTGAGGTTCTCGACGTAATGTGCGGCGAGCGTTTGCTGGAACGCTTCCGGATACGGACTGCGGCTGAGCACGATGCGCGCATACCCCGTCACCGCAGCGGCCTCGCCGCGTAGCAGTGCGCCTTCGAAATCGGCCACGGCCGCGTTTTGACGGGCGCTCTCCGCACGCGCCGCTTCCGTCGCCTTTTGCTGCGCGATCTGAAGGATCATCGACCCTTGGGTCCGGCGAATCTTCGACGCCTCGTATTCGCGCTCGGTGTGGACGAACTCGCTGCGCGCCTTGGCGACGGCTTGCTCATAGCGTCCGGATGCACCGGGCATCGCCAGCGCCAGTCGCCCCGGCTTCTCCGGTGCGAACGTCTCCCACTCGGGCTTCGCCAGAATCTTCGGCAAATGCCGCGTATCGAGCACGGGGGGCGTATTGCGCGCGCGCAGATCGGCCGGAGGAATGCGCAGGTCGCGGGTGAGTCCATCGGTAAGCAGACGCGCCAGTCGCGCCACTTCGAACTTCGCGCGTGCGCCCTGCGCGGCGGCTTCCGCCTGTCGCCATGCCAGCCGCAAGCGCTCGCTCGCGACCGGATCGGCGGCCGGCGCCTCTTCCCAGGCGCGTTGCGCCTGATCCAGCGCGCGGACTTCCGCCAGCGAGCGTGACTGCGATTGTGCGTGCTGCTGTTCGCGCGTGTGTGCTGCGCGCCAGAACTCGCGCGCAAGACGATCGATGATGCTCTCGAATCCCCGATTCACTACTGCCCCCGCATGCAATTTTGATTTTGTTTTGACGAGCGAATTGACTGCCATACCTCGACCATGCTCAGACCGTGGCCGAGCTGCGCCGGACGGTCTGTCGTTCTCTCGGTATCGTCATGCGGTCAAGCCATCCACCGCCGACCATTTCCAACCCATTTCCAACCATTACGTAGGGGACGATTGTAGGACGTTGCCCCGGTTCGCCGCAAAAAAATCTTTGATTCTCAAGAGATCGGAGCATGTCACGGTTGCAACGCCAGCATACTGATCGTCATCAAACCGCCATCGCTTCCGGGCAAGCTCAGCGGTCAGGCCTCGCCATCGCTGCCTCCCTGGACAGACGGCCGCCGCGCCGGTCGCCTGCACCAACGGCCTTCGATGACCTACCTCGTCGAGTTCGCGTACCGAACGCCGCTCAACGCCGCGTGAATATCCCGCTTTTGGGACGAGCCCGTCTCCGGGACACCAATGGCGACTACCATGGCGCGATCTCGCCGAACGTCGCTCAGTGCTCTTTGCTCACGACGTCCGGCGGTTGCCCCCTCTTCTCCGAAATCGCGTCATGACCGAACTCGCTCCGAACGCCGCCCCCGCCACCCCGCCCGCCCCTGCCACTTCGACGCCCTGTCTGCGCACCGCATGGTTCAGCGCGCTGGCCTGCCTGCTGCTCGCCCTCGTCGCGATTCCGTGGATCGACCGCCCTGTCGTCGACTTCGCGCATGCGCACACGCAAGGCACTCGCTGGATTCAGCACATCGCAGAGTTGCCCTCGCCGCTGTTCGTGTTGGCGTGGCCGACGTTTCTGATCGTCGGCGCGGTGTTGTTCTTCCGCCGCAAGCTGCCGTCGTGGGCGGTCACGTTGTGGCTCGCGGCGGGCGCTGTCGGCGTTGGCAGTCTGGCCAAGCAAGCACTGAAATTCGTCTTCGGACGTACCTGGCCCGCCACGTGGATCCATGAGAATCCGTCGTATTTGCGCGACGGCGTTTTCGAATTCCGGTTCTTCGGTGGCAGCAGCGCGGCCTATGCGTCGTTCCCCTCTGGCCACCTCACCGTGATTCTCGCGTTCACCACCGTGCTCGCCTTGCGTCATCGCGTGCTTCGCGTGCCGTGTGCCATCGCCATTGCACTGACGGCCTTCGGGCAACTCGCCGCCGCCTATCACTGGACGAGCGACGCGCTCGCCGGGGCCGCACTCGGTATCGCCGTCGGCTCGCTCTTCGTCATGGCCTGGCAGCACTGGCAGGCCAGCCATCACGCCTGAACGGCGCTTACGACGCGAACGACAGTCCGACCAGCGCATAGCGCACTACCTCCCGCACGCCACGATCCCGTGCATCTGCGCACGGGATCGCCGCATAATGTCGGCGGAAAACTAAAAATATGACCGCCGATCCACTGCTTCCCCTCCTCCCGCTCATCGCCGGTGCCTGTATCGGCGGCTTTGTCCAAGGCTTGTCCGGCTTTGCGTTCAGTCTGGTAGCGCTGTCGTTCTGGGCGTGGTCTCTGCCGCCCACGCTCGCAGGTCCGCTCGCCGCCTTCTGCTCGCTCGTCGGCCAGATCCTCGCGCTGCGGACGGTGCGGCGGGCCGTGCCGCTGGCCCGTCTTGCGCCGTTCGTGTTGTGCGGACTGGTAGGCGTGCCGGTTGGCGTTTGGATTCTGCGCTACCTCGATCCGGTGTGGTTTCGGGCGGGTATCGGCGCCATCCTCGTCGTCTATTGTTCGATCCTGCTGCTCGCGGCGCACCTGCCACGCATTGCGCACGGCGGCCGTGCGGCCGACGGCGTCGTCGGTTTCATTGGCGGTGTGATGGGTGGCATCGGGGGTCTCGTCGGTGTGGTGCCTACGCTGTGGTGCACGCTGCGTGGATGGGACAAGGACATGCAGCGCGCCGTCATGCAGATCTTCTTCATCGTCATGCACACGCTCACCATCACGCTGTATGCCGTGCACGGCGTGATCACTGCGCAGACGCTGCACGTGTTCGCGATTGCCGTACCGTCGATGATCCTGCCGACGCTCGCGGGCGCGTGGGCTTACAAATTCCTCTCCGATCACATGTTCCGGCGCATGGTGCTGGCGCTGCTGGCCTGCTCCGGTGTGACGTTGCTCGTCGGCACGGTGCCCGAACTGCTGGCGCGTTAAGACGTCGCAGCAAGGACAAGCGAAGACAAGCACGTCCAAAGCACGTCCGATGCAAACGAGCATCAGGCCACGGCGTTACGATGGGATGATTCCCGTCGCCTGCCGGGTTCGCCCCCGCGCCCTTGCCATGTCTGCCGTAGCCTCGTTTCTCGATCGTGCCGCCGCGGGCAATGCGCTGGCCGAAGTGCTCGCCACGAACGCGTTGCTGGCGAGCTGTGCGCCTCCCCTCGTGCTCGCCATCCCGCGTGGCGGCGTGCCGGTCGCCATGCCGATCGCGCGCCAGTTGAACGGCACGCTCGACGTGTTGCTCGCGCACAAGCTGCGCGCCCCCCATCAGGCCGAACTCGCGGTCGGCGCAGTCGACGAATTCGGTGGCATCTTTCTCGCCGACCATGCACTCTCGCTCGGTGCAACCGGCACGTATCTCTCGCATGAGAGCGCCCGTCAGCGGGCGCTGATTCAGCAGCGGCGTCAGGCCTATACGCCGGGACGCGGCGCACCGCACGTGACGGGACGCCCCGTCGTTATCGTCGACGACGGCATTGCGACGGGAGCGACGATGACGGCCGCATTGCGCGCCATGCGACGACTGGGCGCGACGCCGCTCGTCGCTTGCGCACCGGTCGGCGCACGCGACGCCATCGCCCGTCTGAGCGCGCTGGCCGACGCCGTCGTCTGTCTGGAAACGCCGCAGCCGTTCTATGCGGTCAGCGTGGCGTACAGCGACTTCGCACAGACGGACGACGCCACCGTCGTGGCGCTACTGGCGATGGCGGCGGATCGTCCTTGATTCGTGAGCCTCATCGATCCGGTAGCGCCCGCCAGCGTCCATCGGACACCGTCGCACGATCCTCTCCGACGACGCCCGCGCATCCGGCGTTGCCCGCCGTAGCGGCGCACCCCGCGATTGCACTACACTTGAGCCTGCTGCGCGTAACGTATCGGTCGACTCACCTTGAGTGACTGATACATCCCGAATCACGAGCGCGCGGCATGCGCCGCCTCTTGCCCCTCAGTGTCGATGGAGCCTGTGATGACGACGTCCCTGATTCTCAACGTGATCGGTCCGGATCGCCCGGGTCTGGTCAATGCGATCGCCGATCGCGCCACTGCCGCCGGTGCCAACTGGCTGGAAAGCCGTCTCGCCAATCTTGCGGGCCAGTTCGCGGGCATCATCCATCTTCAGGTTCCCGACGAGCACACCGCAGCGCTCACCCAAGCGCTGCACGCGCTTCAGACGCACGGCCTGCAAATCTCCGTCACCCACGCGCAAAGCGCCGCCGCCGATCCGGGCGCGCGCGCACTTCAGCTCGATCTGGTCGGACAGGACCATCCGGGCATCGTCAAGGAAATCTCGCACGTCCTGTTCACGCGCGGCATCTCCATCGACGAACTCGCCACTGAGTGTGTCGAGGGCTCGATGTCCGGCGGCACACTGTTTCGTGCGACGGCGCGCCTGCACGTGCCCGCGAGCGTGAGTACCGACGCATTGCGCGAGGTTCTGGAAAGCCTGGCCGACGACCTGATGGTCGATGTCGAACTCGATTCGCCTCCCGGTGCGTGAGCGCGTGCCGATGAAGCGAGTCTTCCTGTTCCTGCTCGGGGCGGTGGCCATCGTCGCCCTGCTGTCTTTGTTGCCCCTGCCGTTCGGGCGCCAGACGCATGTCGTCAACGTGGTCACGCTGCGTGCGCCGCCGCAAGACGTCTACAACTACGTGACGACGCCTGCGAACTGGCCGAAATGGCATCCGGCATCGCTCGCCGTGCAAGGCATGACCGATCATCCGCTGACGGTCGGGGAAGAAGTGGCAGAAGAATTCCGGCTCGCGGGGCGTCACGGCATCCTTCACTGGAAGGTCGTGGAGGCAAAGCCGCCGTTCGAGTGGCGCATCGAAGGCGAGGTCAACCGGCGGCCGTCGGGCGCAGTGCGCTACACGCTGACGCCGGACGGCACGGGCACGCGCTTCAAGCGCGACTTTATGTATCGCACCCCGAATCTGCTGTTTTTGATCCTGGATCCGGTCTTTATCGGCCCGCGCATGCGTGCCGAGTCGGCGCAGGGGGCCAAGCAGCTGGAGCAGATGTTCGAGGCGCTCGCGCCGGGCGTGCCGTCACCGGCCTCTGTGCCGGACGCCGCCAGCAGCGCAGGGCAAGCAGGGCAGTAGACGACGCCCTGCCCTCCCTGCACGCGGATGATTACTCGTTGAAGGTCGCCGCCATGGTCTCGGCAGCATTCTGAAGTTCAGGCAGGAATGTCATGAGCTTTTCGAGCGTGCAGTGTTGCGCGCTGGCCTGCACGGCGATGGCCGCACACGCGCGGTTGCGGTCGAGCATCACCGGCACCGCGACGGCGATCATGCCCGGCACGTGCTCTTCGTTATTCGTGCCCACACGGCGCTTGCGCGTCTCGACGAGTTCCTCACGCAAATCTTCCAGATCGGTGATGGTGTTCTCGGCGCGCGGACGCAGCGGCAAGTGCGCGATCAGCTTCTCGCGCCGTGCTCTCGGCAGGAACGCCAGCAACAGCTTGCCGCTCGCCGTGCAGTGCAGCGGCACGCGCGAGCCGGGCGAGAGCTTGAGCTGACGCGACCAGTCGGTCTCCACGCGATCGAGATAGACGAGGTCGTCGCCCGACAGCATCGACAGATTGCAGGTCTCGCCCAGCTTGTCGACCAGTTGCTGAAGCACGGCATGGCGCGCCGCCGCTGGCCCCACATGCATCAGGGCATTGATGGCCATGGCACGCACACGCGACGACGGTTCGTAGTGTCGGCTGCCCGCTTCACGGGTCACGAGCCACGCGGCTTCGAGTTGTTTGAGGATGCGATGCACTGTCTGCTTGGGCAGACCGATCGCGGCGACGATCTCCGCGAGTGTCATCGGGGCGCCTGAGGCGCTGAGGATTTCGAGAATACGAAATGCGCGGACGGCCGCGGCGTTCGACTGATTGCTCATGCCGGTTGGGTCTCGGGTTCGAGTTGTGTTCTAGATCGTTATCGCTCGCGGCGGCTCCCTCCAGTCCCACATCGACACGCCACCGCGCCAGCCCGCTCCCAAGCTTCCACGTCGCCGTGCCGTCGCGCCGCGACGTCCCGTTTTCCGCATTCTAGTGCCAATCGTCTATTCAGACGATTGGAGATAAACCCGGAGAGATGTCTGATATTTCATACCAACGGCCGGAGACCGGAGGACGGCACTTCCGGAACGGCCTGCGACCGGCGTCACAAACCGTCCCCACAGTAGCCCAATAGCGCTACAGCGCCGGACGCCCGATCCCGGACGCCCTGACCCGCTGACAGTTACGCCTTGCCCGACAACACACGCAGACGGTGGATCAGGCTGGACGTGTCCCAGCGCGAACCGCCCAGCGCCTGAACGTCGCCATAGAACTGGTCGACGAGCGCCGTGACCGGAAGCGTTACGCCGTTGCGCTGCGCTTCGGCCAGACACAGTCCGAGGTCCTTGCGCATCCAGTCGACCGCGAAGCCGTAATCGAACTTGCCGTCGATCATCGTCTGGCCGCGATTGTCCATCTGCCAACTGGCTGCTGCGCCCTTATTAATAACGTCGAGCACGAGCGGCATGTCCAGACCGGCGCGCTGACCGAAGTTGATGGCTTCCGACAGCCCTTGCACGAGGCCAGCGATACAAATCTGGTTGACCATTTTGGCCAACTGACCGGCCCCGGCTTCGCCGATGCGCGTGACGGCACGGCCATAAGCCCCGAGCGTGGCGGACACGCGGTCGAACGCTGGCGCATCGCCACCGCACATGATCGTGAGCACGCCGTTCTTGGCGCCCGCTTCGCCGCCGGAGACCGGGGCGTCGACGAAATGCAGGCCCTTCTCGCGCGCGACGGCATACAACTCGCGCGCCACATCGGCCGAGGCGGTGGTGTGGTCGACAAAGACAGCATCCGCCTTCATACCCGCGAATGCGCCGTGCTCGCCGAGCACGATGCTGCGCAGGTCGTCGTCGTTGCCCACGCAGGCAGCGACGATGTCGGCGTCGCGCACGGCCTCGGCAGGCGTGGCCGCCGCATTGCCGCCGTGCTCCTTGGCCCATTGCTGCGCCTTGGCCGCCGTACGGTTATAGACCGTCACCGAGTGACCGGCACGTTGCAGATGGCCAGCCATCGGGTATCCCATCACGCCCAGACCGAGGAAGGCGACGCGAAGGGATGCGGCGGGAGATTGCGTTGTGGGGGAAGTCAATTCAAGGGCCTCGCAGGTTGGTTCACTATGAGCGACCGGAGGGCACGCAGTGCAGGCGTGCGCATACGGCGGTCTTGTCTGAAATACAGGGGGCTTGCGAGCCGTCATTATAGAGACGGCCGCCGCCCGCACGCCAGCGCCATCCCCCGTCGCACGGGGCATCGCGACGATTTCGCCCCAGTTTGGTGCTCGCCCGGACGGTCCGGACGCCTTTCAATAATCGCTCGTAACAATCCGGGGTTCCGGCCTGTTTGAAAAATTGTGTTTCCGTGACTGGCGTTACCGCTCCGTTCCGATACAATGCGCGGCATGGCTGATTTTGATACCTGTTGGTCAATTCGCGTTTACTACGAGGACACGGACGCCGGAGGCGTCGTCTTCTACGCCAACTATCTGAAATTCTTCGAACGGGCCCGAACCGAGTGGCTCCGTTCGCTCGGCATCGAGCAACTTGAACTGGCCCGCAATACCGGAATGATCTTTATTGTGCGCGCCACGGCACTCGATTACCTGAGCCCTGCCCGGCTCGACGATCTCGTCGTCATCAAAAGCCGCATCGAACGTATTGGCGGCGCCTCCGTCGACTTCCTTCAGGAAGCCTGGCGCGACGCCCCCGACGGTAGCAGCGAACTGTTGGCGCGCGGTAGCATCAAAATCGGCTGCGTGGCCGCAGACACGTTGCGCCCGGGCAAGATTCCCGCGCACGTGCGTCTCGCCATGCAATCGGCAGCCAGGACGGCTCAAGCCTTAGCGGACGCAGCTGCCCAATCGGCAGCCGCCTGAAGCCAAGACAATAATTCCGGTCAGTCAATAACCACACCATGCCCGATCAAGACCTTTCCATCATTTCGCTGGTCATGCATGCCAGCGTGCTCGCCCAGGCAGTCATGGGCCTGCTGCTGCTGCTCTCGCTGCTCTCGTGGACGCACATCTTCCGCAAGATCTTCGCGATCCGCCGCGCGCGCGCCCAGACCGAGCGCTTCGAGCGCGACTTCTGGTCCGGCGGCGATCTTCAGGCGCTGTATCAAAGCGCACTGAACAACCGTCACCAGACCGGCGCGCTGGAGCGCATCTTCGAATCGGGCATGCGCGAATACATCAAGGCGAGCGAGAAAGGTCTGAACGATCCGCACGCGATTCTTGACGGTGCGCGCCGCGCCATGCGGGCTTGCTATCAACGTGAAATGGACTCGCTCGAAGCGAATTTGCCGTTCCTCGCGTCGGTCGGTTCGGTCAGCCCGTACATTGGTCTGTTCGGTACGGTGTGGGGTATCATGAACGCATTCCGCGGCCTCTCGAACGTGCAACAGGCAACGCTCGCCAACGTGGCGCCGGGTATCGCGGAAGCGCTGGTGGCCACGGCCATCGGTCTGTTCGCCGCTATCCCTGCCGTGGTTGCCTACAACCGCTTCGCCACCGACATCGACCGGCTGTCGATCCGCTTCGAGAGTTTCGTCGAAGAATTCTCCAACATCCTGCAACGGCAGATTCACTAAGCATTCCGGGAGCGCCGAGACATGGCAGGTTCTATGCGCAACGCTCGCCGCGGCCGTCGCGCCATGGCGGACATCAACGTCGTACCGTACATCGACGTGATGCTGGTGCTGCTCGTCATCTTCATGGTGGCCGCCCCGCTGGTCGCGCCGTCGATCGTCAATCTGCCGAGCGTCGCCAACGCGAGCCCGCAGCAGCAGACGCCGCCGGTGGTCGTCAATATCGAAGCGGACAATCGCATGCTGGTGCGTTACAAGGATGGTGAAAACACCATCGAGCAACGCATGAGCGCGGGCGATCTGACCGGTTTCCTGCAAGGCCGTCAGGCGGCGAATCCGGATCAGCCGGTCGTCATCGCCGCCGACAAGTCGGTGCGGTATGAAATCGTCATGAACGTGATGTCCGATCTCAAGGCTCAAGGCGTGAAGCGCGTGGGCCTGCTCGTCAAGCAGAAATGAGTCGCACTGTAGCTCGCTCCGACCTTCCCATCGGTCCGCGCAAGGATGAGCGCGGCACGGGACGGGCATTCCTTCTCGCGCTGTTCATGCATGCGCTGCTGTTCGCCCTGCTCTTCTATGGCATGCGCTGGCAGAACAGCTCGCCCGCCGGTTCCGAAGCGGAATTGTGGACGCCGACCGAAGTGGCCGAGCCCACGCCGCCCGTCGTGACGCCACCGCCCACACCGGCCCCGCCGGCCGTGGCAGCCCCCACGCCGCCGGCCGAAGACGCCGACATCGCCCTCCAGCAAAAGAAACGCAAGCAGGAACAGCAAGCCGCCGAACAGGCACGCCTGCTCGAAGCGCAGCAGGAGAAGGCGCGTCAGGAAGCTCTCAAGCAGAAGCAACTTGCCGAGCAGCAGGCGGCTGCCGAAATCGCGCGCAAGAAGGCGGCAGACGATGCGGCGCGCCAGCAAAAGCTGGCCGATCAGAAGAAAGCTGACGAACAGAAACGTCAGAAGGAAGAAGACGCCAAGAAGGCCGAACAATTGAAGCAGCAACAATTGGCAGACGCGCAGAAGAAAGCGGATGCCGAGAAGAAGGCTGCGGAAGACAAGGCTGCCAAGGCCAAGGCGGCGAAGGAAGCCGCTGCGCAGAAGGCGGCGGATGCGGCGCGAGCCGATCGTCTGGCTTCGTTGCGCGGCATGGCGGGTGGCACTCCGGGCGCGACCGGCAACGGTCTGGGCTCGCAGGCGGGCGGTACCGGCTCGGGCGCCGGCGGCACGGCATCGGCGGGTTACGCCGACCGGGTGCGCGCCAAGGTCAAGCCGAATATCGCTTATGGTGGCGACACCGAGGGCAATCCCACGGCGGTCGTGACGGTACGTCTGGCACCGGATGGCAGCGTACTGTCGATGCAGTTGGCCAAGTCGAGCGGCAACCCCGCGTGGGACGCCGCCGTACAGGCCGCCATCACCAAATCCGACCCGTTGCCGCGCGACACGAACGGCAAAGCCCCCCCGACCGTCAACCTGCGCTTCAGTCCAAAAAACTGAGTGTGTTGTCAAACGGGAACGAAAACCGAGCGATGCGAGTCCATTTTCATTCGAATGTGGTAAAAATGGCCCTTGCAACGCGTAACTGACCAATCGAACGCATGCGAATCTCCAGTCAATATGCATGGCGTGCGCTGGTGGCCACCTGGCTCACCGCGGCTTGCACGATCGCCCATGCGCAGACACCGCTGACCGTCGACATTACGGGTGTCGGCTCCAACCGATACCCGATCGCCGTGTCGAACTTCAAAGGCACGGCGCCGACGGATATCGTCGCCGTCGTCAAGGCCGACCTGAGCAATAGCGGTCGCTTCAACCAGATCGATACGGGTGGTGCCACCGTGGGTGTGGACGATTCGGTCGATCTCGGCACGTGGCGCGCCAAGGGCGCGAATGCTTTCGTCTCCGGCACCATCACGCCATCGGGCAACGGCAACTTCCAGGTCAGCTTCCGTCTTTACGATGCCGTGAACGGCCAGCCGCTCGGCGGTCTGGCGCTGACGTCGTCGCAAGCCAACCTGCGTCTGACCGCACATAAGATCGCCGACTACATCTACCAGAAGTTGCTGGGCGATCGCGGCGTGTTCGCCACGCGTCTGTCGTACGTGCTGCACAACGGCCCGAACTACCAGCTTCAGATTTCCGACTCCGACGGTCAGGACGCACGCGTCGCCCTGAACAGCCGCGAGCCGATCATCTCGCCGGCCTGGTCACCGGACGGCACGAAGGTCGCTTACGTCTCCTTCGAGAAGCGCAAGCCGGTCGTGTACATCCACGATCTGCCGAGCGGCCGCCGTGCTGTGCTCGCGAACGAGAAAGGCAACAACTCGGCACCGTCGTGGGCGCCGGACGGCAGCAAGCTGGCCGTGGCCCTCTCGCGCGACGGCAACACGCAGATCTATCAGGTCAACGCCAATGGCGGTGGCCTCAAGCGTCTGACGCGCAGCGGCGCGATCGACACCGAACCGCAGTATTCCCCGGACGGCAAATGGATTTACTTCACGAGCGATCGTGGAGGTGGTCCGCAGATCTACAAGATGCCGGCCGGTGGCGAGAGTGAAGGTGGCGCGCAGCGCGTGACCTTCAAGGGGAGTTACAACGTCAGCCCGCGAATCAGTCCCGACGGCAAGTTGCTCGCGTTCATCGCGCGTCAGGGTGGCGGATTCAAGCTGAGCGTGCAGGATATGAGCACTGGCGATGTTACGGCTCTGACCGACACCAGCCACGACGAGTCACCGAGTTTTGCCGCGAACGGCAAGTACATTCTTTATGCAACGCAGTCCGGGGGCCGGAAGGTTCTCGCGGCAGTCTCGGTGGACGGGCAAACCCGGCAGATTCTTCAGGTTCGAGGAGGGGAAGTTCGCGAACCCTCCTGGGGCCCTTTCATGCAATAACATCAACAGCAACATCAAACGGAGGCTCATATGAGTTCCCTGCTTCGTAATATCCTCGCCATCTCTTCGCTGGCCGCTCTGGCCGCTTGCTCGTCGGGCGTGAAGCTCGACGACCAGGCTAACGCCAACAAGGGTCAGACCACGACCGACGCACGCGCCGTCGCCCCCGTCGACGCATCGGCTGACGAACTGAACAACCCGAACGGCCCGCTCGCCAAGCGCAGCGTGTACTTCGGTTTCGATTCGTACAGCGTCGATTCGCAATACACCCCGCTGCTCCAGGCTCACTCGGCCTTCCTGTCGAAGTACTCGCAACGTCACGTGCTGCTGCAAGGCAACACCGACCCGCGCGGTACGAGCGAGTACAACCTGGCCCTGGGTCAGAAGCGTGCTGAAGCCGTCCTGAAGACCATGACGGCACTGGGCGCCAACGCCGGCCAGATGGAAGCCGTGTCGCTGGGCAAGGAAAAGGCTACGGGTACCGACGAAGCCACCTGGGCCCAAGACCGTCGCGTCGACCTGGCTTATTGATTGAATCGTCATGACGTCTCGTTTGCTTAAAAACATGATCTGCGCGGTGACGCTCGGCACTTCGGTGCTGAGCCCGCTCGCGCATGCCGGATTGTTCGACGACGACGAGGCGCGCAAAGCGATCCTCGATATCCGCAGCCGTCTGGATTCGGACAAGCAGCGGATCGAGGGGCTCACGCGCAACGTGCTGGATTTGAACAACCAGATCCAGCAGTTGCAACGTGATCTGGCCGATCAACGCGGCCAGAACGAAGATCTGAAGAACCAGCTTGCGAACCTGCAACAGAGTCAAAAGGATTTCTACAACGACCTCGACGGCCGTCTGAAGAAATTCGAACCGCAGCAGATGACCGTCGGCGGCGTGACCGGCACCGTCCAACCGGGCGAGAAGGAAGTTTTCGACGCCGCGCTGACGAAATTCCGCAACGGTGACTACAAGGGTGCGCAAACGGATTTCCGGACCTTCACGGCGAAGTATCCTGCCAGCCCGTATCAACCCGAAGCTCAGTTCTGGCTTGGCAATGCGCAGTACGCCAACAAGGATCTGAAGGGTTCGACTGCGACGTTGCAAGGGATCGTGACGAAGTACCCGACGAGCCCGAAGGCTGCCGAGGCCATGCTGGCAATTGCCAGCAACCAGGCGGAATCCGGGCAGACTGCGGCAGCAAAGAAAACGTTGCAGGATCTGGTGGCCAAGTACCCGGACACCGAATCGGCAGCGGAGGCCAAGAAGCGCTCGGCCAAGCTGAAGTAAGACGCCCCCTGGGAGGTTGAGCGAACCAACCTTCCGTGTGAGGTCACTCGTCAAACGAACGACGCCGCCCCTGGGCGGCGTTGTCGTTTCCGGCGCGCACTTTGCAAGCGATGGGCATGACCTCAAGTAGAATACGGACTTTCCAAACGTTCGAGGCGCGGCGTCTCAGGGGATGCGTGTGGACCGTCAGTGTCCTGCACGTCATGGCGACCGTACCCGCGATGTGATCGTGCACAGGTTGCGCATCACGTCTGATAACAACACTGCCGGCCGCGCCCCGTGGCTCGCGTCAACGTATCGAACGGCCAGCCCGGCCGCTATCGTCTTCTCGCCTCATGACCGACGTCGATCTGAACGCCCTCTCCCACACTGTCGTGTGGCTCACCTTTGGCCTGGCCTTCGTGTTTGGTGCTGTGCTCCAACGCACGCATTTCTGCACGATGGGCGCACTCTCCGACATCGTGAACATCGGCGACTGGAATCGCATGCGGATGTGGTGGCTCGCCATCGGCGTCGCGACCATCGGCACGGGGGTGCTCGCATCGCTGGGCATCGTCGATCCGGTCAAGGCGATTTACACGACGCCGCGCTTCACCTGGCTCTCGTATCTCGTCGGCGGCTGGTTCTTCGGCTTCGGCATGGTGCTCGCGTCCGGATGTGGCAGCAAGACACTCGTGCGCATCGGCGGTGGCAATCTGAAATCGTTGCTCGTCTTCGTGATGATCGGCGTCTCGGCATACATGACGCTCAAGGGCTTGTTCGCCGTCTTCCGCGTGGCCGCGCTCGATAGCGTGCAGACGACGTTTGCGACGTCGCAGGATCTGCCCACACTCCTTGGCGGTCTGTTCGGCGGCGACGTGCACCGTGCGCAACTCGTGCTCGGCCTGATCGTTGGCGGTGCATTCGTGATTGCCGCCGTTGTCCGGCGCGAATTCTGGACGTTCGACAATCTGCTCGGCGGGCTCGTGGTGGGCGCGATCATCGTGGCGCTCTGGTACGTCTCGGGCAAGATCGGTTACGTCGCCGAGAATCCGAACACGCTCGAAGAGAGTTTCGTTGCGACGAACTCCGGCAAGATGGAAGCGCTGTCGTTCGTCTCGCCGCTGGCTTACACGCTGTATTGGCTGATGATGTGGAGCGACACGAGCAACGTCATCACGCTGGGGATTTCGAGCGTGCTGGGCGTGATCGCCGGTTCGTTTGTGTACGCCCTCGTATCGCGCAACTTCCGCTGGGAAGGTTTCCACGGGACGGAAGACACGGCGAATCACATGGTCGGCGGCGCGTTGATGGGGTTCGGCGGCGTGACGGCGCTGGGTTGCACGGTCGGACAGGGGCTGTCGGGTGTGTCGACGCTGGCGGTCGGCTCGTTCGTCGCCATCGCGGCGATTCTGGTGGGCGGCGTCTGTGCGTTCAAGTATCAGATGTGGCGCATTGAGCGCAGTGTTTGAGCGTAATTCGCGCGCAACTACGAGAAATAGCCCTGAAATGGACACATCCGCGTCACAGAAGTCTTGACACTATAACGACCGCAACGCTATAATCTTTTTCTTCGTTGGGTCGTTAGCTCAGCTGGTAGAGCAGCGGACTTTTAATCCGTTGGTCGCAGGTTCGAATCCCGCACGGCCTACCAAACGAATTCGAAGGGCTGCACACTGTGCAGCCCTTTTTCTTTTGCGGTCGGAAATGTCGCGGGCTTGCTTACCGCGCCGACCCTGATGCGTTCGGCGCAGTGCCTGCGATCACCGGACACAACGTCGGCAACGCGCGACCGAACAACACAGCGAGACCGCAGGCGGATGTGAACATGCCAAGTCCGTCATGTCCGACGCCGGGCACTTCTACGACCTTCTGCGCGAGGCCATCCGGATGCCGCTGCTTCAGGTAGTCGAAATAGGCCAACCCTCGCGCGAGCCGGTACGGGCCCTGCGCCATTCCAGCACATGAACGATCGATGAAGTGCGTGTACGGATTCGTGTCGGCCTGCCCGAGCAGGTACACGACATCGCGTGATACGTAACGCGCTTCCAGGTCGCGCACGTCCTGTGACGCAACGTAGGGAGGCGCGGACTTCAAACCGTACTTCCATTGCGTCGCACGCGGACAACTGCCGTTCGCCATCGCCTGCTTGTTCGGCCGCTCGTCGTCGAAATACAGATAGCTCGACGGATTCGCCACCACATAGCGCAGCGCAATGCCGACACGTGCGAGTGAATCCCCCTCCCGCCCCGTCACGGCATAGCGCTGCAACAACTGCGCCCCCGCAGAGTGCCCCATCATGACGACGGTCGATAACGACGGATACAAGCGACGGTCGGCGAAATGCGCGAGCAACGCGTCGAGCGCCTCGAACGAGCTGATAGGGCCCGGAGTGCGTGCGGGCTCGCCGCCTTTCCATCCTTCCTGAGACCACGCGAGTGTTGAGGCGGGCAATGAAAACGCCCGCGTATCGGCGGGCGTCAGAAACTGGGGTGCTACGACCATCGTGCTCTTGCGGTCCTCGTCAGCCTTCTCGACAACTTGTAGCCCCGAGGCGTAGTACACGTCGGCATTGCGCAGTGTGCCGTGAATGACGATGAACACACGCGTGACGTCGGGTGCAGGCTGATCCACCGGATGGTCCGCATAGACGGGCAACGTACCGTTACCGTGCGACGTATCGACGGCAATACGCTGATCCGCGACCGCTTTGACGGGCGCCTCAAGACGCGCCTTCTCGCTGGACGTCGCCGCCTGAACAGGCTGTGCGAAGACCACCACACCAATGACTGCGACGGCAACAGAAATGAATGACATGGTGACGGACCGGATGAGTTGATTGGACGAAACACGAGAGACACGGTTCAAGCACCCGCGTAGCTTACTCCGGCGGTTGCTCCGTCGCTCGCCCGCCCACCATCAGTCACTGCATCGTCCGGCTATAACGCTCCAACTTCGGCAACATCTGCGCATACACCGCCGGGTTGCCCGCGACGATTTCGCCTAGGCGCAGGAAATCGCCACCGCCCGCGTAATCGCCCACCCGGCCGCCTGCCTCGGTGATCAGCAGACTCCCGGCGGCCATGTCCCATGCGTTCACGCCCTGCTCGAAGAAGCCGTCCAACCGCCCAGCGGCAACGTTCGCGAGATCCAGCGCGCAAGCCCCCGGGCGGCGCAATCCAGCGCACGCACCGCTCATCTCGACGAACAAGCGCGTGTAGGTCTCGACGTCGTCCGTCTCCCGGAACGGGAAGCCAGTGCCGATCAGCCCATCGGCCAGTTCCGCCCGCGCGCCCACCCGGATCGGACGCTCGTTCAGAAACGCCCCGCCACCACGCGTCGCCGTGAACAGCTCGTTTGCGTTCGGGTCGTAGACCACCGCCTGAACCACCTCGCCCCGATACGCCAGCGCAATCGACACGCAGTAATAGGGAAAACCGTGGATGAAGTTCGTCGTACCGTCCAGCGGATCGATGATCCATTCGAAATCGGAACCGCCCGCCTCACGCCCTGATTCTTCCGCCAGAATCGCGTGATCCGGATAGGCCCGCCGAAGCATCTCGATAATCGCCGCCTCCGACGCCTTGTCGACCTCCGTCACGAAATCGTTGTGCTGCTTCTTGCTGACGGTCAGCCGGTTGAGATCGCCCGAGGCGCGATGGATGATCTGTGCCGCGCCGAGCGCAGCATGGATCGCGACATTAAGCATGGGATGCATGGAACGAAATCCTGATGAAGAACGGCGACAACAGCCGCCCGAGGGATAAAACGAAACACAAGCGCGCGTGACGGAGCATCACGCCTCCATTGAACGCGGGGCATCGTCGACATCCGACGAGTCACGCCGCCAGCGCACGTTTCGCGCCACCAGCTCACGCACCAGCGCCCAATCCGCGTGCTCGCAGAAATCGACCATCATCGTGCCGCACGCCCCGTCGAACACGGTCAGCCGCGCGCTCAGCATGTCGTTGATGCCGCGTTGATCGGGCCTGACACCGCCACAAGCCACGCGATACGGATTCGCGCCCATGCCGGTACCGCTGCAAAAACTGACCACCCAACGCTCAGCCGCAAGCGCATCGCTGCGAGCCAGCAGCGCATCGATCCTCTGCCACTTGAAATCGATGGACGCTTCCACCGGCACACGGTACTCATCCTGAATCGTGAACGACGCACCGGCCCGCTCAATATCGAACGTCGCGTTATCCAGCCACGCCGTGAGATCGATCCCCATCGGCGCAATCGCTGTCGGCGCACAGGCAAAGCGCCGCAACAACACAATCGCCCCGCGCACGTCCCCCAGACGAGGAATCGTGTCGCCCAGATACCAGCGGACATGCGCCGCGTAGCGCTCGACGTACGACGCAAAGGTCTGCGCGAAACTGCGCGAACAGTGCCGGTCGCCGCACTCGTCCTTCACCGACATCACGATGCATTCGCCCGGATGGCGCACGAAAAACGCCGCACATGTTGCGATGACGTCGTCGAACATCAGCCCCAACGCAATGCGCTGATGATTGATGTGAAACACATCGTCTTCGTGACGACAGCGAATATCGAGCACCCGCACGCCGCGCGCCAGTTGAACGGCGAGACTCGCACGCTGCGTCCGGGCAAGCGCGTCGTCCACGGTGTAGGCGCATGTGTCGTGACTGCCGGGCATCGTCAGGCAGTTGAGTGGGATGTCGTCACGCAGATCCGTCATCCAGGCGGCCGGTGCGACACGTGCTACCGTTGCATCTTGTTCGTTCGTCATCTTCTTGCCCTTTTCGTCGTGCACGCTGCGCGAAGCAAGCTTTGCGTCCCCTTACTCGCCACGCCATGCCGAAGAAACAAACGTCCTGGGTCACCGCCGCCGACGTCGCCCGCCGCGCGGGAGTGTCGCGCTCCGCCGTCTCGCGCGCGTTCTCGCCGACCGCCAGCATCGCCCCGGAGACCCGAGAGCGCGTCATGGAAGCCGCACGCTCGCTCGGCTATCAGGTCAACCTGATCGCCCGCGAAATGATCATGCAGCGCAGCAGCATGGTCGGCGTTGTCACCGCAGGCTTCGAAAACCCGTTCCGCGCGAAGCTCCTCGCACAAATCATTGCCGCCCTTGGTCGTCACAAACTCACCCCCATCGTGGTGAACGCGGAAGATCCCGTGCAAATCCAGCAGTCGCTCGACATGCTGCTGAGCTACCGGATCGGCGGCATCATCATGACGTCGGCCTCTCCCCCGCTCGGACTCGCCCGCCAGTACCTCGAAGGCGAGATTCCCGTGGTGATGATCAACCGCGCGTCGAACCTGCCCGGTGCAGACGTGGCAGTGAGCGACAACGCCGAAGGCGCCGCACTCGCGGCCCGGCTCCTGATCGACGCCGGCGCGACACGCCTCGCCTTTGTCGGTCCGACCAAACCCAGTTACAACGGTCGCGCCCGCTGCGCTGGCTTCCTTCGCGCGACGCAACTCATCGCCAAGGAAGACCCGAAGCTCGCTCATCCGGTCGAAACCCACAGCACGCCGGGCGACACCTACGAATGCGGCGTCGCCGCTGCGCACGCCCTGCTCGCGCCGCTCGACTGGCAAGCCCCACGCCCCGACGGCGTGTTCTGCTCGTCCGATCTGCTCGCGCTCGGCTTCATCGACACGGCGCGCCTGCACTTCGGCATGCGCGTACCGGAGGACATCCGCATCGTCGGCTTCGACGACATTCCCGCCGCGAGCTACGACAACTACCAGCTCACGACCATCGTTCAGGACACGCATGCGCTGGCGGACACCGCCATCGAACTGCTCATCGACCGCATGAACGCGTTCTCAGGTGTCTCGCGAACGCGCATCGTCCCGGTCACGAGCGTCGTGCGGAAAACCTGCGCCTGACGACCTCGACCTCGACCTCGCCCATCACTTGAGTCCACCGGAGAACCCGTGCAGCAAATAGCGCTGCACGTATCCCGCAACAGCCAACGTCGGCAGCGATGCGATCATGCCCACGCTCATCAGATCGCCCCAATCGATGCCGTTCTCCGTGACGTAGCCCGCCACCGCGAGCGGCAACGTGAACTTGCTCGGCGACGAGACGAACAGCAGCGCAAGCAGAAACTCGTTCCACGCGGCGATCAGCACGAAGATCGCCGTCGCCACCAATCCCGGCGCACACAGCGGCAACATGATGTCCACCAGCCGACGGAACAGCCCTGCCCCATCGATACACGCCGCTTCGTCGTAATCGACGGGAATCTCACGCACGAACGACAGCAGCATCCAGATCGACAGCGGCAGCGTGTACACCTGATAAGCGAGCATCAGCCCGACTTCCGAGTCGAGCAGATGCAACGTCTTCGCCAGCGAAAACAGCGGCACGGCGACGGTAATCGGCGGCATCAGCTTGACCGCCAGCACCAGCATCAGAAAAACCACGTCGAGCCGCCCCGGAAAGCGCAAACGCACGAGCGCGTAGGCCGCCGGAAACGCCAGCGTCAGCGACAGCAGCGTCGTGCCGCAGCTCACCAGCAGGGAATTGAGCACCTGACGGCCGATGCCGCTCTCCCATACCGTCTGAAAGTGCTGCAAGGTCGGTGTCTGCGGCCACAGCGCCAGCGGATGATCGAGACGCTCCAGCGTCGGCGTGAACGCCGCGCCGAGCATCCAGACACACGGCAGCAACAACATCGCCAGCGCAGTGATGCGCAACGTCCAGAGCAGCGTTTGCTGCCCCGACCGGCGGAACGTAAGCGACGCGGGCGACCTGGGAGACGACGTACCTGCACTCATCGCGCCCCCCGCTTACGAATCGACATCCAGACATTGACCGAGACGAGCACAGACGCGACGAGCAACATCAGCACCGACGCCGCACTCGCGGGCCCCACGCTGAAAAAGCGAAATCCGGTGTCGTAGACATAGGTCGACAGTGTCTGCGTCGCATTGCCGGGGCCACCGCCGGTAAGCGCGTAGACCTTGTCGAACAACTTGAACGTATCGATCGAGCGCAACAGCATGGCCAGCACGAACTGCGGCACGAGCAGCGGCAGCGTGATGTCGCGCAGACATTGCCACTCGCTCGCGCCGTCGGTGCGGGCCGCCTCGAACAACTCCGGATCGATGGACTGAATACCTGCGAGCACGATCAGGAAGGCCATGGGCGTCCATTGCCAGACGTCCACAAGAATCAGCGACCAGATCGCCAGCCCCGGATCGGACAACCATTGCACGCCCGGCAGACCGAACTTCGCGAGCAACGCGTTCAGGAACCCGCTGAAATTCAGCCAGTTGCGCCAGATGGCCGAGCACACCAGCGTGGAAAGCATCATCGGCAGGATCAACAGCGGCATGACGAAACGCCGCCCGCGAAACGCACGGGAGAACAGCAACGCCAGCGCTGCGCCGAGCACCACCTCGCACACCGATGCCACGATCGTAAAGTGCACCGTGTTGAAAAAGCTCGCGGTGAAGTTGTCGTCGGCGAGCACCGTCCGATAGTTCTTCAGCCCGGTGAACGCCCGGTGCCCCGACGCGTAGTCGACCTGGAAGAACGAATCGAACAGCACTTGCAGTACCGGATACAGCGCCAGCACAGCGATAACAAGGAAGGCTGGCCCCACCAGCCAGATCAGGGGCCACCAGCGACGTGCAGCATGCATGGAATCGTCGGGACGTTAGTTGGCCGCAGTCGTGAGCACCGGCGCGATCTTCTGCGACGCCTGACGCAGCGCAGCTTCCGGCGTGAGTTGCCCCGTAATCACGAGTTGCAGGGCGTCGCCCAGCAAGCTCTCGATCTGCTCCCAGTTCTTCACGCGCGGACGCGCACGTCCGGCTTCAAGCGCCTTCAATTGATCCGGATACCAGCGGAATTGCTTCACGAGCGCGGGATCTTCGAACACGCTCTTGCGCGTGGGCGGAATGCCCATGACGGCCAGACGCGTCTGCGTATCGCGCGACGTCAGATACGCCAGGAATTCCTGTGCGAGCGCGGCATGCTGCGCGTCTTTCGGAATGGCCATCTGCCAGATGCCGAGCATCGGCGCCGGCCCCTTGACCTGTCCCGGCGGCGCCTGCAATGCGACCTCGCCAACGACTCGCGACTGCTTCGGATCGTCCAGCGCGGGCACCCACGCAGGCCACACTTCGATGGCTTGCGCCGCCGCGCCCTTTTGCAAGGCATCGCGCACTTCGGCTGCGCCGTAGACCGCGACATCCTTCGGGGCATGCGCCTTGAGCGCGACGAACATCTTCAGTGCGGCAAGCGCCTGCGGCGAATCGATGGCAGCCTTCCCATTCGCGTCGATCACGTCGCCGCCATACGCCCATAGAATCGGCAGGAACCCCGTCACGACGGGATTACCCTTCGTGCCGCGAAACACCACGCCGGACACGCTAGCGTCGGTGCCGGTCGTCTGAGCGATCTTCAGCACGTCGTCCCAGTTGCGCGGTGCTTGCAGCTTGTGCTTCGCGAGCAGATCGCGACGATACGCAAACATCTCGACGTTACCGACCACCGGCAGCGCGTACAGATTGCCGTTCGGCGCACGGCCGAGCGCTACGGTCGAAGCCACCATGTCGGCGTCGACCAGCGTCGCAGGCAGCGGTTTGAGCCAGCCGTTCGCCATGAATTCGGGCGACCACGTGTCGTCCATCATCACGAGATCGTAGGCACCCGTGCCTTCGCGCATCGACAGCTTCAGCTTCTGATAGAGGTTCGCGTTCGGCAGCTTCAACAGCTCGATGTCTGCGGACGGATGAGACTTCTTGAAGCTCGCGACGGCCTCGGCAAGGCCCTTGCCGTAGATATCGTCACGCCCGGCGATCACGAGATCGGCCGCGCTCACGCTCGTCGCCACGACGAACAGGCCAACGGCGGCGGCAACAGCGGCTGACAAAGCGCGCAGACGGATAGACAGTTTCATGCGATCTCTCACTGGGTTGACGATGGCATCGAGCGTTGTTTGCACACGTGTGCAAACTCATCACTGAAAAATGCCACTTGCATGGCATGACCGTCATTCTGGCGAGGGATCGTTAAAGAATTGTGGCAAGCGAGACGCCCGCCCTCGCTAAAGTTTTCGGCTCAGGTGCCGAAGAGAGATTTCATGCCCCGAAAAGTTGAGCATTGACGTCGCCCCCTCCGAGGTTAGCGATGAAATACCCGACTTCGGGGTACACGGGGAAAGGCAGCGGTACGCCTTGGAAGTCAGATGTCGAGGAGAAAAATTATATGTGGGTGAAAGCAGTGCTGGGCACGCTTGCCGGTGTGGTGATGATGCAGGCGGCGCATGCCGACGACGCGGGAGACTGGATGACGGTGGCGGAAACGCCGAAGTTGGTCTGGCAGGGAAAGCGCGGTAGCGGCTCGATGACCAATGTCGACGGCAAGAAGAACAACGGTTACAAGTACCTCTATCAGAAGAAGAATAAGGCCAACAATACGTACGATTACGGTCAGGCCGTGGTGTTGCTCGAAGCGTGCCGCAAGGGTTACGGGTTCGTGTACTACAACGGCATGGAAGGCCAGTACGTGAGCAAAGACCAATTCGTGCGATTCGGTCCGACGGTGGCCGACAATATCGGCACGATGGCCTGCCTGAGCTGGGACAACGAGACCGGGCACGTCTCGCTTGCCGAGAAGAAAGATGCGTGGGAGTTCATCGTCTCGGTCAAGGACTCGGGCAACAAGGTCTATCTGAAGAACGATACCGCACGCAAGCGTGCATTCAAGGGCAAGCCGTCGGTGTCGATGCTGTCGCGCTTCGACAATCTGCGTGAGAACAGTTTCGACTACAACGAAGTCATCATCGCGTCGTCAGATTGCGAGCGCGGTTACGGCACGCTTTACGAACTGAATTTCGACGGCAGTGTTACTGACAAGTGGGACATCGCGCTGAACGGCAAGTCAGTCGCTTCAGCGATCGGCGACGCCGTTTGTGGCAAACGATGAGCCATTGATTCGTGAGCGGCGAATAAAAAATGGGCGCTTCATAGCGCCCATTTTTATTGAGTCACGACGGATTACGCATCCGGTCGCGCGCCCTTCACCACCACGGCCGCGTGTCCTGCAGCATCACCGTGGCGACGCCCTGCCATCTCGCTGCTGCCAGGATCGCCAGCAGGCAAACGGTGATTTTCGATGTCCTGCACGACCTGAATCGCCGTAGCGTCGATGCCATCGGTCAGCGGCTTCGGATCGAGGCCGATGCCCAGCACCATCACGGCCATTGCGCCGAGCAGCGCGAACTCACGGCGGCTCACGTCCTTGAGCGACGCCACGCGGGCGTTGCCCACACGACCGAAGATCACGCGCTTGTACATCCACAGCGTGTAAGCCGCGCTCAGCACCAGCGTGAGCGACGCGAGCGCGCCGATCCAGAAGTTCGCCTTGATCGCGCCCATCAGCACGAGAAACTCGCCAACAAAGCCCGACGTGCCCGGCATACCGACGTTCGCCATCGAGAACAGCATTGCGAAGGTCGCAAAGCGCGGCATCGTCGCGGCCACACCGCCATAGGCATCGATGGACGAGCTACCGGTGCGGTCATACAACATGCCCGTGCACAACAGCATGGCGCCCGACACGATGCCGTACGAAATCATCTGCATCACGGCGCCGTCGGTCCCCATCTCGGAGAATAGGAACAAGCCGAGCGTCACCAGCCCCATGTGCGCCACCGCCGAGTACGCCAGCAGCTTGCGCAAATCGGTCTGCACCAGCGCCACCAGACTCGCGTAGATCACCGCGACCAGCGAGAGCACCACCATCAGTGGCGCGAGGAAATGGCTGGCGTCCGGCAACAGCGGCAGGTTAAAGCGCAGCAGCCCGTAACCGCCCAGCTTCAGCATGCCGAGCATGACAGCCGCACCGGTCGGTCCGTCGAGGTGCACCTCGGGCAGCCACGTGTGGACCGGCCACATCGGAACCTTGACCGAGAACGCCCCGAGAAAGCCGATGAACAGCATCACCTGAATCGCGAGCGGCAGATGTAGCGCCTGCCAACGTGCAATGTCGAAGCTCTGCGTCTGCATGTACAGATAGAGCATCGAGACCAGCATCATCAGCGAACCGGTCAGTGAAAAGAAGAAGAACTTCACCGCTACGCGCGTGCTGTTAGCCCGGCCGTAGACACCGATCAGCAGGTACAGCGGCAACAGCGTGGCTTCGAAGAAGACGAAGAACAGCATGCCGTCCTGCGCCGTGAACACGCCCTGCATCAGGCCGGAGAGCACGAGGAAGCTACCGAAGTACGAACTCATGCGCGTGGTCACGGCGCGCCACGATGCGAGCACGACGATGATCGTCGTCACACCGGTCAGCGCCACAAGCCACAGCGAGATGCCGTCGATGCCCACATGCCACGACGCGTCGAACGAGTCGATCCAACGGAAGCGCTCGACGAATTGCAAACTGGACACACTGGTCCGGAATCCGCGCACGAGCGACACGAGCGGCGCAGCCGAGATGACGGCGGCGACGAGCGACGCCCAGCGAACGGTATTGGGGAATCGATCCTGGCCGAGCAGCATGACGAGCGCGCCAGCCACGATGGGAAGCCAGATCAGAAGGGACAGGATGGGAAACATTGGGGGGTCCTGGTGTGCCGCAACAAAAAACGAGCGCAAATGCGCTACGTTGACGGCGCCAGGGACGAACCTACTCCGCGCGTGTCGCGAGAGCGAAACGCGCAAATCGAGGCTGTTCAATGCCTGCGGGAGGGGACGCCGGGCGCAGGGGCGTCAACGAAGGTGGCAAGCATACGCGTCCGAAATACATTTTGCATCGCAGCAAATTTTACAAATGATTGCGAGCGCTATGTCCGACCGGCCGGTCGGGGATTACCGCATCGACGAGAACACCGCGTGACAAAGGGCCGGAGTCCGGATGCGCACGCACATGACAAAGTCAATCGATGCGCGCGCCGATTTCGTCAATAACGCATTGTGGAATTTGAGGACAGTGCGGCGAGTTGCTCAGGCCTTCGGACGACGCAGATCGAACATCGGCCCGATCTCGGCATAGTCGCCGAGATAACCCGCGCGCATGACCGGATGTGCTTTGGCCGTATCGAAGAGCCCGTCTTCGCGCAGGAACTCGCGACGGATGTGCACGCCGACCACCTGCCCCAGTGCAAGCCAGTTGTTCATCGGCTTGCCTTCCAGATCGTGCATGCGCACGATCTGCAGCAACTTGCATTCGAGCGACGCGGGCGACTCGGCCACGTGCGGCACGTCCACATTGACGCCGGGGGCTTTGGTCAAGCCCGCCAGTTCGAATTCGTCGACCTCATGCGGCACGGGGGCGGACGTCCGATTCATCTGCTCGACGAGCGACTTGCTCGTCAGATTCCAGACGAACTCGCGCGTGGCTTCAATGTTTGCGATGGAGTCTTTGTAGCCCTCGCTGCAAAACCCGATGATGGCCGGGAACGACGCGAAAGCACCGAAGAAGCTGTACGGCGCGAGATTGACGCGACCTTGCGCGTCGCGGCTCGAAATCCAGCCGATCACGCGCGGCGCGACAATCGCCTTGAACGGATCGTGGGACAGGCCGTGGCCTTTGGCCGGGTCGTAGAAGTGAACGTCGTCGGGATGGGACATGGGGGTCAGTCATCAGCTGTGTTGCGGGATTGCGTCGATGCTATCGCACTCTGCGAGGTTGCGTCGGCAGACCGTTACACCATTCCAACGTTACACCGATGCGCCGCGCCCAAGTCGCGCAATCAGTTCGCCGTACGCTGGCCACTGCGCGGCGAGCGCCGTCGGGTCGGCCATCTCGAAGTCCTCGAAGGCGAAGCCCGGCGCGACGGTGCATCCGACCAGCGCAAAACTTGTCGACGGTGCGGGCTGTGCCGCGAACCAGTGGCCTGCGGGAACCACGTGCTGCAACTGCTCGCCGTTCTCAACATCGTGTCCGAGACACGTTGTCGTGAGCCGACCGGACGAATCGATCTCGTGAATCCAGAGCGTGCCGCCGAGATGAAAGTGCCAGACTTCGTCACTGCGAATGCGATGAAACGCGGAAAAGTCGTTCGCTTCGAGCAAATAGAGAATCGCAGTGGAAATGCTGCGCGGACCGGAGAAGCCACCGGGCAGCGCGTCGGCGGCGACCGTGCCAGCGGCGCGATACGTCTCGCGATAATGCCCCCCCTCGGGATGTGGCATAAGGCCCAGCGAGGCGACGAGATCGGCGGCAGACGGCATATCGGACTCCTTGTAGGTCATTCGGGGGGAAACAATGGAGGTGCTCACGATGCCGATTCACCAGCCGAAACAATCATTCCGACGATCAAAACATCCATCGACATCACGCGCCCCCGTCACATTAGCCCAAAATGCGCGCGGGTAAAGGGTTCTGCACATGACGGTGCGGGAATCGGCGAGATTTATCGATTTGTGCGACGATTGCCATGTTGCGTCGCGCAAGGCGACGCGTTTTTCATTGCACGCGCCGCGTTGGCGCCGTCAGATCATGCCTGCCACTCTCAAGATTGACTTTGTCTCCGATGTCGCCTGCCCGTGGTGCGCCATCGGTCTTGCCTCATTGAAGACGGCGCTCGCCCGTCTGGGCAACGAGGTCGAAGCCGACCTGCACTTCAGCCCATTCGAACTGAATCCGGACATGCCTGTCGAGGGCGTGCCGCTTGCCGACTACATGTCGCGCAAGTACGGTCTCTCGCCGGAGCAAATGGCGCAGAACCGAGCGAACATCAGCGCCCGTGCTGCCGCCGAAGGTTTCCCGATGCGCATGGAGTTGCGCACGCACGCCTACAACACGTTCGATGCGCATCGTCTGTTGCACTGGGCGCAGACCGTGGGCAACGACAAACAGCTCGCCCTCAAGGAAGCGCTGTTCCGCGCGTACTTTGTCGACGGCAAGCGCACGAGCGATCCCGAAGTACTCGTCGATGCCGTGCAACAGGCCGGACTCGACGCCACTCGCGCGCGCGAGATTCTGTCGACGGACGAGTATGCCGATCAGGTGCGTGCGCTGGAGCGCCACTATCAGAATCTCGGCATCAGCTCGGTACCGGCGATCATCTTCAACAACCGCCATCTCGTGAGCGGCGGTCAGCCGCCGGAAGTCTTCGAGCAAGCCATCCGTCAGATTCTGGCCGAGGGCTGATCCGTCATGTCGTCGTTGCCTCCGACCGCCGACACGTCGACGGTAAGCGCGCCGCCCGCCCCTGCCGCGGCGCAATTGCACGAGCCTCCTGCCACCGGACGCGGGCTCGCCATGACGGCGATTCTGCTCGCCGTATCGCTCGCCAGTCTCGATACCGCCATCGCCAACACGGCCTTGCCGCAGATGGCGCTCGATCTGAATACGACGCCGTCCGCCTCGGTCTGGATCGTCAACGCCTACCAGTTGGCGATGGTCGCAACGCTGCTGCCCTTCGCATCGCTGGGTGAACGCGTCGGCCACAAGCGCGTGTTCATGTGGGGCGTGGCCGTGTTTCTCGCAGCGTCGCTGCTGTGCGCGCTCTCGCCGTCGCTCGGCTTCCTTGCGGGGGCACGTGTGCTGCAAGGCGTGGGCGCTGCGGCGGTCATGAGCGTGAACATTGCGCTGATCCGCTTTCTGTATCCGGCGGCGCAGTTGGGACGCGGGGTCGGGCTAAACGCGTTGATCGTCGGCATTTCGTTCGCCATCGGGCCGACGGTCGCGTCGCTCGTGCTGGCATTCGCGAGCTGGCCGTGGCTGTTCCTGATCAACGTGCCGACGGGATTGCTGGCGCTGGCATTCTCGCGCCGCAACCTGCCCGACACGCCGCGCAGCGAACACAAGCCGGACATGATCGCGGCATTGCTCAACGTGCTGACGTTCTCGTTGCTGATCTTTGCGCTGAGCCAAAGTGCGCAACAAGCCGACTGGCATCTGACGCTGACCTGCTTCATCGGCGCGCTCGTCTTCGGCTGGGCGTTGATCCGACGCGAGCGCGGCCATCGTGCGCCGATGCTACCGGTCGATCTGATGCGTCTGCCTGCGTTTGCGTTGTCGACGCTCACAGCCATCTGCGCCTTCGCGACGCAAGGGTTGGGACTGGTCTCGCTGCCCTTCTACTTCGAGAACGTGCTGCATCGCAGCCCTATCGAGACGGGTTTCCTGATGACGCCGTGGCCGTTCTTCGTGGCCGCGATTGCGCCGGTCGCCGGACGTCTGTCGGACAAGTATCCGCCGGGGGCGCTGGGGGCTATCGGTCTGGCAATGCTGAGTGCGGGTATGGCGTTGCTGGCGATCATGCCGGAGCACGCGCAGTTGTGGGATATCGGCTGGCGCATGGGCCTGTGTGGGCTGGGCTTTGGCTTCTTCCAGTCGCCGAACCTGAAGGCATTCATGCACAGCGCACCGCCGGAGCGCAGCGGCGGCGCGAGCGGCATGGTCGGAACGTCGCGTCTGCTGGGGCAAGCGACGGGCGCCGCGCTCGTCGCACTGGCGCTGGGCCTGTTCGGTACGCACGGTTCGACGTGGGCGCTGGCATGGGGCGCAGCGTTTTCGGCGGCCGGGTGTCTGGCGAGTGGGTTACGACTAGTAGGAAAGCGCGCGCACTGATTTCGTTTGCTCGCATCGCAAAGCAAAGCCCCGCCAAGCGCGGGGCTTTGTCGTTTCTGAGCCTCCCTTGTTGACAGGTCGAGATGAGAACCATTAGCATCACGACTGATCAATTGATCAGTCCACTAATTGATTAGTTAAGTTCTCATCACTGAATGACACCCTAGCCATTCGCCGGTCATCGCAGGACAGGCATCGCAGCCATGGGATTCCCGTGTGGGATCGTTCAACACATTCAAGGAACACCATGCTTACGCCGACTCTGTGCGGGCCTCGCGCTGCGCAGACCCTGCTCCCGTCCAGCATTGCCCTGGCGGTCATTGCCGTCTTGATGGCGAGCCCCGCCCCAGCTCACGCGGAAGACAACCTGCAGAACGATTCGGCAGACACTGCCAACGCAGCCGCCCTGGCCGCCACCGCACTCCCCGCCGTCACCGTCACCGCGCGCAAGCGCGAGGAATCGGCACAGGACGTACCGATCAGCATCAAAGTCCTCGACAGCAAAGCCGTCAAGGAAGCGGCATCACCGTCTGACGGCAACGGTGGTCTCGCCCGCTCCGCACCCAACGTCTCGTTCGTCGACAGCGGCGGGTTGTTCGGCAACCTGTTCGTGATTCGTGGCGTCGGCGCATTCGCTCCGCTCTCTTCGGATGACACGTCGGTCGTCATGTACTTCGACGAAGTCCCGCGCTCGGTCTACGGCGCGCCGCCCACGCTCTTCGACATCAACCGTGTCGAGATCCTGCGCGGCCCGCAGGGAACGCTGTTCGGCCGCAACACGCAAGGCGGGGCCATCAACGTGATTCCGAACACGCCTACCTTCAAGCGCGCGTTCTCTGTCAACGCCGAAGTCGGCTCGCATGGGCATCGTGTGGGGGAAGCCGTCGCCAATGGCGCGCTGTCGGAAACGGTGGCCGGTCGCGTGGCAGTGCGCTACTCGAATCTGGACGGCACCGTGCCGAATCTCGCGGCGGGCGGCAAGGATGGACGCGTGCAGGTCGGCGCCGTTCGCGGCTCGCTGCTGTGGTTGCCAGGGGACGACACCACCGTCACGTTCACCGGCTTTTATGACGACCGGAAGTCGGATGCCGCGCGCTTCCTCTGGTATCAGAATCCCGACTTCCCGCAAAGCGCTGTCAATCCGCGCAGCGACATTCGCTGGCGTGACACGGGTGCATCGTTGAAGGTCGAGCACGAGTTTTCAGCCATGCGTTTGACCTCGCTGACCAGTTTCCTGAACAGCCGCTCGACGCAGCCGTTCGATCTGACCGACGGACTGATTTACTCTGCGATGACGGGTCGGCCTCAGAGCGTTTACAACGTCCCCAACGCCGACCTCGCAGACATCCATTTCAGGGAAAACACAGTACAGCAGGAATTCCGTCTGTCGTCGCTGGACGGTGGCCCGTTCGCGTGGACCACGGGCGTCAATCTGTTCCACTCGAACTTCAGCAACGAAACGACGGCGGTCGCCTCGCCCGCCGCATTCAATTTCCAGACGCAAAACGGCGCGCAGAACAACCGCATCCGGACCACCAGCGCCGCCGTTTTCGGTGAAGGCACGCTGGCGCTTACGGAACGTCTCAAAGCGACGCTTGGCCTGCGTTACACGTACGAACGAAAGAACGCCGACTTCGAATTCACGGGCAACGGCAACCCCGCAGTGGTGCCCTACTCCGACCACAACCAGTCTCTGTCCGACAGCTTCCTCACCGGTCGCGCCGGGCTCTCCTATGCGTGGACACCGAACGCCATGACCTACGCGACCGTGTCGCGTGGTGCAGTGGGCGCAGGCTTTCCGAACACGCAAACGAACGGACAGACGGGCAAACCCGAGACGCCTTACGACACCTCCACGAGCTGGACGTACGAGGCAGGATTCAAGACCTTGTGGCTCGACCGCCGACTCGGCCTGAACGGTTCGGTCTTCTACAACGACGTGAAGAATGGGCACATGATCGTCTTCGATCCGACTCGGGCGCTGTTCACCACTGCGTCGCTCGACTATCGCAGCAAGGGTGCGGAGCTGGAGGCCATCGTCGGCATCACGCCGCACCTGCAACTCACGGCGAATGTCGGCTACACCCAGTCGGAGTTGGTCAATGTGCCGTCGGGCAGTTCAACTGGTGCGAAGAACGGCAACCGCGTTCCGAACATGCCGGAGGTCACTGGATCATTAGGGTTGCAGTACGACGCACCGATGCACATCGGCAGCATGTTCGGACATCTGAAGGGATCCGTGGCGTGGCAATACGTCGGGCGACGCTCCGTCGATGTGAAGGAAAGTTTCGACCTGCCCGCGTACGGCGTCCTCAATGCACGCGTGGGATGGCAGCAAGGCGATTGGGAAGTCTATGCATTCGCCTGGAACCTGCTGAACAAGCAGTATCTGGTGGCCGGGCAGGCATGGACGCCCACGGTCAGCTCTGTGCGCATCGGGCAGCCGCGCATTGTCGGCGTCGGTGCGACCGTGCGCTTCTGAGCGAGGTGATGCACCATGCGAGCGACTGATCTTTCGTCAGATACGAATGCAACGACGCGCGGCGAGGGGCGATTGATGCTCCTGGCCATCGCGTTGGCGTACGTATCGCTGGGCACTATTCTCGGCTTCGTGCAGGGCGGCGTCGCGCCCATCATGCGTGCGCAGGGCATGGAGTTGTCTGCCCTGCGGTGGGTGTACGCGCTTTACCTGCCGTTCGGCCTCGCCTTTCTGTGGGCACCCGTGGTCGACTCCCTGCGCTGGCCGTGGCT
Organism: Pandoraea sp. NPDC090278; assembly: GCF_044772185.1. Classification (NCBI taxonomy): domain Bacteria; kingdom Pseudomonadati; phylum Pseudomonadota; class Betaproteobacteria; order Burkholderiales; family Burkholderiaceae; genus Pandoraea; species Pandoraea sp. NPDC090278. The sequence goes on along the minus strand of NZ_JBIVYJ010000001.1, from coordinate 194,054 downwards.
CGGTCGACGTACCGGCTGGATAATCCCGATGCAGGGCGTCTGCGTGGTGGCCATTGTCGTCATGGCATTCGTCCTGCCGGAAGCTAGCGGCTGGGGCGTACTGCTGGCGCTGGGCTTCACCGCCACCGTCGCTGCCGCTACGATGGACGTCGCCCTCGACGCGCTGACAGTCGAAACGATGCCAGCGGATCTGCGCGCCGCAGCCGCCGGTGCCAAGATGGGCGGCATCTCACTGGGCGCCGTGATCGGCGGCGGCGTGCTGGTCGCGTGGTATCCGCAACTGGGATGGCACGGCACGCTTCTCGTCATCGCACTCGCCACGGCACTCTCGTGCCTGCCGGTGCTGACGCTGGTGACGAAGGAGCGCGAATCGTCGGCTCGCACATTGCCAACGTCGGCCAGCCTGATACAGACGCTACGTAAGCCCGACATGCCCCGGCGGTTCCTGCGCCTGACGCTGCTGGTGTGCACGCTACTGGCCTTGTTCAGCTTCAATCGCCTGCTGCTGGTGGATATGGGCGTGTCGCTGGAGCGCATCGGCAGCATTCTCGGCGTAGTTGCACCGCTCGCCAACGCTGCGGCCTGCTTTCTTGCAACGGTGTTGATGCGCGCAATCCCTGTTCGACGAGTGGCGTGGTTCATGACGGGGATATGCGTCACGAGCGCATCTGTGGTGTGGTTGGGCCACGTTCAGGCCAACGTCACCATGGTGATTGCAGGCAGTATCGTGACGACAGCAGGTGCTGCTGGACTCTATGTCGTGTTGGGCGGTCTGATGCTGGAGTGGGCCTCCGGTCGGCAAGCCGCCACCGACTACGCCCTGCTCTACGGCACAGGCCGATTCATCGGGACCGCGGCCTTGATGATCCTGCCGGGACTCATTCAGCAGATGGGCTGGTCGGCTTTTCTCGGTCTTATTATTCTGGCGTTCATGCTTTGTGCCATAAGCTTCCTCCGCCTGTTCAGGAAAAGTGACGCGCTCTCCTCGGCTGGACTATGATGCGCAGTTGACCATACGATCAGCCGACTGATCGTATGTCGCTGAGTCCATCATCTATCGGGAGTCTTGCATGTCCGAGTTGCGCCGAATCTATACCACTGTCGATACCCGTGACCGCATTCTTGAGGCGGCACTTGCGGTGTTCGCGCGACGGGGTTTCGACGGGGCAACGACGCGTGAGATCGCAAAGGAAGGCGGCTTCTCGGCAGCGTTGATCCACCATCACTTCACGGACAAGGAAAATCTGTGGAACCTCGTGGGTCAACGCATTTCGGAAGAGTTCGTTGAAGCGATCACGTCGTCCATTGCGCCCGAACTCAAAGGCACCGGCGAAGGTGCGCGGCAAATGGTGGCGGCATACATGCGCTACTGGCGCGAGCATCCGCAGGCGCTTCGCTTCCAGCTCTGGCGCGTGCTGGGTGCGCCGGAGGACGAACGCAAAGCGCGCTCAAAACAGCTCAACAAGATGTTCGTGCCCGTGATGAAAGCCGCTCAGGACGCTGGCGATATCCGTGGTGACGTGCCCGCCGGTTTACTCATGGTGACGATGGGCGGTCTGATCCAGTACTTCCTGCACAGCAACATGGAAACCAACGATGCGCTGGCCGTCACCGGCGCGCCCCCGATGACCGACGATCAGGCGCTGGATTATCTGTGGGGACTGGTGACGACGACGCCGTATGAAAAGGCGTCTGCGCCAAAGAAACCTCGGACCTCAGCGAAGGTAAAAAAGGGCTAGACGCCGCGAGTACTTCTATCGCTTTGCACCCAATTGGGTTAAAACGTCTTCGCATCTGACTATCGTCAGTGCGGCGTCCTCGCGTACACGCTTGTTATGGTATCCGGAGATCTTCGCCACTCTGTCGTCTTCTGCAATCAAACCCCGAGCGTAGGATATCGTTTCACGGCACGATTTGATTGCCTCGTTGTTTTGAGCGCGCTTGTATTCGTCAGATTTCAGATAGGCGGCTTGCGCCTCCGCCGCTTCGTGTCGCGCTCGGGCAACCTTCATATATTCCTCCGCACGCGCACTACCGAGGGGAGCACTTGCGATGAACTTGCTAAGTGCGGCCCACACGATATCGTCCTTTCCGCTCGAGACTTCGAGCGCTCGCACCGTCGACGGACCAAGGGAGCGCATGACAACGGTCCGCGCCACGTAGTACTCAGTGCCTGTGGCATCTATCCGTCGATCAATCAACACCCGCCCACAGAAATAACTGCCCAAAGCCAACTCAGGAAGACTCTTTCGATCTGTGGGTACGGGAAGAAGCCTGTTAACGCACCATCCCATTGATTCAAACGACGGAAGGCGTTTGGCTACTTTGGATGCTCTATCGCGCTCCGGAAAAGCATCTTCACAAGAGATTCCGACTGAGCTCACATCATCCAAACAAGCATTTTGGATTTGATATCGATCCGCCAAAAGCATACGCTCCGCTGTCTCTGAGTCCGCAGCCACTTCGGGACTGGCGACTGACGCGCACCCAGACACCACTGCTACGATAAGCAAGAGCCAAAGTATTCTCAGCATTGATTACCCTCGAATTTTCGGGACGCCTTGGATTAATGACTTATTGCCCGCCTGAAGCCCGACGAATATATCACCTCAACTGCAATCTGTAGATGCGCTAGACCATCTGCTGGACGCCCTCGTCGGCACCTACTCCACCGTCACCGACTTGGCCAGATTCCTCGGCTTGTCCACATCCGTGCCACGCGCGACGGCTGCGTGATACGCCAGCAACTGCATCGGGATGGTGTGGAGAATCGGGGACAGCAAGCCGTAGTGTTCAGTCAAACGAATCACTTCAATGTCCGGTCCCGGCGATAGCCCGCAATCGCTGTCGGCGAAGACGTAGAGCTTGCCGTTACGCGCGCTCACTTCATGCATGTTCGACTTCAGCTTCTCCAGCAGACGGTCGTTCGGTGCGACTGCCACCACCGGCATCTCGTCGCTGACCAATGCGAGCGGCCCGTGCTTGAGTTCCCCCGCCGGATAAGCCTCCGCGTGGATGTACGAAATCTCCTTCATCTTCAGCGCCCCTTCCATCGCGACCGGAAAGTGCAGGCCGCGTCCTAGGAAGAGAATGTCCTGACGCCGCGTCAGTTGCTCCGCCCACGCGATGATCTGCGGCTCCAGCGCCAGCACCTTGGCAATCGCATCCGGCAAGTGACGCAGTGCTTTCAAATGCTGCTGCTCGTCCTCGTCCGACAACCGGTTACGACTCTGCGCCAGCGTCAGCGCCAGAATGAACAGCGACACCAGTTGCGTCGTGAATGCCTTGGTCGACGCCACGCCAATCTCTACCCCCGCCCGCGTGAAGAACGTCAGCGCACACTCGCGCGCCAGTGCGCTCGTCGCTACGTTGCAGATCGCCAGCGTGTGCAACATGCCGCGTTGCTTCGCGACGTGGACCGCGCCGAGCACGTCTGCCGTCTCCCCGCTCTGTGAGACCGCGACGACCAGCGTCTTCGGATTCGCCACGCTGTCTCGGTAGCGATACTCGCTCGCGATCTCCACATTCACCGGCACCTGCGCGAGACTCTCGATCCAGTACTTCGCTGTGAGCGCCGCGTGGTAGCTCCCACCGCAAGCCAGTAGCAACACCGAGTCCACCGCGTTGAACACGCGCCACGCGTTATCGCCGAACAATTCCGGCATGATCGACGTCACGTCCAGCAGCGTGTCGGCCACGGCGCGCGGCTGCTCGAAGATCTCCTTCTGCATGTAATAGCGATACGGTCCGAGATCCGCCGCACCGCTATGCGCCGCCACGCGATTCACCGCCCGCTCGACGCGCTGCCCCTGCGCATCCACTATCCAGTAGCGATGCAGTTGCACGTCCGCGACATCGCCGTTCTCCAGATACACGATCTGATCGGTGACGTTGGCTAGCGCGATGGCGTCGGACGCGATGAAGTTCTCCCCCTCGCCCACGCCGAGAATCAGCGGCATGCCGTCACGCGCACCGACGAGACGATGCGGCTCGTCGCGACAGATCACCGCAATCGCGTAGCTGCCGCACAGCCGGGCGGCCGCAGACTTCACCGCTTCGAACAGGTCGCCGTCGTACAGATGATCGATCAGATGCGCGATGACCTCGCTATCCGTCTGGCTCGCAAAGACATAACCTTGCGCCTCAAGCACCGAGCGCAGTTCCTCGTGGTTCTCGATGATGCCGTTGTGGGAGAGCGCAATGCGCGGCGTTTCGGCGTTCGGCGAGAAGTGCGGATGCGCGTTGTCCGTGACCGGCTTGCCGTGTGTCGCCCAGCGCGTGTGCGCGATGCCGGTGTATCCCGTCAGACCGAGTCGGCCGACCTCGTCCTGAAGATTCGCCACGCGCTCCACGCTGCGTGCACGCACCAGTTCACGCTCGCGATACAGCGCGACGCCACAAGAGTCGTACCCGCGATACTCCAAACGCTTCAGACCGTCGACCAGGTTCGGAACGATGTCCCGCTGCGCGACCGCGCCGATGATTCCACACATAACGCCTCTCCGAAATGATTCGTTGCCAGCCAGTGAAGCGATGGTAGAGTTGACGCATTGAAATTAATCGTCAATTTTTCATATTCAGTGAAATTTAAATTCATTCACATACACATATGAAATTAAATTTCACATCTTCTCACTCGCCCGACAATCCCATGACAAGCCTCACCCTCGACGATCTGGACTTGCGAATCCTCGGCGCACTGCAAACGGACGCGTCGATCTCGAACCTGGAACTGTCGCGGCGGGTGCACGCGTCCGCCCCCACCTGCCTGCGACGTGTGCGCGCGCTACGGGAAGCGGGTGTCATCGCCCGTCAGATCGCTATCGTCGACGCTGCGAAGCTCGGCCCGACACTGACGGCCGTCGTCGAAGTGAGCCTCGACCGGCAGACCGCCGAGGATTACGACACCTTTGAGACCTACATCTGCGACGAACCGGCCGTCACGCAGTGCTATCGCGTCTCACCGGGGCCGGACTTCGTCGTCATTGCCGAAATCCGCGACATGGCCGCCTATGACGAACTCGCCCGGCGGCTCTTCAAAAGCTCAGCCAACATTCGCAACGTGCGCACCTTCTTTTCCACGCGCTGCGCGAAGTTCGAAGCGAATGCGCCTGTGACGCCCGCTCATCCGAACCTTTCCCGCTGAACGAAAATGTTCATTTGAACATTCGAGATCGTCATTTGAATGTCACTCTCGGCTGTCAAAGTGGCGCCCATTCCAGAACGAATGTGCACATCACGACCGCCCGATGGACCTTTCAGACCGCCAGACCCGCATCGTCGCCCTCTTCCGCCAGCACGGCGAAATGAGTGTCGACGCCCTCGCCGAGCACTTCAGCGTTGCCACGCAGACGATTCGTCGCGACGTGAATGCGCTATGCGACGCGAATGTGCTGCGCCGCTATCACGGCGGTGCGCGTCTGATGACGCCGGGTGCCAACCAGCCCTATGAAGTGCGTCGCGTGCGCAACCTCGAAGGCAAGCTGCGCATCGGGCACGCCGCGGCCGAACGCATTCCGGACGGTGCGACCGTTCTGCTCGGCATCGGCACCACGCCGGAACAGGTGGCCGTGGCGCTCGTGCATCGCAAACGTCTGTGCGTCATCACGAACAATCTTCGTGCCGCACTGGTGCTGGCGAGCAACCCGGAACATCGTGTGATCGTCCCCGGCGGCGAACTGCGCTCGCCCAACCCCGAGATTCTGGGCGACGAAGCCGACCGACTGTTTCGCGCCTATCGTGCCGACGTGGGCGTGTACAGCGTGGGCGGCATCGACGACGATGGCACGCTCCTCGATTACGACCGCGTTGAAGCGGCCTCACGCGAAGCGCTGCGCGACGCCAGCCGCTATCGCATTCTCGTTGCGGACGCCTACAAGTTCACCCGCAGGCCCAGCGTGCGCGGCGGGCAACTCGACGAGCAGGATCTCGTCATTACCGACGCCCCGCTGCCCGACCCGCTGAGCCATCGCGTTTGCGGGGACTCGCCCGAAATTCTCGTCGTTTGATCAGACCGCTTCGAACGCCCCGACACTCATCGCTCACGCCCTCGCCAGAGACCGCACATCATGTCATCCGCTTCGTTTCGCGCTTCCACCGTCCGCCTCGCCGCCATTAGCGTGGCCGCCTTCGCCTGCGTCTTCGGTGCACTTGCATCGTCTGCCGCCAGCGCCGCCCCGTTGATCGTCGCGCATCGCGGCGGTACCGGCGACACCCCCGAAAATACCGTGCAAGCCTTCACCAACGCGCTGCAAAACGGCGCGCAGGCGTTGTGGATGACGGTGCAGGTCACGCACGACGGCGTCCCCGTGATGTACCGACCGGCCGATGTCTCGGCACTGACTGACGGTCGCGGCAAGCTCGCCGATCTCGACTACGCCGACGTGAAGAAGCTCAACGCCGGTTACACCTTCTCCCGCAAGGACGCCAACGGCCAGACCGTCTACCCCTTCCGCGACCACCCATTGCCGATCCCCACGCTGCGCGAAGCGCTGGCCGCCGTGCCCGCCAACGTGCCCGTGCTGCTCGACATGAAGCAGACGCCTGCCGCACCGCTGGTCGAAGCCGTCATCAAGGTGCTCGACGACACGAACGCCTGGTCCCGCGTGCGTCTCTACTCGACGGAAGCGGAGGCGACGGACCGCATGCGCGCCCGCCGTCCGCAAGCGCAACTCTTCGAGTCGCGCGACGCCACACGCAATCGTCTGGTCGCCGCCGCCCTCGCGGGCCAGTGCACCACGCCACCCGCCCCGGGCACGTGGGCAGGCATCGAATTTCATCGTCAGGTCGAAGTGGTGGAGCGCTTCACACTCGGCGAAGGCGTGTCGAAGATCGTCGCAAACTGGTGGACACCGGCCGCCGTGCAGTGCTTCAAGTCGCGTGGCGACGTGCACCTCGTCGCCTTCGGTGTCGAGACGCCGCAAGACTTCGAAGCCGCATCGCAATTGGGCTTCGACGCCGTGATGACGGACTCCCCGGCGCGTTTGCGCGCCGCGCTGGCGAATCAGGGGAAAGACGCCGCGAAGTAATACGCGCATTCAAGACAGAACAACGCAACAACGTAACGCCCGGGTTGCGCGTCGATATCTGACGCGCGATCCGACTTCCCGCTGATCCTTCGTCTTACGCATGCGGAAAGTCGAGCTTCATATTTTTAGGATTCCTAATTTCTCATGTGACGCGAAATCCCGGGACACGACACCGGGACGCGCCTCACCCTTTAGCCTTACCTCGCTCAGGAAACACGCCATGAAGGTTTTCGTCCACTCGCCCCTCGCCCGTGCCGTCGCACTGGTCATCGGCTGCGGCGCCGCTACGCTCGCGCACGCCCAGTCCAACATCACGCTTTATGGCATTGTCGACGGCGGCGTCGGCTACGCCAGCAATGTCGCCACCGTCACCCGCGCAGGCGCAGCCGGTCGCCCGGCCACCATGACCGGCGCATCGAACTACGCGTTCCAGAGCGGCACTTGGCAAGGCAGCCGCTGGGGCATGCAGGGCACGGAAGATCTCGGCGGCGGCCTGAAGGCGCTGTTCCGTCTCGAGAACGGCTTCAACCTCGGCAACGGCACGGCCAGTCAGGGTGGCGCAGAGTTCGGCCGTCACGCTTATGTCGGCTTGCAGGACAAAGCGTACGGCACCGTTACGCTCGGCCGTCAGTACGATCCGCTGATCGATCTCGTCGGCTCCGTCGGCGGCACCGCGCTGCTCTCGGGCGTTGCCGCACACCCGGGCGACGTCGACAACCTCGACCACAGCTCGCGCGTGAACAACAGCGTCAAGTACCGCTCGCCGACATGGGGCGGCTTCACGTTCGGGGCGATGTACGGCTTCGGCGGGCAGCCCGGCACGATGGGACGTCAGAACACCTGGGGCCTCGCAGGTCAGTACGCGAACGGCCCGCTGACGTGGGGCGTCGGCTTCTCGCACGCCAACAACGACAAGGCGAGCGCCACGGACACGACCATCGGTAGCTGGGCAGGTTCGTCCGAGTCGGCTTTCGCCTCGTCGATCAACGCCGGTTACGCCAGCGCCAAAGCGCGCGACGTGATCGCCACGTCGATGACCTACCAGATCGGCGACACCACGCTGGGCGCGAATTACAGCCACACCGAATACTCGGCGGGCACGTACTCGCGCTTCACACGCACGGCGAAGTTCGACACGGTCGGCGTGCTGGGGATGTATCGCTTTACGAACGCCTTCCGTCTGGGCGGCGGCTATAGCTTCACGAACGTGAACGCCCCGGCGGCGAACGCTTCGGGCGCGAAGTATCACCAGTTCAACCTCGCGGCGTTCTACAACCTGTCCAAGCGCACGGAGCTGTATGCGCTGGCGGGCTACCAGAAGGCCTCGGGCAGCACGCTCGACGCCTTCGGCAACGTGATCGACGCGACGGCCTCGGTCGGCGACGCCGCAAACGGCATGTCGTCCGCCACCAACTCGCAGACGGTGGTGCGGTTGGGCGTGAGCCACGTCTTCTAAAGCGGGAAGGTTTGTTGAGCGCAACGGCCGGGATGGTCCCGGCCGTTGCCAGGCAGAGCAAATCGCATCCTGCCCCGTCCGATGCCTCTCGCCTTGCGCAAAGGGGCACCCATCGGACATCGCCGGAAAACAGCCGCAAAGAATGAGCGGCGCCAGCGTCCGGACTAAGCCGCCTGCGCAGGCAGCGCGGGCACAATCTCTACGCGCGGACGCGGCAACGTCGTGACTGCGTGCATCTGCGCACGCAGCCAGTCGCGCGGACTGCAGCCGGTCTTGCGACGGAAGGCGCGCGCGAGCGCCGACGCGCTGTCGTACCCGACCTCCTCCGCCACGCGAGCAATCGGCTGACCGTCGCGCAGACGCTTTTGCGCCAGACCGATGCGCCAGTCCAGCAGATAGTCTGCAGGCGACTGCCCAACCACTTCACGAAATTGCGCCGCGAAATTCGCGCGCGACATGTTGGCAGTGCTCGCCAGCGACTCGACCGTCCACGCTTCGCCAGGTTGGTTGTGGATGACATTCAGGGCGCGCGCGAGACGCGGATCACCCAGCCCGGCCAGCATGCCGAAGCTCACCAGGCGATGCTCAAGCACGTGGCGCAGCAACTGAATCACGAGCAGCTCAAACAGGCGGTCCATGACGGCCAGCCGTCCGCAGCTCTGCCCGAACGCTTCTGCGAACAGCCAGTTCAGTGTGAGTTCGAGCGTGGAGAGCGATTTCGTCGGCAGAACGAGGAACTCAGGCAGTGCCGCGACGAGCGGATTGTTGTGGCCACCGTCGAACGACAACGACCCGCACACCAGTTCCGTGCGGTCCGCTTCGCCTGAGAGCAGTTGATGATGGTTGCGGCGCGGGAAGAAAATCAGCGACGGCTCGGCAATCTGCTGCCGCACACCGTCTTCCGTCACCAGCGCAACTTCGCCCGAACGCAGCAAATGCAGGTGACCGCCATCGTGGGCGTCGACACCATAGCTGGCAATGCCGCACATGCCGCCGCTATGAAACACACCGGCGCGAACGCCGAAATTCGAAATCAGGGTGGAGAGCCGGTCCATGGCGCACTCATCGAAATAACCCGGTGCGCCGATTATGGAGGATTTATGCAACCCTTGCTTGGACCGTCCCTCGCCTTGCTCCTTGCCCTTGTTATGCCTTGGCAGAAGCTCAACTAACTTGTTCACCCGACACGCGATCAGGCGCGGTTGTCGGCGGCAGCGGCAACCGGCGTAGCCGTCCCGATTTCCGAACGCACTTCAGCGCGCGAGCGGCCAACGGACGCCCCTTGTTGCAGCAGCGACGGATACGTTTGCAGCGATTGATCCAGTTGGCCCGATGCGCGTGCTACACGCAATTCTTCAAGCACTTGCGCGCGGGTCACACCTTGCGAAGCAACGGGTTGACCGGCGTCTGCGGTCTGGGTTTCGGCAAAAGCCGAAGCGGAAGTCAGCGATGCGGTGGCGATAAGGGCGGCGGCAAAAATACGAGCGTTCATGATGAAACTCCTTTCGGTCGGCAGCGTGTGCCGTAAGTCGTTTTCCCTTGTGCGTCCATCCGAATCACCGGGGGAGCGCTAGCGGGCATGACTAGAGATTACGAAAGGACAGCGCGGCTTGCACGGCAGGACGTCTGCAAGATGCGACCATTCGTCCAGTTCTGACGAACGTGATTGGCGCGCGCTATAGCATCGATAGCGAACGCTGATCGGATGGCCGAAAAAGGGGGGATTGTGGCGCTCGCGCAGCGTCTTAGACGCTGGTGGTCCGCCGTCTGACTTTGATGTCCGAGACCGGGACGACCGCCGCCGCTGCGTCACCGAGAAGACGGCGCAACACATTGGGTTGGTTGACGAGATCGGCCAGCGTGTAGCGGTCGAGCACCGCAAAATACGAACGCAGCGCCTCGCCCAGCACGCCGCGCAGATGGCACGCCGACGTGATGACGCATGCGTTATCGCCCTGATGGAAGCATTCCACCATCGCAAAATCGGGTTCCATCGCGCGCACCACTTCCCCGAGGCCGATGCGCTCCGGCGCGCGGCCCAGACGAATGCCGCCCGAGCGTCCGCGCACGGTGTGCAGAAAGCCCAACTGGCCGAGCTTCTGCACGATCTTCACGAGGTGATTCTTGGGAATGTCGAAGGCGTCCGCCACGGACTGCACGTGCACAAGCTCGTCGGGATGAACCGCGACGTAGATCAGGGTGCGCAGACTGTAATCGGTATGGTCGGTAAGTCGCATCGACGGCGGACGTAGGCGAAAAGCGGATTGGAAGCGGAAACGAATCAGGCGGCGCACAGTGCGCCGCCTCTGATGATTTTGCGAGCCAGTTTAACATGGCATCGGCATGCATCTTATGTCCCGCACTCGCCGTACGTCACCCGATTTTTACAGAATGTTCGGACGCGTACGGCGCGCAAATTCCCCTGTCGCCAGAAGGACTTACCGTCAAGCGCTTACCAACGCATCGTCAGCCCGCCCATCCACGAATAGTCGTAGGTTTGCGGGTTCAGACCGCGTCGATAGCCGACGTCGAGATCCATCCATGACGTCGGGCTGTAAATGGCCCCGAGGATCATGAAGGCCGGGTTCGTCTTCTGCGCAAAGTCGGGGTTTTGCGACGTGCCAACGTCCAGAATCAGTTGCGTCGACGGCAATACGCGATACAGCACTGCAGCGGACGCCTTCCACACCCCCTGCCGCTGCCCCTGACGGTTCGCCTGATAAGCGCCGCCAGCGTTAGCCAGGAAGGTCCAGTCGTCGATCTGATATTGGGCGAGCAACGTTGCACCGGCGTTCACCCGGCCCGTGCCCAGTCCGCGCTGATCGTTGCCCGTCGGGAAGCTCAGATACGGCTTGAGGCCGATGCTGAACGCTCCGTCGTCGTACATGCGCCACTTGGCCCCCGCCTCCACGTCGCCAACGCCGCTACCCGCGCTCTCGGAGCGGTTCTGGATATTCGTGTAAGGCACGTTGACGTACAGATCGAGCGCCTCGCCGACACCGCGCGTGAGCGTGCTGTTCCAGAGCGTCTGACGGCCGATGTCCTCCTGCTTCGAAGTGACTTCGCCGTTCGTCTCGAACTGCCAGTTGCCGTCGCCCTGCGTGCCCGTGTCGTCGGAGGTCAGCGGGTGTGCCGCGAACGCGCTGAGCGGGCAGAACAGCGCGAGATACATCAGTTGCTTCTTCATGAGTCGTTCTCTTTTTTCGTATGCCGTCCGGGCGGCACGCCAACGCATGCGCCAGGACCAAAGTGTGTGGGAGCAGCGCCCCCGCCCCAGTGGGACGGGAGGCATTGCAACTGCAATGTGTGAGGCGAGCTTTCAGACTTCGCTCATGAATCAGAACCAGCGGCCGAAGCGGCGGATGTAGACCGTCTTCACCATCTGCGCCAGCGCGATGTACCCAAGCATCGTTGCCACGAGCCAGTAGAAGTACGAGAACGGCAGGCTGACGAAGCCGAACGCCTCGGCAAACGGCGAGTACGGCAGCCAGCAAGCGATCGCAATGGCGACGGACGTCGAGAGCATGATCGGCAGCGCAGGCGTGCTTTGCAGGAACGGAATCTTCTGCGTGCGCAGCAAGTGCACGACCAACGTCTGCGAAACGAGCCCTTCGATGAACCAGCCCGAATTCATGATGACCTGACCGGCATCGCCACCATGCGCGTGATACAGCGCACCCGCGCCGAAGACCGTCCACATCAGCGCATAGGTCGTGATGTCGAACACCGAGGAGGTCGGCCCGATCCACAGCATGAAGCGGCGGATGTTGCTGGCGTCCCATTTGCGGGGTTTCTTCAGGAACTCCGGATCCATGCGATCCCACGGCAGGAACATCTGCGAGATGTCGTAGATCAGGTTCTGGATGAGCAACTGCATCGCCAGCATCGGCTCCCACGGCAGGAACGCGCTCGCCACCAGCACCGAGAACACGTTGCCGAAGTTCGAGCTGGCCGTCATGTTCAGATACTTGAGGATGTTGCCGAACGTCTCGCGGCCCTTGATCACGCCCGCTTCGAGCACCATCAGGCTCTTTTCCAGCAGGATGATGTCGGCCGTTTCCTTGGCGATGTCCGCACCGGTGTCCACCGAGATCCCCACGTCGGCATCGCGCAGCGCCGGGGCGTCGTTGATGCCGTCGCCCAGGAAGCCCACGGTGTGGCCGTTGGCCTGCAACGCCTTGACCACACGCGCCTTGTGCAGCGGGGCGAGCTTGGCGAACACTGTCGTGCGTCCCACGACTTCGCGCAGCGTGGCGTCGTCCATCGGCTCGATGTCGGCCCCGAGCAGCGGCGTGCCCGGTTCCAGTCCGACCTGACGGCACACCTTGATCGTGACAATGGGGTTGTCACCCGTGAGCACCTTGACCGTCACCCCATGCTCGCGCAGCGCGGCAATCGCCGGGGCTGCGGAGTCCTTGGGCGGATCGAGGAAGGTCAGGAAACCGCACACCGTCAGTTCGCGCTCGTCGGACGTCTTGTACTGCGTCTTCGTCTCGCCCGCAGGAATGTCGCGGGTGGCCACGACCAGCACGCGGAAGCCGTCTTCGTTGTAAGCCTCGGCGCGCGCAATCAGCATGGCGCGTGCCGTGTCGTCGAGCGCACGCACACCCTGCGGGGTCTTCACGTGTGTGGCCACCGACAGCATTTCTTCGACGGCACCCTTCGTGATCATCTGATGCTCACCGCGGTCGTTCGCGACCACGACCGACAGACGGCGACGCACGAAGTCGAACGGCAGTTCGTCGATCTTGGCAAACGCGCGCGGCTGTACCGATTCGCCGATCTCGTTCGCGCGTCGAATGATCGCCACGTCGATCAGATTGCGCTGGCCGCTCTGGTGATAGCTGTTGAGCCAGCCCAGACGCAGCACATCTTCCTGCTCGTCGCCCGCCACATCCAGATGCTGTTCGAGAATGATGCGGTCCTGCGTGAGCGTGCCGGTCTTGTCGGTGCACAGCACGTCCATCGCACCGAAGTTCTGCACCGAGTTCAGACGCTTGACCACCACCTTGCGGCGCGACATCGCCAAAGCACCGCGTGCGAGGTTGGCGCTCACGATCATCGGCAGCATTTCGGGCGTCAGGCCCACGGCCACCGCCAGCGCAAACGTCAGGGCGCTGACCCAGTCGCCTTTGGTCAGGCCGTTGATCATGAAGACGATCGGCACCATCACCAGCATGAAGCGAATCAGCAGCCAGCTCACGCTGTTCACGCCACGGTCGAAGCTCGTCTCCACACGCTTGTGGCTCACGACGTTCTTCGCCAGCGCACCGAAATACGTGTCGCCACCGGTAGCAACGACCACGCCCACGGCCGTGCCGCTCACGACGTTCGTCCCCATGAAGCAGACGTTGGACAGGTCGAGCAGGCTGGCATTCGCCTCACCCGCTGCGATGGACGCCGACTTCTGCGCCACGGCACCGAGCGTGTCGTACTTCTCGACGGGCAGCGCCTCGCCGGTGAGCACCGCCTGACTGATGAACAGGTCACGCGATTCGATCAGACGCAGATCGGCCGGAATCATGTCCCCTGCCTGAAGCGTCACGATGTCGCCCACGACCAACTCACGCATGGCGACCTCGTGACGCTCAGACTTGCCCGACGCCGACAGACGGCGGCGCACGCTGGCCGTGGTGCGCACCATCGCCTTGAGCTTCTCGGCCGCCTGCAGCGAGCGGAACTCGGAGAAGAAGCGCAGCAGGCCGCTGATCGTCACCATCGTCGAGAGGATGATGATGCCCTTGTAATCCCGATCGCCCGGATCGGCGAAGTAGACGTCGGTAAAGAAGCTGATCGTGACGAGCGCGAGCAGCACGAAGACAAACGGATTGTTGAAGGCGCTGACGAGTTGGCGCGTCCAGTGCGGCGGCTTGTCGTGCGCGATTTCGTTGGGGCCGTAGCGCGTCTGGCGCTGACCGACGTCGGCGAGCGGCAGGCCGCTGACATCGGTGCCGAGCGTATGCAGGACCTGGTGCAGCGGTTCAGTCGCGAGACGTGCGACGACTTCAGGGCCCGAGAGCGGCAGGTCGGACGCTGTTGCGTTATCGACGAAGCCGCGCTGCTTATGGCGGGAGCGGTGGTTATTTGTCATGACGATTTCCTGGCGCGACTGACGCTTGCCCTTGATGGGCAGTGCGGCCGGCCGGTCTCGTCAGTCGCTACCGAAGATCATCTCTTCGGAAAAAAAGCGCGAACGCACCCAGCCGCGCCGCGCAGCGCGCGGTCGGTGAAAGCAAAAAAATAGGTAGTTCTGGCATCGGATCGCCCGCCGGGAAGCCATACGTCAAAGGTACGGTCCCGACGGGCCACATTCGGCTACTTCCGTCTTCCATTTCGGACTCCTTATATTTGTTGATTCGGTACGCCGAAAAACACGCGTTGCGTTATCCGGCAGTGACGGGGCGGCCCGGTCAGCCGCGCGGCACTAAGCGTGCGCGGGCATGCCCTTGGTAGCCGCGCGACGCGAGGCGTCGTCGGACCAGAACACGCGGCGCACGCTGTGCTCGCCCGACAGGCGCATGACGAGCGACGTGAGCGAAGCGCGCGAACCCTGCGGGCAGTCGAGCGTGACGGTGGCGGACGCCTCGTCGCGGTCGCTCCAGCGGGTGATGCTGACGTGCGTGGCGCGCAGTCCGAGCGCGGTGAGATCGATGAACATCTGCTTGCGCAAGGCCCCGAGGGCCTCGGCCAGGCAAACGATGGTCAGATGCGACACCGGTGTGGTGCGCGTCGGTTGGCTCTGGAAAGCCTGAAAGGTTTGAAAAGCTCGCATGATTTCCTCGCATGGCTGCGAAGTGTCGGTGCCGCATGTGAGCGCGCGGCACGGACGGTCGGCTCGCGAGAACGCATCGTTGCAACGCACGGCACAAAACGCATGCGCAAGACGACAACGCCCATCACAGGCACGACAGTGGAAACTTTTGCGGGAATGGCGCCGGAAACATACGCTCAGGGCGAGCGTTCAAGTGGCGCGAGACACCGCATCCTGCATGAGGACGCGGCACAGGGAAGGCTGTGGATCCTCAGGCAATCAATCGATCAAAGATCGAGGACTACTGGCATCGGAATTCACGGACAACCCCTTAAATTGAAGACAGGGCGGATGGTAACTGAGGCCAAATTGGAGCGTCAAGCAATAAATGCTGCATCGCAAACATCTTCAGAATTCTCCTTAATACAACACAGACGTCGACCGCTCGCGCCCATCCCACGGCCCTGAGCGACGACACCCCGAATTCGGCACTCCGATGTTTTGTCTACGCCAAAAGCACTTCCGATTGACAGGGATATTTCCCATAAGTTATTAATAATGATTATCATTAACAAATTATTGGCATTTGTCTCACCTGCTGCATGACCGTTGTCGGCGTTCGCGCCGGTCCTGGGCGTCGTGAGTAGACCGAGCATCAGGCTGGATCATGCAAATCCCGGGCACCCTCCCCTCTACCGTCGAGATGTTGTACAGCCATCACCATTCGTGGTTGAGGGGCTGGTTGCATCGACGTCTGGGCAGTGCCGAACAAGCGGCCGACATAGCGCACGACACCTTCGTGCGATTGCTCGGCAGCGAGCGGGTCCCTGCCTCGTTCGACGAACCGCGCGCGTATCTCACGACGGTTGCACAGAATCTCGTCTCGAATCACTGGCGACGTCAGAAGCTCGAACGCGCCTATCTCGA
The DNA here is from genome assembly GCF_044772185.1 of Pandoraea sp. NPDC090278. Lineage (NCBI taxonomy): Bacteria > Pseudomonadati > Pseudomonadota > Betaproteobacteria > Burkholderiales > Burkholderiaceae > Pandoraea > Pandoraea sp. NPDC090278. The sequence continues at coordinate 177,892 of NZ_JBIVYJ010000001.1, read as the reverse complement.
AGCGCTCGCACAGGTGCCGCGCGACGTCGAATGGTCGCCTGAAACGCGCGCCATCATGCTTGAGACGCTGCTCGAACTGGATCGACTCCTGGACGGCTTGCCGACCATCGTGCGGCAGGCGTTTCTGTATTCGCAACTGGACGGACAAACGCACGCCCAGATCGCGGCCACGCTCGGCATCTCGATTCCGACGGTCAAGCGCTATCTCGCGAAAGCCTTGCAGCGCTGCTATTTCGCCGACCTGTCGTTTCTCGACTGATGCCGACACGTCAACCACGGCCGTCCCGGCAACCCGACAACACCATGCCTGCCATTCGCTCAAGCTGGTACGACGCCACCACCGACGCCGCCAATCTACCGGCGGACGTGGCCGAGCGCGCAGTCGAATGGCTTATCGAGTTGCAGGGCGACGACGTTTCACCGCAGACCGTCGCCGACTGGCACGCGTGGCGCAACGCGCACCCCGATCACGAACGTGCGTGGCAGCGCATCGAGTCCGTCAAAGGCAAGCTCGCGCCGCTCGCCGCGCCCGTGAAAGCGGGCGTCGCAACGGCCGCGCTGGCACCGCCCGCCTCACCTCAACGTCGCCGCGCAGTGAAGTCGCTGGCGGTGCTGCTATTCGCTGGCGCGGGCACATGGAGCGTGCTGCATTCGTCGCCGTGGCAACACTGGTCGGCCGACGTGCAAACCGCCGTGGGCGAGCGTCGCAAGTTGCAACTGGATGACGGCACTCAGCTCGTGCTCAACACCGATAGCGCCATCGACATCGTCTATCGCGACGACGAACGCCGCGTCAGGCTGATCGGGGGCGAAGTGCTGATCACGACCGCGCCTGACAACCACTTGCCGCCGCGTCCGTTCCTCGTCGAAACATCGCAGGGCACGGCACGCGCGCTCGGAACGCGTTACACCGTGCGTCAGTTCGACGACGGCACGCATGTCAGCGTGTTCAAGGGCGCAGTGGAGATTCGTCCGCGCGCGACGTCTGAAAAGTCGCTGATCGTGCAGGCAGGACACCATGCGAGCTACACGATGGACAGCATCTCCGAGGCGACCGAGACGCCGACGGACGACGCAACGTGGGCCGAAGGCTTCATCGTCGCGCGTAGCATGCGGCTCGGGGATTTCGTCGCCGAGCTGGCGCGTTACAGCAATGCATCGCTCTCGTGCGACGCCAGCGTGGCCAACTTACGTGTGTCGGGCACGTTTCCGCTCGACGACGTCGGCAAGGTGCTCGACACACTAGGCACCACGCTCGCAGTGCGCACGGAAGCGGTCACCCGCTTCTGGGGCACCCGGGAAATCCGGCTCGTTCCGGCCTGAAGCAAAGGTACTGAACGACCCAATCCAGCCGCATTCCAGCGGCTCAACAAATTTTTTTGAAAAAGGTGATCCGTTTCTGTTTTTCGCGGGTCATGGAAGTCGAGCACCACCGCTCTACTTCCACACGAAAGGTCAGATCATGGGTCACGTCCGTGGGCAGCAACAGCGCCCCAGCCAACCAAATTGGGTCCATCGCCGCACGCGGATGGCCTGCGCATTGGGCCGCATCGCCCTTGGCGCAGCCGTTGCCGCACCCACGGGCGCGGTCCTCGCAGTCGTCCTCACGCCGCTCACCGCGCAGGCCCAGAACGCGGCTGCACCGGGCGCACGCGCCTTCGACGTTCCCGCTGGCTCGCTCGAAGACGCACTGAGCCGCTTCGGGCGCGACGCAGGCATCATGCTGTCGTTCAAGCCCGAAGTCACGGCCGGACGTCACAGCAATGGCCTCAAAGGCACCTATACGCCGCGTAACGGCCTCGACGCGCTCGTCGCAGGTACAGGCGTGGAAGTCGTCCCGCAATCGAACGGCAGCTTTCTCATTCAGCCTGCAAGCAGCGCGGCGAGTATGGACGGCGCAGTCGCCCTGCCGACGACCCACGTCACCGCCACGTACGACAACGGTCTGCAACCGGCCTACGCGGGCGGCCAGATCGCGCGCGGCGGCAGCCTCGGCATGCTCGGCTCGGCCGACGCCATGGACGTGCCGTTCAGCACGATGAACTACACCGAGCAAATGGTGCGCGACCAGCAGGCGCGCACGCTGGCCGACGTCGTCGTCAACGAGTCGTCGGTGCGCATGCTGACCTCCAGCGGCGGCTTCGGCGAAGACTTCCAGATTCGCGGCTACACCGTCTCGAGCAGCGACGTGGGCCTGAACGGCCTGTACGGCATGGCGTCCGCAAGCCGGGTGCCCGCGGCCATCGTCGAGCGCATCGAAGTGCTGAAAGGTCCGGGCACGCTGATGAACGGCATCGGCCCGAGCGGCAGTATCGGCGGCGCGATCAACGTGGTGACCAAGCGCGCCACGAGCGAGCCGATTACGCGTCTGACAACCACCTTCCAGAGCAAATCGGAACTCGGCGTCGAAGCCGACGTGGGGCGTCGCTTCGGCGAAAACCAGGAATGGGGCGTGCGTCTGAACGGCGTATTCCGTGGCGGCAACACCACGCTCGACAACGGCAAGCAGAACATCGGCTTCGGCTCGGTCGGCCTCGACTACACCACACAACGTCTGCGCTGGACGCTCGACGCCTACACGCAGCACGAAGGCGACGACAACTTCCGTCCGCAGATCGGCTTCCAGTCGTCCGTCAAGAAGATTCCGGACGCCCCCTCGGGCTACCGCAACTTCTACCCCGGCAGCGAGCTGCATCTGCATGACTCGGCCGTGACCACGCGCCTCGAATACGACGTGCTGCGCAACGTGACGGTGTGGGGTGCCGTGGGCTATCACTACGCCACGGCCTATCAGACGTTCCCGAGCGGCCCCGCCGACGCGCTCGGCAACTTCACCGTCATGAATTCGTATTACGACTCGTACACGCGCTCGCGCACGGGCGAAGTGGGCGCACGCGTGAACTTCAAGACGTTCGACGTCGGCCACACCGTGACGGTACAGGCGTCGCGTCTGGAGCAGGACTCGGGCAATGCCTATGTGCCGGGCTCGACGTCGGTCGCTTCGAACATCTACAACCCGTCGCCGCTGCCGGGCATTAGTGCTGCGCGCACCGAAGCCAAGAAGGCGTCGGAATCGGCGCTGACCAGTATCGCCGTGACCGACACCCTGTCGTTCTTTAACGACCGCGTGCTGCTCACCGGTGGTCTGCGTCACCAGCGCGTTGCGCTCGACAACTACAGCACCGCCACCGGCGCGCTGACCGGAACTTACAACCAGAGCGCCGTTTCACCGCTCGCGGGCATCGTCGTCAAGCCGCTCCAGAACGTGTCGGTGTATGCGAACTTCACCTCGGGTCTGTCGCGTGGCGGCACCGCGCCCGTCGGCACCGTCAACGCCGGACAAGTGTTCCCGCCGTACAAGTCGAAGCAGTACGAAGCCGGTGTGAAGACCGACTGGGGTCCGGTGACGACGACTGTGTCGGTGTTCCAGGTACAGCGCCCGAACGCCGTGACCGATCCGTCGACCAACCTCTATAGCTTCGACGGCGAACAGCGCAATCGCGGCATCGAACTGTCGGCGTACGGCGAGGTGGTCAAGGGTCTGCGCCTGATGGCCAGCGCCACGTTCTACGACGCCAAGCTCACCAAGACCGCAGGCGGCACCAACGACGGCAACGATGCAAACGGCGTGCCCAAGCGCGCGTTCAACCTCGGCGTCGACTGGGATACGCCGTGGGTGCCGGGCCTCTCGCTCAACGGTCGCATCATCAACACGTCGCGCATGTACTTCAACGCCGCCAACACGCTCGAATTGCCTGCGTGGACGCGCTACGACATCGGCGCACGTTATCGCACGCGCGTCGCGGGCAAATCGGTGGTGTTCCGCGCCAACATCGAGAACCTTTTCAACTCGAACTACTGGCTCATGAGCGGCACCTACGCCACCGTGGCCGCACCGCGCACGTTCCTGCTCTCCGCGCAAATCGACTTCTGAAGACGAACGAGATGCCGATGAGCCTCCCTCCATTCTTTACGTTCCGCCACCTCTCCAAGGAGACCGCAATGAAGACGACTGCCACCCACCGTTTGAAGCGACTGCCCCAGTTGGCCAAGCTCACCGCCGGTGCCCTCATCGCCTTCGCCGGTGCTGCGCAAGCACACCAGATCTGGATCGAGCAGCCTGCCGGTCAGAACGCCGTGATCCGCTTCGGCGAATTCGGCGAGAACCTGCGTGAAGCGTCGCCGGGCCTGCTCGACAAGTTCGTCGCGCCCACCGGCACGCTCACCTCGGCACAGGGCGAGAAGACGGCCGCCGCCACCAAGACGGCCAACGGCTTCGCACTCCCGTTCAAGGCAACCGCCGGTGAATCGTTGATCGCCGAAGAAGCGAAATACCCGCTCTTCACGTCCAAGCGCGACGGTCAGGAAGTCACGAACTGGTACCGCCCTGCCGCGCGTCTGGCGACCGACTTCTCGAAGCAGAAGCCGCAACTGACGCTCGACCTCGTGCCCGCAGGCAAGCAAGGCGAGTTCCAACTGTTCTTCCAGGGCAAGCCGTTGCCCAAGGCGAAGGTCTCGCTCGTCACGCAATCGGGCTGGGCCAAGGAAGCGCATACGAACGAACAGGGACTCGTGACGTTCGACATGCCGTGGAAGGGTGTGTATGTTGCCGAAGTCAGTCACAAGGACATGACGCCGGGTGAGCGCCCGGGTGCCAAGGGTGCCGAGCGCTATCAAGGCGTGAGCTATGTGACGACGACGACCGTCATGCAGGCCGACGGTATCGAACCTCTCCCGGCGGGCCCCGCCGCCACGCCCAACAAGTAAGCGACACGCATCATGGCTCAGGCTCGTCGTGCCTCGTCCGGAAAGGTCGGCAACACTGGACTTTCCGGACGCATCGTCAACATCGGGGCGCTCCTCTCGCGCATCGTAGCGGCCATCGGCGGCGGTTACGCCGTGGCCGCGCTTGCGAGCGTTGCCGTACTCGCACTGCCGATGAACAAAGCGCAGGCGGTCATCACCGGCGAGTTGGCGAGCTTCGCCATCTATGCCGGTGCGGTCGTCTGGGTGTTCGCCGTGCGCAGTGCGTGGCGCGCCTGGGCCGGTCTGCTGATCGTTGCCGCACCGCTCGCGCTGGCCGCGTGGGCGGTGGCTTCGGGCCACCTGACGGGAGGTGCGGCATGACGTCCACGCCTACACCGAAAGCAAAGCCACAAGCACGCGGCATCCGTCAGACGATGTCGGACCTGCACACATGGTCCGGCCTGCTTGTCGGCTGGCTGCTATACGCCATGTTCCTCACGGGCACAGTGAGTTACTTCAAGGACGAACTGTCGCAATGGATGCGCCCCGAGGTGCCGCATCAGCAATCGTTGCCCGATCCGGCCGTGGTCGCTCAGAACGTCGGCGATCAACTCGTGACACTCGCTGCGGGCAGCCCGCAGTGGAGTATTTATCTGCCGACCGAGCGCAATCCGGTCGCGGGCGTCTTCTGGCGCAATCCGCCTGCGCCGAAGGGCGACGTCAAAGGTGGCGCAAGCGCCCCGCGTCGCACGTTCGAAGAAGCGACGTTCGACCCGTCGACCGGTCAGACGCTCAAAGCGCGTGAGACCCTCGGCGGCGACTTCTTCTACCGGTTTCACTTCCAGTTTCACCCGCTGCCAGTCCTGTGGGGACGCTGGCTCGCGGGCTTCTGCGCGATGTTCATGCTGGTGGCAATCGTCAGCGGCGTGATCACGCACAAGAAAATCTTCATCGACTTCTTCACCTTCCGATGGGGCAAGGGGCAACGCTCGTGGCTCGACGCGCACAATGCGCTCTCGGTCTTCGGCCTGCCCTTCCATCTGATGATCACCTACACGGGCCTCGTCACCCTCATGGCGATGTACATGCCGTGGGGTGCACAAACCGCGATCAAGACACCGATGGACCGCGCGCAACTCAGCGCGCAGCTCAGCGCCTTCCCGCCGCCGGGCAAGGCCACCGGCGAGAAAGCGACGCTGGCACCGATTGCGCCGATGGTGCGCGAGGCGCAGGCGCGCTGGGGTGCACGCGATGTCGGCCGCGTGACCGTCACCAATGCCGGTGACGCGGCGGCACGCGTGGCCGTCACACGCGGCGAAAGCACGCGTGTCTCGATGAGTCCGCAATACCTGCTGTTCGACGGCACGACCGGCAAGCTGATCGACGTTCACGACGGCGTCGGCCCGGCGGCCGAAACGCGTGGCGTGATGTACGCCCTGCACCTCGGGCGCTTCAGCGATCTGCATCTGCGCTGGCTGTACTTCCTCGTCAGTCTCGGCGGCACCGCAATGGTCGGCTCGGGCTTGGTGATGTGGACGGTCAAGCGTCGCAGCAAGCTGCCCGATCCGACACGTCCTCACTTTGGCTTTCACGTGGTCGAACGTCTGAACATCGCAGCGATTGCGGGGCTCTCGATTGCCATGACGGCTTTCCTCTGGGGCAATCGCCTGATTCCGGCCGATGCGCTCAAGCGCAGCGTCACCGAAGTCGACGTGTTCTATTGGGTATGGGCGGCGACGTTGCTCTATGCGCTGGTGCGCCCGGCCAAACGTGCGTGGGTGGAATTACTGTGGTTCGGCGCTGCCGTGCTCGCGCTGCTGCCGGTGCTTAACGCCGTCACGACGACGCGCGGCCTCTGGCATAGCCTCACGACCGGCGACTGGGTGTACACAGGCGTGGATCTGATGCTCTGGGCCTTCGCGGCGCTGCATGCGTGGCTCGCGATTCGCACCGCGCGTCACAAGCCGAAGACGAAGCCCGCACGCGTTACGGCACCGGCCCGCACGACGGCCAGTCCGGCGATCAATGCCCCGTTGAACGAGGACCGCGCATGAGTCATTTCGTCACTTTCGCGCTCTGCCTCGCAGGCTTTGCGGCGCTGGCAATGTCGACGGAGCGTCAGCAGGAAGCGCTCTTCAAGAGTGTTTCAACGGCGCGCACGCGCAATGGCCGGATCGTCGGATGGACGGCACTAGCCGTGGCGCTCGGCGCAACGGTCACGGATCAGGGATGGGGATTCGGTCTGGTGAACTACAGCGGACAGACCAGCACGGCCGCCGGTCTGGTGTATCTGACGCTCATTCTGGCGGAGCGCCGCCGCCAGTCTCGCTAAGAGACTGGCCGACAGGTATCGGGGAATCGTCGAGTGATCGTCAGACGACGATCACTCGTTCTCTTCGAAGTAGTGTCCGAACTTGGCCTGCTTGGTGCGGATATAGCGTTCGTTCTCTTCGCGCATCGGAATGTCGAGCGTAACGCGCTCGCTCACGGGGATGCCGTGCTTGATGAGCGTGTCGAACTTCTTCGGATTGTTGCTCATGAGGCGCACCGAACCCACACCGAGAATGCGCAGGATGGCGGCGGCGGAGTCGTACTCGCGCGCGTCGTCGGGCAGGCCGAGATCGAGGTTGGCTTCGACCGTGTCGCGCCCCTGCTCTTGCAGCAGATACGCACGAATCTTGTTGCTTAGCCCAATGCCGCGCCCTTCATGGCCGCGCAGATACAGCATCACGCCACGCCCTTCTTCGGCGATCTTGCGCATGCCCACGTCCAACTGCTCGCCGCAATCGCAGCGGTAGGAACCGAAGACGTCCCCCGTCAGACATTCCGAGTGCAAACGCACGAGCGGAGGCAGTTCGCCGCCCGCGCCCGACACGTCGCCCATCACCAGCGCAAGGTGCTCATTGGCGCTGTCTTTGACGCGAAACGCGTGGGAAGTGAAGGTGCCGTAACGAGTGGGCAGCGTTGCCGTAGCGACAAGCTCGACGCATTCGCCAGCGTCGCAATTGAGCGTGGCAGAGGCAGTACCAGGGGACTTCATGTTGACGTTCGAACGGGCTGAAATTGGAGTTGCGTGCCACCGCACAACGATGGCGTGTGCTCGGAGTGTAACGCCATTTCCGAATTTCAGCCGACAGCGCCATGCAACAGACTGTTGCACGACGCTGTCCAATCGGCCGGACGCCGCGCCGACGGGGACTTGACGATACCTCCCCCGTCAGCCCCGACTGGCCGATTCCCGCCGATTCCCGTAGCGATCAGTAGTCGGCGCGCAGCGTGAGCATCACGTTACGACGGTCGCCGTAGGTGCCGAAGAACGTCGACGGCACGCGTTCGTAGTAGTCGCGGTTGAACACGTTGTTCACGTTCAACTGCGCTTCCAGACGGCGATTGAAGCGGTACGCCACCATCGCGTCCCACACCGCATAGCCCCCTTGTGCCGAGCCAGCCGTGCGATACGTCGAACTCTGGATGCGCACGCCGCCGCCCACGCGCAGGCCGTCGAGCCAGCCACCGAGCAGGTTCGGCGAGAACTTGTACGTCGTGTACAGCTTGAACAGATGCTGCGGCTCCTCGCCGTCGAGCGCCTGACCGGCCAATGACGGGTCGTTGTCGTAACGCGTATTGAGCAGCGTGTAGCCCGCGTAGACGTTCCAGTTGCTCGTGAGTTGGCCCGTCAGCTCCGCTTCCCAGCCCTGACTACGCGCTGCCCCCGCCGCGACGGAGCCCAGCGGGTGGAACGGATCGGCCACCGCGCGGTTGGTGTCCGTCATGCGGAAGGCCGCGACATTCGCCGTCAGGCGGCCGTCGAGGAATTCGCCCTTCACACCGAGTTCGTATTGCTGGCCATCGCGCGGCGGCAGCCCTTGCCCGTCGAACGTGGTCGCCGTTTGCGGCGAGAAGATCTTCGCGTAGTTGAAGTACGCGTTGATCTGCTTCGTCAGCGCGAGGACGACGCCGCCGTACGGGATGAACTTGTGGTTCGCGCTCGACGACGTGCTCCATGGCGTCGCGGTCGGCAGCGTGTTCTGCGCCTGCTGCTGATACCACGCTTCGCGTCCGCCCAGCACGACGGTCAGCGGGTCCAGCACCCGCACGCGCGCCTGTGCGTAGGCGCCGAACTGCTGCGTATTCAGGTTATCGCCCGAGGTCAGCGCCAGCGGCGGCTGGATCGACGGCGGCGAGAAGATATTGAACACACCCATCGTCTGGCCGCCCGAGAGGCTGCGCTTCTGCGTGAGCTGATAGTTCATGCCGACCATCCACTCATGCTTGCGGCCAAACGCTTCCACCGGACCGGACACGTGCGAATCGACACCCAGCATGTTCTGCTCGACACGCTGAATCTGCGCGAAATATCGGGCGTTGTACGTGGTCGGATCGATCCCCGGGCCGAGGTAGGCGTAGCGGCTGTTGTTCAGAATGTGACGGTAGTTGACGGTCGTCGTCGACGTAATGCCGCCGTCAAAGCGATGGTCGAGGCGCGCGTTGACCTCCTGCATCGACGTCCACGTGTGGTTCCAGTCCGGCGCGAAGTTGCTGTTGTTCGGCGCGTTCAGGAAACGGCGGTTGGTCAGCAGCGACTGGCCGTAGTCGAACCCGTTGAGCGAGTTGACCTGATACGAACCCGAGAGCGACAACAGCGTGCGCGGCGTGATGTCGAACTCCAGCGCGCCGTACGCGAGGAAGTTGCTGTTGTTGGTGCGCGTTACCGACGCGTTGCTCGTGTCCCCCGTCAGCACAGCGCGGCCGCGAATCGTACCGCTCTGATTCAGCGGGCCAGTCACGTCGATCATCTGACGGTAATGCGCCCACGAACCGAAGCCCGTCTCGCTACGCAGTGCAAACGTATCGCCCGGACGCTTGCGCACCAGATTCACAGTGCCACCCGGTTCACCCGTCCCGTCGAGCAACCCCGCCGGGCCACGGAACACTTCCACGCGGTCGTACATCGACAGATCGAACTGCGGCTGGTACTGGATGCCGCTCAGGATCGACACGCCGTCGAACTCCACGCCGACAGGATAGCCACGCGCATTGAAGTAGTACGAGCCGTCGCCGTATTTCAGCGCGGAAATTCCGGTGGTGTACTTCAACGCGTCGGTGACGGACTCCATGCCCTGATCGTCCATGCGTTGACGCGTGACGACCGACACCGAATTCGGAATGTCCTTCAACGCCTGAGGCGTCCTGCCGATGGTCGTCATGCTCGAACCGTACGAGCCGGAGCCTTCGGTTTGCACGATGTCGCGCTGGCCGGAGACATTCGCGGCCGGAAGCGCGGCAGCGGGTGCGACTGCATTAGCGTCCGTCGCCGCTGCGGCGGCAGTCTGAGCATGGGCCGCTGCGGCGCTCAGCATCAGCATGGCGACGGCGGCGGACGTCAGTGCATAGTGAAACTTCGGCGACTTCAGCGACTGCCCTGCGCGCGTTACGTCGAACATGCGGCCCCGTGCGGCTTGCGTCCGGCAAGAATTCTGATTCGTTTGCATCGTTGACAACACTTCCCCTTGTTGCCGGGTTCTACCGGCGATCCAAAATTAACGTTCGTATGCTTTGTGTGGCGTCCGTCCAATTCCCGCTACACTGGCGGAAATATCGCAAATGAGACTCATTACTAAATTTGCATGTGATCCGGCACAACACATTGATAGCTATGGAGAATATCGGGTTCGAAAAAGGTAAGGACGACAATAAATGTCGATTTTTTGACAATCTTCATCCGATTGGCGACATCCTGACGCGAGACCCGCATTACCCCCATGAGTGACTTCCTGCGCAAACGATTTCCCAATGCAGTGCGGCCCTTACCGCGCGATGTCTTTGCTCAGGTCACGCCCTTTCGTCATGGCGAACGGCTGATCTGGCATCGCCATCGACACGGCCAACTGGTGTTTCCGGTGCGCGGTATCGTGCGCGTGCTGACGCCGTCCGCCATCTGGACGTTGCCGCCCTCGCGCGCGCTCTGGCTGCCGTCGGACATCGAGCACGAACTGCATGCCGTGGGCGACGGACAGATGGGCAACATCTACATGGAGCCGCGCGCGTTCCCCTGGGACTGGACCAGCCCGACGGTCATCCTCGTTACGCCGCTGATTCGTGAACTGGCGGTGACCGTCAGCCGCGACGGCGATACCTACGGCCCCACGAGCCGTGCAGCGCTCTCGGTGCCGCCATTGATGGGTGTGCTGCACGACGCAGCCCCTGTGCCCGAACGTGGCGTGCCGGTGCCGAGGGACGAGCGCTTACAGGCAATCTGCGAGCATCTGATGAACGAGCCTGCCAGCAAGCTGACGCTCGACTTCTGGGGGGAACAGTTCGGGGTTAGCGGGCGCACGCTCGCGCGTCAGTTCCAGACGGAGACGGGCATGACGTTCGTGACGTGGCGTCAGCATCTGCGCGTGTCCGAAGCGATTTCGACGCTGGCGCAGGGCGCATCGGTCGCGGCGACGGCGGACGCCTTCGGCTATGCCAGCCCCAGCGCCTTCATCGCCATGTTCAAACAGGTCACGGGACGCTCCCCGCAACGCTATCTCGCAGACGCCTGAGCCGGACGCGGGCGTCTGCCTTCACGGCACTCAGCGCGCGACGTCAGCGTGCATAACTCACCGGCATCCCGCCATCGGGATTGGGCAAGACGCCCATCGGCACGCCATAGATGGTCTGCAACGTGTCGGGCGACATCAGTTCCGCAGGCGTGCCACGCGCAATCGGTTTGCCTTGCTTGAGCGCGAGCAGTGCGTCGCAAAAGCGCGCGGCCATGTTGACGTCGTGAAGCACGATCACGACGCCAAGGCCATGCGTATCGGCCAGTTCGCGCACGAGTTTGAGGACATCCAACTGATGCGCCACGTCGAGCGCCGAGGTCGGTTCGTCCAGCAGCAGACACTGCGCCTGCTGCGCCACGAGCATGGCCAGCCACACGCGCTGACGCTCCCCGCCCGAGAGCGACTCCACGAGACGGTCGGCAAAGCCGAGCACATCCGTCTGCGCCATCGCGTGTTGTGCGGCGTCGTGATCATGGACGTCGAAGCGTCCGAGCGCGCCGTGCCACGGGTAACGACCGAGCGCGACCAGTTCGGACACCGTCATCCCGGCTGCGGCGGGCGGCTGCTGCGGCAGATACGCCACACGCCGCGCAAACTCGCGTGCGCCCCAGGACGCCAGCGCCCGTCCCTCGAACGCAATGTTGCCGCTCACCGGCTGGAGCTGGCGTGCGAGCAACTTGATCAGGCTCGACTTGCCCGAGCCGTTGTGGCCGATCAGTCCGTGCACCTGTCCGGCCGCGAGTTCCAGCGTCAGCGGCGCGAGCAGCGTGCGCCCTTCTACCGCAAACGAAACGTCTTGCAAAGCGAACATCGGGATATCAGTCATGAGTATTCGGTGAATCTGGTTCGGCAGGTTCATTGGGGGCCTCGACGTCGGTTTGCGGCTCGCGTGATTGACGCAGCTGACCGTAGTCGAGACGAATCAGACGGTCCGCCAGATCGAAATAGCGGTCGTCGTGGGTAATGACCAGCACGCTCTTGCCGCGCGCCTTGAGCGCGGGCAGCATCTGGCGGTAGAAAACATCCTTGAACAGCGGGTCCTGATCCGCAGCCCATTCGTCGAAGACGTAGAACGGCCGGTCTTCCAGATACGCCACCAGCAACGCGAGACGCTTGCGCTGTCCCTGCGACAGATCGAGCGTGGAGAAGCGTCCGTCCGAGATCGTCACCTTGTGATCGAGTTGCAGCGACTTGAGCAGCGCGTGCGCCTGCGCGTCGAGTCCTTCCGGCGGCAAGCCGAGCAGATGTTCGAACAGGAAGAAGTCGCTGAACACCACGGAGAACAGTTGACGGTAGTGGTCGCGCTCGGCGTCGCCCACGGGCACGCCGTCGACCATGATACGACCGTCCTCGGGGGCATACAGACCGACGATCAGCTTGGCCAGCGTGGTCTTGCCGCTCCCGTTACCGCCGACCAGATAGACGAGTTCGCCGGGACGGAACGTGAGCGTCACCGGCCCCAGCGTGAACACTTCGTTTTCCTGCTCGCGGAAGTAGCGATGCGTGACGCCTTCGAGCACGATCTCGTGGAACGCCGGTGCCTCGTGCTTGGCCCGAGCAGGCAGCAGTTCGCGCGGCAGTTCGTTCTCGACCTGCGCGATGCGCTCCAGCGCGACGCGCGCACTACCCAGCGACGGCATCGCCGAGAGCACGCCCTCGATCGGCATGATCATGTAGAGGAACACGAGCGCGTAGCCGGACACCACCTGCGGCGGCAGGTCGACGTGACGCAGTACCACGAACAGCGTGAGGCCGATGAAGGCGAACAGAATGAAGCTGCCCCAACTGGCCGCTGCCGCATACAGCACGTAACCGCGCGTGCGCTGCACACGCACCGCCTCGACATTGCTCGCGAGACGGTCTTCGATGAAGGCGTCGCGACGGGCGCGATGCAGCTTGAGCTCCTTCGCCCCGTCGAATAACGCGCGGAAGTCCTTCACCAAGGATTCCTCACGCTTGCGCGAGCTGCGCAGATGCAGCAGCGCGCGCTGGTTGGCAAAACGAAATCCCGCCGCGCCGATGAAGATCGTCACCACAGCGAACACCAGAATCTGCCACGACAGATAGCCGAGATACGCAAGACAGCCCACGATCACCGCACCCTGCATCGCCAGCACCGGCAAACTCACGAACAGAACGACAATCGTGTCGAGGTCCTGCGTGAGCACCGCAATCGCGCGCGCGATGCCGTGACGCTCCAGACTCGCATACGGCGCTGCGCCGATGCGGCGCACGACTTGCATGCGCAACGTGGCTTTCGCACGCTGACCGAGCGACATGAAGAGCGTTTGCGACAACGCGCGCGTGACCAGCACGATCACGCCGAGGCCGAGGAATTGCATGCCGAGCACACCCAGATGCTCGCGCGGCGTTGTCAGCGCGCGATTGATCAGCGCGACGAGACCCGCGTTGCCGAAACCGCTGATAAGACTGCCCGCGAACGCGATGGCCAACGGCCATCGGGATGCACGTACCAGTTGCCAGAACAAGGACATAAGAGATCTCTGTTTTTATGGGGATGTCGGTAACTTCAGGCCACCTGACGACGCAGGTGCCATAGCAAATAAGGTGCGGCAATCAACATGGCGAGCACGCCCGCCGGAAGCTGTTGCGGGAAGAGCAGATTGCGTCCGAGCCAGTCGGCGGCGATCATCAGCAACGCACCGGACACGGCTGACGCCACGGCTTGCGAGCGTCCCTTGCCGAACCCGGCCATGCGCGCCAGATGCGGTGCGAGCAGGCCGACGAACGACAGCGGGCCGATGACGAGCGTCGCCACGGCGCTGAGCGTTGCGGCCAAACACCACATCCACAGCCGCGCACGCCGCACGTTCACGCCAACGGCGGTCGCCGTTGCGTCGCCCATCGGCAGCAGATCCAGCCAGCGCGATGCCAGACACGTCAACAGCAGCCCCGCCAACGAAGCGACGACAGCGCCCAAGGCAATGCCGGGACCGACGATGTACGTGAGGCCAAGCATCAGCGAGCGCAGCAGGAAGGCATTCGCCGTGCCGCTCGCGCTCCCGATGGCCACCAGCGACTGCGCCATGCCGGAGATCGCCACGCCCGCGAGCAACATTCGCGTGGGCGAGAAACCGCCTTTGCGCGAGAGCGTGAGCATGACCGCGAGACTAAGCGCAGCGCCTGCAAAGGCGGCGATGAACAGGGCCGACGCCGACGGACCGGCCATCGCGAACGTCACGATCAGTACGCCCAGCATCGCGCCGCCGCTCACGCCCAGCAATTCGGGACTGGCCATCGGGTTGCCGCTGATCCGTTGCAACAACGTGCCCGCCAGCGCCAGCGCGACCCCGGCCGCTGCCGACGCCAGCATGCGCGGCAAGCGCCAATGCGAAATCGATACCCATGACGCGTCCGTCGCCCATTCCCAGCCGTCGAACGAACGTCCGAGATGCTGCGTCAACCAAACGAGCGCGACGCCGAACACGAGCGCCGACGCGAGCCATCGGAACGGATGACGCGCGCGGGCGGGCGGCGCAGCATCGGCGGTCGCCACTTCTCCGGCACGCGTGCGCCGCAAGAGCCACAGCAACAGCGGTCCGCCGAACAACGCGGCGGCAGCCCCCGTCGGCAACGACGCGCCGTCGAACAGCGGCAGCCATTGCACGAGCTGGTCGGTGAGCAGCAGCATGAGTGCGCCGATGAACGGTGCCCAGATCAACTGATCGCGCAGACGTCGCGCACCGGCAAGCCGCACCAGTTGCGGTCCGGCCAGACCGACGAAACCGATGATGCCGACGACGCTGATGATGCACGCCGAAAGCGCCACGGCCACCACCAGTCCGGCGGTGCGAATCCATGCAACACGCGCGCCGAGCTGGGTCATGCTGCGGTCGTCGAGCGTGAATAGCGTCAGCGGTCTGAGCAGCAGCGCAGCCGCAACGACAGCCACGACCACGCGGGGCAACAGCCATCCGAAGTCGTGCCAGCCGTTTTGCACCAGCGACCCGGCGCCCCATGCGAAGACACCGACGAGTGCGCGCTCATGCGTCATCGACACCATGATCGACAGGCCGCTGCAATACAGGTTGACGATCATGCCCGCGAGAATCACCGGGATGGGGGCGAAGCGGCTACGCCACGTCAGTGCCATCACCACGGCGATGGCCGCCGCCGAGCCGAACAACGCGACGCCTGAGCGCCACGCGAAGGCCACCGCAGGCAGCCAGATCGTGGCCGCCGATAGCGCGAGCGACGCGCCTGACGCCACGCCGAGCGTCAGCGGCTCGGCGAGCGGATTGCGCAGCACCTGCTGGAACATCACGCCCGCGAGCGCAAGCCCGGCACCGGCCAGCACCGACATCGCCAGTCGCGGCAGCCACGCGAAGTTCACTAGCAGGCCCGACATCGCAGCGGCCGAAGCCAACGCATTCGGGTCCAGCGTCGGATGTGTGACTGCGTGCCAGACGGCAGCGAGGAACGTGCCGCTGTCGACGCCCGCCGGGCGTAGCGACAGCAGCGTGACGACGGTCAGCACCAGCGTGGGCACGCCGACAATCGTCGCGAGACGCCAGAGATGACGCGGCTCAGTTGACGTCGCGGCCCCATGCGTGTTGCCTGCCGTCATCGGTTGAAGCGGATTTCCCGTGCTCATGCCGCCGCTCCCGTCAGTGCAACGCTCAGCGCGTCAGCGAGCTTCACCGCCGTGGGCGTGCCGCCCGTCGGCAACATGATCGGCAACTGGCCGACACGCGCGCCGCGCACGAACGGCAGCGCCTGCCACAGCGGGCTCTGCCCGAGCATGCCCAGCAAGCCGGGACGCGCACCGATCAGCATCGCGCGCGCCGAGGCATCTGCCCCGAGTTGCGTGTAGTCGATCTGCGCCATGCCCTCCGTATCGCTCGGACGTCGCCACGCGTTGGTCAGCCCCACAGCGGCCAGCGTCCCGCCAAACACACTCTCACGACCAAAGACGTTCGTCAGACGCGTGTCGATAGGGCTCATCAGATACACCGGACGTTTCGTGACGTCGTGATTCGTCAGACGGTCGCGCACCTCGTTCAGATGCGCGTCCGTCGCCGCCAGCAACTGCGACGTTTGCGTCGGACGCCCCAGCGCATCGCCCAGTGCCCGCGCCCGACGCAACGCAAGTTGATAGCCGTCTTCATGCGGATGAGGCTTCGGCGCGACGAATAGCGGCGCAATGCGTGCAAGCGAATCGGCGAGCGCAGCGTGCGCTGGCGTGATGACGATCAGATCGGGACGCAGCGCCTGCACCACTTCGAAATTCGGTTGAAAGAGGAGACCGACGTCGACGACGTCGTCGGGCATCGAGGGCGTGCCCGAGAGCAGTCGATACCAGAACGGACGCGACGCGCCCACAGGCGTCACGCCCAGCGCCAGCACCTGCGCTGCCAGCCCCCAGTCGAGCACTACCACGCGCGGCTGACGGCCCGAGGCCGTGGAAGACGCAGCCGATGAGGCCCGGACAGGCGACGCAAGCACGCCCCCCGCCCCCATGAACGGTGCCAGCGCACCAACGCCAAACGCCGCCAGAAGGCGGCGTCGTGCGGCAAACGATTGTCGTTGCATCACCATTGATATCGGGCTGTCCCCAGAACGGTTCGTGTCGCGCCCCAGTAGCACAGCGATGACGATGTGCAGTACGAGAGGTATTCGCGGTTGAAGAGGTTGCTGACGTTCACGGCGAAGCGCCATTGCTGCCAGTCGTAGTGCACGGCGGCGTCGACCAGCGTGCGGCTCGGCACTTCGAACGTGTTGGCGGCGTCGCCCGCCGACGAACTCATGTAACGCACACCGGCACCGAACCCGAGATTACGCAACGCGCCTTCGTGCAGCGTGTAATCGGCCCAGAGCGCGACGCTGTTACGCGGCGTGATCTGCGGACGCTTGTCCTGCGCCGTCGTGCTTTGCAGGTTGACCTGGTTGATGTACGTGTACGACGCGATCACCTTCAGATCGCGGGTGACGTTGGCACGCGCTTCGGCTTCGAACCCGCGCGAACGGATTTCGCCCGTCTGCGTCGGGAAGGTCGGATGTGCCGGATCGACCACGCTCACGTTTTCCTGACGCAGGTCGAAGGCCGACAGGCGCAGCGACGCGTCGTAGTTCTTCGGCTGATAACGCACGCCGACTTCGTATTGCTTGCCTTGGGTCGGCGAAAGCGCATCGCCTGCGAAGTTCGTCCCCAGCACCGGCGCGAACGACTTCGCATAGCTCACGTAAGGCGCGACGCCGTTGTCAAAGGCATACGACAGCCCGGTGCGCCAGGTGAACGCGCTGTTATCTGCCGAGCGCTGCACGCCGTTCGTGGTCGAGCGCGTCGTCGCCCAGTCTTCACGCACGCCGAGCGTGAGCACCCAGCGGTTGTACCGAAGTTCGTCCTGCGCATACAGCCCCGCCTGACTCAGCGAGTAGTCCAGTCGCGTGTTCGGACTCACGCCTGCCAACGCGCCGTAGTTCGGATTGAACAGATCCAGCTGACCGACGACCGCACCGCCGTAGTTATCGCCTTCGAGCACGCGGCGATAGTCGAAGCCGAAGAGCATCGTGTGTTCGACCGGACCGGTCGCGAACTTCGCCTGCGCGTTCGTATCGATCTGCCACTGACTCACGTGCTCGAAGTCGGTGTTGCCCCACATCGCCACCGTGCGTTGGTCGGCCGCAAACGGACTCGTGACCGACGTCTGGTAGTAGTTCTGGTCGATGTGAAGATAACGCGCATTCTGCGAAATGCGCCACGTGTCGTTCAACTGCTTCGCGAACTGATAACCGAACCAGTATTGCGTGCGCTGCATGCCGTCGCGATTCGGGTCACCGAAGTACTGATCCGGGCCGAGACGGCCGTTCGGATTGACGAACAGCGTGCCGCTGGCGGGCACCGGATTGAACATCCCGCCCGCCGGGTCGCGTTGATATCCTGCGAGCAAGGTCAGCGACGTGTCGCGATCCGGCTTGAACGTGATCGAAGGCGCAATCGCCAGTCGCTGATCCTTGATGGCGCTGACCTGCGTCTTGGCGTCCCGCGCCAGACCCACGACGCGATAGAGGATCGTGCCGTCGGGTGTCAGCGATCCACCGAGATCGAATCCGGTCTGATACGTGTCGTGATTGCCGATCTGGAGCATCACTTCGCGCACCGGCTGGTCCGTCGGCAACTTGCTGCTGTAGTTGACGATGCCACCGGGATTGCCCTGCCCGTACAGCACGGAGGACGGGCCGAACATCACGTCGATGCGTTCGAGCAGATACGGGTCGACACGGGCGGTCGCGAAGCGCGGCGACGGGAAGATGCCGAGGCCGTCGAGATACGCGTCGATATCGAAGCCACGGGCGCGAAGCTGGTCGAAGCGCACGTCGGTCCCGTCCTGCGTATTGACACCGGTCGTGTAGCGCAATGCCTGATCGATTGTGATCGCGCCCTGATCGTCCATTTGTGCGCGCGTGACCGTTGAGGTCGCTTGCGGCGCGGTCAGTGTCGATGCGTCGGTCTTGGTGACGGTCGTCATGCGTTTGGCGACGTAACCCCGGCCCGGCCCGTTCGGGTTCTCGGCAAGCGCGCTGTCGCGCACTTGCGTTGCGGGCAGCGTCACCGCGCCCGCTGCATTCGCTGCATTCACTGCCCCCGATGCATTCGTTGCACCGGCCGACGACGTCTCGTTTGCGTCCGCCGCCATCGCGGCGTGCTGCCCAAATATCGCTGCGGCGAGCACTGCCGCCATGACCGTCATTCGTCGCCCACTGTTCGAATGGGTCGCCTTCCCCGTGTGATTTCGTTTCACTTTACGTCCGCTTCCCGCGTCAGAGCCATTCCAAAGGAATGAATTAAAATAAATGAGACGCATTACTATTATCACTTGTATCTGCCACCTGAACCCCGATGGCTGTTGGTAGAATACCGGGGATGCTTTTGCTGTGAATCGCAAAAAATGTTGAGAAAAGGACAACTTTTGTCCTTTTCTCTATGCTTTGGCGTGTCGGGTCCACCTCACAAGGGGTGACGGGACAAACGGCACGTCATCTGACCGAATAGATCGGTCCGGTTGGGAAGTCGTCATGAAGGAATTGCTGCTGCGCCGCTATCCGGAAACGCGCCGTCATTTGCCGCGCGACGTCACGCTTAGCGGTATGGAATGTGAGGATGGTGAGCGTCAGCCGTGGCATCAGCACCAGCACGGTCACGTGGTGATGGCGCTGCGCGGTGTGGTGCGCGTGCTCACGCCTGCGCACACGTGGACACTGCCCGCGTCGCGTGCGCTCTGGCTGCCGCCGAATACGCCGCACGAACTGCACGCCGTCGGACGCATGCAGTTCTGCACGATCAGCGTCGAGCCGGGCACGGTGTCGTGGTTGTGGCCGAACGCGCTCGTGCTGACCGTCGGCCCGCTCCTGCGCGAGCTGGCCGTCGACATGTTGTCCGACGGTTTCCACTACGCCCCCGACAGCCGCACCGCCCTCTCCATCCCTCTGCTACTGCGTTTGCTTCGTGAGGCGGCTGCACCCGGCGAGCACGGCCTGCCCCTGCCCAGTTCCGCGAAGCTGCTAGCGATTTGCGAGCACATGATGATGGCCCCCGCGACCGATTACTCGCTGGAGCGCTGGGGAGAAGAACTGGGGCGAGCGGCAAGACGCTCGCGCGCCGCTTCAAGGACGAGACGGGGATGACCTTCGGGCGCTGGTGCCAGCATATGCGGGCGTCCGAGGCGATTACGCGGCTGGCGCTCGGGGCGTCGGTCGGCGACGTGGCGCTCGCGCTCGGCTATCAGAGCCCGAGCGCTTTCATCGTGATGTTCAAGCGGCTGTTCGGCCGCGCACCGCAACAGTATCTGGCCGTGGCGGAACGCTGAGCCGAATCAGCATCGCCCGATCAGGAGACGCCGAGCGGCGTCGCGCGCGACGCAAACGTATCGCGAATCGACGCGATGGCCGCGATGGTTTCGTCGATATCCTCGTCGCCGATATGGCGATGCGTCACAAGCCGCAGCATCGCCGTGCCGCTCGCGCGCGCCAGAATGCCGTACTCCGCCAGCGCGGCTTCCCACGCACGAGGATTCGCCTCGTGTTGCTCGCCGACACGCAGACGCACGATGTTGCTCGTGGACGGTACCGCATCGACCAGTTGCGGATCGATCTGCGCGAGTCCGTCCCACAGACGTTGCGCACGCGCGTTGTCGTCGGCCAGTCGCGCAACCATCGTCTCCATCGCCACCTTCCCCGCTGCCGCCATGATGCCCGCCTGACGCAAACCACCGCCCGTCATGCGACGGAACGTGCGCGCCTGTTCGATCATGGCGTGCGAGCCGACGAGCATCGCGCCCATCGGGGCAGACAGCCCTTTCGAGAGGCAGAACGTCAGACTATCGCAATGCGCGGTGATCTGGCCGACATCGACACCCAGCGCCGCCGCCGCGTTGAACACGCGGGCACCGTCCATATGGACCGGCACACCCGCACGCGACGCGAGCGCATGAACGTCCGCCAGATACGACAGCGACGGCACATAGCCGCCGGAGTGGTTGTGCGTGGACTCAACCGCGACCATCGCCGTCGGTTGCCCATAACGCGAAAAGCCGGGACGCAACGCCCCGGCCAACTGATCGAGATCCATCTCGCCGCGCGCCGATGGAATGAGCACCGGATACAGATGCGCGAGCCGCGACATGCCGCCCGCCTCCGACTTCGCCATGTGGGCCTGCGCGTCGAGCACCGCTTCGCCGCCACGTGTGGCGTGGCACAGCGAAGCGATCAGATTCCCCATCGTGCCGGAGACGACGAACATCGCCTCCTCTTTGCCGGTGACGACCGCTGCGAGATGTTCCAGCGCGCGTACGGTCGGATCGCCTTCGAGGGTGTCGTCACCCAGCGACGCGGTTTGCATCGCCTCCCACATCAGTGCGGTGGGCCGGGTGACGGTATCGCTTCGCAGATCGACGAAGCGTTCGGTATTGCCTGAAGTCATGCGAACTCCTGACCGTGGGCATGGCTGCCATTGCTCGCGGATTGCGCGGTTTGCGACTCGGCGGCGAGCGCCGCTTGCACGGCTTCGGGCGATTCGTACGGAATACCGGCGAGCTTCATGACGAGCTTGATGGCCACGGTGTTGCTGAAAACGTTGATGGCGGTACGGCCCATGTCGAGGAAGGCATCGACACCGGCAATGATGGCGAGCGCTTCGATGGGCACGCCGATCGTCGTGAGCACCATCGCAATCGCCACGAGACCGCCCGAAGGCACGTTCGCGCTGCCCTTGCTGGCGAGCGTGGTAACGAGCACGATCGAAAGCAGCGTCGGCATGTCGAGCGGCACGTGGTAGGCATCGGCAAGGAAGCCGACGGCCAGCGCGAAGTACATGATCGAGCCGTCGCGATTGAACGCGTAGCCCAACGGCAGCACGACCGATGCGATGGCCTTCGGCACGCCCATCGCGATGAGCTTTTCCATGTGCAGCGGCAGCGTGGCTTCAGACGAACGCGTGGCGAACGCGAGAATCACCGGCTCACCGATGGCGCGCGTGGTCGCCCACGGCTTTTCGCCAATCGCCTTGAGCAGAATCCAGAACAGCACCAGCAGCACGCCGAGGCCGAGGTACATCGTGCCGACGAGCTTCACGAGCGCGAGAATCGTGCCGATGCCCTGCGTGGCGAACAGCCACGAGATGATCGCGAAGATCGCCAGCGGCGAGAGCGAGATGATCCAGTCGGTGAGCTTGAACACGGCGCCCATGAGCGCGTCGAGCACACCGACGAGCGGCTTCGCGCGCTCACCGATGGACGACAGCGCCAGTCCGAGCAGCACGGCAAAGACCAGCACCGGCAGCAGATTGCTGCCACTCATCGCCGCAAAGATGTTCGACGGAATCATCTCCAGGAAGAACTTAGTCCAGTCCACCGAGGCGGCAATCGGCTTGGCCGACGCGTGCGCCGCCGCGAGATTCGCGCCGAGCCCGGGGTGGAAGATCGCGTTCAGGCCGAGTCCGATTACGATCGACACGAGCGTCGCGATGAAGAAGTAGATCAGGCTGATGGCCGAGACACGGCCGAGGGCGCGCGCGTTGTGTCCCATCTGATAGATGCCGAGCGTGATCGCCGTGAAGACGAGGGGCACGACGATCATCTTCACGGCTTGCACGAAGGCAGTGCCCACAGGCATGAGCTTTGTGGCGAGCGCCGGGGCGACCATGCCGCAGCCGATGCCCAGCGCCAGACCGATCAGCATCTGGATGGGTAACGGAAGGAGGCGCTTCTTCTTGCTGGCAGTGCTTGACGACATGACGACTATCTCCGGAAATTACGTGGCGTTGCGGCGCATCTGAACTGGCACGACATCACACGCCGCGGTGCATTCACCGCTTGCGGCTTTTGCCTGCGGGTGCCGCAGTGGGTGTCACCGCCGACAGCGCGGCGGGCACCACGGACGGCGCCGCAGGAGGAACGAGCGCCTGCAAGCGAGCCTGCATGGCGTGCGTGAGGTGGTCCCAGACATGACGCTGAGCCTCCTCGGGACGCCCGGCGGCGATGGCATCGAAGATCGCGAGGTGTTCGCGAACGGCGGTGCGGGTGCGCTCGGCGTCGTAATGCGGAATGCGTTGCAGCGCCAGACCGTTCTGAGTGCGCAACGCGTGATAGGTCTCGGTGAGCCGCACGTTGTCGGCCGCAGCGAACATCGCTTCGTGGAACTGCCAGCCCACACGCTGGGTGATGTCGACGTCGAGTTCGATGCCTTCGATCCCCTGCGCGTCGAGCGCGCGCAGGCGCACGGCGACTTCTTCCAGTGCAGGCGTCACGCCCTTTTGCGCCGCCAGCCATGCCGCCATGCCTTCGAGGGCCAGCCGCACCTCGTGAATTTCGCTCAGATCCCGCACCGACAACTGACGCACGAAGGTGCCGCGCATGGGCACGATCTCCAGCAGGCCGTCGTTGGCGAGCGCGCGAATCGCTTCGCGCACGGGCGTACGGCTGATGCCGAAGCGCTCCGAGAGCGCGCGCTCGGACAGCGCCTCGCCCGCGCGGATTTCGCCGGAAACGATCAGGTTGCGAATGGCGCTGTAAGCCGATTCGCTCAGGGCCGGGGTGCGTTGGGTCTGGTTCATAACTGGTATACCAGCAAAAAACAATTTGCCGGTCAACGACAAAAACTGTGGGATGGGGGTGTTTGCGGGTAAACGATGAGGCGGAGCTGGGCGCTCCGCCTCCGGCTAAACCATTGCCTCAGTTATCGAGGAAATGCGTGATTGCGAAGTTGAACATCTTTGGATCCTGAATGAACGCGAAGTGGCTCACGCCCGGCAGGATCATCAGTTGCGCGCCCGGGATCGTGTGCGCCATGTAGATGTTGTGTTCAAGCTTGATGCCTTCGTCATGCTCGCCGTCGAGGATCAGCACCTTCGACTTGATCGTCTTCAGTTGGGCGTCGGTCCAGTTCGGTTGTCCTTCCCACATCTTGCCGATCTGGTTCAGGAAGGCGTCGTACTCCTTCGGCGTGGACGAGAGCTTCGCGTAGTCGTTGGCCGCACGCTTGATGAACTCGGCGAACACCGGGTTCTTGTCGAAGTCCGGCTTCAGGCCGTCCGTGTTGGTGTTCACGCCGAATGCCACGATCTTGCCCACACGGTCCGGATAGCGGATCGCGAGGTCGATGCCCTGAATCGCGCCATCGCTCCACCCCACGACGTCGGCCTTCTTGATGTGCAGTTGATCGAGCAGCGCGATGACGTCGTCGGCCATCAGGTCATAACCGTAGGGACGGTCGTCACGCGTGCTGCGCCCGTGCCCGCGCGTGTCGACGGCGATCACGAGGTGATGCGCCTTGAGCGCTTCGACCTGTTTGGCGAGATAGTCCGAGTTCGCCAGACCGCCGTGCAGCAGCAACACCGGGCTGCCCTTGCCGACCTCGGCGTTGTACAAGCGAATGCCGTTCACATTGGCGAAGCCGGTGCGGTCGAATTTGGCCGGGGCCGGAGTCGGCGGCAACGTCTGCCATAGCTCGGCGGCCATGGATGGCGCGGCTTGCAGGGCGGCCACTGCGGCAACTACGCCCAGCATGGTCAGTAACGGTTTGAAGGAAGACTTGATGATTTTCATGGTGAAGAATGGGGGGGTGAGATGCCCGGCCACTGTATCCCGATTCCTGCTTGCGAAGGTGCGAGGAAAGGGCGTACACGGACGCCTGACATTCAACGCTGCGTTGCGATGGCACTTGAGAGTTGAGCATTCGTCCGAAAACACTCACGCATGTCTGAACCGACGACGTACCCGGTGTTACGATGCCCCTCTATCCGTCTCGCGTATTCCGGCATGATCGACCTCCACGTACTGCCCTTCTTTCTCGCCACCGTGCTCATCATGGTGGTGATTCCCGGTCCGACGACCATTTACATCTCGACGACGAGCGCCAGTCAGGGCTTTCGCTTCGGCCTCGCATCCTGTTTCGGCGTGATGCTCGCCACGCTCGTGCACGTGAGCTTCGCCGCGGCCGGTCTCACGGCGCTGCTGCTGGCGTCGCCGTGGCTGTTCAATGCCATCAAGTTGCTGGGTGCGGGCTACCTGGTGTATCTGGGCATCAAAGTCATTCGCAGCAAGCCGTCGACGGCGGGGACGACTGCCGCACCGCAATCGCAATCCCGTGCGCTCGGCGAGACGATCAAGAAAGGCTTCCTCGTCAATCTGCTCAATCCGAAGACCGGCCTCTTCATCGCGGCGTTTCTGCCGCAGTTCGTCACGCCTTCGCTCGGTCATGTGCCGCTGCAAATTGTCACGCTGGGCCTGTTGCTGGTCCTCGTAGGCGGTATGAGCGACACGACCTACGCTGCCCTCGCGCGCACCATCGGCCGCGCACTCGCCAACCGCAGCAAGAAGCCCGGGATCGGCAAGTACATCGCGGGCCTGCTATATATGGGGCTGGGCATCGCAGCGCTGGCAACGTCGAACGGCACGTCGAAGTAACCGCCCCCCGCTCCCCCCTAAAACCCGCTTCGGCGGGTTTTTTCTTATTCGTCGCCTCGCGTCCCATGTCTTCGGCCGATGAGACGGGACGTTCAGGGTCTCAGGGTTTTCACGCATCACAAAATAAACACATGTGCTATACGCTTTCGAAAATTGAACAATTGTTCAATTCAATGTTCAGCTTTCCGTTCAGTCGTCTTTCCGCCCTACCGTCTTACCGCCCCCGAGCCCCCTGACATCATGAGTCAAGCTTCTTCCAGTCACGTCTTCCATCGTCACCTGCGTCACCAGCCGCCTATCGCCGTCGGCGGCCAGGGCGTCAATCTCAGGGACGCCGAAGGTCGCGAGTACATCGACGCCTCCGGTGGCGCCGCCGTCTCGTGTCTCGGCCATGGCCATCCCGACGTCATCGCCGCCATGCACGCGCAGATCGACAAGCTGGCCTATGCGCACACCGGCTTCTTCAGTTCCGAAGTCGCCGAAGCGCTGGCCGACAACCTGATCCGCAACACGCCCGCCGACTCGGACCTGAGCCACGTGTATTACGTGAGCGGTGGCTCAGAGGCCGTCGAAGCCGCGCTCAAGATGGCTCGCCAGTACTTCGTCGAGATCGGTCAGCCGCAGCGCCGCCGCTTCATCGCGCGCCGTCAGAGCTATCACGGCAATACACTCGGCGCATTGGCCATCGGTGGCAATCGCTGGCGACGCGCGCAGTTCGAGCCGCTGCTGATCGACGTCACACACGTCTCGCCCTGCTACGCCTACCGCGATCAGCGCGATCAGGAAACCGAGGTGGAATACGGTCAGCGTCTGGCCAAAGAACTGGAAGCCACGATTCTCGAACAGGGTGCCGATTCGATCATCGCCTTCGTCGCCGAGACGATTGGCGGGGCCACCGCTGGGGTAATCACGCCGGTGGCCGGGTACTTCAAGGCGGTGCGCGAGGTGTGCGACCGCTACGGCATTCTGCTGATTCTCGACGAAGTGATGTGCGGCATGGGTCGCACCGGCACGCTGCATGCCTGGGAGCAGGAAGGTGTCGCGCCGGACATCCAGACCATCGCCAAGGGCCTTGGCGGCGGCTATCAGCCGATCGGTGCAGTGCTCGCGAGCAAGCGCATCGTCGAGACCATGAGCGCCGGTAGCGGCTTCTTCCATCACGGCCACACCTACCTCGCGCACCCGACCGCCTGCGCTGCCGCGCTGGCCGTGCAACAGGTTATCGAGCGCGACGGTCTGCTCGCGCAAGTGCGTGCACGCGGTCAATACCTCATGGACCAACTGAACGATCGGTTTGCGCAGAACCCGTACATCGGCGACGTGCGTGGCCGTGGCCTGTTCGCCGGTATCGAACTGGTGGCAGATCGCGCCTCGAAGGCCCCGTTCGACCCGTGCTTCTCGGTCCATACGGCCGTGAAGCGTGAAGCGATGGCACGCGGGCTCGCCTGCTATCCGGCGGGCGGCACCATCGACGGCAAGCAAGGCGATCACATCATGCTCGCGCCGCCATTCGTCATCAGCGAGGCGGAAATCGATCAGGTCGTCGAGCGTCTCGACGGCGCCATTCAGGCGGCCATCGCCCCCGCGTTGCGCTGACATCCCCCCACGTGACACGAGGCACCGACGGAGACAACGGTGCCCGGTCGCGTCGCTGTCATCGACATCGCACTGTCGTCCCATAAACCTTACACAACAGGGAATTCGACCATGCAGCAGAACTCGCTGAGTCAAAGCCTTAAACAGCGACACATCACCATGATTGCCTTGGGTGGTGTGATCGGTGCCGGTCTATTCGTCGGCTCGGGCGCCATCATCGCCACCGCTGGCCCAGCGGCCATCCTCTCTTATCTTGTCGGCGGGCTGATCGTCACGTTCGTGATGTTCATGCTCGGCGAGATGGCCTCGCGCAACCCTGACGCAGGCTCGTTCTCGACGTATGCCAGCACCTATCTCGGCGAGTGGGCGGGCTTCGCCGTCGGCTGGCTGTACTGGTTCAAGTCGCTCATGACGATCACCATCGAGGCGATCCTGCTCGGCGCGATTCTCAACGAGTTTCTGCCCTGGCTGCCGGTCTGGGGCGGGGCGGTCGTCATGCTCATGACGCTGATCGTGAGCAACGCCTACTCGGTGCGCTCGTTCGGTGAAGCGGAGTACTGGCTCTCATTCGCCAAAGTCGCGACCATCGTGATCTTCATGCTGTTCGGCCTGTCGATCCTGCTCGGTTTCCAAGCGAAGATTCCCGCACCCGGCTTCGTCAACCTTACGGGCAACGGCGGCTTCATGCCGAACGGTCTTTCGCCGGTCATTGCGGGCATTATGGTCGTGATCTTTTCGCTGGGTGGCAGCGAGATCGCCGCCGTCGCGGCCGGGGAGTCAGAGAATCCGCGCCAGAATGTGGTGCGCGCAATTCGCAGCGTGATCTTCCGCGTGCTGGTGTTCTATATCGGCTCGGTGTCGATCATCATCCTGTGCCTGCCGTGGACGGATAAGGCCAACCTCGCGTCGCCGTACGTTTCGCTCTTCAGCATGGCTGGCTTCCCGAATGCTGCGCTGGCGATGAAGGCGGTCCTGTTCGTGTCGTTCATGTCGGTGATGAACTCGTTCCTGTTCTCCAACTCGCGCATGCTGTACTCGCTGAGCCAGCGCGGTTATGCGCCGCCGATGTTCGCCCGCACAAACGCGCGCGGTGTACCGATCAATGCGCTGGCGTTCAGCTTCGCGATCTGTCTGGGCATTCTGGCGGTGCACTTCGTGAGCGGCGGCGACCTGTTCCTCATGCTCGCCAAGAGCAGCGGCGCGTTCGTCATGACCGTGTGGATCTTCATCATCGTGGCCCACTTCGTCATGCGTCGCAAAATGGCGCGTCAACCGGTGCAGCAGCAGGAAGCGTCGAGCTTCAAGGCGTGGTTCTACCCGTACTCGAACGCGATTGCCTTCCTCACGCTGGTGGCTGTGCTGCTCTCGCAGGCGTTCAATCCGGATTCGCGCTTCCAGTTCTGGTTTATGGTCGCGACGGCGGTGATGATCGTGGGGCTGTACTTCGTGCTGCGCCGACGCCCGAACTTCGGGCTGATCAAAGGCGCTCAGAGCGCTCAGTCGTCGGCGGTGTAGATGTTGAACTCGTGCAGTTGCGCGGCGCTGTTCGCCACTTCGGCCAGCGTCTCTTCGCCGCCGTGGGCGATGAGCAACTGCGCGAGCGTCTGCGCCACGGCGAGCGCGGGCAGAATCGACGGGAACAGCGACAGGCTCGTATTCGGTGCCACGATGCACGTATGGGCCTGCGTCGCGACGGGCGACAACGCACTGTCGCTCACGGCGATAACGGTCGCTCCGCGTTGCCGGGCGAACCGGGTGGTCTCCACGCTCGCCACGGTATAGGGACGCGCCGTGAAGCACAGCAGGACATCGGTCTTGCCGATACGTCGCATGTCGTCGATCAGCGCCCCGCCCTCGCCTGAGATCAGCGTGACGTTGTCCTGAAAGGTCGACAGCACGTAGTGCAGGTAAAACGCGGGCGGGTACAGGCTTCGCAGACCCAACACGTAAATGCGGCTGGCGCTACGCAGCAGATTGACGGCATCGTGAAAGGCCTTCTCATTGCGCTTTGACAGCGTAGCTTCGAGATTCCCGTATTCGTTGGCCAGCGAATCGGCGAGCATCCGGTCGTCGCCCGACGCACGCGAATGCTCGCGCACCTGTTCCGCACGCTCCAGTATCCCCGACGGGCCGGACGGCCCGGCCGAGAGCCAGTCGATATAGACGGAACGGAAATCCTCGTAACTCGAAAATCCCAGCTCCCGCGCGAGACGCAGCATCGACGCCGGTTGCAGTTGCGCGCGCGCCGCGACGGTACGCATGGATTGCAGCGCGACTTCCTTCGGGGAATCGAGCACATACCGGGCCGCCTGACGAAGCTTCGGCGGCATCTCCTGGAAACGCATCGAGATGGCCTTTTCCAGTTCGTCTTTGGTCATCGTTGTGACTCGGCGTGGGAAACAATAGAGAGGACGCAGGGAACGCCGTGCGTTACCACGGCGCGCTGCCATCTGGCCGCAGCGCAGAAGGAATTTCCGATTTTATCGCTATCTGCGGCATTCCTGCGTACTCTTTCCTGCCCTCAGAACTGGAACGTCTTCCCGAACACCGAAATCGCGATCGGCTGCGTCAGATCGAAGTTGCCGGTGTGGTACAGCGTGATCATGGCGTCAGCGCGACCGACTGATTTCTGCCATTCGGCGGCCGAAGCGGTGTTGGCGGGACTGAGCAGATCGGCACGACGCATCTGCAAGAAGGTGAGCAACCAGGTTCGCTCGTCGACGCCAGCGGCCGGGGCGCCGCCCGCCTGCGCCGACGCGCGCTCGGCAATCTTCTTCACCGAGTCCGGGTCGTTGCCGTAGCCGTGCTGAATGCCAGCTTCGTACAAGGCGGCGCGCGAGAGCGGCAGCACGAGACCCAACTTATTTGCGAGTTTGTGTGCGGGCACGCGATAGAGCTGATCGTTGACGGCGTCCTGCGCGGCGATCATCTGCGGATCGGCAGCGCTGGCGCGCCACGCTTCGGGAAAACCGCCGAGTCCGGACGTCGAGTCGCTGCCGTTCACTGCGCGCAGTGCGCTCAGGTACGACGCCAGCGCATTATCCGGCTTGCGCACCGTGTATTCCTGTACCACCTGCAGCAAATCGTCCGTGCCGGACGTGAAGCCCGCGCGCCCCGCCGTGAATCCCCGACCGTCGTTCAGATTCTCGATGTAGTCGTAACGGATTCGGAGCGTGAGATTCTCGAAGATGCTGACCAACGCGTCTTCGACCTGTGTCTGGCGGTCCACAGCGGCCGCAGTGGCACTTTCCGCAGCATTGGCAGCCTGCGCCAGGCCAACACCAGCGTATCCGCAGGACAATGCCGCAGCCATCAGACACGATATCGTGAGCTTTTTCATCAGGGTCCTTCCTTACGAGCGATTCGAATGGGGGGGCTGCCGAAATTCACTTTGAAAGTATTGGTAAGCATTCCTTATCAAATGCCCCGCCAATACCCGGCGAAAAAATTCTGATCGAACCGCATGGATTCCCGCAATCGCGCGAGTTGAGTAAGTTGAGGATCCTGCGTGAAACTTAACGTGTCCCGAAGGCCTTCCCCATCGGTGGAAGCCACACCAGGGAAGGCGCGCAGCGATGTTGGCGCATTCGTGTTTCAGCAAACGAAATCATCAGGTCGTTGAAGGCAGGGCCTACGCTTTGAGTGCGATGCGCGCCAACGCCTCGAAGACATCTCGCCCTGCACCGAAGGCCGGGTCGAATTGCAGCGCATCGCGCGCGCATTTCGCCGTGATTTCGGGCGCGATGGCCAGCGACGGCCCCATCATGCTCGTCGCCAGTTGAATCTCGCAGGCACGGTTCAGCGTCCAGAGATAGGTGAACGCTTCCGAAATGCTGCCGCCCCACGAGAGCAGGCCGTGGTTTCTCAGAATCACCGCTTTCCTGTCGCCGATGCTCCGAAGCAGTCGCGGCCCTTCGTCGGCATGCACCGTCACGCCTTCGAAATCGTGATACGCCACGCGCTCCTGCAATTGCGCGCTGTAGAAATTGTCGCTGCGCAGACCCGCAGCAGAACATGCGACGGCAACGCCCGCTGTCGTGTGCGTGTGCATCACGCAGTGCGCCCCCGGCAACCCCTGGTGCAGCGCCGCGTGCACGGTGAATCCGGCCGGATTGATCGGGTAGTCGCTGCCGCCGAGAATATTGCCCTGCCCGTCCACTTTGACGAGATTGCGCGGCGTCACTTCCGAGTAATGCAGACCGAACGGGTTGATCAGGAACGCAGGCGGACTGGCGTCCGTCACACGAAGCGTGATGTGGTTGTAGATAAGCTCCGTCCAGCCGAGATAGTCGAAAACGCGGTAGCAGGCGGCCAGTTCGCGTCGCGCCGTCCATTCGGCGTCGCTCATACCGTCCGGTCGTGCCAGCGATGCGAAAGCGGAATATGGGGAATGTTCGTTTTTCATGGTTCTGCGTGTCTCCTGATCACCCGGAGGAGTCTACGCGGCCCCACTGCCCGCTTCGCGATTTCTACTTAGGCATTCGTTAAGGGCGCTTACGAATGTGTAACCCCGGCGCAAATCCGGCACATCACCGTGTCAGCGCCCGATACCAGTCATCGACCCAGCAACAAGGAAGGTGTGGAACCCTGCCGCCGCTGGCGACAACTCACGCTCTTTGGCGTGATAGAGACAGATCTGCCGGATCGTTTCCGGTTTGCCGGTGCGCCGCATGACCAGTTCCTGACTGCGGGCAAAGCCCTGCACATAGTCGGGTGCCAGCGTCACCGACAGTCCGGCACGCGCCATACCGAATGCCGTGGTGACGTTCTCGACGATCTCGACGGGAAATACACGGTTGTCCTCGGGCTGATCGCTGAGCATGCGCGTGACACTGTACTCGTGGTCGCGTCCGGTGGCGACGATGGCCGTCTCACGCAACACCTCCCACGGCACGACGTCGTACCGCGCGAGCGCGTGTCGGGGCGAACACCAGACAACCCACGGACTATCGAACAGCGGCGTCGCACTCACGCGATCGCCCAGCGGCTGATTGGGACCGAGCGCGATATCGATTTCCCCGTCGGCAACCGACGACACGAGATGCTCGACTTCGACGTCCGTCGGTCGAATGGTCACCTTCGGATGAAGGTCGCGGTACGCCGCGATGGCATCGGGCAACACGGCCGCACACAATACGAGTGGCGCACCGACACGGATAACGCCGGACGCACGGTCCCGGATATTCTTCGCAGATCGCTCCGCCGCGTGGAGCTGCGTCATGGCGGCGGTGGCGGCGGGTAGAAAGTCAGCACCCGCGACGGTCAGCGTAACGCGTCGCGTCGTCCGGTCGAAGAGTCGAAAGCCGACTTCGCGCTCCAGTTCGCCGAGCAACTGACTCACGGCAGACGGTGTCAGACACACCCGATCCGCTGCACGCGCGATGCTCCCGCAATCCACAATCGCGAGAAACGTTTCCAATTGACGCGCATTCAGTCGACTAAGCGGCATAAGCGAAACAGATACCTACAAATCCATGAAAATCGATTCGGAGTGCTCATTTACCGACAACGCCTAACATGTTAATGTGTCGAAATAATGACAAAAATACAATAACCTCTTCAATATTTTGCAATGCTGACGAAACTGAATCACGGGGAACCCGAGGACCCAGCGGTCCCTCAATGGGTGCATCAGATCATCGCTCAATGGCGCATTTTGTACCGCTCACCATCGTGTTTGCCGCCGCTGCATACATCGCCGGACATACCTTTGGTTATTCCTACGAGAGTAAGGGCTTTATAAGCCTGCATCGCGACGTTTCGCAATACAACGCGCAACGGCCTGCATTTTACGATGTCGCGCAATTGCGCCGTTTTCTCGAGCATAAGAACAAGCTGAACACACCGGAAGGTGCGTTCTTGATGAATTCACTGAACGTAGCGTTCATTGCGAAAAATGTCGTTCTGACGATGCCGTATGGCAAGGACGATGTCCGATATTTGGGCGACAAAGATAAATTGCCTTCGGTGTCGACGGGCCTGGAACTCACCATGAGAAGCAAAGACTCGGGCGAACAGGCGGCAGCAAGCATGAAGCTGCTCACCGACTTTGTCATCGATCAGATGTTGAAGCAGACACTCACATCGGAGTTTCGCAACAAGCTGCTTTCCGCGAAGGGCAAACGCCAAACGTTGGACAACCAGTTGATCGGCATCGATCAGAATCTCGTCGAATTGACGGCGCGACTTGACGATACGCGTCAGATCGCTGCGCGCTATCCGGAAGCGGCGCGCCTGAATGAGCGTCAATTGCTGACGACCACGGGGGAGTCTGGACGCTTCCTCTCGCCAATGGCACAGATGATCGGATTGGAAGCGGATATCGCCGCACTGAAGACATCCCAACAGCGGTTGAAGCGCACCGAACAAGCCAATACGATCACCTTGGAGTTCTACGAAAGTCTGAATAAGCGCCTTCCGACCAACCCGACCGGGGATCAACTTCTGAACGGCCTGATTGCCGAGATCAAAACGCATTTCGGTGAAACGCCGCCTGAGGACGATGTCACGCGCGAGGTCTACAACAACGAATTGTTGCTCGTGCAAAGCATGCGCACGCAAGGGCTCGCACAACCAAGATTCACGTCAGGGCCGACGGTGCCGTCGAACAGGCAGGGGTTGCCCCGCCACCTTCTGCTGGCGCTGTCGCTCGCGTTGGGTGTGGGCGTCGCTGGCGTCACCACGCTGCTCTACGCGATTGTCAAAGCGTCGCGCGCAACGTCGAAGTCCCCTTTCGACGGCCCCACTGGCGGTGCTGAGTTCGCACCGATCTCGGGGATTGACGGTTCGGCAGGTGAGCCAGCCAATCAACAACGGCGCGCCTGACACGCACAGATAGACAGACTCCGGCAGCCAGACGCAAGAAATATGGCGGAAAGCAGCCGGAGTCGAACCGACCTGGGAGCGTCTGACGCCCCCAACCGGGTTTGAAGCCCGGCCGCATCACCGGATACGGATGCCTTCCTTCAGACGAAGCAATTTCACTTGCTCGATGATGAGGTGGATGTCCACGCACCGCGCGAAACCGTCACCTTTGATGCCGCGACCGGCCAACATCGCGAATCGTTTATCGTTACGATGCGCCCCACTCCACACCGGGACGCCGCACATGCCGGTCACCAACGCGGCGAGTATATCCCGCACGGTCGAAGAACTCCAGAATCTGAATCGCGCGCTTGCGCCCCAGCCCCGTCGCATCCCGAAACGCTCCGGCCTCGACCCGACCGTCGCCCTGCGCAACGATGTCCGCGAGCGTCTGCACACACGCATCGTCGTAGAACAGATCCTTCACGATCTGATGCACCCGCCCCTGACGCGCAAGCTTACGCAGCACGGCACGCACGCGCTCCTCAGGCACATTCAGGTCGCGCCCCATATCGCGCACCCACGGCGGATCGAAACGGCCCTGCGCCACCTTCGGCAACAAGGCCTCGGCCAACATCGTCTCCTCGGCCGTCATTTCGACACGATGGGTCGGCAGATGCCACCACGCGCCCGTGCGCGCCACCGCGCCCTCGCTTAGCAGCGCCTGCACGACGATGCGCCAGCGGCTCGCATCCAGCGACGGCCACGTCATGCGCCCAAGCCGCGCCGCATCGAGCCCCGGCTCGTCAGGCACGCGTGCGTGATAGTCGCCAAGCGACGCCAACACACGGGCACGCATCGCCTCCCACGCTTGCGGCGAGAAGGCCAGCGATTCACCCTCACCGCCCGACAGCACAACGGCGTCCGGCGGCCACGACCATTGCGACGCAGGCAAACCGCTGATCGCCACGACCTGCTGACTCGTCAGACCGAACGGTGCCTGTGCCAGCAGCGCGTCGAAGCCATCTCCATCGAGATACTGCGCCACGGCGTCCAGCCACGCCAGACGTCCCGCAGAGCGACGCTTACGCTCAGGTGCCGCCGGATCGAGCACGCGCCCACCGCCAACGGTTGCCGTTGCCTGTGGATTGCGCACGATGAAGCGATCGCCCGGCATCGTGCACACCGGCGTGTCGAAGACCAGTTGCACGCGCATCGACGTGCCCGGGGCTAGCGTGTCGCCCCCCAGCAGTACGGTGCGGGCCTGCACATGCGTCGTGCCTAAATGCACGTGCAGCGGAAACCATTGTGTGAGCGGCGCGCTGCCGTCCAGCCAGTGCATGTCGACGTCCACATGCGTGGAGGGCGACGACAATCCCGACGCGACGATCCAGTCGCCACGACTCAGCTGATCGCGCTCAATACCCGCCAGGTTCAGCGCACATCGCTCGCCCGCCCTGCCCGCCTCGACCGGCCGGTTCTGCGCATGGATGCTGCGCACGCGCACCGGCAAGCCCTGCGGCATGACCGTGAGGCTGTCGCCCACGCGTACCGTACCGGCGAACGCAGTGCCCGTCACGACCGTGCCATGCCCCGCCAGCGTGAAGACGCGATCGACGGCCAGACGGAACAACGCATCGTCGCGACGCGTCGCATTGCCAGACTCACGCAATGCGTGGGCCGCCTGTGTCAGATGCTCACGCAACGTCGCCACACCGGCGTCGCCGGGCGTGGTCGCCGACACCGGCACCACGTCGGCCTGCGCGAGCGGCGTATTCGCGAGCCATTGCGAAATCTCTTGCGTCACGGCGTCCAGACGCGCCGCGTCCACACGATCAGCCTTCGACAAAGCCACCACACCGCGCTTCACACCGAGCATCGTCAGAATGGCCAGATGCTCGCGCGTTTGCGGCATGATGCCGTCGTCGGCGGCAATGACCAGCAGCGCGAAGTCGATGCCGACCGCTCCCGCCGCCATCGTATGAATCAGTTTCTCGTGCCCGGGAACGTCGATGAAGCCCAGCACCTCGCCATCCGGCAAAGGTGTGTAGGCATAGCCCAGTTCGATGGAAATGCCGCGCGCTTTCTCTTCCTTGAGACGATCGGTGTCGACACCGGTCAGTGCGCGAACGAGGCTCGTCTTGCCGTGGTCGATGTGACCCGCGGTGCCGACGATCATGCGCGCAACTCCGCAAACTGCCGCGAAAGACGCATTTCGTCATGCGCTTCGAGACAGCGCAGGTCGAGCCAGAGTGTCTGATCGGCAATGCGCCCGATCACCGGATACGGCAGACCTCGCAGTGCCGCTTCGAGCGTCGCGAGCGCACGACCACTGCCGCGCTTGCCGCCACCCGCCGGGGCAATCGCCAACCCGTAGCTCGGCAACTGCTCGACCGGCAAGGCACCGCTGCCGATCTGGCTGACCATCGGCGCGGCGGTGACGGTGTAGGCGTCGCCCAGCGACTTCGCCAGTACCGGCACCAACCGTTCCGCCTGCGCGGCCATCTCGGCGCGCGTGCGTGTCAGCAAGCGCAACGTCGTCAACCGCTCCGGCAGATGGTCCGGATCGCGATACAGACGCAGCACCGGCTCCAGCGCCGCAAGCGTCAGCTTGCCAACGCGAAGCGCGCGTTTCAACGGATGCTTCTTGATCTTCGCGATGAGATCGCGGCGACCGACGATCATGCCCGCCTGCGGCCCGCCGAGCAGCTTGTCGCCGGAGAACGTGACGAGATCGGCACCGGCCGCAATCGTCTCCTGCACGGTCGTCTCATGCGGCAATCCCCAGCGCTCCAACGGCGTGAGCGTGCCGCTGCCAAGATCGACGGCCACCGGCACGCTATGCGGCTTCGCGATCTCCACGACTTCCGACACGTCGACGCTCTTGGTAAAACCCGTCACTTCGTAGTTACTGCAATGCACCTTCATTAGCAGCGCCGTCTTCTCGCCGATGGCGTTGCGATAGTCGGCCGCATGCGTGCGGTTCGTCGTGCCGATCTCGACGAGCTTCGCCCCCGCGTGCGTCATGATGTCGGGGATGCGAAACGCCCCGCCGATTTCCACCAGTTCGCCGCGCGAGACCACCACTTCGCGACGCTTCGCCAGCGTCGCCAGCATCAGCAGCACGGCCGCAGCGTTGTTATTGACGACCGTGGCCGCTTCGCCGCCGGTCAGTTCACAGAGCAACGGGGAGATGAGGTCGTCGCGATCGCCGCGTCCGCCCGTCGCCAGATCGAATTCGAGATTGGCCGGTGTCGTGAGCGCCTGCACGACAGATTCGATGGCCGCCTCGGGCAGCAACGCGCGCCCGAGATTCGTGTGCAACACCGTGCCGGTGAGATTGAAGACGGGACGCAGCGTCGCGCGATTGCGCTCGGTCAGTCCCGTTTTGATGCGCTCGCCGAAGGCCGCCGGGCGCAACGCGTCGTGCGAAAGCGTGCCCGCGAGCGCCGCGACACGGCATTCGTCGAGATCGCGACGCAACGCCGCCGTCACCTGAGTGCGTCCGAAGTCGGCCACGGCCGCGTGCAGCTCGGACATCCCCAACAGGCGGTCGAGCGACGGGAGATCCGCAGCGCCCGCGCGCGAGCTACCTTCGTCGGCCACTGGCATTGCCCCGCTTGCGTCTTTCATCAGGCTTCCTCGGCGTTTTGCCAGAGCAACGGATTGCCGTTGGCGCGTGCGTATCCCGCCTCGCCCATCAGCACGTCGAGCGCAAGGCTCGCGAGATCGTCGGCGACCGGTTCCACGAACGGGTCTTTGTCCTGATAGAAGATCTTGCGGTAGCTATGGCAGTCGTCGCACGACTCGGCCCGGATGGGCTCCGATGCCACGCGCTTGGCGGCTTCGTCGAGCTTCGGCCGTCCGTCCTTACCCTTGAGAAGGCCGCCCTCGACTGCCGCCACGTCTTCGCCCGAGGCAGAGGCATCGCCCGCCGTGTCGACGACGTGATACGCCACATGCTCGCTCGCTTCGCAGTGCGTGCACTTCACCCGCACCATGTGCCACTCGGTCGAGCACAGACCGCAGGCCAGATAGCGATAGCCCTCGTGCGCGCCACCAATGCGAACCACGCTCGCCACCGGCAAGGTGCCGCACACAGGGCACACATTGGGCACGTCGAGCATCGGTACTTCGCCTGCGTCGAACGTGCTGGCCACGCCCGTCCAGAGCACTTGCAGCGCCGCCATGAGGAACGGCGCACTCGCTGCATCCACGCCCTTGCCGTGACCGGCCAGCAGCGCCTGCGCGCCCGCTTCGAGCGACGCCGGGTCGGCCGCGCGCACGCGATCGATCACCGCCTTCACCGCCGGGGACACCCCGGGCTGCGACGCCACCGCGTCGAGCAGCGGCGTGAGCAGCGGCTGCCAGCGACCGGCATCGTAGCCGCCGCTCGCGGGGACGAGCGGCATGCAGTGCTGCTGTGCCTGTTCAATCGATTCGGGGGACGGGCGCTCGGCCTGAAAGTTGTCGAGCACACGTTGCTGCGCGTCGACCAGTGCGGCCATCAGTCGCAGGTAATCGCCCAGTGGATGGCCGTCGGCCAGTTGACGCAGACGTGCTGCACGGGCCGAAAAGACTTCGGCGCGTTGCGGCATGCGCAGACGGGGGATGGAGGTGCGATCGAGCGACTCGATCTGTCCGGGTTCGAGAATGCGTTGCAAGGTGGCCGGCCTCGTAAGAGCGTCCGGCCACCAGCAGGGCCGGACTTATTTGTTGAGCTGCTTGTACCAGGCGCGATGGTGTTTCCACGCCCAGCCGCGGGTGACGGTGCCGCGCGTCATGGCTTGCACGGAACCCTTGATCCAGATCGCCGCGTAGATGTGCGTAATGATGCCGCAAATCAACACGAATGCACACACCGCGTGCACGTCGGAGGCGAGACGGATCACCCAGATCGGGAAGTAGAACGCGAAGTACGCGCGCCAGATCACGATACCCGAGAGCAACAACCCGAGCATGCACAGCACCATCACGTAGAACAACAGCTTCTGCCCGGCGTTATAACGCCCGACTTCCGGCAGATTTTCTTCGCGATTGTTGAGCACGTCGCCGATGTTCTTCATCCACTCGGTGTCGCGCTGTTCGAACTTGTTGTAGCGCGCAAGCCGCATGGCGAGCCACACAAAAGCCACGAACATCACCAGACCGACGAACGGATGCAGAATCCGCGTCCACGGCCCGCCGCCGAACAGATTGGTGAGCCAGAACATCGACGGGTGGAACAACGCCAGCCCGGACAGCGCGAGCAGAATGAACGTGCCCGCGACGATCCAGTGGTTGATGCGTTCCGCCGCGTTGTAGCGCTCGATCAGTTCGTCCTTGCCGTGCTTGTGATCACTACTCGAATCAATCGACATGGTCAGACCTCCTCGTGCGTGACAACGCCCTTCTGGCCGTCGGGACCGTCTCCCTTGCGGGAGGCATCGTACCGGCGCGCTTCCTCTTCATCTTCCTCGGTCGTTTCGTTCGGACCGGTCTTGATGTAGTGGAAGAAACCGGCAATCGCCGTGAGCGCCATCGCTGCCACGCCCAGCGGTTTGGCGATGCCCTTCCAGAACGTCACCATCGGACTGATGCGCGGGTTGTCCGGCAGACCGTGATACAGCGACGGCTTGTCGGCATGATGCAGCACATACATCACGTGCGTGCCGCCCACGCCCGCCGGGTCGTACAGCCCGGCATTGTCGAAGCCCCGCGACTTCAGGTCTTCGATGCGCTCGGCCGCCTGATCCTTCATGGCGTCCTTGGTGCCG
This sequence comes from Pandoraea sp. NPDC090278, assembly GCF_044772185.1. NCBI lineage: Bacteria > Pseudomonadati > Pseudomonadota > Betaproteobacteria > Burkholderiales > Burkholderiaceae > Pandoraea > Pandoraea sp. NPDC090278. The sequence continues at coordinate 138,520 of NZ_JBIVYJ010000001.1, read as the reverse complement.
AACATGATCGCGCCCGTCGGGCACGTTTTCACGCAGGCTGGCTCAAGACCCACCGACACGCGATCGGAGCAAAGCGTGCACTTGTATGCCTTGTGATCCTTCTGCGAGATGCGCGGGATGTTGAACGGGCACCCGGTAATGCAGTACCCGCAACCGATGCAGGCCTCTTCGTGGAAGTCGACGATGCCGTTCGCGTACTGCACGATCGCACCCGGCGACGGGCACGCCTTCAGGCAGCCCGGGTCCTCGCAGTGCATACAGCCATCCTTGCGGATGAGCCATTCGAGGTCGCCCTTCGGGTTCTCGTACTCGGTGAAACGCATGAGCGTCCACGAGTCCGCCGTCAGGTCGGCCGGGTTGTCGTACACGCCGACGTTGGTCCCGACTTCGTCGCGCAGGTCGTTCCACTCCATGCACGCCGTCTGGCAGGCCTTGCAGCCGATGCACTTCGAGACGTCGATGAGTTTGGCGACATCGCCCGTGTGCGCTTCACGCACCGAGGGCGACGGCAAGGTCGTTGCCGAGCGCCGTTTGATATCCAGTGATTGCAATGCCATGGCGCCTCCTTATGCCTTCTCGACCTTCACGAGGAACGACTTCACCTCGGGTGTCTGCGAATTCGCGTCGCCCACAATCGGCGTGAGCGTATTCGCGAGGAACCCGGGCTTGGTCAACCCCTTGAAGCCCCAGTGAATCGGAATCCCCACATGGTGAACCGTCTTGCCGTCGATCTTCAGCGCACGCAGGCGCTTCGTGACGACCGCCTTGGCCTTGATGTAGCCCCGGTTGGACGACACCTTGACCATGTCGCCCGCCACCACCCCGACTTCCTTCGCAAGCGCTTCGCCGATTTCGACGAACTGCTCGGGCTGGATGATCGAGTTCAGCAACGCGTGCTTGGTCCAGTAGTGGAAATGCTCGGTCAGGCGATAAGTCGTTGCCACGTGCGGGAAGTGCTCGGCCGTCCCCATCGTCGCCAGATCGTCCGGGAACACTCGGGCACCCGGGTTTCGAGTCGCCTTGGGTTGCTTCGGATGGAACGGGTTGTAGCCCAGCGGCGTCTCGAACGGCTCGTAATGCTCGGGGAACGGGCCCTCTGCCATCGCCCCCTTGGCGAAGAAACGCGCCACGCCCTCGGGGTTCATGATGAACGGACTCATGCCACCGGCCGGATCCTCGTCGACCTTGAAGTCGGGCACGTCGGCACCGGTCCACGCCTTACCGTTCCAATAGACCAGTTTGCGCTTCGGGTTGAACGGCTTGCCCGCGAGGTCGGACGACGCACGGTTGTACAAGATGCGACGGTTCGCGGGCCACGCCCACGCCCAGTTCAGCGTCTGACCGATGCCGGTCGGGTCGCTGTTATCGCGGCGCGCCATCTGGTTGCCTGCCTGCGTCCATGCACCGGCGAAGATCCAGCAACCGGACGAAGTACTGCCATCGTCCTTGAGTTCCGCAAACCCGGACAACTGCTCGCCTGCCTTGCGCGTGACCTTGGTCGGATCCTTCGGATCGACGATGTCCTTGAGCGCACGGCCGTTGTACTCCTTGGCGAGTTCTTCGGGGGACGGGCTCTCCGGCTGGGCGTACGGCCATGACAGATTGACGATCGGGTCGGGATACTTGCCGCCCTCCGTCTTGTACATCTCGCGAAGGCGCAGGAATAGCGCCGACATGATTTCGATGTCGGTACGCGCCTCGCCCGGCGGCTCGCCGCCCTTCCAGTGCCATTGCAGCCAGCGCCCGGAGTTGACCAGTGCGCCGTCTTCTTCGGCGAAGCAGGTCGTCGGCAGACGGAACACTTCCGTCTGAATCTTGCTGGAGTCGACGTTGTTGTGCTCGCCGAAATTCCGCCAGAACTCCGACGTCTCCGTCGCCAGCGGGTCCATGATGACGAGGAACTTGAGCTGGGCGAGCGCCTTATCCCACTTGACCTTGGCCGGTGTCGCCGCGATGGGGTTGAAACCCTGCGCGATGTAGCCGGTCATCTTGCCCTTGCTCATCAGCTCCTGCACTTGCAGCATGTCGTACGGCTTGTCGAGCTTGGGCAGATAGTCGTAGCCCCAGTTGTTCTCGGCAGTGGCGGCATCGCCCCACCACGCCTTCATCAGGCTCACGTAGAACTTCGGATAGTTCTGCCAGTAGCTCAACTGATTCGGACGCAGCGGCTTTTGCGTGCGGGCCGTCAGATATTGCTCGACGGTCTGCTCCGCCTGCTTGGGCAGCGACATATAGCCCGGCAGCAGATCGGTCATCAGCCCCAGATCGGTCAGCCCCTGGATGTTCGAGTGACCGCGCAGCGCGTTCATGCCGCCGCCCACCGCACCGATATTGCCCAGCAGCAACTGCACCATGGCGCCGGTACGAATGATCTGCGAGCCGATCGAGTGCTGCGTCCAGCCGAGCGCATACAGGATCGTCATGGTGCGCGTCGGGGTGGAGCACTCGGCGATCTGCTTGTAGATGTACTCGACCTTGTCGGCCGGTGTGCCGCACACGCGCTCCACCATATCGATGGTGTAACGCGAGTAGTGCTGCTTCATCAGCTGGAACACCGTACGCGGGTGTTGCAACGTCGGGTCGGTGAGGACGTAACCGTCCGCGCCCTTCTGGTAATCCCAGGAGGACTTGTCGTAGGTATGTTTCTCTTCGTTGTAGCCCGAGTAAATGCCGTCTTCGAACGAGAACTCGTCTTTCACCAGGAAGGTGAAGTCGGTGTAGTTCTTGACGTACTCGTGCTGGATCTTGTCGTTCGTGAGCAGGTAGTTGATCAACCCGCCGAGGAACGCAATGTCCGTGCCGGTACGGATCGGCGCGTAATAGTCCGCGACCGATGCCGAACGGTTAAAGCGCGGGTCGACGACGATCAGGCGCGCCTTGTTGTGCGCCTTCGCCTCGGTCACCCATTTGAAACCGCACGGGTGTGCCTCGGCTGCGTTGCCGCCCATGATGAGTACCAGATCCGCGTTCTTGATGTCGACCCAATGGTTCGTCATCGCTCCACGGCCAAACGTCGGGGCAAGACCTGCCACCGTCGGGCCGTGTCAGACACGTGCCTGGTTATCGAATCCCAGCATCCCGGTACTGCGGATGACTTTGTGCGTGATGTACCCGACTTCGTTGCTCGACGCCGACGCGGCCAGCATGCCGGTGGTAAGCCAACGGTTGACCGTGAGACCGTCGTCCGTCTTTTCGACGAAGTTGGCATCTCGGTCGGCCTTCATCAGCTTGGCGATGCGATCGAGCGCGTCGTCCCACGAAATGCGTTCCCACTTGTCGGACCCCGGCTTGCGGTACTCTGGATGCGTGAGACGGTTCGGGCTGTGGATGAAGTCGATGAGGCTGGCGCCCTTGGGGCACAACGTGCCGCGGTTGACCGGGTGGTCGGGGTCGCCTTCGATGTGAAAGATGCTCTTCTTCGCATTCTTCGCACCGTCGCCGTAGCTGTACATGAGCAACCCGCAGGCGACAGAACAGTACGGACAGGTATTACGGGTCTCGGTCGCTCGCGCGAGCTTGAACTGACGGACTTCCGCCAGCGCCGCGTCGGGCGCAAACCCGAGCATTGCCAGGCTGGACCCTGCCAGCGTTGCGCCACTCACTTTGAGGAACTGGCGCCTGGACATATTAAGCATGGGGGAATTCTCCTCAAATTTTGGGTAACTTTGCGGGAGTGTGTTGAGTATAGAGCAAAGAAGTAATGATTTCCGTGACTTAGCACAAACCATGCCGCATATTGCGTTGAGCGCCATTACGGCTGATTTCGTGGGAACTTCCTTGACAGTTTGGTATTCTGAGCGTCACTCTGGTCACCGTCCCCGGTAATGGACACATTGCCCCCTGAAGATGACGTGACGAACCTGATCGCATGTCCGAATTGCGATACGCTCCACCGTCGCATGGACCTGCCGCCGCGCGAGACTGCTCGCTGCGTGCGTTGCCACTCGGTTCTTTACCGCTCCCCCGACCTGCGTCTGTCGCGCGTGCTCGCGCTCACCCTGACGTGCCTGATCGTGTTCGCCATCGCCAACGCGTTCCCCATCGTCGAGATCGAGGTGCAGGGCATCTATACCGAGACGACGCTCGTGGGTGCCGCCTGGGCGCTGTATCGCGAGGGCATGTGGCTCGTCGCACTGCTCGTGTTCGCCACGACCGTGCTGTTTCCCCTGTCGCAACTGCTCGCGCTGATCCACCTGGTGACGCCGCTCTCGCTCGGCCGACGGCCCTATGCGGTCTTTCAGGTGATGCGCGCCATCGAGTTCTGCCGCCCCTGGGGCATGATCGAAGTATTCATGCTTGGCGTACTGGTTTCGCTGGTCAAACTCTCGGCCATGGCGAGCGTGTTGCCCGGCATTGCACTGTGGGCGTTCAGTGCGCTGACGGTGTTGCTCGCGCTGGTGCTGTCGTACGATCTGCGCAATCTGTGGATCGTGATCGACCGCACGCCCGATCCGGCGGTAGAAGCGCTGAAGGCGCAGAAGGCCAACGAATCCCGGACGGTGACGCGATGAAATATCTCACGGCCAAAGCGGCGGGACTGGTCGCCTGCCACGTCTGCGGGCGTTTGTCGCGCGAAGTGCAAACCGTCGAAAAGGAGCGTTGCCCGCGATGCGGCGCGGTGCTTCATCAGCGCAAAGTCGACAGCCTCACGCGCACGTGGGCCTTGCTGATCGCGGCGGCGATCCTGTACATTCCCGCCAATGTCCTGCCCATGATGCAGACGCGCTCGCTGTTGGGTAACTCCAGCGACACGATCATGAGCGGCGTGATCTATTTCTGGACGAGCGGCGAGTACGATCTGGCCATCGTCGTCTTCACAGCGAGCATTCTCGTCCCGATGCTCAAGCTCATTGCCTTATCGCTGCTGTGCTTTACCGCGCAGCGCGGCACTCGCTGGAAACCGCACCAACGCACCAAGCTGTATCACATGGTCGAGTTCATTGGACGATGGTCCATGCTCGACGTCTTCGTCGTCGCGCTGATGGTGGCGCTCGTGAACATTCAGTCGCTGGCCGTGATTCAGGCCGGTCCGGGCATCGTGGCTTTCGGCACCGTGGTCGTGCTCACGATGGTGGCCTCCATGCAGTTCGACCCTCGCCTGATCTGGGATCAGATTCGCGACGACGATACCGAACAGGACGATCATGACTGACCCGAAAGACGCGCAAGACCCGAAGGCCGTGCCCCCCCCCGGAGCAGGCAATCTGCCGACACCGGCCATCGAACCGCGTAAGCGCTGGGCGCCCTCGCTCGTCTGGCTGATTCCCCTGGTCGCCGCTGTGATCGGGCTGTCGCTGGTGGCCAAGGTGCTCATCGAGCGCGGGCCGAGCGTGACCATCGACTTCAAGACGGCCGAGGGACTCGAAGCGGGCAAGACCAAGGTCAAGTACAAGGAAGTCGATATCGGCACGGTCAAGAGCATCGAACTGTCGGAAGACCTCTCGCATGTGCGTGTTACCGTCGATCTCACCAAGAACGCGAAGAACTTCGCCGTAAAGGATTCGCGCTGGTGGGTCGTGCGCCCGCGCGTGGCCGGTGGCAGTGTCTCCGGCTTGTCGACGCTGCTCTCCGGGGCCTACATCGGGGCAGATGCGGGCAAGGCGAAGGACTCCGCGAGCCACTTTATCGGGCTGGAAGTGCCGCCGGTCGTCTCAAGCGGCCAACCCGGCAAGCAGTTCGTGCTGCATGCGAGCGATATCGGCTCGCTCGATATCGGCTCACCGATTTACTACCGGCGCATTCAGGTCGGTCAGGTCGAAGCGTACTCGCTCGATTCGGATGGCAAGGGCGTGACGCTGCGCGTGTTCGTGCAGGCACCGTACGACCAGTACGTCGGGTCCAATACGCGCTTCTGGCACGCCAGCGGCATCGATCTGCGACTCGATTCGAGCGGCTTCCAGGTCAATACGCAGTCACTCGCGTCGGTGGTCATCGGCGGTATCGCCTTCCAGGCCCCGAGCGACTCGGGCGCTGGCGTCATGGCCAAGGCCGGGCAGGAATTCCGTCTGGCCCCCGACGAATCCACGGCCATGAAGGCCCCCGACACCCATCCGGTGCGGGTCGTGTTCCGCTTCCAGCAGTCGCTGCGCGGGCTGGTCGTGGGTGCACCGGTCGACTTCCGTGGCATTACGCTGGGTGAAGTGACGTCGATCGGCGTGGAGTTCGATCAGGCCACCAAGCAGATCAACATGCCGGTGACGGTCGACGTCTATCCGGATCGTCTGCGCCGTCGCGATCCGAAGAACAGCGTGCCGCCGACGGAACTGAACAGTCACAGGATTCTCGACGCACTCGTGCAGCGCGGTCTGCGTGGCCAGTTGCGCACCGGCAACCTGCTGACCGGTCAGTTGTACGTGGCACTCGACTTCTTCCCGAACGCGAAGCCCGCCAAGGCCGAGATGGTCGACGACGTGCTGACCATGCCGACGGTACCTAACACGCTCGACCAGTTGCAGCTTCAGATCGCCGACATCGCGAGCAAGCTCGACAAGATTCCGTTCGACAGCATCGGACAGAATCTGGACTCGACGCTGCGCAAGCTCGACAAGACGATGGATAGCGCACAAGGGCTGTTCCGTCAGCTCGACGGCGAGATCGCGCCGGAAGCCAAGGCCACGCTGGGTGAAGCGAAGAAGAGCTTCGGTGCGGCCGAGCGCACGCTCTCCGAAGACGCGCCTGTACAGCAGGACGTGCGTCAGGCCATGCAGGAACTGACGAAGACGCTGCGCTCCCTCAACACCCTCGCCGACTACTTGCAACAGCATCCCGAAGCGTTGCTGCGCGGCAAACCGAAGGACCCGCAACCATGACGAGGCCGACCGACATGACCCGTAGCCCGCGCCCGCGTGCAACGCCGATGGACGGCGACATCTCTGCCCCGCCCGTACTCGCCGGGAAAGCAGGACTCGCGGTAGCGGCAGCCCTCGTGCTGACGCTTGCTGGCTGTGCCTCGCCGTCGTCCACGTTCTACACGCTGACGGATGCGACCACCGGGACGGGCAGCGCCGCCGCCAACGCCACCACTGGCGCAGCGGCTCCGGCAACGCCGTACGCTTTGGAAGTGTCGCCCGTGGCCGTGCCCGAACAGGTCGACCGGCCGCAGATCGTCGTCACCCGGGGGGGCGGACGCGTCGATATTCTCGAGGAATCCCGCTGGGCAGCCCCGCTCAAGACCGAGCTGACGTCGACGATCTCTCGCGACCTGACGCAACGTTTGGGCGCGATGGACGTCTATGGCTTGCCCCGTGCCGACGGTCTTGCGGTCTACCGCGTGTCGACGTCCGTCCAACGGTTCGAATCGACGCCGGGCGAACAAGCGGCGCTCACGGCCGTCTGGAGTGTGCGAAAGGTGCCGGGCGATATCGTGCTGACGTGCCGCTTCTCGGGGACGGAGCCCGCCGCGTCGGGCATCGCAGACGTTGTCGCGGCGCAGCGCAAGCTTGTCGACCGTCTGGCCGACGGCATCGGCAACGCCATCACCACCAGTGCACAGGGCGCTACGCCCCGCTGCCAGAACTAAGCCCGATCGCAACCGGCATCGGGCATTCGATTAACGGAATGCCTGCCGGATGCCCAGCGCGATCATGAGCCCGCCACAGGTCAGGTCGATCCACGCCTTGGCGCGGCGATACGCCGTCGCAATCGATGCGTGCGACAGCACGAGCGCGACGGCCCCGTACCAGCAAGTCGCCGATGTACCGACAGTCGCCAGCATGGCGAAGAACGTCGGCGTGGACACGTGGGTCGGCACCGCAGAAGAAAACACCGCCGCATAGAAGGCGATGGATTTCGGGTTGGCAATATTGGTCGCGACACCTTGCAGGAACGCACCGCGAAACAGAGGCGCCTTCGGTGAATGACTTTCGGCCGAAGCGGTCGCCCGCGCCGACACGACGAGCCGCAGCCCGAACCAGACCAGATAGGCCGCGCCGACCAACTTGACGCCGACGGCGAGCCACGGGAAAACCGCGAACACCGCGCTGAGACCCAGCATGGCACACGTCGCCCAAAACAGATTCACCGTCACGATGCCAGCGACGAGCGCGAGCGCGTCGACACGTCTGCCGGTCACCGCCTTGTGGGTGATGGCGACGAAGTTTGGTCCGGGGATGACCACTGCGGCCACATAGATACCCAAGACCGTCACAACAGCAGACCAATCAACCATTTGTCACCCCAAGTGGGTTGTAGTTGCGCAACACGCGCAGACGCTTGCCTAGTCAGCATTCTGCGGCAATTCGCGGATGACCGCGCTTAGTAGAAAAAATTACGCATAGATTCCGATCATTACGGATTGCGCAATCGATTACGTGATGTTTAAGATGTTCGAGACTCGCCGCACACGTCCTCCGGCAGAGATGGGCGGCAGCGGGTCGTCATAACTCGAACATTGGAGACAAGCCATGTCCAGCATTACCGGCCTTAGCGGTCATTTGCGCCGCACGATTGCCGTCGCCGCGTCGTTTGCCGTTGCATCCCTCATCGCCCTTCCCTCCCCGGCACAAGCGGCCGCGATCTCCGACGGTGTCGTGAAGATCGGCGTGCTCACCGACCTCTCGGGCGTGTCGAGCGACAACGCGGGCAAAGGCAGCGTGCTCGCCGCCACCATGGCCATCGACGACTTCTCGCACGATCACAAAGTCCTCGGCGCGCCCATCGAACTGGTGTCCGCCGACTCGCAAGGCAAGACCGACACCGGCGCGACCATCGCCCGCGAGTGGTACGACCGGGGCAAGGTGGACATGATCACCGACCTCACGTTCTCGAACGTGGCGCTGGCCGTCGACCGGATCGCCGACGAAAAGAAGAAGATCGCACTCGTGACCGGCGCGGGGTCGTCCGCCATCAGCAACGAGCAATGCACGGCACATAGCGTGCAGTGGATGTACGACACGTACGCGCTGGCGAACTCGACCTCGCAGGCGTTGCTGCGTCGTGGCCTGAAGTCGTGGTACTTCATCACTGCCGACTACGCGTTCGGGCAGGCGCTGGAAAAAGATGCGAGCGAGATCCTGACGCGTCAGGGCGGCAAAGTCGTCGGCTCGGTGAAGCACCCGGTGAACTCGCCGGACCTGTCGTCGTATCTGCTGCGCGCCCAGACGTCCGGCGCACAGGTGATCGCGCTGGCCAATTCCGGCACCGACACGCTCAACACCGTCAAACAGGCCTCGCAGTTCAACATCATTCAAGGCGGCAAGCAGGTGTTCACGCCGCTGCTCTCGCTCATCACCGAAATCCACGGCATGGGCCTGAAGAACGCGCAGGGCATGATCCTCACGAACGGCTTCTATTGGGATCAGGACGACCGCTCGCGCGCCTTCGCGCAACGCTTCTACGCGCAGCACAAGAAAATGCCGACGATGATGCAGGCCGCCGTGTATTCGGCGGTGCTCAACTATCTGAAGGCGGTTCAGGCGGCGGGCACCGACGAAGCGGACGCCGTGATGGCCAAGCTCAAGTCGATGAAGATCGACGACCCGGTGATTCGCAACGGCCAGATTCGCGCCGACGGCAAGCTCGTGCACGACATGCTGCTGGTGCAGGTGAAGACGCCCGCCGAGTCGAAGTCGGAATGGGATCTGTACAAGATTCTGGAGACGATTCCCGCCGACAAGGCCTTCGCCCCGCTGGCCGACTCGAAGTGTGCGCTGGTGAAGAAGTAAGTGGCAACCGAGCGTCAGCCAACGTGATGGGGTGGCTTGACGCTCAGCGCTTGAGATCGGTGGCCGACGCGGCCCGCGTCTGACCACCGTCGTGCGACGGCCCCGCCGCCGGATCTTCCACGCGACGGAACACCAGCGCCGAGGCCAGCGTAATCAGCCCGACGCACACGAACGTCATGCGAAAGCCTGCGACGGTGCCGCCTACGCCCAGCTCGCCCGCCTGTCCCGCCAGATGACCGAACAGCGCCAGCAACTGGCCGCCGATGGTCACGCCCAGCCCAAGGGCGAGCATCTGCGCCATCGAGAACAGCCCGTTGCCCGCACTTGCGCGACGCGTGCCGAGATCCTTCAGCGTCACACTGTTCATCGCCGCGAACTGCATTGAGTTCGCCCCACCGAACACCGCCAGTTGCACGAGCCCCAGCCAGATCGGCCAACCCGGCCCGAACAGCGCGAAGCTCGCAATCGAGCCGCCGACGACCGCCGTATTCACCATCAGAAAACGCGTATAACCGAAGCGCACCACAAGCGGCGTGACCATACGCTTGACGACGATCCCCGCGAGGGCCACCGGCAACATCATCAATCCGGACGCCAGCGGGCTGTAACCCATCGCCACCTGAAGCAGCAGTGGCAGCAGGAACGGCACCGCACTGCTGCCGATCCGCGCGACGAGATTGCCCAGTAAGCCGAGACTGAAACTGCGCGTCTCGAACAACTCCAGCGGGAACAACGGCGCAGCGCGACGGCGCGCATAAGGCCAGTAGCCGAGCGTCGTTGCAACGCAAAGCAGCGCGAGGACGGCAGACGGCACCCATCCGGCCTCCGAGAACGGATGATCCAACGCGAGCGTGAACGACACCATCGCCACCGACAGCAACGCGAACCCACCCCAGTCGAAACCGGTATCGATGACTTCGTCCTTCGCGGGACGCGGCAGGTAATGACGCACGGCGAGGCTGCCGATCAGGCCGATGGGCACGTTGATGAGGAAGATCCAGTGCCACGACGCCACCTGCACCAGCCAGCCGCCCAGCACCGGGCCGATCATCGGACCGACCTGCCCCGCAATCGAGACGAAGGCGAGCGCCGCCAGATACTCGCCCGCAGGGAACGTCCGCAGCACAGCAAGACGTCCGATGGGCAGCAGCATCGAACCGCCCGCGCCTTGCAGCACCCGCGCGACCACGAGTTGCGGCAGCGTGTGCGCCATCGCACAGGCAATCGAGCCGAGCACGAACAGCAGGATCGCCACGAAGTACACGCGTCGCGTGCCGAAGCGGTCGGCCAGCCATCCCGACGCGGGCGTCAGCATGGCCATCGTGAGCGAGTAGGAAACAACCACCGGCTGCATACGCAGCGGGTTCTCGCCAAGGCTCGCAGCCATGGCGGGCAGCGCCGTATTGACGATGGTCGTATCGAGCGCCTGCATGAAAAAGCCCGCCGCGACGATCCATAGCAGGGCGGTGAGCGTCTTGTCTTGCTTCATGCGGCACGGGGACGAGGCGCAGCCGTCAGCCGGGCCTCGGGGATGAATTAAGCGAGAGCAGAATTTTAGCGCGCTTCGGGCACGCGGATCGTTGCATGTTTTGCAGCAATCGATCCGTCCGGCGCATCACTGCGGTGAGAAAGATGCACAGCGATGCGTCGGACGATGGGGGCGATCCCGGCGTCAGGCGGTCGTGTTGACGTTGTTGCCGGTGGGCTTGGCCGGTCCCATCAGTGCAAGAATCTGGGCCTGAATCGACATCGCCTGCGAGGACAGGAGCGTCATTTGCTGAAGCTTGTCTTCCGGCGGGAGACGGTCGTTGGTGCGCACGGCATCCAACTGCTTCATCACCTTCGCGAGCATTTCCTTGAGCTTCTTGATGGTCTGCGCAACGATTTCGTTACCGGAACCGGCGCCGTCGGTCTCGGTGATTGCCTGCCCTTGCTGCTTGGCGCTTTGATTCGCCGAGCGCAAGTCCACCAGCGTCTTGTCGCCCAACTTGTTCACGCCGTTGCTTTCAGTGGCATCGGTGGTGGTGTCAGTGTTGGACTGCGTCGGCTTGGCCGCGTCGTCGGCACCGGCCGACTTCGTCGAGGCCGCCTGATTGACAGTGCCCGTAGCAGCTGCCGTCTTGGCCGCCGCCTGCGCCTTGTCCGCCTGCTGTTGCTGGATATGCGACTGCCAGATCTCGAGCATGCTGGACGTCGCGTTGCCCTTGGTCGGAATAATGATCGTCATGGAGCGAGGGGGTCTCCGTGGAATGAGAAAATGAGAGAAAGTAAGGATTCGAAAGTATTACGGCATATTTCACGAAATCCTTTAATTCCCTACATTCCCCCTACCTCGCACCGCCGCAATGCGATTCAGACAAGATAGCCGGAGATGCCGTCCCACAGCAGCTTGATCGCCGTGACAACTAGCAGTCCGTAGCAAGCGCGGTAAATCTGGCGTTGATCCAGACGCGCGTGTAGACGCCAGCCCGAGAACACACCCGCAGGAATGGCGAACAGACAAATCCCCATGAGTGCCCATACCGGTCCCGTCGGACGCACCAGCAGAAGCCACGGCACCGCTTTCGTCGCATTGCCGACGGTGAAGAACAGGCTGGTGGTCCCGGCATACACCTCCTTGCTCAAACCGAGAGGCAGCAGATACATCGCCAGCGGCGGTCCGCCTGAGTGCGCAACCATCGTCGTCACCCCGGACGCCACGCCCGCCGTAATCGCCTTCGGTGTCGACCGTTCGCGCACCCCCTGCTTCGCGCCCGAGATCAACCACAACCCCACGAACGCCAACGTGATCAGCGCCATGACGATGGAGATGGCGCGATGGTCGAGTACCCGGAAGAGCAAGTAGCCCATTGCAATCCCCGCGAGCAATCCGGGCACCAGCCGCGCAAGGTCGGGGCGCGACCACGTTGACGGCTTCCAGTAGCGCAGCGCAAACAGATCCATCGCGATGAACAACGGTGCGAGCAGACCACCCGCGCTCACCGGGTCCATGACAAACGACAGCAACGGAATGCCGACGATGGAGAAGCCGCCGCCGAACGCCCCCTTCATGAAGGAAATCAGGAACACGGCGACGAATGCCACAACGATGGTGGCAAGCGTCAGTTCAGGGACGAATGGCAGTACAGACACGGAGCCTCTCCAAAGCGATCAAACATGCGGCGTGAAGGTCATCGCCGGGATCAGGTGCAATCAGAATGCTCCGATGTTAGAGTCGGTGCAATTGAAACATTGCTCTCGGTGCAATATATGACGAAGGCCGAATATCTGACGCTTGCCGACCGGATTGCGACGGACATTGCGCAGGGTGCGCTCAAGCCCGGCGACCGGCTCCCGCCTCAGCGCGACTTTGCCGATCTGCACGGCATTGCGGCATCGACAGCAAGCCGCGTCTACGCCGAATTGCTCCGGCGCGGGCTGGTCGTCGGTGAGGTCGGACGGGGAACGTTTGTGTCGGGAGAGGCGAAGCGCGGCGTCGCGGCACCTGGCGAGCCGCGTGGCGTTCGCATCGATCTGGAATTCAATTTCCCGATCCTCCCGGAACAATCGGCACTGATCGCGAAGAGTCTTGCGGGGCTGGAACGGCCGGTGGATCTCGAACTGGCACTGCGCCCGGCGACCAGTGGTGGCTCGCTTGCCGTGCGCAACACGGCGGCGGCGTTTCTCGCGGCAGGACCGTGGACGCCCTCCCCGGAGCAACTCGTCTTCACCGGTGCAGGACGGCAAAGCATCGCCGCAGCACTCACCGCCGTCGTGCCGCCGGGCGGGCGATGCGGCGTCGAGATGCTGACCTACCCGTTTATCAAAGGCATTGCGGCGCGACTGGGCATCGCATTGGTGCCGCTGGCGATGGATGGGTCCGGCGTGCGCCCCGAGGCGATTCAGCGCGCCCACCGGGAAGGCAATCTCTCGGCGATCTACCTTCAGCCGTCGATACAAAGTCCGCTGGGGATGACCGATGCCTCCGGTGCGACGTGCCGAGCTGCTGCGCATCGTAGAAAGACTGAACATCACGGTGATCGAAGACAACGTCTACGGTTTTCTCGACGACGCAACGCCGCTCGCGGCAGATGCGCCCGATCATTGCATCGTGGTCGACAGTCTGTCGAAGAAGGTTGCACCTGGGCTCAATCTGGGATTTCTGGTGACGCCACCGAGGCTCCGGGATAGCGTGATGGCCGCCGTGCGCTCAGGGGGATGGACAGCGTCGGGCTACGCTTTCGCCGCCGCGCAACGCATGATGAGCGACGGCACCATCGATACGCTCGTGCAGCTCAAACGCAGCGACGCACGCGCACGCCAGCAAATCGCTGCCGCATGCCTCTCGGGATTCGATGTGCGTACCAGCGGCAAGAGCTACCACCTCTGGCTGACGCTGCCCGCGCACTGGCGCTCGCAGGCGCTGGTGGCCGCGGCCGCCCGACATGACATCGGGCTGACGCCGTCGACCACGTTTGCCGTCTCACACGGTCATGCGCCCAACGCCGTGCGACTGGCGCTGGCCGGACCGTCCATCGAATTGCTCGATACAGGATTGCGCATGCTCGCCGACATTCTGAACGCGAAGGAAGATGATTTCGATCTGACCGAATAAGGCGTCAGGCTCTGACCGCCTTATCCGCGCGATAGCCCACGTGCTCGTAACGCGCTTCGTCGTCGGTCTCTTGTGCATCGGCGTCGACAGCCCGGTCGTCATCGGCAAGCGCATCGAGACGAATCGCCGCATGCACGAGCGCGATATGCGAGAACGCCTGCGGGAAGTTGCCGACCTGACGCTCATGCGTCGTGTCGTACTCCTCGGCCAGCAGACCGACGTCGTTGCGCAACGACAGCAAGCGCTCGAACAACGCCCGGGCATCGCGATGACGGCCGATCATCACGAGGCAATCGACCATCCAGAAGCTGCACGCGAGGAACGCGCCCTCGCCCGCTGGCAACCCGTCGTCGACGCGGCTCGTGCGGTAGCGCTGCACCAGCCCGTCGCGCATCAACTCGCGCTCGACGGCCTCGATAGTGCCGATTACGCGCGGATCGTCCGGAGGCAAGAACCCCACGAGCGGAATCATCAGCACGCTCGCATCCATCTCCGACGAGCCGTATGCCTGCATGAACGCGTTGCGCTGCTTGTCGAACCCGTTGGCGCAGACGTCTGCGTGAATCTCCTTGCACAATCGACGCCAGTGATCCACCGGCCCCGGCAAACCGAAACGCTCGGCGGACTTGATCGCGCGATCGAACGCGACCCACGCCATCACCTTCGAATACGTGAAGTGCTGACGGCCACCACGCACTTCCCAAATGCCCTCGTCCGGCTCGCGCCACACGGTTTCGAGATGCGCGACGAGCTTCGTCTGCACCTCCCAGGTGGCGTCGACCGGCGGCAATCCGCCGAGACGGGACTGATGCAGCGCGTCCATCACTTCACCGTAGACGTCCAACTGCAACTGGCCCACCGCACCGTTACCGACTCTCACCGGCTTCGCGCCTTCGTAGCCCGGCAACCAGTCGACTTCCCACTCAGGCAGACGTCGCTCGCCGGACAAGCCATACATGATCTGCACTTGCGACGGCGCACCGGCCACCGCACGCACGAGCCAGTGACTCCAGTCGTTCGCCTCGGTGTAATAGCCCCCGAGCATAAGCGCCTGTAACGTGAGCGTGGCGTCGCGCAGCCAGCAATAGCGATAGTCCCAGTTACGCTCGCCGCCCAATTGCTCCGGCAGCGATGTCGTGGGCGCCGCGACCACGCCGCCCGTCGGCACGAACGTGAGTGCCTTGAGCACGATGAGGGAGCGACGAATCGCCGACGACCATCGCCCGTCCAGTTGGCAACGATTGGCCCAGGTGCGCCAGTAGCGTTCGGTATCGGTAAGTGCTGCGAGCGGATCGATCTCGCGGGGATCGGCGTGATGCGAGGGCACGCGCGACAGCACGAACGGCACCGTCTCGCCAGCCTTCACCTCGAAGCGTGCGCGCAGGCTGCCCGGTACATCCTGAATCTCGACGGGCGTGCGCATCACGACCTTGTCCGGACCGGCGATAAGGCGCATGCCGGGGCCAGTCGGGTCGTCGGCATCGAGCGGACGCGACCACGGCACCGATGCGCCGTAATCGAAGCGCAGGATCAGTTCCATCGACATCGTCACGGTGCCGTGCACGCCTTTCACCAGACGCACAAGATCCGCCGCGCCATCGCGCAACGGCATGAAGTCGATCACGGCGACGCAACCTTCCACCGTCTCGAAACGGGTCTCGAGAATCAGCGTGTCGTCGTGATAACGGCGTGTGGATGTGGCGTGCGGATCTTCGGGGGCGATTCGCCAGCGGCCATGCTCGGGGCCGCCGAGCAATGCGGCGAAGCACGCCGGGGAATCGAAGTATGGCCAGCAGAGCCAGTCGATGGAGCCGTCGCGCGCCACCAGCGCGGCGCTTCGGCAGTCGCCAATCATTGCGTAGTCTTCAATACGTGCCGGCATGCTCACCTCGCGAACAGGAGAGGACCAACGCCCCCGATGCCGTCACGGTGCGCGACGTCGTCGCCAGTGACCGGGGGAGCGCAAGCGTATGAGGCTCAATGGTACGCGTCTCGCGGACGCAGGACCACCGTTCGGGCGATGCAATGAGCGAATTGCCGGGGATTCTGCCAGGGGTCATGCCTTCCCTCCTTACGACGTTGCGTCGGATCGGATTGATAGGGACTGGCGACCGCCTCCACTTCGCGCGCGTCGTCGAGAAATGAAGCTATCGCCGGCCAGTTCAAAAACCGACCGGCGACCGGAAGGGAAGTTCGCTGAAATTACGGCTCGGTGACGTTTCGCGAGTCAACTCGCGGAGAATCCGCACTGCGGCAGCAAGACATACATCATGCCGTCACCGTAGCGCCCTCTTCCAGCGCATGCACCGCTCCTTGCGCGATCAGGTCGCGAACGTACGCGGCATCGAAGCCATATTCGGCCAACACCTCGGAAGTGTGCTCACCCAGACGCGGAGCAGGACCGCCCGTGCACTTAGGCGTCTCCGAGAATCGAATTGGCAGGCCGATGCTGCGCGTGGGGCCATCGAGCGGATGCTGCGTTTCCACCACCATCTCGCGCGCCACGATCTGCGGATGCGACACGGCCTCGGAAATCGGCAGCACCGGCCCGACCGGCAGACCGACCGCGTCGAGTCGCTCTACCCAGCGTTGCGTCGTATCGCGCATCAGATAGGCGGTGAGGCGCTCGACGAGTTCGTCGCGATGGGAGGTGCGTCCCGCATTGGTAGCGAAGCGCGGATCACTGGAAATTTCCGGCGCGTCGAGCACGTGCAGCAGACGTTCGTAATTGGCCTGATTCGCGGCACCGATGTTGATCCAGCCGTCCTGCGTGCGAAACGCCTGATACGGCGTGCTCGTCGGATTGGCGGAGCCGAACTTCGGCGGATTCTCGCCGCTGGCAAAGAAGTTCGCGGCGGCCCAGTACATCTGCTGAAAACCCGCTTCGAGCAGCGATGTGTCCACGATCTGCCCCTGCCCGGTGCGCAACCGGTGCGCGTAAGCGGCCGAGATGCCGAGCGCCGCCAGAATGCCCGCGTTGATGTCGGCAATCGGCGAACCGGCCTTGATGGGCGCTTGCCCCGGTTCGCCCGTCACGCTCATCAACCCCGACAGGCCCTGCGCGATCAGATCGAATCCGCCTTTGTCCGCATGAGGCCCCGTGCGTCCGTAGCCCGAGATGGAGCAGTAGATCAGCCCCGGGTTGGCTTCGCGCAACGTTTCATAGCCGAGGCCCAGCTTTTCCATCGTGCCCTTGCGATAGTTCTCGGTGACGACGTCGGCACTCGCGAGCATCTTGCGCAACACGGCCTTGCCGCCCTCGGTCTTGAGATTGAGCGCGATGCCGCGCTTGTTGCGGTTGAGCATCATGAACGACGCCGACTCGCCATGCGAGAGGATCGGCGCGAAACGCCGCGCATCGTCGCCTTCCATCTTCTCGACCTTGATGACGTCGGCGCCCATGTCCGCGAGCATCATCCCGCACACCGGGCCGGACATGATGTGCGACAACTCGATCACCTTGACGCCCTGTAACGGCCCACCCTTTTTTGCCGTGTCTGCTTTCGTATCGGTCATCTCAGCGGCCCTCGAATACCGGCATCGTCTTCGCAAGGAACGCACGATAGCCCGCCTGAAAATCGGCGGTGCCGAAGCACGCGAACCCTTCGTCGATCTGCGCGGGCGTGAGGGGCTTGCCGCTCATCAGCTCACGCACGAAGCGCTTGTGCCAACGCGCGACGAGCGGCGCACCGGCGGCAACGCGATCGGCCGTTGCGAGTGCTTCGCGGGTGACGTCGCTATCCGCCACCACACGCGTGACAGCGCCAATGCGCAGTGCTTCCTGCGCGTCGAAGATGCGGCCTTCGAGCAGAATCTCCAGCGCCTTGGTCGGGCCGAGCAAGCGCACGAGGCCGGACAGCTCCGCGTGTGCCATCACCAGACCGAGTTTGTTGATCGGTGCGCCGAAGCGGCTCGACTCGCCGCAAATGCGGATGTCGCACGACGCCGCAATCTCCATGCCGCCCCCCACGCAGATGCCATGAATCATGGCGACGAGCGGCACCGGGCAGTTCGTCAGCGCATCGAGTGTGCGATGCATGAGCGCGCCGTACGTTCGCGCCTGCTCCACGTTGGCGCGATCGGTCTCGAACTCGGCAATGTCGTTGCCCGGCGCAAAGGCCTTTTCACCAGCACCGCGCAACACGATGCAGCGCACGTCGGGCGACTCGGACAGCGTCAGAATCGTGTCGCCCAACGCCTGCCACATCGGCTTGGTCAATGCATTGAGCTTTTCGGGACGGTTGAGCGTAACCAGCGCAATCGCGCCGTGTCGCTCGGTCAGAACGGTCGATGTCACATTGCCTCCTGGAGTCGCCGACAGGTGTGTGACGTCGGCGGATAACGATTTTTGGTATACCAATTTTTCGTTAACGATAGAAGCAGACACCGTCGATTGACAAGCATCAATCGAATAAATCAGGGTTAACGTTGAAAATCAGGCGATTGCCGATTGACGCCTTTGGCCATCACCATCAAAATTGGCATTCCAATTTCACCCCCTCCCGCACATGAGCACCACCGCTTCGCTGAACGTCGCCGCGTATGACGCCCTCAAGGCGCGCATCGTGCGCGGCGACCTGCGCCCTGGCGCACCGCTGTCCGAGCGCGCGCTATGCGATGAACTCGCGGTGTCGCGCACGCCGCTGCGCGAGGCGCTCAAGCGGCTGGCCAACGAAGGGCTGGTGGAAATCTCAGAGACGCGGCGGGCGCGTGTGGCGCGAGTGAGCGTCGACGAAGTCGTGAACCTGCTGGCGGTGATGGCAGTGTTGGAAGGACTCTCCGGAGAGCAGGCTTGCGAGAAAGCCTCGGAGGCGGATCTCGACGAACTCGCCCGGCTACAGGACGAGATGGAGTCAGCATACGCACGCACCGATCACGCCGCCTACTTCGCGCTCAATCAGCAGATCCACCTCAGCATTCTGCGCATGGCTGACAACGGACCGCTGGCCGAGTACTTCCACAATCTCAACGCGCGCTTGCGCCATGTACGGGAGCGTCTGACACCGACGCCCGAACGGTGGCGTCAGGCCGTGCACGAGCATGCGGAGATGCTGGCGTTGCTGCGCCGACGCGATGGAAAGCGGCTGCGCCCATTGATGGAAGCGCACTTGCGCAGCAAGACGGACGCCTATGTGGCGGCCATGCTCAACGAAGGGCTCGTGAGCATGAGTCGCGCCGCGTGATAGTAGATCAGGCAGCTACGCGCTTATTGGCAAGTACCGCCGCGCACTTCGCCATCAGATGTGCGCGCAGCAGTCGGCCGAGCGCGGCGCCGTCGCGTTGACGCAAGGCATGCAGTATCTCGACGTGCTCTTCGATAGCGCGATCCCATTTCCCTGCGTGCAGGTTGGAGCGAAAGCGGAGCGCCTGAAGCCGGTGATTGACCGACTGATACATCTGCGTGAGGGCCGGATTGCGCGCCGCCGCGTTGATGCGGTCGTGAATGCGCTGGTTGCAATCGAAATAACCCGGCAGATCGCCATTGGCATGACAGGCGTCCATCGCACTATGAAGCTCCTGAATCTCGTCGATCTCAGCTTGCGTGATGCGCTGGCATGCCAGCTCACCGGCCAGTGCTTCCAGACCGCTCAGGAGTTCGAAGGCATCGGAAATATCGCTCGCGGACAACGTCACGACGCGCGCCCCGCGATTCGGCAGCAGATCGATCAGACGCTCGACGGCAAGCATCTTCAGCGCCTCGCGCAACGGCGTGCGCGACACCCCCAACTGCTCGCACAGCGCGCGCTCGTTCAGATGGGAGCCGGGCGGCAGAACGCCCTCGGTGATCATCTTGCGCAGCCTGTCCATCACGGCAAGATGCAGCGCCTGACGGCTGATGGGTTGACTCCCGCCCGTGTCTGGCGGATGAATCGCGGGGTCGCGTACGGCGTTCAAGGTCACGGAGTGCATAAGCTTGCCCTGGTCATTCGTTTTAGGAAGAAAGACAGCGACTGCCTGCAAAGCACCTTCGCGGACGACGGCATACCCGACCGAAGTCTCGTCACACGAAATATTTCGGTTTGCGATGAAATATTACGAAATATTACGAAGCCCGATTCTCGCAGATCGATGCAGTTTTGACTACGTTATGTGGTGTTTTCACTGAGTACGCGACATGTTTGCGCCGCACCGCAACATCGCTCTGATTTTGGATACGATGTGGATAACGGTCGTCGGCCATCCACTGACGCCGCGCCCTTCCCTCTGGAGATTTGCAAGATGTTCGAGACCCAACCCGCCGTCGAGTCGCTGGCTCGCCTGCTCGCCGACACGCGTCGTGGCGACACGCCCATCGAATCGCCTGCCGCGGCGCTGCTGCCGGTCGACGCCAACGCCGCGTACGCAGTGCAACTGCGCACCCTCGATCTGCTCGGCGATACGATTGCGGCATGGAAAGTCGGCGCGAAAGCCCCGATGGACCTGCCCAATTGCGCGCCGATTCCGGCGTCGGTGGTCAGCAACGCTGGCGGTGCGCTGGCACTGAACGACTTCTTCCGCCCCGGGCTCGAACTGGAAATCGCCTTCCGCCTGTCGCGCGACATCAAGCCGGGTCGCTATGACGAACGCGAAGCCATGATGTACGTGGACGACATGCTTGCCACCATCGAAATCACGGACAGCCGTTTCGCGGAGAAAGGTCTCGATAGTCGCTATGCGCTGGCCGATCTTCAGAACAACGGGGCGCTCGTGATCGGCAGCGGTCGCGGATACGAGGCACGTTTCGATTACTCGCGCCCGAAGGCTGTCTTCTCGCTCGACGGTCGCGACATCACGCCCGCCAAGGTCTTCAACACGGGCGGCGACCCGCGCACGCTCCTCACGTGGCTCGTCAATCACAACGGCAAGCGCGGCATCACGATGCGCGCGGGCGCGATCGTGACCTGCGGTTCGTACGTCGGCATGATTCCCGCCACCGGTCCGGGTGAGCTGCGCGGCGTGATCGACGGCGTGGGCGAAGTCGCCGTGACGTTGAAGTAACTAGTATCGGCAGCGCGTTGCGAAGCGTCGATGCTTCGCAACGTACCGCCTCGCCAGTAGAAGCAATGCGAGGCGCCTGACTCAGTGTCGCGCGGTGCGTCCGTCCACACCGGCCAGCATCTTCGGCGCGAGCAACGCGATAGGCACAATGCACAGCAGCCCCGCGCCGAGTGCGAACGGCAGGCTGATGCCGTGTGCGATGGCACCGATCAGCACCGGGCCGATCAGCAGCCCGAGATAAGCGAGCTTCGCCATGACGGCAATCGCTTCCGCGCTGGCCATTCCGGCACCGCGCGCCACTTCGCCCGACGCCGCAAACATCACCGGCATCACGTTCGACAAACCGAGCCCAGCGAGCGCAAAGCCCGCCACAACTGCCGCCGGTTCGCGCCAGAACAGCGCGAGTAACACCCCACCGACACACAGCAAACTGCTCACGCGCAGCAAACGCGCGCCGCCCATACGTGCACGCACGGGATCACCGCCGAAGCGACCGGCGGCCATGCCGACGGAAAACGCCGCATAGCCCGCGCCGATCCACGCGCCCTGCGCCAGGACCACCTCGCGCATGTACACGGCCGTCCAGTCGTACATTGCGCCCTCTACCACCAAGCCGAGGAACGCGAGGATGCCGAAGCCCGTCAGTTTGCGATGCAGCTTGCGACGCGACGCCTCGTCCAGCGCGGGCGGCGGCGTGTGCTTGTGTGCCGCGCCACCTGACTCGCCCGTGTTTGCCTGCGTCACCGGCGCCTCACCCGGCATCATGTCTCGTTGCATGAAGCGCGCGCCGACGACGATCACCACTGCGCAGCCGAGCGCCGCCAGTCCGATATGCCACTGCGGCGAGCCGTGATGCGCGAGCCACGCGCCACCGACGAGCGCGCCCGACATGCCACCGAGACTGAAACAGCCGTGCAGCGACGCCATGATCGGCTTGCGATAACGCGCTTCGAGCGTTGCGGCCTGCGCATTGACGGCAACGTCGTACGTCGCGTTCGCCGCGCCGTAGAGCGCCAGCCAACCTACAAGCCCCCAGTAGCTGGGCATCGACAGAATGAACGCGCTCGTGAGGGCCAGCGCAATGCCGGAATGCAAGCTCGCGCGCTGGCTACCGGCGCGTCCAACCCAGCGGGCCATGCGCGACATCGTGACGATGGCGCCGCCCGCCACGGCGAACATCGCCACCGACAGGCTCGCGTCATTCAGGTCGAACATCGCCTTGACGGTGGGCACATGCACGCCCCACGTCGCATACAGGAATCCACTGCAAAACAGCAATGCCATCGTTGCAGCGCGCGCAGGCCAAAAGCCCGTGCGCGGCTTCGCGATTTCAGAAGTCATGGGAATTGAAGAAGTGCGGGAATGTCCGAGCAGAGAACACTGCCAGGCCGTAATGAACGTTTCGATGCGGTCGACGAGCGTCCGGCGTTGCGGATCTCGCAATCGATGTTGAGAATTCTAACGCACTCTATGTGACAGCACAGTGCACTTTCGGCAACGTCGTCGCGAACCCCGCTCAATGGGGGCGCGCGCGCACCGTCAAGGCGACGGCGAAAAAAGCTGGCCGCCGCGCCACACCGGTCAAGTATGCGGGCGGCAGCCAGCAGGGGAAATCGACGCCCGGATGCTTCGTTCACCGATCCAGTGAATGCCTCGCGGTCAGTGGACCACGCGTCGATGGCATTTCGGTGACGTTCGGGCAGGCGACTCCACTACTGTCGGCGGACGAGGCAGCGCTGACAAGGCGACCTCCCACGTCGTGAGAAGACGAGGCGTGCATTCGTTAGCGGGCGCACGACCGCGCATGACTTATCCACCGTTTTTGTTCACAAGGCTGTGGACAACGAACGGAGACAACGTGCCAAGCACTTGATCGATATGGAGTTTTCGACGGAGGCGATCAGACGGCGGCACCCGCAGGCAAACGACAGGCAGGCACCGCCGATTTATCCACAGATTTTGTGTTCAAGTCTGTGGACAAGTCCTTAATGAGAGGACCCAAGTGGTTGATTCAGTTCAGAGATTCATTCGGCCGCGAGCGTCGAAGCAGCGCTGATCTGCTCCGGCGTCAGCGCAAATCCCTTGTTGCGCTCGCGCACTACGCGGTGAATCAACTCCCACACCGTATGCGCGACGGGCGAAAGCGAGCGGTTCTTGCGACGCACGAGCACGATGTTGCGCTCGAAGGCCGGTAGCAGCGGGCGCACGGCAAGCGTGGAATTCTCCGGCAGCGGCAACGCCAGCGGCGGCAGCACGCTCACACCCAGTCCTTCCTGCACCATGCGGAAAATCGTGCTCACGTGCCCGAGCTCCTGCGTGATAGTCCCCTGCACCTTCTGCGTGGTGAGCGCACGGTCGATCAGCGGACGGCTGCCGGAACTCTGATTGAGCAGCACGAGGTTCTCGCCCGACAACTCCGACCAGTGCACAGCGCCTTGCGATGCGAGCGGGTGATCGTTGCGGCACACCAGACAGAACGGCTCGCTCATCAGATGCTCGGTCGTCAGATCGTCGGCGCCTTGCGGGGCCACCACGATGCCGAAGTCCACATCGCCCGCGCGCACGCTATCGAGCACCGCGCGTTGCATCTGGTCGACGAGTGCGAGCGCGATGTCCGGATAGGTGGCCTGCGAAGCGAGCAACACACGCGGCATGAGCGTCGCGGAGATGGTCGGTGCTGCGCCAATGCGCACACGACCGGTGGTGCGCGCCTCCGCCCCGTGGGTCTGGAGCAACGCGATTTCGAGTTCGTCCAGCACGCGGTCGAGGTTGGTAGCGAGCGTGACACCCGCGTCGGTGAGCGCGACCTCTCGCGTCGTGCGGTCGACGAGGCGCAGGCCGAGTTGTCCTTCGAGTTCGTTGATGCAACGGCTGATGGCCGGTTGTGTCAGGCCGATCTCGGCGCCCGCGCGGCTGAAGTTCTTGCTGCGCGCTACGACCATGAAGACCTTGAGTTGTCTCAGCGATACGTTCATAAAGCCTGCCCGTAAGTGTTCGAACTAGCCACAAATGACTCAGGCGCGCCGCCCACGGCGGCGCGCCTGAGTACGTGCTTCGATCAAGCCGCTGCCTTGACCATTTCCTCGATCACCTTCTTCGCATCGCCGAAGACCATCATGGTCTTGTCGAGATAGAAGAGATCGTTATCCAGCCCGGCGTAGCCCGCCGCCATCGAACGCTTGTTGACGATGATCGTCTTGGCCTTGTAAGCCTCGATGATCGGCATGCCAGCAATCGGCGATTGCGGATCGTTCTTCGCGGCCGGATTCACCACGTCGTTGGCACCCAGCACCAGCACCACGTCCGTCTGACCGAATTCGCCGTTGATTTCGTCCATCTCCAGCACTTGGTCGTACGGCACTTCGGCCTCGGCGAGCAGCACGTTCATGTGACCCGGCATACGACCCGCTACCGGGTGAATCGCATAACGCACGCTCACGCCCTTCTCGATCAGCTTGTCCGTCAGTTCCTTGAGGGCATGCTGGGCACGCGCCACGGCCAGACCGTAACCCGGCACGATCACCAGCGATTCGGCATTGCTCATGAGGAACGCTGCGTCGTCGGGCGAGCCGGACTTCACCGGACGTTGTTGCTGTTCGCCCGCCGCAGCACCTGCGGCCGGGGTCGCACCGAAGCCACCGAGAATCACGTTGAAGAACGAGCGGTTCATCGCCTTGCACATGATGTACGACAGAATCGCACCGGACGAACCGACCAGCGAACCGGCGATGATCAGCATCGGATTGTTCAGCGAGAAGCCAATGCCTGCCGCCGCCCAGCCCGAGTACGAGTTCAACATCGACACCACGACCGGCATATCTGCACCGCCAATCGGGATGATGATGAGCACGCCGAGTACGAAAGCGATGGCGGTCATGATGACGAACGGCGTCCAGCTCAGCGTCGTGAAGAACGCAATGCCGAAGCCGAGCATCGCAATCGCGAGCGCCAGGTTCACGAAGTGCTGGCCCTTGAACACGACCGGCGCGCCCTGGAACAGACGGAACTTGTACTTGCCCGAGAGCTTGCCGAACGCAATGACCGACCCCGAGAACGTGATCGCGCCGACGAACGTGCCGATGAACAGTTCGATACGGTTGCCCGGCGGCAGCGCCTCACCTGCGGCGACGATGCCGAATGCAGCCGGTTCAGCGACCGCAGCCACCGCGATACACACCGCCGCCAGACCGATCAGCGAGTGCATGGCCGCTACGAGTTCCGGCATCTTCGTCATCTCGACCTTGCGAGCGACGTAGGCACCGATACCGCCACCGACAACGAGACCCGCGAGGATCAGCCCCAGACCGGAGAAGTTGCCGCCCGAGAGCTTACGCAACTCGAAGATCAGCGCCACGGTCGTCACGGCCGCAATCGTCATGCCGATCATGCCGAAGGCATTGCCGCGACGCGCCATGCGCGGGTTCGACAAGCCCTTGAGCGCCTGAATGAAACAGATCGACGCGACCAGATACAACAGCGTCACAAGATTCATGCTCATGTCAGTGCGCTCCCTTTGCTGCCGCTTCGTCATTGGCCGCCTTGGCAGGGGCCTTATCCTTTTTCTTGAACATCTCCAGCATGCGCTGCGTGACGAGGAAGCCCCCGAACACGTTCACCGCTGCGAGCGCCACCGCCACGACACCCATCGTCTTGCCGAGGTTGCCTTCGGTGAGACCAGCGGCGAGCATCGCCCCCACGATCACGATGGCCGAGATCGCGTTGGTCACCGCCATCAGCGGCGTATGCAGTGCCGGTGTGACGTTCCACACCACGTGATAGCCGACGTACACCGCCAGCACGAAGATGATCA
Source organism: Pandoraea sp. NPDC090278 (assembly GCF_044772185.1). Lineage (NCBI taxonomy): Bacteria > Pseudomonadati > Pseudomonadota > Betaproteobacteria > Burkholderiales > Burkholderiaceae > Pandoraea > Pandoraea sp. NPDC090278. Next base: position 112,476 of record NZ_JBIVYJ010000001.1, on the reverse strand, counting down.
GGTTGATCACCGTGTGATTAATCAATTCCATGGCAGAGCCTCCCCTTATGCCGCACGCAGCACTTGACCGTCGCGGCACATCAGGCACGCGCTGACGATGTCGTCGTTGGTATCGATGACGAACTGACCTTCCTTGTCGATCACGAGCTTCAGGAAGTCGAGCACGTTACGGGCATAAAGCGCGGAAGCGTCCGCAGCGACCATACCGGCGAGGTTGGTGTAACCCGCGATGGTCACACCGTGGACTTTGACGACCTCGTCGGCCACCGACAGCGGGCAGTTGCCGCCGCCGTTGGCACCGCGTCCAGCCGCCAGATCGATGATCACCGAGCCGGGCTTCATGGCCTTGACGGTGTCTTCGCTGATGAGCGTCGGCGCAGCGCGCCCCGGGATCAGCGCGGTGGAGATCACGATGTCGGCCTGCGTCAGACGCGTGTGCACCAGTTGGGCTTGACGAGCGAGCCACGCAGCAGGCATCGGACGCGCATAGCCGCCCACGCCCTTGGCAATCTCGCGTTCTTCGTCGGTCTCGAACGGCACGTCGATGAACTTCGCGCCGAGCGATTCGATCTGCTCACGCACCGCCGGACGCACGTCCGACGCTTCGATCACCGCGCCCAGACGCTTGGCCGTCGCAATGGCTTGCAGGCCAGCAACGCCAGCACCGAGCACAACCAGACGCGCAGCCTTCACCGTACCGGCGGCCGTCATCAGCATCGGCATGAAGCGTTGATAGAGGTTCGCAGCGAGCATCACGGCCTTGTAACCGGCGATGTTGGCCTGCGAGGACAGCACGTCCATGCTTTGCGCACGCGTGGTGCGCGGCGCGGCTTCGAGCGCAAAGCCGATGATCCCGGCCGCCGCCATACGCGCATTGTTCTCGGCATCGAACGGATTGAGCATGCCGACGACCACCGCACCGCGACGCATCTGCGCGATCTCGGCCACCGACGGCGCGCGGACCTTCAGCACCATCTCGGCACCGAACGCCTCGGCAGCGCTGCCGGTCGATGCACCCGCTGCGACATACGCCGCATCCGGTACGCTCGCCGCCTCGCCTGCGCTCTGCTCCACGGTGACGCGATGTCCTGCGCTCACCAGCTTCTTCACCGTTTCCGGTGTGGCCGCGACGCGGGATTCGCCGTCGGCCGTCTCCTTTGGAATGCCAATATGCATAGTTATTGTCTCGGGGTCTGAGCCCCTGTCGTGTTGTGAAACTCAGGCCGCAGCCATATCTCTGTTGCGCGGCGCCTGCATCGAACGACCTTCGTTGGCCGCTTCGAAGCAACGCACTTTGGTGCAGTGAATCAGATCGCACAGGAATTCCGGCTCGTAAGCGCGCAGCAGGTGCGGCTGATGTCCGTCGAGGTAGGCCCCGATCATCACCAGCTCGGCCATGCGCAACGCTTGCGCCGAAACGCCTTCGAGATAAGCCAGCGGCAAATCTTGATTGCCAGTGGTGTGCAACAAACGGGTGTAGGTGTGGTTATCCCAATACCAGTCCAGACCCAGTTCGACGAATGCGTTGTTGAACGCATGCAGATGAGCGTTGGCAACCGGTGCCAGGGCGGCGGGTTTGATATGCGACTCGATGACCGACATGATGGCGTCTCCCAAAATAGTGATCGTCCAAACCCGCGTGCTTCTCTGGCGTGACGCGTCCTCCAACGCTTTGCTGTCACACCGCCTTCATGCGGGCTGCCATTGCAGATTACGCAGCCCGACATATAAAAGACAGTTAAAGTTAATTATGCAAACCATCAACGATTACTTATACTTCGCGAAGCACATCATGCACATCGATCAAACATGAGACACGCCACACTCCGTCAGCTGAAAGTCTTCGAAGCCGTGGCGCGCCATCTGAGCTTTTCGCGCGCCGCCGAAGAACTTCACCTCACCCAACCGGCTGTCTCGACGCAGGTCAAGCAACTTGAGACACACGCCGGACTGCCGCTCTTCGAGCAACTGGGCAAGAAGATCTTCCTGACGCCGGCGGGCGCGGAGATGCTGCATTACAGCCGCGCGATCATTGCGCTCTTTCGCGAAACCGAAGAGGCGATGGATCACCTCAAAGGCATTACCGGCGGCAAGCTCAACGTGGCCGTCATCAGCGCGGGCGACTACTTCTTCCCGCGTCTGCTGGCAGCGTTCACTGCGCGCTATCCCGGCGTCACGCTCAACCTCACGGTGCATAACCGCGAGGAACTGCTGCACCAACTCACCGAAAACCTGACCGATCTGGCGGTGATGGTGCGTCCGCCTCACGAGATCGACACGATCAACGAAGCGTTCGCGCCGCACCCTTACATCATCGTGGCCCCGCCCGGCCATGCGCTGGCCGGTCAGAAGCAGATTCCGTTCTCACGGCTGACGCAAGAGCCGTTCATCAGTCGCGAGCGCGGCTCCGATACCTGGAACTCCTTGCAGGACGCTTTCGGTCATCGCACACAGCAACTGAAAATTGCGATGGAAATATCCAGCACGGAAACCATCAAGCAAGCGGTGATTGCGGGCATGGGGATCAGCTTCCTGTCCGCGCACACCGTCGGCATGGAGTTGCAGACGGGGCAATTGACGGTGCTCGACGTGCAGGGCTTTCCGGCATGGCAAAGCTGGTACGTCGTGCATCGCCGTAGCAAACGACTACCGCCGGTCGCGCTCGCCTTCCGTCAGTTCCTGCTCTCGGAAGGCGCGGCGCTGATCGACGGGATGATGGCCTACAAAAGCACTGTGCCGCCGCCCTCGGGCAGCGACACGAAATAAGCCACCAACGTCCTCACTACTCCCACGCCCTGGCAGATCGCGAGATCTGCTGAATGAAAAAGGGCGATCGGCTCAGGCCATTGCCACCCCGGCCGACCACCGTGAAATCGCTTGCGAGGTGCCGGTCAGCCGCCCATGCGGTTGGCCAGCGTGCCGAGTCCGTCGATGCTCACTTCCACCAGCGCGCCCTCTTTCATCGAGCCCACGCCAATCGACGTGCCCACCGCGATTACATCGCCGGGCAGCAACGTCATGTCCTGCGACAGACGCGCAACGAGCTGCCACGGATTGAAGATCATGTCGGCGAGCGGGTAGCGCTGGCGCTCCGTGCCGTCGAGCGTCGTGATCAGTTCGGCCTCGCGCCAGTCGAAGTCCTCGGCAATGAACGGGCCGAGGCAGCCGAAGGTGTCGAAGCCCTTGGCGCGCGTCCACTGTGCGAAGTTTCCGTCCTGCTCGATGATCTCAGCGGCCGTCACGTCGTTGACCAGCGTGTAGCCGAGGATGTAGTCGCGCGCGGCTTCCTCGCTGACGTTGCTCGCCGCCTTGCCGATGACGATGCCCAGCTCGCCCTCGAAGACGATCTTCCCGGCATACGACGCCGGGCGACGAATCACCGCGTCGGGCCCGTTGAGCGTGGTCGCAGGCTTGATGAGGAAGAGCGGATGCGACGGCGCGGCTTTGCCGAGCTTCGCGCCGAGCGCGTGATAGTTGTTCCAGAGCGCCACGATTTTCGAGGGCTCGCACGGGCACAGCAGATCGACCGCGTCGCGCGCAATCGTCGCGCCCGTGGCGACCGGCTGATCGTAGAGATCGCCGCGATGTTCGAGAATCTGATCGCCCTGCAGCAGGCCGAAGCCGATGCGGCCATGTGAGGTCTTGAAACGGGTCCAGAGCTTCATGCGTTTGCCATTCCTGTAGCGGCCCGGCAGCACGGCAACGTTTGCCATGTGCGCGCCGGGCACGATGTCTTGAAGTCATTCACATCTGCCTCTTGCAGACACTGGGGCGCTTGCTACACGCTTTGCACCCATTCGGCCCATTCGGCCCATTCAGATCTGTCAGACCGCGCCGACTTCGCGCAGCGCCGCGATCTGTTGCAGGCTGTAGCCGAATTCGCCGAGCACGTCGTCCGTGTGTTCACCCAGCAGCGGCGAACGCTCCACATGCGTGGGGCTGTCGGAGAGCTTGATCGGGTTGCCGACGGTGAGGTACTTGCCGCGCTTCGGATGGTCGACTTCGACGATGGTGCCGGTCTCACGCAGCGACATGTCTTCGGCGATTTCCTTCATCGACAGAATCGGACCACACGGAATGTCGTACTCGTTGAGAATGCCCATGACCTCGAACTTGGTCTTCGTCATGGTCCATTGCTCGACGGTGTCGAAGATCTCGCGCAGACGCGGCAGACGCGCACGCGGCGTGGCGTACTCGGGATGCTCGACCCACTCGGGCTTGCCGATCACCTTGCAGATCGAGCCCCACACGGGTGCCTGCGTGATGAAGTAGATGTACGCGTTCGGATCCGTCTCCCAGCCCTGGCACTTGAGAATCCAGCCCGGCTGACCGCCGCCCGAGGCATTGCCCGCACGCGGCACCGCATCGCCGAACTGGCCGTTCGGGAACTGCGGATACTCTTCCATCACGCGCGCTCGCTCAAGGCGCTGCTGGTCGCGCAGCTTCACGCGGCACAGGTTCAGCACGCCGTCTTGCATGGCAGCCAGCACGCGCTGGCCCTGTCCGGTCATGGTGCGCTGATACAGCGCCGTCACAATGCCCAGCGCCAGATGCAAGCCCGTGCCCGAGTCGCCGATCTGCGCACCCGTCACCATCGGCGGGCCGTCGTCGAAACCGGTGGTGGAGGCTGCGCCGCCCACGCACTGCGCCACGTTCTCGTAGACCTTGCAGTCCTGATACGGACCGGGGCCGAAGCCCTTCACGGAGGCCACGATCATGCGCGGGTTCAGCGAGTGAATGTGCTCCCAGGTGAAACCCATGCGGTCGAGCGCACCGGGTGCGAAGTTCTCCACGAGCACGTCGCAGTCGCGGATCATGCGCTCAAGCACCGCCTTGCCTTCCGGATGCTTCGTATCGAGCGTGATCGAACGCTTGTTGCTGTTGAGCATCGTGAAGTAGAGGCTGTCCGCGTCAGGAATGTCGCGCAGCTGATCGCGCGTCACGTCTCCGTGCCCCGCGCGTTCGATCTTGATCACGTCTGCGCCGAACCAGGCCAGCAATTGCGTACACGTTGGCCCGGACTGCACGTGCGTGAAGTCGAGAATGCGCACACCTTCGAGTGCCTTTCCCATGGTTTGTCTCCTCCTGATGCGACGGCGTTTATGTAATGGGTGCGCGAGAGTCCCCCGATAGCCGTTCTGAATGCAGCCTCACACGTGGGTCTCACCGGATCTAACGGCGGTTGTCGCCTCTTCGGGCGCCATCCCTTTCATCGATCCAATCTTGTGATATACGGTATTTCATACACGATATTTTATCAACGGCTTTTTGTTGCCGATACGATTTGCTGTGTCGCGGCATTTCGTCGCCAGAATCCCTCAAATCCCTATGAATAAAGGGACTCCGCATTGCAACATCGTCCGACTTCTCCCAGCGGAATACGGGTTTACAGGCATGTGTCACGCAGATGAATCGGGGCGATGGAAGGGTTGGATTTGTATTGCATCGCTTTAAATATATTGAATACAAAATACTTGTCGATTGATGCCCTCACCTTTCACCGTCGCGAAAAACAAAAAAGCACCGGTGCGCATGGCGCATCGGTGCTTCGTTTGCAGCGTGGGAAGATAGGCGTCGACGTTATGCCGACGGTCTCTCCCCAACGGTTATCAGTCCATCAACTTGCCGTAGCGGCGAGTTTGGCTTCCAGTTCGGCCACGCGCTTGCGCAGCTGACGGTCCTCCTGAAAACGAGCGGTCTCGTCGCGGATCACGGCAACGATGCCGGTCACTTCGCCACCGTCACCGTGCAGCAGTGCGACGGTGAAGGCAATCGACATGGCGCGGCCGTCCTTGTGCGCAGCGGGCACCTTGAGCAGATCGCTGCCGTATTTGGTCTGACCGGTCTCCATCGTCTTGGCATAGCCTTCGTTGTGACGTGCCCGCAGCCGATCCGGAATGATGATGTCCAGCGGCTGACCGACTGCCTCTTCGGCCGAGAAACCGAACATCTTCTGCGCACCGGAATTCCAGAGCGTGATGATGTTGTCCGGGTCGGCCACGACAATGGCGTCGCCCACCACTTCTACCAACTGCCCGACGTCGACGGATGCGCTCATGATGTCTCCAATAATTTTGTGGGGAATGCGGTTGGCATCGTTGATTGACAAAGTCGCCAAACATGCCAATAAAGTACATCAATTAGAGGACAACACGGTCCCGAAAATAAAGATGGGTGCCGACTCCGCAGGGAGCCGCACCCATGAACACCTTGCCTGCTTGCGAGATGCCCGCACCGCCGCCGCCCGCAGGCGGCGACGGCACGTGCGACATCGCAATGTTGCGTGACGGTCTTAGACCGAGCGCGACGTGTGCAGGTTAGCGATCTGGTCCTTGCTGTAACCCAGCTCGGCCAGGATCTCGTCGGTGTGCTCACCCAGCAGCGGCGAACCCGTGATTTCCGGCTTCAGACCCGAGAACTTGATCGGGCTGCCGACGGTCAGGTACGAACCACGTTCCTTGTGCGGCACTTCCACGATCGTGCCCGATGCGCGCAGCGACGGATCGTTGGCGATTTCCTTCATCGAGAGCACCGGAGCGCACGGGATGTCGAACTTACGCAGGATGTCGACCGCTTCGTACTTCGTCTTGTCGGCCAGCCAGGCTTCGATGGTCGCGAAGATGTCGAAGATGTGCGGTTGACGGGCTTGCGGCGTTGCGTAGTTCGGATCGCTGATCCACTCCGGCTTGCCCAGCGCGCGGCAGATCGGTTCCCAGGCGTGACCCTGAATCGTGAAGTAGATGTAAGCGTTCGGGTCCGTTTCCCAGCCCTTGCACTTGAGCACCCAGCCCGGCTGACCGCCACCGCCGGCGTTACCGCCGCGCGGCACGACGTCGCTGAACTCACCATGCGGGTACTGCGGATACTCTTCGAGGTAGCCGATACGGTCCAGACGCTGCTGGTCGCGCAGCTTCACGCGGCACAGGTTGATCACCGAATCCTGCATCGAGACAGCGACCTTCTGGCCACGGCCCGTCTGACCACGGCCGATGATGGCCGTCAGAATACCGATCGCGAGGTGCATACCCGTGTTGCTGTCGCCCAGTGCTGCGGCCGACACCGTGGGGGGACCGTCCCAGAAGCCCGTCGTCGACGCTGCACCGCCTGCGCATTGCGCCACGTTCTCATACACCTTCAGGTCGTCGTAGTGGTGACCGTCCGAGAAGCCCTTCACCGAGGCCATGATCAGCTTCGGGTTGAGTTCGTTCAGACGCTCCCACGAGAAGCCCATGCGGTCGAGGGCGCCCGGGCCGAAGTTCTCCACCAGCACGTCGGATTCGCGCACCAGCTTTTCGAGCACTTCCTTGCCTTCCTGCGTCTTCGTGTCCAGCGTCAACGAGCGCTTGTTGCTGTTGAGCATCGTGAAGTACAAGGCATCGGCGTCGGGGATGTCGCGCAGTTGGTTACGCGTGACGTCGCCCGAACCCGGGCGTTCCACCTTGATCACGTCAGCGCCGAACCAGGCCAGCAGCTGGGTACAAGCCGGGCCGGCCTGCACGTGCGTGAAGTCGATGATCTTGATTCCTTCGAGGGGTTTGCTCATGTCATGTCTCCTTGATTGACTCGGCTCTTACTTTTTCATCGCCGCGCTTTGCGGATTCAGGTTCGTCAGACGACCGCTTTCGGTGCCTGCGGATTCATCGATCACGGCGTTGATCAGGACCGGCTTGCCCGAAGCAATCGATTCTTCGAGGGCCTTCGTCAGCTCGGCCGGCGTGGTCACGTTGCAACCAATGCCACCGAATGCTTCGATCATCTTGTCGTAGCGCGCGCCCTTGACGAACACCGTCGGGGCCACGTCCTTGCCGCCCGTCGGGTTGACGTCGGTGCCGCGATACACACCGTTGTTGTTGAAGATGATGGTGGTGATCGGCAGCTCGTAACGGCAGATGGTTTCGAGTTCCATGCCGCTGAAGCCGAAAGCGCTGTCGCCTTCGATTGCCACGACCGGCAGGCCGCTCGTGACCGCTGCGCCGATGGCGAAGCCCATGCCGATACCCATCACGCCCCACGTACCCGAGTCGAAGCGCTTGCGCGGCTGGTACTGGTCGATGATGCTGCGCGCATAGTCCAGCGTGTTCGCGCCTTCGTTGACGAGGTTGATGTCCGGGTGCTTCTTGAGCACGTCGCGGATCGCGCCGAGTGCGCTGTGGAAGTTCATCGGCGACGGATTCTGCGCGAGCGTCTGCGCCATCTTCGTCAGGTTCTTGTTCTTGCGCTCGGCGATAGCGCCAGTCCATTCAGCCGACGGCTTGCCGAAGTTGGCATCCACACCGGCGAGCAGTGCCTTGACGCACGAACCGATGTCACCGATCACCGGCGCGGCGATCGCGACGTTGCTGTCGATTTCCGTCGGCGAGATATCGATCTGCACGAACTTCTTCGGTGCGGCGCCCCAGGTCTTGCCCTTGCCGTGCGCGAGCAGCCAGTTCAGGCGTGCGCCGATCAGCACGACAACGTCGGCTTCTTGCAGCACGAACGAACGTGCAGCGGCCGCCGATTGCTCGTGCGTGTCGGGCAGCAGGCCCTTGGCCATCGACATCGGCAGGTACGGAATGCCGGTCTTTTCGACCAGCGCACGGATGTCTTCGTCGGCCTGGGCGTACGAAGCGCCCTTGCCCAGCAGAATCAGCGGACGCTTGGCGCCCTTGATCACGTCGAGTGCACGTTGGACTGCGTCCTGTGCCGGGATCTGACGCGGTGCGGCGTCGATCACACGGATCAGCGAATCCTTGGCTTTCTGTGCGTCGATGGTCTGCGACAGCAGCTTGGCCGGCAGATCCAGGTAGACGCCGCCGGGGCGACCCGACACGGCTGCGCGGATTGCGCGGGCCAGGCCCACGCCGATGTCTTCGGCGTGCAGCACGCGGTAAGCCGCCTTGCAATACGGCTTGGCCGCATTGAGCTGATCCATTTCTTCGTAGTCGCCCTGTTGCAGGTCGACGATTTCACGCTCGCTCGAACCGCTGATGAGAATCATCGGGAAGCAGTTCGTGGTGGCGTTGGCGAGTGCCGTCAGGCCGTTCAGGAAGCCAGGTGCGGACACCGTCAGGCAGATGCCCGGCTTTTGCGTCATGTAGCCAGCGATCGCGGCGGCGTGGCCGGCGTGCTGTTCGTGACGGAAGCCGATGAAGCGCAGGCCTTCGGCTTGCGCCAGGCGGGCCAGATCGGTGATGGGAATCCCCACCAGACCGAAGATGGTGTCGATGTCGTTCGCTTTCAGAGCATCGATAACCAGATGGAAGCCATCGGTCGTTGCTCCCTCGGACACGATGTTCGCGTGTCGGCTGTTGTCTTCGAGCGTCTCGTTTTCCGCCTTGCCGACTGGCACGGTCATCGCAATGGACATAATTCTCTCCTCCAATTTTTCCGGTTTCAGTGTTGCGTCGTCTTGTCTGACGATTAGTGGGTATTCCTGTACTGCTTCTCTACTTGCTCACCCGGCCGTGCAACCGAACCCGCGAGAGCCCGGGTTGCACGCCGGTTAAACATGTTGCTAATCAAGCCAGCCAATCTGCCTCTAATTAGTACTGCTTAACGTCACGATGACGTATCGAACTCGCTTTACGTGGTGCTGCGGCTCAGGTCCGCGGCTTTCACGACCGGCTCGCTCGACTCTGCCTTGTAGTCGCTGGCGTAACGCTGTGCCAGACGGGCACGCATCGGCTTCAAGACAAACAAGGCAAGGAAGGCGGCGAAGGCGTTCATGGCGCAAGCGACCATGAATACCGCCTGCCAGCTACCCGTCATCGAGGTGATGACACTGGAGAACGGCACCAGCAAGGCGGCGGTCCCCTTCGCGGTGTACAACATCCCCGCATTGGTCGCGGCATACTTCGAGCCGTACGTATCGGCGCAGGTTGCCGGGAACAAGCTGTAGATCTCACCCCAGGCGAAGAACACCAGGCCGGTCAGCAGCACGAAGGCCACCGGATGCTGGCCGTACTTTGCCAGTGCGTAGATCCCCACGGCTTCCATCGCGAAGGCGATGAACATCGTGTTCTCGCGACCGATCTTGTCCGATATCCAGCCGAACACCGGACGCGTCACCCCGTTGAGCACACGGTCGATGGCCAGTGCGAAGGTGAGTGCGGGCAGTGTGAGACCGAGAAGCGAGACAGGTGCCTGATCCAGACCGTAGTCCTTGGCAATCGGGCCGAGCTGTGCCGTTGCCATCAGACCGCCAGCGGCCATCAGCACGAACATCAGATACATCAGCCAGAACACCGGGGAGCGCATGACTTCCGTCGGCTTGGCGTTGTAGCGCATTGCGCCCGGTGCCAGCTTCTTGAGCGCTTCGATCGACGCAGGCGGACTGGCGAGCGCCAGACCCAGCACCAGCACGATGATCCCCTGTCCCAGACCGAAGGTCAGGAAGGTGTTCTCATAGCCGCTGGACTTGATCATGTTGGCGATCGGTACCACGGTCAGGGCCGAACCGGCGCCGAAACCGGCGGCGGTAATACCTGCGGCAAGACCACGGCGGTCCGGGAACCACTTCAGCGCGTTACCCACGCAGGTGCCATACACCGCACCGGCGCCGACCCCGCCCACCGCTGCTGCGAAATACAGCATCGGCAGCGACGAAGCATAGGCATTGAGCACCCATGCGATACCGCACAACAGACCACCACCGACCACGACCGGGCGCGGGCCGAACTTGTCGACCAGATACCCTTCGATCGGCACCAGCCAGGTTTCCGTCACGACGAAAATCGTGAACGCCACCTGAATGGCCGTACGGCCCCAGTGATACTTCTCATCGATCGGGTTGACGAACAGCGTCCACCCATATTGCAAGTTGGCGATCATCGCCATGCAAATCACGCCGAACACGAGCTGGGCCCACGGGCTCGCGAACACGGATTGCTTACCGTGTTGATTTGTCGTCTCCACTTGTACCTCCTCCATCGGTTTTCAGTTGTTTGGCAGCTTCACAACAACAACACCTTCCGGATGGGGTCTGTGCCCCCTGGGTATGCTTTACGAGGTCTATGCCTCGTCGACTTGTCTCTGATGCTTACGGGAGTCCATTGCGTTCCCCGTAAATATACCGAACGAAATATACGATATATCAGATATAAGTCAACACTAATTTATTGCTGTCCTCGTTTTCCACCTCGCGTGCCGAAGTCGTTTTCGTCCATTGCATCGAAAACAACTACGGCACGCGAGGCACTGTCCTAAGTGGCGGCTAGATACAGTAACGCAACTGTAGGACGGAGCGGCGCAACAACGCAATGCGAAAACACTAAGGAGTTAACCTGATCCAAGAACCTTGCCCAACAAGGCGCTCAGGCCTTTTATATCGGGCTCCTTGCGATTTTTTAAAACGGGCACAAGGCGATATTTTTGCTAATTTCCCTCACAACACAACATCCCCCTCCATCCGCCCCACCCTCTGTAACACACCGTAATAATTCACTCGCACGCAGTCCCCGGACATTTCATAAGTGCAGTTCATGACCGCAAAGCTCACACATGCGGAAGCCCTTTTTTCGGGCCTGTGCGGGGAAACCATGAGGGCAAAAGGGCCAGGAAGGCTTGGCGCTATTCTTCTTGTGATATACGATATACAACATTTGGTATTAGAAGAATCAGAAGAATAAAGCGGCCAGTACCAGGCCCGGGTTTCGATTGACCTTTGGAGGGAGAGACTTCATGAAGATTTGCATCTATGGCGCCGGTGCCATCGGTGGCTATCTCGGCGTGCAACTCGCGCGCGCCGGAGCCGATGTCAGTCTGGTGGCACGTGGACCGCACCTCGCGGCCATGCGCGAGCACGGACTCAAGCTGCTCATCGATGGCGAAGAGCGCGTCGCCCACTTGCGTTGCACCGACGATGCGCGCGAACTCGGGCATCAGGATTACGTGATCATCGCCCTGAAAGCGCACTCGGTACCGTCGGTACTCGACGCGACGCAGCCGCTGATCGGCCCGAACACGGCCGTCGTCACGGCCGTGAACGGCATCCCCTACTGGTACTTCTATAAGCACGGCGGCGCGCTCGAAGGCACGACGCTGGAGAGCATCGACCCGGGTGGCCGTCAGTGGCGCGAACTCGGCCCGGAGCGTGCGATCGGCTGCGTGGTGTATCCGGCCACGGAAGTGGTCGCGCCGGGTGTGATTCAACACGTCTACGGCAACAAGTTTCCGCTGGGCGAAGCCAGCGGCGAGCGCACCGAGCGGGTGGAGAAGCTCTCGCAGATCATGATCGCCGGTGGGCTCGACGCCCCGATTCGCGAGAACATCCGCGACGAGATCTGGCTCAAGCTCTGGGGCAACCTCTGCTTCAACCCCATTTCGGCCCTCACCCACGGCACGCTCGACATCATCGCCAGCGATCCGGGCACACGCGCCATTGCGCGCGCCATGATGCTAGAAGCGAAGGCCATCGGCGACAAGTTCGGTGTGCACTTCCGCGTGGACGTCGAACGTCGCATTAATGGTGCAGGCGCGGTTGGCGCACACAAGACGTCGATGCTGCAGGATCTTGAGCGCGACCGCGCGATGGAGATCGACCCGCTCGTCTCCGTCGTGCAGGAGATGGGACGACTGGCCAACGTGCCGACACCCACGCTCGACGTCGTGCTCGCACTGATCAAGCAACGTGAGTTCATGACGAAGCCGGATGCCGTGGCGGCCGCGCAGGAACGTCTGGCTAAAGCGGCATAACAAGCCCGCATGCCGTAAGCGTTGTTTGTTTGAAACACCCGATCGCAGGGCACCGTGGTGTGCCCCGCCCGAATCGGCACTGACTATTTATATAGAGGGCAATGCGACGGGTCTGAAAAACGCGTCGTCGGCCCCGCCCCGCAAGCGCTTATCCGTGCCGCCACCGGACCTCCGGTCGCGGCCGATTTTTTGCCGGAAACCTCGGCGCTGTATGGCCGATGCAGGGAATAACGGCTGTGGTTTCGCGGCAACGCAATAACGTCCGTTTGGCCCACCCCGAAAGCAGCACCCGAATCACTGAAAACTGCGTGCGCCACTGGCGTCCCGAAATCCGCACCATTGCAAGCCAGACGGACATCCGAGGAGGTTCATCGCCATCATCGATCCCACAAGCACTATCGGAAAAAGAGACAAATCCGAGACGTGTAAGTGCAGTGAGACCTAAAGAACGTCCCGAAAAACGATAAATTTTGATATTCGGTATGTGGTATATCTTGAGACTTGTTGCGGCGCGACATACAATGCAAAGCAAGTTCTCCCCCACATTACGACCCGTCAACCTTTATCTGGAGTCTCACCATGTTAGTCGCTGCCCTTACGCTTCTCGCCCTGGCTTCTGCCCTCGCCGCCGGTGTTGCAATGGTTCATCTGTTCGTCGCCCTGCCCGCCAAAATGCTCGAAAAGGCTGAAACCAACGGCCGTTTCGCCTATCTGGCAGAAACCACGCAGGCAAACGAATCGGGTAAACTCGTCACGAAGCCGGCAACCATCGTGGGGCAGCAAGCATTGCGCCTCTGAAGGGGCCGTAATACCTAGGAGACTATTGCATGTCCCTGATCACCCCAACTCCGGTGCGCGTGACGCCACTCGCACTGGAGCCGATCGACACCACCACGAGTTTTCGTAATCAGGCGTATGCGCTGCTGAAAAAAGCCATCGCCGATGCCGATATTTATAACCAGAAGGACGAAATTCGCCTGGACGAGCGTCAGCTCATCCAGGTGCTTGGCGTTTCGCGCACCCCGATTCGCGAAGCCATGACCTTGCTGGAACAGGAAGGTTTTCTGCGCACGGTGCCGCGCCGGGGCATCTTCATCATCCGCAAGACCAAGCGTGAAATCGTGGAAATGATTCAGATGTGGGCCGCCCTGGAAGGGATGTCTGCACGTCTGGCCACGCTGAATGCGAGCGACGAAGAAATCGCCAAGCTGCGTCATTTGTTCGACGAGTTCGTGAATGCACCGCCGACGGATCACATCGAAGAGTATTCGGACGCGAACATCGACTTCCACCAGGCCCTGATCAATCTTGGCGGCTCACAAGCCATCGCCAACACGATCAAGAACCTGTTCATTCACGTGCGCGCCATCCGTAAGGTGACGATTGCTCAGAACGACCGGGCAGCGCGCTCGATTGTCGATCACCTGAAGATCATCACCGCGCTCGAAAAGCGCGATACGGAACTCGCCGAGAAGCTCGCGCGCGACCACACCCTCGGTTTGGCCGCGTTCGTCGAAGAGCACTGCGACTTCCTCGAATAAGCGCTTGATCGGGATTTGATCCGCGTTTGACGTCTCCACGACGCGCTCATCGCGCGTCTGCGAAAAAGCCAGTGATATGGAAGTGTCACTGGCTTTTTTTCTACCCCCTCCTCCCGCCTGTCACGCCCACCGGCATTGCCTTTCCGGATTCGGGTAAACGATCCCGCGAAACCGCTTGCCTCGGTATTGCACGTATACCGTATATGATATATCGTGTTTCACATACTGACCGAAGGTTGACGAAGTAAGCACCGGGCGAGAGGCCGAGCCCGTGCGGCATATGGTGGGGGCTATGTGTCGCACGCTCATCCGGCATCACGCTGATCGACTAGACCCGAAAAGCATCGTCGTATGCGACCAATGGGTCTCTCGCCCCCGGGGCAGGACAAGAACATATAACCACCCTCAGGCGCGCCGTTCCCCACAGTGCGCCAAACAGGAGACATCAGCCATGCGCGAGGCTTATTCCATCGCGACGGTGCAAGCGATTCTGGACAATCATGCTGCTCAGGAAGGCCCCCTTCTGCCGATCCTCCATGATGTTCAGGAAGCTTTCGGCTACGTTCCCCCGGATGCCGTGTCCGTCATTGCCAACGCCCTCAACCTGTCACGCGCCGAAGTGCATGGCGTGATCACGTTCTATCACCATTTCCGCACCACCCCGCCGCCGCGACACGTCATTCAGATCTGTCGCGCGGAGGCCTGTCAGAGCATGGGGGCCGACGCCCTTGTGGCGCACGCAGAACGCGCGCTGGGTTGCGCGATGCACAGCCACAGCGGCGACGTCGCGCTCGAACCGGTGTTCTGTCTGGGTCAGTGCGCCACGTCCCCCGCGATCACGATCGACGACAAGCTGCACGCGCGCGTCACCCCCGAGAAATTCGACCGTCTGGTCGCCCGCGCCAAGGAAGCCGTATGAGCCAGTCCACCACTTCCGCCAAGGCAGCTGTGCGCCTCTACTTGCCGCGTGACTCCGCCGCACTCGCCCTCGGTGCCGACGAAGTCGCGGATGCCATCGCCACCGAGGCCGCCAAACGCGGCATTGAAATCGAGCTGGTCCGCAACGGCACGCGCGGCATGCTCTGGCTCGAACCGTTGCTCGAAGTCGTGACCCCGGCGGGTCGCGTCGCCTATGGGCCTGTCGAAGTCGACGACGTCGCCGCTCTGTTCGATGCGAACGTCACCGCAGGCGGCGATCACCCGCTCGCGCTCGGTCTGACCGAAGAGATTCCGTATTTCAAGAAGCAGGAACGCCTGACGTTTGCACGCGTGGGCATCATCGATCCCGTTTCGGTCGACGACTACGTCGCGCACGACGGCTATCGCGGCCTGCGCAACGCCCTCGCGCTGGACGCCGCAACCATCGTCGCGCAAGTGACCGAATCGGGTTTGCGCGGACGCGGCGGCGCAGCGTTCCCGACTGGCATCAAGTGGAAGACGGTGCTCAACACGCCCGCCGCGCAGAAGTACATCGTCTGCAACGCCGACGAAGGCGACTCGGGCACGTTTGCCGACCGCATGCTGATGGAGGGCGACCCGCTCGTGCTCGTCGAAGGCATGACGATTGCTGGCATCGCGGTGGGTGCCACGCGTGGCTACATCTACGTGCGCAGCGAATACCCGCATTCGATCGATGTGCTCAACGAAGCCATCGTCAACGCGAACAAGGCGGGCTATCTCGGCGAGAACATTCTCGGCTCTGGCCACGCGTTCCACCTCGAAGTGCGCAAGGCCGCCGGGGCTTACGTCTGCGGCGAAGAAACGGCGCTGCTCGAAAGCCTCGAAGGCAAGCGCGGTGTGGTGCGGGCGAAACCGCCGCTGCCCGCCATCGAAGGTCTCTTCGGCTTGCCGACGGTCATCAACAACGTGATCTCGCTCGCTTCCGTGCCGATCATCATGGACCGTGGTGCGGAGTTCTATAAGAACTTCGGTATGGGACGCTCGCGCGGCACCCTGCCGATCCAGCTCGCGGGCAACATCAAGTACGGCGGCCTCATCGAGAAAGCCTTCGGCGTGACGCTGCGCGAGATCCTGTACGACTACGGCGGCGGCGCCATCACCGGTCGCCCGCTGCGTGCGGTGCAGGTCGGTGGCCCGCTCGGCTCGTACCTGCCGGAATCGCAGTGGGATACCCCGCTCGACTACGAAGCGTTCGCCGCGCACTGGGCCGTACTGGGTCACGGCGGCATCGTGGCGCACGACGACACCGTCGATCTCGCCAAGCTCGCCCGTTACGCGATGGAGTTCTGCACCATCGAATCGTGCGGCAAGTGCACGCCGTGCCGCATCGGATCGACGCGCGGCGTCGAAGTGATGGACAAGATCATCGACGGTCGCGACCGTCCCAAGCAAATCAAGCTGCTGCGCGACCTGTGCGACACGATGCTCAACGGCTCGCTGTGCGCCATGGGCGGCATGACGCCCTACCCCGT
The DNA here is from genome assembly GCF_044772185.1 of Pandoraea sp. NPDC090278. Lineage (NCBI taxonomy): Bacteria > Pseudomonadati > Pseudomonadota > Betaproteobacteria > Burkholderiales > Burkholderiaceae > Pandoraea > Pandoraea sp. NPDC090278. The sequence goes on along the minus strand of NZ_JBIVYJ010000001.1, from coordinate 95,828 downwards.
GCTGTCTGCGCTGAATCATTTCCCAGAAGACTTCGGCGCGGCCGAATCGTCGAACTTGCCGACCAAGGCCGCCTAGGAGACCCCCGATCATGATGGATCCGATGTTTGAGAAGGATTACGGCACCCCGCGCCGCGAATCGACGAAGGAAGTCACGCTGGAGATCGACGGCGAACAGGTCACCGTGCCTGCGGGCACGTCGATCATGCGTGCTGCGTCCGAGGGCGGCGTGAACGTGCCCAAGCTGTGCGCAACTGACTCGCTGGAGCCGTTCGGCTCGTGCCGTCTGTGCCTGGTGGAAATCGAAGGCCGTCGCGGCTTCCCTGCATCATGCACGACGCCGGTCGAACCCGGCATGAAGGTCCGCACGCAATCGCCGAAGCTGCAAGAGCTGCGTAAGGGCGTGATGGAACTGTACATCTCCGATCACCCGCTTGACTGCCTGACGTGCGCCGCTAACGGTGACTGCGAGTTGCAGGACATGGCCGGGGTGACGGGCCTGCGCGAAGTGCGTTACGGCTTCGACGGCGCGAACCACTTCGACAGCGAGAAGGACGAATCGAACCCCTACTTCACGTACGACGCCTCGAAGTGCATCGTCTGCAACCGCTGCGTGCGCGCCTGTGAAGAAACGCAGGGCACGTTTGCGCTGACGATCTCGGGACGCGGCTTCGAAGCCCGCGTGTCGCCGGGTCAGGACCAGCCGTTCATGGATTCGGAGTGCGTGTCGTGCGGCGCCTGCGTGGCCGCATGCCCGACCGCAACGCTTCAAGAGAAGTCCGTCATCCATCTCGGTCAGGCCGAGCACGCCAAGATCACGACCTGCGCCTATTGCGGCGTGGGCTGCTCGTTCAAGGCGGAAATGAAGGGCAACGAAGTCGTGCGCATGGTGCCGCACAAGGACGGTCAGGCCAACGAAGGCCACGCCTGCGTGAAGGGCCGCTTCGCCTGGGGCTATGCCACGCACAAGGACCGTATCCTCACGCCGAAGATTCGCAAGAAAATCACCGATCCGTGGCAGGAAGTGTCGTGGGACGAGGCGCTCGATTACGCCGCGTCCGAGTTCAAGCGCATTCAGGCCAAGTACGGCCGTGACTCCATCGGCGGTCTGGTGTCCTCGCGCTGCACGAACGAAGAAGACTACCTCGTGCAGAAGCTCGTGCGCGCCGCGTTCGGCAATAACAACGTCGACACCTGCGCCCGCGTGTGCCACTCGCCGACCGGCTATGGTCTGAAGGCGACGCTCGGCGAATCGGCCGGTACGCAGACGTTCAAGTCGGTCGAGCATTCGGACGTGATTCTCGTGATGGGTGCGAACCCGACCGACGGTCACCCGGTGTTCGGCTCGCGTATGAAGAAGCGTCTGCGCGAAGGCGCGAAGCTGATCGTGATCGACCCGCGTCGTATCGACCTGGTGAAGAGCCCGCACATCCAGGCCCAGTATCACCTGCAACTGCGTCCGGGCACGAACGTGGCCATGGTCAACGCACTGGCGCACGTGATCGTCACCGAAGGTCTGATGGCCGACGACTTCATCGCCGAGCGTTGCGAAGATCGCGCGTTCCAGCAATGGCGTGAGTTCATCGCCCGTGCCGAGAATTCGCCGGAAGCGACCGAAGCCCACACGGGTGTGCCTGCCCACCTCGTGCGCGGCGCAGCCCGTCTGTACGCGACCGGCGGCAACGCGGCGATCTACTACGGTCTGGGCGTGACGGAACACGCACAAGGCTCGACCACGGTCATCGGCATCGCCAACCTCTCGATGGTCACTGGCAACATCGGCCGCGAAGGCGTGGGCGTGAACCCGCTGCGCGGTCAGAACAACGTGCAGGGCTCCTGCGACATGGGCGCGTTCCCGCACGAACTGCCGGGCTATCGTCACGTGTCGGACGCGAGCGCCCGTGCACTGTTCGAAGCCGAATGGGGCGTCGAGCTGCAATCGGAGCCGGGCCTGCGCATTCCGAACATGTTCGATGCGGCGCTCGCGGGCACCTTCATGGGCCTGTACTGCCAGGGCGAGGACATCGTCCAGTCGGACCCGAACACGCAACACGTCACGCATGCGCTGGAGCAAATGGAGTGCATCGTGGTGCAGGACATCTTCCTGAACGAAACCGCGAAGTACGCCCACGTGCTGCTGCCGGGTTCGTCGTTCCTGGAGAAGGACGGCACGTTCACCAACGCCGAGCGTCGTATCTCGCGCGTGCGTCAGGTCATGCCGCCGCGCGCCGGTTACGCCGATTGGGAAGTGACGATCCAGCTGGCGAAGCGTCTGGGCTACGAGATGAACTACTCGCACCCGTCGGAAATCATGGACGAAATCGCGCGTCTCACGCCGACGTTCACCGGCGTGAGCTACGAGAAGCTCGATCGTATGGGCAGCGTGCAGTGGCCGTGTAACGAAGAAGCGCCGGACGGCACGCCCGTCATGCACATCGACGAGTTCGTGCGCGGCAAGGGCAAGTTCCTCATCACGCAATACGTGCCGACGGACGAAAAGGTCACGCGCCGCTTCCCGCTCATCCTCACGACCGGGCGGATTCTGTCGCAGTACAACGTCGGTGCACAGACGCGTCGTACGGACAACAACTACTGGCACGGTGAAGACCGTCTGGAAGTGCATCCGCACGATGCCGAAGAACGCGGCATCAAGGACGGCGACTGGGTCGGCATTCAGAGCCGGGCAGGCGAGACGGTGCTGCGCGCGATCGTCAGCGACCGCATGCAGCCGGGCGTGGTGTACACGACGTTCCACTTCCCGGAGTCGGGCGCGAACGTGATCACGACCGACAACTCGGATTGGGCGACGAACTGCCCCGAGTACAAGGTGACGGCGGTGCAGGTCACGCCGGTGGCGCAACCGTCGGAATGGCAGCGTCAGTATTCGGACTTCAACCGTCAGCAGGAAGCGTTCCTCGGACACGACCAGACGACGGCGGCCAGCGCAAGCTGAGTCGGCAATCAGGCACGCGACGGCGCAGGTCGAACGACCGCACCGCCGTGTGCCGCCACGGACAATCCGCGTCCATCGTCGGAAACGCATCGTGCCGACGAGCTTCGCCGTCTATTGCCAACAGACGGCGCGGCGGACGCGAGATTGGCCAAGCGAACCGGTGCAACGCATCGACAGAGAACGATCACAGGGGACAAGACAGATCATGGACACCGACAATCTGGTCAAGATGGCCAATCAGATCGGGGATTTCTTCGAGACGATGCCCGATCGCGGCGAAGCGCTCGAGAACATCGCGGGTCATCTGCGTCGCTTCTGGGCGCCGCGCATGCGCATGACGATTCTGGAGCATCTGGAGACGACGGACGGGCATGGCATGCGCGAGATCGTCGTGGCCGCCATCACCGCGCATCGCGCCGAACTCTGGCCGCGCAGCTGACATTCATCAAGACCTCAAGGCTTATGGGCGGGACGCAAGGTCCGGCCGTGACATCAGGCGCAGTTGTGGAAACGATTGCGCCTGATGTCGTTGGCAGACGCCAACACCGCTTCAGGCACCCAGCTTGATCAGCACCGCACCGCCGACGACCAGACTGCATGCCACGAGACGCCGCGCGTTCAACTTCTCCCGCATGAACAGCCAGCCCAGCAGCACCGCAAAGATGGCGCTCGATTCGCGCAACGCCGACACCACACCCATCGGCAGAAATTGCAGCGCGAAGACCACCATGCCGTAGGCGCATTGCGCAACCACGCCAGCCCCCAGCGCTTCCGCTACCCGACGGCGCGGCGCGAGGAACATGCCGCGCCATCCGCCCCGCCATTTCCACACCGCCCCGACCAGCGGCACGCTCGCAAACAAGTACGCCCAGGCGATGTATGCGAAACCGTTCCCGCCACTGCTGTTCGTCAGGCGAATGCCGAAGCCATCCACAATCGTATAGGCCGCAATGAACACGCCGGTGAGCAAGGCGGCAGGCACGCTGTCGCCGGACAGACGCCGCCCACGCAACGCGAGCGTCAGAATGCCGATACAGATGCACGCGATGCCGACCACCGCAATCCAGCGCGGCAGTTCGCCCGCGAGCAACAGCGCCGCCCCTGAGATCAGCAGCGGCGAGATACCACGCGCAATCGGATAGATCTGTCCGAACTCGCCCACGCGATAGGCGCGGATGAGCGCCGCCGTGTACGCCACCTGCGCACAGGCCGAAAGCAAGATGAGCGGCCAGACCTCGACCGGCGGTATCGGCAGCACCGCAATGCCGACGACGGCCGTGAGCAACTGCGGCACAGCCATCATGCCGACTTGCCAGAGACGATCGGGACTCGCGTGAAGGAAAGCGTTCCAGGTGGCGTGCATCAGCGCCGAGAGCAGCACGAGAAGCACGATGGGGGTGGTGGTCATGTCAATCGGACGCAGCGGCGGTGTGTCGGAAATGGGATGACAAGGGTGCGCCGACGGCATGGGGGTCGGCAACCAAAAAGTTGTCCACACCCTTTGTGGATAACCCACTGGATAACCTGACGTCGACTTCCGAATCGCCCCGTGAACAGGGGCTGTCAAGAGCCTTGCTCAAAAAACGATCAGAGAAGGAACAAATATTCGGCTTGACGGTCTGCCCCCTCCCTGCTCAACGGCCCGCCTCCTCGTTTGCCGACACATGAGACGACATCTCGGCATCCTTCTCAGTTTGGGTCGGCGGGTGCGCTGCGCTTTCAGGCGTCGGGAGCAGGCGACTGCGGCGTAGCACGCAACGCGGTCATCACCTGGCTCTGGCCCATGCCAGCTTCCGGCGACTTCTGTAGCGCCAGCAGATAGCGCTCGCCGAACTCGTCTTCCGCGCCACCGGTACGACGGAACAGTCTCGCGGCTTCGTCGGCCAGTGCAATACCCGCCTCAGCCTGCGGCGGCTCCTGCTCCTGCCATTCGTCGAGTGCGACGATCAGGCGCGAGACCGGATCGAGCCAGCGAAACCAGGGGTCTTCGGTGAACAACTGGACGAAGCGACCGGTCGGCACCGCGCCGAAAACCGCTTCGTATTGCTGACGGTCGTAGTCGATCAGCACCTTGTGCTGGGCAAGCAGCGCGGCGCGCAACGCCTTCAGTGCAGCGATCTGGGCGGCACTGGCCGGTGTGGTTTCGGTCGGTTCGGTCATCTCTGGCAACGGGTTACGTCAGAAAGGATAGGAAACAGAATTGGAAAGCGTCTGACATGCACTTTAGGACTTAGCCCATAGCCAACAGACGTCTGGATCACGATACTACACGGGTCTCGCAAACACCTCGCGAGACCAGGCTTTCACTTCCCCGTGAGAGGCCTGCTTCCTCACCCGCCAACCCGGCGGGTTTTTTTTTGCCCGGAAGCTTCATCCGCGCACTTCGTTTATCATCGGCAGCGCCCTGACCTCCCCCACTCTGCGTGGCTCACGTTCCGATATGACCCTTCCCCTGCATCCCAAGACGATTGGCGTGATGGGGTCCGGCAAACAGCCGTGGCCCGAACTTGCCGTGCCGCTCGGCCGTGCGCTGGCGCTCGCTGGCTTTCACTTGCTTACCGGCGGTGGACAAGGGGTAATGATGAGCGTGAGCGAAGCGTTCTGCGCTGTGCCGCAACGCATCGGTCGTAGCATCGGCATCGTGCCGACGGAGGCCGTGGGTGGCGCGGAGGATGCCGACGATGAGCAGACTGGCGTACCTCTCACCTTCCGCGCAGTGCCCGGCTATCCGAACCCGTTCGTCGAAGTGCCGATCCTCAGCCCGCTGCCGCGCCATCTGCCCGACGCGCCGCCCGGGACCCTTTCGCGCAATCACATCAACGTGTTGTCGAGCGACGCCATCGTCGCCCTGCCCGGCAATCACGGCACGCGTAACGAAGTCGGGCTCGCCGTGCACTACGGCAAGCCCGTGATTCTGTTCGGGGAGAGCGAGCACTTCGCGGACATGCCCGCGTCGCTCGTGAGAACGGTATCGCTCGATACCGTAATGGACTTCGTCAGAACGGTACGGTGAGCTTCGCGTCGATGGACTGGAAGCGGTAGGACCATCCCGGCGGGCCGCTCGCTGCGGGCATCCACGGCGCATTCAGACGCTGCATCACCGACAAGTCGAGCTTCGACGTCCCCAGATAATGCGTGTGACTCAGCCCCACCTCGGCGTAACTGTCGTAGGTGTGGATCGCGTTCGGATCTTCGGTGCGACTGCGGTTGTAGCGCAGCTCGACGCCGGTCGTCCCGTTGGACGTCACATCGAACGCGCGGCGCACACGCCATTGGAGCGTCTGCGTCTGCGTGGTGCCCGTCGCAATCTGATCCGTGGCGGCATTGGTGGAGCCAGTGATGCCGACGGTCCAGTCGGCGTCGATGGGTAACGAATAGTTAGCCGTCAGATCGCGGTTGGTCGCGTCACGCCGCGCATTCTGCAAGTCCTGACTGAGCTTCGTATCGAGCTTGCCGTACATCCCCAGCGGGTTGTTCATCAGCAGATTGGCGGTGCCCTGCATCTTGCCGGTGGTCGTCATGCCGCTGTTGTTCATACCGACATTGAACTGATACGGACGGTCGTTGAGTACCTGAAGCCCGATAGCCCCCTCGCCCGGCGTGCGGCTGCGAGTCGCGACAAAAGGCAGTTGGTCGTCGCGCACCACGAGTCCGCGACGCATCAGCATGCGGATGTTGCGGTTCGCCAGACTCTCGTGGCGTGGCATGCCGCGCAGGCACGACGCGCGTGCGAGGAACGCGTTGGGCGGTGCGACGTCGGGCAATGGCTGCGGCTCGGCGGTGGCGGCCGTAGCACCCGAGGCCACCGCATCGATATCGACGGCATGGATCGCGGTGCCGTCCGCGCTCAACTCGGGTGCGACGGCAAACTCGCCTGCGGGCAGCGGCGGCGAAGGTGGTGTCGGGGAGACGACCGGTGCCGCGTCCGCAGTCTCGGCAGATGCGGCACTCGCGCCGTCTGCTGCGACCGTTTGCGAAGGATCGGATGACGTAGATGCGCCGCCAGCGGTTGCCGCAGTGTTTGAAGCTGCTGCGGCTGCGGCTGCATCGGCCGCACGCTTTGCGGCGTCGCGATCCACGGCCGCAGCAACCGCATTCGGGTCGTCGCCCGCGAACAGTGCAATGGGATCGGTGGCTACACCCGGGTCCTGCACCAATGGCGGTGCAGGCGGTGGTGGGGGCGGCAAAAAATACTGAGGCGCCAGTCCGCGGTCCCACAGTCCGTAGGACACAGCATTCTGCTCAGTGAAACATGGCGGATTAGGATCCGAGAAGAGAGATTGTGCGTGCGTGCCCACCGGTATTCCGGCACTCAGACACGCGGCCAGCAGGAGGCGACTCCGCACGACCGGCTTTACCGACATTCGACACCTGAAAATCCCACCCGCACCGTTGCCGTCCGCAAGCGTCGTGCGCCACTTTCGACATGAGGGGGGTGATGTAGCGACAAGGGGCTATTTTACGTCGATCGGGTGACGCTCTGCCAGTCACGAAACGCCCAGAATCTCCGGGAACTCTTTCATGAGATTGCCACTCATACCGCGTGACTTCCCCTGTAGTGATTTTTGCCCGCCTCGTGCGGGCGTTTTATTTTGCGATTCCACATCGCAAAAAAAGCCCGGGAAGTGGGTTCCCGGGCAATGGTCGATCGCCATGGAGGGGCGACCGAGGGGGGGCCAGCCGATGCCGCGTCCCGGTCAGGACGCAGCACCGTTGTCATCCCGTCAATTACTTCTTCTTCCCACCTTTTCCGCCAGCGAGGAAGCGCTCGTTGTACTCGTCCATAAGCTTGCGCACCGTGGCACCGATCTGGATGTAGTCCGGTTCGTTGAGGTTCGCGAGCGACACGCGGCCTGAGGGGTGCAACGTACCGAAGCCACGTCCCGGCAGCAGCACGACGCCGCTTTCCTTGGCCAGACGGAACAGCACCTCCGACGGATCGATGTTCTTCATGAACCAGTCGACGAACGCCTTGCCGTAGATCTTCGTACCCAACACCTCCAGATCGAGGATGTTGTAGTAGTCGACGGTGTTCGGCCCGCTTTCTTCCGAGATCCCCGCTGCGCGATACATCACGGCCTTGCGGCGGCGGATGATGCGCTTCACGGCATGCTTGTACGCATCCGGCTCGTCCATCAGGCAGAACAGCGAGAAGAGCGCCATCTGCACCTGCTGCGGCGTCGACAGGCCTGCCGTGTGGTTGAGTGCCACTGCGCGGCTGTCGGCCACAAGACGGTCGATGAACTTGAGCTTTTCCGGCTCCGTCGTGATCGACGAATAGCGTGCATTGAGCCCTTCACGCTGCGCCTTGGGCAATTTGGCGATCTTGTCGTCGAAGACATTCTTCTCGTGCGTGGCAATCGCGCCGAGACGCCAGCCCGTCGCCCCGAAATACTTCGAGTACGAATACACGAGGATGGTGTTGTACGGCGCAATCGCGAACAGCGAGCGGAAGTCGTCGGCAAACGTGCCGTAGACGTCGTCGGTCAGGATGATCAGGTCCGGGCGCTTCTTGACGATAGCGGCGAGATGTTCGAGCGAAGCGTCGTCCATCTTCACCGACGGCGGGTTGCTCGGATTCACGAGGAAGAACGCCTTGATCTTCGGATCGAGCAGCTTGTCGAGTTCCTTCTTCGAGTACTGCCAGCCCAGATCCGGATCGGCATTCAGATTCACTTCGTGAAGCTGATAGTCGGCTAGTTCCGGAATCTCGATGTACGGCGTGAAGATCGGCATGCCCAGCGCAATCGAATCGCCCGCTTGCAGCAGATGGTTCGTCTTGAGCGTGTTGAACAGATACGTCATGGCCGCAGTGCCGCCTTCGACCGCGAACAGGTCGAAGTTGCCCACGAACGGGTGACGTCCGACCATCTCGCGACGCAGATACTTCGCCGAGATCTTCTCGGTATTGCGCAGCATGCGGTCCGGCACCGGATAGTTACAACCCAGAATGCCGTGCACCATCTCCGTGAGGAAATCCTCGACGACGAGCCCCATCTGATCGCGTACGTACGAGATCGATTTCTCGAGGAACTTCACGCCCGGTGCGTGCTGGTTCTCACGGGCGAAATCTTGCCAGCGAGCTTCCACGCCCTTGCCCGGCGGAATGCCGCCCACGCCTTCCGGCATGTACGTGAACTGGCGCTCGGCTTCGGACAGCGCGAACAGGCCCAGTTGGAAGAAGCCGTGACGCGGTTCGAGCGCCAGGAAGTTCGGGTTGCCGCGACCGGCGTTGAGCATCGAGCGCTGTGCGCCATTTTCCTGCGCGAGTTCGATCAGCGTGTCCTTGAATTCGAACGGGCTGAGTTTGGCGAGTGCGTCGAGTTCCTTCGATTTCATAGCAATTTCTCCATGAACAACCACTTACAACCCATAGCGATGCCGTCTTGCGGGGGCAGCGACGGACGATCGGGACGAATGCATCAATCAGATAAACGTAATAAGGGACGGACGAGGCCTCAGGTCAACGACACCACCAGCGGTCCGAGCAGCGTGAGCAGCACGTTGGCGATGGCGTAGGTGATGGCGAACGGCACGGTCGGCACGTTGCTCTCGGCCTTGTCCAGGATTTCGCCGAAGGCCGGGTTCGCACTGCGCGAGCCGGACAGCGCACCCGCCAGAATGGCGACGTTGTCGTAGCGCAGCACATAGCGTCCGAACAGATACGTGAGCAACAACGGCACGATGGTGACGATCACCCCGGCGAGGAAGATCGAGATGCCGCTTTGCTGCAACGTCTGCCAGGCCTGCGCACCGGCGGAGAGCCCCACGCAGGTCACGAACGTCGCCAGCCCTAACTCCTTGAGCAGCGAACTTGCGGCGAGCGGCATTGCACCGAACGTCGGGTGCTTGCCTCGCAGCCAGCCGAACACCAGCCCCGCGAGCAGCGCACCGCCACCGCTGCCCAGCGTGAGCGGAATGCCACCGACCTTGACCACGATGTAGCCGATCAGCAAGCCGACGACGATGCCGATGCCCATGTACACGTAGTCGGTCTTCACCGAGTACGCGACCGGATAACCGGCTTCCTTGGCGGCACGTTGCACGTCGCTGTCGGCGCCGTACAGCGTGACCACGTCGCCGTGATAGATGATGGTGTCGTCGAGAATCGGCAGGGGCTGGCCCATCCGCATGATCTTCGCGATGTACACGCCATGCTTGACGTCGCGCTCCACACCGGCCTTGAGTTCGCCGAGCGTCTTGCCGTTGCCGCCCTTGCGCGCGAACACGACTTCCTGCATGCGCAATGCGATGTCGAGATCGGCTGACGGACGTTGTTCGTCGCCGAGCAGACGCCAGGCCTCGGTGGCCGCTTCACGTCGACCGATGAGCATGACGTCGTCGCCCGCTTCGAGCACGAGATCGTCGGTCGCGATGATGATTTTGCCCTTGCGGCGCAGCCGTTCGATGGTCACACCATCGGTCAGTTGCTTCTCGATCTCGATCACGCGCTTGCCCGCGCCGGTCGTCACGCGATAGACGCGGCCCACGAGCGCAGGCAGCGAGTCGACCTGATCGGCGGAAAGGACCGCGCGGCCACCGGCCATTTCAAGTTCGGCCTTCTTCGAATCTTCCTTGAGCGTGCGCCCCATGAGCTTCGGCACGAGCGACGCGCACACGATGATCGCGCCCAGACTACCGAAAATGTACGTCACCGCGTAGCCGATGGCGACTTCGGACTGCAGGCGCTTCACTTCGTCCGCAGGCAAGCCGAGGCGCGAAATGGCGTCGCCTGCCGTGCCGATGATGGCGGACTGCGTGAGACCGCCACCCGCCACACCGGCCGCGAGGCCCTTGTCGAAGCCGAAGATCTTTGCGCAGATCAGCACCGTCACCAGCCCGGACGCAGCAAGAAACACAGCCATGCCGATCTCACGCAGCGTTTTGCGCGAGAGCGAGCTGAAGAACTGCGGACCGCTTTCGTAACCCACGGCGTAGATGAACAGCGCGAACATGATGCTCTTCACGCCAGCGTCGACCGAAATACCGATTTGGGAGACGACCACGGCCACCAGCAGCGAGCCACCCACGCCCCCTAGCTGGAACGAACCGAACTTGATCGCCCCGATGGCGTACCCGATGGCGAGCGATAGGAAAATCGCGACCTCCGGGACATGATTAAGAATCGTATGCACCAGTTCCACGGCAGAACCTCCGTCAAAAAGATGAATGCGGCCACTGGCGGGGGAGCCAGCGCCGACTCGCTAACGCGAAAACTGATGGGCGACGAAAACCACCGCCGGTCCCATAAGCGGCAGCAGCACGTTCGACAGGGCGTACGTCACCGTGTACCCCACGACCGGCAATGCGCTGTTCGCGGTTTGCACCACTGCGCTGATGGCAGGCGTGCTTGCCTGCTGACCTGCGATGGCGCCGATCAGAATCGGGCCATCGATGCGCAGCAACTTGTGGCCCACCCACAGCGACACGAGCGCCGGAATGAGCGAAACGCAGATCCCCACGACCGGCAACGCCATGCCGTGTTCGCGCAGCAGCACCGCCGCCTGCGGCCCGGCCGACAGGCCGACGCACACCACGAACACCGCCAGTCCAAGGTCTTTGAGCAATTCGTAAGCGGCCGGGGGGAACGTGCCCCACGTCGGCCGACGCGACAGCAGCCAACCGCTCGCCAGCCCCGAGACCAGCGCGCCACCGCCCGAGCCGAGCGTCATCGGCGCACCGCCGATGTGCACCGACAAGTGCCCGATGCAAAGGCCGACGATCAGCGCGAGGCCCACGAAGATCAGGCTTGTCTTGTTGCCGTACGGCACGGGCTTGCCCATGACGGCACCCGCGCGTTCGACATCCTCTTGAAGACCTTGCAGCGTCACCACGTCGCCGCGTTGCAGCGGAATCTTGTTGAGCGACGGCAACTGCATGCCCATACGTTTGACGGCTTTGACGAACACACCGTGGCGCAGCTCGACCGGCGCTTCACGTCGCAGATCGGCTACGGTGCGCCCTTCGGCTTCCTTGTTCGTCATGATGAAATCGCGCTCCACGAGCACGATGTCGCTCGTCTCGGTGCCCGCGACTTCCGGGCCGATGAGCGCGTGTGCTTCGAGCATGGCGTCGCGACGGCCAACGAGCAGCAGCTCGTCGTTCACCTCCAGCGTGAGATTTTGTGCGACCGCCACTTGCGTCGCGGCGCGGCGTACCCGCTCGATGGCGACACGGCCGTCCAGCGCGGCTTCGAGCGCAGCGACGGTGAATCCGGGGTGCGCCACGCGATAGCTGCGCCCAACCAGATCGGGCGCGGCCGGTGCGCCAAGTTCGTCACCGTTCTCGTCCTCCATCTCCTTCGCGAGACGTGCACTGTCGGCTTTCAGATCGATGCCGAGCAAACGCGGGGCGAGCAGATTGGTGAACAGGACGATGGTGATGAGGCCGAACACATAGGTCAGCGTGTAAGCCGTGACGACGTTGGCCTGCAACGCCTTGAAGGCTTCGGGATCGAGTCCGAGGCGTCCCAGCGCTTCGATGGCCGTGCCGACCATCGCCGACTCCGTTGCCGCACCGGCTGCAAGGCCACCCGCCGTGCCCGGATCGAGACTGAGGAAGTTCACGGCCAGCATGACAATGCCGAACACGAACACCACTTCGATGATGGAGAGCACACCGAAGCGCAGGCCGCGCAGGTTCAGGTTCTCAACGAACTGCGGACCGGCGGAAAAGCCCATCGCGAAAATGAACAGCGCAAAGGCGAAATCCTTGAGCGAGCCTTCGACCATGCAGCCGGTCTGTCCCACGAGCAATGCGACAAGCAGCGCGCCGCACACGCCACCGAGCTGAATAGGGCCGAACTTGATTCGCCCGAGCAGTTGGCCCAGGACGACGCAGACAAACACGGTGATCAACGGCACGGCATCGAACAGCGGAACTGAACACTGCATACAGGCTCCTGCCACATGTCGCGCTTCGGCGACGGGCTACCGCACTTGGCGGCATACGTCCGGCATACGAGACTTCAGAAAACGACAGATCGTCGTGGCAGTGACCACGCCGATCGAGAGACAGCAGACCGTGTATCGGTCGTACGTTTTGCACCTGTGCGGGAACCGCCAGGCGTTTATGTAGGGAGGGCGCACACGGCGCACTTATTACCCGCGCAAATTGCACGATCGTCGCGCAATCGGGTAGCACAAGTAATTAAAATTACGCTATCTGCGACTGTTCCGCATTTCGAGGCGACGCGGTGTGGGCATAGTGTTGTTCAACGTTCCGGACGTGTCAACAGGTTTCGCGTAAGGTCTCCACCTTGTGCGCGTCAAGCCCACAATTCCACCCACTATGTCGGAATCCTGATTAATAGTCGACGAACGTCGGCCACACGGGCGGCACGTCGACAGCGCCCGCGAAATCGCGTGATCGCGCCGTCTGGCGTGAGGAAAATCGCGGAGAGGATAGATGAAAATTTTTCAAGTTCCGCGACAGGATGCCGCGGGGGTACGGCAGCCGAAACGCGCGCGCGGAGTCGCCATCGCGTGACGGATGGCGCATGACGTCGTAGGACGATGGACGAGGGCGTTACTTCGGTGCGCGGATTTCGTGGATGGTGCCCGGCCCCCAGCCGGTGGCGTCCCACTTGCCGTCGCGCAGCGTCCATTCATGGACACCGGTCTCTTCCCAGTGCGGCGGGGTATAGCGCATGCCGGGGCGCTTGGCTTCCATGTGTCCATCCACCCAGTCGTAGCGGCCGTCCTTCCATTGCCAGTAGCCCGGCACCCAGAACTCGCCCGTGGGCGCGGCGTGCGGATCTTCGAAGCGCGGCGGCGGCGGACCGCGTTGCAGCGTCACGTCGGCCAGCGCAGGCAGGCTTGCCAGACACAGTGCGGCCGCAAGCACATGACGGCGATGTGTGGCGAGGAAGGTCATGACGGACGTGACAGGCGAGACGATTGAAAGCGACGAAGACGACATTGCGCGGACTTTCAGTGAAGACAGAGAAGTGACACATTGTACCGTCCGCTTCCCCGCATCTTCAGTCCACATTGCGCGGGATGCGCGGCATAACGTCACGAAACCTTATAATCGGCGCACTCACAACCTGCCGCCCCGTGCGGATACCGACGGTGCCGCCATGAACGGTTGCCGCAACGCTCACTCATGAACCCTGCCCCTGCGGCCGCCGGTCACCGGCAATTGCTTCGTCTGGCGGTGCCGATCGTGCTCGCCAATCTCACCCAGCCCCTGCTCTCGGCCGTGGACACCGCCGTGGCTGGTCATCTTCCCGGCCCGGCCTATCTGGGCGGCGTCGCGCTCGGCGGTCTGTTGCTCAACCTGATCTTCTGGGGCTTCTCGTTCCTGCGCATGGGCACGACCGGTCTCGCGGCGCAGGCCTTCGGCGCACGGGACGCACAACGCCTTCGCGACACGCTCGCCCGTGCGCTGGCGCTGGCCTTCGCCATCGGTGCGGTGTTGCTCGTGTTGCGCGTGCCGCTGGTGTCGCTCGGCGTCTCGTGGCTCGGCGGCAGCGAGCAAGTGCAAGCGCTTGCACGGGAGTACGCCAGCATCCGTATCCTCGCTGCGCCCTTCGCGCTCGGCAATTACGTGGTGCTGGGGTACCTGCTCGCGTGTCAGCGTGTGCGTCAGGGACTGGCGGTGCAAGTGTTCATCAATGTGGTGAACATTGTCGCCGTACTCGCTTTCGTGCGCGGCTTCGACTGGGGTGTAGCGGGCATTGCGTGGGCGACAGCGCTGGCCGATCTGCTCGGGTTCGTGCTGGGCGCGTGGCTGCTCTGGCTAGCGCGCACGCCGGGTCTGCCGCCGCTGCGCGTAGCCACGCTCGTCGAGCGCACGGCGCTCTGGCGTCTGCTGCGCCTGAATCTCGACATCTTCCTGCGCACACTGTTTCTGCAACTCGCGTTCGCATGGTTTGCACGCGTGGGTGCACGTCTGGGTGACACCACGCTCGCCGCCAACGCCTTGCTACTCAACTTCCAGACGTTCATGGCTTATGGCCTCGACGGCTTCGCGCATGCCGCCGAAGCACTCGTAGGCGCTTACATCGGGGCGCGGCAACGGCAGGCGCTCTTGCATGCGATCCGGCTCTCGCTGGGATGGGCGCTCGGATGCGCTGTGGCGTTCGCGCTCGTCTACGCGATAGCAGGTGGCGCGATCATCGACGCACTCACCGATCAGGCAACGCTGCGCGAAACCGCACGCGAATTCCTGCCATGGGCGGTGCTCTCGCCCATCGTCGCCGTCTGGTGTTTTCAGTTGGATGGTGTCTTCATCGGCGCGACGCGTACGCGCGAATTGCTCACGTCGTCGCTGATCGGTCTGCTGGTGTTTGGCACCGTCATGCCCTTCACGCTGGCGGCGTGGGGCAATCACGGCTTGTGGGTCGCGCTGATGGCGTTCCTCGCCACGCGCGGTGTCGTGCTGGGTGTGCTGCTGCCGCGCATCTGGCGCGGCATGCCCCGTCAGGCGGCTTGATTCAGATGATCTGAACGGGACGAGCCTCCGAGGCCCGTCCGTTCACAGCGCGGCCTGCTGCGGCCTCAGCCGCGAATGCAAGCCAGCGCCGCCGCGTGCAGTTCGGCGTTGGCGGCCGCCAGCACCTGTCCCTGCGACGTGAGCGTCAGCGGCTTGCCTTCCCAATCGGTAATGACACCACCGGCCGCCTCAACCACAGGCGCTACCGCCAGATAGTCGTACGTCTGCAAGCCCGCTTCCATCACCAGTTCGATATGCCCACTCGCGAGCAGCCCGTAGGCGTAGCAATCGCCACCGAAACGACGACGGCTGACCGCCTTCGTCAGGCGTTCGAACTGGGCATACTCCGCCGTATCGAAAATGTCGGGCGACGTGGCATAGACAGTCGCGTCGGCCAGCGTCGTGACCGGGCTCGTCGCGCACAGCTCGCCACCGAAGCGCGCTTCGCGCACGCCCGCAGCGACGTCGTTCACTCCCACCCAGCGCTCGCCCGTGGCAGGCATATCGATCACACCGACGACCGGGTTGCCGTTCTGCAGCAGCGCGAGCAACGTGCCCCACAGCGGATGCCCCGTGATGAAGCTGCGCGTGCCGTCGATCGGGTCGACCGACCAGACAAACTCGGCGTCCACGCCGGTCTTACCGAATTCCTCGCCCCAGATGCCGTGCGACGGATAACGTGCGGCGATCTTCTCGCGCAGCGCCGTTTCGACTTCGCGGTCGGCAATCGTGACGGGGCTTTCGTCGGCCTTGTCGTCGACCGCAAGACGGCGGCGGAACCAGCCCATCGACAGCGGGCGGACGGCGTCGGCAAGCGAGGCGGCAAACGCCGCATATTCGGCAACAGCGGAAACGGACGACATGCACGAATCTCCTGCAAAGGTGCCGCACGGTGCGGCAAATGGTGAAAACACTCAATGAATCGCGATGATACGCGTTCGCCAGTGACGCCGCGACGACATTCCGCGCACAAATATACCTGGCGGCCCGTGTACCGGGAGCGCCCAATACTGGTGCAAATTTGCTATGCTCGCGGCCTGATTTGCCCCCTCTCACAGGACTCCCATGCTTTCCGGTCGCGGCGTGATGCTTTCCGTATCGGCGTCGGTCATGTTTTCCGTCATGCCCGCGCTCGTGGCGCAATTGTCGCCCCTCTCGGGACTGGACGTCTTTGCATGGCGCATCCTGCTCACCCTGCCCGGCACGCTGGTCATCGTCACGGCGTTGCGCCGCTGGGAAGTCGTCGGCAGCACGTTCTCGCACGTCTTTCACCGCCCTGCACTGCTCGGCGCAGTCCTGTTGTGCGCCGCGATGCTGGCCGTTCAGCTCTGGCTGTTCGTCTGGGCACCGCTGCAACAGCGCATGCTCGACGCCTCACTCGGCTACTTCCTGCTACCGCTCACGATGGTGCTGGCGGGTCGCACCGTCTACAAGGAACGCCTGAGCCCGTTGCAGACGGCCGCCGTTGTCTTCGCCGCAGTCGGTGTTGCGCATGAACTGTGGGCGACGCGGGCGCTGTCGTGGGTGACGGCCGTGATCATGTTCGGCTACCCGCCCTACTTCCTGCTGCGTCGTCGCCTGCATCTGGACGCCCTGAGCGGCTTCATTCTGGAGATGCTCGCGATGGCGCCGGTCGCCGTCTTCCTGGTCTGGCACGCGTGGGCGCAAAACGCGCCGGTGCTCGCAGAGCCGCGTTTCTGGTTCTGGCTGCCCGCGCTGGGGCTGCTCAGCGCAAGCGCGCTCGCCAGCACGTTCGCCGCCGCACGCGTGTTGCCTATCGGGCTTTACGGCATTCTCGGTTACGTGGAGCCGGTGCTGCTGTTCGCCGTCTCGATCACGCTGTTGGGTGAGCCCTTCACCGAGCGCGGGCTATGGACGTACGTGCCGATCTGGATCGGTGTGGCGCTCATCGTGTTCGACAGCGTGCGCACGCTGCGCCGCCAGCGGTTGCGCCGCCCCACAGACGAAGCGGCACCTCTGTAAGGCTCACTGTCGGGCTGGCTGTAGGTTGTTAGGCACGACGTCCTGCAAGGCAACATCGGCGCGCTATACTCGCGAAAGCTTGTACGACAACGACTATGAAAAATCTCGCCAGAACCGCCATTCTGCTTTCCTCGGGGCTTCTCACGGTGACGCTGTCCGCCTGCGGCACGTCGGCACCGCTATTCACCTCCGACGGACGCCCCACACAACAAATCCAGTGCTCTGCGACCAATTCGGGCGACTGCGACCAACGCGCCCGCACGCAGTGCGCGCAAAAGGGATACGACATCCTCACGCGCGACGTGAACGGTGGCGTCGCCAATCTCGTGATCGCCTGTCGCCCCAACTAAGGCGCACTTCCTACGACGTTTCGACTACCGGCACCGCGCCCCACACAGGCGCGCGCTGGCCGTTGGCATTCCGATGGGTTCTTGCGTGCGATCAAAGTCCCTCCCCGAGTCTGGGATGACATTCGCCGCACGCGGTGCGAGAATGGGCTGAGTTTTCCCGATTGCCGCACGAATTTTCAGCCCCAAGAGGACACCATCATGTACGAACGCATTCTGGTTTCGATCGACGGCAGCACGCCTTCGAACCGCGCCATCGACGAAGCGGTCAAGCTCGTTGCACTCAGCCAGGGCAAGATTCGCCTGGTCTCGGTCGTGCCGTCCCTCGCCAACGCTTACGCTGCCGGAGCCTACAGCGGCTTCGTGCCCCTGGAGAGCCAGGAGTCGTTCGAGAAGGAAACGGACGAGATTCTGGCAAACGCCAAGGCCGAACTGCAAAAGCGCGGCGTCGATGCCGAGACGAAGATGATCACGCTCGAAGCAGGCACCGACGAAATCGCCGACGCCGTGCTGCGCGAAGCGCAAGAATGGAACGCCGATGTGATCGTGCTCGGCACTCACGGACGTCGCGGCATCAACCGTCTGCTGCTGGGCAGCGTGGCCGAGACACTGCTGCGCATCACCACGGTGCCGGT
This sequence comes from Pandoraea sp. NPDC090278, assembly GCF_044772185.1. Lineage (NCBI taxonomy): Bacteria > Pseudomonadati > Pseudomonadota > Betaproteobacteria > Burkholderiales > Burkholderiaceae > Pandoraea > Pandoraea sp. NPDC090278. The sequence goes on along the minus strand of NZ_JBIVYJ010000001.1, from coordinate 77,474 downwards.
GCTGCTGGTCAAGGCCGCCGACAAATAACTTCGAAAACGCATCCTCCCTCGCGCTGACGTCCGCCCTTCTGGCTCGTTGAACGCAGTCCGGAAAGGTCGCTACGTCAGGCGACGATAGGTCAGACAACAAAACGGCACGCGCCCCCGCGTGCCGTTTTGCTTTCAGCGCGGGTTTTAGCGAATACCTGCGCGCATGAACGACTGCACGAACTGACGCTGAAACAGCAGGAATGCGATGAACAGCGGTGCTGCGGTCATGAGCGTCGCGGCGGTGATCAGCGACCAGTCGATGCCCTGATCGGTCGCCGCGAAGACTTGCAAACCGACCGTCAGCGGACGCGTCTCCACCGAGTTCGTCACGATCAGCGGCCACAGGAAGTTGTTCCAGTGGTGACTGATCGACACGAGCGCATACGCCACGTACACCGGCCGCGCGAGCGGCACGTACACGCGCCACAGCACCTGCCACGCGTTAGCACCCTCCACGCGCGCCGCATCGTCCAGCTCGCGCGGCACCGTCTTGAACGCTTGCCGCAGCAAGAAGATACCGAACGCCGACGCGAAGTACGGCAGCGCAATCCCCAGAATCGTGTCGCGCAGCCCCATCCATGCGATGGTGCGGTAGTTCTCGACGATCAGCACGTCCGGCATGACCATCAGTTGCAGCAGCACGATCATGAACGCCACTTCGCTGCCCCGGAACGTGAAGCGTGCGAACGCGTAGGCGGCCAGCGTGGCGAGTACGATTTGCGCGGCGAGGATCACCGTCACCAGCACGAACGTATTGATGAGATAGCGTCCGAACGGCGCAGCCTGCCACGCGTGGACGAAGTTCTCCAGCGTGAGCGGCGCGTCGAGCACGAAGCGCGTGGCGTAGGCGGATGGATGGATCGCGCTCCAGACACCATAGAGCAGCGGCAGTAACCACAGCAGGCCGAGCAGCCAAGCGCCGGTCACGTCCAGCAGGTTCGCATGCCCCGTTGCGGAGAAGGCAGGAAGCGACCCAGACGATTTGCCCGCACGGGCAGATGCGTCCGACGTCTCCGTCACGGAAGAGGGATTGGCAGAGGTGGTCATTGGTAATGCGTCCGTGAGTCGAGCAGACGGAATTTCACGAAAGCGACGATGGCGAGCAGCGTGAGCAGCACCACCGTGAGCGCCGCCGCGTACGACGTATCCCAGAAACTGAAAGCCACCTGATAGATGTAGTACAGCAGCAACTGCGTGGCGTTGTCGGGACCGCCACGTGTCATCACCACCACGTGATCGACCAGACGGAACGCGTTGATGATCGCATTGATCACCACGAACACGGTCGTGGGCATCAGCAGCGGCCACTGCACGCGACGGAAGAACTGCCAGCGCGACGCCCCTTCGAGCGCTGCTGCTTCGGCGAGCGTCGGCGAGATCTGCTGCAACGCGGCCAGATAGAAGATCATGAAGAAACCGGCTTCCTTCCAGATCGTGACGACCATGAGCGCAGGTAGCGCGGTGCCCGGCTGTCCGAGCCAGTTGTGATCGCCCCAGCCGAACGCCTGCGTTATCTGCGCGATGAGTCCGTACTGCGGTGTGTAGAAGAAGAGCCAGATGTTCGCGACAGCAATCATCGGCAAGATCGCGGGCGTGAAGTACGCCAGACGCAGCAGCGCGCGACCGGGCACCTGACGATGCACCCACAGCGCCATGACGATCGACAGCACGATCGCCACCGGCACCGTGATCAGTGCGAACAGCAGGTTATTGCGCAGCGCCTGCCAGAAGACGGGATCGTCGACGAGCGCCTGATAGTTCTCGGCACCGACATACACGGACGATGCACCGGCGCGCGCCGTCGAGAACACGCTATGCCATAGCGTCGCAACGGCAGGATAGTGGGTGAACGCGACCAGCAGCACCAACGCCGGTAACAACAGCAGCCAGGGCACCCATGAGGCGGAAGAACGGTTCATCGTCGGTCCATCGGTTCAGCACCCGGGGCCAGGCCCCGGGCTTCTACAGACTAATTCACTTCCAACATCGACACAGGATCAGCGAGCGTACGGACGCAGAATACGATCCGCTTCACGCTGCGCATCGTCCAGCGCTTGCTTGGGCGACTTGGTGCCGGTGAGCGCAGCTTGCAGGCCGTCGCTCAGCGCCTTCGTCACGCGTTGGTTGTCGTGGGTCGAGAACTCGGCAACGCTCACGCCGAGCTGATCGCGCGCCACTGCCGCAGCAGGCACCTTCTGCACGTAGGCCTTCATTGCCGGGGTTTCCCAGGCAGCAGGCGTCACAGCGACGTAACCCGTGTCGATACCGAACTGGGCAGCACGCTCAGGCGTGGTGGCCCACTTGATGAACGTCATGGCCGCCTGCTTTTCTTCCGGCGTCGACTTCTTGAAGACGTAGAAGTTGCCGCCACCCGTCGGGCTGCCGCCGCGCACCTTCGTCGGCATCTTGCCCACGCCGAACGGGAACGACGCATTGGTGCGGATGTTGGTGAGGTTGCCGGTCGTCGTGTAGATGATCGCGGTCTTCTTTTCGAGGAAGTCCTTCGGCGTGGTGCCCCACTCGATGGCGCCCGTCGGCATGACCTTGTACTTGGTCGTGAGGTCGACCCAGTATTGCAGCGACTGCACGGCTTGCGGCGCGTTGAGGAATGTCTTCGTACCGGCCGGGTTCATCAGCTCGATACCTGCGGGCGTGGTGAATGCCTGGAACAGCCAGTAGGCGAAGCCGACGGACGGCACCTTGATGCCCCACTGCGTCACGTTGCCCGAGGCATCGCGCTTGGTCAGCTTCTGCGCGTAGCTCACGAGTTCGTCCCAGTTCGCCGGGGCGCGGTCCGGATCGAGACCGGCTTCCTTGAAGGCGTCCTTGTTCCAGTACATGACGATGGTCGAGCGCTGGAACGGCACGCCCCAGGTGTGACCGTTGATGCGCGAGTTCAGCATCAGCGCCGGGTAGAAGCTGTCGAGCCACTGCTTGTCGGCAGCCGTGTTGGCAATGCTGTCGATGGGTACGACGGCGTCTTCGTCGATCAGCGTGAAGACGTCGGCGGCGGCGAGCACGGCCAATTGCGGCGGCGTACCGGCCTTCGCGGCGGTCAGTGCCTTGACGACCGAATCCTGATACGAACCGGCGTACACGGGCTTGATCTTGATGGTCGGGTGGTCCTTCTCGAAATCCGCCACCAGATCGTTGATGATCTTCGTGACCGGGCCGCCCACGGCGACCGGGTAATAGAACTGGAGCTCAACCGGCTTCTGTTGCGCGATGGCGTGGGTCGTCAGACCGCTGAATGCCAGCGTGGCCAGACTGGCCGCAAACGTTTTCAGAATCGTGCGTCGCATGTTCCTGGGTTCCCCATGAAAGCGTAGTGGTGATGTGACTGGTAGTGAAGATTGGCCGCCCAACCGTGTGTCCGGTCGATGCTGGCCCCCGCCCTGATTCAGGCGTGTTGTTCCGGCGTCAGTGCCATGGCCTGCATGGTTTGCGGGGCTTGTGGCGACGTGGCGTCCGGTGTCTGTGTCGCGACGGGCGATGCAGGCAACGGCGCCGACGGTGCGATCTGCGAGGTTGCGTTCAGCAACGCATCGGCCAAACGCTCGCCCGACGTCGCGTCGAACAAATGCTGATCGGCGGCATCCCACTGCAAGCCGATGGCGTCGCCCGGCAGGAACGGCCGATGGCCCGGCACGCGCGTGGCGATCTCGCCCGCGTCGCCGAGCGCGCACGCAACAAGTGTGTCGGCGCCCAGATACTCGACGGCACTCACCGTCGCGAGCACCGCGCCCACGGCGGTCGGCGCGACAGCGCGAACGTGTTCAGGACGCAGCCCGAGCAGCGCGGCGTCGCGCGAACCGGCGGTCGCGAGCGCGGGACCGGTTTGCCCGGCGGGCACGAGGGCGTCTCCATGACGCACCAGCTTGAGCAGATGCATCGGCGGCGTACCGATGAAGCTCGCGGCGAACCGCGTCGACGGCGTGGCGTACAGCGTGTGCGGTGCGCCGTGCTGTTCGATCCGGCCGTGGCGCAGCAGCACGACCTGATCGGCCATGCTCATCGCTTCGGTCTGATCGTGGGTGACGTAGATGAGCGTCATGCCGAGCTGCTGTTGCAGCGCGCGGATTTCACGACGCATTTCCTGACGCAGTTGCGCGTCGAGATTCGAGAGCGGTTCGTCCATCAGACACACGGACGTCTCCGCGATGACCGCACGCCCCAACGCAACACGCTGTTGCTGACCGCCCGACAACTGCGACGGCTTGCGGTCCAGATACGGTTCTAGCCCGAGCAATGACGCCACGCGGGCGAGGCGCTGCGGGTAATCGCGGGTCGGCTCGCGGCGCACGCGCAGGCCGAACAGCAGGTTTTCGCGCACGGAAAGATGCGGGAACAGCGCGTAGGACTGGAACACCATCGAGAGCTTGCGACGCGCAGGCGGGAGCGCTGTGACGTCATCGCCGCCCAGCAGGATGCGGCCGCTCGTCGGCGTATCGAGACCGGCGATCATGCGCAACAGTGTCGACTTGCCGCAGCCCGACGGGCCGAGCAGGACGACTAGCGAACCCGCGTCGGCCGAGAAACTCACATCCTGGAGCGCGTGTGCGTCGCCCCACTGCTTGCTGACGGATTCGATGACGAGCGATGACATTTGCGGATATGCGCTGGCCGCATTAGGTGCACGTATTAAGTGCATTAAGGCGGCTGGATCTGAAAAACCCGACCTTAACCGGCTATCGATGGCAGTTTGATGACATCGTGTGCACTAGCACTGGCGCGGCTCTCACGGGACAGGAATGTCAGGCATCCGATCAGATGTGTGCAGACACACGCAGGCCCAATACCGCTCCCGCCACATGAGAATTCAGGTATCCGAACGAAGGCCGCACACGCTTGCGAATGCGTGTGCGATTTCATGAACTTCAGGGATGTCGGGCGTCAGGAGACGACGCCCGAGCGATGGCGATCAGGCTGCGGCCTGACGACGCTTGGCGCGCAGCAGCGCCTTGGAGATGATGCGGGTCTCGGAAGTGGCAGCGCCGGTGCGACGCGCCACGGCATCGCGGAAGAAACGGCGCGTCTCGTCGGCGACGGTCTCGCGTTCGTTGTCCATCGTGAGGATGTGATAGCTCTCGCCGAGCAGGCATTTCTGCTTCACTTCCGACGACACGCCGTTGTACACGATGCGCGCGTTATGCGGGCTGGCCGTATCGTCGTCCACCGCATGGACGATCAGGCAGTCCGCCGTCACACGATCGAGACGGTTGCGCACGTGAGAGGCAAGGCGTCGCGCGTTATACAAATGCTCGATGGGCAGCGACGCCGAGCCGATTTCCGAGGCGTCGTGCATCGACATGGATTTCTCCACACGCGCACGCAGCCGTTCGTTCTTCAGTCCGAACGGCGCTTTTTCGTGGTAGCGGTAGCGATTGCCGAACGGCAGGTGATACAGCAAATCGAGCAGCGGGTACGCGAGCGGAATGGTCCAGCCGTCGTACACGAGCGTGACGGCCAGCACCGAGATCGCCGTGACGTCCGGCTCCTCTTCGGCCACGGCCAGACTGAGCGTTGCGCCCATGCTCAGCCCGCAAAGCGAGACGGTTTCGTGCGTGTCACGCAACTCGCGATACTTCGCGCGCGCGGCAGCGATCCACTCGCGCCAGTGCGTGCACGGCGAGCCGAGGCCGTAGCCTTCGATGTGGGGCACCGACACGGTGTACCCGTCGCGATGCAACGCCTTGGCGACCGGACGCATCTCGAGCGGTGTGCTCGAGAGTCCCGGTAACAGCAGCACGGCGTGTTCGCCGCCCTTGTAGAAAATATCTTCTTGAAACATCGTTAAACCCCGCCGGAGACGACAGGCGCCTCCGAAACTTCGGTCACTCCGCGCCGTTCAGGCGAACTGGTCTTCGATTCATTCGTATTGCTGGTCGTGCTATCGGAACGGTTGGCCATCGACGCCTGCGACAGCGTATGCAGCGACGTCACCGGGCGCACCGTCGGCCCCGAGTGCAGTCGCAGAATCACATAGGTCCCCACGTGCGCGCGGAAATGCTGAAGCTCGCAGTGGATCAGATCGTAGCCACCGTCACGCGTACGCACGCGCAAGTTGTAAGCGCCATGCGGCGGCGGCTCGACGTCGAGCGAGAAAAGGCCCGCCATGCGCTTCGCGTCGTCCGGATGCAGCAGTGCGCGCAGGCCCTCGCGCTTGGCGACTTCCGGCGCCACGCCCGTCTCGCGACGGAAATGCTCATCGATGAAGACGTAATGCGAGGCCGGGTTCGCTAGATAGAAGATAGAGTCCAGGTGCTTCGTCAGGTACGTCATCAGGGCGTTGCCCAGTTGCACCGAATCGGTCAGCACCATGCGCTCGTTCTCGGCACGCAGCAGCATTTCGTAACGCGTCTGCGCCACTTCGGCGATCAGCTCGGCGCGATATTGCGCGCGACGCAGCCGCTCGATCAGCGCCACGGCGAGCGGCGTGATCATGAGGAAGCCGGTGACGATGAGCACATCGCGACGATCCAGTTGGGCAACGTCGCGAAACGGCGGCACAAAGAAGAAATCGAAAATCGGGATGCTGATGACCATCGCCATGATCGCGGGTCCCAGACCCCAGACGAACTCGACGATGATGGCCGCGCAGACGAAAAAGAGACCTGGCATCGAGTGATCGAGCACCGGATGCAGGAGGCTGCGAACAAGAAACGCAGCAAGTACCACCATTAATGCACCGACATACCGCTTGGCGCCGGGCTCCGCCCAACGTCGGGCGTTTCTGATTTCCATGATTCACCGCCGACGTTTGCCGACGCTCAATAATCCGAGGTTGTGCACTAAAGAGCGGCACACCTGTTACAAAATATTACGGATTATCGCACGTCCGCTCTCGGCGTTCGGGGGCATCAAACCCTAATTCAGTCGCGCCTTAACAACGTGAAAACGGCGGATCCAGCACTGGCGCGGCTGTGCGGCCAGTGCCGGTTCGGTTGACAGGGAAAAACCGGTGACAAAACTCGACAAAACCCTGCAAATCAAAAGGATACGGGGCCTTTTGGGGGACGCATTTTGCGGATTTCGACGCCTTCAGCGCAACATGGAAGACATTGCGGAGAGGCAGTTGAGCATACGAACGGCCGCCTCGACGGTGGGTGCTTCGAACTGCAGCGTCACGCCGTCGACGCGCTCCAGCGTCGGCCATTGACAGAAGAGATCGGCCAGCGCCGTGGTTTGCGTTTGCAGACGCACTTCGACCGGTGTTTCCACCTTGAACGTATGCCACTTGCGCGAGTCGGCCAGCGACATCTTGGCCGCTTCGCGAATCAGTTCGCACGACTGCGCCGGGTTGAGCGTCATGCCGCTGCCCTGCCCCCACGCCGACTTCGTCTGCACGAAATGGGCGGACGGGAAAATCGGTTGCGTCTCCTCGACGAACACGTCGTCGCCGCTGGCCATGACCACCGGCACGCCACGCTCGCCTGCAAGCGCGCCGTAAATCATCGCTTCGCCCGCTTCCACACCGCCCAGCCACACGCGTGCGAAGGCGAAGCTGTTGATGGTGTGAGCCAGAATGCCAGCGCTCTGTGCCTTGCCGTGAAAACCGATCATGAACATCGCGTCGCACCCGGCTTCCACGCCAGCGGCCATGCTCAGATAGCGCGGCTTGCCCAGTACCAGACGGGCGCGCGGGTCGAGTTCGTCCGGCAGCAGATTGCGGAAGCTTCCGTGTGAGTCGTTGACCATCACTTCGGTCGCGCCGCCCGCAAATGCGCCTTCGACGGCGGCATTGGCCTCGCGCGTCATCCAGCGGCGGGCAAGTTCGTACTCGCCGTTACCGGCGCGCGTTTGTTCGGCGTGAAAGACGCCCGCGACGCCTTCGATGTCTGTGGAAATCAGGATACGCATAGTGTCATCAATATCTCAGCAATGTCTCGGCAGTTTCATCGATGGGGTTCCCCGGGCTCGCCGGACTGCACCGGGCTGTATTCAAAGCGTCGCCCAGTCGGGCAGTACGTCGGCCAGCGCGCGTCGCACGTGACCATCGCGTCCAAGGACCGACTCGGCGGCAAACAATGCGTGCAGGATGGCCTGCTCAGTGGCGTCGGCCGTCGCCTGGAAAATCGGATCGAGTAACGCATCGGGCACCAGCGCTGCGGGCGCGACACGCCCCAGCGCGTCGTGCGGCACCGTGTAACCGGTGGTGAAGGCGAGTGCGACGTCGCCGCTGCCGTGACCGTAGACGGAGCCGGTGCGGGCAAGCCCTGCCCCGGTGCGGGTCGCGACGCGGCGCAACTGGCGCGCGTCGAGCGGCGCATCGGTGGCGACGAGCATGATGATCGAGCCGCGCTCGGGCGCAGCACTCTGCTCAGGCTGGGCAAGGCGTTCGTCGAGCACCGGGCCGACGTGGCGTCCATCAATCGTCAGTTGCGAGGGACGTCCGAAGTTCGACAGCACCAGCACGCCGACGGTAAACGTCGCCCCGGCCGTCGCCACCACGCGCGACGCCGAACCAATCCCGCCCTTGAGGCCAAAGCTGGACATGCCTCGCCCGGCCCCCACTGCGCCCTGTTCGAACACCGGCGACGCATTCGCCAGCGCCTGCGCGTAATGGGCATCCGAGACGGCGAACGCCTGCATATCGTTGAGGTAGCCGTCGTTGCATTCGAACACAGTCGGGTTCAGCGACGGACCGCCGCGTCCGATGTCGGGGTTCGCGGCAATAGCGGCGCGCAGTTGCCCCAGCACGACCTGACTGACGGAGAAGGTGTTGGTGAGTGCCAGCGGCGCTTCGATCACGCCGAGCTCTTCGATCTGCATGAGACCGACGCTCTTGCCGAAGCCGTTGATCACGGCGGCGGCAGCGGGAATCTTGTTACGGAACGGGTCCCAGCGGGCGTGGGGAGCGGAGGCGTCGGGTGCGCCGCCCACGTCAGCCGTGGAGGCCGGTGTCGGGCACACGACGGTGACGCCGGTCTGCACCGGACCGTCCTCAAGGGTGACCTGCCCGACGAACACGCCGGGCACATCGGTGATCGCGTCGCGCGCCCCGGCGGGCAGTTGCCCCACGTGAGGCGCGCCGAACAGGGCTTCGCGAAATTCTGACGGGGGCATGGCTTCGCGCTCCTGCGGGAATATCAGTGCCGGTCGAGCTTCGGATCGAGCGCGTCGCGCAGACCGTCGCCCAGCAAGTTGAAAGCGAGCACGGTCAGGAAGATGGCCAGGCTCGGGAAGATGGCGATGTGCGGTGCGTTGACCATGTCGGCGCGCGCTTCGTTGAGCATTGCGCCCCACTCAGGTGTCGGCGGCTGTGCGCCCAGACCGAGGAACGACAGGCTCGCGGCCGTGATGATCGAGGTTCCGATACGCATCGAGAAGTACACGACGATGGACGACACCGTGCCCGGCAGAATGTGCCGCATGATGATCGTCCAGTCGGACGCCCCGATGGAGCGCGCCGCTTCGATATACGTCAGATGCTTGAGCACCAGCGTGTTACCGCGCACGAGGCGGGCGAACGCCGGAATCGAGAAGATGGCCACTGCCACGATCACGTTGATCATGCCGTTACCCAGCACTGCCACCACACCGATAGCCAGCAGAATGCCCGGGAATGCGAACAGCACGTCGGAAATACGCATGACGATGCGATCCCACCAGCCTTCGTAGTAACCGGCCAGCAGGCCGAGCACCGTCCCGATAACCGCGCCGAGCGCGACCGAGCCGAAGCCTGCGGCGAGCGAGATACGTGAACCGGCGAGCACACGGCTGAAGATGTCGCGGCCGAGCGAGTCGACACCGAACCAGTGTTTCGACGACGGTCCGGCATTCAGCGCGTCGTAGTCGAAGAAGTTCTCAGGGTCGAACGGCACGAGGTGCGGCGCGAGAATCGCAACGATGACCAGTGCCAGCACAAACGCCCCGGCGACCATCGCGATGTGTTGTTTCTTGAACTTGCGCCAGAATTCGCGCCACGGCGTGCGTACGCGGGTGTTGCTGGCGGCAGCCGCGTTCGCGGCCGTTGTCGGTTGGCTTGCGCTCATTGTGCTTGCCTCACTTGTAGCGAATGGTCGGGTTGATGACGGCGTACAGCACGTCGACCACGAGGTTGATCAGAATGAACTCAAGCGAGAACAGCAGCACCAGCGCCTGAATCACCGGGTAGTCGCGCATCTCGACCGAGTCGATCAGCAGGCGTCCGAGTCCGGGCCAGTTGAACACCACCTCGACGACGATCGAGCCGCCGAGCAGAAAACCGAACTGCAACCCCATCATCGTGACGACGGGGATCATGGCGTTACGCAGCGCGTGCTTGAACACCACGCGCATTTCGTTGAGGCCCTTCGCACGCGCAGTGCGCACGAAGTCTTCATGCAGCACTTCGACGAAGGCCGAGCGTGTGAAGCGTGCCATCACGGCGGCCACGGCCGCGCCCAGCGTAATCGAGGGCAGGATGTAACTCTTCCACGAGTCGGCGCCGATGGTCGGCAACCAGCCGAGTTGCACCGAGAAAATCTGCATCAGCAACATGCCCAGCGCGAACGCCGGGAACGAGATGCCGGAGACGGCAAAGGTCATGCCCAACCGGTCGGGCCAGCGATTGCGCCACACCGCCGAGGCCACACCCAGCCCCATGCCGATCACCACCGACCACACCATGCTCACCAGTGTGAGCCACAGCGTCGGCAGGAAGCGGCTGGAGATCTCTTGCGAGACCGGCTGCTTGCTGCGCATCGACAGACCGAAATCGCCGCGCACGGCGTTCGTGATGAACGATGTGAACTGCGTGAGCAGCGGCTTATCGAGGCCGAGATCCTGACGCACGAGCGCCACGGTCGCCTCGTCCGCCTGCGGACCGGCCGCCAGTCGCGCCGGATCACCCGGCAACATATGCACGAAGGCGAACACCAGCACTGCCACGATCAGCAGCGTGGGGATCAGGCCGAGCAGGCGTTTGAGAAAGTAATTGAGCATCGCAGTCTTGCCGAACGTCTTGCCGAAACCATGTCTTGCGGTAGACCGCGCCGCCAGCGTCGAAGCTTCTTCGCTGGACCGGGCGGCGCGGGGAACATCACACTCGCATCGCACGCGCGCCGCCCCGGCATTCCGGAGCGCACACGCGCCACGCGATTACTTCATCGAGATGTCGGTGAAGTTGAACGAACCGTCAGGCATCGTGTACACGCCGGTCAGGTTCTTGTTACGTGCGTACAGCAGCTTTTCCGTCACGAGGAACGCCCAGGGCGCGTCGTTCCAGATCTTCTGTTGTGCGTCCGTGTACAGCTTCGTCTTCTCGGCACGGTCCGTCGTGAGCAGCGCCTTGTTGAAGTCCGCGTCGACCGCGTCATTCTTGTAGTACGCCGTGTTGAACAGCTTCGGCGGGAACGATTCCGAGCTCAGCAGCGGGCGCAGTGCCCAGTCGGCTTCACCCGTCGACGACGACCAGCCCACGTAGTACATGCGCACCGGGGCCTTGTCGGGGTCCGGTGCGGACTCGACCAGTTCGACACGCTGACCGGCTTCGAGCGCGCGCACTTGCGCCTTGATGCCGACCTGCGCCAGTTGCTGCTGCACAAACTGGATCACCTTCTGCGCCGTCGTGTACGTGTAGGCGGACCAGAGCACCGTCTCGAAACCGTTCGGGTAACCGGCTTCCTTGAGCAGTTCCTTGGCCTTGGCCGGGTTGTACGGCCACGGGCCGGTCTTGACCGCGTAGTCGACGCCCTTCGGCACCACACCGTCGGCCGGGGTGGCGTAGCCTGCGAAGGCCACCTTCACCAGCGCTTCCTTGTTGATGGCGTAGTTGATGGCCTGACGCACACGCACGTCGTCGAACGGCTTCTGCTTCGTGTTGAAGCTCACGTAGCGCTGGATGATCGACGGACCGGCGATTACGTCCACCTTGCCGCCCGACTTGAGACCTTCGGCCTGCTCATACGGCACCGGGAAAGCAAAACCGGCTTCGCCCGTCTGCATGACGGCCGCGCGCGTGTTGTTGTCCACCACCGGCTTGAAGGTGATCGTGTCGACCTTCGGGTAGCCCTTCTTCCAGTATCCATCGAACTTCTTCACCTTCACGTAATCGGTGCGGTTCCATTCGACGAATTCGAACGGGCCAGTGCCGACCGGGTGCGAAGCGATGTCCTTACCGTACTTCTTGAGGGCTTCGGGCGAGATGATCACAGCCGACGGGTGCGCCAGCGTGTTGATGAACGGCGAGAACGGCTCCTTGAGCGTGAACTTCACCGTGTGCGCGTCGACGGCTTCCGTCTTGGCGATTTCCTTGTACAGGTTGTAGCGCTTGAGCTTGTTGTCCGGGTTCGTCACGCGGTCGAAGTTCGCCTTCACGGCGGCGGCGTCGAAGTTCGTGCCGTCCTGGAACTTCACGCCCGACTTGAGCTTGATCGTGTAGACGAGACCGTCCGGCGAGACCGTGTAGCTATCGGCCAGCACGTTGATGAGCTTCATGTCCTTGTCGAAACCGAACATGCCCTCGTAGAACGACTTGGCGATGGCTTGCGACAGCGTATCGTTCGCGTCGTACGGATCCATCGTCGTGAAGGTCGACTGCACGGCCATCACGACATCCTTGGCGGCGAACGCCGGGGCTGCACCGAACACGGCGGACGCCACAGCGACGGACGCGAGCGCGGTTTTCCAGCGAGCGCCCAACAAAACGTTTTTCGACATCTGTCTTTCTCCTTCTGGTCTGACGGGTTCGCCTTGAGCGAGTCGTAGGACTGCGCCACTTGGCGGGCATTATGGTGACAACATGAACAGCAAAAGGTACCGCCTGAAACTGCTTGAAACTACCGGGAGCGAAGCCATCGCTCCCGGGAAAACGGGTTCGGCTTATGACGTCCGCGTCATGCGAATCAGTAAGCCCCGGCCACGCGATGACGCGCGACAAAGTGCCCCGCGCCGACTTCGACCAGCGGCTGCACCTGCGGCTCGTCGCCCAGCGCACGGATCGGGCTCGGAATCTCTTCCGTGAGCAGTTCGCGTTTGGCGTGACGACGCGCCGGATCGGCAATCGGCACCGCCGACATCAGCTTCTTCGTATACGGGTGTTGCGGGTTCTCGAAGATCGCACGACGCGGACCGATCTCGACGATCTGGCCGAGGAACATCACCGCCACACGGTGGCTGATGCGCTCCACGACCGCCATGTCGTGCGAGATGAACAGGAACGCGATGCCGAACTCCTTTTGCAGGTCGAGCATCAGGTTGATGATCTGGGCCTGCACGGAGACGTCGAGCGCCGAGACGGATTCGTCGGCGATCACGACCTTGGGTTTGAGCGCCAGTGCACGCGCAATGGCGATACGTTGACGCTGACCGCCCGAGAATTCATGCGGATAACGCTGGGCGTACTCGGCGGGCAAGCCCACGCGCTCCAGCAATTCCGCCACGCGCTTTTCGGCTTCGGCACCGGTCGCGACGCCATGCACCAGCAGCGGCTCCATGATCGAGAAGCCCACCGTCAGACGCGGATCGAGCGACGCGAACGGGTCCTGGAAGATGAACTGGATATCGCGGCGAAGGGTCTGCAAGGCGCGGCCTGCAAGATCGTGAATCGGCTTGCCGCCGAACTCGATGGAGCCGCCCTGACTAGCGACCAGACGCAGCAGCGCACGGCCGGTCGTCGACTTGCCGCAACCCGATTCGCCCACGAGCCCCAGCGTCTCGCCGGGGTACAGATCGAAACTCACTCGCTCGACCGCATGCACGCGTTGCTTCACGCGACCGAAGAGGCCCGACGGCACGTCGAAGCGCGCGACGAGATCCTTCACGCGCAGGATCGGACCGGCATCGGTCTTGACGGTCGGCTGCGGCGTCTCAGCTGCGGGCTTAGCGTCCGGCGGTGCGTCGTAGCGCAGTAGCGGGAAGCGCGCGGGCAGATCGGTGCCGTGCATCGAACCGAGACGCGGCACGGCCGAGAGCAATGCCTGCGTGTAGCGCTCGCGCGGCGCACCGAAGATTTCCGCCGACTTGCCTTCTTCGACCTTGTCGCCACGATGCATGACCAGCACGCGGTCGGCCACCTCGGCGACCACCCCCATGTCGTGCGTGATGAACACCACGCCCATCTGCATCTCATCTTGCAGCGCGCGAATCAGTTGCAGGATCTGCGCCTGAATGGTCACGTCGAGGGCGGTGGTCGGTTCGTCGGCAATCAGCAAGCCCGGCTTGCACGAGAGCGCCATCGCGATCATCACCCGCTGACGCATGCCGCCCGAGAGCTGGTGCGGGAAACGACCGAGCACGCGACGCGCTTCTGGAATGCGGACGAGTTCGAGCATGCGCAGGGCTTCCGCGCGCGCGGCGGCGGCATCCTTCCCCTGGTGCAGACGAATCGACTCGGCGATCTGCTCGCCGACCGGGAACACCGGGTTGAGCGACGTCATCGGCTCCTGGAAGATCATCGCCATGTCGGCACCCCGAATGCTGCGCATGGTGTGGCCGCTCGCACGCGTGAGGTCGACCAGCTTGCCGTTGCGACGGCGCATGATCATCGTGCCCTGCGTGATGCGTCCGCCGCCGTTTTCCACGAGGCGCATGGCGGCCAGCGACGTCACCGACTTGCCCGAGCCGGATTCGCCAACGATGGCGAGCGTCTCGCCCCGGTCGACATGGAAGGACAGGTCGCGCACGGCCGTGACCACGCGCTCGGAGGTCGCGAACTGCACGGAGATGCCGCTCACGTCGAGCACGCGCTCGTCGGGCAACGAAATGGTTGGGGTTGTCTTACGCTCAGCCACGCCTGTCCTCGCTAATCTTCACTTGCCGAATCTGTTGCCAAGGGCGTTGCCGTCTCCGGTGCCGCCCTGTCCTGCCTGTCGTCCGGGGACGTCAGGCGTTATTCATGAACGTCATTCGTGAATGGCCGTCACCGGCGTCTCGCCGACACGGGCCACACCGCGATACATCCCTTCCGTGTTGAACGGCAGCGCCACGTTGCCCTGTGCGTCCACGGCGATCAGACCGCCGCGGCCGTCCACGCGCGGCAGACGCTCGCGAATGACACGCTCCGCGGCATCGGCCAGTGACAGGCCCGCATAGGCCATCAGCGCGCCCACTTCGTAACATGCGACGGCGCGAATGAACGCCTCGCCGGTGCCCGTCGCCGAAACGGCGGCCGTGGCGTCGTTCGCGTAACAGCCCGCGCCGATCAGCGGCGAGTCGCCCACTCGGCCGATGGCCTTGTTCGTCATGCCGCCCGTGGAGGTCGCGGCCGCTATATGGCCGTGCATGTCGCAGGCGACTGCGCCGACCGTGCCGAACTTCGTGTCCGGATCGATGGGCTCTTTCTTGAGCGGCATGTCGTGATCGAGCGACACGGCGGCACTCGCCAGCGCGCGCTGCAACTGGGCGTAGCGCGCTTCGGTAAAGAAGTACTCGGGATCGACCAGTTCGGCGCCGTTCGCCGCAGCGAAGGCTTCCGCGCCCGCGCCCACGAGCAGCACGTGCGGGCTGTGCTCCAGGACCGAGCGGGCCGCCAGAATCGGGTTGCGCACACGGTGAACGCAGGCGATGGCGCCGGCGTCGAGCGTCGTGCCATTCATGATCGCGGCGTCTAGCTCGTGCGTGCCTTCGTGGGTGAAGACCGCACCCCGTCCGGCATTGAAGCGCGGGCAATCTTCGAGGTGCTGCACAGCCACGGTGACGGCGTCGAGCGCCGAGCCACCGGCTGCCAGTACTGCCTGACCGGCGCGCAGCACTTCAGCCAGAGCCTCGTGATACGCCTTGAGTTCTTCGGGCGACGTGTCGCGGCTGATTGTTCCGGCACCGCCGTGAATGGCGATGACCGCGCGTTGGGCGTGGCTCATGATGCTTTGTCCTTTCTGTCCAGACTGACAGGCGTCGCGCTGGACGCCGTGCTGGCATGACTCGAATGTCGGGATGCGGTCTGATGGACCGGATTCGGTGCGCCCTGCGTGCTGGCTGTCGCCGCTGCGGCGGCGTTCGACAGCGACTTCACGGTGTTGGTGGTGGTTGCGGTGGCGGCAGTAGTCGCGACGCGTCCCACGACGGGCGACGGCGCTCGGGCCACCGCTCTGGC
Organism: Pandoraea sp. NPDC090278; assembly: GCF_044772185.1. Taxonomy (NCBI): domain Bacteria; kingdom Pseudomonadati; phylum Pseudomonadota; class Betaproteobacteria; order Burkholderiales; family Burkholderiaceae; genus Pandoraea; species Pandoraea sp. NPDC090278. Next base: position 61,429 of record NZ_JBIVYJ010000001.1, on the reverse strand, counting down.
CACATTGACCGGCGCGTTCGACGGACTCTGCGACGCCGAGTCGATCCACGGCAGCAGGAAGTCGGTCAGTTCGGTGGCGCGGTCCACAGCGTGTTTCGCGCGTTGTGCAACGGCGTCGCAGATGGCGTCGATCATCGCCAGCACGCTCGCTTCGGAGTTGCTCGACAGACGCGGCTTGCTACGCACGAAGATGACGATATCGCCCAGCGGCGCCAGCGGCGACGTCGGACTGTCTGTCAGCACCATCACCGACACGCCGCGCCCGCGCAGGCGACGGCACAGCGTCACGGTGTCGGAGACGTAGCGCGGGAAGCCAAGCGCGATCACCAGATCGCCCTCGCGCAATTTAAACAGTTGACGTGCGGCATGCGTCGATCCGCCTGCGCCGACGACAGACTGCACGTTTTCACAATAGGGGTCGAGACCGTGATGGAGCAGACCGGCGAGATAACCGCTCGCCCCCAGTCCCAGCACGTAAATACGGTGCGCTTGCAGAATCGACTCGATGGCGCGCTCGCAAGTCCCGGCGTCGAGCGCGCGACGCGTCCAGTCCAGATTCTCGATGGCCTGCGCAAGGGACGCGGCCATCACGTCCGCGCTGTCGCTCGCCTGCGCCTTGCTCGTGCGCAGGCTTTCGATAGGGGCCAGCGTCGCCTCATAGCCGCGCACCATGGCCGCACGACATTGCGGGTAGCCATCGAAGCCGAGTGCGCGGGCGAAACGGTTGACGGTCGCGAGCGACACGCCAACGGCGTCGGCAAATTCGTCGATGCGCATGGTCGCGGCACGAAACGTATTGTCGAGCACGAACGCCGCCATGCGCTGCTGCGCGGGCGTCAGTTCGGGCATGGCTCGCACGATGCGCTCAGTGAGCGGCAAGTCGGCGGGCAACGAATCGGCGTCGATCATGAAATTGAAATGCATCCTTCCTTCGGAGTGAAGGAAAGTATATTTTCATCAGCACCCCGTCAAAAGAAAAAAAATAGTTCAAATGCTGCCAGCCGAGCTTCCAACACGCCCGCATTTCCCCCTCACAGTCCGCAAACCCTGTCAAAACAAGGGGGCATGACCTCCGTCATACGCAAAAAGCGGGCATACTAGGGGAAACCCGAATGCACGAACTTGCCGGCGGCTTTGCGATCCGACGCTGGAGTACGGTTTCACTGCGCGCCGGTGCAAAAGCGTCGCGCAGCGTCACTCAGATATCGCTTCGATATCACTCAATCGTCAGGTAACAGATTCACAGGAAGTCACTGGACCGCCTGGGGAGGCTTGGTCGGAGGCGAGTCGTAACGTGCAGTAAACATGGCGTAGTCGCGGGCTTACATTCGTCCGTTACTGTGATCGAACGAATCGTGCCGACGTGAACGCCATAGCCTCAAGGAGCATGACCATGCTGAGCCCGCATGAAATCGCCACACTGTTGCTGGCGGCCGCATCTCTAGGCCCCATCGATGCCGACGCGCTTGAACCGCCCGACCTCGCCGCGCTGGAGCAAGCGCGTCTGGTGCATGTGGCAGTGGACGAAGGACAAACGAAAGTGAGCGTGACCGAAGACGGCCACAGCGTGTTGCGTCGTCTTGGATTGGAACGTTCGGGCGGAGAGCGCATGGAAGCGCCGCGTCTGGCGACGACTGCCGCGCGACGCGCGGAGCCCGGCATGAGCGAGTTTGCGAGTGAGGGAACGGTGACGCCTGAGGCATCCTAAGTGCCGCAGGCAGCAACGCTGCCCGCGAACACGAACATCAATGCGTCAGAGCATCGCGAAGAACAAGCTTAAGCGCGCAAGGACGATCAGCAGAATCTGCATCAGCAGGAACAGCGCCAGCGGCGAGAGATCGAAGCCGCCGACCATCGGAATGACACGGCGAAGCGGGCGCAGTAGCGGGTCAAGCAAGTGCTGGAGAATCGGCATCGCCGTGGCACGCGGATTGACCCACGACAGCACGGCCATCAGCAGCGTGAGCCACATCACCAGATTCGCGCCCCACTTGGCGACGAGCACCAGCGCCACCAGCAAGCCACGCGGGAACACCGTGACCGGCGACACCCCCACCACGGCCGTGATCAGCACCAGATAGAGAATCGCCGCGATCCACGCGCCGATTACACACGCCCAGTCGATCCCGCCAACGCCCGGCACGACACGCCGCAGCGGCAACACGATCCAGTTAGTGAACTGGAACACCCCTTGAGAGAGCGGATTACGCGGGGGCAGTCGTGTCGCCTGCATCCACACACGCAAAAGCAATAAAGCGCCGAATAGCGAGAAAACAAGGTCTAGCAGCAGACGGGCGATTTCGACGAGCATCTGGACTCCAACGGATTGTGCGGTCCCCCGCAAAACCGGCATTGTCGCACGCGTTTGCCCGACTTCAATCCCTGCCTAACGCATTCAGTGGATGCTGCCCTTCCGGCCACGGTGAAACGAAGAAGGCATCCACCTCGGTCGTCGGCACGTCGTCCAATGTGGGGAAGCGCCAACGGGGTTGCTTGTCCTTGTCGATCAACAACGCACGGACGCCCTCGACGAAATCTCCGGACGCGAATGCGTGATAACCAAGCACCAGCTCCATCCTGAAAGCGTCGGCCAGATCGAGGCGTCGCCCCTTCTGTAATTGCCTGTCGGTGACGCACAGACTGAGCGGGGAGCGTTGGCCAAGCAGCGCCAGTGTCTCGGTTGCCCAGGGGTTGTCGGCGGCGGCCGTCAGCGAAGCCACGATGCCCGGCACGTCAAGGGCGCTGAAATGCCGGTCGAGCGACGCTCTCACGTCCGCAAGCGGCGCGGCGTCCGACGACGTACGCCCCAGCGGCAGAATGGCGGCGCGCAGACGCGCGAGCAACGCGTCGTTACCGTGATCTTCTGCGCTCGGGTCGTCCTTGGTCCACTCGAACTTCAGCAGCACTTCACGCAGTTGCGCCAATGCATCGCCTTCGAGCCAGACATCGGCGAGTCCACAGTAGAGCGTATCGGCCGCTGCAATGGTGGCCCCGGTCAGGCCGAGATAGCGCGCCAGCGTCGGCGCGAGATGCCCGAGGAACCAGCTTGCGCCGACGTCCGGGAACAAGCCGATGGCCGTCTCCGGCATCGCCAGCTTCGTTCTGTCGGTCACGATGCGCAGCGCAGCACCCTGCGCGACACCCATGCCACCGCCCATGACGATGCCGTCGAGCAAGGCGATATATGGCTTCGGATATCGGTGAATCAGATAATCGAGCTGGTACTCGTCGACGAAGAACGCCTGATGCGCGTCAGCGTTATTCACCCGGCTGTCGTATAGCGCGCGGACATCGCCGCCAGCGCAGAAGGCCTTCTCCCCCGCCCCTTCGATCAGCACCGCGCGCACGGTGGGGTCATCTTTCCCGCCATGAGCTGCCGCCACATCGCACGCACCATACCGTGGGTGATGGCGTTCAGCGCCTTCGGCCGGTTAAGCGTGATCACACCGAACCCGTTGATCACGGCGAACAACACTTCGTCTTGCGCCTCGACAGCGCCATCGTGCAGATTCACTTGCCCTCCTCTTCAATCCAGTGCGCGGGCGATCACCTGCCGTTGGACTTCGCTGGTGCCTTCGTAGATTTGCGTGATGCGCGCATCGCGGTAGAAGCGCTCGACCGGATAGTCCTCCAGATACCCATAGCCGCCATGAATCTGAATGGCGTGCGTGCACACCCACTCCGCCAGTTCCGACGCGAAGAGCTTGGCCTGCGACGCCTCCGTCAGGCAGGGCAAGCCCTGTGTGCGCAGGGCTGCCGCGTGCAGAATCAGGAAGCGCGCCGCGTTGATGCGCGTCGTCATGTCAGCCAGCATGTTGGCAATGCTCTGATGCTCGCGAATCGGTTTGCCGAATTGCTGGCGCTCGTTCGCATATTGCAGCGCCGCCTCGAACGCGGCGCGCGCGACGCCAAGCGCGAGCGCCGCGATCCCGATGCGCCCACCCTCAAGGTTCGACAACGCGATCTTCAGTCCCTGCCCCGGTTCGCCCAACATGGCGTCCTCGCCGACCTCGCAGTCGACCAGCGTAATCGGACAGGTGTCCGACGCGCGAATGCCCAGCTTGTGCTCGGGACGCCCGACCTCGAATCCCTTCGTATCGGTCGGCACGATGAAAGCCGAGATGCCACGCTTGCCAGCCGCCGGATCGGTCACCGCAAACACGATGGCCACTGCCGCGCGCTTGCCGTTCGTCACAAACTGCTTGTTGCCGTTGAGCACCCACTTGTCGCCGCGGCGCTCGGCGCGCGTCTTCAGATTGCTGGCGTCCGACCCGGCTTGCGGCTCCGTCAGACAGAACGCCCCGATCTTGCGGCCTGCCGCCAGATCCGGCAGCCAGCGTTCGCGCTGAGCGTCGTTGCCGAACTTCAGGATCGGCGCACAGCCGACGGAGTTGTGCACGGACATCATCGTGGCCGTGGAAGCGCAACCCGCCGCAATTTCCTCCATCGCCAGCGCATACGCCGTGTAATCGGTGTACGACCCGCCGCACTGCTCCGGCACCATCATGCCGAGCAGGCCAAGCTCGCCCATCTGCGCGACCATCGCGTCGGGCAAGGCACACTCGCGGTCCCATTGCGCTGCGTTCGGCGCGAGTTGTTCACTGGAAAACGCACGCGCCATGTCGCGAATCATGCGTTGGTCTTCGGTATAGAAATCCATGTTATGTCTCCTGCGCCGTGACGTAGTCGGAACGTCATCCGTAAGAATCGCGATAAGAATCGTCGACGCCTTCGCCTGTCGATAGATCCAGTGTAGGGATCGCGCCCCGTTGGCACCATAGCCAAAAACGGCAAATTGGATGAGCGGAATTGCCATCGGAATCGTCTGTATTCGGCTCAGGACAAACCCTCATGGCCGCAAGGAATCGCCACGGGCCTTGCCGGACAACGCCCAAGGCACGCCTGACGCGCGGCGAGATCCCCTGTTTGCGGAGTGGATAAATCCCTCACGAACTCTGACCCGATTGGACATTGCCTGTCGCCGACGCCACCCATTAGGATGAATTTCCCCTTGCCCGCGAGCGTCGCACCCGAGAACAGACGGTGCCGCGGGCGGTCGGCGAAGCGCTCAGAGGTCGCTGCATCGCAGGCGCGCTTGCCGACCGGCATCTGTCTACAGGAGACAACCTATGACTGCGGATTACGCCCAAGCCTATGAGGCGTTCGACCTCGACGCCACCGTGCGCGCCACACTGGACGGCAACCTCGACGCAATGAATGCCTGTGTCGAATGCTGCGACCGTCACGCCCTTCCCGGGCGCATCGCCCTGTTCTGGGAAGGCAAGGACGGCACGAGCCAGACCTGGACGTTCAAACTGCTGCAAACGCTGTCGGCGCGTTTCGCCAACTTCCTGCGCGAACAGGGCGTGCAGCCCGGCGACCGCGTGAGCGGCCTGCTGCCACGCACGCCGGAATTACTCGTCACGATTCTCGGTACCTGGCGCGCGGGCGCTGTCTATCAGCCGCTTTTCACGGCGTTCGGACCGAAGGCGATCGAACACCGTCTGCAAAGCGCTCAGAGCAAGCTTGTCATTACCGACGCGACCAACCGGGCGAAGCTCGATGAAGTCGCCAATTGCCCGCCGGTCGCGACGGTCGGCGGCCCTCGCGGTCAGGGTGTACGACGCGGAGACTTCAGCTTCTGGCACGAAGTCGAGCAACACGACGAGGTGTTCGAACCGGTGATGCGCCGGGGCGACGATCCCTTCATGATGATGTTCACCTCGGGCACGACGGGTGCGGCCAAGCCGGTGATGGTGCCGCTGCGCGCGATCATGGCGTTCATGGGCTATATGCGTGATGCCGTCGATCTGCGTCCGACCGACACGTTCTGGAACATTGCCGACCCGGGTTGGGCGTACGGGCTGTACTACGCCGTCACGGGACCGCTCGCGATGGGGATTCCTACGACGTTCTACGATGGGCCGTTCACCGTCGAGAGCACGTACCGGATCATCAACAAACTGGGCATCACCAACCTCGCCGGGTCACCGACGGCGTTCCGTCTGCTCATCGCCGGTGGCGAAAAGGCGGCGACTCCCGTCAAGGGGCGACTGCGCGCCGTGTCGAGTGCCGGTGAGCCGCTGAACCCGGAAGTCATTCGCTGGTTCGCCGAGCATCTCGGTGTGACCATTCACGACCATTACGGACAGACGGAACTGGGCATGGTGGTCTGCAACCATCACGCACTCGCGCACCCGGTGCAATCGGGGGCGGCGGGCTTTGCCTCGCCGGGACATCGTGTCGTGGTGCTCGACGACGAGGGCCGCGAGTGCCCTGTCGGGCAGCCGGGCGTGCTCGCGCTGGACCGCAAGCAATCGCCGTTGATGTGGTTCGGCGGCTATTGGGAGCGGGAGACGCCCGCGTTCATGGGCGACTACTACCTTTCCGGCGACACCGTCGAGCGCAATACCGACGGCAGCATCAGCTTCGTCGGACGTAACGACGACGTCATCACGTCGGCGGGCTATCGCATCGGTCCGTTCGACGTGGAAAGCGCGCTGATCGAACATCCGGCCGTGGTCGAAACAGCCGTAGTCGGCAAGCCGGACCCCGAGCGCACGGAGCTCGTCAAGGCATTCGTCGTACTGCACGCCCAGTTCGCTCCGTCGGACGCGCTCGCCCGCGAATTGCAGGAACACGTTCGCCATCGACTGTCCACGCACGCGTATCCGCGCGAAGTCGAATTCGTGACCGAACTGCCCAAGACACCGAGCGGCAAGCTTCAGCGCTTCATTCTGCGCAATCAGGAAATCGCCAAGGCCGCGCAAGCGTCGGCCAACGCCGCCTGAGCGCCACCACTACTTATTCAGGACTCGCAATGCAAATCAAGGATCGTGTCTTTCTCGTCACCGGCGCATCGTCGGGGCTCGGTGCCGCAACCGCCCGCATGTTCGTCGACGCAGGTGCAAAAGTCGTGCTCGGCGACATCAACGCAGAAGCCGGTGCCAAACAGGCCGACGCGCTGGGCGAGGCCACGCGCTTCGTTACGACCGACATTACGCGCGAAGACGATGTGCAGCGTCTCGTCGATACGGCGAAAAGCGCATTCGGCACGCTGAACGGCGTAGTCAACTGCGCGGGCATGGTCATCGGGGAGCGCATTCTCGGCAAGCAGGGGCCGCACCGGCTCGAGAGCTTTGCGCGCGTCATCAACGTGAACCTGATCGGCACTTTTAATGTGCTGCGCATTGCTGCTGCGGCGATGGCCGAGGGCGAAGCGGATGCCGAAGGTGAGCGCGGCGTCGTCGTGAACACGGCATCGGTCGCAGCGTTCGACGGACAGATCGGTCAGGCGGCGTATGCGGCGTCCAAGGGTGGCGTCGCTGCACTGACCTTGCCCGCAGCGCGTGAGCTGGCGCGATCGGGCGTGCGCGTCGTGACGGTCGCGCCCGGAATTTTCGAGACACCGATGATGGCGGGCATGACGCCCGAGGTACAGGCTGCGCTCGGTGCGTCGGTGCCGTTCCCGCCGCGTCTGGGACGTCCGTCGGAGTACGCCGCGCTGGTGCGCCACATCGTCGAGAACACCATGATCAACGGCGAAGTCATTCGCCTTGACGGCGCATTGCGCATGGCACCGAAGTAAGCCGAAGGAAGTCTCGACGTCTTACGCTGCAATCGAAACGCCTGGTCCGCCCATCGCGCCAAATCCGCGATTTCGGAATCCTCCGATTAGCGTTTCGGACGGCGACGGAAGCGCCGACAGGGGCCGCACTGCTAGAATTCCTGCGTCCCCCTGCTACGGCACTCCGCCGGCTCCGATTCGCGACGCATGGAAAAAGGCAGCATTTCGATTCATTTTGTGATCAACGCATTGGCGCACGTCGAACGACTCGGCGGCGATCCGACGGCATTGCTGCGCGCCGCAGACATCGCCCCGTCGTTGCTTGCGCATCCCCAGGGGCGTGTCTCGGCAGATCGATACGCGCATCTGTGGCGGCTGATCAGTCTCGCACTGGACGACGAGTTCTTCGGACAGGATTCGCGACGTATGAAGGTCGGCAGTTTTGCGATGCTGTGTCACAGCGTCGTCGCCTGCCACACGCTGGAACAGGCGTTGCAGCGTGCGTGCCGCTTCATGGGGCTGTTGCTCGACGATCTGGAGATGCATCTGGTGCGCGACGACGTACTGGCCCGGCTTGAAGTCCATGAACGGCAGGATGCGAAAGCGCCACGTATCTTCGGACACGAGACGCTGCTGATCCTCTTCTACGCACTCACCTGCTGGCTGATCGCGCGGCGCGTGACGTTGGGAACGGCGTACTTCGCCTTTGACGAACCGGTCTACAGCGACGAGTACCGGACCATGTATTCCGCGCGGTTGGTGTTCGGTGCTCCGCATACCGCTATCGAGTTCGACGCTGCGTGTCTGGACTTGCCGGTCGTGCAAAACGAAGTCACGGTGAAGGATTTCCTGCGGGCGGCACCGGGCAACATCATCCTCAAATACAAGAACACCAAGGGGATGGTGGCGCGGGTCCGGCGGCGACTGAAGACCATGCCGACCGATAGCTGGCCCGCGTTCGAAGCGTTGGCGGGCGAGTTTCACACGACGCCGTCGACGTTGCGCCGAAGGTTGGAAGACGAGGGACAGTCGTACCAGTCGATCAAGGATCAGTTGCGACGCGATCTTGCGATTCACGCGCTGTGCCACACGTCCAAGCCGATGCTGGAAATTGCGCTGTCGTTGGGCTTCGCCGATCCGAGCGCATTCTTCCGGGCGTTCCGGAAATGGACGGGGGCGCGTCCGGGAGATTACCGGCGTCAGGCGGTGGAAGCCTGACGCGGAACGACTTACGTCTCAGGCCGTGCGGGCCTCCCCGGTCACAGCAGCACTTTCCTTGCCGTCGTCGTCATCGTCGTCCAGTTCGATGCGTTTGACTTCGCCGAGCAACAGCAGGTAGCACAGCACACCAGCGATGGCGAAGATGCTGATGAGGCCGAGTGCCCAGCCGAACGATCCCGTCGCTTTGACGATAAAGCCAATCGCGATGGGCGTGATGATGCCCGAGAGGTTACCGGCGAAGTTCACCGCACCGCCGGTGATGCCGACCATGCCCTTGGGAGCGATGTCTGCCACGAGCGACCACGACGCCGACGCCACGCCTTGCGCGAAGAACGCGAACGACATGATGGCGATGACCAGCCAGTTGGCGTCCGTGAGTACCGTGAGCGACATCGTCGGCACCAGCAGCAGGCCGGTGACGATAGGCGTCTTGCGTGCCGTACCGACCGCCACACCGCGACGCAGCAGCCAGTCCGAAAGCAGGCCACCGCACACCACACCGATAGACGCCGCCACGAACGGCACCGACGTCATGCCACCGGCCTTGAGCACCGTCATGTGACGTTCGGTGATCAGGTACGTCGGGAACCACGTCAGGAAGAAGTACAGCGACGAGAGCGACGCGAACTTGCCCACGCAGATCGCGATGATCTGGCGATTGCGGAACAGCGCCAGCAGCTTGCGCCACGGGAATTTCTGCGCAGCCGCAGGTTCTGCCGATTTCACTTCGACGAGCGCCCCGCCGCTCCGAATATGTTCGAGTTCTGCGGCGTTGACCCACGAGCACTTGTCCGGGTCGCGATAGCCGACGAACCAGACACCGGCCCACACGATGCCCAGCAAACCCGTCGCGTAGAAAATCTCGCGCCAGCCCCACGTGTGGGCAATCCAGAACAGCACCGGCGTGAGGGCTGCCATACCGATGTACTGCCCGACGAGGTAGACGCTCGTGGCCACACCCCGTTCACGTTGGGCGAACCAGATCGAGACCACGCGATTGTTCACCGGGAACGTCGGGGCTTCGGCGATGCCCACGCCCAGACGCATACCGAAGAGCGTGGCGAAACGCGACGTGAAGCCTTGCATGAACGTCAGCACCGACCAACTGAGAATGGCGACGCCGTAGATCGCACGTGTGCCGAAGCGGTCGATGACCCAGCCGCCGGGAATGTTGGCGATCACATACGTCCATGCGTACGCCGAGAAAATGAAGCCCAGTTCGACCGGTCCGAGACCGAACTCCTGCTTGAGCATCGGGGCGGCGACCGAGAGATTGGCGCGGTCGACGTAGTTGATGACCGTGCCGACGAAGACCAGAAAGAGCATCCAGTAGCGCACACGCGAGGGGCGCTGGGAGGATGTCGGGGGCAGAGAAACTGACATGTTGAATCTCGTGAATCTCGAAATAGGCGGCGCCGTTTTACAAACGCCGCCGAGAATCCTGCAATCATCAACATCGCCGACATCGTCGGCATCGAACGAAGTCGACGCCAACAATACCGACGATATCGAGACTTAGACGCGACCTCAGAAGCTGTGATACATCCCGACGCGCAGCAGCATCTGATCGTGATTGCTCGATGCGCCGATCGGATACGACGCGGCGTGGTTATTCCCGGTCGCGCCGATGTACGTCACTTGCGCCTGCAACTGCGTACGCTTCGAGAACGAATACAGGTCGCCCGCTTCGATCTGGTTGTAGTGCGTGTGGTTGAACGACGAGTACGAATAGCCCAGCGTCAGCGCGTTCGCTTCCGTGACGCGGTATTCCGTGCCCACGTCGTAGTTGAACATGTTGCCCGAGCCGCCCGGCGCGCGAACTTCGCTGCGCGTGTAGAGCGCGTGCACGTTCCAGCGCGACGAAATGCGGTACGAAGCGCCGATGCCGGTGTTGTTCACCGCATCCGACTGGAACAGCTTCGTGGCGGAGAGGGCTGACTGACCGAAGATCGACGAAATGCCGAGGCGCGACGAAAAATCGAACGTCCGCTTGTTGATGCTGACGTAAGTTGCAGCCATCGACAGCGCGCCGTTGTCGTACTTCACGTAGCCACCGGCTGTACGTCCTTGGGCATTACCGCCAGCGAAGCCGTACATCAGACCGCCCGTCAGTCCGTGGAAGCTCGTGCTGTTCCACTTCACGGCGTTATCGATCTGCGACGAATTCGCCAGATTGTCGAGGTTGCCCGGGTGATAGGCGTACAGATTGTGCTGCCAGAAGCCGTTCGAGAAGCGGATCGAGACGTCTTGCATGAAGTCTGTCTGGTGCCCGATCGATACCGTGCCGAAACGATCGCTGGCGAGCCCGACCCAGGCCTGACGATTCCACTCGACGCCGCTATTGATCAGCGCGCCGGTGCTCGTATTGAAGCCTTGTTCGAGTTGGAAGACGGCGGCGAGACCGCCCCCGAGATCCTCACGTCCTTTAATGCCGAAGCGGTCGGGTTGACCGATACCGGCGTCCATTTTGAACAGACGTCCGCCGCCCTGATTGCTCACATAAGTGAGGCCGTCGTCGACCGTCCCGTAAATCTGCAACGAATTGCCAGCGGCATGTGCCGCGCCAACGCATGCCAATAGGCAGGCTGCGCCGATACTGCGTCTCTTCACCATCCACTCCTGTTTGCCTCTGATGCCCGGGGCTGTTGACGCCCGTTGCCGGCACGCTCGACGTCATTCCCAACGTCCCGGCTGCCGCATCGTTATTGTCTTACCTATGAAACACTGATTAATAGGTGAGACAATTATGTCGAAGTGGCTACTATGAGACAAGCAGAAAATAAGTAAGCATTTATTGATGTTGCGCAAATGCTAATGACAAAGGTGACGCGCGTCTGCGGGAAAAAATAGGGGAATGACACGACAGCGGCGCCAAGCGGGGCCGATCAACAGATGGCAAGACAATCGCGACAAAGCGCGCAACAAAGGGGAGGCGGAGAAAAATGGGGCGCGTGAGTGGCGGCGATCCCCGGCCCCCTGACGCAGTGACTTAAAGGTAGTGGAACGGAGTCAGGGGGCCGGGGATTGCTGCTGCCCGGAGGGTATTAGGGGTGGCGAGGGATTGGGCCAGACGGTTTTACGCGCCACGCCCCACACCGCAGCAACAAGCAAAATCGAGTGAGCGGTGCAAAAACGGGGGCGCGGGAGTGGCGTCAATCGCCAGCCCCCTGACGCAGTGACTTAAAGGTAGTGGAACGGAGTCAGGGGGCTGGGGATTGGCGCTGCCCGGAGGGTGATAAGGGTGGCGGAGGTATGGGACCGTCGGTGTCAAGACGGTCGGCGTTAAATCAGGGACGCCCACCCAAAGGCGCAACTCCGGCGCGCTCAGAGCGATAGTTCAGCTTGTGAGAAAGCTCATCGGCGGCAGAGACCACCTTCTCGACGATCCCGTTCTCGAGCAAATCGGCTTCGACGCGTGCCTGAGGAATCGTCACGCTGATAACCGCGGCAATTTGCCCGCGATGATTTCGCACTGGTGCGGCGATCGTCGAAATGTTCTGTTCGAAGAAGGCTTGGCTCATGCTGTAGCCGCGGGCGATGTCTTCCTGCACCACGCGGTGGAGCGCGTCGACCGTGGTGGGCGTATGCGCCGTGTAAGCCTCGAGCTTGCGCTCCGGATAGAGCTGCTTGAGCGACGGCAGCGAATAATCGCCGAGCAGAATGTGCCCGACGGCGGTCGCATGAGCGGGCAGACGCGTGCCCACCCGCACCGTACCGAACACCAGTTCGCGGCTGGCCGCCTTCGCGACGAACACCGCATCGCGCTGATCGAGAATCAGGATGTGACTGGAGAAGCCCGTCGCGTCGCGCAGCTTCTCGATCACCGGCGTCCCGAGGTCCGTCAGCTCAAGCGAGTTCAGATACTCGAAGCCGAGGCGCAGCACCGCCACACCGAGCCGGTAATGACGGTCGTCGCCCGCCTTCTCGATAAAGCCTTCGGCTTCCAGCGTCTGCAACAGACGGAACACCGTCGAGCGAGGAATGTCCAGCCGCCGGGCAAGGTCCGCCCCCGCCAGCACCGGCTCGCGCGCCGAAAAAGTCATGAGGATCCGCAGACCTCGCTCCAGGCCCGGGACCGAATATTTGTTATCGCTGTCGTTGCTCATGCCGTTTGCGCACAATGGCGCCGACCGGTGTGCGGCGGTTCCGCGCAGCCGATAGACGATATTCATGGAAGGCGCACATTATAGGCTACGGTCCCGCCACCCGACCATGACGGAAGACCATGAGTCGACCGGGCCACTTTCTCACCCTGCGAGACCGAGTTGCGCCGATGGTATCGCGACGGTTGCGCTTGGTTGCGCCCGTTCTCGAAACACCATGCCCTATGCAAGCGCAGGCTGGCACCCATCCAGGGCAAGCGGGGCGGGCTTTTGGGCGATTTCGGGGCCAGAAGCCCCCGCCCGGCAGCATGCACCGCAATGGGGGTAATTCCGAAGCGCGTCGACTCGCGGTTTTTGTCATGATTGCGGCTGCAAGCTTGACAAGCTGGCGCATGTGGAGCGAGACACCGTGGCCCGAGCCGAGAACAATAAACGATCCGGACTGGCCAAAAGGCACGTATTCCTTTTCTCCTGACGCTTTTGCGATTGCCTATCCCAATAGCCACTCAGGAGCTGCGCCCACCTGCCAAGTGGGCGTTTTTTTGCTGGTCAAACGCTCCCTTCGCAGTGTGGTTCGACCCGCCCGCGGCGTTCTTCAAAAGAGAACCCGATGTCCTGGCATGCTTGTTGCTTGTATTTCCAGCATCGGGGATCGACGCCGCCTTGGCCGAGTTTTGACGATAAGTACGCACCAGATTGCACCGGTTCGTACCAGATCGCGAAACCCGGACTCGCCCCCTGCGGCGCCTCCGTTTGTTTTGGGTCGAGGTGTTATGTTTAATGAACTGAGCGACGTTGAATGGCACGCCCTGCGTGATCTGATTTGCGACCGACCGGTCCGTACGGAACGACGCGGCCGCCCTCAAGTCGAGCAGCGCACGCTGACCAATGCTGTCTTGTGGGTGCTGTTCACTGGCGAGAGCTGGTCCAAGCTGCCCATGCAGTACCCCTCCGTGCCGACCTGCCGTCGCAAACTGAACGAATGGCGCGAATCGGGCATGCTCGATACGATTCTGAAACGCCTGCAACAATCGGGCCGCGATATCAGCGCCTGTGCAGGTCAGATCAGCAAACCGGCACGTAGCACGCCGTGCGGCGACACCGATCGCTTGCGTGGTGTGTTCTGGACGAATCCCGCTTCGTGGAAGCCGCCGGTCGCCGTGCGGTAATGGATATCGAGTGGCGCTGATGGGTCGCCGATGTGCCGACCCGCGCACCGGATCGAATCCATCGATGTCACGATGCCCCCGGACAGGATTGCTGCGCAACGTTCGCAGCACCGCCAGGAAGACATCACGGGGTTAGCCAGATAGCAGACATGTGCGAGATGTGGCCGGGCGGCCCATCTCGCGGTTTGTCGCCTGACGTCTCCCGTCAGGAAAGTGCGGTGCGCACTGCCTCCGCAATCGCCAGCGACGCCGTCAGACCCGGCGATTCGATGCCGAACAAATTGACGAGCCCCGCCACGCCATGCACCGCCGGTCCATCGATCCGGAAGTCTGCCGCCGGTTCGCCCGGTCCGCTGATCTTCGGTCGAATTCCCGCATAGCCCGGTTGTAACGCGCCATCCGCCAACGTCGGCCAATAGCGTCGCACTGTGGCGTAGAAACCATCGCCATCGGACGGATTCACCGTGTAATCGATCTCGTCCACCCACTGCACGTTCGGACCGAAACGCGCCTGACCTCCAAGGTCGAGCGTCAGGTGAACGCCCAGCCCGCCTGGCTCCGGCACCGGATAGATCAGATGCGTGAACGGCGCGCGCTGCGCACAGGTGAAGTAGCTACCCTTCGCGTAATACCGCTGGGGAATGTGTTCCGACGCCAGGCCGTCGAAGCGACGAGCGATATCGACAGCGTAAAGCCCAGCACTATTGATGACCGTGTTGGCGAGCAGCGTCGACGTGATGCCTTCGGTCTCCACATCGAGTTCGATGCCGTCGGCACCGCCCATGCGAGCGCCTGTCACACGCGCCTCGAAGGCCAGCATCGCCCCCGCGTTCTCCGCGTCGCCCTGCAACGCAAGCATCAGCCCATGACTGTCGACAATGCCCGTCGACGGGGAGAGTAATGCACCAAATGTGTGCAGCGCAGGCTCTCGTTGTGCCACTTCCGCCGCCGTCAGCCACTGAAGATCGTCGACCCCGCTCGCGCGCGCGTTGGCGGCAATCGCTTCGAGCTCGGCGACCTGATGGTCGGTCGTCGCGACGATCAGCTTGCCGCAGCGACGATGCTCCACGCCGTGCGAGGTGCAAAATTCGTACAGACGGTGTTTGCCCTCGACACACAGCGTCGCCTTGCGCGACCCGGGGGGGTAGTAGATACCGCCGTGGATGACTTCGCTGTTGCGCGAACTCGTGCCGGTGCCGATGGCGCGCTCGGACTCCAGCACGACGACTTCGCGTCCGGCCATGGCCATCGTTCGTGCGACGGCCAGTCCCACCACGCCTGCGCCGATCACGACGCAATCGACTTTGTCCATCGCTGTTCCCTGTTTGCCGTTCGAGATGTCCGATTCGGATGAAGACGCACTTGCACGCGTCTTCATCCGAATCGGCTGCGGGATCGACGCCCGCAGCCGAACGTCTTACAGCGCGCTCGTCAGTTCCGGCACGACGGTGAACAGATCGCCCACCAGACCGTAATCCGCCACCGAGAAAATCGGCGCTTCCGGATCCTTGTTGATCGCCACGATCACCTTCGAATCCTTCATGCCCGCCAAGTGCTGGATCGCACCCGAGATGCCGACCGCTACATACAGTTGCGGCGCGACGATCTTGCCCGTCTGGCCAACCTGATAGTCGTTCGGCACGTAACCGGCATCGACCGCTGCGCGCGATGCACCCAGCGCCGCACCCAGCTTGTCCGCCAGCGGCTCCAGCACCTTCGTGTAGTTCTCGCCGCTGCCCAGACCGCGACCACCCGAGACGATGATCTTCGCCGAGGTCAGCTCCGGACGGTCCAGCTTCGTCACTTCACGGCCCACGAACTGCGACACGCCTGCATCCGGCGTCGCGGCGATGCTCTCTACTGCGGCGCTGCCACCCGTGGCGGCTGCCGGGTCGAAGCCCGTCGAGCGCACCGTGATGACCTTCACCTTGTCGGCGCTTTGCACCGTCGCAATCGCGTTGCCTGCGTAGATCGGACGCTCGAACGTGTCGGCGCTGTCGACCTTTGTGATATCCGAAATCTGCGCGACGTCGAGCAACGCTGCGACGCGCGGGGCGATGTTCTTGCCGTACGCGGTGGCCGTGGCCAGGATGTGCGAGTAGTTGCCCGCAATCGACACCACTTCGTCAGCGATGTTCTCAGCCAGACCGTCGCCGAAGTAGGCCGCGTCTGCCAGCAGCACCTTCTTCACACCGGCGATCTGCGCGGCAGCGTCGGCCGCAGCCTTCGCGTTGCTGCCCGCGACCAACACGTGCACGTCGTCGCCGCATTGCAGCGCTGCCGTGATCGTGTTCAGGGTCGCCGATTTGATAGCGTTGTTGTCGTGTTCTGCAATGACCAGAATGCTCATATCGTCGTCTCCCTTAGATAACCTTGGCTTCGGTCTTAAGCTTGTCGACGAGCGCTGCCACGTCCGCCACCTTCACGCCTGCGCTGCGCTTGGGCGGCTCGGCCACCTTCAGCGTCTTCAGACGCGGGCTCACATCCACGCCCAGGTCCGCAGGCTTCACGGTCTCCAGCGGCTTCTTCTTCGCCTTCATGATGTTGGGCAGCGTCACGTAACGCGGCTCGTTCAGGCGCAAGTCCGTCGTGATCACGGCGGGCAGCGACAGCGACACGGTCTCGAGACCGCCGTCCACTTCGCGCGTCACTTGTGCACGGTTATCCGCGACCGACACCTTCGAGGCGAACGTCGCCTGCGGCAGCTTTGCCAGCGCCGCGAGCATCTGACCGGTTTGGTTGGAATCGTCGTCGATCGCCTGCTTGCCGAGGATCACCAGTTGCGGTTGTTCCTTGTCCACCAGCGCCTTGAGCAGCTTGGCAACGGCCAGCGGCTGCAACTCTTCGTCAGACTCGATGAGAATCGCGCGATCCGCACCGATGGCCAGCGCCGTACGCAGCGTCTCTTGCGACTGGGCTACGCCCGCCGACACCGCGATCACTTCCGTCGCTACGCCCGCTTCCTTCAGACGCACCGCCTCTTCCACCGCGATTTCGTCGAACGGATTCATCGACATCTTCACGTTCGCAATGTCGACGCCACTGCCGTCGCTCTTCACGCGAACCTTTACGTTGTAATCCACTACCCGTTTGACCGGTACCAGGATCTTCATGCGGAACTCCCTTGAATCAAAAAAACCGGACGGCCTGCCGACACTACGGCAACGGCCGTCCTCGAACATACGAAAACTGTGTTGCGAATTCTGCCAAATGCGCTGCGAACCGACTCGCGAACTTACTCGATCTCGCGCCCTTTCGTCTCGGGCAACATGAACGCGGTGATCAGCACGACGATGTACGCGCCACCGGCAAACATCCCGATGGCCGAGCCCAGACCGCTCGTCTTGGCGAGATAGCCGACCAAGCTCGGGAACAGTGCGCCGATGCCGCGCCCGAAGTTATACGCGAAGCCCTGTGCATTCGCACGCACCGCCGACGGAAACAGCTCCGTCAGATACGCGCCCATGCCGCTAAAAATGCCCGACGACGCGAATCCCAGCGGGAATCCGAGAATCAGCATCTGGTCGTTGCTCAGTTGAAGCTGCGTGTAGACGAAAATGCTCACGCCCGAGAGCACGGCAAAAATCAGCAGGTTCGCGCGACGCCCCAGACGGTCGGTCAGATACGCCCCCGTCAGGTAGCCGATGAACGAACCGAGAATGATCACCAGCAGATAGCCGCCCGTGCCGATCACCGACAGGTGGCGCTCCGTCTTCAGGAACGTGGGCAACCACGTCGTCACGGCATAGTACCCGCCCTGCACGCCCGTGCACAGCAGTGCCGAGAGTGCCGTCGTCTTGATCAGCGCCGGCGAGAAGATCGCCCACGCCGACGTGCGCTTTTCTGCGGCATCCTCGCGCTTGCGCGTGCGCTGGAACAGTTCGGGCTCAGGCACGTTCTTCCGGATGAAAAGCACGAACAATGCCGGAATCACACCGATCCAGAACAGCACGCGCCACGCATACTCTTCCGGCAGAAACGAGAACGACGCCGTATAACAAAGCGCCGCCACCGCCCAGCCGATGGACCAGCCGCTTTGCACGGTCCCCACAGCGCGGCCGCGATACTCGGTACGCACGATCTCGCCCATAAGCACAGAACCCACGGCCCACTCGCCGCCGAAACCCAGGCCCTGCAACGCGCGCAGTACGAAAATCTGCTCGAAGTTCTGCGCGAAGCCGATCAGCACCGTGCAGACGGAGAACCAAAGAATCGTGACCTGCAGGATACGCACCCGTCCGTAACGGTCGGCCAGCACCCCGGCAAGCCAGCCACCGATAGCCGAGAACAGCAGCGTCACGGTCGCCAGCATCCCGGCCTGTCCCTTGTCGATGCTGAACACGGTGATCAGTGTCGAGATCACGAAGGTGAACACCATGAAGTCGAGCGCATCGAGCGCCCACCCGCCGAACGCGGCAATAAACGTGTGCCGCTCGGTCTTGTTCATCTGGCGATACCAATCCATCTTGTCTCCTCCTGAACCTCTTGAACTTCAAGAGCGCTAAACGCGCCCGGAATGGGTAAAGAAATCAGATCGAAAATCAGATCGTTTTCGGAAAGCCGTACAGACGTGCCGGGTTGCCCACCAGAATGCGCCGACGTGTCTCGGCGTCGGGTGCCCACTGCGGCAGCAGATTGCGCAACGCGCCGGTGTTCGGCATGCGCGCGAGCGACACGTGCGGCCAGTCGCTGCCCCACACCATGCGATCGGGGGCGTCTTCGATGAGCGCCTGTGCGAACGGCGTCACGTCGTCGAACGTCGGGAAACGCTCGCTGATCCGGTAAGCGCCCGAGAGCTTCACCCAGTAACCGTGGTCGCGCACCAGCGAGCGCAGCGCCGAAAAGCCCGGCGAATTCAGGCCTTGCGCCACCGGCGTATGGCCCATGTGATCCACGATGCCCGGCACCGGCAGCGACGTCATGCGCGGCATGAGTTCAGGCAGTGCACTCACGTCCATAAGGAACTGCATATGCCAGCCCAGATCCTTAATGCGATGCGCGAGCGTCTCCATCGCCGTGAAACCGATACCGCCACCGAACAACACGTTGATGCGCAACCCGCGCACCCCTGCTGCGTGCATCGCTTCCAGTTCGGCATCGGTGACGTCAGGCGACACCACCGCGATGCCACGAAGGCGATCCGGATGACGGCGCAACGTTTCCAGCATGTACCGGTTGTCGGTGCCGTAGACGCTGATCTGCACCAGCACGCCATAGGTCATGCCCGTCGCATCGAGCATGGCGAGGTACTTGTCCTCGGGCGCGGGCGGCGGCGTGTAGCTGCGCTCGGGCACCATCGGGTACGCGTCACTCGCGGCGACCACGTGTGCGTGCGTGTCGACAGCGCCGAACGGCACCTCGAACGCGGGCGGATCGATCTCCGGCAGCGGGCCCAGACACAGCGGCGCACCGGCGGCGGAAGTTGCGGTCATGTCGACTCCTCAGGGAAAACGTCATCGGACGCCGAGGTTCGGCGTCCGCGATGCAGAAAACCGTTACAGCAGCTTGCCCGGGTTCATGATCCCGGCCGGATCGAACACGGCCTTGATCTCGCGCATCAGACGCAGTTCGAGCGGCGATTTGTACTTGGCGAAGTAATCGCGCTTGAGCTGTCCGATGCCATGTTCGGCGCTGATGCTGCCACCGAAGCGTGCGACTTCATCGAGCACTTCGGCCGTGATCGCTTCACCGTGCTTTGCCATGAAATCCGCCGCCTCGCCTGCCGGGCGCGACAGGTTGTAGTGCAGGTTGCCGTCGCCAAAGTGGCCGAAGATGAACGGACGCACCTGCGGACAAACACGTCGCACGCGCGCTTCGGCGCTCATCATGAATTCCGGAATCGATTCGATGGGCAACGAGACGTCGTGCTTCAGATGCGGGCCGTCGGCACGTTGCGCCTCGGAGATTTCTTCACGCAGCTTCCACATCTCTTCGACCTGGCCCAGCGTGGACGACACCACGGCGTCGGCACACAGATCGCGCTCGATAGCGGCTTCGATCACCCGTTCGAGCAGTGCCCCGAGGGCTTGTTCGTCCGCCGTATCGGCCAACTCCACCAGCACATAGCCCGGGTGACGCTCGCCAAACGGGGCGCGCACGCCCGGCACATGCGCCATCACCAGATCCACGCACTCGCCGGTGAAGAACTCGAACGCCTGCATGCGTGGGCCACATTCGGCGAACAGCAACTCATAGAGTTCGAGCGCCTGACGCGGCGACGTGACAGCGGCGATGACCACCTGCCGTACCGGCGTGGGCGCGTACAAACGCAGCGCCGCCGCCGTAATCACGCCGAGCGTGCCTTCCGAGCCGATGAGCAACTGCTTGAGGTCGTAACCGGTGTTGTCCTTGCGCAGCGTGCGAAGGCCGTGAAGGATCTCGCCGTTCGGCAACACGGCTTCCACACCGAGCACCAGATCGCGCGTCATGCCGTAGCGCACCACGTTCACGCCACCGGCGTTCGTCGCGAGATTACCGCCCAGTTGGCACGACCCTTCGGCCGCTAGGCTCAGCGGGAGCAGACGATTCGCGTCGCGCGCCGTGCGTTGCAGGTCTTCGAGAATGCACCCCGCTTCGGCCACGAGGGTATTGGCGATGGTGTCGAGACTGCGAACCGCGTTCATGCGGTCGAGGCTCAGCACCACGTTCTGCTCGGACTTATCGGGCGTCGCGCCGCCGCACAGCCCGGTGTTACCGCCGCGCGGCACGACCGGGGTGCCCGTGCTCTGGCACAGCGTGAGAATTTTGGCGACGTCCTGCGTCGAGCGCGGGCGCACGACGGCCTGCGCGTGCCCGCGATACATGCCACGCCAGTCGGCGAGCCAGGGCGCGACGTCCTCAGTCGAAGTGAAAACGCTCTCGGCGCCGACGGCGTCGATGAGACGTTGAGCAAAAGCGGTGATGGTCATAAGGTCACGCGTCGGGGGTTACGGTGTGAGGGGATGGCATCTGACGATGGCTCGGCCGCTCGCAGATCAATGGCGCTTCGGCGCAACCGCGCCGGTAATGATGTCGCGCCCGGGAAGCGTCAGGCCAAGACGCCCCGAAGCACGCAGCAGATGTGAGAGCGACGCCTCACGCGCGCGCATCGGATCGCGCGCCTTGATGGCGTCGAACACAGCAACGTGTTCCTGATGCACCTGCGCCGCGAGGCCTTCGTGACGCAACGTATTCGTGCGCGCGGCCTGCACGACCTGCCGAATTTGCAGATTCAGGTACTGCAACAGGTCGGCGTAATAGCGGTTGTGAGTCGCTCGGGCGATGGCCGCATGAAAAGCGGTATCGAACTCGACGCCGTTCTCCGGGTGATACAGATGCGTTTCGAGTTTGCCGAGAATCGTTTCGAGCTGACGAATATCCTCGTCGGTATGCCGAACGGCAGCGAGCGCGGCGGCCGTGCTCTCCAGATCCAGACGCAATTCGTAGACGCTCGCGAGATCGGCCGCGTCTTGACCGACAGGCACCTGAAAGCCGCTCTGCGGCGTGCGCGCCTTCACGGTCACGCCTGCGCCCTGACGGCTGTCGATCAGACCCTGTGCACGCAGACGCTCCGTCACTTCGCGGATCACCGCAGGACTCACGCCATACGATTCGGAGAGTTGCTTGCCGGTCGGCAGCCGGGTGCCGACGGGATAGACGCCCTGCCGGATCGCTTCCTGTAATTGCTGCGCGACCTGCTCGGTCAGGGTTCTGGGCTTGGTAGTCATCCGTTCCTGTCGTCTGATGCTTTTCTGGTTTGCATGTTATCTGAAAACTTTTATTGCCTCATATCGCGTTAACCCTAGTCATCTCACTAAAAAGAAAAAGCGGTGGTGGAGGCTGGCTCCATCACCGCTTTATCGGTTGCGCACCGATTGGATCGGACGCAGAACCGCTCCTGTCTTAGAAGCCGATCAGCGCTTCCGTCACATGGCCGACGTTCGGCGGCGCGGCGAAGCAATCGCTCACGAGCGCGCGCCACTGCTGGAAGGCATCCGAATTGCGGAAGTGGACGGTGTGGTCTTCGAGCGTTTCCCAGGTCACGACGAGGCTGTAATGCGTCGGTTGCTCGATGGACTTGAGCAGACGCATGCCGTGGCAGCCTTTCGATCCCTTGAACAGCGGCGCGGCCTTGGCGACACCTTGTTCGAACTCGGCTTCCTTGCCGGGCTTCACTTCGATCTGGGCGATTTCAAAAATCATGGGGTTCCTCAGAGATGGGTCCGTGGTTTTGCTGATGGATTCTATACCGCGTGCCGGTGACACGCATCGCGTGTGACATCCCCTCGCCTTTCACCGCTTTTCCATACTTCGCCATGTCCACCATGCCCGCATGCACGAAGAACGCCCGCAGCGTCGGCTTACGGCACCACGACCGTGCACCCCGAAGCACCGAATCTCACATCACCAGATAAAACTCGCATACATATCAATGCACTAGCGATTTCTGGCATCGCTCTTGCATATCTTCGTTTCTTCTCACACTTGCACCAAAAGAGCACATTCATGCCCAATTCCAATACACCCGGCGACGTGTTGTTCCTGCTGCTCGGCGCGATCCTGGTGCTTGCCATGCACGCCGGTTTCGCGTTTCTCGAGCTTGGCACTGTCCGCAAGAAGAATCAGGTCAACGCACTGGTCAAGATCCTCACAGACTTCGCCGTCTCCGGACTCGCGTATTTCTTCATCGGTTATCCGCTCGCCTATGGCGTCGACTTCTGGTCGAGCGCCACGGTGCTGTCCGAGCACAACGGCTACGCGCTGATCAAGTTCTTCTTTCTGCTGACGTTCGCGGCCGCGATTCCCGCCATCGTGTCGGGCGGCATTGCCGAGCGCGCCAAGTTTCATCCGCAGTCGGTGGCCACGTTCTTCCTCGTTGGCGTGATCTACCCGTTCTTCGAAGGCATTGCGTGGAACGGGCATCTCGGCGTTCAGGACTGGCTCACGCAAACGCTCGGCGCACCTTTCCACGACTTCGCGGGTTCGGTGGTCGTGCATGCGGTGGGGGGATGGATTGGTCTTGCGGCGGTGTTGCATCTCGGCGCGCGCCGCGGGCGCTACAACGGTCAGGGTCAGGTCGCCGCGCATCCGCCGTCGTCGATTCCGTTCCTCGCCCTGGGCGCATGGATTCTGATCGTCGGCTGGTTCGGCTTTAACGTGATGAGCGCCCAGCGCGTTGGTGGCATTTCGGGGCTGGTCGCCGTGAACTCGCTCATGGCGATGGTCGGCGGCACGCTGGTCGCCATGTGGGTGGGACGCGACGACCCCGGCTTCATCCATAACGGGCCGCTTGCGGGACTCGTTGCAGTATGTGCAGGGTCGGACGTCATGCACCCGCTCGGCGCGCTGGTCGTGGGCGCAGTCGCAGGCGGTCTGTTCGTGTGGCTGTTCACGGTGACGCAGAACCGTCTGCGCATCGACGACGTGCTTGGCGTGTGGCCGCTGCACGGCGTGTGCGGCATCTGGGGTGGGCTGGCGGCTGGCATCTTCGGACAGAAGGCGCTCGGCGGACTGGGCGGTGTGAGCTTCGTCTCGCAGATGGTCGGCACGGTGATGGGTGTCGCGATCGCCTTCGCCGGGGGCTACCTCGTGTATGGGGTCATCAAACGCGTCTCAGGATTGCGGCTCGACGACGAACAGGAGTACTACGGCGCCGACCTCTCGATCCACAAGATCACGGCCACGCCGGAGCGGGAAACGAATTGGTAAGTGGCCAAACCTGAACGACTGCACCATCAAACGTGCGCTGTGACGCGATTCATGCCAGTCACAGCGCACCGTTTGCAGGCTGCTTGAATCAGAAGTCCACTGAGGCAGACAGGTAGACCGTTCGCGGCGCGCCGAGCGAGATCGTTCCATACGACGCCACGCCGGACCAGTAGCGGCGATCGAACACGTTGCTTACACCCGCTCTGAACGTTGTGCTTTTGCCGACAATCTGTGTCTTGTACCGGACGCCAAGATCCGCCGTCACCCACGACGGCACCGACTGCGTGTTGGCCTGATTCACGTACTCACTCGCCGTGTACGTCAGGGCACTGGTGAGCGTCAGGCCGGGCACCCAACGCACGTCCCACTCGACACCCGCGTTGGCCATCCACTGCGGCACGCCCACGGGACGATTGCCCACCGTGGCGGGGTTCGGTGCTTTGGTGAGTTGCGCGTTCAACCAGGTCAATCCGCCGATAAGACGCACGCCCGTGAGCGGTTCACCCGCCATCGTCAGCTCAACACCGCGATTGCGCTGTTCGCCATTGACGCTGAAGAGCGTCCCGTTCAGCGAGCCGCTGGGCTTCGTAATTTCAAAGGCCGCCAACGTCGCGATAACGCCGCCGGTGGAGACTTTGACCCCAACCTCCTTCTGCTTGGTCTTGTACGGCGCGAACACTTCGCCAGCATTGCTTGCGGTCGTCGGTGCGACATCGCCCTTACTCAGCCCTTCGATGTAGTTCGCGTAGAGCGACACGCTATTCGTCGCTTTGAACAGCACGCCCGCGAGCGGGGTCACCGCGCTCTTGTCGTAAGCGCTAGACACCGCGCCGGAGGTTGCGTTGTAGTTGTTCGAGCGGATCTGCTGCCCGCGCACGCCGAGCGTGACCTGCAGCCTGTCGTCGAAGACACCGACCGTGTCGGCGAGCGCAATCCCGGAGAGCGTCGAAGTCGACGCGAGCGGCACGCGTGTCGGTGCACCGATAAACTGCTCGGGCCGGTCCACCGGTGAGTAGATGTTCGAGAACACCGTCGTCCCCGAATTCGCACCGGAGGCGACACGGTCACTGTAGTAGTTGGCTTGCGCGCTCAGCGCGTGAGAGATCGAGCCGGTACGGAATTTCGCTCTGACGCCCGCATCCACCGTCGCACGATTGACCTGGAACTTCCAGTTCTGCGGCACCGCTGAAGTGTTTCCCAGGCTGTCCAGAATCGTCGGCGTCTGATCAGACAGACGTGAAACGTCGGACTTTGCCGTGCCCGCATCGGCGAACACCGTCACGTTGTCGGTGAGGTCGTATTCCGCATGCCCGAGCACCGATAAGTCGTTCGACTTCCACCAGCCCCATTTCTGCGTGACGTTTCGCGCACCGTCCGGCGCCGACGGGACCGGTACGCCCGACGCGACGAGAAAGGGTCGCGTCGGTGCATCAACCCACTGGTATTGCTCGATGACGTCGAGCGAGGCCCGCAGACGCGTCCCGGTGTAGTCCAGCGACAACGCGCCGACTTCGGCCCGCGATGACTGATTGTCGAGCGCAGTCGGGCCCTGACGATGCAACCCGTTAAAGCGAATGCCCCACTGACGCTCGTCGCCGAAGCGACGGCTCACGTCCACGGCAACGCCTGCCTGCCCCTTCGTCGCGTAATCCAGCGTGACGCGCGTCAAATCCTTGGATAGCGCGCGCTTCGGCACGATATTGACGACACCGCCCACGCCACTGTTCGGGGACATCCCATACAACAAGGCAGCGGGGCCACGCAGCACTTCGACACGCTCGATATATTCCGTGAAGAGGTGATAGTTGGGAGCGATGCCGTACACGCCGTCAAACGCGACTTCGGAGAGATTGCCTTCGTTGATCGGGAAGCCGCGAATGAAGAAGGAATCCGTCACGCCGCCAATCTGGCCGGTAAATCGTGCGGAAGGGTCCGCGTTCAACACCTCCGCCAGCGTGACAGCCTGCTGATTCTCCAGTCGTTCGGACGTGTAGTTCGTGACAGAGAACGGCGTCTCCATCACACCCTTATCCCCCAGCAAACCGACTCGCCCGCCTCGCGCCACCTGACCGCCCGGGGCCGGTGCCGTCTCGCCCAATGCCGACGCACTCACGGTCGTGGGTGCCAGATGTCCCTCGACACGCGCCTCGACGCCCTCGCCTCGCGGACTGTCGACCGCGTCTTTTTCCCCTGACGTCTGCGCCAGCGCGGCACAGGAGAACAGGGTCGTCATCAACAGAATCGTTGCCTGGGAAATGCGTCGCGGAACGGCAGGAACAGGACGACGTCGGAAATTCGCTTCGGTGTGCTTCATTTGATGAGACGTACCACACAGGGCTAAAGATAGTTAAAGGGCGTGCATGAGACCGCGCTGCCCATCCGGACAACACGAAGTCCCGCTGGAATCGGGGAAACAGGATCGTCACCTTGCCGTGAATTCGCGAGATGACGTGACGGAACGCTCATGCATCCGGTCGATGCACGTGGTCTGAGAGGGAAGCGAAGCGAGATCGGCCTGGCGGTTAGGCCCTCCGCCGGAGGGCTACACGCTCTTTCGCTGGAGCGCGATGTTAGCCCCATCGCGGAGCGTGATCAACGTGCATCGCCCATCCAAATCACGGACGCGCGCCGATATGTCGCCTATTAGCAAATCACTTAAAAAGTTGTTGCATTCATCAGGTAACCGAAATATATTGCGAATAATTCTCATTACTTTTTCGCCTGCATCGATGTTCGTTGGCAAGGCGCGACAAGGACATCGTGGCATCGAGCGAGGCAGAACTCCGCCAGCAAGTGGCGGGGTTATATGTTGATCACTACAGTTGGTTAACGGGCTGGATACGTCGCAAACTCGGCGACGCCAGCATCGCCTCCGATTTGGCGCAGGATGCTTTCGTCAGCATCATTCACACCGGAACTGTTGCAGGAATACGTGAGCCTCGTCCGTTTCTGGCGACGGTCGCTCGACGTTTGCTGTCCCACTACTATCGTCGCGAAGCACTCGAAACCAGCTATCTCGAACTCCTTGCCGAACTTCCGCAAGAGCATGTGCCACCACCGGAAGTGCGCCTGATCGCGTTGCAGACGTTATCGGCGATCGATCGCGCACTGGACGGCCTTCCCGCCAAAGTCAAAGAAGCCTTCCTGCTGGCGCATCTGCTCGATCTCAAGTATTCCGAAATCGCAGAACGTCTGAATGTCTCCTCCAGCTCCGTCAAACAGTATTTGCTGCGCGCGAACCGGCAGTGCGTGCTGACGCTTCTGGACTAAGGAGCATCGATCGACATGCCCGGCCAGAAGGATGCCCGCTTCAGTCAAATGACGCCGCCCGCCGCAGTTTCATCCGTCCCCTCGCCCTCTCGTTCCGCGCTCGATCAGGCCGTGGAATGGTTCACCGTGCTCAAGTCCGGCGACGCAGGAGAACGTGACCATGCGCAATGGAGTGCATGGCTTCGTGCGTCGAACGACCATCGGAGCGCATGGGCCAAGGTGGAGTCGGTGTTCGGCCAGATTCGCTCGCTCGACACCGAGCGGGCCTATCGGACGCTGACACCTTATTCGCCCTATGCCGCCCATGTGCCACCACGTGCCGTTAGCGAGCATCGGGCACGACGACGCAGCGTTGTCAAAGGTCTGGCGCTCACCGGGCTTGTTCTCGGCACCGGCGCCATCGCCACACGAAGCCAGATTGCGCTAGCCCTCTCGGCCGACTACCGCACGGGCAAGGGAGAAACGAAAGCGGTCCAACTCCCGGATGGCTCCTACCTGTTGCTCGACACCGAGTCCGCCGTCGCCACCCGATTTCGCGACGGGCAACGTCAGATCGAATTGCTTGAGGGGCAAGTGTGCGTCCGGATGGCGGCGACCGCCGCGCGCCCCGGCGGACGCGAGCCGCTGGCGCTCGTCACCGGTCACGGCGTCATTCGTGCGACGAATGCGGAATTCATGGTGCGCGTACACCGTGACCACACCCGTTGCGTCGTACTGCGTGATCGGGTCGACATCAGTTCCGCCCACGCATTGCAAGCCGCGACAACGCTCAGCCAAGGCGAGCAGATCGACTTCGACAACGACGGACTGGGCGCGATCCGGCCGTCCGGCGAGGCACAGACAGCGTGGCTGCGCGGTCAGATCGTCGCCGACAACATGACGCTCGGCGCATTCGCAAACGAAGTCGCGAGATACCGCACGGGCCTGCTGCGCGTCTCGCCGGACGTTGCCGACCTGCGCATCTCCGGCGCGTTTCCGACGTCGGACACCGATCGCATTCTGGCGTCGTTACCCCGGGTGCTACCGGTTCGCATCCGCAGCATGACGAAGTACTGGACGATGATCGAAGCCAGCACGTCCTCCCCGTCGCGCTAAAAAAATTAAAAACTTCTGCCCGTTTTGAATTCTCGCGGCACCTACCTGATGAAGACGGATTTTTGGGTATCTCATTCAGGTAAATAGACCATGTCACGCAGTCATAAGAACAAGCAAGGCCGGAACCGGCAGCACGCTTCCACGGGGATGTCTCTGGTGCCGAAACGTCAGGCCGTTACGCTGGCCGTTTCCGCCACCCTTTATGGCGCAGCGTTGTACGCCGCGAGCGCGACGCCTGCACTGGCGCAAGCCGTCACGAACAAGGCGGCGCAAGGCGCGACGCGCACCTACAGCATTCCGTCCGGCCCGCTCACGCCCGCACTGCATCGCTGGGCCAGCACGTCGAACGCTCTGCTGTCGTTCACGCCGGATCAGGCCGCCGGAAAAGTGACCGCTGGCGTGAGCGGTCAATACACCGCCGAAGAAGCGCTGAACGTCTTGCTGAGCGGCTCCGGGTTGAAAGCCGTCCGTTGGCCGGACGGCAGCTACGGCGTGCAGAGCGCCGCCAACAATGGCGCAGCCGACACGCCGCATGTCGTCTTGCCTGCGGCCACCGTGACGTCCAACACGCTCGCCGCCACATTGCCGCCCTCGAACGTGACCGCCGATCCTCTAGCGGCGGGCAACCTGCTCCACGCAGAGACCAATATCGCGCGCATGTCCGGACCGATCCGCGAGATTCCGCAGGTCGTCAACGTCGTGCCGCAGGACGTCATGCAACAGCAGCAGGCCACCACACTTGAGCAAGCCCTGCGCAACGTGCCCGGCATCACCGTGGCCATTGGCGAGGCGAACGGCGGGGCCAACGGTGACCAGTTCCGTATTCGCGGCGCGACGACGAAGAACGACGCTTACCTCGACGGACTGCGCGACTTCGGCGTCTACGTGCGCGACACCTTCAACACCGAACAGGTCGACGTGATCAAAGGGCCGTCGTCCGAGAACTTCGGGATGGGATCCAACGGCGGCGCGATCAACAGTGAGACCAAGCTGGCGCATCTGGGCAACGCCGCCTCGATCGAAGGCATGATCGGTAACGGCCCGATGAACCGCGAGACGGTGGACATCAACCGCCAGCTGGGCGACACCACCGCGCTGCGCGTAAATGCCATGCGACAGGACCAGAACATCGTGGATCGCGATGGCGTGAAGTCCGATCGGTGGGGCATGGCGCTGTCGTTCGCGGCGGGACTGACAACGCCTACGACGTGGTACGTGAACTACCTGCATCAGGACAACAAGCGCACGCCCGACTATGGGCAACCGTTGATCGGCCGTACCGCGACGTCGGTACGCGAGCCGGTCGCTTCGGCCTATGGCCTGCCCCGTTCGAACTATTACGGCAAAGACACCGACCGCGATCACTCCACGGCCGATATCTTCACGTCGTTGCTCAAGCACAAGATCAGCGACACGACGTCGATCAGCAACGACACGCGATTCGGCTACTACGAGCGCATGTTCAGCTCGACGTCCGCCACCTGCGATCAGGCGTGCGCCGATTCCTTCTTCAAGACGGGTGACGGACCCATCGTGCTCGGCTCGGGCGGCGGGCCGCGCTACTCGCAACGCTCCACCGGCTTTCAGAACGTGACGACGCTGTCGAGCGCGTTCGACACGGCAGCGCTCAAGCACGATGTCCGTCTGGGTCTGGACTTCTCGTATCAGACCGACCATCGGCAGGCCTACGCCTACATGAAGCCCGATATGTCCGGCACCACGACGAAGATCCCCGGCACGCTTCTGCGACCGAACACGTCGTCGAGCAACTACCTCGTGGCCATCGATCCGAAGGGCACCAACGACGTGCGCGACTCCACGCTCACGGACATCGCACTGTTCGCGAGTGACCGGGTGCACTTCACGCCTGAGTGGTCGATTCTCGGTGCCGTACGCTGGGACTACTACTCACAGACCTCGCGTCTGTCGACGCTCAGCAGCGGCAGCGAGACGTCCAACGTCAGCACCAGCTCGAACTTCTTCAGCCCGCGTCTTAGCCTGATCTGGGAGCCGACGGCTCAGCAGTCTTACTACCTGTCGTACGGATGGGCCTCCACGACGCCCTGGGCGGGTTCGATCACGGCCGACGCAAACCCGCTGGGCGTGAACAGCACCACCACGGCCAGCAACAACCTGCGCGACCTGTCGCCGGAAAAGACCAAGACGCTGGAGCTGGGCGCGAAGGTGGACCTGCTCGGTGAGCGTCTCGGCGTGTCGGGCGCGTTGTTCCACACGGAAAAGAACAACTCCTACTATGACGACGGCACCGGCAACCTGACCGCAACCGGTAACAAGGAGCGCTATTACGGTGTCGAACTCGGCCTGTCGGGCAAGCTCACACCGCAGTGGACCGCGTACATCGGCTATGCATGGCTGCACAGCGAGATCGTGGACTCGGCGACCAAGAGCAATATCGGCAACCCGGTTCAGGGCGCGGCGCGCAATTCCGCCACGTTGTGGACCACGTACGACTTGACGCCGCAATGGTCGAAAGTCCTGCCGGGACGCTTCATGGTCGGCGGCGGGCTGACCTATCGCGACAGCATGTACATTCGCGACGACATGATGGCGAAGGTGCCCTACAGTTTGTCGTTTGACGCGATGCTGGCCTGGGAGTACAAGAACGTTCGCGTCGCGCTGAACGGGTACAACCTTACGAATCGCATCAACTACGACAATTACTTCTCAGGCGAGAACGCGAACACCGCGCGCGCCATCCCGTCGGCGGGCCGCGCAGTGATCCTGAGCACGCGCATTTCCATGTAATCACGACGCCATCGGCAGGACGCTCTGCCGATGGCCCCATCAAACGCGAAAAGCGACGCGACAAACGAGCAGCGGCCCATGATCGTCACCATCCCCAAAGTCCTCACGCCGGAAGAGTTGGCCCAGTGCCGCGAGGTCCTCGGTAAAGCGTCGTGGGTCGACGGCAAAGAGAGTGCGGGCGAGCAGGCGCGCGACGTCAAACGCAACGTGCAGATACGGATCAATTCGGAGACGTACGAGGCGTTGGGCGATCTGATCTTGCGCGCGCTTGGACGTAATGCCCTGTTCAATTCGGTCGCCATTCCGCTGCGCGTACGCTCGCCGATGTTCAACCGCTACGACACCGGCATGAGCTACGGGGCGCACGTCGACGGTGCGATTCACACCGTGCCCGGCGCGCCGCGCATGCGTGCGGATCTGTCGTCGACCCTGTTTCTCTCGGACCCGGCGGAATACGA
Organism: Pandoraea sp. NPDC090278; assembly: GCF_044772185.1. Lineage (NCBI taxonomy): Bacteria > Pseudomonadati > Pseudomonadota > Betaproteobacteria > Burkholderiales > Burkholderiaceae > Pandoraea > Pandoraea sp. NPDC090278. Next base: position 30,093 of record NZ_JBIVYJ010000001.1, on the reverse strand, counting down.
CGGCGGAGAACTGGTGATTCACCGGCTGCACAGTACGGAGACGTACAAACTGCAAGCAGGTGACCTGCTCGTCTATCCGACCGACACGATCCACAGCATCAGTCCCATTACCCGAGGCTCGCGGCTGGCCGCTTTCTTCTGGACGCAATCGACCGTGCGCTCGCACGAGCAACGGGCGATCCTGCACGAGCTGGATATGGCCATCATGCAGATCCGACAGGCGATGCCGGACGATCACCCCGCCGTCCTGTCGCTGTCGAATACCTATCACAACCTGCTGCGACTCAACGCGGACTGCTGACCGGGCGCGTCATCGGGCACTCAGCGCCACGACGATGCGAAAAATCCACACTCAGCGGAATACGATTTAATTTGCGAACGATTCTCATTTATACTTTGGAATCTTTCGCCAAATTTCCCTGAAATCGTGCGCTCCATGTCAGACCCGTGCGTGTCGCCGCTGATCGCTGCACTGGTTCGTCATTACGACGAACTGGTCGATCACGTTCGCCGACGGTTCGGTGGACGAGGCTTCGCCACCGAGGTGGTGCACGACGTTTGCGTGAGCCTCATCGAGAATCCGCCGCAAGGGGCCGTCGTCACGCCGCTGGCGTTCCTTCGTACGGCGTCCACGCATCGCGCGATCGATCTGGCGCGCGCCGCCGACCGTCTGCACGGCTGGCAAGTGCCGACCGGCGTCATGCCAGATACCCGGCTGGACGAAAACGATGGGCTGGCGCACGTCGAGTTCATGCAGTTGCTCGACCGGCTCGAACGGGTGATTCAGGCGCTGCCTGAGCGGTGTCGACTCGTCTTCCTGCTTCATGCGCTGCACGAGATACCGCAGGCGGAAGTCGCCGCGCATATGGGAATTTCGCGCAGCATGGTCGCTAAACATATGAACCGCGCTATGCACGACATCGCGCAGGTCTTCTGCGAATCGATACCCGTCGAGTCGTCCGGGTGCACCGTTGCCGGTGCCACCGCGTCACCCGCACGCGACAACGACGGCCTGAATGTCATGCCGCAGTTCTCCTGTTCCTGAGGCGGCGACGGCGCGATGACTTCATCCGACGAAACGGCTGCCACGCCGTCGAATGCCGACTCCGGTCGTGCCAGTGCCGAACTGCACGGTCGCGCGCCGGACCTGGGCCCCTTCCGTTCCGAATTGATCGCCCGGTTTCCCGCTAAAGACGAACTCCTTCGGCAGGCCGTCGAATCGCGCCGGAAGACACGCGCAAAACGCGTGACCGCAGTGCTGCTGGTGTGCGCGGCCGCGGCAGGCACCGTGTATCTCAATCCGGTGTATCGCAGCGAGACGTTGACGACGCAGGCGACCGCGCCGCGAACGTGGCAGCTTGCCGACGGCACGCGGCTTTCGCTCGATGCAGACTCCGCGATCACCGTTCAGTGGCGCATTCGGTCACGTGAACTGGCGCTGACGCGCGGTGCCGCGGCATTCGATGTCGGCCAGTCGCCGCGACCGTTCACGGTCACGGCGCATGACGTCACCATCCACGACATCGGCACGCTGTTCGGCGTACGAACCGGCGACACCCGCGACAGCGCCACGCGCGTGAGCGTCGAACATGGCGAGGTGCGCGTGGCGTCCGGCGACCAGTCCGCAACACTTCAGCGCAATCAGGGCGTTGTCGTTCTGAACGGCAACGTGGGCCCGGTCAGCAGCGTCGACGGCGCCTCCGAAATTGCCTGGAAAGACGGCCGACTGCAATTCGACGGCACGCCACTCAGCGTCGCCGTGGCGCAGATCCAGCGCTATTACCCGCAACGCATCGTGCTCAAAGACCCCGGCGTGGCGCAGTTGCGGCTCTCAGGTCAATACGATATTGCGGACGTCGAATCGTTGCTGCGCGCTCTGCCCTCGATTCTCCCCGTGGCCGTGTCCCGTCAGAACGACGGGGCCTACGTGATTGCCAGCCGCCGCTAAATGTAACAATTTGTAACTGCACGTCTACATTCTTCCGTCTCAATTCGCCAACTCCCATGAAAGGCCCGATGCCGTCGGGCGACGACAGATAACGATTAGGGGGAAGTGGTGGGAATCGAGAACGGGAGCAAGCGTCGCGTGGGATTCAGATTTCGTCTTTGCGCGCTGGCGGCATGCAGTGTGTTCTATGCGTCGGCATACGCACAATCGGGTGCGATGGCCTTTGACCTGCCAGCACAGCCGCTGGATCAGGCACTGAGTGCTGTGGCACGTCAGTCGGGCGCGCAGGTCATTTTCGCGACCGACGCAGCACAAGGCCGTAAAGCACCGGCGCTCAAAGGCAACTATTCGGTCAGCGAAGCGCTCAAGCGACTCACCGACGGTACGGGGCTGGTGGTCGAGTCGTCGAGCGAACGCGGCTTCGTGGTGCGTCAACCGGCAACGCAAGGTCAGGCCACCGATTCTCAAATCCGTCTGGCCGAAACCAATGTGTTTGCCTCCCGCCCGTCGCTCTACGCTTCGGAAGGCGTGAGCGTGGGCGCGCTCGGCACGAAGCGCCCCGAGGATCTGCCCTTCTCCATCCAGTCGTACAACAGCGAGCTGATGAATTCGCAGGACGCGCGCACGTTGATGGACGTGCTGAAGAACGACCCGTCGATTCAGGACGCGACGCAAGCAGGTGCCTACGAAACCGTGCGCATTCGCGGCTTCTTCGTCGACTGGACGAACACGGTGCGCCGCGACGGCATGTCCGTCGCGCCGTACTACGAGATTCCGCTCGAGAACGTGGAGCAGGTCGATATCATGAAGGGGCCGTCCGGCTTCCTGTATGGCATTAACTCCCCCGGCGGCACGATCAACTACGTCATCAAGCGCCCGACGCGCGACCGCTTCACGACGATCAAGACCGGCGTGCGTGACCACGACGGCTATTACGCCAGCGTCGACACCGGCGGCCCGCTGGTCGACGGCAAAATCGGCTACCGGTTCACCGTCGCCGGTGAGAAGACCGGAGACTTCGGCCACAACCTCGACGTCTCACGCAAGTTCATCAGCGGCGCGCTCGACTTCGGCATTACGCCGGATGCCCTGTTGCAAGTGAACTTCGATTATCAGCAACGCAAGCAAGCGGCACAGCCCGCCATCGGCCCCTATCTCGACGGCCAGTTGCCCGCACCGGTCGACCCGCGTGTGCTGCTTGGCCAGCCGTGGCTTCAATACGAGACGAAGACGTACAACATCGGTGCGGACTTCAACTACAAGTTCAACGACAAGTGGAAGTTCACCACCCGCATTGCGCAGTCGTACAACGCGCGCATCGCTGCGTTCCCCGACATTTATAACGTGGCGACGAACGGGAACATTCTCTCCGGCGACATTTATCTGAATCCGGATCAGAACTTCCGGGTGCTCTCCACCGACACGTACGTCAGCGGTAATTTCGACACCGGCCCCGTCAAACATCAGATGGTCGCAGGGTTCTCGACGCGCAACTTCCAGGCGGTGGAGTCCGGCTTCACCGTGCTGCCGACGACGGTGGGCAACATCTACAACCCGGTGTATTCGCCCGAGCCGAGCAACCTGACTTTCCCGAAGAAGAACTTCTCCAAGAACTATCAGCCCAGCGTCTTCGTGAGCGATATCGTTTCGCTGACCTCGCGTTTGGACGTGATGCTGGGCCTGCGCCACGTCAACTACCGGAACGACAGCTTTCCCGCGAAGGGTGCTGGCACGTCGCAGGAAGCCAGTATCAATGCGCCCTCCTTCGGCGTGACGTTCAAGCTGACGCCCGCCATCTCGACCTATGCAAGCTACGCCGAAGGCTTCGAACAGCCCGGCCCGGCCGGGTACGACACCAACAACGCAGGCGAGAACCTGCCGCCGCTGAAAACCAAGCAGTACGAAATCGGCGTGAAGAGCGCCATCACGCCCGATTTGCTGATGACGGCCGCAGCCTTCCGCCTTGAAAAGACGTTGCAGTATCGCAATAGCGACAACTTCACCGTGCAAGGCGGCAAGCAGCGTCATACGGGCATCGAAGTCACTGCCAACGGTCGCCTGACGCGCGACTTGTCGCTGATCGCGGGCTCAGCCTATCTCCATACGGAGGCCGACAATCCGGCCGACCCGAGCGTTTCGGGCAAGCAGATTGCCGACGTGCCGAAGTTTCAGGCCAACCTGTTTCTCGACTACCGTGTCCCCGTCGTGCAGGGCCTCAGTCTGAACGGTGGTGCTTATCTGGTCGGACGCCGTCCGCTCAATGCGCAGAACACCAGTTGGATGCCCGGCTACGTGCGTTTCGACGCTGGCGCGAAGTACCGCACCAAACTTGCCAGCGTGCCGACCACGTTCGCGCTGAGCGTGCAGAACCTGACCGACCGTCGCTACTGGGCCGCAGGAGACCCCGACATCAACGGCGCATGGGCGGGCAAGCCGCGCACTTTCTGGCTGACGGCACAGTTCGACCTCTGAGTTTGCCGATGCTGGACGCGACGTGACGACGAGGTTCGTTCGTCGCGTCCCGTGGTTTTCGGTATTGACCGACGCAACAAATGAAATGATAATCAGTCGCATTTAACGACTGTATCGGCACTCCGAACCTTCAGGTTCGGTCCAAGACTTCCTCGTGCTTTCCCATTCCTTCCGTCATCGCGTCGCCCGCCGGGCCGGTCTTTCCGGGCGCTTTGCGCCACTCGATTGATGGCAAGCTCGACACGCCCTCGCGGCATCTTCGCCTACTACGACGAATTGCTTCGCACGTGGACGGGGAAGCTCAGCAACCGGCATCAAGCGGAGGATCTGGCGCAGGACTCGCTGCTGCGAGTGCTTGAACTGGAAACGCCGCCGGAACAACCGCGCGCCTATCTGCATCAGACCGCACGCAACATCGCCATCGACGCCTTTCGCCGCGAGCGCGGACGAGAACAGACGACGCTCGATGCGCTGTCGGCGTTCGAAGCCCCGACAGGTAATCCGGAAGAAGAAGTCCACGCGGCGCAACTCGCGCACGCCATCGAAGCAGCGTTGTCCGAACTTCCGCTGAAGTGCCGACAGGTTTTCGTCTGGCAGCGCATTGACGGTTGCAGCCAGCAAGAGATCGCCGAGCGGCTCGATCTTTCGAAAAACATGGTCGAGAAGTATATGATTCGGGCGATGAAACATTTGCGCGAACGTCTCGGTCCTCTGGCGCCTCAGTGACGCGCACGCCTATGTCCCGTCTGCCCTCCCTCTCCGCCTCTTTCGATGCCCGCCTCTGAACGTATTCGCGAAGAAGCCGCGCTCTGGTTCACGAGAGCCCATAGCGGCGCGTTTTCCGATGCCGACCGCGCATCGCGCGACGCGTGGCTGTCTGCCGACCCCGTGCACCGCGCGGAATACGCCGCGCTGGATCGCGTATGGCAGGCAGCGGCGGCTGTGCCGGTTGAGCGTCTGCGCGCATTGGCCAAACCTGAAATCGCCGGTCCCGGGGCGGGGCTGGTCAATCGCGGGGCAAGCCGCAGCACTGCCGGTCGATGGATCGCCGTCGCTTGCGTTTGCGTACTCGGCATCGGGCTGGGCGCGATGATGCTGCCCTCCGTGACCCGGTCACCAGAACACGTCGCGCAACTCACGACATCCAGCCCCCCACCCGCTCAGACGCAAGAGATCGCCACCCGTCCGGGCGAACGACGCAGCGTGACGCTTGCCGACGGCACGGTGGTCGAACTCAACACCCGCACGCACATTCAGGTGAGCTTCACCCCCGCGCAGCGCAACGTGACGTTGCTCGACGGCGAGGCGATGTTCTCCGTCACGCACGATGCCTCGCGCCCCTTCGTGGTCGATGCCGGTACCGGGCGGGTCACGGTCACGGGGACTCGCTTCGACGTGCGACGCATCGAGAAGCATGTGGCCGTGGCCGTCGAATCGGGATCGGTGAAGGTCGACGGCGTGCCCGCACAAGCGGCAGGCGCGACGGGAAAAACGTCCGCACTGCTTACGAAAGGCCTTGGCACGACAGTTCGTCCGGACGGCACCGTCGCGTCGGCCCGCCCGGTGGATCTGTCGACGGCGCTGGCCTGGCGCGACGGGAAGTTGATCTTCCAGAACGCGACGCTGGCCGACGTGGTGCGCGAAGTGACGCTGTACCGGCCATCGCCGGTGATCGTCGCCAACGACACGGTCGGACAACTTCGCGTCACCAGCGTCTTCAGCGCGGACAACACCGACGAACTGCTCGCGGCGCTGCCCCAGTTCCTGCCGGTCAAGGTGCAGACGCTCACCGACGGCACCGTAAAAATTTCTTCGAAATAATTCAGGTTTTGGTCCGGCATTTCGTCTTCCGATAGTTCGCCTTAGTCGCTGAGCGGCGAATCCATCAAAATTCGAAACGAGACCAACAGCCGTGAAAGGTTCTACACACGCCCGCCGTTCCCGATCGCACCGTCCGCAGACGGCCGCATCACTGATTTTTCTCGCCGCGCTAGCTGCCCTGAGCGCCCAGCCCCAGCGAGCCGCCGCGCAGACGGCAAACGGCGGCACCGCTGCAAAGGCCAGTGCTGTGATTGACGTCAATGTGCCCGCGCAGTCGCTGTCCGACGCGCTCGTGCTCCTCGGGCGTCAGGCCAATCTGCAACTCTTCTTCTCCCCTGATCTGGTGAGTGGCAAGACCGCCCCCGCCGTGCGTGGCACCATGACCGCCGAGGCCGCGCTGTCCGCCCTGCTTCAGAACAGCGGCATCGCTTACCGCCGCAGCGGCAATCAGGGCTACACGCTGGTGTCGGCCTCGGAGAAGAAGGCCGAGACACCCGCCGCCGCGCCCGCGAGCCCGCTGGCGTTGGCCCCGGTCGAAGTAACGGCGTCGCGTACGTCGAGCGATCTGGTACGTCCGACACGTCAGGTGACGGTCATCGAACGCGCCGAGCTGGACGAGTTGAAAGCCGCCTCCGGCACCCTCGCAACGGTGCTGGCCAAAGTCGTGCCGGGCATGGCCGACTCCAGCCGTACGGTGACGGATTACGGGCAGACGCTTCGCGGACGCGGCATGTTGGTGTGCTCGACGGTGTGCCGCTGAACACCAACCGCGACTCGTCGCGCAATCTCGCCAACGTCGATCCGGCGTTGGTGGAACGCATCGAAGTCTTGCGCGGCAGTAGCTCCATTTATGGCGGTGGCGCGACGGGCGGTATCGTCTCCATCACAACGCGGCCTGCCGGTGGCGAGCCCAAGGCGGATACCACCGTCTCGTTGAGTTCACCGCTATCGCGACTGCGTGCAGACGGCCTGAGTGCGGACATTCAGCAGCACTTTTCCGGTAGCCACGACATGATCGACTATGCGTTCGACGTCGGTGGCCGCCGTATCGGCAACAGCTACGACGCGCGCGGCAATCGCATTGCCCCCGAGCCGAGTCAGGGCGACCTGTTCTCGTCGAACAACTACAACATCGGCGGCAAACTCGGGCTGCGTTTCGCCCCGGACCAGCGTGTCCAGTTGTCGGTCAGCCATATCAACTCGTCGCAGGATACGAGCTACGCGTCGGATCCATCCGTCGCCCGCCTGCCTGCGGGTAGCGTGCCCGCACGCGGCATTGACGGACTTCAGCTCGACGATCAGAACCAGATCCGTAATACGCTCGTGAATCTGGAGTACGAACACCGCGACCTGCTAGGAAGCCAGCTCTCGGCACAGTTCTACTACCGCGATTACTTCACCCGATTTACGCCCTTCGATGCCCGTGCGGTGGCGACACGCGGGGCGAACGTCGACCAGACGATGCAGGACTCCACCGTCTTCGGCAGTCGTCTGACGATCAAGACGCCGTTTGGGGCGGAGAAGAAGACGCGACTCGTCTGGGGTATGGACTTCGAGCAGGAAAAGAGCGATATGCCGCTCGATATCTTCGACCCAAAGTTGTATGACGCGAGCGGCGGCCGCGTCTTCCGCAAGATTGGCGAAGCGACCTATCTGCCGCCGCTGACCACGCGCAGTCTGGGTGGTTTTGCGCAGCTTCAGCACAAGTTCAACGATCACTGGTCGACGGAAGGCGGCCTTCGCTATCAGTATGCGACGGCAAGCTTCAACGACTTCGTTCCGCTATCGCAGTCGAAAGTCGCGAATCCCGTCGGCGTGAAAGGCGGTACGGTGAACTACAGCGCCGTGCTCGGCAACATCGGTGTGACGTACTCGCCGGTCAAGGGCCACGAGTTCTACGCCGCCTTCAGTCAGGGCTTCAGCTTGCCCGACATCGGCGTGCAGGTGCGTAACGCGCGACCGGGCTTCGACATCAATTCGTCGGATCTGCGTCCGGTCAAGACGAACAACTACGAGCTGGGATGGCGCGGTGTCTTCGGCAACACGCTCACGTCGCTCGCCGTCTTCTACACGACGTCGGATCTTGGCGACGTGCAGAGCTTCAATAACGGCCTGATCCTCACGCGCACGGCGGAACATATCTTCGGCGTCGAGGGTGCTGCGGACTACCTGTCGGAAGACGAGCGCTGGGGGCTGGGCGGAACGTTTACCTGGATGCAGGGCCGTGAGACGCCGCAAGGCGCGAACAGTCAGGACATGAGCGGCTACCGCATTCCGCCGCTCAAACTCACGGGTTATGTCCAATTCAAACCGACCCCGAAGTGGAGCAATCGCCTTCAGGTCACGTACTTTTCCGCACGCGACTACCGCCTGAACGGTGTGAACGGTTTCGGTCGGATGGATGCGACCAGCTACACAACGTTCGACGTGATCAGCCGCTACGAAGTCACGAAGAACGACACCGCGACGATCGGCATTCAGAACCTGTTCAACCGGTATTACTACCCGCTGTACAGCCAGTTGATGCGTAACAGCAACAACACGAGCCACTTGCCCGCACCCGGCATCACGCTCACCGCCACGTATCAGCACCGGTGGTAATCAAGCGGTGAGATGTGCGGTCCTCCGGGACTGCACACTTCCATCGTTGGCGAACACGACAGTCAAGGACACGCGCTATGCCCGCGATGAAACCTCACGGCCCCCGGGCGTCCAGTGCAGACGAAGCGCCAAGCGCCGCCGAGCGGATTGCCGCGTCGCCCCTGCGGGTCACGGAAAACCGGGTCATGGTCCTCAGCGCCATCGAGGCGCAAACGGAACCCGTCACCGTCGAAACGTTGATCCGCTATTTTTTGAAATCGAGACACTCGATCAGCGTCGGCACCGCCTACCGGGTCCTGAGCGATCTGGCAGACGCTGGCCTGCTGATACGGCAATGGATCGACGGGGTTGCCGGACCCCGCGTGGTCTATCTGGCGCGCCAGAACGCGTCGCAAGTCGCGTCGCATCGGCTCATCTGCCGCGTTTGCAGATCCGAAGTGCAGTTCTTCAGCAGCGAGCTGACGCCTTGCATTACCCGGTCGCTCGGCAAGAACCTGCTGGGTTCCGCGAACCACTCGCTGGACATCCTCTACTGCTGCGCGAAGTGTGCGGAACCCGATTAGCATCCGATTAGCCCCCGGCTACCACAGTCTTATTCGACCGATTTAGGACGAAGTACGGCCTTGAGCAGCGCGGGGAGCGCCAGAAGGACCAACGGCATCTGAACGATAAGGCCCGCGATGATGGCCACCGCCAAAGGCTGTTGCATGGCGGAGCCTTGTCCGATGGCAAACGCCAGCGGCAGCAGAGCAAGAATCGCCGCCAACGTCGTCATCGCAATGGGCCGAAGTCGATTCTGCCCGGCGACAACCAGCGCCTCTTCCAGCGGCATGCCCTCCCGCGTCAGGCTTTGCAGTTCCGATACATAGAAGATCGCCACCTCCGTCACGATGCCGATGATCATCGTCATCCCCATCATCGCCGTGATGTTCAACTCGATGCCGGTCGCCCATAAGCCGACGAATACCGCGCCTGCGGCGAGCATCGGCATCGCCAGCACAGCGGCCGCCACACGAAAGCGCTCATAGAGGAACAGCAACAGCGCAAAGACCAGGGCGACGGCCGCCCCGAACACGACCATCAGACCGTGAAACGCGATTTGCTGCTGCTCGTAAAGCCCGCCCAGCGCGTAGTAAGTCCCCTTCGGTAACAACGGCTGCGAGCCGAGCATCTGCTTCACATCGCCGATCACCGAGCCGAGATCTCGCCCGCTAATGCGGGCCGTGACCGCCACCATCGGCTTCAGGTTGTCCCGTTCGATTTCGGGCTGCCCGGTGACCGGGACAAGTTTGGCCACGCGGTCCAACGGAAACAGATGACCGTCGGGGGCGCGCAGCAACAGTTGCGCAAGTCCGGTATCGGTCAACGCCTTCGCACCGGCCAACTGGACGCGAATCCCCATGGCTTTGACGCCGACCTGATAGGTTGTCGCCACATTGCCTGCCAGCAGATCCGAAACCTGTTGGGCCACCCATTGCGGATCAACGCCCTGCGCCGCCGCCGCGTCGGGCTGGATCTGGATGTCGAGCGCGTCACCGGCGGGATTGATCCCGTCATTGACGTCGACGACGCCCGACACGTGCGCGAGGGCCCCTGCGACCTTGCGCGCCGTTGCCTCCAGCACCGCCTGATCGTCACCGTAGATCTTGATTTGCACCGGTTGAGGCACCGCCGTCAGATCGACGATGAGATCCTCCATCAATTGCGCAAACTCAACGCTCACGCCGGGCACCTTCGCTTCCACTTGCGTGCGAATGTCGTTCATGACGGTATCGATCGGTTGCCTGCCGCTGGACTTCAACCGCACGAAGAAGTCCCCTCGATTCGGCTCGCCCAGACCGCCGCCCAGCCCAGTCCCCGTGCGTCGCGAGTACGTCTGCACGTTCGGGTTGGACTGAACGATCTGCTCGATCTGGCGCACCAGTCGATCGCTTTCGGTCACCGATGTGCCCGGGGCCGTGTGATAGTCCAGCACGAAGCCCCCCTCGTCCATGCTCGGCATGAAGCCGCTGCCGACTTGTGTGAACGCGAATGCGGCAGCCGCCGCGAGCGGGATAATCCCGAGCAGCATGCGCGACGGGCGCAGCGTCAACCCCTTGACGACACGGGTGTAGCGGGCGTCGACCCATCGCGCAATCTTTCCGCTGCTGTCCGCATGCGCGTCCTTTGCCGTCAACCAGTGATCGCAAAGCAGCGGGATCGCCAGCCATGTCACACAGAACGACACGAAGAGCGCGCTCGCCATCGTGACGGAAAGCGCCTTGAAGAACGCGCCGGTGACGCCAGTCAGAAAAGCCAGCGGCACAAAGATGATGAGTGTGGCGGCCGACGAACCGGCAAGCGGTCGCGTGAACTCAAGCGCCGCCGCCATGACCCGGCCGTGAAACTTCTCTGCGCCATGCTCGTGCATGCGCCGCACGATGTGCTCGATCATCACGATGGCGTCGTCGATGATCAGACCGACGGCCGCCGCCATGCCGCCCAGCGTCATGATGTTGAGTCCCATGCCGAACAGATGGAGCACCAGAAACGTTGCCGCCATCACCACAGGCACCTGCGCGACCGCGATGGCGGTGATTTTCCAGTTCCGCAGAAACAGCAGCAACGTGAAGGCGGCCAGCACCACACCGATGAGCATGGCGTCGCGAACGCTGGCCGCAGACGCGATGACAAGCTCGCTTTGGTCGTACCAGTTGGAGAGCTTCACATCCGACGGCAACTGCGCCTTGAAGTCCGCCAGCTTTGCCTGAACGTCGCGTGCAATCGCCACGCTGTTGGCGCCAGGCTGCTGATAGATGTTGAGCAGCACAGCGTCGCGGCCATTGGCGGTGACGCGCAGCCATTGCGGCACCGTCCCCTGCGCGATGTTAGCGACGTCCGACAAATGGACCGGTCCGCCTGGCGTGTTCGCCACGACCACCCCGGCAAGCGTCTCCGGTGACGTCAGCGACGCATGCGCGATGGCCAGATAGAGCTTGTCGTGATCTTCGAGGCGACCGCTCGCGAGCAACACGTTGCTTGCCCCGACCGCCTTGACCACATCGCCAATCGCCAGCTTGTAGGCGGCGAGTCGAAGCGGGTCGACAGTGACTTCAAGCTCGTCTTGCGCGCCGCCCGCAGCCTCCACTCTCGCCACCCCGGCCACGGCCGACAACAACGGACGCAACTGATACTGGGCAAGGTTGTAAAGCTCCGAAGGGGACCGCTTCGCACTTGTCAGGCTATAGGCGATGACGGGGAACACCGTCGGGTCCATGCGCCGGACCCGCGTCGACGTTCCAGGCGGTAGCGAGGGCAACGTCTCTGCGATGGCCGACTGAATCTGAAGCGTGGCCAACGCCATATCGGTGCCCCAATCGAAGTTCACCGCAATCTCGGCGCTGCCACGACTCGTTCGGGACGTCACGCCGCGCACGTTCGGCGCACGATGCAACGCCTCTTCGACCGGCATGGTGACGAGTGTCGCCATTTGCTCGGCCGGGCGATCACCCGCGTCCAGCGAGACGACGACGCGCGGGAACGCCACGTCCGGAAACAGCGAAATCGGCAACTGCGTCGACATGAGTGCGCCCGCAATCGCGATCATCGACACGACGAACAGCAACGAGCGCCGGTGCGCCTGCATCCATTGCACGAAGCTCATTAGTGGTCTCCTGCGACGGTCACCGTCATGCCTTCGGTCAGCTCATAGTTGCCTGCCACGACGACCGGCGCCCCTTTGAGCAGATCGCCGTCGACACCGTACTTCTCCCCGGCATCGACCTCCGGACGCACCGCGATTCGGTGCGCACGGTGCAAGCCGTCGATCTGGAAGAGATACGCGCCGTCCTTGTCGCGAAGCACGGCGCTGCGAGGCACGACCCAGTGCTGCGCCGGGCGCGTCTGGATCGATGCGCTCACGCGTGTACCGGGAATCAGGCCCGGGCTCGCGGGCACATAGGCTGTCACAACCACGGCTTGCGTGACCGGATCGATGGCGGCACCGATGGTGGCGACGCGTCCGGAAACAACACCCCCCGTCAGGTTGGCCGACACCGGCCGGACCTCGACCACATCTCCTGGGTGGATGCTGGCCACGAGAGACGGCTCGACGTTCAGGACAAGGTTCGGCACCTGTGCATGCTGCGCGTCGCGCGCCAGAAGGCCGAGCGGTGCACCGCTTGCGACCTGATCGCCCTGCCCTGCATTCAATTGAACGACCACGCCGTCAAAGGGCGCGCGCAGCGTTTGCGTCCCATTCGTCGCGCCGACACGCTGTTGAACCGCCTCGGCCTGCACGGCGTCATCCAGCGATTTTTGCGCCGCATCGAGTTGCGACTGCGTTGCCAGATGAGTGTCGTAGAGCGCGCGCGTGTGCGCCAAATCCCGTCGAGCCGCTGCCAACGCCGTACTCGCCTGATCGCGCGCGAGGGTGGCGGCAGCGTCCGCCACCACGTCCATCAGCGGTGTGCCCTTGGCGACCCGCTGACCGGGCGCGACGCGCAGCGCCGCAATCCGCACCGTATAAGGCAACGTAACTGACTGGACCGCCGCGCCGGACGCCGACACCGCACCGTACGCGCTGACCGGTTGCGCAATCACCGCTTGCCGCACGGGTAACGCCGTCACCGAGACGGTGGAGGCATCCGCCGCTGCGCTGCCGCTAAACGAGGCGAGCAGACAGCCAAGACCGAGTACAACGGCCTGCCCCAGCGAGAGAATTTGCGGGCGTGCACTGGCCCATCGGCGTGCGGCCGCTTGATTATTTCTGTTCATGATTGGATTCCTTGGACGGGGTGCTTTCGGACACCATGGCCAGCCCGGCCAACGTTTCGATGGTGATGTCCTGCTCTTCGACGGTCTCACGCAGCGACAACGCCTCGATGGACTTTGCCAACCACGCCAGACGGCTGTCGGTGTAGGCAGTGAGCGTGAGATTGCGGGCTTGAAACTCGCGGGTTGCGTCGGTGCTCACTTGCGACAGACCGGGAAGCACGCTTTCGACGTCGCGAAGCTGCGCACGCGAGATCGTGCGATCCGCGCGCAACCGGGCGATATCGGCGTAGGCCTGATTCAGACGAATCTGGTATTCGTCGTGCAACCGGTTGCGCGTCGCGGATTCGATGGCGACGTTGCCCTGATTGCGATTGAAGATGGGCAGGCTCAGATTGATCTGAAAGCCCGAGGTGTAGACGTTCGAGGTGTCGCGCGCTCTGACAAAACCAACCGTCAGACTCGGGAACTGCTTGAGGATGGCTTGCCGGTATTGGGCGTCCTGCGCCGCATAACCTTGTGCCAGCGCCAGCAAATCGGCGCGACGTTGTGCGAGATGACCGACGGCCTCATCCAGTGCTACGTCGGACGCCGCAACATCGCGCGCACCGCCGATGAGCGTGAGTTCCGTCTCCGGCGACAAACCGAGCAACGCGTTGAGATCGGCATGCGCCTGAAGATCCGCATGCTGCAAGTCGGTGTATTGCTTGTGGGTATCCTGTGCGGAGGTCAGTGCTGCGCTGACGTTATCCGAGGTCAGATTGCCTGCGCTGACCGCCGCCCGATAGGTGTCATAGCGTGCCTGCGCCAGCTCACTTGCCTGACGCGCCAACGGGAGCAGTTCGTCCTGCATGCGAACCTTCGCGAACAAACGGCGTGCCTGAGCGATGATTTGCTGCTCTTGCCAGAGCAATCCGAGGTCGAGCTTGCCGACGTTGTGTTCCGCCACGGCTTTCGCCCCGGGAATCGAGGCAATCGCCATCAGATCCATCGTGATGCCGTAGTTGAACGCGCGCGTCGCATTACTGCCCCCCGGGGTCACGTAATCGCTCGATATCCCCACCTGCGGATCCGGCAGCAACCCGGCGGCGTAAGACTGGGCATGTGCAATCCCCAGGTCGTCGCGCGCCAGCTTCAGGTCGGGATTGTTCGAGACCGCGAGCATGGCCACCTCGACACTGTCCAGACCGTCCGACGGATCGAAGTGGTGCGCCGCCAGCGCGGGAAAGCGCAACGTTGCGGCATCGATGGGAATGCGGCTGACGCTCGACGGGGCGTCCGGCTGCGTCGGCAGAGGCACCGAGTGATACATCGTGCAGCCGCCGAGCAGTACAGCGCTCAGGAGCGTCGAACCAGCGACGATACGACAGGGTCTGGATAGCAATCTGGGCCTCCAACGGCAAGGAGTGGTGACGTTGGGGCCGATTCTAGAAAGCGGTGCCTTAAGAACTGCTTAAGCAAGCCATACAAGCGGGCGCATTGACGGTGGACGGCACGACCACTGCCGGTTAAGCATCTCCTAAGGAAAGCGGTGGCAGAATGCCTGTTTATCGATGCGCGGCATGTGGGCGTTTGGGGGAACTACGGGATGAGACTACTGCTGGTCGAAGACGACCCGATGATCGCCGAAACGGTGCAGGACGCCATGCGTAGCGAAGGCCATGCCGTGGACTGGGCCTCCGATGGGCGCGCAGCGGAATTGTCGTTGGGCAACGCCGTCTACGAGCTGGTGCTGCTCGATCTGGGGCTGCCGAAACAGGACGGTATCGAAGTCCTGAAACGCTATCGCAAGGCGGGTGGCACGTCTCCCGTCCTGATTCTCACGGCCCGCGACGCCCTTACGGATCGCGTGCAGGGGCTGGATGCCGGTGCCGACGACTATCTGGTCAAACCGTTCGAACTGGACGAGCTGGCCGCCCGGGTCAGAGCGCTGGGTCGTCGCAGAGTCGGGCAGGCCGCACCGCTCTACGTGCATGGCACGCTGACGCTGGACCCTTCCGCCCACACGGTGTCGCTCGATGGGCAGGCGGTCGACCTTCTCCCCCGCGAATTCGCGTTGCTCTCCGCGCTGATGGAAACGCCGACGCACGTCTTCACCCGGCGTGAGCTTGAAGAGAAGCTCTATGGCTGGGGAGAGGAAGTCGGCAGCAATACCATCGAGGTGCACGTTCATGGCTTGCGGCGAAAGATCGGCGCGCAGCGCATCGTCACCGTTCGCGGCGTGGGATATCGCATGGCACAAACCCAATGAAATCGATCCGCTGGCGACTGATCGTCTGGCTGGTGGCCGGGCTGGTCCTGCTTGCGCTAGTCGCAGGATACGCGCTGTATCGCACGGCCCGGAACGAGGCCGCAGAACTGTTCGACTACGAGTTGCGCACGGTTGCGCTATCGCTGCCGGTCACGTCGGCAGATGGCGAGATGCCGAAGTCGCCGGACAGCGCCGACTGGGGCGGCCTTGCCGAGGATCGCCTGCTAATACAACGCTGGGACAGCGATAACAAGCCGCAGTACCACAACGAAGCCGCCTTATCGATGCCGCGTCTGACACCGGGATTCCACGAAAAGGAATGGGACGAGACGCACTGGCGCACGTACGGCATCCAGCTTCCCGACCGATACGTTCAGGTCGCGCAGCCGATTGCGGTGCGCGATACGTTGGCCGTCGGCATGGCGCTTCGCATCATTGCCCCGCTCTGGATGCTCGTGCCGGTCATCGTGCTGTTCGTCCTCTGGGTCGTCTCCAAAGGACTGCAACCGATTTCGGCGATCTCTCGCTCCGTTGCGCAGCGCTCGTACGAGTCGCTTTCGCCGTTGCACTTCGAGCAAGCCATTCCGAGTGAAATTGCCTCGCTGGTCGATTCGCTGAACGATCTGCTGGCGCGGCTGGATCAGGCAGCGTCGGCACAGCGTGTCTTCATCGCCAACGCCGCCCACGAACTTCGTTCGCCGCTGGCCGCGCTCAAGCTCCAATTGCAGCACGCCAACCTTCAGGGCGCCTTAGGCGCCAACCCGACCGTCGTCGCAAAGCTGGAGGGCAGGCTCAATCGACTGATTCATCTTGTGCAGCAGTTGCTCGACCTTGCCCGGGCAGACGCCGACCAGATCGACATCCGGAACGTTGTCGATGTTCGGGCTATCGCGGAACATGTCGTGGCCGATTACTCCTTCATCGCAGAGAGTCGTAACGTCGATCTCGGGCTGGTCGGGTCGGACGGCCCGCTTCACATCCACGGCGACAGCACCAGCCTCACCATGCTGCTGGCGAATCTCGTCGACAACGCCCTGCGCCATACGCCGCAAGGCGGTGCGGTCGACGTGCGGCTGTCGAGCGATAACAATGGCGTGACACTGGAAGTGATCGATACCGGACCCGGTGTCGCCGCGAATGAACTTGAGAAGGTCACCACACGGTTCTATCGCGGTGACGAGGCCGTCGGGCAAGGCAGCGGCTTGGGACTGTCGATTGTCAGCCGGGTCGCCGAGCGTCATCGTGCACGACTGGTGCTGGAGAATCGAACCGACCGGACGGGCCTGATCGCGCGCGTGGCGCCGTTGTCGTCGGCTAACGCTTGAGCGGTTGGCCGGTCGACGTCCCAAATGAAATCTAAAAAGGAGCCGACGGCAATCGCCACCGGCCCCGTCCCATCGAACGGCATCTTGCCTCAGTGACTCTGCGCCGCCGGTTGCATCCGCTTACGCTCCGCGTCGCTCAGGCTGCGCCAAAGTGCAGGATCGACCTTGCCGCCCATGCCGAGAATCTGCACGGGGCTTGATGCATCGTACCGATAGCCTGCACCGTAGCGCGCCGCGTCGCCGTTGGCCGCCGACGGCTTGCCTTCCGCCTCTCCGTGCGTGCCCTGTACCGACGCCCCCAGCATCCGCACCGTGAAGATCGACGACTGGCCGGCCCGCTGGCTGGCCCGGTCGCGTGACACAGCATCCTGCGCTGCCGCAGCCGCCTGCGCGGCCGTCGCACTCGCGTTCGTCAACGCTCCCACATTCACCGCTGCGATGGTCGGAATGCCCACCGACTTACCCTGCACCTGAATGTTGTCGGCGTTCAGTACGCGCAGTGCCGCGATGTTGACGTTGCCGGACACGCGAATGCCCGCTTCGCCCGCATCGATCGTGCCGAGCGGCGCGATCAGGTCGATGTCGCCCGGCGGAATCTCCGGAATCGGGTTGAGCGTTGCGATACCGGCTCCGGTGTTCGGTGTCGTCGGCGACAGCGAAACCATGCCCATTTCGTCGTACACGCGACGCTGCGGCGTGTAGACCACCGTCGACTTCGAACCGCGCCCGGCGTTGATGTCGCCCTGCGCCGACCACGCCAGCACATTGCCGCCGAACGTCGTGAAGATACGGCTCTGTCCGAGCAGAATGCTGTCTCGCGAATACAGATCGACGTTACCGCGTCCCTGCGTGAGCACCCCCGAGCCGTCGCCCGGTACGAAACCACCGTCCACGCCGACCAGCGTTCGTCCGCCCGGCGTGACGATGCTGATCCCGCCACCGAAGTCCGTGTGAATCCCAGCGTCCTGCACTTCGTAATGCGGCACGTCGTATTGCGGGCTGCCACGGGCAATCCATTGGGCCTGCGTCAGATACTGAACGCCCGGCAGCGGACGCACTGTCGCCTCGCGATTCAGGTTTTGCAGGTAATACTTCGCGCTGCTGTACATCGTGACGCTGCCCTCGTATGTCAGCGGGTTTCCGGCGGCGTCGTGCGTTGGGAACAGCGTGGCGATGGCTTCGCGTCCGCGCAGATAACTGCCCGCACGCGCGCCGCCAGTCTCGTTGTACTCGCGCCCGGACGCCCGCAGCTCCGCAAAGTACACGTCGCGCAGATACGTGCGTTGTTGCTCAGGCGCGAGCGCGTCGAAGAACTGACGCGCGTTCATGGACGTCGCATCGAAATGCAACCCTGCGTTGTTTGGCCCACCGTAGCGCGTCGTCAGCCAGTTCACGAGATGCAGCTGGCTCTGCTGCGCGTACTCGTTGCGCAGGTCGCGCTTTGCCGCGCCACCGCCCGCCTGACTCGCCGTGTTGGCGGCGTTGGCAGCGTTCAGCTCGGCCTGCTTGCTCACGAGGAAGGCGTCGGCACCGGCTGCGTCGCCGCGATAACCGAACTCCTGTTGCAGCCACCCCACGAGCGTGAGTTCGCCACCGTAGACGACCACGGCCTTGCCCGGTTGATCCGACAGCGTGCGGCCGGGATCGGCCAGATTGGCCGCGTCGAGATAGCGTGCGGCGAAGGCCTTGAAGTCGACACCGTCGAGCCCCTTCGGACCGACGCCCGCCGCGACCGCAATCGCAGCGCCATTGCTTCGGTCGCCGGGTTTAACGTTGACGACCCCACCGAGGCTGCGCAACTCCGCCGTGTCGCCCATGAACACGTCACGTCCCGCCGTCACCTCCAGCGCGCCCGGCCCGATGA
The DNA here is from genome assembly GCF_044772185.1 of Pandoraea sp. NPDC090278. Classification (NCBI taxonomy): domain Bacteria; kingdom Pseudomonadati; phylum Pseudomonadota; class Betaproteobacteria; order Burkholderiales; family Burkholderiaceae; genus Pandoraea; species Pandoraea sp. NPDC090278. The sequence goes on along the minus strand of NZ_JBIVYJ010000001.1, from coordinate 11,059 downwards.
CGTAGAACGTGCTGTAGCGCACGTCGCGTCCGGCGGAGACCACGGAGACGTCGTCGGCGCGGTTGTGAACAATCACGTTGCCTTGCGTCACCACACCATTGCGCCGGCTCGGCGTGCCCGGCTTGGATGGATCGAGCGGGTCGCGCGTCATCGACCAGCCAGCAAAGTCGCTGTTGGAGACCAGATACGTGCCGAGCGGCGTGCCGGAATTCACGATGTCGCGTCCCGCACGGATCGCCACCGCCCCGTTGCCCTCGTACCACGTGGCCTCCAGCCCCTGCTTCGGGGACAACGACGCCCGGTAGTTGATGCCGCCCGTCTGAAGGCCCACGATGTCGCCTGCTACCGCGTAGAAGCGTGCCGGCGACACATGGCCGACGTCATAGCCCGAAACGGTGGCCGGCGTCAGGCTGAACATGGGGAACACGTTGGCACCAGAGGCGCCGTAGTAGTAGAAAAGATCGGGCGCGAGCGCGTCCTGACGCACGTTCGTGAGATACGAACGATTGCCTGGGATATCGGCCACACCCCCGGCAAACGCAGGCGATTGCGGCGTGGGCAACGCGCGCGGATCGGCCGCCGAGCGGCTCATCGGGAACCCGCCGCCGAACATCGATTGCCCCGCGAGCATTTCGAGCGCCCCACCGTCGCTGCTCACCTTGAACAAACTGCTGACCGGCTCGGGCGCGAGCAGCATCGGTGTATCTGCCGTTGTCTGTGCGCCGTTCGCGAAGAAGCTGTCAGTCGCGGCGGGGCCGTTGAAGATGTTGCCCGCGCCCGCCGTCACGCGCAGCGTAGCGGGCAGTACGAAGCGGCCGTCGGTCGGTGAATGGTTGCCCCCCACACGGGTGCGATCGGCGATGGCGGTGAGCGGTGCCACGCTGCCCCCGGCGCTGAAGAGATCGATGGCGGTCGAAGGGGTCCACAGCGTGAACCAACTGAAACCCTCGCCGCTGTAATCCACGCCGCCCACCGAGAACGGTGTGCCGTTGTTGCTCTGCTTCGTGCGGGTCGCGTCGCCATAGCCGCCGATGACGAGGTCGCCACGGGTTTCGACGCGCGCCCCCGAATCCCCGAGCACAAGCGTCGGGCCACCGCTGGCCATGCCGCCCGACACCACGAACGGGCTCGTCGCACGCGACTCACGCAGATCGGCTCCGCCTGCAACAGCACCGCTGCCACCCAGAGCCCCGGCTTCTACGCGCGTTGCGCCGCGCAGGTTCGTAAAGGTGCCGTAGAGGGACAGATTGGCATTGCGCCACGCCGTCGACTCGCTGATCTCGTTGTTGGCGGGTGCGATCGCGCGCACGTCTCGCACCGGGTTGAGTCCGCCGCCGATGCGAATGTCCAGATCGCCGCCGCCTGTCAGCACGATCTGCGACCCGTCGGCAGACACACGTCCCGTACTGGCCACCGCGACGTTCACGCCCTGACTACGTGCAAAGACTTTCGTCGCATCCGAATTGCTCGGGCCCATGCGTGATTCAAGCATCCCCGCGTTGCCACCGGCCTCCATGACGAGATTGCCGCCGCCGAGCGTACCCAGCCCGGTGAAGCCGACCAGATACGGCATCTTGGCGAATGCGTCGTAACCTTCGGACGGACCCACGGTGTAGGTCCCGAAGTTGATCCACCACGCGCCCGGCACGCCGCCGTCGGCAATCGCCGAACCGGAGCCCTGTCGCCAGAGCCAATTGCCCACGTTCGACATGTCGGCCGCTGCGCGCGGCATCCCGAAGCTCGTCGTGCGACGAAAGCCCGTGCCGTCCGCCGCGATGTCGCCGCGAATGTCGCCGCCCGCGCGCACGAACAGGTTACCGCCATGCTCCGGATACCACGCGCCGTAAAGACTGTCTGTCTTGCCGTCGACGTATTTCTCAAACGTCGCGCCGTCGGCACCGAGCACGTTCGCGCCCTTCACTTTGCCGCGAGCGAGGTTGTACGCCCCCGTGACGTTGGCGGCTTGCGTGCCTGCGGTGTAGACGCCGAACGGCGAATTCATCGTGAAGTTGCCCGCCGCGAGCATATCGAGATCGCCGGTCCCGGTACGCAACACGCTGAACGCCGGTTCGCGTGCCGGCAGCGAATTGAAGGTGTACGTCGGCGGCGTGCCTGGCGTGACGAGACGAATCACGTCGTAGCCGCCGTTGATGCCGTCGATGTCGCCGTCTTCCACAATGCCCAGCATTTCCAGCTCGGCCTGCGTCACGATCTCGCCGGGAATGCCGCCGTACCAGTCGCCGTAGTCGCCCCATCTGAAGACGCCCGGCGACCCGCTGCCCGGCACCTTGACCCGCTCTTCCCCCATGCCGTAGTGCGTGTCGGAAAGCACCAGATGCCCACGCTTGCTGTCGGGCTGCAATGCGCGCGGATCGGCCGCTGTCGTGTCGGCTCCCGCCACGAATCGCATCGACCATGACGCCGAACCCGGCGCGAGCATCGGTGCGATCGCGAGCAAGTTGCCCTGCACGCCGTCCGCGTCCGCCGGGCGCAGTTTGACGACCGTCGCGCCGCCCGGCAACTTCACATCCGTTTCCGCAGGAATGATCGCGCCCTTGCGCAGATCCACGGCGTTCGCGAGCACCAGCTTTACCGGCACGATGGCACCGGCGGGCCACGTGAGCGCCGCTACGGCAGTCGCAGCAGGCAGCACGTTACCGGCGTCGAGTTGCGTTGCGCTGCGCAGCGTCACGGCAGACGGCAATACGGCACCTGCGGCGTAGATCACGTTGCCTGCGGCGTCGCGCACCGCGCCGCCAAGGACCGTGCCGGCCGGCAACGTCAGCGTGCCTGTGAGCGAGACGCGCGTCGGTAAGCGCAGGCCGACCGGCAGTGTCGTCGCCTGTACGGGGATGTCGTAGTTGAGTGCGCGCCCGACCGGGAATGCCGTCCCTGCGGTCAGCGTCACCAGCCCGCCCACCGGCACGACCGCATCTCCACCCCAACCGGCCAGGCCGCTCGTGAGCACCCAGCCCTTGCTGTCCGTGCCCGGCGTAAGACGGGTGGTGTCGAAGCCGTCGCTCACGCTGCCATAAACCTTCAGGTCGCCCCCCGCCCGAATCGTCAACGCGCCCGCCTCCCCGCTGCCGTACACGCCTGTCTTCTGCGTATGCGGGTTCAGACTCGCGTAGCGATAGCGAGACAGGTCGATGTCGCCGTCGAGATGGATGTCGCCGTCCGGCGTCTTGCTCATGATCTCAACGCCCGGACGCAGATGGAACGCGTCCGTATAGCGACGCAGCCCCGCCAGCCGTGCGAGCATTGCCCCGTTGGCGAGCGCGTTCGTCATAAACGTTTCGTTCTTCGCGTGGAGTGCGTCGAGGTACGCCTGATTGACGACCTGATAGGTGCGGCCATCGACCGCCGTATCGGTGCCCGTCGGGGCATCCAGATCGCGATACATCCCGTTGACGGTGATGGCGCGCGCGCCGTCGATCACCACATTGCCGCCGGCGTCGATGGCAATATCGTTGTCCGTCGCACCACCTCCGGCACCGAGACGTTTGGCGCTGATCTCCAGCGTGCCAACGTTGAGCGACGTACCGTTCGTGCCACCCCGCACATCGAGACGTGCGCCGTCTGCGAGCACCACGCGCCCTTCGTTGCCGTTGATTTCGATGACGGCGCGATTCGCCGCTTCGATGATCTGACCATAGCTGTCGCGACGAGCGACCTTGCCGTGCGCATCCAGCACGGCTGCGCCGCTCACGCTCACGCCATCGCGCGCCGACAGGCGAATCGTCCCCACCTGATCGCCGCTGGCGTCCACGCGGCCCCGGACTTCGAGATGTCCGCCGTCGACCGAAAGCGTGATCTCGCGCGCCCTGAGTTCGTCGCCGACGACGAGATCGCCTTGTTTGATCTGGAAGCTGCGGCTGCCGAACACGCCGCCGTCGGTCAGGCGCGCATTGAGTGCCGTGAAATCGTCGATGCGTTGCGCGCGCACATCGATCCCCCCGGCGGAGAACGGCACGAGCGTGCCGCCCGCATCGTACTGGCCGGTCGCGCTGCCCAGCAGTTTGCCCAGCAGCGAAACGTTGCCACCCGAGGCGCCCAGCGCCACCACCGACAGCTTGCCCGCACGGTTTTCCATCGCCGACAGATCGATGCGCGATCCAGCCGCCTGACGCACGTTGCCGTTGGCGCTCGACAGCAGGACGTCGCCGCCCCAGCTGTACTTGCTCACGTCGAAGAAATCGAGCTTGCGACCTGCGAGATCCAGTTGCGCGTTATCGCCCAGCGTCACCTCGCCCTGCGCCGCCACGCTCAGGCGACCGCTCGGCAGCACCACACCGGTGTCGAGGTTCACCGTGCCACCGGCCTTGAGGGAGACGTCCGCGCCCAAAGCCCCCACGAAGTCGGCATTGGTCAGCACCGGTTTGGCACGGGCACTGGCGTTGGTCACCGTCAGGTTACCCCCGGTCGTGTAGCGGCTCGTCGAACCGGCAGCGCCTGTGAGCAGCGGCGTATCGATGACGAGGTCGCCGCCGCTGTAGTCGTAATCCTTCGTCTGCGCATTCCAGCCTTGCTGCGACCGGTAGACGGACAGACCGCCCTTGTAATTGGCGCTCACGCGCTCGCTGGCGTTCAGATTCACCGTGGAGAACCCGAGCGCCATCCGGTTCTGGTCGTTGTTGCTGTCCGGCTGCGTGGCGGGCCCGTAGCCGAGCACGATCTCCTTCGCGTCGATGACGAAGCGCCCGCTGCCGGTGCCCGCGCCGTCGGCCGTCACCGCACCGGCCGGGGACTTCGAACCGCTCCATACGAGGCGATCGGTACGGATGCGCGCGAGTGCGTCGGCCGAGCCATAGCCGAAGATGGCCGGTGTGCCGAGCACGAGCGTGTCGATGCGCGACTTGCCCGTTGCCGGGTCGAGGGTCGAGAGTTCGACGGAATCGAAGAAGTTGATCGAGTCGCGCGCGACGAGCGACAGACTCTCGAGCGCGGGCGTGCCGTACGCGGTATCGCCACGCAGCAGGCGGCCAAGCATGGATTGGTCGAGCGTCAGCCCGTCGGCTAGTCGTCCCTTGGCGGCGAGTGCGTCGAGCGACACCTGACTGCCGACGTTCACCCGGCCGACCGTCAGCGCCAACTGACGCGCGCCGTAGCGCACCGCATCGGTGATCGTGAAACGTTTGTCCGTCGACACGGCGATGCTGCCTTCGGAGAGTAGCAGCGTCTCGCCCGAACAGGTCGCGCCCGGCGCGCACACGCCCAGATCGATGGCGCCCGCCCCCTCGGTCGGACTGCCCGCCTCGGGTGCCAACATCGTCAATCGACCATTGGAGACGGCCAGTACGGCCTTCGAGCCGGGCGCGTAGACATAGCCGAGCGTGGAATCCCACATCGGCTTGCCGTAGCCGAGCGTGCTGATGCCGCTACCCTGCTCGATACGAATGCCGTCCTGCGGCGAATTCGACGAAATGAAGACTTCGCTGGCGCGCAGCATCGCGCCGCCGCGTAGCACCACATACTTGAGTGCACCGTTGATCGACGCCCTCATGGCCGACGCCAGCAGGCTGCTGGCGCTCGTCGTCGCCTCCGGCAACCCGCCGATCCCGATACGCGCCGCACCGACGGCGTTCAAATCGGCGGCGTTGAGTGAGATGAGCGTCCGGTCGCCCACGGTCGGCGTCGCGCGTGGCCCGAGAATCTCCACGCGCTCACCGTGCGAGGAAATCAGCAGACTGCTGCCGTAACCGTCCTTGGCTGCGGCGCCCGCCATCAGTCCGTCGAAGCGCAACGCGGGTACATCGACCACCTTGCCCGCCTCTCTGTCGCTCAGGAATTTCAGATCCAGCCGCTTAGCATCGGCTTCGACAAGCGAGCGAGACACGCCATTGCGCGCCGAGCTCGCACGGACATAGTCCGCGTAGCTCATTTCGTTGTACTGCGCATATGTGCGCAGCACGCTCGCCGGGCTCAGCACGGCTTGCGTCGGCGCGGCATTGCGAATGCCGGTGTTGTTTACGCTCAGGGTCACCGGTGCGGTGAGCGAACCGTTGCGCATGGCGACCGGACCGAGCGAAGCGTCGACGGTGGCCTGCGTCTGCAATTCGACGCGGAACGCGCCCGGCAGCAGGGCAAACGTCGACGGCAGCAATGTGTAGGTGCCCGCAGGCAATCCGGGCACACCGGCGCCGATCGTGATCCGCTGGCCGATGAACGGGGCACCAGCACCGCGCTCGCCGAGCACCGGGGCGTAGGCCGGTTGCGCCCCCGGCACGATGGCGTAGACCGGATTGGTCGACAGCGCGGGCAAACGGAAACTTCCCTTGTTGCCGGTCTGCACGACTTGCATGAGCGGCGAGAGGCGAACGTCGACGGAGCCGCCACGTCCGGCCAGGAACGCTGCGCCGCGAATCTCGCCGCCGCCCGACAGATCGATCACGGCCCCCTTTTCCACCGCGACGGCGTGACTGGTGACGATGACGGACGGGCCACCGCCCGGCCAGAAGGTCTGCACGTCGTTGCCCGCGTACATGTAGCTGAGCCCGTCGAGCGAGCCGCCGTAAGGCATCACGAGACCGTTCGCGCTCACCGACGTCACGCTGCCGGGCAGCAGATGAAACATGCCGACGCCCTCCCCGCCAAACTGACTACCGACCGTGATCGTGCCCATCGGCGCGCGCAACACGCCGCCCTGACGGATCGTCGGCGCGACCAGCATGAGACTGCCGAAGAGAGAATAGGGCTGCTCGGGCAGCGCCTCGGTCGTGCGAGCGATCGTCAGTACGCGCTTCGGGTCGAGTTCGATAGCGCCGTTCGACGTCCTATACTGGCCCACCACGAACTTGCCGCTCGCGTTCGCCGCCGGATAGATCTGCGCGGCGGCCAGCGTCAGGTCGCCCGGCACGTAGAGTTCCTGCCTGTCGAGCAGACGTATGTCCCCAGCGCTGCGCAGCACAACGTCGCCGAACGCCAGACGCTCCACCTTGACCGGTGTCCCGCTGTTCGTCTCGATGGTCCCGGCGGTGCCGAACTGAACCATGCCCGTGAGATCGATGAGCGACGCGTCGATGTCGAATCGAGCGTCAGGGGCGAATTTGGGCACACCGAGCACGCCGATGCCGCGCCCGCCGTTCTTCGAACCGTTGACCGGATTGGGCAGGATGAAGTTGTCGTCCTGACCGCCCCCCGCCGACGCGACTTGCACGTATGGTGCGGCGAGTTTCACGCGCGTGGCAGGTGCCGCGCCACTCGCCAGCCCCAGCGAGCTTGCCGCGATACGCAGACTCTGGCCCATCGACAGGCTCACGTCCCCCGCGAAATCGAGCATGCCGTTGGCCATCAGCGACAGGTTGTCGAAGCCACCGGCCTTGATGCGGTCGACGCCGATACGCGCGCGTCCGAGCACCAGCCCTCCGGCCCCGCCCATCTGACCGGGCAGCAATGCGTCCGACAATTCGCTCGGGCCTTGCGTTTGCGCGAGGATCATTTCCCGCGCGACGCGTACGGCATCGTCGACGTTGGCACCCTTGAGGCTGGTGCGATCCACGCGCCCGTAAAGCGGCGTGTCCAGCGCCACGTTCAGCGTGCCGCCCGCCGCACCTGCGCCGCCAGCCTCGGCCTTCATGTCGCCGTCCAGATACAGGCCGCGACCGGACGCCAGCGAGATCACGCCGCCGTTGCTGGCAACGCGAGTGCGGCCCAGCCCCGGCAGGTCGATGTCGGCGACGGCGCCGGAAGCGTCGAGCGTCGCCCCCGGACGCACGACGATGAACGCGTCGGCCCCGACCAACTTCGTCGCACCGGGCACATACTTCGCTCCCATCTGGATCGTGCCGCCCTCGGCCACCTTGCCGGTGTATGTGCCGGTAGCCGAGCGCGCCACGAACGGACGCGCCGCCACGTCGAGTACGGCGTTCTCGCCGATCCACATGGAGGTCGGTGTGAGACGACCTTCGGGCAGATTCGAGCCTTCGGTGAGGAATTCGCCCGCCAGCACGCTCAGGGTGCCCGACGCCGCATGCAGGCCGCCGAGCAACGTCATCTGACGATTGCCGGTAAGCGTGATGCTGCGACCGGCGTCCACCGAGATTTGCGAGCCGCTGCCCAGACGCAAGTCTGCGCGTTTGTACGACGCGCCCGCCGACAGCGCAATGTCCGCGCCGCCGCGTTGCGACACAGTGCCCTTCGCTGCGTCGGCCTGCCATTCCGGCGGCAGCCAGACGGACAGCATCTGTCGCGGATCGGTGCCGCTTTGGGCGTCACGCGCAGCTTGTATGTCGACGTTGAGGACCGGCATCGCGACGTCGAGTCGCACGTTGTCCGCGACGACCAAGCCCAGTTGTCCCTTTACGTCGTAGCGGGCGAAGCCGCTGGAGAAGAGACCGGTGCCGAGCGACGTAGGGGAAGCAACGCGCACGGCATCGACCAGCGAGAGACCGGCCGGAATCGTCGCGCCTTTTTCCAATCGAACGTCCGCCGGAAGCGGCTGCCCGGCCTTCGCGACGACGTCGTAAGCCACTACCGTCCAACCGGCCGGAAACACGTTCGCAGGCACGACATAACCGCTGGCAATCATCCCCTCGCCGCGGGAGATTTTGCGATCGACGGGCACGACGTCGCCTGAGCGGAACGCGTTCCCGTACTGATCGTAGACGACGTAAGCCGTGCCGTTCACGCCGGCGGGCACCGTCCAGGGGGCCGACAGCACGCCGGGTGCTGCCGTGGTGAAGACCGGCTGCGTCGTCAGCACTTCGCCGGCGCGCACGGTGGAGACGGTCTGCACGAAGTCCGTCGACATGACCGTGCCGGCTTTGATCACGTACTCCTGCAAGAGCGTGAGCGCGACCGGCGACGTTTCGCCAACGCCGAGCCAACCGTCTTTGACCAGCCCCGGAGCACCGACGATCACGCCGTTACCGGTGTCGATCTTGAGCGTGCCGCCGCCGTTGACGCCGAAGGCGCGCAGGTCGCCGTCGACATGCAACGCGCCCACGCGGGTGCCGTTCGTGTCGTACTGGCTCGCGAGCAACGACACGCTGCCGCCCTTGCCGCCGCGTACCGTGCCGTTGGCCAGCAGCGCGGCCCCGGACGAGACGTCGATAGCGCTGCCCTTGGACAGGATCACGTCGCCCGTGCTCGATAGCACGACGGACCCGCCATCGAGATACGGCATGCCGTGAACGCCCGCCTCACCGTCGATGGCCCGGCTCCACAGCCCGCGCGCGTCGAGCGTTGCGCCGCTCGCGACCTTCACGTATTGCGTCCCCGCGACTCTGGCGGTGTCGACGACCGGCAGGTCTTGCCATAACCCGCCGCCCTGATTCTCGTTCACGCGACGCAGCATGTTGCCGGCGTTGATCGCGCCGCTTCGCGCGGTGAGGTTCGCGTCGATGTCTACGCGCGTCGCATGCAGGCCGATGTCGCCGCCATCCGCCACACGCAGATCGCGGGAGAGGCCAACGCGCTCGGTCGCGAGCAATTTCACGCCGCCGAAGTGCTGCCGATTGAGCCAGCCGGCGTCGAGCGAAATCTTCCCCGCGCGTTGCGCATCGATGTCGGCATCCAGCGCAATGGACGCCGCCAACGCCTGAATATCGCCGACATCGATCGTACGCACGACGGCGTTCGGACTGTCGCGCAAGGTGAGCGACGTGTCGTCGTAATACGGCGTGAGCTTGCCGACGATCAACTGCCCGCCACGCGGCGCGGCGAGTTGCGATTGCAGGTAACCGTCATACAGCCCCCGATCCGCTGCTTGCGTCTGACGCGAGCCTTGGTAGACGGTGGTATCGACGTCGCCTTCGAGCACCGCCGACTGTCCGGAGACGATCAGACGTCCGGCGTCGCGCCCCACGGTGTAGCCGTTCTCCAGCCGCTCGCCCGGCGCGATGAACGGCGTGGCATACGCCTCGGTCGTGTTCTTGCCCCAGCGCGCGTGGGCAACTTCGAATCCGCGATACACGCCGAGGTAGCGCAGGTCGCCCGGTGCGTTGTCGACGCGATAGAACTGGCCGTCTTCTGCGCGCAACCAGCTTTGCCGGATCATGCCCGTCTGCACGTCGAGCGTGCCACCGGCCAGATTGATGAGCGAACTGGCACGCGTGACGACTTGCGCGCCGCCCAATTGCACCGTGCCACCCTGCGCGGCCCATTCGCCAACGCCGTGCTGCGCGGTGTTGAGATAGCCGCTGACTTCCAGCAAGCCGCCCGACGTGTACCAGCGATCGGTCGAGTAGCCTTGCGTGCCCGCCGGCACGCGCACCAGATAGCGACGATCGATGAAGACGGTCAGACTGTTCAGTCGTTGGGTGTCGCGGTTGGTGGGTGCGTCGCGCTGCTCGTTGCCCTGAATGTTGACTTCGAGATTGTTGGCCGCCATCGCCACTTGCACACCGACCGCGCCCGACACGTCAAGTTTGGCGCGTTCCATGGCAATCATGCGTCGCGTTGCGGCGACGTTGATCTGTCCACCGGTCGCGAGCGTGAGCGTGTCGCTGTCGAGCAGGACATCGCCCGACGAGACGATCTGCACCAGCGACTGATCGCGACGGTTGTACAGACCCGATTCCGCCACCTTCGCCGTGTCGGCAAGCAACGTGGAGCGCTGCACGTCGAGCGCCGTGTCGCCTGACGTATCGAGCACGATGGCATTCAGTGCGCCCGGTGCCACGCGCACCAGCGCGTTCGTGTCACCACTCGCCGTCAGGTGAATCGTGCCGCGCGTGTTGACGGACGTCGTCGTGACCAGCACGCCGCTTTGCTCGACCTGACGCCCCACCAGCGAGATGTCGCCCAGCGGGGCCTGAATCAAACCGCCGTTGCTGACGCGCCCGGCCGTCGATCCCGCGAGGAGGCTCGGCGTGACTTCGTTGCCGCGCGTGCTGGAATTCGGATTACCGTCCGTGCCCATGCCGCGACGGATGACGAACGCGTCGCCGCCCGCGATCACCGTCTGGCCCGAGGGCGTGACGATCGTGCCCCGGTTATGCGCTTCGCGTCCCAACAGCAGCACGTAGCCGCCGCCTTCGGTCACCGACTGCGGCTTGCGCGTGTTGATGCGCGCACCAGCATCGACGACCACATTGGCCGTAGCTCCAGTGTGCGTGAA